>NZ_CAMFJS010000024.1 GCF_945956965.1 uncultured Roseateles sp.
TTGGCGTTGGCGTTGGCGTTGGCGTTGGCGTTGGCGTTGGCGTTGGCGTTGGCGTTGGCGTCGGCGTCGGCGTAGGCGTAGGCGTAGGCGTAGGCGTAGGCGTCGGGGTGGGCGTGGGCGTAGGCGTCGGCGTCGGCGTTGGCCCAGGCGTCCCACCAATCGGCGGCGCTGGCGGGGGCACACCGATGGTGGTGCCTGGCGTGCCAGGAGAGGCCGTCACTGCGCTGGCACTTGCCCAGGTTTGCGCCTGAGCGATACGGCTGATCCCCTCACTAGCGACAGAAGCTGCGGTCACTGAAAGCCCCTGCGGCTTGGCACTTGTGCCACCGACCGGTGGACTGGGCGGCGGCACACCAATGGTGGTTCCAGGCGCGCCAACTGAAGGTTCCGTAGGCACAGGCACAGGCACTGGGGCGGGCGCGGGCGCCGGAGTAGCCACTGGCGGCCCGCTTGGCGGTGCTGGTGGCCGCACGCCAATCGTCGTGCCAGGCGATCCGGGCGATGGATCCGTTGGCGTTGGCGTTGGCGTTGGCGTTGGCGTTGGCGTTGGCGTGGGCGTGGGCGTGGGCGTAGGCGTAGGCGTAGGCGTAGGCGTAGGCGTAGGCGTAGGCGTAGGCGTAGGCGTAGGCGTCGGAGTCGGCGTCGGTGTGGGCGTCGGTGTTGGCGTCGGTGTGGGCGTAGGCGTTGGCGTAGGCGTTGGCGTTGGCGTCGGTGTGGGCGTCGGCGTCGGCGTTGGCGTTGGCGTTGGCGTAGGGATCGGTGTTGGCGTAGGGGTCGGTGTGGGCGTTGGCGTTGGCGTTGGCGTCGGCGTTGGCGTTGGCGTTGGCGTTGGCGTCGGCGTAGGCGTAGGCGTAGGCGTAGGCGTAGGCGTAGGCGTAGGCGTTGGCGTCGGCGTCGGCGTAGGCGTAGGCGTAGGCGTAGGCGTAGGCGTAGGCGTAGGTACCGCCGTCTCGCTGATCAGTTCAACCCCGTCGTAGAGGCGGACTGCCTCGACCTGCACCGCGCGAACGGCATCGAACTGAGCGCCCGCGTTGCTGATGGCAACACCGGTGCCGCCAGGTTTGGCGTCACTGACGCCTGTGCGGGCGGCGCGCAGCAGCACGCTGCCATCGCGACCGGACGGGCCGCCTTGGGCAGACAAGATCGAGGTGGCTTCCAGGCTCAGCTGGCCGGTGCCGCTCATCAAGCGGATGTCGCCACCATCGGCGCCCGTGGCCTTGTTGCTGGCGGACAGCGCAGCGCCTTGGCGCAGCGTCAGGTCACCACCACTGGCCAGCAGAATTTGCGCGCCGCGCTCCGCTGAGGCTTGCAGTTCGCCGGCAAGCGTCAAAGCGCCGGCGTCACTGATGAGGGCCAAGCTGGCCGAGCGCAGCACAGTACCGGCCGCCAGCGTTTGATCGCCCTGGCGGTTGCGTACCGAGATCGATTGACTGAACTGGCCAGGCGAGAGCTGCTGGGCCAACTGGCTCAGATTCAAAGCCTCGCGGCTATCGAGTTGCAGGCTGGCGCCGGCCGTGCTGCTGCCCTGGCCCTGCAGATCACCGGCCAATTGCAGAACACCTTGCGGCGCCGCCAGCAGCAACTGGCCGCCGCCGGCATTGGCGGCACCGGACACATTCAGGCGCGAACCTGCCGCCACTTGCACATCACCACCGCTGCTGCTGGCATCGATGCGGCCACCTGCGGTGGCGATGGTTTGACCATCCAAGGTCTTGGTGAAGCCTTGGACCGAGCTGGACGATCCAGCCGCAAACACCAGCTTCTCGCTGGCGCGCAAATTCAGCTGGCCCGAGGGCAAGTCAATCTGGCCGCCCTGCAGCAATTCACGGCCGCTCAGGGTCAATCGCCCGCCTGCGCCGGGCTGCTGGGCAGACGCCGCAGCGCCTGACAAGGCGGAGGCATCCACATGACTCAGCTGCAAGCTGCCGCCTGCCGCCAAGGCCTGCTTGGCCGAAGCGCTCGCCAGCACCCGGTCCGAGCGCAGCTGCACATCGCCCGCGCTGTTCAAGCTGCCCTCACCTGCGAAAACAATGTCGCGTGCCGCGCTGAGCTTGAGCTGGGCTACCGACTGCGTGCTGACGCTGCCGGGCCCGATCTGCAGATCACCGGCCGTGGCTTGCAAATCCAAAGCGGCCTTGCTTGCTGTCGGTGTGGCAGCGCCTGCCACCTGGCCGGCGCTATTGCTCAGCTTCAGGGCCTGCGCACTGGCGGCCGCCTGGCCACCATCGGCCACTGTCAGCGTGGCGGCATCCAGGGTCAGCGAGCGCAAGTCCTTGCCACCGAGCTGGGCGCCGTTCTCGAAGAAGATGTCGCTGTAGCTGCGCAGCTGCAGCTCGGCGGCCTGGCTCAAAGCACCAAGCTGGCCGGCCGTCAGCCGCAGGTTGTCGCCAGCCGGCGCGGAGCTCGCCGCACCAGCCCCGCCCACGACAATCCGCCCGGCGCCCAAGACCAAGCGGCCCGCGTCCAGCGCGGCTTGCTCGTCGACCAAGGTTCGGGCCGCGGCCTCCAGGCTCAAGCTGCCCTGCGCGCCGGCCTTGAGTTCGCTGCCTGCGGCCAGGCGCACCTGGCCTTGGGCCTTGGCTTGCGCGGGAAGTCCGCTGCGCTGCAGCGCCGTGGGCGTGGCCGACAAGCGCAGGGAAGCGCCGTCGCCATTGACATACAAGGTGTCCGCGGCCTTGGCAGGACTGGCCGTGCCAGCAGCGGTGCTCGAAGCCGCGGCGCTCAAATGCGCGCCCGCGCCCAGGTCCACCGATTGCTGGGCCATCAGCACCAGATCAGCCGCTTGCAGGCTGACGCCGCCATCAATCTGCACCGTCTGCGCGCTCACAGCCGCTTGGCGCTGGCCATTGGCGTCCACGGCCCGCGTGCCGCCTAGCATGATGCTGCCGGCACCGCTGGCCGATAGGGCCTGGGGCGAGAGCACCAGGGCATCAGCAAAGCGCTCGGCATGCTCGGACACCACCAGGCGGGCCGCGCCGATGTTCAACTCGCCCGCCCCGGCTTGCGCAGCATGGGCGTAGTTCAAGGCGCCCTGCATGGTCATCTGCGGCGCGCTCAGGTTCAAGCTGCCCGCGTCCACAGCCAGGGCCGGCAGGTCCTTGCCTTCGCGCTTGGCTTGCAGGCTGAAATAGCTGTCAGCCTGGCTGGTCCGAATTTCCGAAGACTTGCGCGCCACGGCGCTGGGCGTGATGGTGAAGGCCGAGGGCCGCGCGTCCTGCAAATCGGTGCCGGCAGTGGCGAAGCTGGCACCGGCCAAGACAGCCCCATTGGCCTGGGTGACGGCGGTGTTGGCCGAGACAGTCGTGCCTGCCGCTGCAGGCTTGACCAGGAAGCTGCCCGGCAGCAGGGCATAACGCGCCGGCATGACGGCATAGCGGCCGGCCTTCAGCACTTGATCACCGAATTGCAGATCGCGGCTCAGCAGCAATTGCCTGCCGGCCGGAATATCCGCCACCGCGCCATTCGCGTCTTTTTGCAATGCGATATGCAGATCCAGCGGCGCCAGCATGGCGGCACCCGGCACGATGGCGAAAGCACCACCCGCCGCGCCCGCGAACACATCGTTGGAACCACCGGGCCCGGCCACAAACTCCTGGCTTTGCAAGGCGCCGCCACCGCTCATATCCAGCTGGGCTTGCAGCTTGCCACTGGACGCCAGATTCAAGCTGGCGGCGCTGAGAGAGATCTGCTTGTCCGGCAAGCCCTTGAGCTGATTGGACGGCGAGCCGTAATACCAGGCCGAGCCGCCGCTCGTGCTGCCAAAAGGCAGCAACAAGCTATCCCCCGAGACCGAAGTCAGGCTGGTGGGGGTGAGGGTCAGCTCGCGTTCGGCCTGCAGCGTGAGACTGCCCAAGGGCGCGCGCAGCACGCCGTCTTGCACGATGTCTTGCGCTTTGAAGCTGAGCGCGGCACCGCCCGACAGTGGCGCGGCGGGCGTGCTTGCCGCCGTGCCCTCGGCCCGCTGCAGCGTGAGCTTGTGGCCGCTGGCGTCGACCAGGAAATTCGTTGCGCTGCTGCCGTAGATTTGCGCAGCGGACAGAGTCAGGTCCGCATCGCTGCGCAACTGCCCGGCGCTGGCGCCCGCACTGTTGAGCACGCCGTGCAGGCGCAAGTCCCCTTGGGTGGCCAGGCTAATGGCCGAAGCTCCGGCGATCTGCAGCTGGCCCACCAGATCCAGGCTGGTGCCATCCGCTGCAGCGCCGCTGCGCGGTGCCGCTTGCACCAGCAATTGGCCCTTGCCAGCTTGGGCCAGCGTGGGCGCGACATAGGCCGAGCTATTGCGCAGCTGTACCGAGCTGCCGCGCAGCTGCACCTTGGCGTCCTGACCCAGCTGCAGCAAGGGCGTATCCAGGCTGAGGCGGCGGGCAGCGTCGAGCTGCAAGTCGCCGGCCAGAACCAGGCTGTCCATAGAACCCAGGCTGATGTCGGCCAGGCTGGCCGGCGCGCCCAGCAGGCTTTGCGCCAGCTGCACCGTCTTCACACCAGTTTGGCTCTGCGCCTGCACCGGCGCGCCCGCAGGAGGCGCCGCTTGCAGCAGCAAACGGTGCGCGGGGATTTGCGCGGCGTCACCGCTCTTGCTCATCTTGACGCTCAGGCGCCCGTCCGCCTGGCGGCTGCCACCGGCCTTGGCCTGGAAGCTGGCATTGAGCAAGCTGTCTTGCCGGCCGGCCACGTCAACGGCGATATTGAGCGCACCCGCCGCGCTGGCCACCGTTTGGCGGCCTTCGGCAAAGGCGGCCCCCGTGGGGGCTGCATCCAGCTGGGCCTGGGCCCCATCGGCCTTGATGAGCGCACCGGCGTCCAACTGCGCACTGACGGCATTGAGCGACACCACCCCGCCCTCCAGCACCCGGCCACGCAAAAGGCCATCGCCATTGGGCTGCAGCAAGGCCAAACCAGACACATCGATGCGGCTGGCTGCGCCCAGGTGCAGCGCGTCTTCCGCTGCGTCACCGCCTAGGCCGGGCTTTTGCGTCAGGCTGACCGTGCCGCCGGGCGCAGTCAGCTGGCCCATCATCTGCAAGCTGCGGCCGGCGGTCAGCGTCAAATTGGCACTAGGTTCCAGCAGAATCTGGGCACCCTCGGCAATGCGCAGGGCGCCACTTTGCGCGCTGGCGCTATTGCCACTGGATTGCAAACTCAGGCTGACAGGCCGGCGCAAGGCCGCGTCTTGCTGCAACAAACCGCTCAGATCGGCCAGCCGGCTGCCGCTGAGCCCGCCGCGCAAGGCCTCACCGCCCTGGCGCGACTGCAGCTGCGGGCGCAGCACGGCGCCTTCTGCCAATTGCAGCGACAACATGCCGTCCACATCAAAGCGCTCAAAGCCGCCTTGCGAGAAGAACTCGGTACCCAGATTCAGGCCGCCGCTGGCCTTGTCGAGCGCCGGGCCATTGCCGCCGATTTGCACCGTGGCGGCACGCAGCTTGAGGCTGCCGCCCTTTTCCACACCGGCGCCAAGCAAGCTGCCGCCCAAGTCAAAAGCCTGCGCCTGACCCGCGACCAGGCTGCTGCTCAAGTCCAAGCTGCCGGCGTTGCCGGCTTGCACGCTGCCATTGCTGCGCACCGTCGCGCCACCAGAAACATCCAAGACCGAGCCCTGGCCCAAGAGCAGGCCAGCGCCCGAGTTCAGCGTGACGCTGCCGCCCTGAACCGCGCGCTGCACGCTGACACCATCGAGCTCCTGGTTCAGCAAGCGGCCAGCCATATCCAGCTTGACGCCAGCCGCCACGCGAATAGTGCCGGGCGTGCTGCTGCGCTCGGTGTTCTCCACCGTCTGGGCCGTCAGGCTGCCGCCGGCGCTGACGATGTCGGCGCCCAAGCTGATGCCATCAGAACCGCGTGAATAAAGCGTTAGCGTGCTGCGATCCGGCAGCTGCAGTGCGGCCCCCGCCTCGCTGGCAATGCCGCGATCACTGGCCAGGCTGATGCGGCCGAAGCCGGCCGCCTGCAGCAGGCCCACATTCAAGACACTGGCGCGGGTGTCAAGCCCGGCCGTGGCTGCGCCAGCCGGTGTAGACGGCGGCGTTTGCGTGCTCAGGAGCAGCTGGCTGTCCACCCCCGTGCCCTTGGCCTGCGCTTCGCCGAGCTGAAAGCGGCCGGCCACGGCCAAGGCATCCAGGCCCGCCAGCTGGCGGCTGCCCGCCAGGGTGTTCGCATTCATGCTGCCCGCCAGATCGACCTGCTGGGCCAGCACACGCAAGCTGCCAGCGGCTTGGCCGTCCACATAGGCACTGGCCACTTGACCCTGGCTGCTGGCGCGAAAGCCCGTGACCTTGCCCCAGCGGCCGTATAGGCCGTAGCTGGCATCGCTCAGGCCCACATAGCGCTGATCGGCACTGGCGGTGTTGAGCGTGGCCTGGCTGCCGTCCTCGGCCGTCAAGCGGCTGGGGCGCACCAGCGCTTCGGTGTAGGCCACTTGGCCGCCGCTCAAGCTCAGCTTGGAGCCCGCTTGCGTCGCCACCGAGCCTGTGCTTTCCAGCATCAAGCTGCCGCCCTTGGCCATGCGCTCTTCGGCGGACTTCGGGATGTTGTCGCGATAGCTGCTGGTATCGCCCAAGATGGGCGCGGGCGCGCGCACATCAAAAGTCACCTTGGCGCGGTACAGCGGCCCCTCTTTTTGCAGCGGGGCGTCTTTCAGATCATTGCCGCCCAGCAATTCGGTGGTGACGAAATTGCGTGCGGCCGACACCACCGTGCTGCGGGTGCCGGAGACATCAATGCCCGCGCCCTCACCCAGCACGATGCTGGCGCGAGCGTCGAAGGGGCGTGTGGCCGCTTCGAGATTGGGGCTGTCCGTGGCCTTGGCCTGCGGGTCGACCTTTTCATAGTTCGGCTTGGCCTCGGCGCGCAAGCGCACCTGGGCCGCGGGGGCATTGATTTGCGCGCCGGCATTGCCTGCCAAATCGCGGCCCTGCAGCTGAATGTTCAAACCATTCATTTCCACGCGTGAGGCGGTGAACTGATCGCCGGTGGAGCTGGCCCCGGCGGCATCCGGCGCCATCTCGATGCGGCTGGCGGCACCCAGGGTCAGCGTGCCGCCCTCTGCCGCGCGCTTGACGATCACGCCGCCCGAGCTGATGCCCTGGGCCTGGCCGCGGGCCAACAAGAACACCGAGCCGTTCTCGCTGACGCTGGTGCTGGCACTGATGCGGCCCATCTGGTTGACGGCCATGCCCACCAAGGTGGTGTTGCCGCGATTGCTGGCGATTTCACCCAGCTGATCAACCCGGCCGGCACCCGTGCCCACCTCCACCAGCAAGCCGCGCACGGCCGGCACGGCCGCGTTGACCTCGGAGGCATAGAGCCGCTCAACGGTGGGCGTTTGCAGATAGACCTGCTCGCCCGCGGCCAGCACCGTCTGCCCCTGCGGGGTGGCGATGCTGCCGGCGTTGATGACATCCTCAGCGAACAAGAACACCCGCCCGCCGGAAGGTGTGGTGATGGCCGCCCCCTTGCTGACCTCCACAAAGCCGCGGCCCACATCGGGCACGCCCAGCACATCCGCATCGCGCTTGAAGCTGGGGTTGGTGGCGTAGATGGACTTGGTCAGGCCGAGCAGGAAGTCGTCGTTGTCAACGTTCAGGGTCGAGGCGATCAGCGCGCCCACATCGACCTTGGCATTTGGGCCGAACAAGATGCCATTGCCGTTGAGCAAGAAGATGTCGCCGCCGCTGATGCGCTCGGGCTGGCTGCCGCCGGCCACAAAAGCCGGGTTGGGCACGGTGGCCTTGAGCGTGCCGAAGATGGCGCTGGGCGCCGCGCCCTTGTCCACCCGGTTCAGCGCCGCGCTGCCGACGCTGGGCATGCGGTATTCCACGCTACTATTGGCGCCGATATTGAAGCTTTGCCACTGGTAGATGGCGCGGGCGGTGGCTTGGTCGATGACCATGTCTTGGCCGCCACGGCCGTTATCGGTGTTGATGCGAGAGGCGGCATTGCCGGTGATCACCCGCATGCCGGCGGGCAGCACCTGGGCCGCCGGCGCGGCAGCCCGGGCGCCGGCTTGGGCCAAGGACTGCAAGGGCCAGATCGCCAGCATGGCCACCAACAAGGGCGCTGTCGCAAACATCGCCTTGGGGCTGAGCGCGAATGGAGCGGGCATGGGGTGAAGGCAGGCTGTGGCGGACATGATGGCAATCGGGATCAAAGCTGTGCGCTCAGGCGCAGGTGCAAACGAGGTTCGTTCTTGGGGCTGATGCGGGTGCTTTTGAGGGGCCAGGCCAGGTCCAGGTCCGCCTGCAAGCCAGCACCGGCACGCAGGCGCAAGCCCAGGCCGGCACCGGCCAGCCACATATGCTCGGTCTGCTCGGGCAAGGGGTTGAGGGTTTGCACACGGCCGCCCTCGGCATAGCCCAGCAGCGTCAGCTCACGCCACCACGAAGGCTCGGCTTTGGCGCCAGCGCCAGCAACAGCGGGCGCCGCCAAGAGATTGGCGCTGCGCCATTCCAGACCGGCCAGCATGGCGTTGTCGCCCGCAGCTTCGGCCTCCAGATAGCCGCGCACCGTGTCCACCCCGCCCAGCGCGTATTGCTCACCCGACACCAAGGGCTGGGTGGCCAGCTGCCAGGCGAAGCGGGTGTTCAGGCTGCCGCCCAAAGCGGCCGGCAGGCCCAGCGTGCGCAGAGGCCGGGCATCGCGCAACTCGCCGCGCCAGTAGGCAAAGCTGCCATCGGCACCGTCGCGCTTGCACTGGAACTGATCCACCGCGCCGACATTGCCCGGGCAGGCCACATCGCGCTGCAACCAGTTGCGCCAACCAAAGGTGATGCTGCTGCTGAGGCTGCTTTGCACCCCGCCCGCAAACCAGATGCCGGTATAGGCCGCTTGAAATGGCAGATAGCGCAAAGGCGTGGACAGCTCGCTACCCGCGCTGAGCTGCTGTTCCTGCACGTCTTTGTAGTCGCCGCCCACGCTGAAGCTGTGCAGCGAGTCGCCTTCGCTTGAGGCATGCGGCACGCTGCGATTCCAGCGCAGACCGTAGGTGGCGCCCTTGCCGATTACCGTGCCGGCGCCCAGCGGCGCCACATTGCTGTTCGACAGCACCACCGTGCCCAACAAGCTTTGCGGGCGACCCGGCTCTGCACTCAGCGGCCAGCTGTAATTCCCAACCAAAACGCTGGACTGTTTCGTATTGCGCGGCGCCGTGATCAGGCTCAGCGTCAGGCTGTGGTCACGCTGCCAGATGTTGTCGTGATGCAGGGCCAGCGAGGCGCGCCAGGGGTCGGTGTCGGCGGCGTGGCGGTTATTGATTTCCAGGCTAGCGCCGGCGGGCAGCTTGTCGTTGACACGCAGCTCCACTTCCACCGTGCCGGGCGTCAGGCCCGGGCGCAGAATTTGCTGCAGCTGGCGCTCCTCGCGGTTCAGGCCGGCGATTTGCGCGGCCGCCTGGTTGAAGTCGGGCACTTGGCCGGGGGCGAGTTGGCTGACGCGCTCACGGATCACGCCCTGGTCGTAGTAACGCGAGCCGGTCACGCGCAAGCGCTCCACGCGGCCCTCGGTCACATGCAGGCGCAGCACGCCGCCGTCCACCCACTGCTCAGGAATATCCACAAACACGGTCAGAAAGCCGGCTTGCTGATAGCGCTTTTCCAGCGCCTCGCGGGCGGCCTCCACATCGGCCATGTCTTTGTCTTCGCCCATGAAGGGCAGCACCACCTGCTCCACCGCCGCCACGGGCAAGACGGTATTGCCGCTGATCTCAAATTCAAGAATGGCAAAGCGCGGCGACGCGGCCTCGGCCGCCGCGGGACGCTGCGGCGGCGTTTGCAGGCTGGCAGCCAGCGCAGGCGCTGCGGCCAGCAGCAAGCCCTGGGCCAAGCCGGCCGTGACTGCAGCGCTAGCGCACAGGCCCCGGCCTGCGGCCAGAAGAGAGGCGCACGATTTCATAGTGAAAGCAGTATCGAAAGCCGCAGTGAAGCGGCGATGAAGAAGCAGCCGTCCGGCGTGAGCCGTTCGGACTAGCTCGGCCTACAAGACCTAGGCCGAATGCCTCAAGCCAGCGGCCCGAGCGACCCAAACGGCCCGCGCGCACAGCGATGGGCAGGCGCCTCGGGCCGTCAGGCAATCAGCACGGCAAACGCTTGGCATGGCGCAGACGCCTGGCCCGGCCACCCAGGGCCAGCAGGCCCAGCGCCATCAAGCCCCAGCTCGCCGGCTCGGGCACAGCGCTCACACTGCTGCTCAAGCTGGTGCTAAGCACCACCAGGCTGCCCGGCCGATAACCCTCAAATTCAGTGGACGCAGGCACATAGGCCCGGGCCATGAAGCCGGCGCTGAAGTCCGTCATATTGATGCGCGCCTGGCCCAGCACGGTGGCGGCCTTGGGCGAGCTGGCTTCCAGGGTGTAGCTGAGCAGGTACTGCCCCTTGTAGGGCGAGTTGGCGTTGTCGGGCACCTTGGTGAAACCCCAGTAGCCGTCGTGGCCGACGTTGTCGAATTCGTCGACAAGGATGTTGCTCAGCTGATCCGTGCTGGAGCGAGTCAGGTAATAGAACCAGGACGATTGACCCACTTTATTACTCATCGTGAACGGCGCCTTGCCGTTCATCGTGTCACTCCAATTGGCGCTGTTGTTGCCGAAATAGGCGTTCGGCTTGTCGGCCTGAACATTGAAGCTGCTGCCATTGACCGGGAAGTTGGCTGGACCGCCATGCGTGCCCGTGGCGTTCACGCTACCCAAGAACGTCATCACCGTGCTGGCGGAATTGCCCTGCGATAGCAGCTGATTCGTCATGGTGGCAATTTTGTCCTCGTCACCTTGCTGAACCGTCGTGAAGATCCGATTGAAGCCCGATGCGGTATTCGTGGTGGGCTGCGTCGCAAAGACCGTCCAACGCAGATTGGCGACGTTGACCAGTGGCAAAAAGTTTGCCCATTGCGCATCGGTGATGGGAATGAAGAGCTGAGTAAAAGTTTCTTGCTGGGAAGAAATGAAAAAAGCATTCATGTCCAGGCCCAGGTCCAGCGTGTAAGACACTTTGGCTTCCGAGTCCGAGACGACAAAGGCCAACTCGCCATTGTTTTTGTAGAACGCTGCATTGGGGCCAGCAGGGCTGGCCGAACCACCAGAGATGGTGGCCTGCGCGTGATTGAGAAACATCAGCGACGCCAGCAAAGCCAGCTTGGTCAGCTTCAACAATGACATCGGACCAAGGGTGAGGCCGCTAGAGGGAGGCGCGCTAAGGGCGGCAAATGTTTCACGCATAGTCAATTACCAGTGAAGAAACGAGGAGGCTCAGCTGAGCCTCCTCGGAGCATGGTCATCCAGCAAGGTGCTGGTATGACCTCGCAAGCCAGAACTTACTTAACGGCAGCCAGCGGGCTGCAGCTATTGCCGCCGCGGTTCACGCGCGAACCAAAGGCGATTTCAGCGGCAGTACCTGTGCCGAAAGCACCCTTGTAGCTGGTGGGCAGCGCCAAAACGCCGGCCTTGTTGGCAGAGGACAAGGTGTTCAAAGCCGAAGGCTTGGCGATCTCAGCAGTGAAACCAGTGATGAAGGATTGCTGGGCCGAGGTCAGGGCTGCATAGGCGCTCTTGTTGTACTGAATCGTGGACTCGAACAAGTAGTCATAACGGCCTTGCTTGGCGTTCGTGCCGTTAGGCACAGCACCTTCGAGTCGCACATGCTTCCAGCTGTTGGAGCCAGGCGCGTTTTCCTTGGAGATATGGCCGATGGCATAGCCGTCAGCCTTTTGCGCTTGGTTCATGCAGCTGACCACGTCGCCAGTGCCAGGGCCTTCGAACACAAACTTGCTGCCAACGGGCATCGGGCCATTGGCAGCACCACCCATATTGGCGATCAAATAGTCGCTCACCGTCAGGTTGCCAAGGGTGGTGTTGGCGGAGGCAGACATATCGTCCGGCGCTGCCGAGCTAGATGCATCCCAGGCGGCGGGAGGCGTGTTGGAAGAGCCACAAGGCGCATCACCAAACATCAGATTGGCGGCGGCCTGGGTGCCGGAGCCGTTAACACGGCGGCAGATATTGACTTGGGTGGCATTCTTTGCGGCATTGCTGGAGATCAGCTTCCAGTCCTCGGCATTGCCGGAGAAGAAGGTGCGGGCTTCAGCCTTGCCGATGGACGGAATGCACTGCTCATCAGTGGATGCCACCGAGCAGGCAACGCCAGCGTTGTCCTTCACAGCGCTCAAGCCTTGCTTGGTGAACATATCGTTGTACAGATTGGTGTTGACGGCCACGCCGAACACGGTCTGAATTACCGGTGTCACTTGCAATGCGTTGATTTGTGCAGCACTCAGGCCATCGGCCGGGTAGTTGTCATCATCCGCATCCAAGGGGTCAGACGGAACGTTGAAGCCCTTGAACATGGCGGGTTCCACATCAGACATGCCCAAGGTGGGCACGGCCGTGCGGGTGGAGGGGCAGCCGCTGAATGCCTGGCCAGAACCCGTGGTGCAGGCCGTCACTTCGGCGAAGGGGCGGGCCGTACCGAAGTACACGGGGAACACGCCTTGGGCAGAACCACCCGCATCGCTCTTGAAGAAGGCGACATCGGTGCCGGCAGCCAGACCCAGCTTGGGTGCGGGCAGCTTGCAAGTCACGGCCCAGAAATTGGTCAAGGTCTTGAAGCCAGCAGCAGCGTCATAGGTGGCGTTGTAAACGGTGGCCGAGCTGTTGGCGAAGCCGCCGCAAACATCGTTCAGCACCACGCTGCCCAGGGCGGCGCGCACGGCGGAAGCGCCGCTCATATAGATGCGCACGGTGCTCGGTGCGTCCACATTGATGGGCGCGGCGAAAGCGGAAGAGGCGGCCACGGCGGCGGCGGCGAGGGCGATGGAACGGATTTTCATGATCAACCTTGTTCAATGAAGGCGCAGGCGGGCAGCGCCGAGCAAAAGCGCGGCGATGCACCAGCGTGCGAAATTAGTGCTCGGGAAAAAGCGCAGTCAATGCGGCAAAAGGCCGCCGATCAACGCTTAGGCTTGGTTGCGGCGACGCGCCACAAAGCCGATAGCCAGCAGGCCAGCGATCAGCAGGGCATAGCTGCTTGGCTCCGGCACGGCAGCCACAGCAGCCAAGGTGTAGTCAAGAACGGGGCCGTTGGCGCCGTTCACGAAGGTCCACTTGCCAGTCTTCTGGGCATTGGCAAAGGCATCCACATTGACCAGGCTCAGCTGGTCGGTGCTGGAACGAGTGATCAAGTCAAACGACGCCGAAGCACCGACGGCATTGGAGTTGGAGAAGGCGGCCTTGCCATTGAAGTTTTCACCAACCCACTTGCCAAAATAGGCGTTACCTGTGCCTTCGGACAACTTGTTGACGCTCGAACCATTCACTGCGTAGTTGGGCGCAACGCCGGACACGCCATGAGTGCCCGTGGCATTCACGGAGCCCAGAAATACTGCGGTAGTTGATGCAGAAATGCCCTGCGAGAACAGTTGATTTGTCCAGTTAGCGACCAGGCCCTCGTCGCCGTTCTTGATGGTCGTCAACAACTTCACCTTACCGGGCGTAGAGCCACCGTTCAGCACTTGAGCCGTGACATTCCAGACCATTTGGCTGGCATCAGCCTGCGACACAAAAGAAGTCCAGTTGGCATCACCAGCCAGGCTGAAGCTCTTGGTGAAACCGGCGTCCACGCCATCAGCGGTCGCCTTGAAGGCATTGAGGAAAAGACCCAGGTCCTTGGTGTAGGAGATGTTGCGCGAGGCGTCAAACACGGTGAAATACAGCTCACCGTCCGTTTGGTTGGTGTAACCACCTTGAATGGCAGCGAATGCTGGGGCGGCTGCCAACAAAGCTGCCGCAGCAGCGATTTTCTTGATCATCAACATGATGCTTAACTCCGAATGGTTGCTTGAGGAAAAACTCAAAAGGACAGGTACCGACCAAGGCCACGAAGAGCCTGAAGTTGATCGGCGCCGCCTAAGGAGCAACCACTGGCGAAGCGCTCAATGTCTGGAACTCATCATCAGTTCCACAAGGGGAGCGTTGCGGCGGCCACTTTCGGGCGGGGCAGATGGACAAATCCACCTGCACAAGAGAAAAGAGCTGAAGACCGAATGCGTTGTGCATCGACTCCGGAATATTGTCAGAACTACGTGAATAAATTCACCGTTCACACCGCGCCGCATAGTCCGAACAACCCATGCCGGCCGGCAAATTTCAGGGACATTGCGGGCAAACCCTGAGGCTTTTCGAGCGGTCGACTCAAGCCCCGTCGCGCCCGCCGTCCGTGCTGGAGCGCCCCAGCAAATTCATCGACATGGCCCGGGCCACCGCCTGCGCGCGGTTGGCGGCGCCAAGCTTGCGCAGAATTTTCTGCACATGGTTTTTCACCGTCAGCGCGCTGATGCTGAGTTGCTCGCCGATCTGCTGATTGCTCATGCCTTCGCGCAGCCAGGACAGGATCTCGCGCTCGCGCTCGGTAATGGCATTGCCCTGGGCCTGGCGCACACCCACCGTGCGCGGGGCTTCGCTGATGTCTCGCTCCACCGTTTGCACCCGCTGCCAGGTGCCGTGCAGATAAGGCATCAGCAACTCCATCATCAAGCGCTGCTGCGGCCCGCTGATGCGCCCCTGGCTGGAGAACACGAAAAAGCTCTCGATCTCGGTCGGCCGCTGCGGCCGGGCCACGCCATGCACCAGCAGTTCAACAAAGCCCGCGTCGAGCAAGGCCTGGCGCATGGGGGCCAGGGCTTGCCCCTCCAGGCTTTGCACCGCCACGGCCAGAGGCTTGCCGCGCTGGTCAATCCAGCGCCCCTGCAGCTGCTGCATCAAGGGGCTGCGACCGTCGGCCAGGCAGTCCAGCAAATCCGTGTTGATGGCAACACTGTTGAAAGCCTCGAACACCACCTCACGACGCTGGCGCACATAGGCACCGCATACCGACAATTGGTGTGGCAACAAGGCTTGCAGATGACTTTGGCTCCAGACAAAAAACTGGTAGCGCCGCCGCACATCCAGCGCCGCTTCAACCGCGCGCACCATGGCCTCGACTTGGTCCGCATTGACCGGTTCAACGATGCCGCGCGGCAAGGCCTGCCTGCCGTGGCTCAAGGCCTCCTTGATCATCTCGCCCAGGGGCCGCGTCAGTTCCACCTGAGTTGCTGCGCCCAGCAAGCCACCAGGCTCTCCCGGTTCGGGCAAAGCATGCATAGAGCTTGTACCTTTTTGTTTTGTGTGCCGCTCGTGGCGGATTGCGCTGCGCCCGGCCGCATCAGGCAAGTCCAGGCCAGCAGCGCTCAGTTCAATGGTCGTTCGTTCGGCCCTGCACTCCCGGGCCGTCTGAAGTGACGCCCGAGCCAGTCCAGACCCGTGCCGCAGAATATGTGCGACATGTGACCAGTGTTTGAAGATGTGCAAAGACCGTGAGCCATTCGGACTACTGCACCACATGCGCGCCGAACGGCATCCCCTGGGCCCGGCTTTGTCACGCCAGTTTCACCCGCCCCCACTAGCCTGCGGCGCATGTCTACGCTCAACACACCCCGCCGGCGCGCGATTGCGCTCGCCGTGCTCACCCTGCTCGCCACCGATGCGCTGCGAGCCGCCACACCGAACGACAGCCTCTACGCCAGCAAACAATGGTGGCTGGGCAGCCGCGACGACAGCGCCAATGCCGGCCTGGCCAACTTCCCCAAGGCCTGGGACCTGAACCAGGGCAGCCCCGTGTCGGGTGCCGCACCCGTGATCGCCGTGCTCGACACCGGTGTGCGCGACCACCCCGACCTGCGCGCCCATCTGATCCTGCCGGGCTATAACTTCATCAGCAAGGCCGAGTACGCCAATAACGGCGGCGTCGGCCGCAGCAATGACCCCACCGACACCGGTGACGCCCTGACACAAGCCGAGAAGGACGCAAATCAGGCACTGTGGGATGGCTGCCCGGTGCAGGCCAGCCCCAGCTGGCACGGCACGCTGGTGGCCGGCCAGCTGGGCGCCGTCACCAACAATGGCAAGGGCGTGGCAGGCATCAACTGGAACGCGCAAATCCTGCCGGTGCGGGTCTCGGGCAAATGCGGCGCGGCCGTGCAAGACATGGTGGACGGCATGCGCTGGGCCGCCGGCCTGCCTGTCAGCGGCGTGCCACTCAACACCCACCCGGCCAAGATTCTGGTGATCGGCTTCGCTGGCGTGGCCAGCTGCGATACAGCGGACGCCAACCCCGAGGTGGCACGCGCGGCCAAGCTTTATCAAGACGCGATTGCCGAACTGCGCGCCCGAAATGTGCTGATCGTGGCGGCCGCCGGCAACACCCGAGGCGCCGTAGGCCGCCCGGCCAATTGCGCCGGTGTTTTGGGCGTGACCGCCGTCAACCGCCAAGGCTTCAAGGCCACGTATGCCAATATCGGCCCGCAGCTGGCCTTGGCGGCCACCGGCGGCGATGCCGACTACAAGCGCACTTGCGATGACCTCGCCGGCATTCCCGATGAAGGCATCTTCTCCACCAGCGGCCCCGGCGCCACGCCCTCCCCCACGGGCGAAGACTACGCCGCCGGCACCGGCACCAGCTTTGCCGCGCCGCAAGTGGCCGGTGTGGCCTCGCTGATGTGGGCCGCCAACCCGGCGCTGACCTTGGCCCAGGTGGAAGCCGGCTTGAAGATCAGTGCCCGTCCCCATGTGGCGGCCGCCGCCCTGGGTGCCTGCAGCAGCGCCAGCAATGCCCAGCGTTGCAGCTGCACGACCAGCACTTGCGGTAGCGGCTTGCTCGACGCCGAAGAAGCGCTGCGCTATGCCGCTGCGCCCAGCAGCTATGCGCCACCCAGCCGCAGCCCGGTCAGCTTGAGCAACACAGCCCTGGATCAATGCGGCATCAAACAAGGCACGGCGCCGGTAGACCCCACACCGGCTCCCACGCCCACGCCCACGCCAACACCTACGCCAGCCCCAACTCCTACACCGGCCCCCACGCCAGCGCCTGAGCCTGCCCCCAGCGGCGGCGGTGGTGGCGCGGCCGCACCCTTCTGGGTCTTGGGTGTGGCGGCCGCCGCAGCGCTCTTGCGGCGCCGTGAAGAAGCGAGTGAAGGCGAGAGTGAAGAGGCGCATGAAAGCGAGAATTTGATGCAACGCAAATAGGCGAACGATTCACCTTTTTTCGTCACGCCAGCTTCATAAATCCTAGGCATACTGCGAAGCATTCGAGGCGACAAACCGGCTGCAGATTGGGCAGATCACTGGAACCCGTCACCAGCGCCGAGAATCCGTCTCCTGCATAGGTGTCCGGATGTCAAAAGGGCTACGACCATTGGGTTGTGGCCTTTTTGCTTTGTGGGTTCGCACGCAACATTTCACAATGCTGGCAGGTAAAGAAAGTTGAAAGTCCGCCTTGGCAGGGGCTCTGAGGTGAAGCCGAACGCGCAAGCATGCGATGCTTCGCAGCCTCAACCAACAGCACGCATTCCGACAGCGCCTTTTCGCTGCCCTGCCCGCCCATGTTTCGCAAGCCCAAATCCGTCCGCGCCGCCGACTCGCGCTGCCCACTCACCCTGAGCCTGGCCCTGAGCTGCCTGGCCAGCCTGCCCAGCCAGGCGCAAGAAGCGCCGGCCGCACCCAGCACTGCGGCCAGCGGGCCTCAGCAGCAACAGCAGCCGCCGGCCAAGAAGGCGGCGCCCAAGGCCGAGGCCAGCAAGGCCACGGCGCCCGCCCAACTCGACCGGGTCGAGGTCAGCGGCCGCGCCTCCGATGAGGCGCAGCGCCGCAGCGCCACCGCCGCCAAGATCATCATCGGCCGCGAAGAGATCGAACGCTTTGGCGACAACTCCCTGGGCGAGGTGCTCAAGCGCCTGCCCGGCGTCAGCACCGGCGGGCGGCCCGGACGCGGTGGTGAGATCCGCATGCGCGGCATGGGCGGCGGCTACACCCAGATCCTGGTCAATGGCGAGCGCATGGCGCCCGGCTTCTCGCTGGACCAACTGCCACCCGATCAGGTCGAGCGCATCGAAATCCTGCGTGCGCCCTCGGCCGAGTACGGCGCCCGCGCCGTGGCCGGCACCATCAATGTGGTCCTGCGTGAAGCTTTGCAAAAGCGCCTGAACGACTGGCGCGTGGGCCTGAGCGAAGAGAA
The DNA here is from genome assembly GCF_945956965.1 of uncultured Roseateles sp. Classification (GTDB taxonomy): domain Bacteria; phylum Pseudomonadota; class Gammaproteobacteria; order Burkholderiales; family Burkholderiaceae_C; genus Paucibacter_A. Next base: position 18,027 of record NZ_CAMFJS010000024.1, read on the forward strand.
CGGCTTGTGGATGCCCAGCCTGGGCTGGACCCGCAATGACAAGCTCGACGAGAACGGCGGCGCCTACAACCTGAGCCTCAACGCCCAGCAAGTCAAGCGCAGCGATGCGCTGGACAGCCGCGCACTAACCCACAACCTGGACGGCAGCGGCGACAGCCTGCTGAGCAGCCACAGCCAGACGGAGGACGAGCGCCGCAGCCTGAACCTGAGCCTGCGCCTGCAGTGGCGGCTGGCCGAGGGCGATTCGCTGAGCTTGCAGCCTTTTGTGGTGGCCTCGCGCAGCAAGAACAACAGCCTGATCACGCAGACCCACAGCATCGCCACGCCCGGCGACTTTGATCAGGCCCAGAGCACCGGCGACAGCAAATTCAATATGCTGCGCGTCAATTCGCAGTGGCAGCACCGCATCGATGCCGACACCCGCTTGGAGCTGCGCGGCGGCATCGGCCTGGCCCGCAACGACAGCCATACGCTGAGGCAGGAATACCGCCAGTCCGCCTTGAGCCGCAGTCAGGACGACACCGTCAGCAGCGAAGACAAATCCTGGAGCCTGAACGGCAAATACTCGCACACGCTGGAAAACGAACACAGCTTGGTGGGTGGCCTGGAAGGCGAAGGCACCCAGCGCCAGCAAAACCGCGTCTGCCTGCAAAACGGTCAGTCCTGCCGCAATCTTCTGGACTTCGGCGACGACCTTGACGCCGCCACCCAGCGCATTGCGCTCTACGCCCAAGACGAATGGAGCGTGGGCAAGCAATGGGCCTTCTACGCCGGCCTGCGCGGCGAGACCATCGCCACACGCAGCACCGCCGCCAACTATGCGGTGAACAACCGCGCCACGGTCTGGACCCCGCTGCTGCATGGCGTTTGGAAAATGCTCGACCAAGACGGCAAACCCAGCCGCGACCAGATCCGCGCCAGCCTGACCCGCAGCTACCGCAGCCCCAATCTGCAAGACCTGATCGCCCAGCCCACCATCAACTCGCAATACCCCTGCCCCGACGCGCAGCCCTGCGGCCCCAACGCCGCCAACTACCCTGACCGCAGCGGCAACCCTAACCTCAAGCCCGAGCTGGCCACCGGCATTGACATCGCCTTCGAAAGCTATTTGAGCAAGGGCGGCGTGCTCAGCGCCAATCTGTTCTACCGCCGCATCAGCGATCTGATGCGCACGGTCACCAACCTGGAGACCGTCAGCTGGGCCGGCGTGCCGCGCTGGGTGGCGCGGCCGCAAAACATCGGCAACGCCACCACCATGGGCTTGGAGCTGGAAGCCAAGTTCCGCCTGGACGAATTCCTGCCCGAAGCATGGCCGGTGTCGGTGCGCAGCAATCTGAGCCTGTTCCGCTCCTCGGTGGACGGCATTCCCGGCCCCAACAATCGCCTGGATCAGCAGCCCAAGGCCACCGCCAATCTGGGCGCCGACTACAAGCTGCGCAGCTTGCCGCTTTCACTGGGCGCGGGATTGAACTGGACGCCTTCGGTCACGGTGCAGCAAAGCCTGCTGACCGAGGTGCACAACTCCCGCAAGGTGGTGTTGGATGCGTTCGCGCTGTGGTCCGTCAATCTAAACACCCAGCTGCGCTTGTCGGCCAGCAATCTGAACCCCTTGAGCTATAGCAACGGCAGTGTGATCAGCACCACCGATCAAATCATCACCACCGACACCGGTGGCCGCAGCTTCACCCAATGGCAATTGCGCCTGGAAATGAAGGTCTGAGCCACAACTGCGGGACAGCCAGCCGCCGCTATGCGGACAAGCAGCCGGGCTGGCTTGATCTAGCTCATTGAACTCCTGCCCAGACTCGACATACTGCTGCTTCCGGGCCCCACTCGGCCCGCCAACCAGGAGAGGAGTGTCATGGCTCAAAAGATGAAGGCCGCGGTCGTCCACGAATTTGGCGCGCCGCTACAAATTGAAGAAGTGGACGTGCCCGAGGTGGCGGACGGCCAGGTCTTGGTCAAGGTGGTGGCCTCCGGCGTCTGCCACACCGACCTGCATGCGGCCAATGGCGACTGGCCGGTCAAGCCCAGCCTGCCCTTCATTCCTGGTCACGAAGGCGTGGGCTTTGTCGCCGCCCTGGGCCGTGGCGTCAAGCATGTGAAGGAAGGTGACCGGGTCGGCGTGCCTTGGTTGCACACCGCCTGCGGCCACTGCGAGCACTGCATCACCGGCTGGGAAACCTTGTGCGGCGAGCAGCAGATGACGGGCTACACCGTCAACGGTGGCTATGCCGAATATGTCTTGGCCGACCCCAGCTATGTGGGCCGCCTGCCTGACCAGCTGGACTTCGACCCCGCCGCGCCCCTGCTCTGCGCCGGCGTCACCGTCTACAAAGGCCTCAAGGTGCTGGACTGCAAGCCCGGCGACTGGGTGGCCATCTCCGGCATCGGAGGCCTGGGCCATATGGCGGTGCAGTACGCGCAGGCCATGGGTTATCACGTCATCGCGGTGGACATTGCCGACGACAAGCTGGCCCTGGCGCGCGAGCTGGGCGCCGAGGTCTGCATCAATGCGCTGACGCAAGACCCGGTGGCCGAAGTGCAAAAACATGTGCGCGGCGCCCATGGCGTGCTGGTCACGGCCGTGTCCAACAGCGCTTTCAAGCAAGGCGTGGGCATGCTGCACAAGCGCGGCACCATGTCACTGGTGGGCTTGCCGCCGGGCGACTTTGCATTGCCGATTTTTGATGTGGTGCTCAATGCCAAGACCATTCGCGGCTCCATCGTCGGCACCCGCAAGGATCTGGAAGAAGCCCTGGCCTTTGCCGCCGACGGCAAGATCCGCACCCACTACCGCAGCGACAAGCTCGAATCCATCAACAACATCTTTGACCAGATGAAGCAAGGCCATATCGATGGCCGGGTGGTGATGAAGATCTAAGCGCAGGCCGCGAAGCCAGCCCACGATGCCGGGCTGGCCTCCTCACGCCATCAAGCGTCTTTATGCCCCAGCAGCCGCGCAGGCAGAAATAGCAAGGCGCGCAGCAAGGCAAACACCGCCTCCACGCTGATGCCGATCAGGCGAAAGGGCAAAGACAAAAGCCACACCACCGGCCACAGCAACAGCGCCAGCAAGGCCAGCGGCCAACACAGCAGCAAGAGCAAGAGCCACAACAAGAACTTCACCGCAGGCCTTTCGTCGAGATCGCAACGGATCTCCAGTTTTCGGGTGAGTCCGGCTCCAAGCTGAACGCCGAACTCTGGGATGCACTCTAGAGGGGGCGGCGCCAAATAAAAAGCCGCCTGCGACCGGCTGGGTTCTGACTCGATGAATTGCAGATCGAGCGGAACCAGCGGGTGTCAGGCGGCTCAGTATCAGGCCCCATAAGGCCTGTTTTTCTTGGACGCTAGCTCAACGCGCGATCCAGGCCTCCTGCCAGTGGCTGCCGACGCCTGGCTCGAACTGCGTCGTCGACGGGCTCCACTGCACGCAGTAGCCGCTATTGGGCCAAGGGCGGCACTCAAAAACCCGACCGTTCTTGGGCTGCAAGACCCGGGTGCCGGCCTTGTAGCTCGCCAAGCCATCGGGGAAGCGGTATTGGAAGTTAGCGCCCGAGGCGGCCTCGGCCACAAACATCAGATCAAAAGTCTTCTGAATTGTGTGCACGGCCAGGGCGAGCCAGCGCCTCTTTGGCCTGACTTTTACACGCCGTTACTGCACCGCTGGGGACTGCCATCAGGCGGCTTGGCGGCGGCGAATTGAACCCTCCCGGGCTCAGGCCACAGGTCGGCGGACTTCAGGCGTAGCTCAGCAAGCCCGGCATGCCGGGCAGCTCCAGATGCGCCACATTGTTGAAGCCCAGCAGCGCCATGCGCTTGGGCGTCAGGGCCAACTCGCTGACCGAGCCATTGCGAATGCGCAGGTTCAGCTCGATGGCGGTCTGCGCAGGCACGCCCAGCACCTGGCCAATGGCAGTAGAAATGGGCCCACCGCTGGAAACCACCAGCACCCGCAGATCCGGCCGGCTCTGCGCCTGCGCTTGCACATGGGCCAAGGTGGCGGCCACGCCGGCCGAGAACTCGGCGTAGCTGGGCATGCCCTGAGGCTCGCTGGCGCCATCCATCCAGGCTTGCAAGCCTTCACGCAAGAGGCGGAAATGCAAGCGCGCGGCCTCGGCCGTTTGTGGCGCGTGCAGTGCGCCGGGATGTATGGCCTGGATCAGCGCAGCGCTGTCGTACTCGTTCAGCCCTGGCCAAACTTCTGCGGGCAGGTTCTGGCCCAGGCCCTCGCCAATGCCAGCCAGTGACTGCGCATGGCGCTTGAGCGAGCCGCGCAGCACCAGGTCAAACTGCTGGCCGCGCTCGCGCCAGTAAGTGCCAAGCGCCACGCATTGGCGTTGGCCCAGTTCACTCAATTGATCGTAATCCGCCGCCCCCAGCGAGGCCTGGCCGTGACGCACAAGATAGACATTGCCCATGGCCCGCATCATCGCTGCTGGCGGCGCGGTCGCCTGTCACGGCTGCGACCACGCGGGCCCAATCCCGTGAAGAACGTGAGGTAGAGCAGTCTTTGAAGAACCGGCGGAAGCGCGCCAGCCATCAGACGGTCTGGCCATCCAGGCCTTGCAAACTGGCGCGACCCAAGGCCGCGGCAGCCTCCAGCGAGTCCAGCGCCAGATGTTTGAGCAACTCAGCCAACTGCTCTTGCAGCTCGGCCTGGCTGCGGCCTTGGCGGGCGGCCATGGCCGTGGGCGAGCTGCCCCGGCTCAGCCACAGCAGCAGCTGGGCCTGGGTATTGCTCAGGCGCAGTGCCCGCACCAGGGCTTGCAACAAGCGCCAGTCATCGGTTTCGCGCAGCACGATCAGGCAATGGCCTTCGCCCACCAAATCGGCATCCACACCATGCAGATCAAAGTTCAGGCGGCGGCTGCCCTGCCCTTCGGCCGGCCCACGGCTGCGGCCCGCGCCGGGCCGGGCTTGCGGCAGCACGGTCAAGCCCTGGCCGGCACCACCGGCGCGGCTACGCAGCAGCTCACGGTGCAGCCACAGCATCAGCTCCGGCGGCAAGCGGCCTCGCTCAAAATGCCCGCCACTGAAATAGTCGGCCATCAGGCTACGCGCGCGCGCCGTGTGCCAGATGCAGCGGCCGCTGTGCTCATGCACCAGCAAGCTGGCGTGGCCCAGCACATCCACGCTGGGCTGCGCCATGTGTGATGCGGCCCCCGAGCCGTCCGCTGCCCCGGCGCTAGCTGCGCCCTGCATCAGCAAGGCCAATCGCGGCAGCAGTTCCAGCGCGCGCATGGGTCGGCTCAGGCCATCCATCGCGCCGGCGGCCAGGGCGGCTTCGCGCTGCTCGGCACTGCCGTCCAGGCCCAGCATCAGCAAAGGCACGCTGGCCCAACCAGGTCTGGCCAGCAACTGGCGCGCCCAGTCACAGGCCTGCGCCAGATCGCTGTCCTGCGCCAACTCCAACAAGATCACGGCCGGCCGCGGCCCAGCCGGCTCAGCCAGCTCAGCCAGCCCAGCCGCCGCCAGGCGCTGCACGTTGTAGCCCGACTCTTCCAACACCTCTTGCAGCACATGGGCGGCGCCCGGCTGTTCGGTCTTGAGCACCAGCAGGACAAACGCCCCGGCGGGTCCATCGGTGTTGATCAAAGGGCTCATGGGGTCGTCTCGCTAATCTCGGTAAAGCAGCAATTGCAATTGGGGTGACAGAGTCTGAGCAAGGGCCGTGCCAAGTATTCACTGCACCCCAGGACATCCTCTAGCAAAAAGAGCACCAACTTGGGGAGCTTGCACCAAAGCGAGCCTGCCGGGAAGCGGGGCCCCTTGTTTTGGCCTGGGCGACCAGCGGCGGCAGTGAGAGAAGAATCGCCCGTCGAAGCCGGGGTCAGGCCTTGCCCCAGGGATCTCCCGCACCAATTCCTCGCTTATCGGGCTATCGAATCCGCACATGAGGCCAAAGGTTAGCGCCCGCCTGGCCGATACTTCTGATGCTGACTCCGCAGCGCCCTTGTCCTCACTGAAACAAAGCATGGATCGTTTGGTCGAGCATGTGGTGGCGTGGCATAACCGCCATCCGCTCGCAAAGAAAATCACTATCTACGACGTCCACACCATGGGCGTCGTGGCTTTGCCATTTCTGCGCAGCGCGCATCAGCCCGGTGGCGCCGCTGCCGGGGGCGAGGCGATCGAGCCGACCATGGGCGACGCGCCACTCGACGCCTTGGGTGAAAGCACCCTGGACGCTCACGCCAACACCACCGCCCAACACCTCGATGCCCTGGCCGACCAGGAGGAGCCGCCCGCCCATGCCCTGGCCCGCATGGGCTGGCGCCCGCGTTTGGCGCAAATGCTGGGCGCCTTGGCCTTTTGGAAACACCTAGGCAAGCGCAAGGCCGCCAGCAGCTGGCCTGCCTTCAGCGAGAAATTCATCCCGATTGCGCCGCGCAAGATTGCGGCGTTTGCGCAAAGCCAGGGCTTTTTGAACCCACCCGGCGATGCCAGCTGGCCGCAGCGGGTGGTGCCCATCGACGAAGCCATGCTGGCCAAGCACAGCGGCGCCTGGCCATTTGAGATCTATTTGCTGACTGCCGCCATCGACGCCGGCAACTCACGCACCCGCGTGCTGATCGGCATGGGCCGCAAGCCGCAGATCCTGGGCGCACGCTGCGGCAGCCGCCGCCGACTCGCTTTTGCTGCCATGGTGGTACTGGGCCTGTTGGCACTGCTGCTGGCCCTGCTGATGCCGCGTAGCAAGTCGGGTGAGCATGCGGTGGAGGCTGCGACGGCCGCTTCCGCCCCGGCATCGGCATCCAGCGCAGTGGCAGCGACTGCGTCGGCAAGCGCAGCAAGCGCCGCCGAATCTGCCGCGGCAGCCAGTGCAGCAGCGCTAGAGGCCGCAGCGGCCGCGTCGGCCTCTGCCTCCGCCGCTGGCGCCAATTTGAGCGACACCCTCAGCGCCGCTGGTGACCCGGCCTCAACGCCGGCGAGTGCCAATGCCAATGCCAGCGCCAACACCGTTTCCTCTGCCGCCTCCGGCGCCAAGGAAGAGCAGCCCGATATCCGGCCCCAACTGGTCAAACCACTCCCCAAGCGGGCGCCGTTTGCAGCAGGCAGCGACACGTCAAAGCCTGGCACTGGCGCCGCCTCGGCCAGCGAGAAGGGCAAAGCCGGCGACACCAAGGCGGAAGGCTCGGGCAAAGCCGAGAAATCAGAGAAAGCCACGAAGTCCGATAAGGCCGACAAGCCCGGCAAGGCAGCCCGCCCCGGCCAAGAGGCCGACGAAAAATCCGCCCAGCCCCTGGTGGAAAAGCTCGGGCCTTTGGACGGCCTGGAAGCCGGCGGCACGATTCAATCGGCCGTGAAATCCAAGACCGGCAAGCCGGGCGAGGCCGTCCCGGTGGTCGCCCTGGTCGGCCCTGTTGAGCCCAGCAAGGCCGAAGCCGAGGCCATGCTGGCCCGCATGCTCGGCTTCATCAAGCCCCTGCATCCGGGCGGCCTCAACACCAGCGTCGTGCAGACGCCTCAAGGCTGGCGCGCTGCCGTCTGGCCTTTTGACAGCCGCCAGGAAGCCCAGCTGATCAATGCCACGCTGGTGGCGCGTGGCATGAAGACCAAGGCCGTGGATTTTTAAGCGCCCCTGCCGGCATCAGGCCGGCCCGTGCTGGCTTGCGCGGGCCAGCCCCGATGGATGCGGCCCGCGCCTGCTCAGGAGCGGTAGTCGGCGTTGATGGTCACGTAGTCGTGACTCAGATCGCAAGTCCACACCGTGGCGCTGACGGCACCGCGATTCAGGTTCACCCGCACGCTGATCTCGCTTTGCTTCATCACGCGCTGGCCGTCTTCCTCGCGGTAGTCGGGGTGGCGGCCGCCGGCGCGCACCACATGCACATCGTCCAGATGCAGGTCGATCAAGGTCTGGTCCAGATCATCAATGCCGGCATAACCCACTGCCGCCAGAATGCGGCCCAAATTTGGGTCGCTAGCGAAGAAGGCGGTCTTCACCAGGGGTGAGTGGGCGATCGCGTAAGCGGCCAGCTTGCACTCGGCCTCATCGCGGCCACCGTCGATCTGCACGGTGATGAATTTGGTGGCGCCTTCGCCGTCACGCACGATGGCTTGCGCCAGGCGTTGCGAGACCTCAATCAAAGCCGCGCGCAAGACCTGACCCTCGGCGCTGCTCAGCGATTCGATGCGGGCGTGCTTGGCCTGATGGGTGGCGATCAGCACGAAGGAGTCATTGGTGGATGTATCGCCGTCGATGGTGATGCGGTTGAATGAGGCGTCAGCGGCTTCGGTCACCAGCGCCTGCAGCAACGCCGGGTTGATATTGGCGTCGGTCGCCACATAGCCCAGCATGGTGGCCATATTCGGGCGAATCATGCCCGCACCCTTGCTGATGCCGGTGAGCGTGACCATCACGCCACCGATCTGCACCTGGGTGGAGGCGGCCTTGGGGATGGTGTCGGTGGTCATGATGCCCAGCGCGGCTTCGTCCCAAGCGTCCGGACGCAGCGCGGCGATGGCCGCGGGCAAGCCCTTGATGATGCGGTCCACCGGCAGGGTTTCCATGATCACACCGGTCGAGAAAGGCAAGACCTGCTGCGGCTGAATATTCAGCAAAGCGGCCAGCGCTTCGCAGCTTTGGTGGGCGCGGGCCAGGCCATCGGCGCCGGTGCCGGCATTGGCATTGCCGGTGTTGACGAGGATGGCTCGAACCGCAGCCCCCGCCGCCAGATGCTCACGGCAGATCTGCACCGGCGCGGCGCAGAAACGATTCTTGGTGAACACGCCCGCCACGCTGGCGCCTTCATCCAACACGATCACGCTCAGATCACGGCGGTCCGCCTTGCGGATGCCAGCTTGGGTGATACCAAGGCGAACACCGGGAACCGGGTGCAGAGAAGCGGGATCGGGGGCGCTGAGATTGACGGGCATGGTGGAGGCCTTGAAACAGGACAAAAGAGATGCCGGATTGTAAGTTCGCATGGGGCCGCAGCCGGCTTCATCCTGCTGCGGGGCGCTCGCCCGGCGCAGCATCAAAACACTTGATGGCTTCTTGATGCAGGCGGCCCAAAGCTTGGCGAGGTCTTGAGCCGGCCCGGCCTAAATTGAAGGCCTCGCAACAAGCGGCGCCCACAAGCTCATTGTCTGGCGCGCCAAGGATATGAGACCTGTCGCCATCCTCCAGCACGAAGCCAATCAAGGCCCTGGCTATTTGTCGGAGTTCCTGCAAACGCAAGGCATCCCGACCGAGACCTTCAGACCCGACCGCGGTGAGGCGCCGCCACAGCGCGCCCAAGACTTCAGCGGCGTGGTGGTGCTGGGCAGCAATCACAGCGTCAACGATGAGCTGGACTGGATTGCCGCCGAGCAGAAGTTGGTCAAGGACGCGGTAGCCTCAGATGTGCCCGTGCTGGGCCACTGCTTCGGCGCCCAGTTGCTGGCCAAGAGTTGCGGCGCGCGCGTCACCCGCAATGCCTGGCCCAATATCGGCTGGAGCAAGCTGTGGGTAACACCGGACGCCCGCGCCCTGTTCGGCGGCCGCGCCCAGACCACGGTCTTCAACTGGCACTACGACACCTTCGAGATCCCGCAGGGGGCTCGCCGCAGCCTGTTTGGCACGCACTGCATCAACAAAGGATTCACCATGGGCAAGCATGTCGCGCTGCAATGTCATCTGGAAGTGACCGAGGAGAGCGTGCGCGCCTGGTGCCACGAGTCCAAGCACGAGTTGGAACATCTGCCAAAGAGCCCGGCCGTGCAAAGCGAAGCCGAGATCCTGCGCGACTTGGCCCAGCGCACCGATGATTTGCATCGCATGGCACGCAGCGTCTATCACCAATGGAGTTTGGGCTTGCGGCGGCCGAGCGTGGTGAGGGCCAAGCTGTATTGGTAAGTGAAGGAAGGCAGGCAGAAATCACAGCGGGCCGCCCGTGGGCAAACGCATGCTGACAGGCGGAATCGCTGAGAGAATGCGCCATGAAAATGCCGCCCTCAAAGGTCGGCTTGTGCCTCATGCCAATCTGCTTGCCCGACCACACCGCTGGGTTCGCGAGGCTCACAGTCTCGACGCCAACACGAGCCCCATCAATGACTGATGACAGGCCTATCAAGCATTGCCGCTGGATTCGCCCTCTCGCCGCCTATGTGCTTGCCTGTTCGGCTTGCCTGCCGTTTTCCTGTGACGCCCAAGAAGCACCCATGCTGGCGCGCACCAGCGGGCAATCCGACAACCTCCTCAAATTTCACCCAGGCAATGCAGCGGCACCGGGCCTGAGTGCCGAAGTCATCCAAGCGGTACAGCGCATCGACCCGACATTGAAGTTTGTGGGGCAAGACGTCATGCGGCCGCTGCGGCGTCTAGAAGCAGACCTGGCGGCGGGCAAGATCGACGTCTTCTTCGGCCTGGTGCGCGACTCGGAACGGGCCGCCAAACATCTTGTCTTGTCGCCGCCCCTGTACAGCCAGTTCACCCAACTGGCCGTGCGCAGTGACGACCCCATCAACATCAAGACATTCGACGAGATCCGCCAACTGGGCAGGGCCGGCATCATCGGCGTGCCCAGGGGCTCAGCCTATGTCGACCAGCTCAAAGGCCTGGGCGGCCTGAACGTTGATGACGGCGTGGCCTCGGTCAGCAGCACGCTCCAAAAACTCATCGCTGGACGCGTTCGATTTGTCTTCTATGGCAGCGCCGTGCTGCGCAAATACATTCAGGAAGATGGGCTGGAAGCCAAGGTCCGGCTGCTGCCGACTCGCTTCAATAGCGTGGATGTCTTTGTCATGGCCGCGAGAACGGCGGACCCGCAGCTCGTCTTGCGCATAGAGCGCGCGCTCGAACGCCTGCGCGCCAGCGGCGAGCTGGCCGCGATCCAGGAGAAATACGAGTTACGGGCGCTGCCAAGCCCTCGCAACTGAGCGGGCCCTTTGCATGCCTCACGGGCCGCCGCAGCGCCCCTCAGGCCATCAAGCGGTAGCCAACTGCCGTCTCCGTCAACAAATGCTTAGGCGCCGCCGGCAGCGCTTCCAGCTTCTGCCGCAGATTGCCCATGTAAACGCGCAGATAGTGGTTGTCATCCACATGCGAGGGGCCCCACACCGCCTTGAGCAGCTGCCGATGCGTCAGCACCTTTCCGGCGTTAGCAATGAGGTGCGTTAACAAGCGGTACTCAATCGGCGTCAGATGCACCGCCTCGCCCGCCCGCAGCACCCGGCGGGCGGACAGGTCCACCTCGACTTCACCGAAGCGGAAAACCGTTTGCGCCGGCGCGTCCGCCTGCCCGCCCAGGCGACCGGCTTGTTGGCTGCGGCGCAGAGCCACACGCACCCGCGCCATCAGTTCGCCCACGCCAAAGGGTTTGCTCAGATAGTCGTCGGCGCCGGCGTCCAGCGCGGCGATTTTGTCGGCCTCGTTCGTGCGGGCCGACAGCACGATGACCGGCACGCCGGACCAGGCGCGCAAATCCTTGAGGTAGTTGATGCCGTCGTCATCCGGCAGGCCCAGATCCAGAATCACCAGCTCAGGCCGGCGCGTGCCGGCATCCACCAGGCCTTGGCGCACGGTCTCGCATTCGTGCACCTGCCAGCCTTCAGCCTCCAGGGCCATGCGCACAAAGCGGCGGATGCTGGGCTCGTCCTCAACAATCAGGGCAACGGGTTGCGGTTCAATCATGATCTTCGACGTCTTCTTCCAAAAGCGGCATGGCCGGGGCTTGACCCAGCGGCAGCAGCATCACAAAAGCAGCGCCCTGCGGCTGGGCGGCCTCGGCCCAGATGCGGCCGCCATGCGCCTCCACAATGGCCCGGCAAATGGCCAGGCCCAGGCCCACGCCGGGCGTGCTGGACTCCCGCTCGCCACGGCTGAACTTGGCGAATAGCTGCTCCTCCCGGCCAGCCGGCAGGCCGGGGCCATCGTCACTCACCGTCAAACGCAGGGCATCTTGACCTTGCAAGGCCCCGGGCGCCAGGCTGGCGCTCAAAACAATGCGGCTGCCGGGCGGCGTGTACTTGAGCGCGTTCTCCAGCAGATTGCACAGCACCCGTTCCATCAAAGTGGCGTCCAGATTCAGCAGGGGAAGGTCAGCGGGAATGTCCACCTGCAAGCGGTGGTCCTGCATCAGCCTTTGCAGGGCCTGCAGGGATGAACCCACCACCTCATCCACCGGCTGCCACTGCAGATTCAGGCGCACAGCGCCGCTTTGCAGGCGAGCCATGTCCAGCAGATTGCTGACCATGGCGCTGATGCGCTGCGACTGTTGCAGCAAGCTGCCCGCCAATTCGCGCGCAGCGGGCGGCATGTCGGCCATGCCGTCCAGGGTTTGGGCCAGGCCGTAGACCACGGCCAGCGGCGTGCGCAAATCATGCGACAGCGCCGACAGCAAGGAGTTGCGCAAGCGCTCAGACTCGATCTGCACCAAGGCTTGCTGGGCCACCTCCACATAGTGCACCCGCTCCAGCGCCTGGCCGATGATGCGGGCCGAGGTTTCCAGTTGGGCGCGCAACTCGGGCTGCATCAGGCTGCGGCTGGAACGCGGGCGCAGCGCCAGCACGCCACGCACCCGCATGGGGGCGACCAGGGGCAGATAAAACCAGGCGCTGCCGGCCAGGGTGTCGGTGCTCAGGCCTGCGGCCTGTTTATGCTCCAGCGCCCATCGGGCGGTGCCGGCGTCGGGCTGCTCAGCCAGGGGCATGGTTTGCTGACGCGGCGAGGGCTGCAATTGCTCATTCAGGTCCAGCACAAAAAGCAGGGCCTCGCCCATCACTTCCTGGGCCAATGCGGCTTCGGCCACCTGCAGCACCTGCTCGGCCTGCAGAGCGCCGGCCAGATCACTGGTCAGCTCAAACAAGGCGCGTGAGCGCCCTTCCCGCTCTGCCGCCACCTGGGCTTGGTAGCGCAGGCCGGCCGTCAGCTGGCCGGTGATCAAACCCACCACCAACATCACTGCAAAGGTCAGCAGGTACTGCACATCGCTGACGGCAAAACTCAGCTGCGGCGCGACGAAGAAGAAGTCAAACAAGCCCACGCTCAAAAAGCTGGCGGCCACCGCCGGGCCCCGGCCCAGCTTGAGCGCCACGCCCACCACCGTCAGCAAGAAGAGCATGACGATATTGGACTGATCAAAAGCCAGGCGCAGCGGCCAGCTGATCAGCGTCGTCAGGCAACAAGCGGCCAGCGTCAGGCCGTAGCAGCGGGCGCTGCGCTGCCAATGTTCATTGGAGGCCTGAACGGCGCTGTCGCTGCCCGACAGCGCTTCCCGGCGCTGCGTGGCCGCGGGCGTGGAGGCGGCGCAAATCAGGTCCAGCTCCGGCGCGGTGGCGGCGATTTCCTGCTGCAGATCGCGCCGGCCGCTGAGCTTGGCCAGCCAGCTGCGCTCAGCGCTGCGGCCCAGCACCAGCTTGGACAAATTGTGTTCACGCGCATGGCGAATGAGGGCCGGCGCCAGCGCCTGGGCCGATAGCACCGCCGTGCTGGCGCCCAACTCATGCGCCAGGCGCAGCACCCGCAGAATGCGCTCACGCTGCGCATCCGGCAGGCGCTGCAGGGCCGGGGTTTCCACATACACCGCCTGCCAGCTGACATTGAGCTGCTGGGCCAACTGCGCAGCATTGCGCACCACGCTCTCGGCTGCGGGCGTGGTGCCCACGGCGCAGAGGATCGCGGCCTCGGTCTTCCAGACCTGAGCGATGCGCTCATTGCTGCGCCAGGCTTGCACATCGTCTTCAACCCGGTCAGCGGTGCGGCGCAGGGCCAGCTCCCGCAAGGCCATCAGATTGCCTTTGCGGAAAAAGTTATGCGCGGCGCGCTGGGCCTGGGCACCCATATAAACCTTGCCAGCGGCCAGTCGAGCCAGCAACTCATCCGCTGGCGTGTCCACCATCACCACTTCGTCGGCGCGATCGAAAAAGGTGTCGGGCAAGGTCTCCTGCACCCGCACGCCGGTGATGCCGCCCACCACATCGTTGAGGCTTTCCAGATGCTGGACGTTGAGCGTGGAATAGACATGGATGCCATGGGCCAGCAGCTCCTCCACATCCTGCCAGCGCTTGGGGTGGCGGGAGCCGGGCACATTGGCATGCGCCAGTTCGTCGATCAGGATGAGCGCAGGCCGGCGTGCCAGCGCCGCGTCTAGATCGAACTCAAGCAAAGCCTTGCCGCGGTACTCAATGTTTTTGAGCGGCAGCTGCGGCAGCCCCTCCAGCATGGCCATGGTCTCGCTGCGGCCATGGGTCACCACCACACCGGCCAGCACCTCCTGCCCTTCGGCCTGCAGCTTGCGCGCCGCCTGCAGCATGGCGAAGGTCTTGCCCACCCCGGCCGAGGAGCCAAAGTAGATGCGCAGCTTGCCACGCGCCTCGGTCTGCTGGGCTTGCGTGATCTGGGCCAGCAAGGCGTCGGGGTCAGGTCTTGCGTCAGTCATAGGAGGATCAAAAACCATTCATCATTAGCCGGCATTGACTTTCGGGCCGAGCGCCGGGCCGTCCCAAGCCGGCCCGCGTAGGCGATGTGTTTGCCGGTCGATCCGGCTAACATCGCCGTCCCCTCGGGGGACCGGCCAAGGTACTCCTTGGACGAGGGGCTCACGCTTTACAACCAGCCAGCGCGGCGGAAGCGCCACCACAGGCCGACGCAAACCGCGCTGATGACGCCCAAGGCGGCTGGGTATCCCCAGCTCAGCTTCAACTCGGGCATGTGCTCAAAGTTCATGCCCCAGATGCCGGCAAAGGCGGTGGCGGCGGCAAAGATACCGGCCCAGGCGGCCAGGCGTTTGGTGACATTGCTGTCTTCAATCGCCACCATGGACAGATTGGCCTGGATGGCGGTGGCCAGGGTGTCGCGCACCGACTCGATGGCGGCCTCGATGCGGGCCAGATGGTCGGCCACATCGCGGAAATACTCGCCCGTCCGGGCGCACAGCGGCGGGATGCGTCCGCCGTGCAACTTAGACAGCATCTCCAGCATCGGCGCCACCGCCCGACGCAAAAGCATCAGGCGGCGCTTGAGCTCGTACAAGCGCTTGATATTGTCCAGCTGGGCATCGCGCACGAAGATGCTTTGCTCTATCTCCTCCAGCTCCGACTCCAGCAAGTCGACGATGGGGAAGTAACGATCCACCACCGCGTCCATCAAGGCGTAGAGCACAAAGCTGGGGCCGTGAGCCAGCAACTCGGGTTCGCGCTCGCAGCGCTCGCGCACGCCCAGAAAGTGCAGCTTGCTTTCGCGCCGCACCGAGAGCACATAGTTGTGGCCACAAAAGACGCAGACTTCCCCCAGGCTCAGATCGCCGCCCACCCAATCCACCAAGTGCATAACGGCGAACAAGTCCTGCCCGTACTCTTCAACCTTGGGGCGCTGGTGGCCGTTCTGCGCATCTTCAACCGCCAGCGGGTGGAGATTGAAGAGCCGGCGCCAAGGCTCCAGCTCGGCCGCTTCGGGGTCGCGCAGGGCCACCCAGATGAAGCAGTCGGGCTTCTCCAGATAGCTCGCCAACTCCTCTGGGCGAGTGGGCGAGAGATCGGCAAGCTTCTGGCCGGCTTGATAGGCTGTGCAATTGATCAGCATGCTGGCATTGTCACTTGCTCACAGCAGAGGAATTACGTCGCTCGGGCGCTTAGAAGGTCTTGCCGACGCTCAGCACCAGGCCTGTGTTGCCCACGCGCTTGGCGTCTTGAGCGGCGGCATTGCCGACTTGGTAAAAGTCCTTCTTGGCATTGGTGCCGACGACGGCCGCCGTCCAGTTCAGACCCAGGATTTCCTTGGCGATGGAGACCTTGGCATCGGTGTAGGACAGATCGCCGTAGTTGCGCACCTTCAAATAGCCAAGGTGGGTGCCCAAAGTGACGCCTTGGCCCAAATCGACGTTGTAGTTCAGGTCCAGATAGGCGCTGCCCTTGCTGCCGCCGTTAGCGCCCAAGCTGCTGAAGTAGGCGTAAGCCGCGGTGTCGCTGTTGAGGCCGAAGTAGTCGGTGGCGGCGACCGAGAGCTTGGCGCTGAAGGCGCCAATGCTCAGGCCCAGATAGAGATCCAGGTTGTCGTACTTCTTATCGCTTGCCACGCCGGGCGCGCTGTTCAGGCGGGCGCCGGGGTAGACATAGGCCAGGGCGCCAAGGTCCAGGGTCAGGTCTTGCCCAGCCACTTGGCCGGCATTGAATTTGAAACCGCCGTAGACATCGGTCTCCAGGCCGGCGCCGTTGTTATAGCTATTGCCCGAGACATTGGAGGCCCAGACTCCCGCGTAAACGCCGCTGCTGAGGGCATAGTCAAAGCCGCCTTGCACGGCGGGCAGCAGCCAGCTCTGGCTGATGCCGCGGAAGCGGTAGTCGCTGTTCAGGCTCAGATTGCCGCTCAGGGTGTGCTCGGGCGTGGCAGCGGCAGTTGCAGTTGCAGTTGCAGCGGGCGCCGTAGCCTGAGCCATCGCGGCGCCGGTCAACAGGGTCAAGGTGGCTGAAGCAAACAGGGAAACGGTTTTGTTTTTCATGGAAATGGAACAGCTTTTTCTGCTCAAAAAATGCACGAGGCATTAGGGGATCAAACAAACAACTAGACAAATAAAAAACGATGAGACCCCTCCCGTCCAGGAACTCTCTCTTTTCTTTCGCTGAGAGCTTTTCCTCCGGTCTCATCGGGCGAGCCCGAGGCCCAGGGCCCCTGGCCGCCGAAAACGAGGCTCGAGCCGCTGAGGCTCAGCCGGCCGAGGCTGCCGAGGCTGCTGATGCGGCCGCGGGCGCTGCCGGCGCGGCCTTAACCGCACGTGGTGCCGCAGCGTCCAGCGCCAGATTGAGCTTGAGCACATTGACGCGCGGTTCACCCAAGACGGCCAGATCACGCGCCACGGTGTTGGCGGCAATCAAACGCTCCACTTCCTTGACGGAGAGCTGGCGCTCGCGTGCCACGCGGGACGCTTGGTAGCGGGCCGCTGCCATGGTGATTTCGGGGTCCAGGCCGCTGCCCGAGGCCGTCACCAAGTCAGCGGGGATGGGCAGCTTGTTGTCCGGGTCGGCGGCGCGCAAGGCCTCCACACGGCCTTTCACCGCATCAGTCAGGGCCGGGTTGAGTGGGCCTTGGTTGCTGCCGGACGAGCCGGTAGCGTTATTGCTCATGGGACCGGTGGCCGAGGGGCGGCCCCAGAAATAGTCGGGTGAAGTGAAGTTCTGTCCGATCAGGGCTGAACCAACAAGCTTGCCATCACGCTCGATCAAAGAGCCTTGGGCTTGCGCAGGAAACAAAGCCTTGGAAACGCCGGTAAACACCATGGGATAGAGCAGACCGGTCACGGCACTGAGCAGCACAAAGCTGACAACAGCGGGGCGCAAAAGTGTTTTCATGATGTTGAAGTCCTTAAACCAGATGGGCAGCGACCAGAATCAGGTCGATGAGCTTGATGCCGATGAAGGGCACGATCAGCCCGCCCAGGCCATAGATCAGCAAATTGCGGCGCAACAGCGAGGCCGCACCAATGGCGCGATAGGCCACGCCCTTCAGCGCCAGCGGGATCAGGGCGATGATGATCAAGGCATTGAAGACCACGGCCGACAGAATCGCCGAGCTGGGGCTGTGCAAGCCCATCACATTCAGCGCGCCCAGCTGCGGGTAGACGCCCACAAACATGGCCGGGATGATGGCGAAGTACTTGGCCACATCGTTGGCGATGGAGAAGGTGGTCAGCGAGCCGCGGGTCATCAAGAGCTGCTTGCCGGTCTCGACGATCTCCAGCAGCTTGGTGGGGTTGGAATCCAAGTCCACCATATTCCCGGCCTCTTTGGCGGCCTGCGTGCCGGTGTTCATGGCCACGGCCACGTCGGCTTGCGCCAGGGCGGGCGCGTCATTGGTGCCGTCGCCGGTCATGGCGACCAGGCGGCCTTCCGCCTGATAGTCGCGGATCAGCTTCAACTTGGCTTCGGGCGTGGCTTCGGCCAGGAAGTCGTCCACGCCGGCTTCCGCGGCGATGGCAGCTGCGGTGAGCTTGTTGTCGCCGGTGATCATCACCGTCTTGATGCCCATGCGGCGCAGTTCGGCGAAGCGCTCTTTGATGCCGCCTTTGACGATGTCTTTGAGCTCCACCACGCCCAGAACGCGATTGCCTTCGGCAACCACCAGCGGCGTGCTGCCACGGCGCGCCACCTCGTCGACGGCGGCTTGCACTTCCACGGCCACTTTGCCGCCCAGCGCCTCCACATGGCGGCGGATCGCATCGCCGGCACCCTTGCGGATGCTGCGGACGGGCGAGAGCACATCACCGAAGTCCACCCCGCTCATGCGGGTCTGGGCGGTGAAGGGCACGAAGTGGGCCTGCAAGGCGGAGAGCTCACGCTCGCGGATGCCATGCTTGGTTTTGGCCAGCACGACGATGCTGCGGCCTTCGGGCGTCTCGTCGGCCAGGGAGGCCAGCTGGGCCGCATCGGCCAACTGGGCTTCACTCACGCCGGGGGCGGGAATGAAGCTGCTGGCTTGGCGGTTGCCCAGGGTGATGGTGCCGGTTTTATCCAGCATCAGCACATCCACGTCGCCGGCAGCTTCCACCGCGCGGCCGGAGGTGGCGATCACATTGGCCGCCATCATGCGGCTCATGCCGGCCACGCCGATGGCTGACAACAGGCCGCCGATGGTGGTGGGGATCAGGCAGACCAGCAAGGCCACCAGGGCGGTGATGGACACGACCGTGCCAGCACCTGCCGCTTCCACACTGAACATCGAGAACGGCAGCAAGGTCACCGTGACGACCAGGAAGACCAAGGTCAGTGCCACCAGCAAAATCGTCAGGGCGATCTCATTGGGCGTTTTCTGGCGCTTGGCGCCTTCCACCATGGCGATCATGCGGTCCAGAAAGGACTCGCCGGGGTTGACGCCCACGCGAATCACCAACCAGTCAGACAGCACGCGGGTGCCGCCGGTGACGGAGGAGAAGTCACCACCGGACTCGCGGATCACCGGTGCCGATTCGCCGGTGATCGCGCTCTCGTCCACCGAGGCCACGCCCTCGATCACCTCGCCGTCCAGCGGGATCAGGTCGCCGGCTTCCACTAGCACCACATGGCCTTTGCGCAGTTCGTCGGACTGAGCAGGTAACCATTTAGATCCATGCTTGGGCTGCTCCAACTTCTTGGCCCAGGTCTTGGTCTTGAGTCCACGCAGCGAGGCGGCTTGAGCCTTAGAGCGGCCTTCGGCCAGGGCCTCGGCGAAGTTGGCGAACAGCACGGTGAACCACAGCCACAGCGCAATGCTGAGCATGAATCCCGAGCCCTCGCTGCCGGCCACGGCTGGGTTGCTGAGGCTCCACACCCACAGCCCCGTGCACAGCAGGCTGCCGACATAGACCACAAACATCACCGGATTGCGCCACTGCGCACTGGGATTGAGTTTGACGAAGCTCTGCACCAGGGCGGGCTTGATCAGCGCCGGATCCAGCAGAGACAGATGTTGTTCTTGCGTATTGCTAGTTTGCGTAGTCATGATCAGACCTCAGGCAGTCCACAGCATCAGATGCTCAACAATGGGACCCAAGGCAAGCGAGGGGACGTAGTTCAAGAGGCCGACCAGCAGCACCACACCAATAAGCAGGCCGACAAACAAGGGGCCATGCGTGGGCAAGGTGCCCGCACCCACCGGAATGCGCTTCTTGGCGCCCAGGCTGCCGGCAATGGCCAGCACCGGCACGATGACGCCGAAGCGACCCAGCCACATGGCCAGACCCAACAAGGTGTTGTAGAAGGACGTGTTGGCCGACAGACCAGCAAAGGCCGAGCCGTTGTTATTGCCAGCCGAGGTCAGCGCGTACAAGATTTCCGAGAAGCCGTGGGCGCCTGGGTTGGCCACACCGGCCTTGCCGTCTGCCGCAATCACAGCAATCGCCGTGCCGATCAGCACCACCATGGGCGTCACAAGAATAGCGATGGACACCATCTTCATTTCATAACTCTCGACCTTCTTTCCCAAGTACTCAGGCGTGCGGCCAATCATCAAACCAGCAATGAAAACGGCCAGCATGGCGAAGATCAACATGCCGTAGAGGCCGGTACCCACACCGCCGAACACCACTTCGCCCAGCTGCATCATCACCAGCGGCACCATGCCGCCCAGCGGGGTCATGGAGTCATGCATGGCATTGACCGCGCCGCAAGAAGCGCCGGTCGTCACCACCACGAACAAAGAGGTGGCATTGACGCCGAAGCGCGTCTCCTTGCCTTCCATATTGCCGCCGGCCTGGGCTTCGCTCATCTGCTGGTCCACGCCCAGGGCATTCAGGCTGGGGTTGCCAGCCTGCTCCGCGCTGGTCGCAGCGATCACGCCGACGATGAACATCAAGCTCATGGCAGCCAGAATCGTCACGCCCTGGCGGCTATCCCCCACCATCTGGCCGAAGCTGAAGCACAGCGCCGCCGGGATCAAGAAGATGGCCAACATTTGCGCCAGATTGGACAGGGGCGTGGGGTTCTCAAAAGGATGGGCCGAGTTGGCATTGAAGAAGCCGCCGCCATTGGTGCCCAGCAGCTTGATCGCTTCTTGCGAGGCGACCGGGCCCATGGCCAGTTGCTGGGTGGGGCTCACCGCGTCCTCGGTCAAGACCTGACCCTTGTCGTCCTTCAGCGGCTGGCCATCGGCGCCCAGCTTGGGCGCTTGGTAGGCATTCAGCTCCAGCGTTGTCGCGTCCTTGTAGGCATCGAAGTTCTGGATCACGCCTTGGCTCACGAAGAACAAGGCGAACACCAGGGACAAGGGCAGCAAGATCCACAAGGTGATGCGGGTCAGGTCGGCCCAGAAGTTGCCAATGCTCTGGCTACTCTTGGCCGCGAAGCCGCGAATCAGCGCGAACACCACGGCGATTCCGGTGGCAGCCGAGACAAAGTTCTGCACCGTCAGCGCCAGCATCTGGGTCAGATAACTCATGGTGGACTCGCCGCCATAGCCCTGCCAGTTGGTGTTGGTGACAAAGCTGATGGCGGTGTTGAAGGCCGAGTCCGGCGTCACCGCGCCAAAGCCTTGCGGATTCAGCGGCAGCACCACTTGAAAACGCTGCAAGCCATAGGCGGCCAGCACGCCAATGAAATTGAAAAGCAGCAGGCCCAGGGCATAGCGCTTCCAGTGCATGCCCTCCTCGGCCTTGACGCCGGCCAGCTTGTAAAAGGCCGACTCGACGGCCTGCATCCAGCGCGGCAAACGCCCTTGCGCCACCGCCGTCAGCCAGCGCGATAGCGGCCAGGCGGCGGCCAGCAGCAAGCCCATGTACAGGGCCAAATTGATCCATCCCAAGGCGTTCATCTCAGAACTCCTCGGCACGCAGCAAGGCGTAGATCAGATAAACAAACAAGCCGGCTGCGGCCAGGCCGCTCAAGAGGTAGAGCGCGCTCATGGCTTGGCTCCCCCACCCAGGCGATCACCCAGAACCGCCAGGCCCCACATCAGGGCAAAGAGCGCAGCGCTCAATGCCAAATAAATCCAATCCATTGCATGCTCACGAAATGTTGAGATGCAGGAAGCTTAAAAATCGGCGCCTCAGATTGCTGTAGAAGCTGGCCGGGCGGGTATCAAGATTTCATAAAGACCGCGTCAAAAAGACAAAAGGCCCGCCTCTTGCGAAGCGGGCCCATGAGCGCGCGGAAAACTGAGTGAACTCAGCTCAATGCAGCACAGGCAGTTGACGCACGGCCTTAACCGCCCCCTCACCCATGGCGGCGCCAAAGCGCTTGGCCAGACGCTCGGCCACGTTGTCGCGCGGGGTGTAGTCCACCACCTCTTCGGCCTTGACGACCTCACGGGCAACGAAGTCGAGGTTGCCGAAATGGTCGGCCAGGCCCAGCTTGACGGCTTGCTCGCCGTTCCAGAACAGGCCCGAGAAGGTTTCCGGCGTTTCCTGCAGGCGCTTGCCGCGGCCCTCACGCACCACAGCGATGAACTGCTGGTGAATCTGGTCCAGCATGGCCTGGGCATAGGCTTGCTGCTTGGGGCTGACGGGGGCGAAGGGATCGAGCATGCCCTTGTTCTCGCCGGCCGTCATCAGGCGGCGCTCGACACCCAGCTTACCCATCAAACCGGTGAAGCCAAAGCCATCCATCAAGACGCCGATGGAGCCAACAATGGAGGCCTTGTCGACATAGATGTCATCAGCGCCGGCGGCGATGTAGTAGGCGCCCGAGGCGCACATCTCTTCCACCACGGCATAGACCTTCTTGCCGTGCTTGGCCTTCAGGCGCTTGATCTCGTCGTAGACGATGCCAGCTTGCACCGGGCTGCCGCCGGGAGAGTTGATGCGCAGCACCACGGCTTGCGAGCCCTGATCCTCGAACGCCGATTTCAGCGCCGCCACGATCTGCTCGGCACTGGCCTCGCTATCGGCCGCAATTTCACCCCGCACTTCCACCAAGGCGGTATGCGGCGCGCTATTGGCCGGCGAATGATGATGCTGCTGCCAGAACAAGGCCCAGGCCAGGAATGCCAGCAAAGCCAGCCAGCACAGGCGGGTGAAGGTGCGCCAGCGGCGCTCACTGCGGCGGTCTTGCAAATAGTCTTTGGCGAACTGAGCCAGCATGGGCTCATAGCCGGCGAGCTTGGGCTCGGGCGGCGTCAGGCGGGCCTCAGGCGACACCAAAGGGTCCTGCATCGGAGGGGGCAAATCGTCGTTTGAACTCATGGCGGTGGCTCTATTTCTTTTCTCAATCAGTCTTCGAAAGCAGGCTTGGTGTCGCGGGAAGGATACCAATAGACACGTCCCTCACGCTCTTGCACCTCAATCTTGGTCAAGCCGATACGGCCGCACATGCCGCTGACGCAGCGGCCGGTGAGCGGGTCGTACACCGCCCCGTGGATGGAGCACATGATGTACTGCTTGTCGCGGTCGAGGAACTCGCCCTCTTGCCAATCCATCTCGGTGGGCACATGGGCACAGCGGTTCAGATAGGCCACCACCTGGCCGTCGAAGCGCAGCGCAAAAGCGCGCGCCGGCTCGCGGTATTGCAGCACGTCAAAACCATGGGCCTTGCCACGCTCTTGCAAATCTTCAGAGGCGCACAAAGGCAGGCCCAGCGTTTGTTGTTCTTCTTGCATTTTTTCAGGAGTCACGGCCGTTCAAGGCCCGCCGATTGAAACCCAGCCCAAGCCTGACGGCAGCACGGCTCGCCCAAAAGCCGGGGCAGGATGCGGGGGAGTACGCGCTCAGGCATTGCGAATCAGCCACTCATGCAGATCGGGCACGGAGTGGGCCACATGCCGAGGATGGAGCTCAGCGAATGTTTCGTGGTCATGGGCACCGTAGCTCACGCCCACACTGGCCGCACCGGCATTGAGGGCCATTTGCAAATCATGGGTGGTGTCGCCAATCATCAGGGTGCGTTCGGGTTCCACGCCAAACTCGCGCATCAATTCCAGCAACATGGTGGGGTCGGGCTTGCCGGCGGTCTCATCCGCGGTGCGGCTGCCGTCGAACATGCCTTGGAGTTCAACCGCATGCAGGGCCTCATCCAGACCACGGCGGCTTTTGCCGGTGGCCACGGTCAGCCAGTGATGGCGCGCCTTCAGCGCCGCCAGCATCTCCAGCGTGCCCTGGAACAAGACCACCTCGTGCTGGGCCGCCAAGTAGTGATGGCGGTAGCGCTGGCCCAACTCAGGGTAGCGCTCGCGCGCCAAGCCCGGCACCGCATGCGCCAAGGCCTCGGCCAGGCCCATGCCGATGACGTAGCTGGCAGCCTCGTCGCTGGGCCGGGGTTCGCCCACATCAACGGCCGCAGCCTGGATGCTGCGGGTGATCAGCGCAGTGGAGTCAAACAGGGTGCCATCCCAGTCAAAGGCGATCAGGTCAAATTGCTGCGGGCGCATGAGGTTTTTTATCGGTGAGGCTCAATTCGGCCACGAGCTTGGCACATTCGGGCGGCAAAGGTGCCAGCAACTCGATCTCGGCATTGCTGCCGGGATGGATAAAGCGCAGGCGTTTGGCATGCAAGAACATGCGGTCAAAGCGCAGCGCGCCACGCGCGATGGCGCGGTTGGCCTCGAAATCCCCGTATTTAGGGTCGCCCACGATGGAATGGCCGGCATAGGCCAGATGCACACGAATCTGGTGGGTGCGGCCCGTCTTGATGGTCACATCCAGCAAGCTGGCACCTTGCAGGCGCTGCGCTACCTTGACCAGGCTGATCGAGCGCTTGGCTTGGTCGGCCTGCGGGTCGTGCGAGTTTTCAACCGCCCTGACCCAGCGCTCACCATCGCTGCCAGTGAACTTGAGCAAGGCCACATCGATGACTTTTTTGTTCTCAGCCCAGTCGCCCCAAACCAGGGCGGCATAGGTCTTGCCCGTTTCACGCTCGCGGAACTGTTCTTGCAAAGCCACCAGGGCGCTGCGTTTTTTTGCGATCAGCAGCAAGCCTGAGGTTTCCTTGTCCAGGCGATGCACCAATTCCAGGAACTTGGCCTCGGGCCGCGCCTGGCGCAACTGCTCAATCACACCAAAGCTGACGCCCGAGCCGCCGTGAACGGCCACGCCCGCGGGCTTGTTGACGGCCAGCAGATGATCATCTTCAAACAAGACAGGGAATTCGCGCGCCGGCACAAACTCGCGCGGCGCCTCGACCCGCTCGGGTAGGCGCACGGGCGGTATGCGCACATCATCCCCCAACTCCAGCCGCGTGTCGGCCTGGGCGCGGCCCTTGTTGACCCGCACCTCACCGGCCCGGATGACGCGGTAGACATGGGTCTTGGGAACGCCCTTGAGTTCGCGGAGCAAAAAATTGTCCAGGCGCTGACCGGCCGAGCCTTCGTCGATCAGCACATGCCGCACGACCAGGGCCGCGGCTGGCACGGGCACCGGCGCTGCGGCAACTTTTGCTGCGGGCTTTATGGCTGGCGCACGCGCCGGAACCGCTGCCGCCGCGGCAGCAGGCCGCGCGACGCGAGCGCCCAGCGGGCGCGCTGAAGTTGGTGCCCGCTCACTGCGCTTGGCCGCTTTTGCTGGGAAAACTACCGCTGCTTTGCCAGGCTTTGTGCGGGTTTTTGCGGCGGAAGGCGCTTTGGCTTTCGCCCTTATAATGTTGCTCACCACGTAACCGCCGTAAGTATTTGATTTTTCTGATTTTACCCGTCGCGGGGCCAGACTCGGCGACGACGGCAAAGGCAGATGCAGACGGTGAGCGGGTGGTAGCCAGGGCGAACGATGGGTTTGCCTGGGCAAGAAAAAATAGGCGATGCAACGCACGGCTCTTGGCAAAGGGCCCTGTCCCCAAGTGACAGGGCGGTTGCCGGGGTTGGGCGGCAGAGCGATGTAGAACGAACCACACCGGGCAGCTTCGCTTGTGAAGCTGCCAGGTATAGACAAGGTATTCAAAAGGCATGAGGCTGGTGGATCCATGATCCCTGCCGCCCTTGTGTCTGCTGCCCCCAGTCCTCGCTGATGTTTCCCTCCACTCCCCTCATCACCCCCCACCGCACCTGTGTGCAGCCCCGGCCAGACGCCGGCGAGGCTGCGACACACGGCCGTGGCCGGGCCGTGTTGCGTTCCGGGCCTTTCTGGGCCCCCGCCGCACGTTCATGGGAGCGGGCAGCAGCGCCGCCTGACGAGCCGCACGCGCCAACGCTGACCACCTGATTCGTCGTCGAACCACTGTTCGATAGCGCATCCACGGTCAGTCCAGGGCGATTCCTTCCTCGGTTCCTCCACATTGCCCGTGCATCTGGTGTTGCCGTCAGGGTTTTTAAGCCCGGCGGTGACGTGATGCTGCGTGCCATCTCGACTTCAATCACGAGTGGCGCGCGAGGAGTGATGTCAATGAAACGCATGCTGATCAATGCGACGCAGCCGGAAGAACGGCGCCTCGCAATCGTTGATGGCCAAAAGCTGCTGGACTTCGAGACCGAAATCGAAGGCCGCGAACAGCGCAAAGGCAATATCTACAAAGCCGTCGTGACCCGGGTCGAGCCCTCGCTCGAAGCCTGTTTCGTCGATTACGGTGAAGACCGCCACGGCTTCCTGCCCTTCAAGGAAATCGCCCGCCAATACTTCCGCGAAGGCGTGGACGTGCGCACCGCCCGCGTGCAGGACGCGATCAAGGAAGGCCAGGAACTGCTGGTCCAGGTCGAAAAAGAAGAGCGTGGCAACAAGGGCGCAGCCCTGACCACTTTCGTCTCGCTGGCCGGCCGCTATCTGGTGCTGATGCCTAACAACCCACGCGGTGGTGGCGTTTCGCGCCGCATCGAGGGCGAAGACCGTGAAGAGCTGAAGGAAAACCTCGACCAGCTCGAATACCCCAAGGGCATGAGCTTGATCGCTCGCACCGCAGGCATCGGCCGCTCCGCCGCCGAACTGCAGTGGGACCTGAACTACATGCTCAAGCTTTGGACCGCCATCGACGATGCGGCCAAGGGCGGCAAGGGCGCCTACCTGATCTATCAGGAATCCAGCCTGGTGATCCGCGCGATCCGCGACTACTTCACCGCCGATGTCGGTGAAATCCTGATCGACACCGACGACCTGTTCGAACAGGCCCACCAGTTCATGAACCACGTGATGCCTGACCAAGGCCATCGCGTGAAGCGCTATCGCGACGACGCGCCGCTGTTCAGCCGTTTCCAGATCGAACACCAGATCGAAACCGCCTTCAGCCGCACGGTCAACTTGCCTTCGGGCGGCGCCATCGTGATCGACCACACCGAAGCCCTGGTGTCGGTGGACGTCAACTCGGCCCGCGCCACCCGTGGCGGCGACATCGAGGAAACCGCTACCCGCACCAATCTGGAAGCCGCCGATGAAATCGCGCGCCAGATGCGTCTGCGTGACCTGGGCGGCCTGATCGTGGTCGACTTCATCGACATGGAAGAGTCGAAGAACCGCCGCGAAGTCGAGCAACGCCTGCGCGACGCCCTGCGCCAAGACCGCGCCCGCGTGCAGTTCGCCTCCATCAGCAAGTTCGGCCTGCTGGAGCTGAGCCGTCAGCGCCTGCGCCCAAGCCTTAGCGAAGGCAATCACATCACCTGCCCGCGTTGCAACGGCACCGGCCATATCCGCGACACCGAGTCTTCGGCGCTGCAGATCCTGCGCATGGTTCAGGAAGAGTCCATGAAGGACAACACCGCCGCCGTGCACGTGCAAGTGCCCGTGGAAGTGACCAGCTTCTTGCTGAACGAAAAGCGCACCGAGATCACCAAGATCGAGCTGAAGCAGCGCGTCACCGTGCTGCTGGTGCCCAATAAGCACCTGGAAACGCCCAACTACAAGCTGGAGCGCCTGCGCCACGACGACCCCCGTCTGGAGAACCTGCAAGCCAGCTACACCATGATCGAAGAGCAGCAAGACGAGGTGGGCATCACCCGTCGCAGCGATTCGGACAAGGGCCGCAGCAAGCAAGAGCCGGTGATCAAGGGCATCCTGCCCGAGTTGCCCGCCCCCATGCCCACGCCGGCAGCCCCCAAGGCCGCACCCGCAGCAGCCGCTGCGCCGGTGGCAGCACCTGCCGCTGGCGGTGGCTTCTTCGGCTGGATCAAGAACCTGTTCGGCGCCCCCGCACCGGCACCGGTGGAAGCACCGGCCGCACCCGCCAAGCCCGCCAATGGCGAGCGCAGCAAGCGCGAAGGTGGCCGTGACGGCGCCCGCGAAGGCCGTGGTGGACGTGAAGGTCGCGAAGGCCGTGAGGGCCGCGGCCGCAACGGCGAGCGCGGCGCAGATCGCAATGCCAAGCGTGAAGGCGGACGTGGCGAAGCCAACAAGCCGCAAGAAGCACGCGGCGAGCGTCCGGAAGGCCAGCAGCGCCCCGAGCGTGGCGAGCGCGCTGAACGCGGCGAGCGTGGTGACCGCGGCGACCGTAACGGCCGCCGTGGCGAGCGCAACGAGCGTGGCAATGAAGCCAAGCCCGAAGGCCTGAACGCCACGAACGAGCAGCAACAACAACGCCCCGAGCGCGGCAGCAACGAGCGTAGCGAGGCCGGTGGCCGCCGCCCGCGCGGTGAGCGTCCGCCGCGCGCCGAGCGCAGCGAAGAGCAAATCGCCGCCGCCAACCTGGCCAGCCAAGCAGGTCAGGAGCCGAACGCCTTCGTTGACAGCCAGGCGCCTGCCTTCGGCAATGATGGCATTGCCAACGGTGATGGCGAAGCCAGCAACGAAGAACGCCAAGGCCGTGGCCGCCGCCGTCGTCGCAACGGTGGCGCCCGTGAAGATGGCCGCCCGGTCGGCGCTGCCGACGCTGGCATCGACAGCCAGGCCGCCGCTGTGGACGGCGAGGCCAACGTCGCTGCTGCCGAAGGCAGCAACGAGTCGGCTGACGAGTCGCAACAGCAGCAAGCCCCTAACGGCGAAAACCGTGGCCGTGGCCGCAACCGTGGCCGTGACCGTGACCGCGCACCCCGCGCTGATCGCGGTGATCGCAGCGAGCAAGTCGCCGCAGCCACCGAGTCCGCCGAGCAGGCGCCCGCCGCGCTGAGCAGCGTCGAGCACGAGGCGGTGCAAGCCGCGCCTGCCGCCGCCATCCCGGCAGCCGCCGAGCCGGTGGCAGCAGCGGCAGCAGCACCCGTGGTTGAAGCTGCAGCGCCTGCAGCGCCCGCGCCCGTCGCAGCAGCTGCAGCGCCAGCCGTCCCCGCCTTTGTGCTGGCGATTGACGAGCTGCAAGCAGTTGCCGCGGCCAGCGGCCTGCAATGGGTCAACTCGGATGCCGAGAAGATCCGCGCCGCGCAAGAAGCCATCGCCGCCGAGCCCAAGCCCGTCCACGTGCCCCGCGAGCCCAAGCCCGTGGTGAGCATCGAAGAAGGCCCGCTGGTCTTGGTCGAGACCCGCAAGGATCTGGGCCAGGTCAAGCTGCCCTTCGAGGCCTGATGCTTTTTGACTGAACGCTGAGGGCCGACCAGGCCCCTGCCCCAACGCCGCCCGGCTCAACAGCTCGGGCGGCGTTTCTCATTTCGGGCAATGCCAGCACAGCCCACCCAACGCCCCCCCTGGCTGCCCCGCAACTCACGCCATCCCACCATGAACACGCCCATCACACCGGCATCAGCGGCACCCAAGATGCCGCCGCAAATCCCCTACATCATCGGCAACGAAGGATGCGAGCGCTTCAGCTTCTACGGCATGCGCAACATCCTCACCATGTTCCTGATGACCAGCTTGCTGCTGTCCATCCCCGAGGACTTGCGCAAGGGCGAGGCCAAAGATGTCTTTCATACCTTTGTGATCGGCGTCTACTTCTTCCCCTTGCTGGGTGGCTGGCTGGCCGACCGCTTTTTCGGCAAGTACAACACCATCCTCTGGCTCAGCCTGGTGTACTGCGCCGGCCACGCCTGCTTGGCGATTTTTGAAAACAATCTGCGCGGCTTCTACTTCGGCCTCTTCCTGATCGCCCTGGGCTCGGGCGGCATCAAGCCGCTGATCAGCTCCTTTGTCGGCGACCAGTTCGACAAGAGCAATCGCAGCCTCGCGCAAAAAGTGTTCGACGGCTTTTACTGGATCATCAACTTCGGCAGCTTCTTCGCCTCGCTGTTGATGCCCATCTTCTTGGCCGAATTCGGACCCAGCGTGGCCTTCGGCATTCCCGGCGTGTTCATGTTCATCGCCACGCTGATCTTCTGGTCAGGCCGCAAGAAGTATGTGCATGTGGCGCCCACCGCAGGCAAAGACCCCAATAGCTTCCTCAAGGTGGTGCGCACCGCCCTGCTCACACCAAAGCCCGGCGCGGCCCGCCCTGGCCTGCTGCTGGCCCTGAGCGGCGTGGTCCTGGCGATTGCCAGCCTGTGCTTCTACAAAGAGATCGGCATCGTGCCTGCCCTGTGCTCGGCCCTGGTGCTGGTGATGGGTTTTGGTGGCGCCGGCGCCTGGGCACAGCTGGACCGCGCCAGCGCCAAGCATGGTGAGGCCTCTGTCGCAGCGGTGCGCACCGTGCTGCGCCTGCTGGTGCTGTTCGCCTTGGTCACGCCCTTCTGGTCCCTGTTTGACCAAAAGGCCTCCACCTGGGTGCTGCAGGCGGACCAGATGGCCAAGCCCGAATGGTTCAAGTCCTCGATGATGCAGGCGCTCAACCCCTTGCTGGTGATGCTGCTGATCCCCTTCAACAACTTGGTGCTGTACCCACTGCTGCGCCGCATGGGCTTGCAGATAACCGCCTTGCGCCGCATGGGGGCCGGCATTGCTTTTTCCAGCATCGCCTTCTTGGTGGTGGGCGGCTTCCAGCTCTGGCTGGACGATGGCCACCGCGTCACCATCCTCTGGCAAATCCTGCCCTATGCCTTGCTGACTTTTGGCGAGGTGCTGGTCTCGGCCACCGGCCTGGAATTCGCCTACAGCCAGGCGCCGCTGGCCATGAAGGGCGTGATCACCAGCTTCTGGAATCTCTCGGTCACGGTCGGCAATCTGTGGGTGTTGCTGGCCAACTCCAGCGTCAAGGGCGCGGCTGTCACCAGCTATATCCAGAGCACGGGCACCAGCGTCACCGCCTTCCAGATGTTCTTCTTCGCCGGCTTTGCCTTGCTGGCAGCCCTGCTGTTTGGCCTCTATGCCCGCGGCTATGAGATGCAGGAAAATTACCGCAGCGCGGCTTGAGCCTCAGCGACACCACCGACTTGGGAGCATCGACATGCAAATGAAAGCCACCGTCTCCTTGAGCGGCGTGATCGTTGCCGCTGCGCTGAGCCTGCTGACCTTGGCGGTGAGCGGCCTGGGCTTCGGCTCGCTCATGGCCTGGACTCAGGCCATGCCCGCCTCATGGCGGCCATTCATAACGCCGGCTTTGAGCGTGCTGGCGGCTTGCCTCGTGCTGACCGGCGCCATCTGGCGCCGCCGCAGGGCCAAGCAAAGCGCTCAGTCCAAACGGCTGTGAGGCGGCCCCGACTCGGGCTTGGCTGAAGCAGCCTTGCCCGATCGATCAATCGCGCAACATCACCTTAGGCTAGGCGCTCCACCGCGGCCAGGTAGCGCGCATTGCGCATCAGCTCATCCCAGGTCAGCGGCACGGTCTGCGGCAGCAGATCCAGGCGGCGCGATTCGCTGTCGGGCTCTGGCGTCCAGCGCCCATCGCGCTGGGCGGCATCCAAGCCCGCCAGCAATTCGTCGATCGCCGCACCGCCATTCACCGCAGACTGATTGCACAGCAGCACCAGGTCGCAGCCAGCCTGCAAAGCCGCCAAGGCCGCCTCGGTGTAGCCGATGGCGCGGCCTTCCAGCACGCGCGCGCCGGCCATGCCAAGGTCGTCGCTGAAGATGGCGCCGCCAAAGCCCAGCTTCTCACGCAAGATCTCTTGCAGCCAGCGGGCGCTGAAGCCGGCCGGGCGGCTGTCCACTTTCGGGTAGATCACATGCGCCGGCATCACGGCCGACAGGCTCAAGCTCAGCCACTCAAAGGGCTTGGCATCTGCGGCCAAGATGGCCTTGAGGCTGCGCTTGTCCACCGGCACCGCCACATGGCTGTCTGACTTGACGAAGCCGTGGCCAGGGAAATGCTTGCCGCAGCTGCTCATGCCCGTCAGCAGCAGGCCTTGCATCAAGCTCTTGGCCAGGACACTGACGACGCGCGGGTCGCTGTGGAAGGCGCGCTCACCAATCACGCTGGTGTTGCCGATGTCCAGGTCCAGCACCGGGGTGAAGCTGAAATCCACGCCGCAGGCGCGCAACTCGGCGGCCAGCACAAAACCGCTGGCCGTGGCGGCATCGGTGGCGCGCATCGCGTCTTCCATCCACAACTCACCCAGCGCGCGCATGGCGGGCAGATGGGTGAAGCCATCGGTGCGGAAGCGCTGCACACGCCCGCCTTCGTGGTCCACCGCGATCAAGATGTCGGGGCGGATGGCCTTGATGCTGGAGGTCAGGGCCACCAGTTGGGCGCGGCTTTCGAAATTGCGCGCAAACAGAATCAGGCCGCCGACCAGGGGATGGCTCAGGCGCTTGGCCTCGGCCGCGCTCAGGCTCAGGCCAGCAACGTCGAGCACGACGGGGGCGTGGTGTTTGTCTTGCATGTCTTGACTCCCTACTCTTTGCTTTCGACCACCACAAAGGCGGCCGCGTATTCGGTTTCGTCCGTCACGCTGACGTGCGCCTTCAGCCCCTTGGCTTCGAACCAAAGCGCTAACTCACCATGCAAGCGGATTTCCGGCTTGCCGCTGGCGGCCTTGACGATCTCGCAATCGCGCCAATTCATGGGGCTGCGCATGCCCATTCCAATGGCCTTGGAAAAAGCCTCTTTGGCGGAAAAGCGGGTGGCCAGATAGCTGATGCCGCGGGCGGCCACCCGCTCGCTGCGTTCGCGGAATACCGCCAGCTCATGCGGGCCCAGCACTTTTTCGGCAAAGCGCTCGCCTCGCCGGGCCAGGGTTTCGCGGATGCGGCGGATGTCGCAGATATCGGTGCCT
Organism: uncultured Roseateles sp.; assembly: GCF_945956965.1. Taxonomy (GTDB): domain Bacteria; phylum Pseudomonadota; class Gammaproteobacteria; order Burkholderiales; family Burkholderiaceae_C; genus Paucibacter_A. The sequence continues at coordinate 50,272 of NZ_CAMFJS010000024.1, forward strand.
ATGCCGTAGATCATCAGTAGTACTCCCGCTCATGACCCGACTCAGCCCCAAGCTCAAGAGCGGGCCAGCCCAGCACCTCATTGCGGTGGCGCTGGCCATCGAGTTCAAACCAGGTCTCGCCCCAGAGTTGCGCGCCCTCGCGGCGATAAAAACGCAGGGCGCCCTCATTGCCTTCCCAAGCGCTCAACCACAGCGCACGCTGCGGCCATTGCTGACGCACCTGCCGCAGCAGGCGCACGCCCAGGCCTCGGCCCACACAGGGCGGCGCGATGTAGAGCCGTTGCAGCTCTACCGCCTGCTCGATCCCTGCGGGCAGCAGCGTCGGGCATTCGGCGCCAGCATCCAGTTGGGCCCAGCCTTGCAGCATCTCGCCGTCTTGCAACAGCCAATGCGGGCTGAGGTCGATGGCGCGGCGCAGTGCCTGTTCATCGAACTCGCGACGCAGATAGGCGGCAAAAGCCTCGCTGACGCCGTCGCTGGCATAGCTGTCCAGCCAGACCCAACGGGCCAGGGCCGCGATGCGGACCGCGTCGTCCGGGCGGGCCAGGCGCAGTTCAAGTGCCATACGGCGCCTCCATCAAAGCGGCTGGTAGGCGCGCTGGATGCAGCGCTGGTATTCGCGCACGGTCTCGGTATAGCCCAGCTCCAGCGCATCAGCGATCAAGGCATGGCCGATCGAGACTTCTTGCACGCCGGGCACGGCACGCAAGAAAGTGCTGAGGTTATCGCGATTCAAATCGTGGCCGGCATTCACGCCCAGGCCCACGGTCAAGGCAGCCTCGGCGGTACGAGTGAAGCCTGCCAGCACCTCGGCCTCACGCTCGGTACCGAAGGCGCTGGCAAAGGTTTCGGTGTAGAGCTCCACCCGGTCGGCACCCAGCTCGGCCACAAAAGCCATGGCTTCAGGCTGCGGATCCATGAACAGGCTGACGCGCACGCCCAAGGCCTTGGCCTCGGCCACCAAGGGGCGCAGTCGCTCCAGGTCGGCGGGGAATTGCCAGCCATGGTCGGAGGTGAACTGGTCTTCGCTATCGGGCACAAAAGTGACTTGATGGGGACGCAGCTGACGCACGAAGTCCATCAGATTCTGGGTCGGGTTGCCCTCGATGTTGTACTCGACCTGGGGCCAATCCCGGCTCAGCAACTCGGCGAGTTCATGCACATCGTTCGTGCGCACATGGCGGCCATCGGGGCGCGGATGCACGGTGATGCCTTGTGCGCCGGCCAGCAAACAAGCCTGCGCGGCGCGCAGCACGCTAGGAATGCCCAAGTGCCGGGTGTTGCGCAGCAAGGCCACCTTGTTGACATTGACCGACAAGGCGCAACGGCCGGCCGACGACGCATGGGAAGACTCAGGGGCGACCAAGGGGTTCATGGCTCTCTCTCAAAACGACGCAAAACTATTCAATGAGTTTTTGCACATCCAGCATCACCTGCCGGGTGCGCAAGGGCTTTTGGCCCAGATGATAGTGAAGCAAAGCCCGCAGGGCCGAGCGCAGGGCCGGCAGGCAAGACGCGCACGCCTGGCGCAAGGCCGCCATGCTGCCATGCAGCAGCGCCGCCTGCAGATGCACCAAGCTGGCCGCCGCGAAGCCAGCCGCATCGCCTGCATGCGGCAGTACGCCGCCATCGGGCGTGAGCATGTAGAGGCGATCGGGCGACAAAGGCGCTTGGGTGATGGTGGACAAGCTCAGGTCCGGCAGCAGCCCCAATTCCTGCAGCAGCCGCAACTCAAAAGCACGCAGCGCCGTCTGCGAGGCCGCATCGTCATTGGCATGCAACTCAGGCAGGGTCTGCGCATAGGCGTCGAACAACTGGGGGTGCGGATCTTGCCGCGCCAGCAGCTTGAGCAAAAGCTCGTTGAGGTAGTAGCCCGAGAACAGCGCACCGCCGACCGGCAAGGTCGCGCCGCCCGCCCACTCGGCGCCGCGCAGGGTCACCACCTCGGCGGGCGAGCCATCGGCCGACTTGCCCGGTTTGGAAAGCGTGACCTGGATGCGCTGAAAGGGCAGCAGCACGGCACGCAGCTGCGAGTAAGGGCGCTTGGCGCCTTTGGCCACCACGGCCAAGCGGCCTTGCTCGCGGGTGAACAAGTCCAGCACCAGGCTGGTTTCGCTCCAGTCGTACTGGTGCAAAACAAAGGCCTGCTGGACCGCAGGCGGGCGCGCAGCGCGGACCATCAGGCCTGAAGGGGGAACAAGCGCTGCTTACTCGTAGCCGTAGCTGCGCAGATGCTCTTCGCTATCCGCCCAGCCAGAGCGCACCTTGACCCATAACTCCAAGAACACGCGGCCATCCATCAGATGCTCGAGCTCTTGGCGTGCTTCGGAGCCGATGCGCTTGAGGCGCTCACCGCCCTGGCCGATGATCATGCCCTTGTGGGCATCGCGCTCCACCACGATGGAGGCGGAGATGCGGCGCAGCTCACCCTCGTCTTCCCATTTGTCGATCACGACGGTGGAGGTGTAGGGCAGCTCATCGCCGGTCAGGCGGAAGAGCTTTTCGCGGATGATTTCGCTGGCCAGGAACTTCTCTGAGCGATCGGTCAGCGCGTCTTCCTCGTAGAACCAGCCCTGCTCGGGCAGATAGGGCTTGAGGATCTTGAACAGGCGGGCGACGTCGGCTTCCTTCTTGGCGGAGAGCGGCACGAACTCGCTGAAGTTGCGGCGCTCTTGCATGCTCTTGAGCCAGGGCGCCAGCTCAGCGCGGCGCTGCACGGCGTCGAGCTTGTTGGCGATCAGGACCACCGGCTTGTCCTCGGGCAACAAGGACAGCACCTTGGCATCATCCAGCCCGAAGCGGCCGGCCTCCACCACATAGAGGACCAGATCCACATCGCTCAACACACCGTGCACCGTGCGGTTGAGGTTGCGGTTCAGGGCGGCGTTGTACTTCATCTGGAAGCCAGGCGTGTCCACAAACACGAACTGCGCCTCATCCACCGTGCGCACGCCGGTGATGCGGTGGCGCGTGGTTTGCGCCTTGTCCGAGGTGATGCTGACCTTCTGCCCCACCAAGGCATTGAGCAAGGTGGATTTACCCACGTTCGGGCGGCCCACGATGGCGATCAGGCCACAGCGTTGGGGCAGGCCTTCGCCCTCAGGGGTAGAAGGAGTCGGCAATGTATTTTCGGTCATGGGGTAACAGCGGTTCGGCTGCTCATTAATCGCGCAGGCCGGAGCCTGGCTTGTCGCGCAAGATCAATTCGTCCAGCATACGACGGGCGGCATCTTGTTCGGCCACGCGGCGCGAGCGGCCCTCGCCTTTTTTACTCAGGCTCAAGGGCGGCACGGCGCACTCGACCTCAAAGGTCTGGGCATGGGCCTGGCCGCGGGTTTCGGTGATGGTGTAAATCGGCACGGCCAAGCGGCGTGCTTGCAGCCATTCTTGCAGGGCGGTCTTGGCATCCTTGCCAAATTGCTCGCCGCTGCTGGCTTGGGTGATCACATCGGCCAGCAGCTTGCGCACCAACTCCAATGCTGGGGCATAGCCACCGTCGACAAACGTGGCGCCGATCAAGGCCTCCACCGCGTCTGCCAAGATCGAGGCACGCTGCGCGCCACCGCCCTTGGCCTCGCCTTCGGACAGGCGCACCACTTGCGGCAAATCGAGCGTCAGGGCCAGCTTGTGCAGACTTTCTTCACGCACCATGTGCGCACGGATACGGGTCAGATCACCCTCGTCCGAGCCAGCAAAGCGCTCGTAGAGCAGGCTGGACACGGCCAGGCTCAGCACCGCGTCGCCCAAAAATTCGAGGCGCTCGTTATGTTCAGCGCCAAAGCTGCGATGCGTGAGCGCGCGCGTCAGCAGCTCAGGCCGGCTGAAGCGGTAACCCAGGCGTTGCTGAAGGGAGGCGAGCTGCGAAGTCATGGCAAGAAAAGGCGATGGGCAATGAACGAGAGAACAGGGAAGCGAGACATCGGCTTGCGCGGCAGCCTAAAAGCAGGCCGAGCCACAAGCAGAGATTACCGCGACTTGCCCTCGTACTTGATCAACAGGTAAACCGGGCCAGCGACGGGAATCTGCTTGTCGTAGGCGAAGCTGATCTGCACCTTGTCATTTTCCTTGCTGACTTGCAAGTCCTGCGAGGTGATGCTGACGATGGAGTATTCGATTTGCTGGGCGCGGTCAAACTCAGCACGCACAACCGGCACCGTGGCCGGGTTCTCTGCGGCGATGCGGTTGACGACGCGCTGCACGGTGTAGAACTCCAGCACCGTCGGGAACACTCGCACCGCCACCAAGCCGCCAAAAGCAATCACCACCGCCCAGAACAGCAAGCCAAACAAGCTGATGCCCCGCTGCCCGGACAGCGATGACTTGCGTGCTGCGAAGGGTCGCGATGCCGGCATGGTGAGAATCCTTTTCTGGTCTTGAAGTGAGTGTGCCAAAAGCTTATCAGTTGAAGCCGCCGATGCGACCCAAATTACCGAAGTTCATCCAGACAAAGAAGGCGCGGCCGACGATGTTCTCGTCCGGCACAAAGCCCCAGAAGCGCGAGTCACGCGAGTTGTCGCGGTTGTCGCCCAGCATGTAGTAGTAGCCGGCAGGCACCTTGCAGGTCACGCCCTCGGGGCTGTACTTGCAGTTGTCTTGGAAGGGGAATGCGGTGTCCGGGCGGAACAGCGGATGGCGCTGTGTATCCACCAGCATCTTGTGCGCCTTGTCACCCAATTTCTCTTCGAACAAGGGGCGATAGGACATCGAGCTTTCATCGTAGAAATCACCTTGCGGTTGCACGGCGGTGGGCTGACCGTTGATGTAGAGCTTCTGGTTCAGATAGCTCACCTCGTCGCCCGGCACAGCGGCCACGCGCTTGATGAAGTCGATGCTGGGGTCCGGAGGGAAGCGGAACACCATGACGTCGCCGCGCTTGACCTCGTTGTTAGCGATGATCTTTTTATTGATCACCGGCAGGCGCACGCCGTAGTGGAACTTGTTCACCAGGATCAGGTCACCCACCAGCAGGGTCGGCACCATGGAGCCGGAAGGGATTTTGAAGGGCTCAAACAGGAAGGAGCGCAGCAAGAAGACGATCAAGATGACCGGGAACAGACCGGCCGTCCAGTCCATCCACCAGGGTTGCTGCAGGATTTGCTGGCGCGCGCCCTCCACATCACCATCAACCCGCGCAATGCCCTGAGCTGCCAGATTCTGGCGACGCTTGGCATCGTTTTCCAGCAAGTCGGCAGCGGCCTTGGCGCGTGCGGGCGCGAAGTGGAAGCGCTCCGCCAGCCAGTAGGCCGAGGTGACCATGGTCAGGATGAAGAGCAGGAGCGAGAAGTTGCCACTCCAGTAGCCGCTGTACCAGCCGCCCAGGTAAGCCGCCAGGACGGCGTAGAGAATTCCGGTCAGAGCACTCATCATCAGTTCTTCGTCTTCTCTTTTTTGAATTAGTCGTCCACTTGCAGAATGGCCAGGAAGGCTTCCTGCGGCACCTCGACGGAGCCCACCTGCTTCATGCGCTTCTTACCGGCCTTCTGCTTCTCGAGCAGCTTGCGCTTACGTGAGACGTCGCCGCCGTAGCATTTTGCCAGCACGTTTTTACGCAAGGCCTTGATGTTCTCGCGGGCGATGATGTTGGAGCCGATGGCAGCCTGAATCACCACGTCATACATTTGGCGCGGGATGTGCTCGCGCATCTTGGCGGCCACGCCGCGGCCACGGAACTGGCTCTGCTGGCGGTGCACGATCAGGGACAGCGCATCAACGCGGTCGCCGTTGATCAAGATATCGACCTTGACCACATCGGAGGCGCGGTACTCTTTGAACTCATAGTCCATCGAGGCATAGCCGCGCGAGACGCTCTTGAGCTTATCGAAGAAGTCCAGCACGATTTCGGCCAGCGGCATCTCGTAGGTCAGCATGACCTGGCGGCCGTGATAGGCCATATTGATCTGGTTGCCGCGCTTCTGGTTGGCCAGTGTCATCACCGGGCCGACATAGTCTTGCGGCATGTAGAGATGCACGGTCACGATGGGCTCGCGGATCTCTTGCATCAGACCCAGGTCGGGCATCTTGGAAGGGTTCTCCACCTCGATCACGGTGCCGTCATTCAGCAGCACTTCGTAGACCACGCTGGGCGCGGTGGTGATCAGGTCTTGATCGAACTCGCGCTCCAGACGCTCTTGCACGATCTCCATGTGCAGCAGGCCAAGGAAGCCGCAGCGGAAGCCAAAGCCCAGCGCCTGCGACACCTCGGGCTCGTAGCGCAGCGAGGAGTCATTGAGCTTGAGCTTTTCCAGCGCGTCGCGCAGCTGGTCGTACTCGCTGGCTTCGGTCGGATACAAACCGGCGAAGACCTGCGGCTGAATTTCCTTGAAGCCGGGCAAGGCCTCTTCGGCCGGTCCCAGATTGTTGGGCAGCTTCTTTTCCAGCGTGATGGTGTCGCCCACCTTGGCCGCTTGCAATTCCTTGATGCCGGCGATGACGAAACCCACCTCGCCCGCATTGAGTTGCTCGCGCTTTTCAGACTTGGGCGAGAACACGCCCAAATGCTCGGCCGGGTAGACCGCGTCGGACGCCATCATGCGGATGCGCTCGCCCTTCCTGAGCGTGCCGTCCACCACGCGCACCAACATCACCACGCCCACATAGGCGTCGTACCAGCTGTCGATGATCATGGCGCGCAAGGGCGCGTCAACCACGCCCTTGGGCGGCGGCATGCGTGCAATCACGGCCTCGATGATTTCGTCGATGCCCATGCCGGTCTTGGCGCTGCAAGGGATGGCATCGGTCGCGTCAATGCCGATCACGTCTTCGATCTCGGCCTTGGCGTTATCGGGGTCTGCGCTGGGCAGGTCCATCTTGTTCAAGACCGGCACCACTTCCACGCCCAGATCCAGCGCGGTGTAGCAGTTGGCCACGGTCTGCGCCTCAACACCCTGGCTGGCATCGACCACCAGCAAGGCGCCCTCACAGGCCGACAAAGAGCGACTGACTTCGTAGGAGAAGTCCACGTGCCCGGGGGTGTCGATCAGATTGAGGTTGTAGGTCTTGCCATCTTTGGCGGTGTACTGCAGCGCCGCAGTCTGCGCCTTGATGGTGATGCCGCGTTCGCGCTCGATGTCCATCGAGTCCAGCACCTGCGCTTCCATCTCGCGGTCCGAGAGCCCGCCGCAGCGTTGAATGATGCGATCCGCCAGCGTGCTTTTGCCGTGGTCGATGTGGGCGATGATGGAGAAATTACGGATGTGGTTCATGTTCTGAGCGAAGCGCGAAGGCCGAGTTTGCAAGGGCGGCTGCCTATGCGTTGGAGGCTCTCAATCGCGTCGCGATATGAAGGCCCGTGAAGGCCGTGCCGAAAACAAAAAAAAGGCACGTCGAAACGGTGACGCGCCTTCCAACAAAACGTATGGCAACTGCTTGTTGGGCTTCCATTGTAGCGAAAAGCCCAGACCTGGAAACCGCAGCACGGCTGGAAACAAGGTCGTTGCGGCCCGCCAACATCAAACTTATCAACAGCTTATCAACAAACAATCAACAAGCCGCCGATGAGCTAGCGATAACTACACGTTAGCAATCAGAGCCTTGGCTCAAGGTGTTGCGCCCTCGCCAATCGACCCGCATTTATGTTGCCCGCAGTCCACAAACATTGCTGCCAAGGGCTCGATTCTAGCCGACAGCAACAAGAATGCCGATTTTGAGCGACCGACGCACCGTCAAGCAGCGCTGCTTTTGTCCTCCGCCGACAGTTTTTGCACAAACATCAATCCAGGCTTGGCGATCAAAACCAGGGCGAAATTTTCACAATCAGAAAAGACCCGCCGGCGAAGTCCACCATTGGTCACCAAGTTTTGGGGGCGCAAGCCTCATCAGGCCCGCGCCACCTTCACCAGGCTAGCTCAAGTTCAGCGCGCCGGACGCAACAAGACAAAGCTCACCACATCATCACGTCGCACCACCAGGTTGATGACCTTGGCTTTTTCAAGCTTGGCCAGTTGCGCCTGGAATTGCTTGACGCTGCTGACCTCCACGTTATCGACCGAGAGCACCAAGTCCCCTTCGCGCAAGCCGGCGCGCGCGGCCACACCGGTCGCCGCATCAATGCGCACGCCGGAGCGCAGCTTCAGCTCCTTCTTCTGCGCCTCGGGCACTTCGGAAATCTGCAGACCCAGGGCGGCGACGGCGGCACTCGGCGAGGCCTTGCCTTCGGGTTCTGCAGCGGCGCGGGCTTGCTTGTCGCTGGGCATCTCGGCAATCACGATGCTCAAGTCTTTGTATGCACCGCGACGGAAGACCTGCACCGTGGCCTTGGCGCCGGGCTTGAGCGCGGCCACCACGCGACGCAGATCGCTGGCCTTCTCAATCGTCTTGCCGTCGAATTTGGTGATCACGTCACCGCCCTCGATGCCCGCCTTATCGGCCGCGCCACCCGCCGTCACGCTGCGAATCACCGCGCCGGTAGGCTTGCCCAGGCCAATCGATTCGGCCACCTCCTTGCTCAGATCATCCGGCGCCACGCCGATGAAGCCGCGCACCACCTTGCCGCTGCTCCGCAGTTGATCGGACACACGGATGGCCTCGTCGATCGGGATGGCAAACGAGATGCCCATGAAGCCGCCCGACTGGCTGTAGATCTGCGAGTTGATGCCCACCACCTCGCCGCGCATATTCAGCAAGGGGCCGCCGGAGTTGCCGGGGTTGATGGCCACATCGGTTTGAATAAAGGGCAGGAAGTCGCCCGTATCACGCGCCTTGGCGCTGACGATGCCGGCGGTGACGCTGTTGTCAAAGCCAAAGGGCGAGCCGATGGCCATCACCCATTCGCCCACTTTCAAACGGCCCACATCGCCGATCTTCACCGATGGCAGGCCGCTGGCTTCAATCTTCAACACGGCCACATCGGTGCGAACATCGCTGCCGATGAGCTTGGCTTTGAACTCACGCTTGTCGGTCAAGGTAACGAAGATTTCATCCGCACCGTTCACCACATGCGCGTTGGTCATCACATAACCATCATTGCTCAGCACAAAACCCGAGCCGATGCCTCGACGCTGTGGCGCCTCGTCTTCACCACCGCCACGCGGCGCACCACGACGCTGGCCCGGCACAGGCAGACCAAACCGACGCAGGAATTCTTGCATTTGCTCGTCCATCTCCGGCATGCCGGCGGCAGGCTTGGCGCGCTCGGAGGTGCGGATATTGACGACGGCCGGGCCGACCTTCTCGACCAATTCGGTGAAGTCCGGCAAGCCCTGAGGCTGCGCGAATACCGGCGCCGGGCTGAGTGCCAAGCTGAGGGACAGCACCGAGGCCGATAAGAGCACACGCGACATGCCGGTCAGGCGAGTCATCGGCGAAGTGCCGGAACGAGTTGCGGACAAAGCAGGCATAGAACTCATCTTCATCATCATTTGCTCAAGGACTCTCAAGAAAGGATTCGGTTAAACCAAGTCGGCAGTTTGGGGGCAAGTGGGCCGGATTCAAGCGGAGTTTACGTACTGCAACATAGCGCCAACTGATGTTCGCACGGATGCCCAGAGGCAGCAAAAGTCATAACCCCAGAAGTCGGCCGAACATAGCTTCAAGCATCTCATTGCCGCAGCCGAGCTGCAAACAGCGTGGCGCGCAGTTGACCCCACATGGCACCTTGCTGGGCAGCGCTGAGCGGCAGGTACTCAACAGGCGAGAACCAGGGCGCCGTCGGCTCACGCAGGCGCAAGAGCAGCCAACGGTCGAAGTCTATGGCCACAGCGACCAGCACCTCCTGCTGCGCTTCTTCATCCAGGCTTTGCGACAAGCGCCAGCATTGGCCGTCCCATTGCAAGCGCCGCCCACTCACACGCGCCATGCGCCATGCCAGCACCGCCACTATCGGCAACAAAGCCATCAAAGGCCAAGCCTGAGGCAGATGCTGCATGAGAGCCAACACAAAGCAAAACGCCGCCAGGCAAGCCATGGCGGCGATCAGAGCCTGCAAGCGCGGCTGCGGCAGGATGTCCACCCGCAAGGGTGGCGCATGACGATGGGCGGCGCTCATGACGTTCAGCTTAGCGAAACCGCCTCACCGGTGAAAGCAGCGCGGCGATGACGACGAGTCTCGACGCCATCAGCCTCAGCAACTCTCTGCTTAGATCTTCTTGAAGATCAGCGTGCCGTTGGTGCCGCCGAAGCCAAAGTTGTTCTTGGCGGCGTAGTCAATCTTCATGGGCCGCGCCTCATTGGCGCAGTAGTCCAGGTCGCATTCGGGATCCTGGTTGAAGATATTGATGGTGGGCGGCGCCACCTGGTTGTGCACGGCCAGCACGGTGAACACCGATTCGATGCCACCCGCGCCACCGAGCAAATGCCCGGTCATGGACTTGGTGGAACTGATCACCAACTCTTTGGCATGCTCACCAAAAGCCAGCTTGATGGCATTGGTTTCGTTCAAATCACCCAGCGGCGTCGAGGTGCCGTGAGCGTTCATGTAATTGACCTGGTCAGGGTTCACGCCGGCATTGCGCAAGGCAGCCCGCATGGAACGCTTGGGACCATCCACGCTGGGCGCGGTCATGTGGTAAGCGTCAGCGCCCATGCCAAAGCCTGAGAGCTCGGCATAAATCTTGGCACCACGCTTTTTGGCATGCTCGTACTCTTCGAGCACCAGCACACCGCCACCCTCGCCCAAGACAAAGCCATCACGGTCTTTGTCCCAGGGCCGGGAAGCAGTCTTGGGATCCTCGTTGCGCGTAGACAAAGCCCGCGCCGAGGCAAAGCCTCCGAGACCCAAGGGCGACACGGTAGATTCCGCGCCACCAGCAATCATCACATCGGCATCGCCGTATTCAATCAAGCGCCCTGCCTGACCAATGGCATGCAAGCCCGTGGTGCAAGCGGTCACGATGGCCAAGTTCGGGCCTTGGAAGCCGTACTTGATCGAGACATGGCCAGAGATCATGTTGATGATCGAGGCCGGCACAAAGAAAGGCGAAATGCGGCGCGGGCCACGCGCCACATATTCGGCATGGGTTTCTTCGATCAGCGGCAAGCCGCCGATGCCCGAACCCACCAGCACGCCGATGCGCTCAGCCTGCTCTTCGCTCAACTGATCACCGGTCGGCAGACCGGCGTCCTGCACCGCCTGCATGGCAGCCGCCAATCCGTAGTGGATGAAGCGGTCCATCGTGCGCGCCTCTTTGCTGCTGATGTAGTCAGCAACATCGAAGCCCTTGACCTCACCAGCGAATTGGCAAGTGAAGGCAGAGGCATCAAAACGAGTGATGCGGTCAATGCCGGACTGACCGGCCAGGATATTGGCCCAGCCTTCAGCCACCGTGTTACCCACGGGGCTGATCAGACCAAGTCCGGTGACGACAACGCGACGACGGCTCATGCGGTTCAGGGATCAGTTAAACGAACAAGCGTGAGCTTGGAGCTCAGGCCTTCTGGTGCTTGACGGCGTAGTCAATCGCCAGCTGAACGCTGGTGATCTTCTCGGCTTCTTCATCGGGGATTTCGATGCCGAACTCGTCTTCGAGTGCCATCACCAATTCCACGGTGTCGAGCGAGTCAGCGCCCAAATCGGCCACAAAGGCCTTGTCGTTGGTCACATCGGACTCAGGGACGCCGAGTTGCTCGGCGATGATTTTCTTGACACGTGCTTCGATATCGCTCATGGACTCCTCCGGGAGGGGTTTGCTAGGAACAGCCCGGGATTCTAAGGCCTCCAGCGTCTTGCCCCGGGAAACCGGAACAAATCACGCTCAGAGGCCCTCACCGGCCGGGCAAATCCGGTGGGCGCGGGCAGGATGCCTGCGCCACAAATCAATTCATAAACATGCCGCCGTTGACGTGCAGCTCACTGCCCGTAATGTAGGCGGCCTTGGGCGAAGCCAGGAAAGCCACCGCATCGGCGATCTCGCGCGCCTCACCCAGACGACCCACGGGGATCTGGGCCAGCAGCGCTGCCTTCTGCGCCTCGGGCAGCACCTCGGTCATGTCGGTGGCGATGAAACCAGGCGCCACGCAATTGACGGTGATGCCGCGGCTGCCCAACTCACGCGCCAGCGAGCGCGTCATGCCCGCCACACCGGCCTTGGCCGCGGCGTAGTTAGCCTGGCCGGCATTGCCGGAGGCGCCCACCACCGAGGTGATGTTGATGATGCGGCCATAGCGCTGCTTCATCATGGTTCGCATCACGGCGCGGCTCATGCGGAACACTGCCTTCAGATTGGTGTCGATCACGGCATCCCAATCCTCGTCCTTCATGCGCATGGACAAGGTGTCGCGGGTAATGCCGGCATTGTTGACCAGCACTTGCAAGCCGCCTTGCGCCTTGACGATGCCGTCCACCGCAGCCTCAACAGCTGCCGCGTCATTCACATTCAGCGCAATGCCACGGCCACCAAACGGCGCCAGGGCTTCGGTGATGGCGGCAGCGCCCGACTCGGTCGTGGCAGTGCCGATGACCACCAGGCCTTGCTCGGCCAAGCTCAGGGCGATGGAGCGGCCAATGCCTCGGCTCGCGCCAGTGACCAGGGCGACCTGGCCCTTGAATTCTTGTGCTTCAGTCATGCTTATCTTCTTGTCTTTCAAGCCAACAGGGCGCGCGCTTCGGCCAGGCTGGCAGGGTCAAAAATAGTGGTGCTGACGATCTCGCCATCAATGCGTTTGGCCATGCCGGCCAGCACCTTGCCGGGGCCGCATTCGATGATGTGGCTCAGGCCTTGAGCCTTCAGCGCCTGCACAACCTCGACCCAGCGCACCGGACCAAAGGCTTGGCGGTACAGCGCGTCGCGCAGGCCAGCGGCATCAGCCACCGAGGCCACATCAATATTGTTGATGACCGGGAATTGCAGCGGCGCGAATTCGGTCGCTGCCAGGCGCTCTTGCAGACGCTCGGCCGCAGGCTTCATCAGGCTGGAGTGGAAAGGCGCCGACACCGGCAGCAACAAGGCGCGTTTGGCGCCCGCCGCCTTCAAGAGCTCACAGGCCTTGTCCACGCCAGCCTTGCTGCCGGCGATGACGGTTTGCTTGGGGTCATTGAAATTGACGGCCTCGACGGCTTCACCCGAGGCGCTGGCTGCCGCCGCGCAACCTTCGCGCACGGCTTGCGAGTCCAGCCCCAAAATGGCAGCCATGGCGCCCACACCAACAGGCACAGCCTCTTGCATGGCCTGGGCGCGGAAGCGCACCAGGGGCAGGGCCTGCGCCAGTGTCAGTGCGCCAGCGGCCACCAGGGCGGTGTACTCGCCCAGCGAATGGCCGGCCGCTGCTGCAGGCACCAGGCCGGTCTCGGCGATCCAAGCGCGGTAGCAGGCAATGCCAGCGGTCAGCATGACCGGCTGGGTGTTGGTGGTGAGGTCCAGCTGCTCTTTCGGGCCGGCCTTAATCAAGGCGCCGATGTCTTCACTCAAGGCAGCCGAAGCCTCGGCCAAGGTGCGCTGCACTTCGGGGTGATCACCCCAGGCATCCAGCATGCCAACAGCCTGCGAGCCTTGGCCGGGAAAAACAAATGCGAACTTTTGTGTCATAACTTTCACTCAGTTGGAGCCCGCTCAAGCCTAGACCTGAGCCTCAAGCCTCTTCATCGTTTGAGGTCAACGCCCGCAAGGCATGGCAAGACCTGACCCTCTCAAAGCCTTATAGATCCAGCAGCACCGCACCCCAGGTGAAGCCGCCGCCCACGCCTTCGAGCATGACCGTGTCACCAGGCTTGATGCGACCATCCCGCACCGCCGCATCCAGCGCCAGCGGGATCGACGCCGCAGACGTATTGCCGTGCTGATCCACCGTGACGATCAATTTATCCAGAGGCAGCTTCAGCTTCTTGCAAGTGCCATGCATGATGCGGATATTGGCCTGATGGGGAATCAGCCAGTCGATGTCAGCATCACTGCGGCCCGCTTTTTCAAGCACCGAGCGTGCAACCTTGTCCAGCACGCCAACAGCCAGCTTAAACACGGCCTGACCATCCATCTTCAACAAGGGGTCGCCTGTGACTTGACCACCATGCAGGCTGCCGGGCACGCACAAGATGCCGGCGTGGCGGCCATCGGCATGCAGCTCGGTCGCCAGAATGCCTGGCGTGTCGCTGGCGCTCAGCACCACGGCGCCGGCGCCATCACCGAACAGCACACAGGTGGTGCGATCCTTGAAATCAAGCAGGCGCGAGAACACTTCGGCCCCCACCACCAGCGCCTTGCGCGCCGCACCCGTGCGAATCATCGAGTCAGCCACGGTCAAGGCGTAGACAAAGCCAGAGCAAACCGCCTGCACATCAAACGCCGCGCCGCCCGCGATGCCCAGCTTGTGCTGCAGCAAACAGGCGGTGGAGGGGAAGACCATATCCGGTGTGGAGGTGGCCACGATGATCAGATCGATCTCGCTGGCCGAGATGCCGGCCGCCTCGATGGCGGCGCGGGCTGCAGGCAGCGCCAGTTCGCTGGCGGTCACACCCGTTTCAGCAAAGTGACGGGCGCGAATGCCGGTGCGCTCAACAATCCACTCGTCCGAGGTTTCGATGCCGTCGGCCGCCAACTGGGCCACCAGATCATGATTGCTCAGTCGCTTCGGAGGCAGAAAGCTGCCGGTGCCAATGATGCGGGAATAGCGCGCTGCTTGAGCCGCGGGCTGCGGCGAGGAATGCTGATCAGTTTGGGTCATGCAACTTGGGCGACGTCCGTCGTCTTGTCTCCAGAGGCGCCATCGCTTGCAGCAGGCATGGCCTGCAAGGTGGCGATGATGCGGTCGTGAACCCGGTCCAACAACCGGTTGCGGGCCGCATCATAAGCCCGGTTCAGCGCATTCTCGAAGGCAAAGGCATCCGCCGAGCCATGGCTCTTGAACACCAGACCGCGCAAACCCAGCAGCGCAGCGCCGTTGAAACGGCGGTGATCCACCCTGCCCTTGAAGCGCTTGAGCACCGGCAAGGCCAGCAAAGCCGCGGCCTTGCTGAGCCAGTTGCGGCCGAATTCTTCACGGATGATGGTGATGATCATGGTGGCCAGGCCTTCGGCCGTTTTCAGCGCCACATTGCCCACAAAGCCATCGCAGACCACCAGGTCCACCGTGCCCTTGAAGATGTCATTGCCCTCGACATTGCCGAAGAAATTGATCTGATCGGCCGCGGCAGCCTGGCGCAGCAACTCGCCAGCTTGCTTGATGACCTCACTGCCCTTGATGACCTCTTCGCCAATATTGAGCAAGCCGACCTTGGGCTCAGCCTTGCCGTCAACCGCCTGCACCAGGGCGCTACCCATGACTGCAAATTGCAGCAAATGGTCGGCCGTGCAATCCACATTGGCGCCGAGGTCCAGCATGGTGGTGTAGCCACCCAGCTGATTAGGCATGACCGAGGCGATCGCGGGACGATCAATGCCCTCAAGCGTCTTCAGCAGATAGCGCGAAACCGCCATCAATGCCCCGGTATTGCCAGCCGACACGCAGGCATCAGCCATCGGCGCTTGCTCGCCCTGCGCCTTCAGCTGGCTGATGGCCACGCGCATGGAGGAGTCCTTCTTGCGACGCAGGGCCACCTCGACCGGGTCGTCCATGGTCACGACCTCGCTGGCCGCGACGATGCGGCAGCGCGGCCATGTGGCCGCTTCGGACAAGTGCTCAGGCAAACCCACCAGCAAGAGCTCTGCCTGCGGATGTGCGGCCAAAAACGACTTGCAGGCCGGCAAGGTGACCGAAGGACCATGGTCGCCGCCCATGCAATCCACCGCCAAGCGAACCACAGCCAAAGGTTGGCCGGCCGCGACTGGAGGGCTGGAAATGCTGCTGCTTACTTCAGAGGACATCAGATCGAAGCCAGTTGAACCGAAAAAATGCCGCCGCCCGCTGATCGCAAATCGGCACCACAAACACAAAAACCCGGCACTGCAACAAGGCACAGGCCGGGATTTTGTGGAAACGCAAGATTGTCTAACTCATCCGCTACGCAGAAGCCGATGGCACTGCGCGGCGCGACAAGCAAGAAGCAAATCTCTATTTAAGCGTCAGCCTTGGTCTTCAGGACCTTGCGGCCACGGTAGAAGCCAGTGGGGCTGATGTGGTGACGCAGATGCACTTCACCCGTGGTCGGCTCGATGGCAGTACCCGGGGTAACCAGGGCATTGTGCGAACGGTGCATACCACGCTTGGAAGGCGACTTCTTGTTTTGCTGAACGGCCATGAAATTCTCCTAAGGGTCCGATGCTTGAGACTGAAGCTGCGGCAGATCAGGACTTATGACAGATCCATGCCCAACCTCAACTCACACCCCCGGACGCCGCTGTTTGCTGTGCACGAGCCTCATGCGCACCATGCGCTAAGCCACTTGTTCTGCAAGCTGCTGCTTGGGGCTCTTGGGGTCTTAACACCAAGCCTTCCGCAACCGTGCAACTGCATTTTTCGTGGCTACTTTGATTCTCGAACCGGGGAAAGCCCGCGATTGTAGCACGATGAAAAAATCTCTCAAAGCCCTTGCGAGCAAGCGCCGCCTTGCAGCGACTTATTTGTCTTTCTTCAATGCCGCCAGCGCGGCAAACGGATGGGGGCGCTCTTCGACCGCCTCGGGCGCATCTGCCAACTCATCCTGCGGCAGCAACAAGGGCTGCGGACAGGCCTCATGCCGCGGCACGAGCGGCAGCGACAAGAGCAACTCGTCTTCGACCATCTCCAGCGCATCCAGGCTGCGCGACAGCACCAGCACATCGTCGTCGCTATCGGCATCCAACTCAGCCGCCTCAGACTCGTTGCGCGCGAAGCGATACCAACGAGACAGGGTCAGCGTCTCCTGCACTGGCTGCAAGCAGCGCTGACAAGTCAGGCTCACCTGTGCTTCGGCCTCCAGATGCAGCCACACCTGGGCCTCGGCGCCGCGCGGCTCGCGCCGCTCACCGGTGAGCGTCCAGCGCACTGCGGGCCAAGACGCGGCGGGCGCCTCAGGCGCCCCGGAATCAGCCAAGCGCAGCAACTCGGCCGCAGGCCATTCGCCACTCAAAGTCGCGCCATCGCGGGCAAAAGCGGCCACATCGAGTTTGCGAGGAAGGAATACATGCTCTTTCATAGCCTCAAGTGTAGGCCCCCTCGTCGGCAGCCACACTGAGCATGAACAGGCAATGCGAAAATCCAGCCATGCATGATGAAAACACCCACTCGCCAGCCCCGCAGCCCAGGCTGATCCTCGGCTCCACCTCCCGCTATCGGCGCGAGCTTCTGCAGCGATTGCGCCTCCCCTTCGAGGTAAGCGCTCCCGATGTCGACGAAACGCCGCGGCCCGGCGAGGCACCCGCCGCGCTGGCCGCGCGCCTGGCCTTGGCCAAGGCTCAAGCGGTCGCGCAGCAGCACCCCAACGCCATCGTGATCGGCTCGGACCAGGTCGCCGATCTGAATGGGCAGTCCATCGGCAAACCCGGCAACCATGAGCGCGCCCGCGCGCAACTCCGTGCAATGAGCGGCCAAAGTGTGGTGTTTCAAACCGCCGTCGCCGTCGTCTGCGGCGCCAGCGGCTTCGCCCAGCAAGACCTGGCCCCCGTGCGCGTGCGTTTCCGTGACTTGAGCGATCACGAGATCGAAAACTATCTGCTGGCCGAGCAACCCTATGACTGTGCTGGCAGCGCCAAGTCTGAAGGTCTGGGCATCAGCTTGCTGGCCGCCATCGAGTCCGATGACCCCACCGCCCTGATTGGCCTGCCCTTGATTCGCACCTGCGCATTGCTGCGCCAAGCCGGGCTGAACCCGCTTGCCCAAGCCTCGACGGAAAGCGCAGCATGAAAAAAGGTCGCCTCTACCTGGTTCCCAACAGCTTGGACTTTGGCGTCGAAGGCGCCGCCGTGGATCTGCAAGCCGTACTGCCGCTGCAAGTGATTCAAACCGCCGCCCGCCTGGAGCACTGGGCCGCCGAAAATGCCAAGACCACCCGCGCCTTTCTCAAACGCGTGGACGTCATCTGCCCCTTGGCGCAGCCGCTACAAAGCCTGCAAATCAAAGAATTGCCGCGCCCACCCAAGGGCCGGTCCGCCGATCTGGTGAACCAGAATCAAGCCTGGAATGCCCTGCTGGCGCCCGCCTTGGCGGGGCACGATATGGGTCTGAACTCAGAAGCCGGCCTGCCCGCGGTGGCCGACCCCGGCGCGCTGCTGGTGGCAGCCGCCCATGAGGCCGACATTGAGGTGGTGCCAATGAGCGGCCCCAGCGCCCTGCTGATGGCCTTGTCGGCCAGCGGCCTGAACGGGCAGAGCTTTGCCTTCGTCGGCTATCTGCCGGTTGAAGCACCAGCCCGCGCAGCCCGCATTCGTGAGCTGGAAGCGTTGTCGGTGCGACAGCAGCAAACCCAGCTGATGATTGAGACGCCCTACCGCAATAGCGCCCTGCTGCACGCTTTGCTGAGCAGCTTGAAGCCGCAAACGCGCCTGTCGATCAGCTGCGGCCTGAGCCTGGAACAGGGTTGGACGCGCAGCGCGACGGTGGCGGAATGGCGGAGCTCGGGCGAGTCCATGCCGGACAAGGTTCCGGCAGTGTTTGCATTGCTGGGCTGAGCAAGCTCAAAGCCACCCACCTGATCCAGCGCAATCGCAGGCCAACTATCTGTCGGTCTGAGGCGCATGTGAATCAGGACTCCGTCGCGCCGCTGACTTGCTTGGCGCCAAACAAGGCAGCAACCTTGCGCTTGGGCTTGATATTGGCCGACAAGCCCTTGGGTGCAGCGGCCGCACCTGCAGCCCCTTTATCCCAAGCCGGCAACTCGGCCGAGGCACTGGGTTCGTAAGGCTTATCAAAGAAAGCGTCACGGGCAGGTGCGCGGTAGCTGGGGCGTGGCGCCGCGGCAGGGGCGCGGGCCACATCGGCCGCTGGCGCGGGCTCAGAATCCCAGTCACGGCGGGGGCGCGGCGCGCGCTCACCACGCGCCGGCCGCTCATCTTCCAACTCGACCGCCTGCAGTTCGATGGTGCGCTTGAGCAGCTTTTCAATGTCACCGATCAGGCGCGCATCTGAGCGCGTCACCAAGGTCACCGCAATGCCCGACGCGCCCGCCCGACCGGTTCGGCCGATACGGTGCACATAGTCTTCGGCATTGAAGGGCACGTCAAAATTGAAGACCGCCGGCAGGTCAGCAATGTCCAGACCGCGAGCCGCCACATCAGTGGCCACCAGCAAATCGACTTCGCCGCGCTTGAAGGACTCCAGCGACTTCAGGCGCTCGTCCTGCGACTTGTCGCCATGCAGCGCCGCCGTGCGCAAGCCATCCCGTTCAAAGGATCGCGCCAAGCGCGCCGCGCCCAGCTTGGAATTCACGAATACGATGGACTGCGTGATGCCACGCTCTTTCAAGACCTTGCGGATCACGCCACGCTTGTCATCGTCGCCCACGCTGTAAAAAATCTGCTCGACATTGGTAGCAGTCGCATTCGGACGAGCCACTTCCACCAAGACTGGATCTTGCAAATAGCTTTGCGACAGACGCTTGATCTCGGGCGAGAAGGTCGCAGAGAAGAGCAGCGTCTGACGCGCCTTGGGCAGGTGACTGAGGATGCGCTGCAGATCGGGCAAGAAGCCGATGTCCAACATGCGGTCAGCCTCATCCAACACCACATACTCCACCTGATTGAGCACGCAGTTCTTGGCCTCAATGTGGTCCAGCAAGCGCCCAGGCGTTGCGATCAACACTTCGACACCACCCTTGAGCACCAAGGTTTGGGGCTTCATGTCGATGCCGCCAAAAACAACGGTGACACGCAGATTGGTGTGCTTGGCGTAGGCCTTGATGTTGTTGGCGACTTGGTCTGCCAACTCACGCGTTGGCGCCAACACCAGCGCGCGCACCGGATGGCGGGCGGGAGAAGCGCTGGCGTTCTCATGCTTGAGCATGCGCTGCAGCAGCGGGATGGAGAAAGCGGCGGTTTTGCCGGTGCCGGTTTGGGCGGCACCCATCACATCGCGCCCCTCCAACACAATCGGAATCGCCTTGGCCTGGATGGGCGTCATCATGGCGTAGCCAGAGTCGGCTACTGCGCGCAACAGCTTGGCGTCAAGAGGTAATGTGTCGAAGCGCGAGGGGGCAACTTCCGGGTGTTGGGTTTCGGTCATCCCCGGATTATCCGCTATAAGCGAATCTCAATCGGGTTTGCCCGAATCGCCAGCCCTTGCACCACCGCCCGTGCCGCTTCGCATCTGTGCACTGAAGACCATCCACTTGGGCGTGCGGAAACGCACGATGCGCCAGTACAAGCCCACATAAATCATGCCAAACAAGACCATGCAGACGACCAACATGGTGGTCGAATTCCAGAACAGCAAGGCAGGCACCAGCGAGGTCAGGCACAAAGTCCAGAGATAAGGCGCCGTCATCGAGTTGCGCTGCGTCATCGCTCGCGCATCACGTGCACCGACCGCCCAACGCATCAAGCGGCGGTAAATCAAGGAATGCAAGTGAATGCCATCCGGCAATCCAGGGGGCGTGGCACGAATGAAGCGCCGCCGATAAATCGAGAACAAGGTCTCAAACACCGGGTAGACGCAGACCATCAAAGGAAATAACGGCGAGACCTGCGGATGCCTGGCGATCAACAGAATCCCGATCTCAGCCAGGAAGAAGCCGATGAAGTAGGCGCCACCATCCCCCAAAAAGATCAAGCCAGCCGGGAAGTTCCACACAAAGAAACCCAGCACAGCCCCGACACCCGCCAAGGCCCAAAGCGTCAATTCGGCATCCCCAACCTGATGCGCCACATACGCGAAGCTCAACAGCATCAAAGTCACACACATTGTGGACAAGCCATTGAAACCATCAATGATGTTCACCGAATTGGCCACGCCCGCCACAGCAAACACCGTGGCAGCCAAAGCACCGAGACTCGTACCGACAATCCAGTCCAGACCGATGATGTCGGTGCGGGTAATTTTTCCGTCCAAGATGTAAAAAGCCAACGCTGCCGAGGCCATGGTCGCCAGCAAACGCTTGCCCGGCGACACCTTTTTGGTCAGATCCTCAATCAACCCTGCGGCGAACGCAGGCAAGCCGCAGACCAGCAGCAGAAAGCCCAGCCGCGCACCAGCCAAGCCCTGCTCCCAGGACATCAACACACAAGCCAGCAAACCCACAAACATGCCAACCCCGCCTATGCGCGGAACGGGATGTGAGTGAAATTTTTGCGGCCCGGACAAGTCACCATCTGCGGACAAATGACCGTGCGCGTGCGACGAATGGATCACGAACAAGGTGACAGCCGCGGCCACAAAAAATGGAACAAGAAAAAAGATCATGCCGACAGTGTAGCCAGACCAAGCAAGGGTTCCACCTAGGTCCCCCATGCGCGCAGCTAGAATCCGCCCGGTCACTAAGTGACGCTATTTGCGTCTGCTTGAAAAACATCTCTGTGAGCGCCCATGATCATTTCTGAGTTTCAAACGAGCTTCTCGTCAAATTGTCATCAGCGCGATACAAGGAAGTCATATGGCACCAGTGGCCGAGCACCAGCCTTTGCTCGCCGTGCCTTGGTTTCTATGTTCATTTCACAGGCGCTTCTGACGACGCCCACGAGCTTTGCCGCCGAACCTGAACAAACCTCAGCCGGAACCAGCGGCAGCAGTAGCGACGCGGGCCCCGTTCGCTTGCGCGCAAGCTCACCAACGGGCAGTCAAGCCGATCAGCACGGCGAAGATGCAGCAGACGCAAGGCAACAAGTTGGCCGTTCGCCAGCCACTACAGAGCCACGCGAACGCTATTCACCTAGCGAGTTCGAGCGCTATGTGCAACGCAGCGTCAGTATCGAAACGCCAATCCGACGCTTCGGCTCCGAACTGATGAGCACATCTGGCCGCCAGGGCATGGCCCAAGAAGCCAGCAGCCAGATCCCTCAAGATTACGTCATCAGCGTGGGCGACGAAGTGTTGGTCACGCTGTGGGGCTCGGTCGAAGCCGATCTGCGCCTTGCCGTTGACCGCAGCGGGCGCATCACCCTGCCCCGCGTCGGCCCCGTCATGGTGGCTGGCCTGCGCTACGCTGACTTGGGTCCTGCCATCGATCAGCGCGTGGGGCAAGTCTTCCGCAACTACAAACTCAGCGCCTCACTGGGCAAACTGCGCAGCATCCGCGTTTACGTCACCGGCTTTACCCAACGCCCGGGGGCCTACACGGTCAGCAGCCTAGCCACCTTGGTCAACGCCTTGATGCAGGCCGGCGGCCCCTCGTCGGCCGGCAGCTTCCGCCAGATCGAGTTGCGCCGCAATGGCAAAACCATCAGCAACTTTGACTTTTACGAATTGCTGATCAAAGGCGATAAAACCGCCGACCGTGCACTACAAGCTGAAGACGTCATCCATATCGGCGCCGTCGGCCCGCAAGTTGCACTCATCGGCAGCGTCAACAAGCCCGCCATTTTTGAACTGAAACCGCAAGACACTCTGGAAGACGTGCTCGCCATGGCAGGTGGCTTCACGGCGGTCGCTGACCGCAGCCGCTTCACCGTCGAACACTTGGATGCCCGCAACGACGCGCGTATTACCGAATTGAGCCTGCCGCAACAAGCCAAGCAAAAGCCACGCGATGGCGACCTCTTGCGTGCCTTCAGCGCTGTTGACGCATCCCTTCCCCAGCACAAGCAAAGCAAGCGGGTCAAGATCGAAGGCGAAGTCCAACGTCCTGGAGAGTTCATTCTTCCGGCTAATAGCAGCTTGGCAGACGCCATCCGCGCCGCTGGCGGCTTGACGCCTGACGCCTATGTGTTCGGCACCGAATTCAGCCGCGAAAGCACCCGCCTGTCTCAGCAGGAAAACTATGAACGAGCCCTGCGCGATATGGAGACTGAGTTCGCCCGCAGCAACTCCTCTCAACGAACCGCCAATGCCGATGAGGCCTCAGCGCAAGCGGCTAAGGCACAAGGCACCAATCAGCTCATTCAACGCCTGCGTGCCATCAAACCCACGGGCCGAATCGTTTTACAGCTAAACCCCTCCTCTAAAACGCTGCCTGAACTGGCGGTAGAGGATGGCGACCGCCTTCTGATTCCCGCAACACCCAAAACCATCGGCGTCTTTGGCAGCGTCTTCAATGGTGGCAGCTACCTGTACAGCGACGGCAACTCAGTCAACGATTTTCTAAAGCTCGCCGGAGGGCCCACCCGCGGCGCCGATACGGGCAGCATCTTCGTCTTGCGCGCCAATGGCAGTGTGGTCAGCGCTCGCCAAAAGTCGGGCTGGTTACTTGCCGGCGGGGCGCTGGATGGCGTGACAGCCCTTCCAGGTGACACAGTCTTCGTTCCAGAAGAAATGAACAAAACCACCTTCATGCAAGAAGCCAAGGATTGGACGCAGATCCTCTATCAGTTTGGTTTGGGTGCGGCAGCACTGAAAACCATCAAGAACTAAATAGCCTTCCGCGACCAACGCCACCAAACCCCGGGCATCACCCGATTTAAGGATTTTAATTGGCTGACATCTTCCAAATATTGTCTGAGCGGCGACGCCTTATCGTCTTGGCGACAATTGCATTCGCGGCCACTGGAGCCGGCGTTAGTCTAGTGACCCCTCCAACTTACACGGCAAAGGCCAGTTTCCTTTCGCCTCAGCAACAAAGCGCAACATCTGCTGCACTTGCTGCGCTTGGCGGATTAGCCGGAGGATTGGCCGGGGGCGGATTGAAGACACCTTCAGATCAGTATGTCTCCCTGATGGAAAGCGTCCGAATCACAGATGCGATCATTGATCGATTCAAGTTGATGGACGTATACGGCACGAAGTTTCGCGAAGATGCTCGCGTCAAGGCAGCAAAGAATGCCAGATTTGTACCGAGCAAGAAAGACAGTTTCATCTACATAGAAGTCGATGACGAGTCACCTGCTCGCGCCGCAGCGATGGCCAATGCCTATATCGAAGAGTTGCAAAAAGTGACGTCATCCATCGCTCTGACGGAGGCTCAGCAGCGCCGGATGTTCTTCGAGCGGCAACTTTCCCAAACAAAGGGCGAGCTCACCAAAATGCAAGCAGCGTTGGAATCAGCCGGCTTTAACGTCGGCGCTTTAAGCGCCGATGCCAAGGCCACCGCTGACCTGTACGCCAAAGCCAAAGCAAGTGTCGACAATGCGCAAATCGAACTCGATAGCCTCCGCCGCACCCGCACAGACAGCACGCCTGAAGTACAGCGGCAGCGCTCCATTGTTGAAGGCTTGGCTGCACAGTTGCGACAACTTGAGCGCCCGTCTGAAAAAAATCGCAACACCACCTATATCAACGCTTATAGGGACTTCAAATACCAGGAAATGCTGCTTGAGATAAACGCCAAGCAGTATGAAGCGGCCAAGATGGATGAAGCGCGAGAGGGCGCCATGATTCAGGTCATCGACGTCGCACAGCCACCGGAACGTCGCAGCAAACCCAAGCGAGTCAGCATGACCATCATGTTCGCTATGTTCGGCTTGGTCTTCAGTTCACTCTTCGTCCTTTGGCGCCACTTTGGCGGCCTGCCTACCGAACAGAGCCTAAGTAAATGATAGGTTCTTCCGCTCGCTGCATGAATGCTGGCGAGCCCCCATGTATCCTTCGCTCAGCCCATGGATAGACGGTCCATACTCGGCTTCGCAGTCGGCCCAATTGGCGCGTCCTTCCTGGGCTTCGTCAGCCTGCCACTTTCAACTTGGCTTTTCGCGCCAGATGACGTTGGCCGGATTTCGATGCTCCAGACCGCCACGGCCATCGGCACAGTCGCTTTCACTCTCGGGCTCGACCAAAGTTTCGCTCGACAGTATCACCAGTGTCGTCAACGCGGCGCGTTGTTGCGCACGACAGCTTGGCCTGGGCTCGCATTGCTGCTAACCGCGGCCCTAGCATTGCTAGCGTTTTGGCCAAAGTTGCTATCGCAGCAGATGTACGGAATTGAGTCGACAGTGTTAAGTGCGGTGACCTTGGTCGGCATCATTGCGGCATATCTTTCACGCTTCTCATCGTTGGTTCTGCGCATGAGCGAACGCGGGCTTGCCTTTTCAATGTCGCAGTTGCTACCCAAAGTGATGTACATCGCTTGCCTAGGATTGCTGGCCTTGAACACAACAAGGCACTTCAACCAATTGCTGACAGCACAGACAGCGTCACTCGTCGCGGCATCTGCAATCTTTGCATGGAACACCCGCACTGCATGGCTACTGAAAGACGCTCCAACACAACCAGGCAGCACAAGCGCACCGGGGCTACCCGCCCTATTGCGTTATGGCATCCCGATGATGACTGCCGGGCTCGCCTACTGGACTTTGGAGGCCATTGACAAGGTCATGCTTCGCTCCTTGTCAAGCTTCACCGAACTAGGTCATTACTCCGTCGCCATGGGTGTTGCGTCGGTCGCAGCAACACTCTCAACGATTTTTACAACCGTATGGGTACCTACTGCTTTTAAATGGGCAGAGGAGCCAGACTGCGGACCGCGCATCACGGCTTTGCAGCGCAAACTAGTCGCGGCCAGCGTGCTTATCGTCTCAGGTGCAGGCTCACTATCATTTGCTTTGGACTGGCTGCTACCAGCCTCCTACGGTCCGGTGCGCGAGCTGCTAGCGCTGTGCATGTTGCCGGCCCTGTTCTATGCAGTGTCTGAAGTTACCGGCATTGGCGCAGCAATTTCGCACCGCAGTGGCCTGGTTTTGTTGTGCGCGCTGATCACAGCGACAGCCAATGTCGGGCTTAATTTCTGGCTCATTCCGCTTAGCGGTGCAAGCGGCGCGGCGACAGCCACAGCACTCTCTTTTTTCCTCATGTTGATTCTGCGAACAGAGACCAGCGCCTTGAGTTGGCAAAGCCTCCCACGCGCTGGCGTCTACTCACCACTTGCCCTTGTGGGCGCAATGGCCATGGCGCATGCACATTTAGGCCGCGACCATCCACTCGTCGTGCAAACTATCTGGATGCTTGTATTCGGAGGCGCGGTCTGGTTCTATCGCAGCGACCTGCTAGGCATTTTCAGGCAATTTCGCCATCGCGAAGAAGCACAGGCTGCTTGCTGAGTGAGTCTGCACACCAATTAACGACCTCTATGGACAACGAAATCTCCGTCATCGACTACGAAGCGGCAAATATCGGCTCAGTACTGCGCATGCTCGAAAAAGCTGGTGCAAAGCCTGTGCGCGCTTCAACGCCAACTGAGATTGCGGCTGCGCGACGCATCATCCTGCCCGGAGTCGGAGCCTTCGACCACGGCATGGATCAATTGCACAAACGCGGACTGGTCGACGCTTTGAATCATGCAGCACTGGAACGCCGCATCCCGATCATGGGCATTTGCCTGGGCATGCAACTCATGTGCCGGAGTAGTGAAGAAGGCGCGCGAAGCGGCCTAGGCTGGATGGACGCTAGCGTTGAGAAGTTTCGCTTCCCTCCGGACCTGCGCCTCGCTGTCCCCCACATGGGCTGGAATACGGTGCGACTGTGCAAAGACAACCCCCTGCTGCCCACTCTCGAAGATCGGACTCGCTTCTACTTCGTGCACTCATACAAAGTGCGCTGCGATCACGAGGAAGACGTCATCGCTAAAACCCATTACGGCGAAGACTTTGTCTCAATCTTCAGTCGCGGCAACCTTTTCGGCGCCCAATTCCACCCAGAGAAGAGCCATCGCTTCGGCATGCAACTCCTATCCAACTTTCTGAAGCACACCGTCCATGCTTAAGAATCGCGTCATACCCACACTACTTCTGCAAGATGGCGGACTGATCAAGACCCGCAAATTCAAGCAAGCGAAATATGTCGGCGACGCGGTCAACGCCATTCGCATATTTAACGAAAAGGAAGTCGATGAGTTAATCGTGCTGGACATTTATGCCAGCCGCGAGAACCGCCGGCCCGACTTTGAGACGATCGGACGCATCGCAGAGGAGTGCTTCATGCCGCTGTGTTACGGCGGAGGCGTCAGTTCGCTAGAAGATGCAAGCCGCATCTACCAATGCGGAGTGGAAAAAATTAGTCTGCAAACAGCAGCGCTACGCAATCCAGGGTTAGTCACCGAGATTGCACAAAAATACGGCAGTCAAGCAGTCACAGTCTCAATCGACGTGAAGAAGGACTGGTTGGGCCGGCGCAAAGTTTATGCGTCAGCAAGTGGCAAATTACTGGACGAATCCCTTGAAGCTGTGCTGAAGCGCTTGGTAGACGCAGGAGCAGGAGAAGTGCTGATCAATGCGGTAGACCGAGACGGCGACCTCTGCGGTTATGATCTCGCGCTCGTCAGTGAGGCCGCGCACCAAGTCAAGGTACCTGTGATCGCCAGCGGCGGAGCAGCCAGCTTGGAAGACTTCAGAAAAGCCGTGGAAGCAGGCGCATCCGCCGTTGCCGCGGGGGCCTTTTTCGTGTTCCACGGGCCACATCGCGCCGTGCTGATCACTTATCCCAAGTACGAAGAACTAGAACAGACGCTGGGCGTCAAGTCATGAATCAAAAGACCAAGCAAATCTGCGCGCGTTGCATCATGGATAGCAGCGTGCCCAACATCCAGTTCGACTCTAACGGCAACTGCAACTACTGCACAGACTTCCTAGAGCGCTGCGCGCATGTCTTGGATGACACGTCTGAAGTTAAGGCCAAAAAACTGCAAGCATTGGTGGCAGAAGTCAAACGCGCCGGCCAAGGCAAGCGCTACGACTGCATCGTCGGCGTCTCAGGCGGCGTCGACAGTTCCTGGGTACTTGTGAAGTGCGTCGAACTCGGCCTGCGCCCTTTGGCCGTTCACATGGATAACGGCTGGAACTCCGAACTTGCACAGAACAACATCGCAAACCTAGTGCAGACATTGGGTGTAGACCTATACACCCACGTCATTGACTGGCCCGAATACAAAGCACTGATGCAAGCGTTCTTTGACGCAGACGTGCTCGACGTGGAACTGCTGTACGACAACGCGATGGCAGCAGTGAACTATCAGCAAGCGGCCAAATTTGGCCTCAAGCACTTGCTTGCTGGAACGAATTCCGCCACAGAAGGTATGTCCATGCCCAAAGGCTGGAACTGGAACAAATTTGACAAGCGGAACATACAGGCAATCGGCAAGCGTTTCACCAATACGACGCTACGCACTTTCCCATCGATAGGGACACTGGATTTCTTCAGGTTCCGTTTCGTCAAAGGCATTCGCTGGGTATCGGTGCTGGACCTGATGCCGTACAACAAGGCCGCGGTTCTCAAAGAATTGCAGGAGAAGTACGGCTACAAACCCTATCCCTACAAGCATTACGAATCGATCTTTACCCGTTTCTACCAGGGCTATCTACTCCCAACCAAGTTTGGCGTTGATAAGCGCAAGCTGCATTTAGGGACGCTAGTGGCCGCCGGGCAAATGGACCGAGCGGCCGCACTCAAAGATCTGGAGGGTATCCCCTATCCTTCTGAAGCACAGTTGAATGAAGACCGCCAATATTTTCTAAAAAAAATGGGGTGGACTCAAACTCAATTGGACGACTATCTTCGCCGCCCGCCCGTTGCCCACGACGCCTATCCAAGCGAAGCGCCGCGCTGGGAACTTGCGACCCGAGTGCTGACGCTTCTGCGATCTGTAACAAACCGGCAAGGCTGAAGGCACCGGGACGCAATGCCGCACATTTTGATTGTCAGTTCGGAGCCTTACAAAATCCCTTCGGTGCCTTTGGGTGGCATTTTCCAGGAGCACCAAGCGGAAGTACTCGCTAAAGCCGGGCACTGTATTGGAGTAGCCTCTGGGGGGCTTTTACCCTTACGCAGCGTGATGGAATCATTGCCGCCAAGACATGAACAGCAAGGCACTATCGCTATTTCCAGAAACTTCGCCCGTAGCCTAGTACCACTGCGTTTCAAGAGCGAAACGAGGCTACATCAAGACCAGTTAGACTTACTCGTCACATCGATACGAAGCTATACGGGCAAGCACGGTAAGCCAGACATCATTCACGCACACAACCTGCAATATGCCGCACTTGCTGCTCAAGTCTGCGCAGCGGAGCTTAGAATTCCATATTGCATTACCGAGCACAATAGCGCCTTTCTGCTAGGCACCTTACCCAAATCGCTACACACTCAACTACGCAACGCAATCGACGAATCTGCCGGATTTGCATGTGTCAGCACCGCATTGGCTCGCGCCGCGCATGAACTCCTGCAATATCACACACCGACACTAGTCCTGCCAAACATTTTGGATCCTGAATTGGAAGCAATGGCTCGTCGGTTCACCCCAATACCCGCAAAAGAAACAGGCCACCAGTTCACGTTCCTAGCAATTGGCCGGTTAGATCGGAATAAGAACCATGCACTCCTGCTCCGTGCTTTTGCTAAAGCATTTCCGACATCCTCGGAGCAGCTAAAAATTATTGGAGCCGGGGCTGAGAGTCAGGCACTCTTTCAGTTGTCCGATGAACTCGGGGTCGCACAGCGAGTTAAATTCCTAGGCCTGAAGGACCGGGCAGGAATTGTTGACGCACTGCGCCAATGTAATGCTCTAGTACAAACAAGTACTGTGGAGACCTTTGGCGTATCCATCATCGAGGCACTAGCCTTCGGGAATCCTGTATTAACAACTCCAAGCGGCGGCCCGTCCGATATCATCGTAAATGGCTTTAATGGTCAGGTGCTTCCTGACCACGATACCGGAACTCTTGCAAACGCGCTCATCCGCTTGCGGGCGACAAGCGATTCTTTCGATCGCTCCGCAATCCAGAGCCAAGCTCTCGACGCTTACGGTGCACCCAACTTCGTATGTCGCGTCAATGAATGGTACGCATCCATGACTACGCCTCACGCCCTTTCTAGGTGAATCCACCCCTTGCAGTTGCGTTCTCTGCGCCGATTCCACGTGAACTCTTCAAGCCTGCACTTCGTCATATTCTCTCCGTTACTCAGTCATGGCGGCGGACGGGAGACATGGCTCAACAACATCTTGCCCCCGCTGGCTAACCAAATTGACGGCCGTCGCATCTACGTCCACTATTTCGTGGACGCGACCACCATTGGCGAAAAGATCAACGCCTTTACGCTACCGAACGTGACATTTGTCGAGACCCAACTTCCCGCCCCAGCGAACAAATGGACATCAGTAGCAAGACTCACCCATTACTGCCGCGACGTGCTGGCCTCGCTTCGCAATAGCGCGGACACTCAAAGTACAGTGATCGCAGTGGGAACCTTCTATGAAGGTGCCGTAATACGCTTGGCGCGCTTGACCTTGCGTGCGAGACCCCAATTGGTGATATGGATCCGCGGTATTTGGGAGAAGGAAAGCAGCCATCGACACGGCGGGCTGATGCAATGGATCACTCGATTCGCCGAATCATGGTTCCTGAGGGCTGCCGACAAAATCATTGCCAACGGTCAGGACACGCGCGCTCATTATGAGGAGCTACTGGGCCGTCATGTCGAGGCCATACCTAATGCGCTTGATTTGAACAAATTCGCCAACCTGCAACGTCCTGCTTTTAGCGATCCCGTCAAGCGCGTGACATACATCGGCCGCCTGAGCGAAGAAAAGGGCTTGCCGTGCTTTCTGAGCAGCATCGATGACTTCGCTCTGCGCTACCCCGAACTACCGGTTCGCTTTGACATCGTAGGGGACGGTCCTTTGCGCCCTCAAGTTGAGGCCTCCGCACTGCGCCACCCCAAGCTCATTCGTTTTCTCGGCCCACTCAAGAACGAGGTGATTCCGACTTACCTCGAAACAGTTGACGCAGGTGTTGCCCTCACATATTCCCAACAGTCGGGCGGAGGCGGCGTGTCCAATGGATTGCTGGAGTTGATCGGCGCTAGGCGCTTGGTCATCGCCTGGGATTCGGTAATCTTCCGCCAGGTGCTCAACTTGGATCAGGCAGCATTCATCAAAGAGCGTGCCGTCAGTGCACTGGCGGATTCGTACGCATCACTCGCGACCGACCCAAAACTAAATACCGAAAGAATTGCAGCGAGCACTTCCGTAATTGCGCCCTACTCCCTCGAGGCGCATGTTGCTCATATGTTGCGCTACCTAGCAAGTCGCTGATGCCATGACAAAGCGATGAATGCAACAAACTATGGCCTCACCAACACGACTTCGGGCGCCGGCAAGACGCTCGCTGCGCTACCCTTGTACGTCAGCGCTGTCGCGGACACCTTTGGCGGCGCACTGCAAGACATATTTCCGCTAGCCTTTGCGGTGCGCTCCGTACTGTTCATAGTGTTCCTAACCTGGATCCTCGAAAGTCCAACCACGACAACACCCCTGCGCAATTTGCTGCTTGCCACCTTGGCATATCTGCTGGGCTCCTTGTTTATCCGATACCTCAGCAATTCCGTGGCGCCACTTATTTCAATGGACTTAAGTGCATCCCTTCGGTTGTTGTACGCACCACTCATACTGGGCTATATCGCCGGATCACTCCAAACCGGGCGCCTAACTTCAAGGCAACTTAATTTTGCAGCAGTCATGTATGGCTGGTTGATTCTGTTGTCTCTATTTCTTGGTAGTGTTACTGGCTTGGGCGGTGAAATTGGAGGGCGAGGAGTAGATGTCGAGGCAGGCAAGGGCTTCATGATTGGCGCCAACGAAGTCGGGCTAATGCTGATGCTGTCCTGCCCGTTTGTCGTCATTGACCTTCATCGCCGGGTTGGAAACTTGGCATTGACTGCTGCCATTGCTTTGGGCTTATACGCTGCGGCCGGCGTCCATGTATTCACCAAGTCATCACTTGCCGCACCCGTCGTGTGCGCCATTAGCCTCTACGGGCTTTGTCGAACACGTGGGTCTACACCTCTCATGATCGCGAGGACGCTGATCCTGCTCCTAGCGGTCGGGATAGCAATTGCGCTGCTACAACTTCTCGAAGTCATCATGGACTTTGCGGACCGTACCTTCTTCAGTGCATTGTTCAACGAAGGTCTGGTGCCGTTTCTATTTCGCGGTCGCCATGACTATATCGACGCGCTATATCCGCAACTGGCCAATGACTGGCTTTATGCCTTGTCCTTGATTTTTGGAAGCGGCGAATATGCGCTCAGACAAATGTCTTTAAAACCGCTGTCCCTAGGCAACGATTACGGCAGCAATTTTGAGATGGACTTTTTCGACCTAGTAGGCGCCTTCGGCATTGTTGGAGCTGCACTCTATTTCACATTAATCAAGCGGACGCTTCAGCTGCTGCCACCACTAACCCGCTGGTTACCAGGAGTAGCTGTAGCCATTTCCGGCACGGTGATCCATGCATTTATGGCCGGACATGTGGTGTTCTCGCCTCAAGTAATGACCTTGATGTTTCTGAGCATCGCGGCGGCTATCCAGCCAGAAACCCTTGAGTCGAATAGCAGCTCAAACCCGAACTCCAACGCGTGACGCGCGACGTGTCCAACTGAGCTTATATGAAAGTCCTTATTGTTAATGCCTTTGACGCGTTTGCAGGATCGCAACGTGTCGCCGCAAGCTTGGCCCGCAGCCTTAGCGCCGAACAAGGTATAGACGTGCAAGTTCACCAGGGCTTCGGTAGTCGGGGCTTCGTGAGTGAACTACCGATGAGCAGTTCGTGGTCTAGCTTGGATGTACCTCGTCATCGCAAGTTGCTCTATCCAATCTGGCTAGCATGGCAAAACCTCATCTGCCTTTGGCGGGTACTGCGCGGACATCATCTCTGGCTGAATACGGTCTATTCAATTCCCGCGGCATTGCTTGCGATCATTGTTGCGCCACGCAAGATCGTGATCCATGTGCACGAGGCAGTGTTCCCTTCACTTTTTTCCCGACTGCTGTCGTGGTGTAGTCGAAAGGAAGTGAAAATTGTTTGCGTATCGAAATATCAACGACAGTTACTCGAACTATCGTGCTCAGTGCTATATAACAGCGTAGAACCAAGCCAAGCACTAGTAAACCGAGGCAACCGCCTCATATTCGTAGGCGCCGTCACTGAAGCAAAAGGGTTCGATTTATTTACTGCCGTCGCGCACTCACTTAACAGCCTTGGTTTGACACCGGTGGCGTTTGTGCCAGAGATTAAAGGCCCCGTAGCTGAGCAACTCGCTGCCAAGGCTCGCTCTGCCGGCGTGACAATTTACACCGGAGTCACCGACCCGACTCAGATGTTCCGCGATGGCTTTTTAACATTGCAGGCAACGAATAGCCGATTATGGATAGAGACCTTCTCACTCGTGGCCGCAGAATCAATCGCGCATCTTGTGCCGGTAGCGACAGCCGGTTCTCAAGTCGTTGCTGAAGTAGCAGAAGACGCTTTGGCTTTCGACCACCCATCACGTGACGCACTTGCCATCGCAAACGATATTCGCGCGCTCCACGCAGATCCACTACGCTATGCCAAATTGGTCGAATCTTGTGCAATTCGCCGGGCAAACTTCACCACGGATGCCTTTAGACAGGGCGCAATCCAGATTCTCCTGACACCTTGACTGCAAAAGCTTCCCCCTCTCCCCATATCGGCATCATTGGCACCGTTGGCGTACCAGCACGATACGGCGGCTTCGAGACCTTAGTTGAGCAATTGGCGAGTAACTTGACCCCGAGCCAAGCGAAATTGGTCCTCTACTGCCAACGCAGCGCTTACCCGGAGGATGCCGAGGCGACTCCCTTCGCAGGGCATCGACGCGTCTTCGTTCCTCTCCGGGCCAACGGCGCACAGAGCATGCTGCACGACCCCTTGGCGATGCTTCACGCTTCATTGGTTGCACGTGTCGACACACTGCTCGTGCTGGGCTATTCCGGCGCTTGGTTCCTGCCTGTGCTGCGCCTGCTACGACCAAGCATGCGGATTGTGACCAACATCGATGGCATGGAATGGCGCCGGGACAAATTTGGTGGATTTGCGAAGAAGGTGCTGCGCGGACTCGAATGGTGCGCAACGCGCTTCTCCAAGGCGATCATTGCAGACAACGCTGCACTTGTGACACTGGCTCGCGATTTACACGGCATTGAGCCAGTACTGATTGCCTACGGAGGGGACCATACGCTGGTTGAACCCGCAGGCTATGCGCCAGAAACGGGCTACTGGCTCTCAATCGCCCGCATCGAACCCGAGAACAACTGCCACATGATTCTGGAGGCTGCCGTAATGTCAGGTAGTCGATTGGTGTTCGTTGGCAATTGGGCAGCAAGCAACTATGGTCGGGAACTCAAGACACGCTATGCAGACCAGCAAGGCATCACGCTGATGGACCCCGTCTACGACGTGGCACGACTCGCAGCATTGCGCAGCAACGCGAGCGGCTATTTGCACGGCCACAGCGTCGGCGGCACGAATCCATCCCTAGTCGAAGCGATTCAGCACACCGATCGGATGCTAGCGTATGACTGTGTGTTCAATCGTTCAACGTTGGATCATGAGGGAGAGTATTTCCGTGATGCACAGGACCTAGCCAGGCTCCTCCAAGGCGAGAACACCGGTCGAATTGCCAACAAAAATCTCACGAATTTGCGCGACCGTTATCGCTGGCGAGGAATTGCCGAGAGCTACCTCAAACTTTGTAGCCCATAACAGAAGCTGACGAACCGCCCGCCCCTCACACAACGTCCAACACACGACTAGGCATATGCGGGCTCGTCGAGTCAGCGAGGCACTAAAACAAGCAAGGACCAGGAAACTTGGTCATTGAATAGTATAGCCAGCACATCTCCATAGCACCGGAACAACAATGAATGCAAGCGATCCAATAAAAAACGGTCAAACAGGCCGAATTGAGAACATTCAAGCTTTGCGTTTTGTAGCTGCCGCACTTGTATTACTAACGCACATCACCTTTTATGCAAACTCACGCATCAACCCTGACTTTAATATTTGGCATCCAGGTGCTGCCGGGGTATCGCTATTCTTTGTCATTAGCGGAATAGTTATCTACTTATCATCGGGCAGCCTGCCGTGTGATAACACCGGGGCTACCGAGTTTATGCGTCGCCGCGTTTTACGAATTTTCCCCTTGTA
>NZ_CAMFJS010000025.1 GCF_945956965.1 uncultured Roseateles sp.
CCTAGCCAGTGGCCTGCTGCTGCCTTTGCATCAAGCATTGCGTCTGCGCGGCCTGGATGCCGACGGCCTGCTGAGGCAAGCGCATATCGAGCCCGCGCCGTTTTTGGCAGGGCGGCTTCGCATCAGCCCCGCCAATACGCTCAAGCTTTGGCGCCTGGCCGATCAGGCCACCGGCCACGACCCCAGCTTGGCGGTGGAGGTGGCCGAGCAGTTCAATCTGCGCGCGCTGGGGGTTCTGGGCATGGCCTGGCTGGCCAGCACCAGCTTGCGCGAGGGGATTCGGCGCCTGGTGCGTTATTACGATCTGGTCAGCTCAGTGGCGGTGCTGAGCTTGCAGCATGAGGGCGAGCTGAGCTGGCTGCAGTACCGCGCCGCGCCCGAACTGCTGCCTCTGACCCACAATGCCTGGGCGGGCGTGATGCTCAAGCTCTGCCGCAGCGCCTATCCGACCGTGCCAGGCAGCACCCCGTTCACGACCGCTGGCGTGCGCCTGGCTCATGGGGAAAACGCCGCCAGCGAAGCCCTGACGAGCTACCTGGCTTGCCGCCCGCAGATGGGGGCGGCGTCCACCGCCATCGCGTTCACAGCGGCCCAGCTGGATGCCCCTTTGCCCGGCGGCCATCCCGGCCTGGCATTGAATGCCGAGAAGATCTTGGCGGCTACCCGGGCCACGCTGGGGCATGGCGCCACGCACAGCCAGGTGCGCGCGCATTTGCTGGACTTGCTGCCTTCCGGCGATGTGTCGCGCGCCTTGGTGGCGCAGCGTATGCATCTGAGCGAGCGCACTTTGCAGCGCCGCCTGGAGGCTGAGAACTTCGGCTTCGCCGAGTTGTTGCAGCAAACCCGCTTGGAGTTGGCGCAAAACCTGTTGCGCGACCCCGAGCATGATGTGCAGGACGTGGCCTTCATCCTCGGCTTTGCCGAAATCTCCAGCTTCACCCGCGCCTTCCGGCGCTGGACTGGCCAAGCCCCCAGCACCTGGCGTGAGCGCGAAGTCGAGGCCCTGCACTGAGCGCTGTGCCGTTCACCTCGGCGGAGGTGAATTCTTACGCTACGCTACGAGCTTCGCCAAGCTTGTCTCCCACCATGCCCGAAGTCCCCTGCAGTGACGTTTCCTGCGACCAAATACAGCAATGGCTGCATGAGGCCAATGCGCAGCGCCAAGGCAATGTGGAAGCCGGCTTGGCGCTGGCTCAGCGCGCTTGGGAGAGTGCGCGGGCCCAAGGTTTTCTGGAGGAGCATCTGAGCGCCGCCGTGCTGCGCGCCTTCTTCCTCTACCGCCATGGCGACACCGAAGCCATGCTCGCCGCCAGTGAAGATCTGCTGCCCTTGTTGCGCGAGCAAGGCAGCACCACCCGTTTGTGCGAACTCCTGCGCTGGATGGCCTTCGCCAGTGCCGATCTGGGCGAGTTCGAGGCCGCGCTGGCCCATATCAACGAAAGCCTGGCGCGCGCGCGTGAGCTGGGCGACAAGCGCATGGTGGCGGTGGCCCTGAACTCCGTGGGCGCCTGCCTGGAGCGCATGGGCGACCCCTGGCAGGCCGAGCGCCTGATGAACGAAGCAGCGGCCCTGCTGGGCGATGACGCCAGCGAATTTGAGCGCATGGTTTCGCACAACAATCTGGCCACCGTGGCGCTGGGCTTGTTCAATCTGCTCAATCACAGCCAGCACCCCGAGCATCAGCGTGAACGCCTGGATGCTTTGCAGCGCGCGCGCCTGCATGGCCTGGCAGTGCGGCCGCATGCCTTGACGCTGGGCGACAACTATCTGCTGGCCTTGTGCGATACCAATCGGGGTGAGGTACTGCTGCATCTGCACGAATTGGCCGAGGCCGAGGCCGTTTTGGCGGCCAGCGTGCAATTGGCCGATCGCCAGGGCTACCAGGCTCTGGGCTGGCGCTTGCGTTGCTCACAGGCCGAGTTGTATCTGGCGCAAGGGCAGGCGCAGGCCGCCAAGCAATTGCTGGAAGGCGTGCTGGCCAGTGCCGCGGGCCGCGTCAAAGCCCATATTGCCCTGCGTCTGCATCACGCCGCCTACCGCGCGAACAAGGCCTTAGGCCTGGCCGAGCCGGCCCTGCATCATCTGGAATGCCACCAGGCCATTGCGCGCGAGCGCAGCGCTTCGCAGCTGCGTGCGCAGGCGCGCTTCTTCGTCAGCCGCATGGAGGCCGAGCGGGCCTTGGCAAGCGCCAGCGCGGCGCCCGGCATGACTGAGGCGATGGACCCGGCCGTGCGCAGCGAAGCTGAGGATGCGCAGCTGCGCGATCCGCTGACCGGCCTGGGTAACCATCGCTGCATGGCCGCACGCATGCCCGCCATCATGCAGCGCGCCGAACGCAGCGGGGCGGCTTTGACGGTGGCCCTGGTCGATGTGGACCGTTTCAAGATCATCAACGAGCGCCATGGCCGGGCCGTGGCCGACCGGGTGCTGCAGGTGCTGGCGCAAATGCTGCGCGACAACACCCGCGCCAGCGATCTGCTGCTGCGCTGGGGTGGCGAAGAGTTTTTGGTGGTCTTACCCGACACGGTGCCGGACCGCGCTTTCGAGGTCTGCGAGCGCCTGCGCCAAGCCGTGGAGGCCTATGCCTGGGTGCAGCTGGCGCCAGATCTGGATGTGACCCTCAGCATCGGCCTGGCCAATGCGCCGCCCTATGCCACCGACTTGCTGGTGGTGCGGGCCGAAAGCGCCATGTTGCGGGCCAAATATCTGGGCCGCAACCGGGTGGCCTTGGCCTGAGTTCGTGGCCGCATGCGGCCGGTTTGCGCCCAGCGCGAGCGCGCCGCGCTCAGCCGCTCAACTCTCCCGCGCCAGCACCAGATTGCGCCCCTGCGCCTTGGCCCAGTAGAGGCCTAAGTCGGCGCGTTGCAGCACGGTCTCCGCGCTGACGTCGCTGGGCAGGGCCTCGGCGATGCCGAAGCTGGCGCTCAGGGGCCAGGACTTGCCCTGCCATTGGAAGTCGCAGTCCTCCACCATGCGGCGCATGCGCTCGGCCACCAGGGCGGCGCCGGCCAGGCCGGTCAGCGGCAGCAGCACGCAGAACTCTTCACCGCCAATGCGCCCCAGCGCGTCCACATCGCGCATGCATTGCTTGAGGATGGCCACCGTCTGCTGCAAGGCCGCATCGCCGGCTGCGTGGCCCAGGCCGTCGTTGAGTTTTTTGAAGTGATCCATGTCCATCATCACCAGGGCATAGGGCTTGCCGCGCCGCAGGCGCAGATGCTCGGTGTCGATGGCTTCTTGCAGGGCGCGTCGGTTCAGGGTCTGGGTCAGGGGATCGAGCCGGGTGAGTTGCTGGATGCGCAGAATCAGCGTCATCAGCACCAAGAAGGCCATGGTGGTGTTCAGCAGCAGATTCATCAGCAGGCTTGACCACAGAAAGCTCAGGTTCAAGGCATTGGCGCTGCGCAGATCGTTGAGCTGCTCCGAGAGGAAAAAGGACTCCACAACCCGCGTTGCCAAAAGCAAAGCGACCAGAAAGAAGGGGCTGGACAAGATCGTGGACATGCCGGCCTTGAGTCGCTCACGCAGCTGCCGCCAGGCGTCCAGTGCCGCCAGCAGGGCCAGCAAGGCCAGGGCGCTGAACACCACGCGGCTGTGCCAGCGCAGATCGCCCTCGTAGGGCATGACACCCAGCGCCATGCCTGCCACCAACCAGACCGCCAGCCCGCTGCGCCAGGCCAAGGCCTTGTTGCTCAGCGCGGGAATGCTGGCGCGCAGCAAGGCCAGGCCGGCCAGGGAACACAGGTCTGAGCCCCAGTGCGTCAGCAAATCTGGCGCCAGGCCGCGCAAGGCATGGGTGGCCAATGAAACGGCGATCAGGCCATTGGCCAGGGCCATGCAGCGCGACACTTGCACGGCATCTCGCAGCACCGTGGACAGGGCCGCCCAAGACAGGCTGGCCAGCACCAGCATCAGCACCAGGGCTGCCATCAGGGTGATGGGATCGGCGTTCATGGCGACA
Source organism: uncultured Roseateles sp. (assembly GCF_945956965.1). Classification (GTDB taxonomy): domain Bacteria; phylum Pseudomonadota; class Gammaproteobacteria; order Burkholderiales; family Burkholderiaceae_C; genus Paucibacter_A. The sequence continues at coordinate 3,962 of NZ_CAMFJS010000025.1, forward strand.
CCGCCTTGGCGGGCTGTTGGAAGTTGCTGGCGCTGACGGCGTCCGAGTCATCCTCGGCTTCGGCGCAAACGCGGTCACGGCCGGCGGCCTTGGCCCGGTAGAGCTGGGCATCGGCCCGGGCCATGCTTTGCTCGCCGCCCGGGTCGCCCGCGATGCAGCGGGCCACGCCGAAGCTGGCGGTCATGGGGATCGACTGCTCGCCCCATTGCAGGGTCTGGCTGCGCACCGCCTGCGCCATGCGCTCGGCCACCCGGCAGGCATCGGCCAGGGAGGTGTGGGGCAGCAGCAAGCAGAACTCCTCACCGCCCAGGCGGCCCAGCTGATCCACCGCCCGCATATTGGCGCGCAGCAGGCTGACCAGGTGCAGCAAGGCCGCATCGCCACCGGCATGGCCGTAATTGGAGTTGATGGACTTGAAGTGATCCACATCGATCATGACCAAGCTGTGCACCTGGCCGCGCTCCACCTGGGCTTGCAGCGGCCGCAAGGCACTGGCAATGGCGCGGCGATTCAAGGTGTCGGTCAGCGGGTCACGCAAGGTCATATGGGTGATGCGCAGCACCAACCGCCCCACCAGCACGCCCACCAGGCCGATGCCTATGCACAGCGAAATGAAGAGCTGGGTCCAGCTGGCGATCAGGTTGGAGACCTGGCCGCGCACAAACCAATGCGTCGCGTTGGGGAACCAGAGAAAGGCGCTTGCCTGGGCCAGCAGCAACAAGATCAGCAAGCAGTAGGGCAATAAGAGCCAAAAAGTCACCAGCTTGTGGCGGCCGATGCGGCCGCTCTGCAGCACATCACGGGCACAGAACAGCGCCAGGATACTGGCGCCAAGGGCGAAAGCGCTGATGGCTTGCGCCGACCGCCCCGCAGCATTCAAGCCCAGCATGCTCAGTGCCGTGACGCCGCCAATCAGCAGCACCGGGCCGTAACGGAACTGCAAGCGCGTCAGCCTTTGCACACCCAAGGACAGAAAGCACAGGCTCAGCAGCAGCGGCAATTGGTGCATCCAGGGGCCAAGCGCTGCCGGCCACGCCAATGCGCAAGAAGGGCAGTACAAGCCGGGCAACGAGCTCAGATTGGCCGCCGCCAGCAAGAGGCTGGCTTTGGGGGCAATGCGGAACAGCCGCGCCAAGACCAGCCACACCAGCACCATGAAGCCGTTGAATACAGCGATCACCAGCAACAGGGTATTGGCATCGAAGAGTGGCATGACGCAGGGTGTCGGGAGGCTAGCAGGATGATCGCTATTTGGCCGCTTCTACACAAGCGCGACACAAGTGCATTTGCAGGCTGGGGGCAACGGGCCGTGGCTCAGCGCCGCTCCAGAACAACGCCTTGCACGGCCAGGGCCAGGCGCACCCGCTCGGCGGCGCGGCCGGCATCTTCCCGGCTGGCGTAGGGGCCGGCTTGCAAGCGGTGCAAATTGTTGTCCTTGAAGACGGCCAGCAAGGGCGCCATCCAGTCGGCCTCCTGAACCAGTTTTTGCCGGAAGGACTCGGCGCCTGCCAGCTTGCTGAAGGCGCCGAACTGCACCCAGAAGCCCGGTGCCGCCTTGGCCGGCATGACGCTGGGCGCCGTCACCGGGGCGGGCAGGCTGCCCGCCAAGGCCAAGGTGGCCGTGCTGGGCGCTTGCGGCGCGCCCACCGCTTCGGTGGCAGCGAACACAGGGGTGTCGGCCGGCTTGCCGTCCTCGCCCTGCCATTTGCCGCTGCGGATGTCTTCGTAAGTGATGCGGCTCACCTCCACTGTGGACACGCCGTGCAGCACCCCGAGCTTGAGCGCGGCGGTGTAGCTCAGGTCAATGACGCGGCCCTTGTGGAAGGGCCCGCGGTCATTGATGCGCACAATCACTTCGCGGCCATTGCCTGGGTTGCGCACCCGCGCATAGCTGGGGATGGGCATGGTGGCGTGGGCCGCCGTCATGGCATACATGTTGTAGACCTCGCCGCTGGCGGTGGGCCGGCCATGGAACTTATTGCCGTACCAGGAGGCCAGGCCGCGCTGCACCAGGGGGACGTCGCCCGTCTCGGGTTCGTAGCGTTCCCCCAGCACCTCGTAAGGCTTGTTGGGGCCACCTTTGCGAATGCTCTCCAGCTGCGGGCTGGCATTGGGCACCAGGTGCAGATTGGCCGGCGGCGAGGCGCCGGGGCCGTCTTTCTCGGGCCAGCTGCCGCTGCTGGCGGGCTTGCTGTTGGCGCCGCCGGGGGGCGGGCCATTTCGGCTGGCGCAGCCGCCCAGGCACAGGCTGATGGCCAGCGGCAACAGGCCGGCATGAAGGCCGGCATGAAGAGGTGTGAACGCACGTGAAATGAACATGGCCGCCACCCTAAACCATTCCAAGCGCGGCGCGAGGCTGCTGCTCACATTTGTGCGCAAAGCATGCCAAATTCGGCCGTTTCCGGCGCCGCTGCCCAAGTATGCTGTGCGTCTTACTCATCATGCCTGACCTGCCTTCGACCATCATGAGCGCTAACACTCCCACCGTCTATATTTTCCCGCCTGCCGAGCAGCCCAGCGTGGCCGTACGTGGCAGCACGGCGCGTTACGCCGTCAGCCGCATTTTCTGTGTGGGCCGCAATTACGCCGCCCATGCGCGCGAAATGGGCGGTAACCCCGAGCGCGAGGCGCCCTTCTACTTCACCAAGCCCGCCAGCGCCCTGGTGCCTTCGGGTGCCACCGTGCCTTACCCACCGGGCACCAAGAACTACCACTACGAGATGGAGCTGGTGATCGCCATCGGCGCCCCGGTCTTCAAGCTCACGCCGGACTCCGCCGGCGCCGCCGTCTGGGCTTATGGCGCCGGTCTGGACATGACCCGGCGTGATCTGCAAGCCGAGTCCAAGGCCGCCGGCCGGCCCTGGGACACGGCCAAGGGCTTTGAGCAAAGCGCGGTCATCACCGAGCTGGTGCGGGCCAGCGAGACCGGCCCGATGACGCAAGGCAGTATCAGCCTGGCGGTCAATGGCGTGCCCAAGCAAAAAGGCGATCTGTCCGACATGATCTGGAGCGTGCCCGAGATCGTGGCCAATCTGTCCCAGCTCTATCACCTGCAGCCCGGCGACTTGATCTACACCGGCACGCCCGAGGGCGTGGGCCCGCTGCAGCCGGGCGACATGATTACCGGCGAGATCGCCGGCCTGCCGCCGCTGACGCTGTGGATCAGCGAGCCGGCCTGACGCGGCTCGGCTGGCTCTGGCCGAGCGCGCCGGAGCCAGCGCTGAAGAAACTAAACTAGCGGCCCGATTTCAGCTCAGGCGCCGCCATGTTCGACCACAACGAAACCCTCACCGAAGCCCGCGCCCGCAATATCCGCGAAGCGCTGCAGGAAGACATCGGCGTGTGCGACTGGACCGCGCAGCTGGTGCCGGCCGGGCGCCGCGTCAAAGCGCATGTGCGGGTGCGCGAAGCGGCCGTGCTGTGCGGACGTGACTGGTTCGAGGGCGTGTTCGCCGCGCTCGACCCCAGCGCCCGCATCGAGTGGTTGTATGCCGAGGGCGCCGAGATGGTGGCCGACACCCTGGTCTGCCGCATCGAGGCCGATGGCCGCGCGCTGCTTTCGGCCGAACGCCCGGCGCTGAACTTTCTGCAATTGCTCTCGGCCACCGCCTCGCTCACCCATGCGCATGTGAAGGCCATCGAGGGCGCCAGCAGCAACCCGCGCGGCTGCGCCGTGCTGGACACCCGCAAAACCATTCCCGGCCTGCGCCTGGCGCAGAAGTACGCGGTGCGGGTGGGCGGTGGCGCCAATCAGCGGCTGGCGCTGTATGCCGGCATCCTGATTAAAGAAAACCATATCGCCGCAGCCGGCGGCGTGGCCGCGGCCCTGCATGCGGCGCAGGCCTTGCAGTCTGGCGTCGATATTCAAGTCGAAGTGGAAAGCATTGCCCAGCTGCAAGAGGCCCTGGGCGCCGGTGCGGTGAGCGTGCTGCTGGACAACTTCAGCGAGGCCATGATGCGCGAGGCCGTGGCCTTGAATGCCGGCCGCGCCTTGCTGGAGGTCTCGGGCGGCGTGGCGCTGGAGCAGCTGCGCTGGATCGCCGCCACCGGCGTAGACCGCATCTCCATCGGCCGCCTGACCAAGGATGTGCGTGCGGTGGATTACTCGATGCGGGTGGACGGCCCCGTCTGAGCAGGCGGGTCGGCGGCCCGGGCTGGCCGCCATTGATTCAAGCTTGATTACTTGCTGAACCAGTCCTCGTCCGGCAGGGCCGCGAAGGCCTTCTTCAGCCCCTCGCCCCAGCTATTGCGCAGCATATTGAAGTAGGGGTCGCTGGCGGTGATGCGGTGCGGCTCGGCGGGGGCGAAGCTGTCGCTGAGGTAGAGCAGCATATCGATGGGCAGGCCGACCGAGAGATTGCTGCGAATGGTCGAGTCAAACGAGACCAGCGTGCATTTGGCCGCTTCCTTCAGCGAGGTGCTGGGGTTGATGACGCGGTCGATGATGGGCTTGCCGTACTTGGATTCGCCGATCTGGAAGTAGGGCGTGTCCTCGGTCGCTTCGATGAAATTGCCCTGCGCGTAGACGTGGAAGATGCGCGGCTCTTCGCCCTTGATTTGGCCGCCGACGATGAAGTTTCCGCCGAAGTCCACGCCCTGGCCCAGGCTTTGCGCATTGGCATCGCGGGCCACGATTTCCTTCACCGTCTTGCCCACCAACTCGGCCACGTCGTACATGCTGCGGCGGTTGTTGAGGTGGTCTTTGTGGTCCAGCAGGCGCTGGCGCAGCAGGGTCACCACGCTTTGGGTGGTGGCCAAATTGCCGGCGCTCAGCAAGGTGATCAGGCGCTCACCCGGCACCTCGAAGATGCTCATCTTGCGGAAGGTGGCGATCTGGTCCACCCCGGCATTGGTGCGGGAGTCGGAGGCGAACAGCAGGCCCGCGTTGAGGCGCATGGCGACGCAATAAGTCATGGTGGCGGTGGGCTGGTGAAGGCTAGATAGAGGGGCAATTATCCCAGGCCGCTCAGGCTTGGGTCTGAGCGCTGGCCAGCGTCACTTGCACCGCGGCCTGCATCGCCTCGATGCCGCCGCCTAAGCGCATGCCGCGCACGGGGCAGGCGTCCAGATAGTCCAGGCCGATGGCCAGGCGCACATAACGCGCATCCGCCAGGCATTGGTTCGACACATCAAAACCCAGCCAGCCGCCACCTTGCTCGGCCGTGCCGGGCAGTCGGGCCTCGGCCCAGGCGTGGCTGGCCACATGTTCGGCATCGGTGGCCAGATAGCCGCTGACGTAACGCGTTGGCACACCGAGCAGGCGCGCGCAGGTGGCGAACACTTGGGCGTGATCCTGGCAAACGCCCAGCCGGCGCTCAAAGGCTTCGGCCGCTGGCGTGGCGGCGTCGGTGGTGCCGGGCGTGTAGGGCATGTGTTGGGCCAGGGCATGCATCAGGCCCAGCAGGCCTTGCAGGGGCTGAGCCGCCACGGCTTCGGCATGGCCGGCAGCAAAGGCGCGCAGTGCGGCATCGGCCTGGGTCAGGGGCGAGTCGCGCAGGAACACGGCTGGGGGGAAGCGCCCGTCCTGCGGGTCCGGGGCGGGCGGGGCGTCCAGCGTTTCCACCACGCCGCGGGCGAAGAGGTGGATCTCGCTGTGCGGCTGGTCCATGCTCAGCACATGCATCACATTGCCGTAGGCGTCCAGGCAGCGGCTGGCCTGGGCGGGTAAGTCCAGGGCCCAGCTCAACACCTTTTGGTGGGGGGTGTCCACCGGCGTCAGGCGCAGGTATTGGGTGCTGCGCTTGACGGGGCTGGCGTAGCGGTAAACCGTTTCGTGGTGGATGGCGAGGTGCACGGCAAGACCCAGGTCGTCGTTCAGAGGCCGCTCAATTGGCCTCGAAATAGGCTTCGCGTACCGCGTCGCCCAGCTGTGCTGACTTGGCCAGGAAGGTCGTGAGCCAATGGTGCACGCCCAGCTCCAGCACTTCGTCCACCGTACCATGTTCCAGGCGCAAAGCCATGCGCCCGGCCATTTGCTTGACGATGCGGCCGGCATCCCGCGAGCCGCTGCGGGCCTCGATATGCGGCAGTACATCGCGGATTTCGTCGCAGCAAGCGCGCAGCGAGCGCGGCACATCGGGGCGCAAGATCAGCAGCTCGGCCACCCGGCGCGCGTCCAGCCGGTCGCTGTAAACCGCGTGATAAGCCTCGAAGGCGGAGAGCGAGCGCAGCAGTGCGCTCCAGGTGTAGAAGTCCTGCGCGCTTTCCGCCGCCACCTTCACCGGCGCCAGATTGGCCTGGGCCGGTTCGATCAGCTGCGACTTCACATCCAGCAAGCGGGCGGTGTTGTCGGCACGTTCGATGAAGGTGCCCAGGCGGATGAAGTAGTAGGCATCGTTGCGCTGCAAAGTGCCCTGGGTGGCGCCGCGGATCAGGTGCGAGCGCTCCTTCACCCAGTCGAAAAATGTCGACACATTGGGCACGCCGCGCTTGGGCAGTTCGCGCCCGTCCAGCCAGGTGGCGTTGATGGCCTCCCACATCTCGGCGGTGATCTGGCCGCGCACTGCGTGGGCGTTCTCACGCGCCTGGCGCAGGCAGCTCAGCACCGAAGCCGGGTTGTTGAGGTCCAGCGCCATGAAGTGAAACAGCTGGTCGGCTTGCAGAGCCTGATTGCTTTTGGTGAAGGCCTCCAGCGTGCCGGTCACGGCCAGAGGTGCTGCCAACTCGGTCATGGCGCCACGCGACTGCGGCAGCAGTGAGAGGGAATAGGTCACGTCCAGCATGCGCACGAGATTCTCGGCGCGCTCCACGTAGCGGCTCATCCAGTAAAGCTGGGCGGCGGTTCGACTCAACATGATCAGGCCTCCAGAATCCAAGTGTCTTTGGTGCCGCCGCCTTGGCTGCTGTTCACCACCAGCGAGCCTTGCTTGAGCGCCACCCGTGTCAGGCCGCCGGCCACCATGGTGACCTCCTTGCCGGTCAGCACAAAAGGCCGCAGGTCAATATGGCGCGGTGCGATGCCGGCCTCCACAAAGGTGGGGCAGCTGGAGAGGCATAGCGTCGGCTGGGCGATGTAGTTGCTCGGGTTGGCGCTGACGCGGGCGCGGAAGTCTTCGATCTCGGCCTGGGTGGAGGCCGGCCCCACCAACATGCCGTAGCCGCCCGCGCCGTGCACCTCCTTGACAACCAAATCGCCCATATTGGCCAGCACATGGTCCAGATCGGCCGGCTTGCGGCATTGCCAGGTCGGCACGTTGTGCAGGATGGGTTCCTCGTTCAGGTAGAAGCGGATCATGTCCGGCACATAGGGGTAGATGGATTTGTCGTCCGCCACGCCGGTGCCGATGGCATTGGCCAGAATCACATGGCCCTGCTTGTAGACCGAGAGCAGGCCCGGCACGCCCAGCATGGAGTCGGCGCGGAAGGCCAGCGGGTCGAGGAAGGCGTCGTCGATGCGGCGGTAGATCACATCCACCCGCTTCGGGCCCACGGTGGTGCGCATGTACAAAAACTCGTCTTTGACGAAGAGGTCTTGACCCTCCACCAGCTCCACCCCCATCTGCTGGGCCAGGAAGGCGTGCTCGAAGTAGGCGCTGTTGAAGGGGCCCGGCGTCAGCACCACGCAGGTCGGGTGCTCGGCCACGCTGGCGTGGCGCAAGGTATTGAGCAGCAGGGTGGGGTAGTGCGCCACTGGCGCCACCGAGTAGCGGGCGAACAGCTCGGGGAAGAGCCGCATCATCATCTTGCGGTTTTCCAGCATATAGCTGACACCCGAGGGCACGCGCAGATTGTCTTCCAGCACGTAGTAGCCGCCGTCGGAATGGCGAATCAGATCGACCCCGGTGATGTGGGCGTAAATGCCCAGCGGCAGGTCCAGGCCCTGCATGGCCGGCTGGTACTGCGCATTGGCAAACACCTGCTCGGCGGGGATCAGGCCGGCCTTGATGATTTCATGGTCGTGATAGATGTCCCACAGGAATTTGTTGAGGGCGCTGACGCGTTGGCGCAGCCCGGCTTCCAGCATCTGCCACTCCGAAGCCGGCACGATGCGCGGCACCGTGTCGAAAGGAATCAGGCGTTCCGCGCCGGCCTCATCGCCGTAGACCGCGAAGGTGATGCCGACGCGGTGGAAAAGCAAGTCAGCCTCGGCGCGCTTTTGCGCCAGGGCGGCGGGCGTCTGGGCGTGCAGCCAATCGGCAAAAGCCTGGTAGTGCGGCCTGAGTGCGCCGCTGGCCAACAGCATTTCATCGAAATGACCCGGTGCGGGAAGAGTGAGCGCATGCATGAGTGAAATGACTCCCGGTGGGCGTGAACCAGATTGATGCATCCAGCAATGCAAGCCCTGTGCCTGAGCCAGGGCCCATGCCGGTGCGCCTGCAAGGCCTGAGCTTGAGCGATCTTGGTGCGCTTTATGTACGGACTTGAACCTAGTCCCAGCCTGTGCACTGCGCTGGGGCAGAGTGCGCGCGCGGGGCCAGGGCCGCGTCGGCCGCAAATGTCATCGTGATGACATGCCTGCTCAGGAGAATTAGGGATTGACGCCTAGCGCTAGCCCGAATTTCTGACTTGCATCTCGACTCCACAGACCTCGCTCGCCCAGCCCTGAGGCCATGCCCGGGCCACTGCGCAAGCCCTTGGCGGCACCGCCAAGCCCGAACGAGCGCGGCAGTCGCGCCTCACTTCAACGCCGCCCACCCTGCCTCGCCAACGTTTCCCGCGCGAGTCTGAGGCGGGCTGCCCCATGCCGATGCATGGCCTCGCCCTTTCCAAGCCCCTTGAATCTACACACGACGAGTCGACCCGCATGACCCAACACCATCTGAGTCTGAAAACCCGCTTCATCCTGGTCGGGCTGATCGCTCTGCTGCTGAGCGTGGTGCCCAGCGCTTTGCTGATTGGCAAATACGCCAGCGAATCCGAGCAGGCTGCGCGCGAGGCCCAGGGCTTGCCGCCCAATGAAGCCTGGCAAGCGGCGTTGAAGGCCATGCAAATGCACCGCCAGCTTGGTGCCGAGGCCTTGTCCACCCGGCCTGCCGCGCGCGAGGAATTGCCGGCCGCGCAACAGGCGGTGCGTGCGGCGCTGGCCACCATCACGGCGCGGTTGGCCGTCAATGAAGACGCATCCGCCCGCAATCTCGCCGCAGTCAAAGCCGTGAGCACGCAGTTCGACGCGCTCGCCGCCGCCGTGCGCGATGGCCAGCTGGACCTGGCCAAGCTGCTGGGCGGCCACCAGGCGCTGGCGGCGCAAAGCTTCCGCGCCATGGGCGAGCTCAATCATGATGCGGGCCTGTCGCTGGAGGTCGACCCGGCTCTGTATCACGCGGTCATCGCCGGCCTGCAGATTTCGCCCCAGGTGGGCGATGCCTTGTCTGAACTTAGCAGCATGGCGCGCGCCGCCGCGGTGGATGAAATCGCTCAGCTCACGGCAGCCCTGACCCGCTACCGCGAGAGCAATGAGGCCTTGCAGCAAGAGGTGCGCCTGGCGATTCATGCCAGTGGCAGCGAGAGCCACCTGGCTCCTGCCCTCAGCGCACTGCTGCCCCAGGCGCAGCAGCAACGCAAGCTGGTGGATGAGGCCTTGAAGGCGGTGAGCCTGGATGTGAACTATCCGCTGGAGCAGTTGGCGGCCAGCTTTTCCAATGCGGCCGCGCTGCAGTCGGAGCTCTCGGCCCAGGTGCTCAAAACCCTGGGCACTGAGTTGACGCAGCGCCGCGAGCAAAGCGCTTTCAAACGCAATGCCTTGCTGAGCACCTTGGTCCTGCTGCTGTCCGTCATGGGCTGGGTGATGCTGCGCGCCATGCGTCATTTGCTGGCGCCGGTGGCGCAGATGATTGACGTGGCCGAACGCATTGCGGGCGGCGACCTGAGCCAGCCGGTGCCGCTGGGCCGGCGTGATGAGATGGGCCGGGTGCTGGTGGCACTGCAGCATATGCAAGCGCGGCTGCGCCAGCTGGTGGAAGAGATACACGCCGGCGCCGGCAATATTCGCAGCGCGGCGCAGGAGATCGCCCTGGGCAATCAAGACCTGGCCTCGCGCACCGAGCAGGCGGCGGCGCAGCTGCAGCAAACCTCGGCCAATGTGGACTTCCTGGACCAGGTGGTGCGCGACAGCACCCGCGCCGTGGGCGAGGCGGCCGGCCTGGCGCAGCGCACCTCCGGCGTGGCGGGCGATGGTGGCCGGGTGGTGGAGCAACTGGCCAGCACCATGGCGTCCATCCACGAGTCATCGAATCGCATTGCCGACATCACCGGCTTGATCGACGGCCTGGCCTTCCAGACCAATATCCTGGCCCTGAACGCCGCCGTTGAAGCCGCCCGCGCCGGCGAGCAAGGGCGCGGCTTTGCGGTGGTGGCGGCCGAGGTGCGCTCGCTCGCCGGGCGCAGTGCTGCGGCGGCGCGCGAGATCAAGGTCTTGATTCAGAGCTCCGTTGAGCGGGTGGAAAGCGGCGCCACCTTGGCCACCGATGCCGGCCAAGCCATGAAAAACATTCTTGCCCAGGTGAACCAGGTGAGCAGCGTGATCCAGGGCATGGACGGCCAGGCCCGCAGCCAGGCCGAACAGACTCATGACCTGGGTGATGCCGTGCGCGCCATCGATGCGATGACGCAGCAAAACGCTGCCTTGGTCGAGCAATCGGCCGCCTCAGCAATGGCTTTGCGCGGTCAGGCGGAGAGCATGGACGCGGCGGTGCAGGCCTTCAGGCTCTGAGCTGGCGAGGGCGGCGGCTGGCGCTGCTTCTTGCGTGCAGCAAGCGAAGCGTCGAGTTCCACTGAGTCCAGTGGATGCCGCTGCGCATGAAGGTGAATCTCTGTGATGGCCGCCCCCCGGCCAAGGCGATATGCTCACCCGCATCGAACGCTGCGTTCCCAACTCGCCGCCCTCGGGCCCGATCTTCACCATGCTCGCCACCCTCCGCTTGCGCCTGTCTTTTGCCATCACTCTGTCCTGCCTGATGGCACTGGCTGCGGGCACTTTGCTTGCCACGCCGACGGCCCAGGCGGCGCCTCACAAGCAGCCGCGTCAGCAGCAAGAACAAGCCGCGCCGGCGCCCACCAGCGTCGCCACCGAGCCAGGCGATGCGCCGGAAGCGGCTGGCGCCTTGCTCGCCCAGGGCGGCGCCTTGCCGGCCAGCGAGGGCGTGCCGGTGATGGTGTTGAATCGCCAGATCACCGCTTTCCGGGCCACTTTCATGGGCACGCAGCCGGCGGATCGGGCGCGCCGGGCTCAGCTGGTCATCAACGAGTTGCTGGCGCGGGTGGGCGCGGGCGTGGTGACGGTGCGCAAAGAACTCCAGGGCCGGGTGCTGATGGTGGATGGCGAGATGGTCTTCTTCCTCACCGCGGACGACGTCAATCTGGATGAGCGCGAAACGCTGGAGCAAGCGGCCAGCCACGCCAAGCACCAGCTGGAACAAGTCATCAACGAAACCCGTGAGAGCCGCGATGGCTCGCGCCTGTGGCATGGCGCGCTGGCCACGCTGGTGGCCTCGGCCGTTTTTGTGGGTCTGGTGCTGTTGGTGCTGCGCGGGCGCAATCTGGCTGCGTCCAAGCTGGTGGGCTTGATGCGGACCAAGCATGTGCGCTTGGAAATCGCCGGTACCCAGCTGCTGCAGCGCGACAAGGTGCTGACCTTTTTACACCTGGCGCTGCGACTGGCCAGCTGGGGGCTGCTGGCTTTGCTGTCCTACCAATGGCTCAGTTATGTGCTGAGCCAATTCCCCTACACCCGGCCCTGGGGTGAGCAGCTCAGTGGCTACTTGCTGCATGTGGCGGGACGGATCGCCATGGGCATCTTGCATGCCTTGCCCGATCTGTTTGTGGCGCTGGTGATCTTTGCCATCGCTCGCACGTCCATCAACATCATGAGCCCGGTGTTTGACCGCATCGAGCGCGGCGAAGTCAGCTTGGGCTGGCTGGACCGCGACACCGTGCGCGCCACGCGCCGCATCATCAGCTTCGCCGTTTGGATGTTCGCGCTGGTGATGGCCTATCCCTATCTGCCGGGCTCAGGCTCCGAGGCCTTCAAGGGCGTGTCGGTGCTTTTGGGTTTGATGATTTCGCTGGGCGCTTCCAGCATCGTGGGCCAGGGCGCCAGCGGCATGATTCTGATGTTCTCGCGCACCATCCGCGTTGGCGAGTTCGTGCGCATCGCCGACCACGAGGGCACGGTGGTCGAGCTGGGCATGTTTGCCACCCGCATCCGCACCGGCCTGGGTGAAGAACTCAGCATGCCCAACTCCCTGGTGCTGGGCACGGTGACCAAGAACTACTCGCGCGCGGTGAAAGGCCCGGGCTTCATCGTCGATACCACGGTGACGATTGGCTACGACACGCCCTGGCGCCAGGTCGAGGCCATGCTGGAAGAAGCAGCACGGCGCACGCCCGGCGTGCTGGTCAGCCCGGCGCCACAGGTGTTCCAGACCGCGCTGTCTGACTTCTATCCCGAGTACCGACTGGTCTGCCAGGCCGTGCCCAGCCAGCCGCGTCCGCGCGCTGAGGTGCTGAGCAATCTGCACGCCAATATCCAGGACGTGTTCAATGAGTACGGCGTGCAAATCATGTCGCCGCACTACCTGGGGGACCCCGAGCAAGCCAAGTTCGTGCCCAAGAGCGCCTGGTTCACTGCACCAGCCAAGCCGGACTGAGTCGCTTAGGGTCGGCGCCCGGGCGGCCTTGTCCCCAAGATTGCGCTTGGCCTGCGGCCCGCTTCGGTCAGATACTCAAGCGCCACCCTCAGCAGCGCCAAAAAGGCGCTGAGGGCGTGGCCCGCGGGGTGCCGGCTGCGCCCTCCGATCAGTGGCTGGGGAGTGTCTGACCATGTGCATTCAAGGACCGGTGGGGCGGGGCTCGCATAACGACATCATCGATGTGATGGTGGTGCAGAACCTCTTGAACATGAATCTGGGCCGCTATGCCGGCGTGCAGCCTCCGGCCCAGTTGCAGCCCGATGGGCGCATCGGCCTGAAGACCATCGATGCGATCCAGCAATTTGAGACTCGCATCATGGGCTTGCCCGAGTCCGACGGCATCATCGTGCCCGGCGATGCCACGCTGAAGGCGCTGATCGCCGGCCTGCCGCCCGGCTATGTCGAAGAAAAGCTGGCCATCGTGATGCCGCAGGCCACCGCCAGTCGCATCGATCTGTACTACCAGCCCCTCTTGGCCGGCATGCCCAAATACGGCATCACCAGCGAGCTGCAAATCGCGCACTTTCTGGCCCAGCTGGCGCATGAGTCGGGTTCTTTCCTGTATCCGGAAGAACTGGCCAGTGGCGAGGCCTACGAGGGCCGCAATGATCTGGGCAACACCCAGCCGGGTGATGGTCGCCGCTTCAAAGGCCGGGGCCTGATCCAGCTCACCGGCCGCGCCAACTACACCCGCTACAGCCAGGCCAGCGGGCAGGACTTTGTTTCACACCCCGAGCGCATCGCCAATGAACCGCTTTTGGCCGTGGACGTGGCCTGCTGGTTCTGGGCCGATAAGCGCATCGGCCCCATGGCCGACCGTGACGATGTGAAGGCCGTCACCAAGGCCATCAACGGCCAAGCGGACGGGCCCAACACCCATCTGAAATCCCGGCTGGAATTCTTGTTCCGCGCCAAGTCCTTGATTGGCATTTGATGGCCAAGGGCGCGTTCGATGCAGGAAGACGAGGGGGCGATTGGCTGCTGGAGTCGACCCGTGGTGGGTGGCAGCGGTGGCTGTTGCAGGGAACAGCGCGGAGGGGGGATGGTGCGACCGGCAAGAATCGAACTTGCGCCTAAGCCTTCGGAGGGCCCAATGATATCCACTTCACCACGGTCGCAGCGATTGGAGCCGGATTCTAACCCGGCACGGCGGGCCCTCCACAAAGTGCCGGCGTGATGCTTGGCTGGCTCGCTGGTTTGTCCGGGCCAGTGCGCGCAAGCCCTGACCCCATCGGAGCCCTTGGGCGGCAAGGGCTGGTGGCGCCGGCGCAGTCGCGCTAGCGCCACGCTGCCGGCGCCAGGGCTGGCTTGGGCGTGCGCATGGCGACTTATAATCTCGCGGTTTTGCGCCCTGCGCTTTGTGGGGCGTAACCAGCCCACCTGATTGAGCCAACGAGGATTTCATGAGCGGAACCCCAGACCACGCGAACGACCATCACGACGAAGATGCGCACACCGGGCCGATCAAGACGCCCAAGCAATTGGCTTGGGCCGTGTTCTTTGCGTTCTTGATTCCCATCATCGTGATCATCCTGCTGGCCAATTACGTGACCACGTCGAGCAAGCCCTCGGCCGGTACCGAAGCGCTGCAGGCCATGGCGGTGGCCGCTCGCATCCAGCCCATCGGTGGCATTGAAATCAAAGACGCCAGCAGCGCCGGCGTGATGAAGACGGGTGAACAAGTCTTCCAAGCCCAGTGCTCGGCTTGCCATGCCACCGGCGCGGCCGGTGCGCCCAAGTTGGCCGATGCTGCCGCTTGGGGCCCGCGCGTGGGCCAGGGCTATGACCTGTTGCTGGAACATGCCCTCAAGGGCAAGGGCGCCATGGGCGCACAAGGCGGTGGCGATTTCAGCGACTATGAAATCGGCCGCGCCGTGGTCTATATGGCCAACCAAGGTGGCGCCAAGTTTGAAGAGCCCAAGGCGCCGGCGGCTGCCGCTTCCGCCGCGAACTGATGCCTTGATGGCCTGAGCCCAGACGGCAGGCCGTGGCAAGAGAAAAGCCGACCCGAGGGTCGGTTTTTTTACGTCTGTATGGTGGTCTGTATGGCGATGTGACTTGCGCTTATGCCGCATTCGCCGGTGCGGGGCAAAGCTCAACCCGATATTCCCGCAACAGCTCTGCAAACTGGCGCGGCTGTGGGTCCCAGCGGCCGGCCTGCACGGCATCGGCGGCGGCCAGCATGTCCATGCTGTGGACCAGGCCCAGGCCCAGCGGTGTGGCCAGGAAGAGCCGGTCATGCTCGTCCAAATAACTGGCCAGCACCTCGGTGCTCAAGCCGGTGTGGCTGCTGACGCCGCCGGCCGCGTCAATGCGCCAGACCCAGGGGGCGGCTTCCAGTTGCAGATACACCCGCTGCGGGCCGTTCTGAAAAAACCAGCAGCCGTGCTCGTCCACCGCGTAATTGCGCTCGATGAAGTGGCGCAGCTTTTCGTGTGAGACCCGGCTGCCTTTGACTTGCGGGAAGGGGCCGGCGGCCTGGATGCGTTCGTCGCGCATATACCAATCGCCGCGCGCATCCAGCGCCAGCCAGCCGTAGCAATGCGGCACGTTCGGCCATTTCTTCAGGGCGGCTTCGACTATCGGGTCCACGGGCGGGGGCTTTCTATCTGGCGTTTGCGGGCAAGGACTGCGCCAGCCATTGGCAGACCTGCTCGGGCATCGCGAACAAATGGCCGGGCGGGCGCCCTTGCGGGAAGCCGACATGGCCGCCTTGCGCGGGTTGCCAGAGTGTCACATGCGGGCCGGCATCGGCGGCGGTGGGCAGGCTGTGGGCGGGCACAAAAGGGTCGTTGGCGGCATTCAGCACCAGGGCCGGGATGCGGATGTCGCGCAGATGCGGTTTGGCCGAGGCGCGCTGCCAATAGTCCTCGGTGCTGCGGAAGCCGTGCAGGGGCGCGGTGAACAGATTGTCGAATTCGTACAGGTTCTTGGCCGCGCGCAGGCGCTCGCCATCGAACAAGCCGGGGTGCTGGGCCAGCTTGTGCAAGGCCTTGGGCACCATGGAGCGCAGGAACATGCGGGTGTAGACCAGGCGATTGAAGCCCTGGCCAATGGCGTGGCCCGCTGCGGCCAGATCCACCGGCGAGCAAATGGCGCAAACTGCTTGCACGGTGGCGGCGGCGGACGCGCCGCTTTCTTCCGCCCAGCGCAGCAAGGCATTGCCGCCCAGCGAGACGCCGGCGGCGATCATCGGGCCGCCGTAGCTGGCTTGGCAGCGCGCCAGGATCCAGCCGATCTCTTCAAAATCGCCCGAGTGATAGGCCCGCGGCGCTAGGTTCAACTCGCCCGAGCAACCGCGGAAATGCGGCAGCGCCAAAGCCCAGCCACGCGCGCGCGCCACCGAGGCAAAGGCCTGCGAGGAATGGCTTTGCGAGCTGCCTTCCAGGCCATGGAACAGCACCAGCAAAGGCGGCTTCTGGCTTGATGGCGCAGCGGATGCCGGGCTCGCGGGCGGCTCAGGGTCCAGCCAGTCCACATCGATGAAGTCGGCATCCGGCGTCAGCCAGCGTTCACGCCGAAAGCGCAGCGCCGGCGCCACGCTGCTGCGGGCGAAGAACGCCGGCCAGATGGTTTGAGCGTGGCCGCCGGGCAGCCAGGCTGGAGCTTGGTACTTCATCTTGAGCAGTTGCCAGGAAGGCCGTGGCTCGAAGCGGAACGCGGGCGAGCTTTCAATGCAGGGTCGCCGGTTCTTCGATCACTTCTTGAATGTCATGCGCCGTTCCGGGGCTGGCATGGTGCACCACCATGCGCCAGCCGAAAGCGGTTTTCAGATAGACATTGGTGGCGATCACCCAGGCGCTTTGCTGGCCTTCGGGCGTTGCCATCGTGATGCGTTCCAGCACCTGGTGAATGGCGGTGTCGCCGGTGTGAATGCGGCGCACCCGCTCGGGCGTCACGCCGATCGCGCCTTGCTGAAAAATCGTCTCGAAGGCCGCACGGATGGCGCCGCAGCCCACCAGGCGCGGTCCGCCAGGGTGGACGCAGGAAACATCGTCCTCATCGGACCAGACGTTCATCAAGCGGTCCAGGTCGGCCGACTGCAGGGCTTCGTAGAACTGCTGCTCGGTGTCCTCGGGCGAGGCGAGCAGGGCGGCGGTCTGGGCCTTGGGGCGCTGCATGGGGGGCGTTCGATCAGTGGTGGCTGTGCAGCACTTCACCGGCCTTGAGCTGGTAGACGGTGCCGCAGTAGGGGCACTTGCCGTGGCCGTCGTGGCTGATGTCGATGAACACCTTGGGGTGGCTGCTCCACAGCGCCATCTTGGGGTTAGGGCAGGCCACCACGCCGGGGCCTTGGACGTCGGCGGCGGTGACTTCGACGATGGACTTTGCTTCGCTCATGGGCTTCTTTCGGGGGGTCAATGGGGCTGGATCAATTGCGCCGGCTCAGGTGGCTGGTCTCAGACCAGGCTCAGCCAGTCAGCGTACTTCGGATTGCGGCCGCCCACGATGTCAAAAAAGGCGGCCTGGATTTTTTCGGTGATGGGGCCGCGTGTGCCGACGTAATCGTCACGGCCCAGCTCGACGCGGTCCAGCTCGCGGATCGGCGTCACTTCAGCAGCGGTGCCGGTGAAGAAGGCTTCGTCGCAGATATAGACCTCATCACGGGTGATGCGCTTTTCCACCAGCTGCAGGCCCAGGTCCTGGCAGATGTGGAAGATGGTGTTGCGGGTGATGCCGTTGAGGGCGCCGGCCGACAGATCGGGTGTGTAGACCACGCCGTTCTTGATCACAAACAGGTTCTCGCCCGCGCCTTCGGACACAAAACCCGAGGCGTCCAGCAGCAGGGCTTCGTCGTAACCATCCTCGGTGGCTTCCATATTGGCCAGGATGGAGTTGGTGTAGTTGCTGACCGCCTTGGCCTGCGTCATGGTGATGTTGACGTGGTGGCGGGTGTAGCTGCTGGTCTTGACGCGGATGCCGCGCTTCATGCCTTCTTCGCCCAGATAGGCGCCCCAGGCCCAGGCCGCCACCATCAGGTGGATCTTGTTGCCCTTGGGGCTGACGCCCAGCTTCTCGGAGCCGATCCAGGTCAGCGGGCGCAAATAGCAACTCTCCAACTGGTTCTCACGCACCACCTGCTTTTGCGCCTCGGCCACTTGCTCGAAGCTGAAGGGAATCTTCATGCGCAGGATCTTGGCGCTGTTGAAGAGCCGCTCGGTGTGCTCCTTCAGGCGGAAGATGGCGGTGCCCTTGTCGGTCTTGTAGGCTCGCACGCCCTCGAAAGCGCCGCAGCCGTAATGCAGGGTGTGGCTCAGCACATGGATCTTGGCGTCGCGCCAGTCGACCAACTGGCCGTCCATCCAAATTTTGCCGTCGCGGTCGTCCAGAGACATGAGAGATCCTTGCTGTGGGGTGGCGGCATTTTATGCGCTGCAGCCTGGCTGCCGGGGCGCGACTTGTGGCCCCGACCACGCTGATGCTTTGGGGCTCAACAGCGCCTTTCCAGGCGCTGTTGGCGAGGCAGCTGCGCCGACTTGGTCAGGGGGCGTCTGCGCCAAGCGGCGTTTGACTTGACTGATCGGGTGGGCTTGGCTGGCCTTCCGGGCTTCTCAGCAATTCCCAGCTCTGCACCTTGCCCTTTTGCAAGACCACCGCCACTTGGTCGCCGCCGGCGTCGATCCAGCCGAAGGTCTCCGGCGTGTCGCTGAGCTTGCGGCCCAGGCTGCGGGTGAGGGTGATGATTTGCGCCACCGTCATGCCTGCGCGCAGCTGGCTATTGAACATCACCGCGCTGTGGACCTGACCCACCGGGCTTTCGGAGGCCGCGCGCATCGCCCGCATCAGGCGGGAGAACTGCAGCAGCAGCCAGAACACGGTGCCGGTCAGGGCCAGGATCACGCCCTTCCAGCCCCAGAGGCCTCCGCCCAAAAACATGGCCGCAACGGCCAGGGCGCCACCGATCCAGGCGTTCATGGCTGCACCTCGCGGCTCTGGGATGGGGCTGCCGGGTCGGCCGTCCCATCGGCCGCACACCAGCCGTAGGCGCGTTCGACCTTGGCGATGCGCAGGGCGTAGTGGCTGTACCAGTCTTGGCGGCCACGGTCGCGCGCGAGCTGGTGTTCGGCATGGCGGCGCCAGGCGGCGATATCCGCCTCGCTGCGCCAGTAGGACAGGGTGATGCCCAAGCCTCCCGCATCGCGCACGCTCTCGGCGCCCAGGTAGCCGGGCTGATCGGCGGCCAGCGCCACCATCTGATCGGCCATGGCGCCGTAGCCCGCGTCGCCGGCGGTTCTTTGGCTGGTGAACATCACCGCGAAATAGGGCGGTTCAAAAAGTGGCGCCAGGCCGGCCGGGGCGGGGGAAATAAGGCTTTTGTTCGTCATGGGCTTGGCGTATTCTGGGTGTTCTTGGGGAGTGATCCTGCCCGCATTGTGCGGGTTTGCCGTGCTCTCCTGTCATGCAGGGCGCGGCTTTATGCCATCACACCTGCTCAGCCTCAAGGGGCCATGGGACATGGAAGGTGTGTTGTCGGCAAGGTGGGTGCTTCTCGGGTCGCTCCAGTGGCCGCGAGCATGGCAACCCCGCGGTGGGTGGCGATGAAGCTGAGCGCATTCCCTGCGCAGATGCCTGAGGCCTTGGCTTGGCCAAGGGCCTTGCGCTCGCTGCGCCTGCTTTGGCCCTTAATGGCGCTGCTGCTGGCGCTGGCCTTGACGGCCGCGTTCTGGCGCTTCGAGTCGCAGCGCGAGCAGACCCAGGTCCATCAAGCCTTTGATCGCAATTTGCAGGACTTGAGCCAGCGCTTTGAGCAGCAGCTGAACGCGCAGCGCCAGATCTTGCAGGGCTTGCAAGGGTTTTTGGCGGCCTATCCGCAGGCCGATAAGGCCGCTTTGCGCCTTTACGCTCAGACCCTGCCGCCGCACGGGGGGCCGGCGGATATGCATGCACTCCTCGTGGCTTGGGCGCAGCCTGGGGTGGAGGAACCAGCGCGCTTGCTGCGCTTGCATCCCGGGCCCGGCGCCCCTGTCCGATCAGGCTCAGACCTGGCCAAGGTGTCGCCCAGTCTGTTGACCAAGCTGCCGCAGCTGCCGCTCTTGCTGACGCTGGTTCGTGACGAGGGGCGTTTGGGCTTGTCCGGGCGCTTGGACCTGAGGGAGTTGCAAGTGGGCGTGGTCGAAGGCTATTTGCAAGCGCTGCCGGTGTTCAGGGGGGCTGTGCGACCCTCCAGCGAAGCCTTGCGGCGCGAGCATTTATTGGCCTGGGTGCTGGCCCCCATCGACCCAACAGCCATGTTCGCCGGCCTCTACCCGCACTTGCCCGAGGGGCTGTCACTGGCGCTCTATACCGAGCAGCATTTGCAGGCGCGCAGCGCCTTTTTTCGCAGCGCGGCGTTGAATGGCGATGGCGAATTCGTTGAAGCGAGCGAGGGCTTGCAGGTCGCCCGCACGCTGCGCATTCCGGAAGGGGAGAACTGGACCTTGGTCTTGCAAGCGGGGCCGGGCTTCGCGCCCGCCAACGGCGCAGGCTTTGCCAGCCAGGTGCCTTGGCTGGGCGGCGTCTTGAGCCTGATGTTGAGCTTGCTGGTCTGGTCGATGTTGACCTCGCGTGAGCGTGCTCAGCATCTGGCCGAACGCATGACCGAAGTGCTGCGCGAAACCGAGCAGCGCTGGGCCTTCGCGCTGGAAGGCTCGGGCGATGGTGTGTGGGAATGGCAGGTCGGCAGCGGGCAGCTGACATGCTCGCTGCGCTGGAAGGCCATCATGGGCATCAGCGCCGACCAAGCTGAGCCCAGCATGAGCCAGCTGCGCGAACTGATTCATCCGCAGGACGTGGAGCGGGTGCGGGGCGATGTTCAGCGTTGCCTGGATGGCGTGTCGACCGCTTTGGCCAGCGAGTACCGCGTGGCCGGGCCGGGCGGCCAATGGCTGTGGGTGCTGTCCCGCGGCATGGTCGTGCGCCGTGATGAGCAGGGGCAGGCGCTGACCATGGTGGGTACTTTGTCCGACATTCACCAGCGCCGCCAAACCGAAGAGCAGATGCGCTACCTCGCCCTGCACGACCCGCTGACCGATTTGGCCAATCGCGCCCATTTCGCCGAGCGCTTCCGCTTCGCCCTTGCTAATGCGCGCCGTTATCAGGAGCGCATCGGGCTGATTCTGTTGGACCTGGACCGCTTCAAGCCCATCAACGACCAATACGGCCACGCCGTGGGCGACCAGCTGCTGCAAACCGTGGCGCGCCGCATCAAGGCCGCAGTGCGTGAAACGGACACGGTGGGTCGCATCGGCGGCGATGAGTTCGTGGTGCTGCTGACCGGCCCGATGAGCAATGACACGGCCCAACTGGTGGTCGAGAAAATCTTCAACCAGGTGTCATTGCCGATAGAGTTGAACGGCCTGCGCCTGGAACTCACCTGCTCACTGGGCCTGGCGATTTACCCACAGGACGGGCAAGACGAGCTGAGCCTGGCCAAAAGCGCTGACGACGCCATGTACCGCAACAAGCGCGAAGGCCGCAAGCTGATGGGCGAGGTGCAGCGCTCTTGGCCGTTTACAGGCCTCTGACCAGGTCCATCGCGTCCTCGATGCGTTCCACCGCATGCACGGTCAAGCCCTCGATGGCTTTCTTGGGCGCATTCGCCTTGGGTACCACCGCCACGGTGAAGCCCAGCTTGGCGGCCTCCTTCAAGCGCTCTTGCCCGCGCGGCGCGGGCCGCACTTCGCCGGCCAGGCCCACTTCACCGAAGGCAATGAAGCCGCGCGGCAGCGGCTTGCCGCGCAGCGAGCTTTGAATCGCCAGCAGCACCGCCAAGTCCGCCGCCGGCTCGCTGATGCGCACGCCGCCCACCGCGTTGATGAAAACGTCTTGATCCATGGTTGCCACGCCGGCGTGGCGGTGCAGCACCGCCAGCAGCATGGCCAGACGGTCCTTCTCCAGGCCCACTGACAAGCGGCGTGGATTCGGCCCGCCCGCATCCACCAAGGCTTGCAATTCGACCAGCAAGGGCCGCGTGCCTTCCAGCGTCACCAGCACGCAGGAGCCCGGCACCGGCTCGCCGTGGGTGGACAGAAAAATAGCGCTGGGGTTGGTCACGCCTTTGAGGCCTTTTTCGGTCATGGCGAAGACGCCAATCTCGTTGACCGCGCCAAAACGGTTCTTGATCGCCCGCACCAGGCGGAAGCTGCTGTGCGTGTCGCCCTCGAAGTAAAGCACCGTGTCAACGATGTGCTCCAGCACGCGCGGCCCGGCCAGCGCGCCTTCCTTGGTGACATGGCCCACCAGCACCATGGCGCAACCCGAGGCCTTGGCCTTGCGGGTCAGGTGGGCCGCGCATTCGCGCACCTGCGCCACCGAGCCCGGCGCGGAGGACAGATGCTCGGAGTACAGGGTCTGAATCGAATCGATGACGCAAAAGGCCGGCTGCTCGGCATCCAGGGTGGCGAGGATCTTCTCCAGGCTGATCTCGGCCAGCACCCGCACCTGCGTGCCGGCCAGGCCAAGGCGGCGCGAGCGCATGGCAATCTGCGCGCCCGACTCCTCGCCGGTGACATACAGCACGCGCATCTTGGTCGACAAATCGTCAATCGCCTGCAGCAGCAAGGTGGACTTGCCGATGCCGGGGTCGCCGCCAATCAGCACCACGCCGCCTTCCACGATGCCGCCGCCCAGCACGCGGTCCAACTCATCCTGCCCGGTGGGGGTGCGCTCGAAATCGCTGGCTTCGATGTCGGCCAGGGTGGCCACGGGCTGGCTCTTGGCCAGGGCTTGGTAGCGGTTCTTGCCGCCGCTTGCCGCTTCAGCCGCGCCTTCGACCAAGGTGTTCCAGGCCCCGCAGCTGGGGCATTTGCCCAGCCATTTGGCGCTGATGCCGCCGCAGTCGGAGCAGGTGTAGATGGATTTTTCTTTGCTTGCCATGGCGCTGATTGTCCCCGGCTTGCCGGGGCCTGTCCGGCGAGTGACTGACATGGCCGGCCCGGCATGTTAAAAACCGCGCTTCTTTCTCGGAGTGCTGTTTCATGGATTTCACTGTCTGGCTGGGCTTTTTCGCGGCCTCCTGGGCCATCAGCCTGTCGCCGGGCGCGGGCGCCATCGCCGCCATGAGCTCGGGCCTCAACCATGGGTTTCGGCGCGGCTACTTCACCACCTTTGGCCTGATCCTGGGCATCCTGACCCAGATCCTGCTGGTGGGCGTGGGCCTGGGCGCCTTGATCGCAGCCTCCAATCTGGGTTTTGCCATCGTCAAGTGGGCGGGTGTGGCCTATCTGGTGTGGATGGGCGTGCAGCAATGGCGCGCCCCGGCCAAGCCGCTGGTGGCCGAGGCCGAGGAGGGTGGGCCACAGGTCAGCCTGCGCCAACTGGTGCTGCGCGGCTGGATGCTCAATGCCGTCAACCCCAAGGGCACGGTGTTTTTGCTGGCGGTGATGCCGCAGTTCCTCAACCTCAAGCAAGACCTGCTGCCGCAGTATGTGGTGATCGCCGCCACGCTGATGTTCACCGATTTGGTGGTGATGGCGGGCTACACCATCCTGGCTTCGCGGGTCTTGAAGGCCTTGCGCACCGAGCGTCAGGTCAAGCTGTTGAACCGTGTGTTCGGCAGCCTGTTCATCGCCGCGGGCCTGCTGCTCTCGGCCTTCAAGCGCAGCGCCTGAGCGCGGCCACGATTTTCCAATTCCGGCGCCTGGCCTGCTGGCCAGGCGCCGTTCCTTTTCTTGCCTGCCCTTTTCGATGAAACCGCAACTCTCTGACCGCTGGCTGTTCTGGGGCCCGACGCTGATCTGGGCCAGCACCTGGCATGTGATCCTTTACCAGCTCGACTCGAGCGTGCCGGTGCTGAACTCGGTGGCCTGGCGCTTCGCCTTGGCCGCCGTTTTGCTGCTGGCGCTGGCGCTTTGGCGCGGTGAGAGCCTGCGCCTGCCCCTGGGCGCCCACGCGCTGATGCTGGCCACCGGCATCGTGCAGTACAGCGGCAATTACTGGTCGGTTTACGAGGCCGAGCGGCATATCCCCAGCGGCCTGGTGGCGGTTTTGTTTTCGCTGATGGTGTTCGGCAATGCCTTGTCCGGGCGGCTGTTCTTTGGCCAGCGTGTGACCTCGCGCTTTTTGCTGGCCGCCAGTGGCGGCGTGCTGGGCGTGGTGATGATTTTCTGGCCCGAGATTGCCGCCACCGGCGCCCGCCCCCAGGCCGCGCTCGGGCTCGGTTTGGGCTTGCTGGCCGTGCTGGCCGCCTGCATCGGCAATGTCTTGACGCTCACGCTCACCCGGCGCGGCTTGCCCCTGGTGCCCATCCTGGCCTGGAGCATGGGCTATGGCGCCGTCTTCTTGATGCTGCTGGCGCTGGGCACCGGCGTGGGCCTGCGCTTTGACAGCTCGCTGTCTTACTTGTTCTCGCTGCTCTACCTGGCCGTTTTCGGTTCGGTGACGGCTTTTGTGCTGTATTTCAAGCTGGCTCAGCGCCAGGGGCCGGCCCGGGCGGCCTTGACCGGCGTGGTGATCCCGGTGATCGCGCTGGCCATCTCCGCCCTCTTGGAAGGCTGGCAGCCGAGCTTGCTGGCCTTGGCCGGCATGGGCTTGTGCTTGGCCAGTCTTTACGCCGCCACGCGTAAGTGAGTGGCGGGGGCGGGGCGAGCCCGCGCCCCGCTCATTGCGCCCTGGGGTCTTGCCAGCCCAGTTGCAGCAGCGGCGGTTTTTCCACCGGCACCAGCAACCACAGCAGCAGATAAGCCAGCACGCCAAAGCCGTGGCAGCTCACGAGGCCCACAAAAATCAGGCGCCAGAGCCAGGATGCCAGCCCGCTGACCTGCGCCAGCCCGCCGCACACGCCGCCCAGCCAGCGGTCGTCGCGGCTGCGCTGCAAGGCATTCAGGGCGCCGCCCATGCCTTGGGCGCTGGCGCGTGGATGTTGCTCTGGTTGCTGTGGGCGGGGCCGTGCCGCAGCTTGCGGGTCTTGGTCCTGCAGCAAGCGGCCCTTGGCGCGCTGGAATTCTTCGTCGCTCAAGGCGCCCCGTTGATGCAGTTCCGACAGGCGTTCAAGTTCGGTGGCAAGTGACATGGTGTTGAGCTCCTTGGCTAGTGGCGCCGGCTGGTCCGGCCCATGGCAGTCAATGTGCCGCAGCCACTTTGGCTTTGCACCCCGCTTGCGACGAACTGCAGCGCTGGCCGCCTCAGCGGATTGGCGGCTGCTTCAGTGGTCGGAGCCGACCTTGCCGCGCCCGGCTTTGATGCTGCTGCGCTGCGCCTTGCCTTCGAGGCGGCGCATCTTGGAGCCGTAGGTCGGCTTGGTGGCGCGCCTGGCTTTGGGCGTGTGGGCCACGCTTTGCACCAGCTCAATCAGGCGGGCCACCGCGTCGGCGCGGTTTTGCTCCTGGCTGCGGCTGTCTTGCGCCTTGATGACCACCACGCCGTCTTGCGTGATGCGCTGGTCCGACAGGGCGGCCAAGCGGGTTTTGATCAGGGCGGGCAGGCTGGAGCGCTGAATGTCAAAGCGCAGATGCACGGCGCTGGAGACCTTGTTGACGTTTTGTCCGCCCGGGCCGCTGGCGCGGATGAAGCTGAAGTCCAGCTCCCAATCGGCCGGCGTCCAGTCAAGGTGCATGAAATGCCCGCTCCGTGGGGGCCTGGCCGAGGCGCAAGGTCTAGCCCGCCAGGCCAGCAGCGCCGTGGTCAAGCGTCACCGGCACCCGCAGGGCCAGGGCGCACATCAGCTCATAGCCGATGGTCTTGGCGGCCTGGGCCACTTCGTCGATTGGCAAGACCTGACCCTTGCTGCTGCGGCCCCACAGCGTGACCTCGCTGCCGGCGCCAGCCTTGGGCAGCGCCGTCAGGTCGACCGCCAGCATGTCCATGGACACCCGGCCGACCGTGCTGCAGCGCTGGCCGTCCACCAGCACGGGCGTGCCGGTGGGGCAGTGGCGCGGGTAGCCGTCGGCATAGCCGCAGGCCACCACGCCGATGCGCATGGGCGCCGTGGCGGTGAAGCTGGAGCCGTAGCCCACCGTGTCGCCGGGCTGCAGATGCTGGACGGCGATGATCTTGGAGCGCAAGCTCATGGCCGGCTGCAAGTCCCAGAAGCCCTGGTCGTGCACCGGATAGTCGGGCACGCCGCCGTAAGTCATGATGCCGGCGCGCACCCAGTCGCTGCGCAGGCGTTCGCTGTGGCGCAGGACGGCGGCGCTATTGCTCAAGGAGCGCTCGCCCGGCAGATCGGCGCAAACGCGCTCGAAGGCGTCCAGCTGGGCGTCGATGCCGATCTCACCGTCAGCGTCGGAGAAGTGCGTCATCAGCGAAATCTCATCCACCTGGGGCAGCACATTCAGGCGCGTCCAGGCGGCGCGGAAGGCTTGCGGGGTGAAGCCCAGGCGGTTCATGCCGCTGTTGAGCTTGAGGAAGACGCGGTGCGGCTCGTGCGTCTTGTGCATGGCCAGCCAGTCGATCTGCTGCTCGCAATGCACTGTGTGCCACAGCTTCAGGCGCGAGCACAGCTCCAGGTCGCGCGCCTCGAAGCAGCCTTCCAGCAGCAAGATGGGGCCGCGCCAGCCCAGCTCGCGCAGCAATTTGGCCTCGGCAAAGTCCAGCAGGGCAAAGCCGTCGGCGCTGCGCATCGCTTCATAAGTATGCGCAATGCCGTGCCCGTAAGCATTGGCCTTGACGACGGCCCAGAGCTTGGCATCGGGCGCACGGGCGCGGGCGCGGGCCAGGTTGTGGGCGATGGCGGGGAGGTGGATATGGGCTTCAATAGGACGCGGCATGGTCTGAATTGTGGCACTGCCCGGCAAGCCGGTGCCGACGCAGGCCGCACCTTGGTGACGGCACTGCCATGACCTGCGTGCTATAAACCCGCCGCAGCATCCACTTTGCCGACCGATCACACTTCAGGATGCCGGGCCGCGCTTGCACGCGTCGGACCGGTAGGCCTTTTTCCCGCAGTATTGAATGGGCTCATGAAAAAAGGCTTTTCCATCATCATGTCAGCGCAGTTTTTCAGCTCGCTGGCTGATCAGGCGTTGTTGGTCGGTGCGATCGAGTTGTTGAAGACCAATGGCTCGCCGGCCTGGCAGATTCCGGCCCTGGGCCCGATGTTTGCGCTGTTTTACGTGCTGCTGGCGCCTTTTGTCGGCGCTTTCGCCGACGCCGTGCCCAAAGGCAAGGTCATGTTCTATTCGAACCTGATCAAGATATTCGGCTGTTTGATGATGTTGTTCGGCGCCCATCCGCTGCTGGCCTATGCCATTGTGGGTCTGGGTGCTGCCGCTTATTCGCCGGCCAAGTACGGCATCCTGACCGAGTTGCTGCCGCCTTCGCAGCTGGTCAAGGCCAATGGCTGGATCGAGGGGCTGACCATCGCCTCCATCATTCTGGGCATTTTGCTGGGCGGTCAACTGGTGGGGCCGCATCTGGCGCCGGTGCTGTTGAGCATTGACGTCCCCTTCATCAACACCGGCATCGACACCGCGCCTGAGGCGGCCATCAGCAGCTTGGTGGTGCTGTATCTGATCGCCGCGGCGTTCAACCTCTACATTCCGCGCACGCAAACCGCCTTGCAGCCGCTGGCGCACAGCCCGCTGACCCTGCTGCGCGACTTTGCGTCCTGCAATTCGCGCCTGTGGCAAGACAAGCTGGGGCAGATCTCCCTGGCCACCACCACCTTGTTCTGGGGCGTGTCGGGCAATCTGCGCATCATCGTGTTCGCTTGGGCGGCCATGGCGCTGGGCTACACCACCACGCAAGCCTCCACCCTGGGCGGCGTGGTCGCCATTGGCACGGCCATCGGCGCCGTGGTGGCCTCGGTCTATATGCGTTTGGACCGCGCCACGCGCGTGATTCCCCTGGGCATCTTGATGGGTGTGCTGATCATTGGCCTGAACATGATCACCAACGTCTGGGCGGCGATTCCCTTCCTGATCGTGCTGGGCATGATTGGCGGCTATCTGGTCGTGCCCATGAACGCTTTGCTGCAGCACCGTGGCCATAACCTGATGGGTGCGGGCCGCTCCATCGCCGTACAGAACTTCAATGAGCAGGCCTGCATCCTGGCGCTGGGCGCGCTCTATACCGGCATGACGCGCATCGGCCTGTCGGCCTTCATCGCCATCTCCATTTTTGGCTTGCTGGTCGCCTGCACCATGTGGATCGTGCGGCGCTGGCATCAGCGCAACTGCGTCAATCACCGCGATGAGGTGGAGCGCCTGCTGGCCCTGGCGCGTTGCGACGAGGTGCACTGAGCCGCGCGCCTCTCATGCCGCGCAGGCAAGCACAAGGCGGGTGATGCCCGAGGACAAGCTTGAGGGTGGGGCATGGACGATATTCGCTTGATCTTGTATCGCTGGGTCAGCCGACATGGCCTTGACGCGAAGCAGCATGTGCAATTGCTGCGCGAGGCGGGGCAGGGCCAGGAGCCCGCAGGGCTGCAGCAGCGCCTGATCCAAGGCCTGGCCGTGCTGGCCGCAGCGCTGGCCGCCTTTGGTCTGCTGATGTGGCTGGCCGCCAACTGGGATGATTTGGGGCGCTTCGGCCGCTTCGCCCTGCTGCAAGGCTTGGTCTTGCTGCTGGCCCTGGCCGCCTGGCGGCGGCCCAGTCAGCGGGCCGCGCTGGGCCTGGCGCTGTTCCTGGTGTTGGGTGGTTTGTTCGCCTATTTCGGCCAGACTTATCAGACCGGCGCCGATCCCTGGCAGCTGTTCGCGCTTTGGGCTGCTCTGGGCCTGCCCCTGGGTTTGGCCCTGCGCAGCGATGTGTTCTGGGCGCCCTGGGTGCTGGTGCTGATGGCAGCGATCGGCCTGTGGTGGCAGGCCGAGGCGCCGCCGATCAGCCTCTTTAACAATCACTTGCCGGCGCAGGTGCGTGGCCTGCAATTGCTGCACTGGGCGCTGTTGGCGGCCGCCCTGGCATTTCTGGGCCGAGCCTTTCGGCCTTGGACCGGTGCTGGCACCTGGTCCTGGCGCCTGGCCTTGCTGCTGGCCGTGGGGCAGCTGAGCTTTGGCGCCTTGCTTTTATTGTTCGGTGGTGATGAGCCGGTGCTGTTCAGCTTGGCGCTCCTTCTGCTGGCGGGCGCAACACTGGGTTTGGCGCGGCCCGCGCATCTCGACATTTTTGGCCTCAGCGTCTTGGCCCTGGCTCTCAATGTCTTGCTGCTGGCCGGACTGGGCCGCTGGCTGCTGGAAGGCCACCGGGTCGAGCCGATTGCCAGCTTTGCCCTGCTGACCTTGGTGGGGGCGGGCTTGCTGAGCCTCTCGGTCAAAGGCTTGCTGGCGGCAGTGTGCCGGCAGCGTGAGTCGGAACAAAAAAAGGGGTCGGCCGCATGAGCCGGCTCGATGTGCAAGCGCTGTGGTCCCGCGCTCAAGCGCAAGGCTTGCTGCCGCCGCAGGCGCAAGCACCCGCTGAAGCGCCCACGCGGCCCTGGCCCGTGGTGGTGCTGACGGCCCTAGGCGCCTGGCTTGTGGCCTGCCTGCTGCTGGTTTTTCTGGCCCTGATCCTGAAGAGTGCGCTGGAAGGCCTGGGCAGCTTGCCGGTGGCGGCGCTGTTGCTGGGTGCCGCGGTGCTGGTCTTGCGTCAGGCTGAAGGTGGTGTTGACAGTGACGCCGGCGGCGAGGTCGAGGCTGCCAAGGCCGGTGGCGGTTTGTTCCTGCAGCAACTCGCCCTCGCGGCCATGGCGGCGGGCATGGGTTTGCTGGCTTACGGTTTGTCGCAGGGCGTGCACCTGCCGCTTTTCACACTGCTGCTGGTATTGGCGCTGTTCAGCGCCGGCTTGGCCTGGGTGTTGCCGCAAGCCTGGCTGCGTGCAGTGCTGGGCGCACTGGCAGCAGGCTTGGTGCTGGCGGCGCTGTGGCAGGGCTGGTTTGAGTTTTCCATGCTGGGGCGCGAATTTCGCCGTGAAGCCTGGGCCTTGGGCCTGAACCTGGGCCTCTACCTCTTGCTGGCCCTGTGGTTTGCCGCGCAGCGGCTGCTGAATCGGGTCTGGCTGGGGGCCGGCCGGGCGCGGTCGGCGGCCACCTTGGAAAGCTTCGCCAGCGGCTGGGGCCTGGGCCTTCTGCTGGGCTTGGCCCTGGTGTCGGGCAGCACCTTTTTGCTGCCTGCTAATCCGGGCCTGGCCTGGGCCCATGAGCTGCGCGGCCTTGGCGGCGGGGCGCGCAGCTTGCACCCGGTCTTGGCCTGGATGGCGCCCTTGCTGTCGGCGCTTAGCAGCTTGGCGGCTGCCGCTTGCTTGGCGCGCGCCTGGCCTGCGCTGCGCCGCCAGGCCTGGTTGCTGGGTGTGGCGCTGGCCTTGGCCCTGCTGGCCTGGTTCAACCCTTTGCTGGGGGCGGGCTTGCTGATGCTGGCGCTGTGCGCCACGGCCGGGCGCTGGCGCATGGCGGCCGCGGCCGGCGTGAGTTGCGCCTGGATGCTGGGCGCTTTTTACTATCAGCTGAGCTGGAGCTTGAGCAGCAAGGCCCTGGTTTTGATCATCGTGGCGGCCTTGCTGGCCGCCATGGCTTTTTGGGCTCAGCGCCGCCAGCGGCTTGAAGCGGCGCCGGTTGCCGGTGCGGCCGCCACGCCCTCACGCTGGAGCCGCCCCGCTGCGGCCCTGCTGGGCTTGACGGTTTTGCTGGCCTTGCTGTTGGCCAATCTTGGCATTTGGCAAAAGGAGCAACTGATCCGCCACGGCCGGCCGATCTTTTTGCCGCTGGCGCCGCTGGATCCGCGCTCGCTGATGCAGGGCGACTATATGGCGCTGAACTTCCGCGTCATGGCTGCTGCCGCCGCGCCGGGGTCAGGTCTTGCCGGTACCGCGAGCGAGCTTCCCCGTGACGCGGCGCAGCTGGTGCTCAAGCTGGACGCGCGCGGTTTGGCGATCGCGCAGCGCCCCGCCGATGGCCAAGCGCTGGCGCCGGACGAGGTTCTGATCCCGCTGGTGCAGAAGAACGGCCGCCGCGTGCTGGTGACCGATGCCTTTTTCTTTAAAGAAGGCGAGGCCCAGCGCTACGCCAAGGCGCGCTTCGGCGAGTTCCGTGTCGACGGCGCCGGCCGCGCCTTGCTGGTGGGCCTGCGCGGGGAGAACCTGGCGCCGCTGTGACGGGGGCTGCGGCGCCGCCAGGTTCAGCTGCGGCGCTTGCTGGGCTCCACCGCCTTGACGCCGCTCAGCACGTTTTCCACATGCTCCGACCAGGCGCGGGCGATCTTGAAGCAGCCGCTGTGGTTGAGGTGGATCTCGTTATGCCAGTCGCCGCTGCTGCCGCTGCTGCCGGGTGTGGCCGGGGCCAGGGGCACGGTGGTGGAGTCGAAGACATGCAGGCCGGGGAATTGCTCTTTGTCGGCCGCCATGCTTTTCAGCAGCAAGGCCAGGTGGAAGACCATCAGCCGGCTCACCGCCGCCCAATCGGCCGCAGGCAGGGCGTAAGCCTTCAGCGCGGGGTAGAGCCAGGGGCCGGATTGCCCCAGGCCCACATCCTCGGCGCCGGCCGGGCGTGGCGTTGGCACGGCGTAGCAATGCATGAACATGGGCTTGCCGGCCGAGGGGCCCTGGTCGCGCAGGGTCAGCAGGTGGCGGACATTGGTGCGCAAATACTCGCTGTATGTGGCCCAGCCGGGTTCGGAGAAATAACGCGCCACGCCACTGGCTGGCGTGCCCCATTCGGTTTGGTGACGCAAGAGGCGCAGATGCAGGGGCACGCGCGAGCCGTCGGCGGCGTTGGCCGGCGTTTGCGCGGCGGCGATCATGTCGTTGCCACCCATGGACAGCAGCACACCGTCCCAAACCGGTGAATCCGGGCTGCTGAGCAGGCGCACAAAGTCGGGCGCCGATTCCAGGTCCACCAGATGGCTCAGCGCGCCGCCCTTGCCGGCGCAGTTCACCGCGCAGGTGGGTTCTTTGTAGACCATCTCTTGCAGCAGATTGGCGTGCGCATTGAGCTTGTCATCGGCGGTGGAAAACCAGGAGTCGCCTTGCGCGAGCAAGCGCCAACGGAAGCTCGTCAGATCAGGCGCGGGGTCAGCAGTGAAGTCCCCCGGGGTGAAGCAGGCCAGATGATTCAAAAGAGTCTCTCCCTTGCAAAACTGTGAATGACAGCAGTCCCAGCGTTTGCGGGGGCGCCATGCCCGCGCAAAACACCATGCTATAAACCCCGGCCATTGTTGACTGACAAAGTGACCGGGCACCCGCGCTTTCGCACGAATCTGTTGTTGCCGGCCAACCGCCGCCCAGCACGATCAACCGCGCTGTCTTGTATCGCCACCGGCGATCTTTTTCAAGCCCATATTCATCTCTGAGCCCATTTTTTTGAAGCCACAACTCGCGCTGATGTTTAACGCCCTGATTTGGGGGCTTTCCTGGTGGCCGTTTCGGCAGTTTCAAGCGCTCGGCCTGCACCCGCTGTGGACCACGGTGGCGCTGTATGTGTTGTCACTGCTGGTGCTCAGCCTCAGTCAGCCGCAGGCCTGGCGGGAGCTGGCGCGCACGCCCGCCCTGTGGCTGGTGACGCTGGCCGCCGGCCTGACCAATACCGCCTTTAACTGGGGTGTGGCCACCGGGGACGTGGTGCGTGTGGTGCTGCTGTTCTATTTGATGCCGCTGTGGGCGGTGCTGCTGGCGCGATTGATTCTGGGCGAGCGCCTGACCGCCCTGGCGTGTTTGCGCATGGCCTTGGCCCTGGGCGGTGCGGCCATTGTCTTGGCGCCGGCGGAAGGGGGCTTCCCGCTGCCGGCGAGCCTGTCGGACTGGCTGGGCCTGGCGGGCGGCTTCACCTTTGCGCTCAACAATGTGATGTTGCGGCGCCAGTCCGCCAGCAATGGCCCGGCCGCTTGCGCGCTGGCCATGTTTGCCGGCGGCGTTGGCGTGGCGGGTGTGGCGGCGGCCTTGCTGGCTGGCGCGGCGGTGATCAGCTGGCCGGGGCTGCCGGGTGCCATCTGGCTGTTGCCCTTGGCGGGCATGGCGCTGCTGTTCTTCTTGTCCAACCTCAGCCTGCAGTACGGCGCCGGGCGCCTGCCGGCCAATGTGACGGCCATCATCATGCTGACCGAGGTGCCGGTGGCCGCACTCTCAGCCCTGTGGCTGGGCGGCGGCCAGCTGGATCTGAAGACGGCGCTGGGCGGGCTTTGCATTCTGGCGGCGGCCCTGCTGGCGGCGCTGGAACCTAAGGACCGCTAATATCCGGGCAACTCAGCAGATCGGAGCACTCTCATGGCGTCCAGCGTTTACGACTTTCAGGCCTTGTCCATCGATGGCAAGCCGGCCGATTTGGCCAGCCAGCGCGGCAAGGTTTTGTTGATCGTCAACACGGCCAGCCAATGTGGCTTCACCCCGCAGTTCAAAGGCCTGGAGTCGCTGTGGCAGGAGTATGGCGAGCAAGGTCTGGTGATCGTGGGCTTCCCCAGCAATGAATTCGGTGGCCAGGATCCTGGCAGCAATGAAGACATCGCCTCGTTTTGTGAGCTGAACTTTGGCGTCAGCTTCCCGATGATGGAGAAGATCAAGGTCAACGGCGCTGACGCCCACCCGCTGTGGCAATGGCTGAAGAGCCAGAAGCCCGGCTTTCTGGGCACCGAGCTGATCAAGTGGAACTTCACCAAATTCCTGGTCGGCCGCGATGGCCAGGTGATCAAGCGTTATGCGCCGAACGACGCGCCGGCCAGCCTGCGCGCCGACATCGAGGCGGCTTTGAAGGTGAAAGCGAAGGCCTGAGCGTCGTTCAAGCCTGGGGCGCCGCCCGCAGCCACAGCTGCCCGTAAGCGCGCCGCAACTGACCTTGTGCCGCCGCTTCGCCCAGCAACTGATTGACCGTCTGGCGCGAGAGATTGGCCAGCGCGGCCAGTTCGGCCTGGGTGGTTTTGATGGGCAACCAGCCCGGCTCTTGGGCCTTGCCGCTTTGGCGCGCGGCGTTGGCAGACTGCTCCCGGCTCAGCTGCGTCAGGGCCAGTTGCAGGCGCTCCGCCGCGCTGCGGTGGCGTGACGCTTCAAGCATGCGCAAGGTGCCGTCGAAGCGCTGGGCAAATTCGCGCAGCAGGGCGCGGGCAAAACCTGGCACCTCATCCATCAGCAGGCAATAGGCCGGCTCTGAAAACACCCAAACCTGGCTGGCTTGAATCGCTACCGCCTCGTAGCTGGAAGGCTGGCCGGCGGCGAAGGCGGCCAAGCCGAACAAGCGCGGCGCCTGCATCTGCTCCAGCACCGAGACCGTGCCGTCTGCGCCGGTGAAGCGGGCTTCCATCTGGCCTTGGCCCACCGCGTAGAAAGCCTGGGTCGGTGCGGCCTGGCGAAACAGGCTGCTGCCGCGCGCCAGGCGCCGGCTTGGGATCAGGCGCTGCAGGCGTGGCAGCAGGGCGGCATCGGCCTGCCAGTCCAGCGTCGGGAAGTTGCTTTGCAGCACGGCCAGAAGTGTTTGGAGTGAAGGCTGGGCGGCAGGCTGAGCCGGGTCAGACATTCTCTTGTCCTATTTGTCGGGTAGCCGACATTTTGATCCAAACCCGGCCACTAAGCTGGCTGCATGAATCTCGAATCAAGCCAAGCCTGGGCCCAGCAGTTTCGTCAGTTTGCCGCGCTGGAATGCCTGCAAGACCCGCTCTATGTGGCGATATGCCAAGCGGTGGCGGATACGCCTGAGCTGCGCGCCCTGATGGCCCATGCGCCGCCCACCCAAGCCATCCCCAATCTGTTGCTCGCGGCCCTGCATGAGCGGGTGCTGGCCGGCGTGGCCCATCCCTTGGCGGACTATTACCCCAGCGTGGGCGGGCAGCGCCTGCCCGACGCGCAGCTGCCCGCTCTGCTGCTGGACTTCGCGCGCCAGCAGCAAGCCAGCCTGATCGCATCCCTGCGCGAGCGCCGCACCCAAACGAATGAGATCGGCCGCTGCGCCGTGCTTTGGCCGGCCTTGCAACACATCGCGGGCTTGAGCGGCAGCAGCAACAGCCCTGTGCTCAGCTTGATTGACTTCGGTTGCAGCGCCGGCCTGAACCTGGGTGTGGACCGTTATCGCTATCGTTACCAAACCGAGTCGGGCACGTGCTTTGTGCGCGGTGCACCGGCGGGTCCCGAGCGTCCCGAGATCCGCTCTGACTGGCTGGGCGCCGCCGCTGCGCCCCCGGCCGAGCAGGCTTGGCAGCTGCAGCAGCGTGTGGGCCTGGACCTGGCCCCTTTGGATGTGCAGGACCCGGCGGCCCTGCGCTGGCTGCATGCCTGCTTGTGGCCGCATGAGCGTGAGCGGGCGCGCCGGCTTGATCAGGCCGTGGCCCTGGTGGATCAGCACCGCGTGCTGGCAAGCGACGACGGGCTGGGTGTGCTGGAGGCGCAGCTGGCTGCGGGTGACTTTGCCGGCAGCCAGCCGGTGCTGTTCAACAGCTGGGTGCTGTATTACTTCACCCCAGCCGCCTTGCGGGACTATCAGGCGCACGTGCGGCGCCTGGTGCTGCAGCATGGCTTGATCTGGCTCAGCGCCGAGGGCGCCGACTTGCGTCCGCCGGGTCTGGCCTTGCCGCCTCTGCCGGCAGAGCGCTCCGGCGCCAGCGCCACCTTGTGGACCCTGCAATGGGCCGCCAAGGGGCAGCTTCAGCAGCAGGCGCTGGCCTGGTCACACCCGCATGGGCGCTGGCTGGCTTGGTGCGCTTGAGCGGGGCCTGATCAGGCGGGCGTGCTCCCCGGCGCGGTGAACACCTTGAAGCCGTCACCGCCGGCGTGCTTGGCTTCGTACAAGGCCAGATCGGCTTGTTTGAACAGTTCGCCGGTGGCGCAGTCGTGGCCCACAAACAGGCTGATGCCTATGCTGCAGCGGCAGGGCCAGTCGGGGGCGCCCGCCCCCAGGGCGACCGGGGTGTTCAAGGCTTCGAGGATTTTGGTGGCGATCAGGCCGGCGTTGGCGGCGGCGCTGGCGCGGTCTTCACCCAGGCCGCTCAGCAGCACCACGAACTCATCGCCCCCCATGCGGGCCACGGTGTCCTGGCCGCGCATCAGGTTCTTCATGCGGCGGGCCACCTCGATCAAGAGCTGGTCACCGGCATCGTGGCCCCATTGGTCGTTGAGGCGTTTGAACTTGTCCAGGTCCAACATCATCAGGGCGCAGAACTGCCGGCTGCGCTGGCTGGCGGCGATGGCCAGCTCAAGCCGGTCGCTGAGCAGGCGGCGGTTGGGCAGCTGCGTCAGCTGGTCGAGGTAGGCCATCTCCCGGATCTGGTCTTGAATCGCCTTGCGCTCGCTGATGTCGCGCACCGAGATGTAGTAGCAGGGCTCACCGGCGATCTCAAACGCGCTGGCGTTGAGCTCCACATCGCGCATCTCGCCCGCGGGTCCTTTGCGGATCAGGGTCTCCAAGCTCAGCAACTCATTGCCCTTGCGCAGCGTGACAAAGGCATTGGCGCGTGCACGTTTGTCCGGCCACAGTTGCAGCAATTCAAGCCGGCTCATGGCCACCAGCTGTTCGCGGCTCAGGCCCAGCAACTCACACAGTCTGTCGTTGACGATGTTCAGGCGACCATGGCCGTCCAGCACCATGATGCCGTCGCTGGCCCGCTTCAGGTACAGGCGGTTGCGCAAGCTGGCTTGCAAAGTGGCTTGGGTGGCCCGGCGCAGGGTCAGGCCCAGCAGCACCGAGGTGATGGCGAAGCAGAAGACCAAGGCCGCGGCCGCGGCGATCTCGCCATACCAGCCACGCAGATAGTCTTGGCTGGCCAGGCCCACGGCCAGCAAAAAGGGTGCAGCGTGCAAGCGCCGCATGCTCACCACCCGGTCGATGCCGCCGGCGCCGTCGGCGTTATGGAAGTTGCCGGTTTCCACGCCCGCATCAATCAGTTTCTGGAATTCCTTGGACACGATGCGGTTGCCGATCTCACCGGCCGGGCTGCCGTGCAGCGGCGGGTTGCGGGCGATCAGGCGTTGATCGGCGTCGCGCAAGGCGACGGTGCCGGCGCTGCCCAGGTCCAGCCCGTAAATCAGCTGGCTGAAATACTCCACGCCGATGGGGGCGATCACCACGCCCGCGAAGCGCCCCTGGGCGTCGACAAAGCGGCGTGCCGAGACAATGATGAAGCTTTGATCCACGCGCGAGCGGAGCAGGGGCGACAAGATGCGCTCCGGCTCGGTCTGCGCCTTGGCGCGCTGAAAATAGTCCCGGTCGGCGATGTTGACGACATCGGCGGCGGGCTCCACGCCCTCGCTGACCAGGCCGTTGCCTTCGGCGTCGTAGACGCGCAAGGCCGGCAGCTCGGGCATGTTTTGCAGGCGGCGCGCCAGAAAGTGCAAGGCTTGGTCGGTTTGAATGCCGCCGGCGCGGATTTCGCGCTCCAGCTCATCAGCCACGCTGGCCAGCACCAGATCAATCTTCTCAATGCTGCTGGAGATATTGCCGTCCAGCGTGCTG
The DNA here is from genome assembly GCF_945956965.1 of uncultured Roseateles sp. Lineage (GTDB taxonomy): Bacteria > Pseudomonadota > Gammaproteobacteria > Burkholderiales > Burkholderiaceae_C > Paucibacter_A. The sequence goes on from NZ_CAMFJS010000025.1 coordinate 40,839, forward strand.
GCGATATTGGCCGTCTGCGCATAAGCACGCTCGTCAAAGAGCTGCTTGCTGCTGCTCAGCGACCACCAGAAGAAGATCGCCACAGTGGCGTTGGCGAGCAAGAGAATGGCCACGATGGAGGGCCAGAGCCACGACTCCCTGCGGGTGCTGAGTTTGGGCATGAAGGGGCGGAAAGGGTAGGCGCGGTTCATATCCGCGCGGCAAATCAACAACTGAAGCTCAATTGGACCTCATCCGGCACGCTGCCGACGGGGCCAACAGGCTCTCATTCGTGGCTTTATTCCGCCCCGCTTGGCTCAGCCGAGCCGGAAGGCGCTTCTCGGCCCCTCGACGCCGACGCGGCTCAGGCGCGAAATCACCAGGGCATTGAGATCCTGAGCCGCAATGACAAATTCGCTGCCGAGCTGCCAGCGCCATTGCTCGCCATGGCGTGTCCAGAGCAGGTAGCGCCCGCCTTCCGCCGGCTTGCCGGGCGGCATGCGCAGCTGCCAGGCTGGCGCGGCATCGGGCCGCTCCCCTGGGGGGAGTGCCAGCAGCAGCGGGCTGGGGGCAGGCTCCGGCAGCGTGGCGTCCAGCCAGGGCGTGGCTGGCGGCAAGGCGGCTTGGGCGTAGACGCCTTGCTTGAGCGCAAGGGCCAGGCCGCGCCGGTTCTGCAGCAAGGCCACCATGCTGAAGTGCGCATGGCCGGTGGCGGGCGCACGGGCGCGCTGCAATTCGATCTGGGCGCTGATTTCGCTGATCGGCCAGCTGTCGGCCTTGTCGGTCACCTTGCTGGTGAACAGGCCGGGCCAGATATGGCGCTGCAGCGGATTTTGCGCGCGCCAATAGTCCAGCAAAACCTCAAAGGCCTGCGGCGCTTGCTTGATGGGCCAGTAGAGCTGGGGCGCCAGATAGTCCAGCCAGCCATTGGCCAGCCACAGCTCCACATCGGCATAGAGCTTGTCGTACTGGCTGAAGCCGACGATGCCCGGCGGCCGCAGCGCGGGCTTGGGCAGGCCGAAGGGGCTGATGCCAAAACGCACCCAGGGCTTGCTGCTGAGCCGGATCGTTTGCTGCATGCGCTGCACCAGCTGATCGACATTGCGGCGCCGCCAGTCGGCGCGGCTCAGCGTGCCGCCGCTTTGCACAAAGCGCTGCCAGCTTGGCTCATCCGGGAAGTCAAGCTCTTGCTTGCTGGCCGGGTCGTTGACCGGATAGGGGTAGAAATAGTCGTCGATGTGGATGCCGTCCACCTCGTAGCGCGCCAGCACATCGGCGATGACGGTCAGGCAGTGGTTGGCGGCGGCTTCTTCGCCGGGGTCGATCCAGAGCTGGTCGCCGTAGCGCTTGACCCATTGCGGCTGGGTCTGGCTCAGATGGCTGGCGGCGGGTACCGACTGGGCCTGGCTTTGGCGCGCACGAAAAGGGTTGAACCAGGCGTGCAACTCCAGCCCGCGCGCATGGGCCTCGCTGATCCAGAAGGCCAGCGGGTCGTAGAAGGGCTCCGGGGCCAGGCCTTGCGTGCCGCTCAGGTACTCGCTCCAGGGTTCCAGCGCGCTGGGGTAGAGCGCGTCGGCGCTGGTGCGCACCTGCAAGATGATGGCGTTGAGCTTGAGCGCCACGGCGCTGTCCAGCAGCGTTCGCACCTCGGCCTGCTGCTCGGCCGTGCTGAGGCCTTTGCGGCTGGGCCAGTCGATATTGGCCACCGTGGCCACCCAGGCGGCGCGGAACTCGCGCGGCACTGCGGGCGCTTGCTCGGCCAACTCGGGCGCGGGCAGCAAGCGCGGCGGATTGGCCAGGGCTGGCTTGAGTGGCGACTGTGCGCAAGCCATCAGCGCGGCGGCGCTGCCGCCGATCAGGCTGCGGCGTGACAGGGCTTTGGACTTGGGCTCAGCACTCATGCGGGTTCCTCGTCCTGCTTCTTGCCGAAGTCGGCCGGGATCTTGATCAGCGCCGCCATCGCAAACGATGGAATCGTGGCCACCAGCACCCAGATGAAGAAGTGCAGATAGCCCAACTGATCCTGCAGCCAGCCGCTCCACATGCCGGGAATCATCATGCCCAGCGCCATGAAGCCGGTGCAGATGGCGTAATGCGCCGTGGCGTATGAGCCCCCAGGCCGCCTCGCGTCGGCCACCCCCCGGGGGGGCTCAGGTGTCTTGGGGCGGCCCGGCGACACCTGGTGGGAGCCCTCCGCAACCAAAATCATGTACATCAGATAGGCCGTGAAGCCCAGGCCATAACCGAATTGTTCGACGGCCAGCGCCGCGCTGATCAGCACCAGGCTGCCGGGGTGCGCCAGGGCCAGGGCCACAAAAGCGATATTGGGCACATGCATCATCAGCACCAGTGGCCACAGCGCCTTTTTGAGGCCCACGCGCGAGATGATCCAGCCGCCCAGCAAGCCGCCCAGGGTCAGGGCGGTGAGGCCCACCGTGCCGTAGGCGATGCCGACTTGCTTGTTCGTCAGGCCCAGGCCGCCGGCGGCTGGGCTGTCGAGCAAAAAAGGCGTGGCCAGCTTGAGCAGCTGCGCTTCCGGGAAGCGGTAGAGCAGCAAAAAGCCCAGGATCACCCCGATGCCGGGCTTGCGGAAGAACTCGGCAAACACCTGCAGAAAGTCGCGCAGCAAACCGGCCGAACCCAGGCGACCCGGCCCTTTGGCATCGGCCGCCGGGCGCGGCAGCACAAAGAAGTGATAGGCCGCCATCAGCCCAAACAACCCGGCCAGCAGCGCGAAGACAATGCTCCAGGCGGTCGTCATGCTGCCGGTGCGCTCTTGCAGCTCACCGGCCAGGTAGACCAGGCCGCCCTGGCCGCCGATATTGGCCAAGCGGTAGAAGGTGGAGCGCACGCCGACAAAAGCGGCTTGGCTGTGCTGCGGCAGGGCCAGCATATAAAAGCCGTCTGCGGCGATGTCGTGCGAGGCCGAGGCGAAGGCCATCAGCCAGAACACCGCCAAGGTCATCTGAAAAGCCTGCGGGCCGGGAATGGTCAGGGCCACCATGGCCAGGGCCACGCCAATCAGGAATTGCAGTGCGATGATCCAGCTGCGCTTGGTGTGGAAGAGCTCAATCAGCGGCGACCACAGCGGCTTGATGACCCAGGGCAGATAGAGCCAGCTGGTGTAGAGCGCGATGTCGGTGTTCGAAAAGCCTAGGTTCTTGTACATGATGACCGACAGCGTCATCACCACCACATAGGGAATGCCTTGGCCGAAATAGAGCGAGGGGATCCAGCGCCAGGGATTGACCTTTTTGTCGCTCATGGTGAGAGCAAGGCCTGGCGCAGATTGCCATCGGCGGCGTCCAGGGCGGCGCGCGCCTCGCCTACGCTCAGCTGCTTGTTCAGGGCCAGCACCGCCAGCTTGACGTGGTGGCCGCACTGCGCCAGCACGGCTTGCGCGCGCGCTTCATCCGCGCCGCTGATGCGCACGGTCAACGCCAGGGCGCGTTGCAGCAGCTTGGCATTGGTGGGTTTGAGGTCCACCATCAGATTGCCGTAGACCTTGTTGAGTTTGACCATCAGTGCGCTCGAGAATGTGTTGAGCGCTATTTTCTGCGAGCTACCGGCCTTCAGCCGCGTGCTGCCTGCAATCAATTCAGCTCCGGTGTCCAGAAAGATGCCGATATCGGCCTGAGCCGTCAGCGCCGCCCCAGGGTTGTTGGCAAAACCCAGGGTTAATGCGCCCCCTGCGCGTGCCGCCCGCAGAGCGCCCATCACATAAGGCGTGGCGCCGGAAGCGGCCAGCAGCAAGACCACATCGTTAGGCGTGGGCGCCAGAGCCAGCATCTCGGCCGCGCCTTGCGGGCCGTCGTCCTCGGCCCCTTCAATGGCCACAAACATGGCCCGCTCGCCACCGGCCAGCAGGGCCAGGGCGCGCTCGCGCGGCCAGGAGAAGGTGGGGTAGAGCTCCACGCTGTCCAGCACTCCGAGCCGGCCCGAGGTGCCGGCACCCACATAAATCAGGCGGCCGCCGGCCTGGATGCGCGGCAAGGCCGCCTCTACCGCAGCAGCAATCTGCGCGCCCGCCGCCTGCACCGCGCGCACCGCGTCGAGCTGGTCCTGCACCAAGGTATCCACCAGGGTGGGCAGGGCGTAGAGGTCCAGATCGGCGTGTTGGGTGCTGGCGGCTTCGGTGTTCAACATGGCGGGTGAGGGCTGCAGCTGGGCAGCCAGGCATGACAAGGTGCTGCCGACTCTAGTGAGTTCGCTGCGCTCGCGCCAATATGCAGCGTCTTTGCTCCCATAACCCCAGCTCATTCAGTAATGTCGAAAAAATTTTCGGTGGGTTGTAAGAAGGGCGGGGTGCCGGGCGACACAAGCAGCGTGGGCGTACCAAGCGCCTGCATCAAGTGTCAAACCTTTTCTCCATTCCCGACATCTCACCCCAACCGGAGCAAATCATGCAAGCAAGCACTTCCACCACCAAGACCCTGTCCGCCACCGGCCTGAGCATCGCTGCCGCCGCCGCCACCTTGTTCGCCGCTGCAGCCGGCTTCACCAGCGTGGCCCAGGCCGCGGACGGCGATATGGGCATGGTCAAGTGCTCGGGCATCAATAGCTGCAAGGGCAGCTCCGAGTGCAAGACCGCCAAGAGCGAATGCAAGGGCCACAACAGCTGCAAGGGCCAGGGCTGGGTCAGCAAGAAGACGGCTGAGGAGTGCACCAAAGAAGGCGGCAAGGTGCTGAAGTAAGCCAATCAAGCAGCCTTGTGCTTGGGGCGGGGTGCAAGACCTGACCCCGCCCCAAGCCATATGCCTCAGTTTTTTTGACCGCGCAGGCCGCGCTGCGTTTGACAGGACCGATCACCATGCCCGTCCCCTCATCCCCACCCCTGCAAGGTTTCGGCCTTGGCCTGCGCAGCGAGCATTACGCTGCTTTTGCCGATGCCGCCCGGCCGCTGCCCGCAGGGCTCAAGCCGGATTGGCTGGAGATCATCAGCGAGAACTATCTGGTGCCCGGAGGCCGCCCGCTGTGGCACTTGGAGCGCATACGACGGGACTTCCCCATGGTCATGCATGGCGTGTCCATGTCCATCGGCAGCAGCGACGCGCTGAACCTGGACTATCTGCGCGCGCTCAAAACCCTGGCCGATCGGGTGCAGCCGGCCTGGGTGTCCGACCATTTGTGCTGGACCGGCGTGGACCACCGCAATCTGCATGATCTGCTGCCCATGCCCTATACCGAGGCCGCGCTGGCGCATCTGCTGCCGCGCATCGCACAGGTGCAAGACCTGCTGCAGCGGCCCCTGGTGCTGGAGAACGTGTCCAGCTATATCCGCTTCGCCGAAGACGAGATGCGCGAGGCCGAGTTTGTGGCCCAGCTGCTGCGCCGCAGTGGCTGCCGCCTGCTGCTCGATGTCAACAATGTCTATGTCTCCGCCCGCAATCACGGCTTTGACGCCCGTGACTACATCGACCACATGCCGCCCGAGCAAGTGGTGCAAATCCACCTGGCCGGCCATGAAGATCAGGGTGACCTGATCATCGACACCCACGACGCGCCGGTGTGCGACGCGGTCTGGCAGCTCTACGTCTACACCGTGCTGCGCCTGGGAGCTAAGCCCACCATGATTGAACGGGATGACAAGATCCCGCCGCTGCTCGACTTGCTGCTGGAGTTGGATCAGGCGCGTCAGCTGGTGCGCCAGACCTGCATCACTACGAGTCATCAGCCAAGGCAAGAGCCAATGCGCCAGCGGGACTGGCCCTTGCCGCCCAGGCAAGACCTGGCCCCAGCCGCAAGTCACGGGCGCGCAGCATGATCAGCGCAATTACAAGCTGCAATGCCGCCGCCCTGCACCGGCAACAGCAGCGGCTGCAGGTTCAGATCTTTGGCGGTGATCCGTCAGATGATCCAGAGGGGGCGGCCACGGCGAGCCCCGGCCTGCTTGCCTACCGCCATGCCTACCGCGCCCGCCTGCAAGCCGCTTTGCGGGACAACTATCTGGTGCTGCAGCGCGCGCTGGGCGACGCGGCCTTTGACGCGCTGGCCTTGCGCTATCTGGACGCCCACCCCTCTCGCCAGCCCTCCATCCGCTGGTTTGGCGACCGCCTGGCCGAGTTCATGGCGGCGGAGGCGCAGCTGCATCCCTCCCTGATCGACTTGGCCCGCATGGATTGGGCCTTGCGCACCGCCTTCGATGCGCCCGAGGCGGCCGCCCTGTTGGGCGTGGAGGACCTGGCGGCACTGGCGCCCGAGGACTGGGGCCGCCAATGCTTTCGCCTGCAGCCCAGCGTGCAGCTGCTACCCCTGCAATGGGCGATCGAGCCGGCCTGGCGGCAGCTGCGGGCGTACGAGGCGGAGCGGGGCGATGCCGAGCCTGAGCTGGCCGAGCCCCAGGCGCATGCGCATTGGCTGCTGATCTGGCGTGATGCGGCGATGGAGACGCGCTGGCGCTCGCTTGAGCCGCTGGAGGCGCAACAGCTGCTGGCCTTGCAGGGCTGCGCCAGCTTTGCGGCGCTCTGCGAGATGGTGGCAAACGCCGCCGCCGACCCCAATCAGACCCAGCAGGCGGCCGCCTTGGTGGCGCAGGGCCTGGGCCGCTGGTTGGGCGAGGGGCTGCTCGCGCGTGACTGAAGTTGGCCGGCTCTGGGGTTCAGCGGCTCAGCGCCTTAGCGATTCTCCAGTCGGTTGTAGTCAAACAAGCCGCCGTCCGGCCCGGCCAGGCGGGGCCGCGCGCGGTGCAGGGCATCGCTGGCGGCCCAGAACTCGGGGTTGCTGCGGCGCACGGCCCAGCGGTCGGCCAGGCGGCGGTAGTCGGCCTCGCTGCCCAGGGCGGCCACAGCGGCGCTGAACTCGGGCAGCTCGCTGGCCTTCACCCGCAGCAAGACATTGGGGTAGGCGCCAATCAGGCCATTGGCCACCGTCAGCGCGTTCTCGGCTGGCAGCAACTCGCCTTCTTCGCGCAGCAAGCGGGTCATATTCAGGTGACCGAGCTCGCGCAGCAGGCTGAAGTAACGCGGCGGCCCGGCGACCTCAGTGACTTCCATGAACAGCGTTGCCGGCAGCCAGCCTAGGCTGGGGCCGCGCAGGGTGGCCAGCTGGGCCAGATCGCGGCGCAGGCCGGCATTGGGCTCTTGCTGCAGGGCCCAGCGTTGCTGCAGGGCGGGGCCGATGCGCTTGGCCAGCAGGCCCAGCAACTCGGCCTTGGGGTCGGCGGTCTTGAAGGGGATGGCGCTTTCATGCGTGCCGGTCAGCGCCAGGGTTTGCATTTGCTCCAGCGCGGCAGGCCGGGCCTGGCGGTACCAATGCGCCACCACGCCGGGCCGGGCTGCGCGCGGCAGCAGATTGATGAAGTTGGCCTCGCCCTCCATGCGCAGAAAGTCCATGAACAGCCGGCTGTGCAGCTGGTGGCCAACATCGCCGTAAACGTCAAAGCCCGCAGCCAGCAGATAGAAGATGCGCTCAAACAGCGGGTAGCCGATCACCCAGGCCGTTTTGGGTGTGTCGCCCACCAGGCCTTGCACGACGCTGGCGCTTTCAAACTGGCGGAACACGGTCAGTGCGGCATTCGGGTTATGGCGGTCACCATCCCACACCATGTCCAAGGTGGGGCCGCCGTGGGCGGTGAAGGCAGCACTCAGGCTTTGCGCCTTCTCGTGCTGGAAGCGCTTTTCCTGTTTGGCGTAAACAGTCCAGAAGTCGATCACCGAGGCATCGCTGCCCTGGGCGGCCGGCAGCCCGGCGGCGGCGCCGGCGCGCAGCACCAGCTCGCTGGCGTCATGGCCCAGGCTGCTGTCGGGGTCGGTGAAGAAGACCCAGAAGCGATCCTCGATCACGTTCAGCGCCACCTGGCCCCGGCACACCGGGCCTTTGATGAAGTTCATGATGAAGAACTGCGCGTCGTCCAGCAAGAAGCGGTAGCGCGCATCGCTGGGCATGGCCTGGAAGCTGGCCAGGCCGTTGGAGGCCATGCTGGGTTCGTAGCCGGGCAGCTGCGCCACCTCGTAGCGAGGTTTCAGGAACAGGGCGCGGTAGCGCTCGCGCCGTGCCGCGTCGAAGCGGTAAGGCATATGCGTCTTGGCCACGATGGGTTCCAAGTCACGCTGCAAGCGGTAGTAAAAAGGCGCGCTGCCGGGGTCGTCAAACGGCCGCCGGGTGGCGATGGGCGCAATCGCCTGGCCGGGCGGCGTGCTGCTGCGCACCAGCTTGTAGGCCTGGCGCGCCGCCTCGTCGCTGAGGTAGAGGTGGCCCAGGAATAAATGCTCGTAGAGGTAGCGGCTCATCAGCCGCTCTTTATTGCTGTTCCCGTTGTTGAGGAACTTCTCCCAAGCGATGACTTCGCGCTGCTCGGTGGCGGTGGGGGCCGGGGCGCCGTCATCGGGCGCGCCGGCTTCCAGCCAGCGTGCCACCAGATTCAATTCCTCGGCGCTGATGCCGGGCAGACCGTAAGGCATGCCGGCCAGGGGCTGGGCCTTGGCATGGGCCTCGAAGTGTTCGATCCGCGGGCAGCTTTGCGCCCGGTCCATCGAGAAGTCAAAAGACTTGGCCGGCAGCACATCTACCGCCGGCAGCGGATGATCTTGCTTGAGCAAGAGGCTGCGGTAGAGCAAGCTGGCCGAGCGCATGGCCTGCGGCGTGTTCTCAAATTCATTGAGCACCGGCTGGAAGCCGCGCTCGCGCCACTCCGACGCGACTTGCGCATCGGTGAACAGCCGCGTCGGCTCGGCCGGACGCAGGCGGGTACCGTCGTAGACCTTGGCGCTGCTCAGGCCGCGTGCGATGCCCTCCCAGCTGCCCAGCTTGAGCTGGCAGGGCGCGTCGTAACAGGCGTGGCAGACCACGCAGCGGCTTTGCAGCAAGGGCTTGATCTGCTGCTGATAGCTCACGCCGCCGGGCGGCATCGCCTGGGCCTGGTCATAACGCTGCGGATCAGGGGCACCGTGCTCGCGCTGGTAGGCCTGCTGAGTCAGCGCCGCGCAGGCGGACAAGAGCAGGGCGGGCAGGGCGATAGCGCAGCGGCTGGCAAGGCGGTGAGTCAGGTGGGCAGGCATGGCGAACAAAAGCAGTGGCGCAGCCCCGCAAGAATAGCGCCCGGGCGTGACGATCCGCCGCGTGGGCTCCTCAGAGCGCCGCGAGCAAGGCGTAGGAGTGCCGCCGGGCGGCATCGTCATGCACGGCGCAGGCGACGATGAATTCATCGGCCCCTGTGCGAGCCTGGGTGGCTCGCAGGCCGGCGGCCACGGTGGCGGGCGAACCCACCAGGGACTCCGCCAACATGCGCCCCACGCCGGCTTCTTCCTGCGGCGTCCAGCGCCCGGCCATGCTGTCCACCGGGCGCGGCAGCGGGCCGCGTTGGCCACGCTGCATGCCCAGAAAGCGCTGCTGCAGCGAGGTGAAAAGGTAGGCGGCCTGCGCATCATCGTCGGCCACCACCACGTTCAGGCCCACCATGGAATAGGGCTTGGGATGCTTCTCGCTGGGGCGGTAGTGGGTGCGGTAGAGGTCCAGCGCTTGTTGCAGCAAATCGGGCGCGAAGTGGGAAGCAAAGGCAAAGGGCAGGCCCAGATAGGCCGCCAGCTGGGCGCTGTAGAGGCTAGACCCCAGCAGCCAAATCGGCACCTCGCTGCCCTGGCCGGGAATGGCGCGCACGACCTGACCCTCGCGGGCCGGGGCCAGATAGCTTTGTAGCTCAATCACATCGTCGGGGAAGCGGTCTTCGCTGGCGCTGCTGAGGTGGCGACGCAGGGCGCGCATGGTGGCTTGGTCGGTGCCTGGGGCGCGGCCCAGGCCCAGGTCGATGCGATCCGGGAATAAGCAGGCCAGGGTGCCGAACTGCTCGGCCACCATCAGCGGCGCATGATTGGGCAGCATGATGCCGCCGGAGCCGACCCGCAAGGTCTTCGTGGCTGCCGCGAGCTGGCCAATCAGTACGGCGGTGGCCGAGCTGGCCACGCCGTCCATATTGTGGTGTTCCGCCACCCAGAAGCGGCGATAGCCCAGGGCTTCGGCATGCTGGGCCAGGGCGATGCTGCGGCGCAAAGCCTCGCCGGCATTGCTGCCTTCGACGATGGGTGCGAGGTCGAGAACGGAGAGGGGGCAGGGATGAGGCATGGGGCCAGTCTAGTCCGCGCGCTGCTTTTCTGCCGGGTCAAGGTCTTGGGACCGAAGTGGTTCAACGAAAGCCGAATTGGCCCGAATTGCCCCTGCTTCACCCGCGAGCGCGCGGGTCGAAAAGCTGCGAGGCTAGCGGGAATGAGTTTTTTGTCCCACATCCTGTCTTGCTTGCCTGGGCGCAAGCAAGCTGCGCCCCTGCCTGAACCCGGTCGGGTGCAGACGCGCCCGCCTGCGTCAGCGCAGGCCAAGCCGCTCACGCCACCGCCCGCCGCTGACCCGGTCTTGACCGTGGTTGGCGCACGCCGGCCCTTGGTGTCGGCGCAAGGGCATTTGGCCGGCTTTGAATTTCAACTCGGCGCGGCCCAGCAAGAACGCCTATTGGCGCGCGCTGACGCCAGCACCGGCGCCGCGCACGCCAATGCCTTGCTGGCGGCCATGCGCTTGTGTGTGGCCCAGGGTCTGCGGGCCTTGACCGAATTGCCCTTGGCCTGGTTGGCGCGCAGTGTGGATGCGAATGAGCAAGCCGACGCGGTCTTGGCCGGCATGGTTCTGTTGATTCGCCCTGGTGCACCTCTGGCCAGCAGCGAGCAAGCCCTGACCCTGCTGGCCCGCCTGCGTGCTGCCGGCGCCCTGGTGGGCTGGCGTCAACAATATGGCCAGGCTTTGGCCGAGCTGGGCCGGCCCGACTTCATCGTGCCCGAGTTGACGCAAGCCAGCAGTGACGCCGCACGCCGTCAGGCCATCAGCCGCTGCCTGCTGCAAAGCGGCGCCTTGCCGCAGCTGCTGCTGGACTTGCCCGATGTGGATGCGCTGGAGGCCTTGCTGAATCAGCCCTCGGTGATGCTGGCCAGTTGCCGCCTGGATGCGGCGGCACATGCCGGTGCGGCCGCTGATTTGAGCCATGCCCTGCCGCCGCAAGCCACGGCCCTGATGCAGCTGCTGGGCCGCTTGGTGCGCGACGACGATGTGGCCCTGCTGGCCGCCGACATCAAGGCCGACGCGGCGCTGAGCGTGCGCCTGCTGCAGCACCTCAATAGCGCGGGCGCCAGCCCGGGCCGGGTGCTGGATTCGATCGAACATGCGGTGATGGTGCTGGGCCGTGACGCGCTTTACCGCTGGACTTCCCGCCTGCTGGTGCGCCTGGCCCCGCCGCGCCCGGCCGGCCAGGCCTTGCAGGCCCACGCCCTCGCACGGGCCCGCTTGCTTGAAGCCCTGGCACGCGCCAGCGGCGAGGCCGAGTCGGGTGCTTTGTATCTGCTCGGCCTGGCCAGCAGCCTGCCGCGCCTTCTGGGTTGTCAGGCCGCCGCTGCGGTGGCGATGTTGCAGCTGCCGCCATTCGCCAAGCAAGCGATGTTGGAGGGCAGCGGGCCCTGGGCGGCTTATCTGAGCTTGGCGCAAGCTCTGGATGCGGGCCAGCCTGGCGAGCAGTTCGACGCCCTGGCTGCGCCCTTCGGCGGCGCCGAGGCGGTGCAGCTGCTGGCCGCGCAGGCCTGGGAATAGTCAGGCCGGGCTCAAAGCCTGGCGTCGTAGCTGATGTGCTGGCCGGCGCTGCGCTCGGCGCGGATGCTGCTGTACTTGGACAAAGTGGCCGCTGTTTTGCCGGGTTTGCTGAGCAGCCAGTTGAAGTCCAGCTCGCAGCTTTGCACCGGTGATTTATTGGGTGTGCTGCCGCCCAGGCCTAGGCCCACATTGTTCAGCGCCAGGTCAAGGTCAAGGGTGCTGACCCGCCAGGCCGGACCGCCGTTGGCATTGGCGTCATAACTGCTTGGCACGGCGGTATCGCCCTTGAAGCTGCTGCCGTCTGCGCGCACGCAGCTCAGCGCGGTCTGCAGGCTCAGCGGCGCATCGCCGGCCAAATCCATGCGCACCCACAGAAAGCCGCTTTGCCGCCCCAGGTTGATGGGGCCGGTCGGGCTCAGGATGCGAAAGGGTGCCGGCATGGTGACGCTGCTGGCATGCGCTTCACCGGCACGCACGAAGTTGACGACAACGCTGGGTTGCGCCGAGCCGTCGGCAAAGTCCACCGCGTAGTCCATGCGGTATTTGTCGATATTGCGCAGCTCGCTTTGTTGGCCGCCCAGGCTGGCCGTCAAGGTGTCGCCTTTGGTGGGGCGCACAACGGTGAGCAAGTTGGCTGTCTTGCCCAGGCGCGCCGCCACATGCACCTGGCCACCCGACGATTGCGTCACCACGTATTTGGGGCTGATGTCACCGACCACGACGGTGTCGGACTCGGTGCAGTTGTAGAGCACGCACAGCGAGGCCTCGGTCGTGTCCTTGACGAAATGGTCGATCTCAGCACTGCCGCCCCCGCAGGCACTCAGTGTCAGCAGCAAGCCCAGGGCGGTGAGCCCGCGCCGAGCTAGGGGGACCATGGCGTGACGATGACTCATATCGCTGTTCATTTGAGTGGCTGATGGGACGGCGATTGTGGGTTGCCGCCTGTGCTGCGGCGGGTGTCAAAAGTCATGATGGCAGCCGAGTTGGCAGCATTCACCTGTCACGGCTGGGTCATGCCGGCGTGGCGGTGTTGGGCTTGGCCTGGGCTTCATGCCCGCTTGTCCGATGGCCCGGCCCGGTTATCTGTGTTGCGCCTGAGCAAGCGCGGGTTGAAACAGGCATCATCGGGCTGTCAATCAATCAGTCAATCCAACTTCTTCCTCTAGTTAAACAGGCGGTCCAGCTCATGCAATTCAAACAACTCTCCAGCCTGGCTCTTTGCGGCCTCATGTTGATCAGCCCCTGGGCCCAGGCCGCGCTGGCCGTGGGTGCGCCGGCGCCTGACTTTGCGGCCGAGGCGGCGGTGGGCGGCAAGCCCTTCCAGTTCAAGCTGGCAGCGGCCCTGAAGGAAGGGCCGGTGGTGCTGTACTTCTACCCCAAGGCCTTCACCAGCGGCTGCACCATCGAAGCCCACCAGTTCGCCGAGGCGACCGATCAGTTCAAGAGCCTGGGCGCCACCGTCATCGGCATCTCCAACGATGACATCGAGACGCTGAAGAAGTTCTCCATCGAGGCCTGCCGCAGCAAGTTCGCCGTGGCCGCCGATGCGGGTGCCAAGGTGATGAAGAGTTATGACGCCGCCCTGACCCTGGTGCCCGGCATGGCCGATCGCATCTCCTACCTGATCAGCAGCGATGGCAAGATCGCCGCGGTCTACGCCAGCATGAGCGCCGACGGCCACGTCGAGCAAATGCTCAAGGCCGCCGCCAAACTCAAGGCCGCCACCAAGCCATGAGCGCGGGGCCCTTGCAGGGCTGGAGCGCGACTCAGCTGCTGGCGGCCTACCAGGCCCGGCAGCTCTCGCCGGTGGAGGTGCTGGACGCGGTGCTGCGGCATATCGAGGCCTGCGAGCCTAAGCTGCAGGCGCTCTACGCGTTTGACCCGGAGTCAGCCCGGCAGCAAGCCCGCGCCTCTGAGGCGCGCTGGCTCAAGGGTCAGGCCTTGCCTCTGGACGGCCTGCCGCTGACGCTGAAGGAAAACATCGCTACCCGCGGCACACCGCTGCCCCTAGGCACGGCGGCGACCGAGCTGATCCCGGCTGCTGAGGACGCGCCGCCCGCCGCCCGCTTGCGCGAAGCCGGCGCAGTGCTGATGGCCAAGACCACCATGCCGGACTACGGCATGCTCAGCTCGGGCCTGTCCAGCTTTCACCCGCTCAGCCGCAATCCCTGGGATCTGAGCAAGAACCCGGGCGGCAGCAGCGCCGGTGCGGCGGCCGCAGCGGCAGCCGGCTACGGTCCCTTGCATGTGGGAACCGATATCGGTGGGTCGCTGCGCTTGCCGGCCGGCTGGTGCGGCATCTTCACCCTCAAGCCCAGCGGCGGGCGCATTCCCATCAAGCCGGCCTACGCCGGTCGGGTGGCCGGGCCCATGACCCGCACGGTGGCTGACGCCGCGCTGATGATGCGCGAGTTGAGCCGCCCCGACTGGCGCGATGCCAGCAGCCTTCCGCCGCAAGCGCTGGACTGGCAGATCCGCCCCGCTGAGCTGAAGGGCCTGAAGCTCGGCCTCATGCTTGATGCCGGCTGGGGCATGGCCGTGGAGCCCGAGGTGGCCGCCGCCGTGCAAGACGCGGCGCAACGCTTCGCCGCCGCTGGCGCGAAGGTGGAACTGCTGGCCGGCTTCAGCACCCGCAGCATGATTGATGGCCTGGACAAGTTCTGGCGCATGCGCTCCTGGCTGGACTTCTGCAAGCTGCCGGCGGAGCGCCAGGCCCTGGTGCTGCCCTATATCCACGCCTGGATTGAGACGGCGGCGGGCCTCTCAGCGGCCGAGTTGTTCGAAGGCTATAGCCAGATGGCGGCCTTCCGCGAAGCGGCGGTGGCGGCCTGTGAGCCCTTTGACTATGTGCTCTCGCCGGTCAGCCCGGTGCCGGCCTTCGCGGCCGAATGGGCCAGCCCGCTGAACGACCCGGCGCGGCCGTTCGAGCACATCGCCTTCACCTTGCCTTTCAATATGAGTGAGCAACCGGCCGCCAGCATCAACTGCGGCTACACGGCGGCAGGCCTGCCGATCGGCCTGCAAATCATCGGCAAGCGCTTTGACGATGTGGGCGTGCTGAGCCTGTCAGCCGCCTTCGAGCAGCTGCGCGCGCCGCAGCGAGCCTGGCCGTTTTTGAGCCCCTGAAGCCCGGGCGGGCAGGCCGGCCTTCGGGGCGCCGGCTTTGGGATTTGTCACCTCTATCGGCGACAGGGGCGCCTGCCGGGGCGCGCTGACAATGCGCCCTGCTTGGGCCACTTCGCTGCCAGGCCGTCGGCGTCCTTGAGGGACGGATCGCCGCGTCAGTCATTCCATTCACACGATTGAGGGGTACAGGATGAATAAATACGGTGCAGAGTTTCTGGGCACGTTCTGGCTGGTGCTGGGCGGCTGCGGCAGCGCGGTCTTGGCGGCGGTGTTCCCGGGCGCGCTGGGCATTGGCTTTCATGGCGTGGCCCTGGCCTTCGGCCTGACGGTGCTGACCATGGCCTTTGCCGTGGGTCATATCTCGGGCGGCCATTTCAACCCGGCCGTGTCGATTGGCCTGTGGGCCGGCGGCCGTTTCCCGGCGGCGCAGTTGCTGCCCTATATCGCCGCGCAGGTGCTGGGCGGCTTGGCCGCCGGTGGCGTTCTGTATTTGATCGTCAGCGGCCGTGCCGACTTCAGCAGCATTGGCGACTTCGCCTCCAATGGCTTTGGCGAGCATTCGCCCGGCAAGTACTCGCTGCAAGCGGCCTTGATCACCGAGGTGGTGATGACCGCCTTCTTCCTGCTGATCATCATGGGCGCCACCGACAAGCGCGCGCCGGCCGGCTTTGCACCCATCGCCATCGGCCTGGCCCTGACCCTGATTCACCTGATCAGCATCCCCGTCACCAACACCTCGGTCAACCCGGCGCGCAGCACTGGCGTGGCGATCTATGTGGGCGGCTGGGCTGTGGAGCAACTGTGGCTGTTCTGGGTGGCGCCCATCATCGGTGCCGTCATCGGCGCGCTCAGCTACCGCATGGTGGCGGGCGAGCAGCGCTGAGCCTCGCACCGAGTTTCAAGCCATTGAAAGCCGGCCTCAGGGTCGGCTTTTTTGCGTTTAGGCCCGGGATGCGGGTGTTAGATTGAGTGTCCGCCAAGAAAGCCGACCATGTTCTTTGATCTGTTCGACACCCTCAATCTCTACCTCCTGCCCCTGCTGATCGTGGTGCCCCTGGCCGTGGTGGTCTGGTTCATCAGCGCCCGGCGCGGTGAGGAGATGCGCGCCTTCAAGGCTACGCAGGCGGCCAATACCACCCAGATGCCTGAGCTGGACGCGGCGCCCGTTGCGCCAAACCCGCCAGCACCGGAGCCTGTGCCCGCTGCGCCTGCCAAGCTGCTGCTGGTGGATGACTCCGCCGTGGCCCGGGCCAAGCTGGGCAAGTTGTTCCAGGGCGCGGGCTATGAGGTCACGCTGGCGCGCGACGGCGTCGAAGCGCTGGAGCGCCTGGCCGAGCAGCGCTTTGCCGTGCTGATCACCGATTTGGAAATGCCCAATAAGGACGGCTTCGAGCTGATCGCCGCCGTGCAGGGCAGCATGGAGACCGAGGACATGCCGGTCATCGCCATCACCGGCCATGACGAGATGCAGGCCCGGGTGCACCAGGTGCAAGGGCTTTACGGCATCTTCAAAAAGCCCTGGAACGACCGCGAGTTGCTCAAGCGCGTCGAGACCCTGGCCAGCTTGCGCAAGGCCTGACCCTCCTCATCTGCGGCGCCGGGTAAGCCCATGGCTTGAACCGGCCCAGGCTGTGCTGCAATCGGGCCTGTTCTGATTGCAGCCTGCGCCGCCATGAAATCCTTCTTGCTGAAAAAACTCCTGCCCGGCCTGCTGGTCCTCTTGCTGCTGGGCGCTGCCGTGCTGGCCTGGCATGTGCGCAGCAAGCAGCCGCAGCGCAGTGGTGAGCTGCCCCTGGCCGGCCTGAGTGCCGCTGTCACGGTGCGTTATGACGACTTCGGCGTACCGCATATCAGTGCGGGCAATGAGGCCGATATGTACCGGGCCCTGGGCTATGTGCACGCGCAAGACCGGCTGTTCCAGATGGAAATGCTGCGCCGCCTTTCGCGCGGCGAGCTGGCAGAAATCCTCGGCCCCAAGCTGCTGGACACCGACCGTCTGTTCCGCACCCTGGGCATTCGCGCCCATGCGGATGCTTACGCGGCCAAGGAGTTTGCGCAGGTGGACACACCGGCCAAGCAAGCGCTGGTGGCTTATCTGGACGGCGTCAATCAATACCAGGCCCAGCGCCCCGCGCCCCTGGAGTTTGAAATTCTGGGCATCCCCAAGCGCCCCTTCACCCCGGCCGACACCGTCAGCATCGCTGGCTATTTGGCTTACAGCTTTGCGGCCGCCTTCCGAACTGAACCGGTGCTGAGCCAGGTGCGCGATCAGCTGGGGCCGCAGTACCTGGCCCTGTTCGACCTGGCTTGGCGGCCGGATGGCGTGCTGCGTCAGCAGCTGCGCCCCGGCGATATGCAAGACCTCAACCGCCTGGCTTTGCTGAGCCACAGGGCGCTGGAGCAATCGGGCCTGCCGGTATTCGAAGGCAGCAATGCCTGGGCCGTGGCCGGTACGCGCAGCGCCAGCGGCAAGCCGCTGCTGGCGGGCGATCCGCACATCCAGTTCGCGGTGCCGGCGGTCTGGTGGGAGGCTCATCTGCAAGCGCCTGGCTTTGAGTTGTACGGCCACTTCCAGGCCCTCAACCCTATGGCCTTGCTGGGGCATAACGAAAAATTCGGATGGAGCATCACCATGTTCCAGAACGACGATCTGGATCTGGTGGCCGAGCGCGTCAATCCGGCCAATGCCAATGAAGTCTGGCACCAGGGCCGCTGGGTGGCCATGCAAAGCCGGGTCGAAAGCATTGCGGTGAAGGGCCAGCCCGCCGTGGACTTGACTCTGCGGCGCTCGCCGCATGGCCCTATCGTCAGCGACATCGTTCCTGGCAAGAAGGATGGAGAAGGCGGCACGCCCATCGCCATGTGGTGGGCTTTGCTGGAAACCGAGAACCCTATCCTGCAGGCGTTCTACGAACTCAACCGTGCCGGCACCCTGGCGGCAGGACGCGCGGCGGCCGAGAAGATCCACGCCCCGGGCCTGAACGTGGTGTGGGCCAATGCCGCCGGTGACATTGCTTGGTGGGCCGCGGCCCGCCTGCCCATCCGCCCGGAGGGCGTGAACCCCAGCTTCATCCTCGATGCCGGCAAGGGTGAGGCGGAGAAGCTGGGCTGGCGCCCCTTCGCCCAGAACCCGCAGGAAGAAAACCCGGCGCGTGGCTATGTGATGTCGGCCAACCACCAGCCCGCGGGCAGTGTGCCGGTGCCGGGCTATTACAACTTGTGGGACCGCGCCGAGCGCCTGGATTCGCTCTTGCGTGAGCCCAGCATCCGCTGGAACAGCGCCAATACCCGCGCCTTGCAGCTCGATGCCGAGTCGGGCTATAGCGACCGCGTGCTGCGGCCGGCCTTGCCTTTGCTGCGCGCGGCTGCGCAGGGCGAGGAAGAAAAAGCCTTTGTCGAAGAGCTGGCGGCCTGGGACGGCAAGTTCAGCCTGCCGCAGCGTGCGCCGGTGATCTTTCAGCAGTTTGTGTGGGAGCTGGCGCGGGCCGCCTTGGCCGATGAGCTGGGCGAGGCCGCTTTTGACAATCTGCGCCGCAGCCGCTTGTTGGCGCCCGCGCTGCCGCGCCTGCTGGCCGATCCGCAGTCCCCCTGGTGGGACAAGCGCGGCACGCCGGCCGTGGAGACCGAGGCACAAATCGTCAAGGAAGCCTGGGTCGCCACCCTGGCCCATTTGCGCAGCGGCTTAGGCGCGGATGCCAAGCGCTGGACCTGGGGTGGGGCGCATACGCTGACGCATGAGCACCCCTTGGGCAAGCAAGCGCCGCTGGACAAGATCTTCAAAGTCGGCCCCTGGGCCGTGCCCGGCGGCTACGAGCTGCCCAACAATATGACCGCGCGTTGGGACGATGCGCCCTGGAAGGTGGTGAGTGGCCCCTCCACCCGCCGCATCATCGACTTTGCGCAAGCGGGCCAGAGTCAAGGCATCAACCCGGTGGGGCAGAGCGGTGTCTGGGGCGATGCGCATTACGACGATCAAAGCAAGCTGCACGCGGCGGGCCGCTACCGGCCGCAGCATTTGCTGGAGGATGATGTGCAGACCCATAGCCGCAGCACCCTGGTCTTCAAGCCCAAGCTCGGCGCGCAGTCCCTGCAGCAGCCCTGAGTACCTCTGCTGATTGCCATCCGCATTGCCAGGATCACCCTCATGCAAGACCTGACCCCCACCCTGCTGCTGGCCGCAGCCTTGTTCGCCGCCCAGCCAGCGGCAGCGCTGGAGCTGCCTGCACCCGCCGTGCTGCAAGCCGGCCTGGCCACCAAGGCGCAAACCATTGAGGTGCTGGAGCCGCATTTGAGCAGCGGCCAGCGCCAGGTGCGCTATCTTGGCTACCCCGCGCCGCAGCTGCTGGACCATGTGCTGGGCCCGCTGTGGCGCGAGGATGCCGAGCAGGAAATTGAGCTGCGCGCGCTGGACGGTTTTGTCTCGCGCATTCCGGTGGCGCGCTTTTTGAAGTACTCGGCGTTTCTGGTGGTGGCGCGGGCCGATGGCGCGGCCTTCCAGGTGGATAACCACTTGCAGAACGAGAAGGCGGTCTGGCTGGCGCCCTACTACCTGGTGTGGGACAACCTGCGCTCGCCCGAGCTGCAGGCCGAAGGCGGCGCGCTCTGGCCTTATCAGGTGGCGCAAATCAGCTTGCGGCCCAGCAGCCGCGCGGCGCTATTGCCCGGCCAGATGGGCAAACGCTGGGCCCAGCAAGCGGCCTGGGTGCAGAAATACTGCCTCAGCTGCCATCAGGTCAACGGCTATGGCGGCGACAAGATGCCGCTCAACCTGGCGCAACGGGCGCGCCAGATTGAGGCGGCCGAGTGGCAACGCCTGCTGCTCTCGCCCACCAGCGTCAGGCCGGGCAGCACCATGCCGGCCTTGCCGGACAGCTTCAGCCCGGCCACACGCGCCAGCGTGGCCGCGCAATTGCATGACTATCTGAAGGCCTTGCCGCTGGCGCCCTGAGCGCTCTCGGCGCCGGTCCCTTTTTGTTTACTTGGCTGAGCGTTGCCGGCCGCCATGCGTCGCGCCCACATGGGCCAGCCCGCTGCGTGCCGCGCTGCTGCTGGTGGCAGGGCCCTCCATCTGCCCCAACTCTTTCAAGATGGCGCAGTCGGCCCCGGCCGCGGCGGATTTGCAGCGCGCGCGCAGGTCCACCAGTTCCTGCTCCAGCGCCCGCAACTCGACCACGCGTTCGGCCACATGCTGGATATGGGCGTCCAGCAAGGCGTTGACGTCGCCGCAGTTCGCGCTGGGCGCATCCTTGAAGCTCAGCAGCGCGCGGATCTCGTCCAGCGCCATGTCCAGGGAGCGGCATCGGCGGATGAAGGCCAGGCGCTGCACATGCTCGTCCTCATAGCTGCGGTAATTGGCGGCGGTGCGCCGTGGCGCGGGGATCAGGCCCTCGCGCTCGTAGAAGCGGATCGCCTCCACCGAGGTCGCCGTTGCCAACGCCAACTCACCAATCTTCATGGCCTGCACTCTCTGGATGGATTCTGGGTGCTTGACTCTATACCCGCTTCAGGGTTTCCAATGCCTGCATGACGCACAAACACACGCATTCCCCAGCGGCCGCAAGCGGCCATGAACATGCCCACGCGCATGCCCATGCCCATGCTTGCGGCAAGTCGGCCTGCGGGGCCGCTTCATCACAGCAAGCACCCACGCCCGCCGAGCCGCTTGTGGCGGACAAGGGCGCTCTGCGCTTTCGCATCCCCACCATGGACTGCGCGGTGGAAGAGTCGGAAATCCGCCGCGCCCTGGAGCCGATTGCTGGCGTCAGCGGGCTGCGCTTCGACCTCGGCCAGCGCGTGCTGTCGCTGAAGGCCGAGGCGCCGCCGGTGCTGGAAGCGGCCTTGGCCGCCATCCGCAAAGCGGGCTTTGAGCCCACGCCGCTGGACGCATCTGTGAACTCCGGCGGCGAAGACAGCGCAGCGCCCATCGCCTCCGGCCTGCCGCGCCTGCTGGCCTCCTTGTTCTTCGCTTTGTTGGCCGAGGCCTTTGCCTTCTTCGCGCCCGACACCCGGCCCTTCCAGATCGCTGCCATGGCCCTGGCCGCCATCGCCATCGGCCTGGCCGGTTTTGATACCTACAAGAAAGGCTTTTACGCCCTGCGCGTTGGCCGCCTGAACATCAACGCCTTGATGGCAGTGGCGGTGACCGGCGCCTTTGTGATCGGCCAGTGGCCCGAGGCGGCGATGGTGATGGCGCTTTACGCCATTGCCGAGTTGATCGAAGCGCGTGCGGTGGACAAGGCCCGCAATGCCATCAAAACCCTGCTGGCCATGGCGCCGGAGGACGCGGAAGTGCTGCAAGCCGACGGCCGCTGGCTGCGGCAATTGACCGCCGACGTGGCGGTGGGCGCCACCGTGCGCCTGCGCCCCGGTGAGCGGGTGCCGCTGGACGGCGTGATCACCCAAGGCGCCAGCGCTATTGACCAAGCGCCGGTCACCGGTGAAAGCGTGCCGGTGGACAAGGCTGTGGGCGACGAGGTCTACGCCGGCACCATCAACCAGACGGTGGCGCTGGAATTCCGCGTTAGCGCCCTGGCCTCGAACAGCACCCTGGCCCGCATCATCCACGCGGTGGAAGAGGCGCAAGGTGCACGCGCGCCCACCCAGCGCTTCGTCGACAAGTTCGCCGCCATCTACACCCCGGCCGTCTTTGTGCTGGCCTTGGCCGTGGCGGCCTTCATGCCTTGGTTGATGGGCTGGACCTGGCTGGAGGCGGTTTACAAAGCCCTGGTGCTGCTGGTGATTGCCTGCCCTTGCGCCTTGGTGATCTCCACCCCGGTGACCATCGTCAGCGGCCTGGCGGCTGCGGCCCGGCGCGGCATTCTGATCAAGGGCGGCGTCTATCTGGAACAGGCGCGCATGCTCAAGGCTGTGGCGCTGGACAAGACCGGCACCATCACCGAGGGCAAGCCGCGCCTGGTGGAGTTTCAGCCCATCGTCACAGATATTGACCGCGCAGCACTCGCCCGCTTGGCCCTGGCCCTGGCCAGCCGCTCGGACCATCCGGTGTCCATGGCCATCGCCCAAGGTTTGGTGAGCTCGGCTGAGGCCGCAGCGGTGCAGGACTTCAAGGCCGCCGCCGGGCGGGGTGTTGAAGGGCACATCGACGGTGGCAACTATGTGCTGGGCAACCACCGCTGGATCGAAGAGCGCGGGCAATGCTCGCCGGCCATCGAAGCCGCCTTGCGTGTGCATGAAGAAGCCGGCCGCACCGTCACCTTGCTGGCGGGTGAGCAGGGCGTGCTGGCCATCTGCGCGGTGGCTGACACCATCAAGCCTTCGTCCCGCCAAGCGGTGGCCGAGCTGATCGCCTTGGGCGTCACGCCCGTGATGCTCACCGGTGACAACAGCGCCACCGCCCAGGCCATCGCCGCCCAGGCCGGCATTGCCGAGGCCCGCGGTAACTTGCTGCCGGAAGACAAGCTGGCGGCCATCAAAGAGTTGCAGCAGCGCCATGGCCCGACCGGCATGACGGGCGACGGCATCAACGACGCGCCCGCCCTGGCGCAGGCCGACATCGGCTTTGCCATGGGCGGCGCGGGCACCCATACCGCGATGGAAGCGGCCGATGTGATCGTGATGAACGACGATCTGCAGCGCCTGCCGGAAACCATCCGCCTCTCGCGTCGCACCCGCAGCGTGCTGGTGCAGAACATCGCCCTGGCGTTGGGCATCAAGGGCGTCTTCCTGCTCGCGGCCCTGTTCGGCAATGCCAGCATGTGGATGGCCGTGTTCGCGGACATGGGCGCCAGCTTGTTGGTGGTCTTCAACGGCTTGCGCTTGCTGCGCAGCAAAGTGTCCTGAGTCTGCGGGCTGAACTGCGCTGAACTGTGGACTTGGGCCGGCGCTTATCGGCGCTTTGCAAGCGCGGGTGTGCGGGCAAGATAGCAGCTACCGGGAGCTCTATGCGTCGAGGCTGTCGGACCTGGCCCCAGCCCTCAGCGCTTTGGGTCTGACCTTGTTGTTGTAGACCTCTCGGCGCGCGGAGACTTCGCATGGCACACCTGTTGATCGTCGAATTGCCGGGCGGCAATGATGTGGACATCATGCGGGCCGCCATCGAGCGCGGCGACACCTTCAGCTTCCTGACCGCCGATCTGGCGCATTACCAACGCCAGCCGCTGGTCAGCGCCGTGCTGGAGATGGCTCAGCGCATCATCACCCTGCCGGGCTTTGACTACGACGAGGTGCAAGCCGAGGTGCTGGCCCTGCACAAGCGCTGGCCCATCGAGGCTTTGCTATGCCTGGTCGACAAGCGACTGGTGGACGCTGCGCGCCTGGCGCAAGCGCTTGGTCTGCCGCATATCCGCCCCGAGACCGCGCGCCTGCTGCGCGACAGCTCGGCCCTGCGCCAGCACCTGGCCCAGCAAGGCCTGGATCACACCGAAGCCGCGCCGGCCACTGCGGCCGCTCTTTTGCCGCCGCAGCGTCAGCGTCAGTTACAGCCGCAGCTGCAGCTGCAGAGGTCTGGGCTGCTGATCGGCTGTGACACGTTCAGCGTGAAGGGCCGCCACCAGCTATTGGGCGTGAACGAGAAGCAGAGCTTCGCGCCGCCTTTTGCACCCTCATCCTCGCCGGCGATTCGCGGCGGCTGCTTCACGCCCAATCAAGGCCAGTACGCTGAGATTGAGCGTTTTGTTTTTGCCCGTCTCGATGCCTTGGGCTTTGATTGGGGCGCCGCCCACACCGAGCTGATGCTCACCGAAGCCGGCCTGCGCCTGATCACCGTGAATGGGCGCCTGGTAGGCGCCAAGCTGCCGCGCCTGCTCAGCTATGCGCTGGGCTATTCGGTGCATGAGGCGTTGGTGGATGTGCATCAGGGCCAGTGGCCGGCTGCCACCTTGGCGCAGCAGGATCAGGCCAAGCCCACGCAGGTGGCCGTGGTGCGCTGGCTGGCGGCTGCGCATGAGGGCGAGCTACGCCGCGTGGATTTGCCCGAGCAAGCCACGGCCTTGTTCCCCGGCCTGCGCTGCGTGGAAATGCTCAAGCGCAGCGGCGACGCGCTGCGGCCGCCGCAAGAAAACGCCGACCGCATCGGCTATGTGATGGTGAGCGCCGCCACGCGCTTGGACGCCGAGCGCGTGGCCGAGCGCTACCTCGCCGCCAGCCGCATCGTCATGACGGACGAGTTGCTGGACCCCTTCGATATGGCCGGCGCGGAGCCCAGCTGGCCAAGCATCGCCCCGGGCCGGCTGCTGCAATAGGCCAGCAGCACTCAGGCCGGCGCTATTTGGGCCTATTTGGGCCTATTTGGCCGGCGTGGCGGCGGGCGCCTTCTCGCGCTGGTAGCGCTCGTAAGACATCTTGGCGTCTTGCAAGCAGCGATCGCGCTGGGCGCTGTCCATCAGCTTGTTGCATTGATCGCGCTGGGCCTCGCGGCCGGCGGCGTACAACTCCTGGCTGCTGCAGGCGCTGAGCAAGACAAGGCTCAGCGCGAGCGCTGTTGCGAGTCCCAACTGCTTGTTGGCTTTCTCAGTTCGCATCGATTTGCCCCCGCGCCACAGCGCCGTCCGGGTCCTCAAAGATGGCCATGGCGGTGAGCATGCGCCGAAAGCCGAACTTTTTGTAGAAGGGCTCCTTGCCGGCCACGGCATACAGAATGATCTTGCGGTGGCCCTGGCATTGGTCCAGCAGCTTTTGCACCACTTGCTTGCCCAGGCCCGTGCCTTGATGGCTGGGGTGGACGGCGATGTCGCACAAATAGGCGCAATCCACCCCGTCCGACAGCGCCCGGCCCGCGCCCACCAAGCTGCCCTGCGCATCGCGCACCAGCCAGCGGAAGCGGCTATTGCTGAAGGCGGTCTGCAGATCGCGGGCGTTCTTGCTGCCCAGGGGTGCGGCGCGGTACAGCGCCACCAACTCGTCCCAGTCCAGGCTGCTGATGTCATCGCTCCAGACCAGGGGCAGGGCCTGGGCTAGTGCCTTGTGCTCACTCGCTGAAACAGTCATCGGTTCAGTCACTCGCTCAATCAATCAATAAATCAATCAATCAATCCGTGCCGAAGAAGCTGGCCGGCAATTCCTCCGTCGCGAAAGCACGTTGCACCGCCGGGCGTGCCAGCATGCGGCGCAGATAGGGCGCCAGATGCGGATAGGCGGCCGCGTCACGCGCCGGGCGCTTGAAGTTGCGTGTCCAGCAGCACAGCACAAAAGCCAGGCAGTCCAGCGCGCTGTACTGCGCGCCCAGCAGCCAGGGGCCGCCGCTCTTGCTCAACTGCGCATCCAGCTGAGCCTGCACGCCGTTGAGCCGCTCTTCGGCCAGCGCTTTCACTTCGGCGGCGCCAGCGGTATTGCCCGGGGCCACATAGCGCTGGGCGTAGTAGTAAGTCTTGAAGTCCGCCTGGAAGGTGTTGCTGAGCCAGAGCATCCACTTGTAATACTCGGCCCGCTGCGCGGTGGCCAGGGCCGGGGCCAGGCCGGCCTCGGGGTGGCAGTCGGCCAGATGCAGCAAGATGGCGGCGGTCTCATACAGCACCACATCGCCGTCCACCAGCACCGGGATCAGGCCGTTGGGGTTGAGCTTGAGATAGGCCTCCGACTTTTGCGCATTGTTGGCGCGGTCCACCAGCTTGAGCTCAAAGGGCACGCCCAGCTCTTCCAGCAGGATGTGCGGGATCAAGCTGGCGTCGCTGGGGTGGTAGTGGAGTTGCAGCATGGGCTCGGTCGCTTTCGATGGGGCGGTGGCAGTGAGGGCAACTGTAGCAAGTGTCATCATTCGAGCCGCTACCGGCAGTGGCCCTACCAAATGTCCACATCAAACTGCCGCGCGATGGCCGCCAGCCGGCCGGACTTTTGTAGCGCCTCCAGCCCTGCCCGCAAGCGCTGTGCCTGGGTAACTGCCGCGGTGCTCGATGCTGTCATGGCTCAACCCAGGGGGGATCTCCGCAAATGAAGGCGCCAACCAGCGGATCTGGGCTTGGGTATCCGCCAGCTGGGTGCGCAAAAGGTGCATGCCGACGGCGCGTTCCAGCGCCACCAAGTCCAGGCGGTTGCGGCCAAGCATGCGCAGATTGGTGAGGTCGTCGGTATGCGGGTGCAAGTTGAGGCCGGCACCCAGAAACGCAGCCGGGTAGCCATAGTCCCGCACGGTGCCAATCTTGCGCTGGCCGATGACGCACCAGGAGGACACGTCGATCACCGCATCAGCGCGGCCGAAGAAGTCCAGCCGGTTGCGAAACACGGGCATGAAGTGGTGCAAGCCCATGGGGGCGATCTCCAGTGGCCACAGCACCAGCACGCCGTCGAACTTGTGGTACTCCACGTTCGCCCGAGCCCTGGGCTGGTAACTCACCTCCACCTGGTAGCCCGCGGGCGCCAAGGCCTCTCGCAACGCAAGCACCATGGCCCCGCCCGCTGCTCATGTGGGCGCTGGTGTAGGGTGGATACTCCGTGGCGACAAAGCGCAAGGTGCCTGCTTGCCCCCAGGACAGGGCTGCGCTCAGCTGCAGCACCAGGGCGACGCAGAGGGGGGAGAGCCATTTCAAACGGCGCGTTCTACACCCAAACGTCGCCGCCGCAAATGGGGCGATCTCAGCAACCAGGCCACGGCGCCCAGCGCAACCGCATTCAGGCCCACTGCACCTTGTCCGCATCGGCAGACCAGCCCGTCAGGCGAGGTTTGGCTGGCGATGTTGCCGCTGGGGGGGGCGAACTCAGCGCATGTCGCGAGAGCAGCGCTGAGAAAAGCATCGGGACCAAAGCGGCTATCGATCGCGAGCTACACGCCCAAGCTGATGATTTGTTCAAGGAACCGTGCAGGGCGGTCAGAGCCGCCGTTAGGCGCACGGTGAAAGAGGCGGGAGAGATTGCGCCCATCAAACTGCGGCAAGAAATCCCATGCAACGAGAATGAGTCATTTACTCCGATATGCCCCGGAAAGGGCAATGGCGGCGAACTCCGCGGTGACGCACGGATGCTTTCGACAGCCTATCGGTTCACCATTGCCTGCGCTGCTTGAGGCCGCGAACTATTTTGCCTTCGCCTTCGTCGCGTTCATTTCAATTGAGTCGCCAACAATATCAAACTGTTGGCTGGGGAGCCTTGAGATAACTGCAGTTGTCCAACCCGCGCTTTGCAGTTCTTGAATCGAAGCTTTTCCAATCGTCGCACAGTTAAACACCACATCACCTGACACGGGTGTACCACGGGGCACTAGTTGATCTGAAGAGCAGTTCACAGTAATACCTGCAGCGTATCCTCGCAATTTCACTATCCGAGCGTCGCTCTCGGCTTTGCGCTGAGCAGCACGCTCGAGCGCCGCCGCGCTCTGACGCACTGCTTCATCCTGACGCGACTTCTGTATGGCCTTGGCACGCTGGGCTTCGTCTTCAAGATAAGCGGTCCATTCGTCAGCGCTATAAATATTCCTGAAGTACTTGTTGCCGCCGACATAGGAATATGTGTCCATGACCGAGAGCTTTTGGTTTCCACGGGCTTGGAATCCGCTGCGTTCATCCAGAAACGTACCGACGAGTTCGCGCACTTGCGGGCAGTCGGATCGCGTCTTGGGCACCGCTTCTGGTGGACAAACGAGCAGCTGTCGAGTCCGAGTAACAAACTTCATGCGGCTCTTCGAATTAATGAATGTGTAATCCTTGCCCACCGCATCGATATTCGCGATCTCGTCAAGACGCAAGAAAGTTACCCCTTTGTCATCCCCGTTCTGTACCCAGATGATGCCGACTGGGATGTTTTGTGCTGTATAGGCGTCCGCCTCGACGCGAATAATTTTGAAGAAAGCATCTGAAGAATAACCGGCGTACCGGATTATTATTGGGGCCTTCAAATCCGTTTGAAGTTTGTAAGTCGGGAGAGGTGTCGCGCAGCCTGCTAGTAATAGAGAAATAAGTACCGCAGCGACGTACCTGCCCTTACCTTTTTTCAACATATTTAATCCCCTAAATTGCAGTTGAAGCCAGTCGGAATAAGTCTATGGCCACGCTGCGGCACCTGAAGGCACACCTCTGCGGCATGCGTGAAGAATTTCTGGAAAAGGAAGCGCCAGGTTCATGCCCTGTTGCTAAAGGATGCAGCGATCAGGCCGTCTGCAGCAGGACGTCTGAGCCCTCACCCATTCCAGCCAGTGCGTATCGCCCGCCGCCCGCCTTCTTCGCTTGATACATGGCGAGATCGGCTGCGTGCACAACTTCATTCGGATTGACCGAGGCCCCTTCGCTAAAGGCAATTCCAATGCTTGCGCTTGAACGTAGACATGTCTCTGTCAGCTGTAACGGCTGACTCATCGCTTGAACAATTCGATCTGCAAGCGAGATCGCCGCTGCCTGGGCTGTCTCACCTGTGAGCAAGATTGCGAACTCGTCACCCCCGAGGCGAGCTGCCAAGTCGCCTTTGCGTAAAAGGGCTGATATGCGGCTGGCTACAGCGATCAAGAACTCATCTCCGATGGCGTGACCATGGACATCGTTTATCTGCTTGAACTTGTCAAAGTCCAGAAACATGACGGCGAATGCCGCTGGCGCTGCACTCAATGCAGATGAACGGGCCGCCTCTTCCAAACCCCGTTCGAAGTGGCGGCGATTCGGCAGTCCCGTCAAAGCATCTGTGAACGCGATTCGTTCCAACTCTGAAATTTGCTGCACTGCACACTGCGAGACGCTCGTATCTGAAGCGTCTTGCACCTGCTTGTGATAGCGCCTGAGGCTGTTGAGCTGCCAATGGCGCCACAAGACTTCGACAGCAGGGCTCAGCAATGCAAACGCCGCTGCGGAATAGGCCAGAGGTCTTGCGTAATCTGAAAATTCAGCATCGCTTGCTGCAATCGCTTTCAGAACCAGGCCCCCGACGCCAACGATCGGGCCGCCGAAAACCGCCACTTGAATGACACAGATGATGAGCAGCGCACTCATCGGAGGGTTGGGTCCGACACGTCGACGCACATGCCGTGCAAGTTGCCAGAACACCCCAGCAGATATCAAAGCGAGGATGATGAACGCACACAGGAAGCGCAGGAACGCACTTGGCTGAATCGCCTCGCTGACGGCGAGCGCTAACGCAAGGAATGCGCAGAAAAGTCCGAAGCTCTTGAACTCGCGCGGCGATGGCAGTTCAAGCACATCGCATGAATGGTCAGGCAATACGTAGTCGGGCATCTTCAGCTTTGTCGGTCCAAAACAAGACTGAAAGAAGATACACGACACCCCTGGCCCGTCTAGTCATGGCTAGGCGGAACGATGAACACTTTTTCACGGTGAGCTCGGAGTGTCGGGCATGGTGGTCACCCTAGCAGGGGGGGCGGACCTCAAGTCCGCTGTTCTGAGCAAAGTGCCTTGAAATTTAAGGTCTGACCCTGCAGCCCCAATGAAGGCCAGCGGCTCAAATCTCTCGACAAGCTGCGCAAGCTGGGGGCCGACGCGGCATGAGCGTGGGGGGGCTTGTGCGCGCGGCTGAGGCCGCAAAGCCGAAGCCGCCCCTACCAGCTGTCCACATCAAACTGCCGCGCAATGGCCGCCAGGCGGCCCGATTTTTGTAGCGCCTCCAGCCCCGCCCGCAAGTGCTGCGCCTGGGCATCCGCCGTGGGGCCACGCGCGGTCATGGCCCAGCCCAGGGGTATCTCTGCAAATGAAGGTTCCAGCCAGCGGATCTGGGTTTTCGCCTCAGCCAGCTGGGTGCGCAGCAGGTGCATGCCGACGGCGCGCTCTAGCGCCACCAGGTCCAGGCGATTGCGGCTGAGCATGCGCAGATTGATCAGGTCATCGGTATGCGGGTGCAGATTGAGGCCGGCGTTCAGGAATTCGGCGGGGTAGCCATAGTCCCGGCCCGTGCCGATCTTGTGCTGACCGATGGCGCGCCAGGAGGACACATCAATCACCGCGTCGGCGCGGCCGAAGAAGCCCAGGCGGCTGCGGAACACGGGCATGAAGTGGCGCAAACCCATGGTCTCAATCTCCGGCGGCCACAGCACCAGCACGCCGTCGAATTTGCGGTACTCCACATTCACCCGCGACCAGGGCTGGCAGCTCACCTCCACCTTGTAGCCTGCGGGCTCTAGGGCCTCACGCAAAGCCACCACCATGGCCCCACCGCTGCTCATGTGGGCGCTGGTGTAGGGCGGGTATTCCGTCGCCACAAAGCGCAAGGTGCCGGGTTGCGCCCAGGCAAGGGCTGCCATCAGCTGCAGCGCCAGGGCCACCCAAACTGGATAGAGCCTTCTCATAGTGCTCTTTCTACACCCATTCCTCGCCAGCGCCACAGCGCTGATCCGACCCCCCCCCTTCCGCTCCACGGCCCTCAGCGTGCTCGCACTCAAGCCCACTGCACTTTGGCTGCATCGGCATACCAGTCCGCCAGGCGGTCGGCCACCAGGGCTTCGATGCGGGCGCGCTTGACCTTCATGGTGGGCGTGAGGCAGCCGTTCTCTATGCTCCAAGGCTGGGGCAAAACCACCAACATGCGCAGGCGTGAATAGTCCGGCAGGGCGGCGTTGACTTGCTCCAAGTGCTGATTGAGTTGGCGGGCCAGCTCGGCGCGCTGCTGCGGGTCAGTCTGCTGCGGGCGCAGGGCTTCGTTCAGCACCACCAGGCCGTAAGCGGCGGGCTGGCCCACGCCCGAGACCATGCTCATTTCGATGCAGGGGTGGGCGTGCAGCAGGTTTTCCACCGGCGCGGGCGCCACATACTTGCCCTTGGCGGTTTTGAACAATTCCTTCACCCGCCCGGTCAGCTTGAGCCGGCCCTGCGCGTCGTACTCGCCCTTGTCGCCGGTGTGAAAAAAGCCGTCGGCGGTGAAGACCTCGGCATCCAGATCTGGGCGCTTGTAATAGCCCAGCAACTGTCCCGGCGACTTGACCAGAATTTCACCCTCGTCGCTGATGCGCGTCTGCACCCCAGGCATGGGCTGGCCCACGCGGCCCGGCGCGCTCAGGCCCGGCGGGCTGCAGTGCGAGTAGCCGAAGTCTTCGGTCATGCCGTAGCCCTCCAGCAGGTTCAGCCCCAGGCGCCGGTACCAGGCAATCAGCTCGGGCGGGATGGGCGCCGAGGTGCTCATCGCCAGCCGCACCTCGTCCAGCCCCAGGCCGCGCAGCACCTTGCGCCGCACCATGCCGCCCAGCAAGGGCAGGCGCAGCAGCCGCTCCAGCCGCGCCGGAGGCATCTTGCTGAAAACACCTTGCTGGAACTTCAGCCACAGCCGTGGCACCGAACAAAAAATGGTGGGCCGAGCGCGCCGTAGGTCTTGCACGAAAGTGTCCAGCGACTCGGCAAAGAAGATGTGGAAGCCGCCGTCCTGCAGCGAGTTGCAAGCGATCACCGAGCGCTCATACGCATGCGCCAGCGGCAGGTAGGACAGCACACGCAGCGGCACACCCGCCGGCATGATGCGCTTGATGAACGCCATGCTGTTTTCTGCCACCCGCGTGATGCGCTCGAAGCTGTGCATCACGCCCTTGGCCTGGCCGGTCGAGCCCGAGGTGTAAATCAGCATGGCCATCTCAGCCGGCCGCCGCGCCGGTTGGCCGGCCAGGGGTTTGCTGGCCTGGGTGATGCTGTCCCAGCCTGGCATCTCGCTAGTGGCCGAGTCAGGCGCCAGCGGCAGGGCGATGCAAGGCAGGCCGGCGGGCACACCGGCGCGCTGCGTGTCCCAAAGGTCCAGCTTGCCCACAAACAAGAGGCTGGCCTCGCTGTGCTCCAGCACATAACGCACGGTATCCGCGGTTTCGGTCGGGAAGATTGCCACCGTACAGCCCCCCGCCATCCAGATCGCCAACTCCGCCATGATGAAGTGCGCGCAGTTCTTCGACAGGATGCCAATCCGCGCCCCCGGCGGCAAACCTAAGCTTTGCAAATGCGCCGCCATGCGGCGAGCCTGGTCCAGCGTGCTCGCCCAGCTGAAGTCCTGCACCCGCCCTCCGCCCAGCGGCTGGCTCAGGTAAATCTGCTCCGGCTGCTGCGCCTCATGCGCGTAGACATAGTCAAGCAAGAGCAACTGCGGCGGCTTGGATGTGGCCATGGCACTTTCACTCCGTGGGAGCTGGGGTGCCGGATTATGAGGAGGCGGAACGGGTTTGCGGGGTACAGGTTTTCGCCAGTTGGTACGGGCTTTGCAAACTGGCTAGCCGTAGATTTCGAATAAATGTCGAGCATCGGGGCATGCTTGCCCCCCTGCCTTTGAGTTGTGTGCGCGCAAGAAATGGCGGGCGAAGCTAAAGTGAGTCGGGCGACTATGAGAGCGTTAAAGAATAGTGTTGGACTTCACATTCCAGGCCCTACCTGATCTTGCCCCCGTAGTTCCGGACACTGTCCAGTCGCTAAGTTAGCCCTGGT
>NZ_CAMFJS010000026.1 GCF_945956965.1 uncultured Roseateles sp.
AGGGCGGCCACGGCCTCTACCTCTATTCCGCCGCCGAAACCCTGGGCACCAGCCGTGACCAAATGTTGGCGGCCCTGCATTCGGGCAAGGCCAAGTACAGCTCCATCTTCAACTACCCGACACTGACCTGGGCCGATATCGGCGTGGTCGGCTGGCTGGTGGACGGCGCGGCCATCATGAACCAGGTGCCGCTGTGCCGCTGCTCCTTCGCGCCCTATGCCCGCGCCATGATCCGCGTCTGCCGGGAAGAAAGCTTCCACCAGCGCCAGGGCTATGAGTCCTTGCTGGTGATGATGCGTGAAGGCACGGCCGAGCAAAAAGCCATGGTGCAAGACGCGGTGAACCGCTGGTGGTGGCCCTCGCTGATGATGTTCGGCCCGGCAGACAAAGACTCGCCCAACTCCGAGCAAAGCATGCGCTGGGGCATCAAGCGCATCAGCAATGACGATCTGCGCCAGAAGTTTGTGGACGCCACCATTCCGCAGGCCGAGGTGCTGGGCATCACCGTGCCGGACCCCGATCTGAAGTGGAATGCCCAGACCGAGCACTACGACTTCGGCGCCATCGACTGGGCCGAGTTCTGGCGCGTGGTGGGCGGCGACGGCCCCTGCAACCGCGAGCGCCTGGCTGCCCGCGTCAAAGCCTGGGACGAAGGCGCCTGGGTGCGTGAGGCGGCCCTGGCCCATGCGAAGAAGCAGTCATTCAAAGCCAAGGCCGCCTGAGCCTTTCGCCTAGCAACAAGATCAAGGAATGAGCATCATGAGCGAAGCCCAAAAGCCCCAGCCCAGCACCCAAAACGAATGGCCATTGTGGGAGGTGTTCGTGCGCAGCAAGGCCGGCCTGGACCACAAGCACTGCGGCAGCCTGCACGCGGCCGACGCCAAGATGGCCGTGCAGATGGCCCGCGAGGTCTACACCCGCCGCCAAGAAGGCACCAGCATCTGGGTGGTCTTGTCCAAGCACATCGTTGCCTCTGACCCGGGCGAGAAGGGCATGTACTTCGACCCGATGGAAGACAAGGTTTACCGCCACCCCACGTTCTACGAACTCCCTGAGTCCGTGAACCACATGTGAGGGCGCCCGCCATGTCCATCGCTTCTATCCAAGTCGGCAACAAGGCCGACGTTCACTACCTGCTGCGCATCGCCGATGCCTGCCTGATTCTTTCACAGCGCCTGGGCGAGTGGTGCGGCCATGCGCCCATCCTCGAGGAAGACCTGGCCCTGACCAATATGGCGCTGGACCTGGTGGGCCAGGCGCGTGGGCTCTTGACCCGCGCCGGCCAGCTCGACGGCCAAGGCCATGACGAGGACCAACTCGCGTTTTTGCGCGACGAGCGCCAATACCTCAACCCGGTGCTGATGGAGCTGCCCAATAGCGCCAGCGGCAATAGCCGGCCCGGCGACTTCGCCCTCACGCAGGTGCGCAATTTCGGCGTGGCCACCTGGCTGCTGTTGCTGTGGCAGGGCCTGGAGAGATCCAGCGACGCCGAGGTGGCTGCCATTGCTGCCAAAGCCGTCAAGGAAGCCAGTTATCACCAGCAGCATGCGGCTGACTGGGTGGTGCGCCTGGGCGATGGCACGGCCGAGTCCGCCGCCAAAGCCCAAGCCGCCTTGGCCCTGCTGTGGCCTTACTTCAACGAGCTGTTCGCCGACGATGCTGTCAGCGCCGCCGCGGTGGCGCAAGGTCTGGGCCCGGCCTGGTCCACGCTCAAGCCGCAGTGGCAGGCGCAAGTGGCCGAGGTGCTGGGCGATGCCCAGCTCAGCCACCCCAAAGACAGCGCCTATGTGCCGACCGGGCACCTGGGCATTCACAGCGAGCATATGGGCCATCTGCTGGCCGAGATGCAGTATCTGCAGCGCGCCTTCCCTGGCGGTAAGTGGTGAGCATGAGCCCCGTCGAGGTCCAGGAACTTGGCTGCGGGCGTCTGGAGGCCGCTTGGGAAGTGCTCAAGCAGATTCCCGACCCGGAAGTGCCGGTGATCTCGTTGTTCGAGCTGGGCATCGTGCGCGATCTGCGTGAGACGGCCGCCGGCCTGCAAGTGGTGCTCACGCCCACCTACAGCGGCTGCCCGGCCACCGAGTTGATTCAAGACGATGTGCGCGCCGCGCTGGCCCGCTTCGGTGAGGTGGAGGTGGTCTTGCAACGCGCACCGGCCTGGACCACCGACTGGATCAGCGAGGCCGGCCGCGCCAAGCTGTTGGCCTACGGCATTGCGCCGCCCGGCCGTGTTTTGTCGGACCAGCCCCAGCCCATCCGCCTGGTGCACCGCGCCGCGCTGACCCAGCTGGCTTGCCCGCGCTGCGGCTCGGCGCAGACCGAGAAGCTCTCGGCTTTTGGCTCCACGGCCTGCAAGGCGCTGTACCGCTGCCTGAGCTGCCGCGAGCCTTTTGAGTATTTCAAACCGATTTGATTGCAGAGGAAGCACTTCACCATGAGTCTTCATTTCCATCCCCTCAAAGTGCGCGCCGTCACGCCCGACACCGAGGAAGCCGTGATCGTCTCCTTCGACCTGGCGCCCGAGTTGGCCGAGACCTTCAAATTCACCCAGGGGCAATACCTGACCCTGCGCCAGGAAGTGGGTGGCGAGGACCTGCGCCGCAGCTACTCCATCTGCGCCGGGGTGGACGATGGCGAGCTGCGCGTGGGCGTGCGCAAGGTGCAGGGCGGGCGTTTTTCCAACTGGGTCAATAGCGAGCTCAAGGCCGGCGATGTGATCCAGGTCTACCCGCCGCAAGGCCGCTTCTTTGTACCGATCGAGCCAAGCAGCGCACGCCACTACGTCGGCATTGCCGGCGGCTCGGGCATCACGCCAATTCTGTCCATCATGAAGACGGTGCTGGCCAAGGAGCCGGCCAGCCGCTTCACGCTGATTTACGGCAATCGCCGCCAGGCCTCCACCATGTTCAAGGAAGAGCTGGAAGACCTGAAGAACCAATACCTCACCCGACTCAGCCTGCACCACGTGTTCAGCGACGAGGTGGTGGACGCGCCGCTGATGGCTGGCGTGATGAACCGCGCCAAGATTGCCGAGCATTTGAGCGTTCTGGTGCCGGCCGCCGGGATCGATCAGGCCTTCATCTGCGGCCCCTACCAAATGAATGACGAGGCCGAAGCCGCCTTGCGTGAGGCCGGCGTGCCGGAGGAGCGCATCCATGTGGAGCGCTTCGGCACGGTGGAAATGCAGACCGGCAAGCCAGCACCCCATGTGGTGCTGGCCGGTGATGTAGATGCGGCCAAAGTCACCGTGATCCGCGACGGCATCAGCCGCGAGATCGAGTTCGGCAAGCAAGACGCCAGCATCCTCGACGCCGCGGCTCGCGCCGGCATGGACGTGCCTTTCTCTTGCAAGAGCGGCGTTTGCTCAACCTGCCGCTGCAAGGTGCTGGAAGGCGAGGTGCGCATGGATAAGAACTTTGCGCTCGACAAGCATGAGGTGGCGGCTGGCTTCATCCTCAGCTGCCAAGCCCATGCCTTGACGCCAAAGCTCGTGATTTCCTTTGACGAACGCTGACAATCAGCGCTTTGTCAAAAGTAAAAGGACATCATGGCCAGAGGACGTGCCCCCGGATTTGAGAACCAGCGCGAGGAAATCCTCGACGCCGCGGCGCGGCTGTTTGCCCACAAGGGCTACGCCGGCACGTCCATGAACGCGGTGGCCGAGGCTTGTGAAGTGTCCAAGCCAACGCTCTACCACTATGTCAAGGACAAGCAGGAGTTGCTGGCCCAGATCTGCGAAACCCATGTGCTGGGTCTGGCCGAGTTGGTCAAGGATGTGCAGGCGCTTGAGTTGAAGGGCGAGCCGCATCTGCGCACCCTGATCGCGCGCTTTGTGCAAAGCTACGGCCAGGCGCAGAACCAGCACCGGGTGCTGACCGAGGATGTGAAGTTTTTGAGCGAAGAGGATCAGCAGCGCCTGCTCAAGGTCGAGCGCGAAGTGGTCAATGCCTTCGCCGAGGCGGTGGCCGCGGTGCGGCCCGAGTTGAAACAAGAGAAATTGCACAAGCCGCTGACCATGCTGCTGTTTGGCATGATCAACTGGACCTTCACCTGGCTCAAGCCCGATGGTGATTTGAGTTACGAGGACATGGCGCCCATGGTGGCGGATTTGTTCTTCGGCGGCCTCGGGGCGGTCAGCGCCCCGGCAGCAAGCCCCGTGAAGGATTGATGCAGCAAGATGGTGCGGTCGGGCCTATCCGGCATGGTTGTTTGACACATAAATCAATGGAGACAAAGACGATGAATCAGATCAAGAAAACCCTGTTGGCCCTGGCGTCCACCGCGGCCCTGTTCGCAGCATCGGCTCAGGCCGACATCAACGTCGGCGTGACCGTCTCGGCTACCGGCCCGGCTGCTTCGCTGGGTATTCCTGAGAAGAACACCATCGGCCTGATGCCCAGCACCATCGCTGGTCAAAAGATCAACTACATCGTCCTGGACGACGCCTCCGACACCACCGCCGCCGTGTCCAACACCCGCAAGCTGATCAGCGAGCACAAGGTGGACGTGGTAGTGGGTTCCACCGTCACGCCCAATTCCCTGGCCATGATTGACGCGGTGGTGGAGGGCAGCACGCCGATGATCTCCATGGCCGCCTCGGCCCGCATCGTCGAGCCCATGGATGCCAAGAAGCGCTGGGTCTTCAAGACCCCGCAGAACGACATCATGATGGCCCTGGCCATCGTTCAGCACATGGCCGCCGCAGGCGTCAAAACGGCCGCCTTCATTGGCTTTGCCGATGCCTACGGCGAAGGCTGGTTCAATGAGTTCAGCAAGATCGCCGCCGTCAAGGGCGTGCAGATCGTGGCTTCCGAGCGCTACAACCGCACCGACACTTCGGTCACCGGCCAGGTGCTGAAGTTGATCGCCGCCAAGCCCGATGCGATCCTGATCGGCGGCTCGGGCACGCCGGCTGTGCTGCCGCAAAAGACGTTGAAAGAGCGTGGCTACGCCGGCAAGTTCTACCAGACCCACGGCGTGGCCAATAACGACTTCCTGCGCGTTGGCGGCAAGGATGTCGAGGGCACTTTCTTGCCCAGCGGCCCGGTGCTCGTGGCGGCGCAGTTGCCGGCTGACCACCCGGTGAAGAAGAGCGCGCTGGACTACATTGCCAAGTACGAAGCGGCTTTCGGCAAGGGCAATGTGTCCACCTTCGGCGGCCACGCCTGGGACGCCGGCCTGCTGCTGCAAGCCGCCATTCCGGTGGCGCTGAAAAAAGCCCAGCCCGGCACGCCCGCCTTCCGCGCCGCCCTGCGTGATGCGCTTGAGGGCGTGAAAGAACTGCCCGCCGCCCACGGCGTGTTCAGCATGAGCCCGACCGACCACCTGGGTCTGGACCAGCGCGCCCGCGTCATGGTCAAGATCGAAGGCGGCGCCTGGAAGTACCAGCCCTGATCGTTCTGCCGGAGGGCTGCGGCGCCAGCCGGGCAGGGGTTCTCCAGTGCTCGCCGTACAAGAAAGTACGGCGGCGCACTGCGGCCCCAATCTCGGCTTGCTCGCCAATCCTTTCGGCGGCCCGATCCGCTTTTTCAATGACGGCCTCTGCGACTCGCAGAGCCATTCAATAGTTTGAGATCCGCCATGAGCGCCACGCCCCCCATCCTCCAAAGCCTGATCGCCAATCGCTGGATCGGCACGCAATCTGCCCGCGCGCTGCACAGCGCCATCAACGGCCGCGCCGTGGCGCTGACCCATGCGGACGAGATCGACTTCGGCGAAAGCCTGGCCTATGCGCGGGGTCAGGCCTTGCCTGCGCTGCTGAAGCTGGACTTCCAGCAGCGCGCGGCCCTGCTCAAGGCTCTGGCCACTTATCTGATGGCGCACAAGGAGGCGCTCTATGCCGTCTCGGTGCACACCGGTGGCACGCGCTCGGACAACTGGATCGACGTGGAAGGCGGCATCGGCACCTTGTTCGCCTACGCCAGCATCGGCCGGCGCGAGTTGCCCAGCAGCAATGTCTTCCATGAAGGCCCGGCCATCGCCTTGGGCAAAGAAGGCCAGTTCATGGGCTCGCACATCTTGGCGCCCAAGCGTGGCGTGGCCGTGCACATCAATGCCTTCAACTTCCCCATGTGGGGCATGTTGGAAAAGTTCGCGCCCAGCTTTCTGGCGGGCATGCCTTGCATCGTCAAGCCGGCCACAGCGACGTCCTTTGTGGCTGAGGCCTGTGTGCGCTTGATTCACGCATCAGGCTTGCTGCCAGCCGGCAGCTTGCAGCTGATCGTCGGCGGTTCGGGCGATTTGTTGGATCGCTTGGAAGAAACCGATGTGGTTACTTTCACCGGTTCGGCCGACACGGCCGCCATGCTGCGCGTCAACCCCAATCTGATTCGCCGCGCCATTCCCTTCAACGGCGAGGCCGATAGCCTCAACTGCGCCATCCTGGCGCCGGATGTGCTCCCGGGCGACCCTGAGTTCGAACTCTTTGTGCGCGAAGTGGCCCGTGAGATGACGGCCAAGACCGGCCAGAAGTGCACCGCCATCCGTCGCGCCATCGTGCCGGCCCAGCACATCGATGCGGTGGCCGCTGCGCTGCGTGAGCGCCTGGCCAAGATCAAGGTGGGCGACCCCGCTGTGGAGGGCGTGCGCATGGGCGCACTGGCCTCCAAGGCCCAGCAGGCCGATGTGGCCGAGCGTGTTGCCTTGCTCAGCCAAGGCAATGAGACGGTGTTCGGCGCCGCAGACGGCTTCGCGCCGCTGGGCGAGGGCGTGAGCGAAGGCGCTTTCTTCTCCCCCACGCTGCTGATCTGCCGCGATGCGTTTGCGAACGAGACGGTGCATAACGTCGAGGCCTTCGGCCCGGTATCCACCCTGATGCCTTACGAGGGATTGGACCAGGCGCTGGCCCTGGCCGCCAAGGGCCGCGGCAGCTTGGTGGCCTCCGTCGTCACCAAGACGCCCGCCATCGCCGCCGAGGCGGTCTATCAGGCGGCAGCCTTCCACGGCCGCATTCATGTGCTGGACCGCGAGTCAGCCAAGGAATCCACCGGCCACGGCTCGCCGCTGCCGCAGTTGAAGCATGGCGGCCCGGGCCGCGCCGGTGGCGGTGAAGAGTTGGGCGGCCTGCGCGCCGTCAAGCACTATCTGCAGCGCTGCGCGGTGCAGGGTTCGCCCACCATGCTCAGTGCCATCACCGGCGAATACCAGCGCGGTGGCAAGGTGCAAGAGGATGCCGTCCACCCCTTCCGCAAATACTTCGAAGAGATCCAGATCGGTGACTCGCTGCTGACGCATCGCCGCACGGTCAGCGAGGCGGACATCGTCAACTTCGGTGGCGTCTCCGGCGACTACTTCTATATGCACTTCGACGAGGTGGCAGCCAAGGACACACAGTTCGGCCAGCGCATCGCGCATGGCTACTTTGTGCTCTCGGCCGCTGCTGGCTTGTTTGTCTCGCCCGCACCCGGCCCGGTGCTGGCCAATTACGGCCTGGACACCTTGCGCTTTGTGAACCCGGTGGCGATTGGCGACACCATTCAGGCCCGCCTGACCTGCAAGCGCCGCATCGACCGTGGCAATCGTCCCGATCAACCGCCGCAAGGCGTGGTGGCCTGGGATGTGCAGGTGATGAATCAACGCGGCGAGTTGGTCGCCAGCTACGACATCCTGACCCTGGTGGCCAAGAAGCCGGCTTGAGGCTGGCGCCCGGTGTTCGTGATACCTTCAGTGCATGAGTACTGATACCACCGACACCGTTTTGAACCCCGAAGATACCTGGACCCAGGGCGATCTGCTCTGGCGCGATGAGCGCTGGACCGCCCAGGTCATCAAGAACGAAGACGACGAAGGCTGGGCCGTGGCCATGACCTTGGCTGGCGAACAAGAGCCGGCCTTGGTCGGCCCCTGGACCATGGGGCGCGACAAAAAGAACCCTAAGCCGCTGTCGGCCCCGGCCTTTCACACCTTGGTGAAAACCGCCAATGAAGTGCTGCGCCGCCATGAGCAGCAACTGCATGCTCAATTGCACAAAAGCCTCAAGCTCGATACCGAGCAGGGCCGTGTGCAAGTGCTGCTGGACATCGTCCCCGATGAAGACAATCCCTACGCCACCTTGAGCGCCAAGGATTCCGGGGGCGAGTTGCTGGCGCAGCGCCGGGTTGATGCGGGCTTCAAGTTCAACGAGACCTCGGCGCGCAACTGGCTGGCCAGTCTGGAACTCTGAGCGGGGCGTCTGGGCGCTGCGCGCTTTGCGCAGGCTCGCCGCAATGCCAGCGGTGGAGCGCCTAGGCGCTCATCACTCCCCGGAGGTTTTGCCGTTGGCAGCGTTTTTCAGGTCGGCGCGGCGTGCGCCGGTGAAGCGCTTGGACCAATAGGCCTCGCGCATATCCTCCACCCGCACGGCGCCGCCGACACGCGGGGAGTGGATGAATTTGCCTTCGCCCACGTAGATGCCCACATGCGAGAAGGTACGGCGCATGGTGTTGAAGAACACCAGGTCGCCGGGCTTGAGCTCTTCCTTCTTGACCTGCAAGAGGCTGGAAAGCTTGGCTTGCTCGTCGGCGCGGCGGGGCAGGATCAGGCCCACGCTGGATTCAAAAATATGGCGGGTGAAGCCGCTGCAGTCAAAGCCGCTCTCGACCGAGCTGCCGCCTCGGGTGTAGCGCACACCGAGAAAATTCATGGCTGACAAGACCATGTCGGAGGCGCCGTCGCGCACCTGATTCAAGAGCTTGTTGGACTCGCCCTGGGCTTGCGCCAGCAGGCCATGTTCTTGCAAAAAGCGGCTGACCGGGTCAGCTTGCAGGGCCGCTGCATCAGCGCTGAGGGCGAGCGGATTGACCGTGCTGGTCAAAGCGGGCGCCGCTGCCGTGGCTTGCGCGGCTGGTTTGGGGCTGGCGTTGAGGGCGGTTGTTGCGCCTGTTGCCAGCGGCGCGGTTGACGGCGAATTGGGCTTGGGCAACTGGGCCTGTCCAAAGGCGCCGGTCATGGTGCCGGGCGGCGGGGCCTTGTTAGCGCTACCTGTGCTCTGCTGTTGCGCCCACGCGCTTTGGCTCATCGCCAATGTAAGAACCAGGGCCGAGAGCGTGCCCAACACAAAGCGCGGCTGGCTTGGGCTGGTGCATGGGCTGGGGGTGGAGGTCCTTG
This sequence comes from uncultured Roseateles sp., assembly GCF_945956965.1. Taxonomy (GTDB): domain Bacteria; phylum Pseudomonadota; class Gammaproteobacteria; order Burkholderiales; family Burkholderiaceae_C; genus Paucibacter_A. The sequence continues at coordinate 9,085 of NZ_CAMFJS010000026.1, forward strand.
CGCGAGAGGCTGTCGTCATGGTCGACGCGCAGCTTAGGTGCGGGTGCTTGAGGGTGTCAAGCAAAGTAAGCGAAAGCAAGGGAAAGTCTGAGTCAAATCAATGCCTTGGACGAATTCAGTTGATGGCTAGATTGGAACACATCTGCCCGCCGCTTCTCGCTGCTTGGCTCGCCCAAGGGCGATGCTTGTGTGAACAATGCCTTGTCCCCCCCATTTGTCATTCAGGCTTGGCCGCTTGTGCTGACAATGGCCGGCGGTGAATCGCACCGACACATTTGGCTTTGGAGTAGCTCATGGGACTGATGGATTCATTATTGGGCGCGGCCTCGCAGGCCCTGGCTGGCCAAGCGGGCCAGCAGCAAACAGGTGGCCTTGATTTGATGAGCCTGGCCGCAGGCTTGCTGAATCAGCATGGCGGTTTGCCCGGTCTTTTGCAGCAATTGCAAAGCTCGGGCTTGATGGAGCAGGTGCAGAGCTGGGTGTCTACCGGCGCCAATCTGCCGGTGTCGGCAGAGCAAATCACCGCCGCGTTGGGCAGTGATAGCGTGGCCCAGATGGCGCAGCAAACCGGCTTGTCGCATGGCGAGTTGGGCGCGCAATTGGCGCATTGGCTGCCTCAGATCATTGACCACATGACCCCCAACGGTCAGGCGCCCGCTGCTGGCTCTGCAGGCGGCGTCGATCTCGGCAGTTTGGCGGGCATGCTGGGCGGCCTGCTTAAGCAAGGCTGAAATTTCGCCTTGCCATGAAGGACCGGTGTCTTGGTCCTTCAATGTCCTCTTGCGGCAGCTAGCTTTGAGGCGCCCTCAGAGCTTGCCGTGGCTGCGGCCGACGCTTTCTTGCCATTCGGCAGCAATGAACTGCAGCACGCTGTCGCTGTGGTGTGGGCCAATCACTTGATGTGCCAGTTGCTTGACCTCGCTGATCGCGTTGGCCACCGCAATGCCGCGGTGCGCGGCGCGCATCATTTTGATGTCGTTGACATGGTCGCCAAACACCACCACCTCGCGCGCATCCAGGCCGTAGCGTTGGGCCAGGGTCTGGATGGCCTGATCCTTGGTGGCGCGCCGATCATGCACGGTCAGCCAGGGCCAGCCCGGTAGATAGAGGTCTTCGGCCACATGGGTTTCGACCTGCTCGCCGCAAAGTGCTTCGATCTCGGCCTGCAGGGCCAGCAGCACCGGCTCGCGGTCCACCACCACAAAGGTCACCACCGGGTCGCCGAGTTCGTCTTGCAGGCGGGCGGAGTGGCGCAGTCGCGGATCGGCATTGCGCAGGCGCTCGTCAATAAAGCGCTGCTGGCCTTCGTTCTCGGCCGCCTGGTAGAACAGTTGGTCGCCCAGCACGCCATGGGTGGAGAAGAAGGGCAGGCTGCCCTGGCGCCGAATCAGGCCGAACAGCTCTTGCGCCAAGGCCGGCTCGATCGAATGGACTAACTCATGGCGACCGCTGGCCATATCGCTGATGTAAGCGCCGTTAGAGGAAATCACCGGCAAGCGCAGGGGTAAATCGCCAAGAATGCGCGCGATGGATGACACGTGGCGCGCGCTTGCCACCGTGAAGCAAAGCCCTTCGTCCAGCATGCGGGCCAGGCCTGCGCGGGTGCTGGCGGAAAGTTGGGCCTGCGGGTCGAGCAGGGTGCCGTCGAGATCGGAAACGTAGAGAGTCATGGTGATGGGACGGCGAGCGGAAGGGCAGGGCTTGAGTCGTGCAAGAAAAAAGGCGACCTTGAGGTCGCCTTCGGGATTGTGCGCCAAAGCTTGGCGCTGAGCGCTTAAAGCACCTCGGAGGCGAAATCCGCCAAGCGTGAGCGTTCGCCCCGCGCCAGGGTCACATGCCCGCTGTGCGCCCAGCCCTTGAAACGGTCCACGGCATAGGTCAGGCCCGAGCTGCCTTCGGTCAAATAAGGCGTGTCGATCTGGGCCAGATTGCCCAGGCAAACGATCTTGGTGCCGGGGCCGGCCCGGGTGATCAGGGTCTTCATTTGCTTGGGCGTCAAGTTTTGCGCCTCGTCGATGATGACGTATTTGTTCAAGAAGGTGCGCCCGCGCATGAAGTTCAGGCTCTTGATCTTGATCTTGCTGCGCACCAAGTCATTGGTGGCGGCGCGGCCCCACTCGCCGGCGGCGCTGTCGCCACGTGCCAGCACTTCCAGGTTGTCGTCCAGCGCGCCCATCCAGGGGCTCATCTTTTCCTCCTCGGTGCCGGGCAGGAAGCCGATGTCTTCGCCCACCGGCACGGTCACACGGGTGACGATGATTTCGGAATAGCGACGGTCATCCAGGACTTGAGACAGGCCCGCGGCCAGGGCCAGCAAGGTCTTGCCGGTACCGGCCGTACCCGTCAGCGTGACGAAATCGCAGTCCGGATCCAGCAGCAGATTGAGGGCGAAATTCTGCTCGCGGTTGCGTGCGGTGACGCCCCAGCAAGCATGCTTCTGGTTGCCGTAGTCCTTCAGAGTGCGCAGCACGGCGGTCTTGCCGGTGATTTCCAGCACCTTGGCGTAGAGCGGCGCGGCGCCGGGTGCTTCCAGATAGAGCAGTTCGTTGATCAGCAGCGAGGGCACCAGCGGGCCGCTGATGCGGTAGAAGGTGATGCCGCCCTGGCTCCAGCTTTCCATGGTCTTGCCATGGCGCTCCCAGAAGTCGGCCGGTAAGGCCTGCACGCCGGTGTAGAGCAGGTCGGAGTCTTCCAGCGTCTTGTCGTTGCGGTAGTCCTCCGCGGCCAGGCCCAGGGCGCGCGCCTTGATGCGCATATTGATGTCTTTGGACACCAGCACCACTTCGCGCTTGGGCTCTTTGAGCTTCAGGGCTTGCACCACGCCGAGGATCTGGTTGTCCGCCTTGCCTTGTGGCAGGCCTGCGGGCAGGGGGGTGTCGAGCAGTTGGGTCTGGAAGAACAGCTTGCCGCCGGCTTCACGGTGGCCGGTGTGGTCCAGCGGCAGGCCCTTGGCCATGTCTTCGGCGCTGCTGCCCTGCAGGCCAGCTGCCAGGGTGTCGAGCTCGCGGCTGACCTGGCGCACATTGCGGGCCACTTCGGTCATGCCCTTTTTGTGCCCATCCAGCTCTTCGAGCGTGATCATGGGCAGGTAGATGTCATGTTCCTCGAAGCGGAACAAGCTCATCGGGTCGTGCATCAGCACATTGGTGTCCAGCACAAAGAGCTTGGGCTCGCCGCTTTCGGCGCGTTTGCCGCTGCGCGGCTTGCGGGCCAGGGGGCTGGGCTTGGGCGCTGGAGCTTGCGCGCGCGGCTTGGCCGGCGCAAAAGTGGTTTGCACGGCAGGGGCTGCCGCTGCGGTGATCTTGGGCTGGGCTACGGGTGCCGGTGCTGCAGCCGGCGCTGACTTTGCCGCTTGGGGGCCGCTGCTGGCGGGCGCCTTGGCCTGAACAGTGGCGCTGTCCGGCAGGCTGCGCGACTTGGCCGCTGGCTTGGCGGGCGGGGTCTGGCGCTGGGTGCCGGGCTTGCTCACGGCCAGGGTGTTGTCAAAAGCGGTGGGGTCAAGGCGGCTGGCGCGTTTGGTCGGGGGCTTTGGCAGTGGCATGGTGGGCTAAGGTTCAGGCTGCGCTGGGGCAAGCTTGGTGGAAATGCGCCGTGCAGAAAAAGCAAAAGCCGCACAGGCAGCTGTACGGCTTTGGAATTTTGGCTACATGGCGCTCGGGCATGAGCCCATTATGCACAAAGCGATGTGACGCGTTGATGCTCGCCCCGAGTGCATCGTTTGCGCATCTTTTGCGCGACAGTGCGGGCTTGGAAATGAAAAAAGCCGACCCGGAATGATCCAGAATCGGCTTTTTGTGCTGCCGGCCTGGGCCGGTGCGGCTGAGGTTTAACTCAGGCGGCTTCCTTCTTGGTCAGCAGCTTGACTTCCTTCAGCACTTCGTCGACGTGACCGGCGACCTTGATGCCACGCCATTCGGCGCGCAGCACGCCCGAAGGGTCGATCAGGAAGGTGGAGCGCTCAATGCCCTTGACCTTCTTGCCGTACATGATCTTGTTCTTGACCACGCCGAACATATGGCAGAGCTTCTCTTCGGTGTCGGCGATCAGCTCGAAGGGCAACTCAAGCGTCTGCTTGAACTTCTCGTGCGAAGCCATATTGTCGCGGGAGACGCCCAGAACGACGGCGCCGGCCTTGACGAAATCCTTGTGGCGGTCACGGAACTGCATGGCCTCCGTTGTGCATCCTGGCGTGTTGTCCTTTGGGTAGAAGTACAACACCACGGCTTGACCTGAATAGGTATGTGGTGTGAACTTCACGCCTCCGGTGGCGAGGGCTTCAATTTCCGGGAGTGGTTTGTTGAGCGCTGGCGTCATGTGGCCTTATGGGTATGATGCGCCTGGTAGGGCATAGCCGTCCATTATACGTTGAATGGTGGGCGCCCTTGGCCGTCACTCGGGAGACCCCCTAGCTGAGCGTGCCGCAAGACCAACATCATGCTTTGTGGTGCTTGACAAGGTGCGGCGAGTGCGGGAATCGCGCGCCGGCGCTTAATTTTCAATCAGAAGTGCCGCCAAAACGGCCCGGCCCTCGCTGGCCAGCACGTTGTATGTGCGACATGCGGCCGCCAGATCCATGGTTTCCACGCCGATGCGCTGCGCGATCAAGCTTTGATACAGCGCGGGCTTGGCGAAGCGAATCCGGCTGCCACTGCCGAAGATCACCAGCTCCGGTTTGCAGGCCAGGATTTGTTCGAAATGTGCCGCGCTCAAATCTTCAAAGCGTTGCAGCGGCCAAGCCTGCACCTCGCCTTGCCAGGGCACCAGCAAGCTGGTGCTGTGCTGGACCTTGTTGACCCAGACGCTGCGGCCATCGTGGTGCGAAATGCTGTTGCCGCCGAGCGGCTCGTCAAGTTGGAATTTCATCTGGGCTAAGCCTGGGTCAATGAGAAGCGAACGCTTGGCGCGGAAGGGCCTGCTACCCTGTGATTAAATTGTATGTTTTGCAGCGCAGCAATGTCGCTGCAGACGCCTTCAGCCCGTGAGTCACCATCAGGAGTGCCCGCTTTGAGACCGATAGCCAAGTCCGCCAAACTAGCCAATGTCAGCTACGACATTCGGGGCCCCGTGCTGGACAAGGCGCGAGCGATGGAGGAAGAAGGCCAGAAGATCATCAAGCTGAACATCGGCAATGTGGCCGCCTTCGGCTTGGAGCCGCCCGACGAGATCGTGCAGGACATGATACGTAACCTGCCCGCCGCGGCCGGCTACACCGACTCCAAAGGCCTCTTCGCGCCGCGCAAGGCGGTGGTGCATTACTGCCAGGAAAAGCAGGTCCGCGGCGTCACCATCGACGATGTCTACCTGGGCAATGGCGCTTCTGAGCTGATCCAGATGAGCATGCAGGCCCTGCTCAACGACGGCGATGAGATGCTGATTCCCAGCCCCGACTTCCCGCTCTACACCGCGGTCGTGGGTCTGAGTGGCGGCCGTCCCGTCCACTATCGCTGCGATGAGCAGTCGGGCTGGACGCCGGACATCGAGGACATCCGCGCCAAGATCACCCCGCGCACCCGTGGCATCATCGTCTGCAACCCGAATAACCCGACCGGCGCGCTCTACCCGACGCAAGTCTTGCTGGACATCATTGAGCTGGCGCGCCAGCACCAGCTGATCGTCTTCGCCGACGAGATCTACGACAAGACGCTTTACGACGGCAACACCCATGTCAGCATGGCCAGCCTGGCGGACGATGTGCTCTTCGTCACCTTCAACGGCTTGTCCAAGAACTACCGCTCCTGCGGTTACCGCGCCGGCTGGATGGTGGTATCGGGCGAAAAGCGCCACGCCCGCGACTACATCGAGGGCCTGAATATGCTGGCCAGCCTGCGCCTGTGCTCCAACACGCCAGGCCAGTTGGCGATTCAGACCGCGCTGGGCGGTTATCAAAGCATCAAAGACTTGGTGGCGCCCACCGGCCGCCTGTGCCGTCAGCGCGATCTGGCCTATGACTTGTTGACGCAGATTCCCGGCGTCAGCGTGGTCAAGCCCAAGGCGGCGCTCTACATGTTCCCGCGCCTGGACCCCAAGATTTACCCGATTCAGGACGACCAGCAATTTGCCTACGAGTTGCTGGCCGAAGAGAAGGTCTTGATCGTGCAAGGCACCGGTTTTAACTGGAGCGAACCGGATCACTTCCGCCTGGTCTTCCTGCCTGCCGTCGATGACCTGCAGGAGGCCATCGGCCGCATCGAGCGCTTCCTGGCGCATTACCGCAAACGGCACAGCGTCTGACACAAGACCCCGCAGCAACAGCATTTAGCGACGAACGAAAACACACCATGAAACCGATCAAAGTAGGCTTGTTGGGCATTGGCACCGTCGGCACGGGCACCTTCCATGTGTTGCAGCGCAATCAGGCCGAGATTCGCGGCCGCGCCGGCCGTGGCATTGAAGTCAGCATGGTGTGCCGCCGCGATCTGGCGGCCGCGCGCGCCGTGGTGGGTGATAGCGATGTTGTGGTGACCGCCGACCCCTACGCCATCATCAACAACCCCGAGATCGACATCGTGGTCGAGACCATCGGCGGCTGTGGCCTGGCGCGTGAATTGGTGCTGGCCGCGATTGCCCAGGGCAAGCATGTGGTGACGGCCAACAAGGCCTTGCTGGCCGTGCATGGCACCGAGATTTTCGAAGCCGCGCGCGCCAAGGGCGTGATGGTGGCGTTTGAAGCCGCGGTGGCCGGCGGCATCCCCATCATCAAGGCCTTGCGCGAGGGCTTGAGCGCCAACCGCATCGAGTGGATCGCCGGCATCATCAACGGCACCACCAATTTCATCTTGTCGGAAATGAAGGCCAAGGGCCTGGACTTCGACGTGGTGCTCAAGGAAGCGCAACGCCTGGGCTATGCCGAGGCCGACCCCACTTTCGACATCGAAGGCGTGGACGCCGCGCATAAGCTGACCATCATGAGCGCCATCGCTTTCGGCGTGCCGGTGCAGTTCGACAAAGCGCATGTGGAAGGCATCACGGCCCTGCAAGCGGCCGATATCCGTTACGCCGAACAACTCGGCTACCGCATCAAGCTGCTGGGCCTGACCCGCCGCCGTGAGAACGGCATTGAGCTGCGCGTGCATCCCACGCTGGTCCCCGCCAATCGACTGATCGCCAATGTGGAAGGCGCCATGAACGCGGTGCTGGTGCAGGGCGATGCCGTTGGCACCACGCTGTACTACGGCAAGGGCGCGGGCGCGGAGCCCACGGCTTCGGCCATCGTGGCCGATCTGGTGGACGTGACCCGCCTGGCCACGGCCGACCCGGACCACCGCGTGCCGCATCTGGCCTTCCAGCCCGACGCGATGAGCAATACGCCGGTGCTGGTGATGGATGATGTGATCACCGCCTACTACCTGCGCCTGCGCGTGGCGGATCAAGCCGGTGTCCTCTCGCGCATCACCACCATCCTGGCCGAACACGACATCTCCATCGACGGCATGTTGCAGCGCGAATCCGCCGATGGCGAGAAGCAGACCGACCTGATCATCCTGACCCACGAAACGGTCGAAGGCCGCATGAACAAGGCGCTGGGCCAGATGCAGGCGCTGCCGACCGTGCTGGCCCCCATCGTGCGCATCCGCAAGGAAGACCTGGCCTGATATGAAGTACATCAGCACCCGCGGCGACCAGACCGAACGCAGTTTTTGCGAGATCCTGCTGGAGGGCCTGGCGCCCGACGGCGGCCTCTATCTGCCCCTCAACTACCCCAGGATCAATGCCGACACGCTGACGCGCTGGCGCGGCCTGGCTTATGCCGACCTGGCCTTCGAGATTTTGTCGCTCTATATCGACGACATCCCAAGCGAAGATCTGCGCGCCATCACCCGCCGCACCTACACCGAGGCCGTGTTCGGCACGCCCGAGATCACGCCGCTGAAGCCCTTGGGGTCAGGTCTTGCCTTGCAAGCCTTGTCCAATGGCCCGACCTTGGCCTTCAAGGACATGGCCATGCAGTTGCTGGGCCAGTTGTTCGAGTACGAACTGGGCCGGCGCGGTGAAACGCTCAACATCCTTGGCGCCACCTCGGGTGATACCGGCAGCGCGGCCGAGTACGCCATGCGCGGCAAGGCCGGCGTGAATGTGTTCATGCTCAGCCCGGCCGGCCGCATGAGCCCCTTCCAGCAGGCGCAGATGTTCAGCCTGCAAGACGCGAACATCCACAACATCGCCATCGAAGGCGTGTTTGATGATTGCCAGGACATCGTCAAGGCGGTCAGCAACGACTTGGAATTCAAGCGCAAGTACAAGATCGGCACGGTCAACTCGATCAACTGGGCCCGCTTGCTGGCGCAGGTGGTCTATTACTTCGCGGGCTATTTCCAGGCCACCCAGAGCAACGAAGAGAAGGTCAGCTTCACCGTGCCCTCGGGCAATTTCGGCAATGTGTGCGCGGGCCATGTGGCGCGCATGATGGGCTTGCCCATCGCTCAATTGGTGGTGGCCACCAATGAGAACGATGTGTTGGACGAGTTTTTCCGCACCGGTATCTACCGGGTGCGCAGCGCGGCCGAAACGCACGAGACCTCCAGCCCGTCGATGGATATTTCCAAGGCCAGCAATTTCGAACGCTTTGTGTTTGACCTGTTGGGCCGCAATGGCGCCTTGGTCAAGAGCTTGTTCGGCGAGGCCCTGCACACCCAGGGCCGCTTCGTGCTGAATGCAGATCAGTTCGAAGCGGTCTCGCAATACGGCTTTGTCTCCGGCGCCAGCAGCCATGCCGATCGCCTGGCCACCATCCGCCAGACCTACGAAGACTATGGTGTCATCGTCGATACCCATACGGCCGACGGCCTTAAGGTCGCACACGCCCATGCCCAGCGCGGCGTGAAGATGCTGGTGTTGGAAACGGCACTGCCTGCCAAGTTCGCCGCCAGCATCAAAGAGGCCATTGGTATTGAGCCACCGCGGCCCGCGGGTTTGGAAAACATCGAAGCCTTGCCCAAGCGCGTGGTGACCATGGGGGTCGATGTGGGCGCCGTGAAGGCCTTTGTTGAACAACATGTCTGAACAGCAGCCTCAGGCTTTCAAGCGCCCGCCCATGCAAAGCCTGGATGAGGCGCTGACCCGCCTCTTGTCCGCTGTGCAGCCCTTGGGTGAGCCGGAGAGCGTGGCCACGCAAGATGCTTTGGGCCGCGTGCTGGCGGCCGAGGTTCGCTCGCTGCTGGACGTGCCGCCGGCCGACAACACCAGCATGGACGGTTATGCCCTGCGTGCCGCCGATGTGAGCGCGCCAGGCACGCTGCTGCCGGTGACGCAGCGGGTGCCTGCTGGCGTGGTGGGCGCGGTGCTGGCCCCGGGCAGCGCAGCGCGCATCTTCACCGGCGCGCAGATTCCCATCGGTGCCGATGCGGTGGTGATGCAGGAGCAATGCGAGGCCGTGGCCGACTCCGGCGCGGGCCTGGGTCAGGTCCGCGTCAACACGCTGGTGCAAAGCGGGCAGTGGATTCGCCGCCGTGGTGAAGATGTGCAAGAGGGTCAGGTCGTGCTGGCGCAGGGCGCCAGGCTGGATGCTGCGGCCCTGGGGTTGGCGGCCTCGGTTGGTGCGGCTCAGCTGACGGTCTCGCGCCGCCCGCGTGTGGCCTTGTTCTCCACCGGTGATGAACTCGTCATGCCGGGTGAGCCGCTCAAGCCCGGCGCCATCTACAACTCCAACCGCTTCACGCTGCGGGCCTTGTTGCAAGGCCTGGGCTGCGAGGTGATTGACCTGGGCATCGTGCCCGATCAGCTGGACGCTACCCGTGCCGCCTTGCGTGCGGCTGCGGCCCAGGCGGACTTGATCATCACCTCTGGCGGCGTGTCGGTGGGCGAGGAAGATCATCTGCGGCCCGCCGTGCAAGCCGAGGGGCGGCTCGACTTGTGGCAGATCGCCATCAAGCCAGGCAAGCCGCTGGCCTTCGGCGAAGTGAACAGGGCTGCTGGCGGCAAGGCCTGGTTCATCGGCCTGCCGGGTAATCCGGTGTCCAGCTTTGTGACCTTCTTGCTGCTGGTGCGGCCGGTGATTTTGCATTTACAGGGGGCAGCTAAAACAGCGCCGCTGGGCCTAGGCTTGCGGGCCGATTTTGATTGGCCCAAGCCCGACCGCCGCCGCGAATTCTTGCGCGTGCGGGTGAATGAGCAGGGCGGCCTGGACCTGTTCCAGAACCAAAGCTCGGGCGTGCTCAGTTCGGCCGTTTGGGCTGATGGCCTGGTGGATAACCCAGCGGGTCAAGCCATTGCCAAGGGCGATTGCGTGCGCTTTGTGCCCTTGAATGAACTGTTGAGCTGAGTTGAGCTGAAGCGATGACGATCAAGATTGAAGTGCGTTACTTCGCGGCGCTGCGCGAGCAGCTGGGCGCGGCACAGAGCCTGGAACTGGCCCAAGCGGCCAGCGTGGCCGAGTTGCGCGATCAGCTGATCGCTAGCTCCAGCCAGCATGCCCAGGCCTTGTCGCGCGCCAAGGCCTTGCGCTGTGCGCTCAACAAAACCCTGTGTGCCGAGACTGCCGTGCTCAGCGACGGGGATGAGCTGGCCTTCTTCCCGCCGGTGACCGGCGGCTGATGCCTGCCCCGCTTTTCGCGGCGTAATCACCATGCAAGGCCTGCACCTCACTGCCGATTTGCGCGGCTGCGCGGCCGATCAGGCCTTGATGGTCGACCCGGCCGCCTTGCGGGCGCTGTGCCAAGCGGCGGTGGCCAAGGCCGGGCTGACGGCCGTGGGCGAGCTGTTTCACCGTTTCGCGCCCGCGGCGGGCGAGACGCAGACCGGCATCACCGGCGTGCTCTTGCTGGCGGAGTCACATCTAGCGGTGCACACCTGGCCCGAGTTGGGCGGCGTCACGTTGGATGTCTATGTCTGCAATTTCGGCCAGGACAATAGCGCTTGCGCCGAAGCCCTCATGCAGCAGCTGATCAACGCCTTTGCGCCTCAGCAGCTGAGCCGGCTGGCCTTGCAGCGCGGCTGAAGAATAACGAAGGTGATTCGGCCATGAAAAAGCCCCGCCGGAGCGGGGCTTTTTTTCGTCCTTCAAGCCGCTAAGGGCAGGGGATCAGAAGGCGTAGTTCAGGCCCAGATTGAATTGGCTGATGCGTGCCGACAGCTTGTTGCCGCCCACTTCGAACTTGTTATTGCCCAGATCGGCGTACTCACCGCGGATGCTCAGCTTGTTGCCGAGTTGGTATTGCGCGCCGATGCCGACCACGGCGGCGTTGGAGTCGAAGGAGACCGTAGCGCCCTTGACGGCCACTTCCAGCACGTTGTGGGTCAGGCCCAGGCGTGCGTAGACCGAGAAGCCGTTGGCCAAAGGCAGCAGGCCCAGGACGGAGACTTGTGCGGCATTGGCGCGCACGGTGCCGACGTCGATGTCTTGCGACGCCAGGCGGCGCAGGGCGCCTTCGAAGGCCACGTTGTCGTTCAGTTGGTAACCCACCAGCGCGCCGAAGCCGGTTTGGCCATCGGACTCGCCGTCAGCCTTGAAGGTGGTGCGGCCGACGTCGGCGCCCACGTACCAGCTATTGCCAGCCGCCGAGGCGGATGCAACGGCGACGAAGGACAGGGCAGCGGCAGCGAAGATTTTTTTCATTCTCAAATTTCCAGTTGATATCCAGGGATTTCCCTAGGGGGCGGGATCCTAACAAAGCTCAAAGGCCCTTCGGCCCAAGGGCGTTGTGTTCACCCATCAAACTGGCTGAGGTGAAAAATGCCTTTGCGCGTGATTCGCTTCAGTCGTCCCCGGGCTGCTCCGCCATCACGGTGCTGGCGCTGTCGCCTAGCCAATAGCGGGCGCCGCTGCCATGTTTGGCCGCCCCGTCCTTGGGGTTGTAGAGCGCGCACTTTTTCAATGACAGGCAGCCGCAGCCGATGCAGGCGCTGAGTTGGTCGCGCAACTGGGTCATGGCCTGAATTTTCTGGTCGAGCAAGGGGCGCCAGGCGCGGGACAGGCGTTCCCAGTCGGCCGGCGTAGGCGTGCGGCTATCGGGCAGGCTGCCCAGCGCCGCCTTGATCTGCTCCAGGCTCAGGCCCACGGTTTGGGCGGCGCGGATGAAAGCCACCCGCCGCAAGTCGCTGCGCCGGTAGTGGCGCCGTCCCGCGGCATTGCGCAAGCTGCCCAGTAGCCCCTGCTGCTCGTAAAAGCGCAGGGCGCTGGCGGCCATGCCGCTGCGTTTGGCCAGCTCGCCGATGGGCAGGCTAGGGTCCTCATTGGCTTTGGCTGGCATGGCGGTAAAGAAGTGCTTGACTTCAAGTTAACTTGAACTTTTAGTATAGGCGCCTGTCTTGCCACTGATAGGACCCTGAAATGAAAACTCCGCTTGATGCCGATGTCCCGGCCTTCTCGACAATTTGCGCGGCGACCGCGACCGCGCCAACTCGCGCCGCCGTGTCGGCCAGTGCCTCTGCAAACCCCGCCGATCAAAGCGGTGGCCAAAGAGCCGCCATCGATGGCAGCCAGGCGCCCGCCGCATTGGCTGATCTGCATGACTTGCTGTCCCAGGGCCAGAGCTATCCGCCCGAATACCGCGATCAACTGGCCAATCACCTGCCCATGGCCTTGCATGCCTTGTTCGAGCTGGGGGCCAGCGCCCAGCAACTGCGTGCGTTTGAGTCGAGCTATGCCCGCCGCTTCGAGGGCCTTGCCAGCGCAGTGCCCGCGCCCGCAGCCACCGATTGGCTGGCCTTGCGCGGGCAGATGAGCGCCTATGCGCCCTTGCGGGCATGCTTCGAGGCCGCGCTGGCGCAGGAGGGGCGGGATGCCTTGCTGCGCCGTGTCTTGCCCGAGCTGATGGAGGAGGGCCTGGCCACGGCGGCCTTTCATGGTCTGATTCGCACCGCGCATGCCATTCAGGCAGGGCACGAGCCCGAGCTGGCCTCAGCCCTGGCTTACTGGGCCTCGCGCTGGCAGGCACTGCCGGCGCCGCGCCATGCGGCTGAGCCACCGAACCTGGCTTTGCCCGATTGGGTGGCTGCGCTCGCCGCGGGCGCGCAAGGCTGGCGCAGCGAGGCGCCCCTGATCCAGCTGCGCATGCAGGAAGCCAGCGCCACGCCCATTTATCAGGCGCTGGCCGATGCCTTGGCCCCAGCGGCTGATGCGCCGACCCGTGTGGCCGAGTTGGCGCAACTGGCGCTAGCGATCTACATGCAAACGCGCAATTTCACCGTGTTGCACATGATCACCGGCCTGCGCGCCCTGCGGATTGTCTTGCCCTGGCTGGCTAGACCTGAGCGGGTGCAAGTGCCGTTGGCGCGTGCGCTGGCAGCCGCCTATTTGGCGGGGCGTGTGCAGCCTATGGTTCGTCAACCCGCAGTGCTGCTGCAAAGCTGGCCTGAGGTGCTGGCCGTGGCTAGGGCTTCGGACGACGACCATCTGATCAAGCTGGTCCATGCCTGCCAAGACGAGGCTCGGGCCTACCGCGAGTCGCGCTATCTGCAAGCGGCTGCCCTGGCGGTGGCGATGGCATCCATCTAGCCCGTAGGCCGAGGCAGAGTGGCTCGCTTTGCCTTTCACAGGCCCCTGCCAAGGTCATCGAGGGCCTGGAGAATTACGACGGCGTGACCGCCTGGAACGATTACCGTGGCCTGTTCCCACCCAAGACCATTGTGTCCATCGGCCTGGAGTCCTCTCCCGAAGGGTGGGCGGCGGCAATCTGGTGGTCAATGATGCCGACGCCCAGTGCGCCGGCTCGGTCAAGCTCAAGACGCAATACGGCGCGCAGCTGAACCTGCCTTATTCAGTGGAGCGTTACAGCTATGCCGTGGTGAAGAGCCAGCACTCCAAGCGCAACCCGCGTGACGGCGCCATGCTGTGGAGCATCTTGAAGACGGCCAAGGCCAGCTGCGGCAGTGCGATGCTGGCCTCACCGGGCACCATCGGTAAGCGCGTGGCTGAGATCTTTGGTCCGGCCAACGACCCCGTGCTGCAACCTGCTGAATGGAAGTGATTGTTTGACTGATTGACTGATTGACTGATTGACTGATTGACTGATTGACTGATTGACTGACTGACTGACTGACAGCTCAATGGATCGATCGGTGGACGGATCGATTCATTGATTGATTCATTCATTCATACATCGATTGATCTTGCTCGACCTGCGCCGGGCGCTCCAGAGATGGGTGCCCGGCGTTTTTCTTGGGCGTGCGGCCGAGGACATGCACGGCCCAAGGCCAAGCTGTTGGCCGCATCAACCAGGCACGGCGGGAATCTCGTCTCGGGACTCCCTGTCCTCGCCGGTGTAGAGCAATTGCAGGGTGCCGCAGACGTCGCCGTCGCTGTCTTGGACCAATTCATCGCTGGAGGCTGGCGCGATCGCATCGATGCACAGTGAGGCTCGCGTGAGTGCATGGCGCAGCTCATCCCAGGCTTGTGCCGGCAGCAGGAGCTGAAAGACGGACGACTTGTTGGAGTAGTGCCGAATATCCGTGACCGAGGCTCCGGCGCTAGCGAGCGCGGTTCGCGTGGCGTCGATCGCATCGACGCGTGCAAGCCGCGTATGTGTCTGAACTTGGAACAGGCGGGTGGCGGGCTTGTTCATCGTTAGAGGTTCAGGCAAAGCTGGCTCATGGAGGGCTCAGGGACAAAACTGGCGGTGCCATAGCGCTGCAGCCGCGAGGGGCGCCGTGGCCAGTAGTGCTGCATGTCGTTGGGGTTGGCCAGGATGATCGTCATCATCGCCACTCCTGCTTTTGCTCTTTTTGATTTTCCACCAGCGCATCAGCCGCCCAAACACGGACGCTAGGCCGAGTAATAGCAAGATGGGCAGCGCCAGGAAAAGCGCGATGCCAAACCCATAGGCGCGGGCCTCATGGCCTGCAGCGCCCGAGGCCCAGAGCCCGGCAAAAAGCAAAATCAGTGTGCCAAGCCCGTACCACCCCGCCTTGAATGAAGGGCGCGCACGAGTCCATCGATAGCCGCGGAAGTACGCGATGCCAGCAATGACGAGTGCCAGGATGCAAGCGAATGCTAGGGACATTTGCGCTGAATGGTCGTGTGGCCGCCAGCGAGTCGATGAGCGTGGATTTGATTATGGGGGCTGATGCCGCTATTTGATGAAATAGCCGGACACGCGCCAAGTGCCGTCTTTGCCCTTCAAGGGCGTCACGGTTTCTACGGCGGCAGCCTTGTTTTCGAACTTGGTATCGAATTGGACGACCACATATTCGCCGTCCGGCGCGCCGGGCAATGAGGTGGTGTAGACGGCCGATTTCAGCGCGCGCGACTTCACCGCGCCGAGTGGCAGGCGAAGCGCTTGCATGGCGCTCTCCCACTGCGGTTTGGCAATGGCCGCTTGAAATGAACCTGCAGCCTGCTCCCAGCTGGCCGCGAATTGCCCTGCATCGGCAAGTGCCAACCAGCGGGTCGCAGCCACTTGCGCCTGGGCTACTGGCTCCGCATTCTGCGCAAAGACCGACGTGCCGCATAAAAACAGGGCCGCACTTGCAATGGTTTTGGCGTAGTTCATGACAGCTCTCTCCTTTTGTTTCTTGATCTCTGGCTGGTGAAGCAACTTAGACGCATTCTTGCTCGCTCCCCCGCTGGCGCGCGCGTCAATCAGTGGCCATGTGTATGTTTGGATAATGAGTTAGTGAAACGGATTACAGGGGCGAATAAGGGCCTTCATTGCCGTCCCTGCAGATCGCTCAAGCGCTCGCGACCAAAGTCAATGGCGCAGGACGCGTACACCGACGGCGCGGCAGTTCCGCCCGCGTAAGAGAGACTCCGGAAACTGCATTCGCTATCGCGATACTGGCGCCACATGGCTTGCGACGATGCAAATGCGGGCGCAAGACGAATCACCGGCTCATCGCGATCCCGCAGGCGTAAGGCCGCAGTGATGCGCTGCACCTGCGCGCCGATCTGCCTGTCCAAAGCCTTGAGCTCCTCGTCCAAGCATTTGTTCTTTTCCATGGTGGTAGTCGAGTTCATGCAAACCATAGGCTCAAAACTTTGCGCGCAGGCTGAGACCAAATGAAGAGCGAGGGCAAGAATGAGCAGCGACTTCATACCTGCCGATGCTTGAGTTTCTGGAGGGCCCGGTAGGGCTCGTGGTTCGTCATAGAAAGCTGCTTGCTCAAGGGGGGGTTAACGCCAAACGTAGCCAAGGCCAAGCAAGACGTCGTAGCGGGCTCTTTGTTGTACCAGGGGGCTGTTCTTGATCGCGTCGGAAAACACATCTGCGCTCAAAATTCCGCCGATCAGCCACTGCGGATTGATCCGGTAGGACGCGACCAAACTGGGTACCAGGGACCATGCATGTCCCACTTGATAGGCCGGCCGCCCAGGCGCGGCCTCGGGTGCGGAGACGCCGCCGAAGTAGTAGTTGGCCAGTCTGTCTTGGCGCCACATTGCGCCCAAGCTGGGCATGAGCATCCAGTTTTCATGCACCAAGGGCGCCGACCAGTTGAAAAGCAACTCCGTGCCTTTGCTGCGGCCGCTCACATCGCTGCTGAAGCGGGCGGTCCAGAGGCCAAAGTCGCTGGCTAAGCCCAGGCCCAAACCGGCTTCCAGCTGGCCCTTGCGTTTGTCCAAGCCATTCCATTTGGCTGTATCCGCCGGATCGAGATTGCCTAAACGCAGTCTGACGCGGCCATAGAACTGCATGGATCCCTGGCGCGCAAAAGTATAGAAAGCGCGGTCCCCCAGATACATCCAGTCCTTGCCGATGTAGATGCCACCGGGGATGGGCAGCGTTGTATTGCTGCCATCTTTATAGACGGAGGAGCCGGTGTACGCGACGCCGCCTAGCGTCCAACCGCCCGGCACCGGCGAGCGTTCGGTATCACCCAAGATGGACTTGATGGCCAGCAATTCATCGGCATGCGCGCCCGACATCAGGCCGCTGAGGCCAAGGGTTAGCGCGGCTAAAAATGAAGGGCGGCGACAGGCCGCGAGGTCCTGTGGGCTGGGGGTGGCTGTGAAGGTGCGCATTGGCCTTGGGTGTCGTGATGAGTAAAGGCGCTCGCCCGAGGGGGACTTGCTCAGCTCGGAAAAGGCCTTGAATGGGTTGTGAGCAGCGCGTGTGCGCTCGCAGCATCAGATGCAGGTCTGGCGAAATGGTAAGGCGGTTTCGCCGTCTTCCTGGCGCCTTTCGGCGGTGGGTATTTACGGTCGGCTGGCCATCAAGGTTTGAGCAAGCCATGCTGAGCAGGCGCAAGCGCAGCGCCGCTAGCGCCCGCGCCTTTGGTCCTTGGGATCGCCCTGCGCGTAGGCGGCGAAGTGCCGAAGCTGGCGACGGCCTCTGGCCTCCGCAAAGACCTCTGCAAGTCCTGGTGTGTGGATGGGCCAGTGCCGCGGCCAACATGATCTTGATCAATCCCAAGCCTCATGCGCGGGCCACAATGGCTGCACGCCATCACAAGCAGGAGGACGTCGAGATGAATGCTCAAGCAGCCACCCATTCCTTCAATCGCCAAGTACCGCCGCTTCGTCGCGGCCTCAGTGCCGCGCTGGTGCTGAGCGCGCTCTCGGCCCTGCTGCTTGGCGGCTGTGCCATTGAATTTCAAAACAAACAGGGGGCCAAAGAAATTGCCGAGGCGGCCAAGTTGCCGGGCTCGGTGGCGACCGGCTGGCGCGTGTTTCAGGACAACTGTGCGGCCTGCCATGGCGCAGCGGCCACGGGCACGGTCAAAGCCCCAGATTTGCTGCCGCGTGTGCGAGAGATGGGGGCGGATCGTTTTACCAATCTGGTGCTGAAGCGCTATGACTGGTCGGCATCCACCGGGAGTGGCAATGCGGCTGGTTTAAGCACTCGCCCGATCGGCCAGGCTCTCATGCCGGCCTGGCAAAGTGACCCGGTGGTGAATGCCCATATCGTCGATCTGTACGCTTATCTGAGCGCACGCTCGGAAGGCACGCAAGGGCCGGGGCAGCCCTTGCGCTAGCCTTGCCTCCATCCAATCAGGGCGTCACGATGCCCAGCAATTCCACTTCAAAGACCAGCGGCGTGTTGGGTGGAATCTCGCCGCCACCAGCGCCGCGCTCGCCGTAAGCCAGGTTCGACGGGCAGTGCAGCAGGGCCTTGCCGCCCACTTGCATCAGTTGAACGCCTTCGGTCCAGCATTTGATGACGCGGGACAGCGGGAACTCCGCCGGCACGCCGCGCTTCAAGGAACTGTCGAACTCGCGGCCGTCCAGGAAGCGGCCGACATAGTGCACCCGCACCTTGTCAGCAGCCGTGGGGTGTGCGCCCGTACCCACTTTCAGCGGCTCGTAGCGGATGCCCGAGGCCGTGGTCAGCGGCTGCGCCGCACTTGCAGGCGCGGCCGAGGGGGTGCTCGCGGCTTGGGTCGGCGCGGAGGCTGGCGTTGCGGCGGTCTTGGCCGTGTTTTTGGCGGCGGCAGCGGGCTCCAGCACAGCAAAGCTGCCGAGCGACAAAGCCAGAGCGAGGAAAAGACTTGTCTTGGTCATGAAGGATGGCTTGAAAATAAAGCGCCATCATCGCAGCCTCGGAGCAGGCCTGACGCCTTAGGCCTTAGGCCTTAGGCCTTAGGCCTTAGGCCTAAGGCCTAAGGCCTAAGGCGTCAGCGATGGCCGCGCTTGGCGGCAGCCCATCACCGAGGCTTGCCGGCGATCACGGCGGCCACCTCGACGCCGCGCGTGTAAGCCTCTTCGAAAACCGAATAGCCGGCCAGATCGCTGTGCGCAAAATGCAGCCGGCCTTGCGGGCGCCGCAAGGCCGCCAAGCTGCTGGCGCCGCGCAAGCCTGGCACGGGGATGCTCATCGCATGGCCCCAGCGCATCAGGTCGGCGCGCAACAGTTGCTTGGGCAGATCGGGGTGAACCTGGCTGAGTTCGGCCAGCACCTGGCCCAGCCAGGGGCGCCAGTCGCCTTGCAGCAGCTCAGCGCGGCGAGCCTCAGGCAGGGCCCAGTAGGCCGTCAGCACGGTGGCGCCGCTCTGCGGCGACAGGCTTTGGTGCATGGCATCCACATAACCCAAGGCCTGGCTGCCGTAGACCACATTGTCCCAAGATGGCGGCGCGCCAATGCGTTGCAGCAAGGGTGCGCCGACGTGCAGATTGGCGACCAACCACGGGGCATAACGCAAGATTTGGCTGGCATCGCGCAGCGGCGCCAAAGCGCCAGCCAGCAGCCGGTTGGCGATGAAGAGCGGCGTGGCCAACACCACCTGTTGAGCCGCCCACACCTCGGGGCTTTGCGTGGCCTCGTTCCAGGCCTGCACCTGAACCTGATGTTTGTCGGGGCTGATGCGCAGCACCGTGCGGCCGCTGTGCAATTGGGCTTGTAGGCCAGCGCTCAAGGCCTCGGTCAGATAGCCATTGCCTTGCGGCCAGGTCAGCACTGGCTCGCGCTCTTGGGTGCTATCACCAGGCGGGTGAAAGCCGTGGCGGCTGGCGAAATAGTGCAGGCCGGCCCAGGCCGAGACGGTGGTTAGGCCGGCACCAAAGTCATCGCGGCAGCAGTAGTCCAAATACCAAAACAGCTGAGCATCATCCAAGCCTTGGCTTTGCAGCCAGGTGGCGAAGCTTTGCTTGTCCAGCTCGGCGTGGGCTGGTGTCCAGCCCGCGCGGTGGCAGGGGATGCTGAAGCGCAGCCGCCGTTGCACGGCGTCCACCGCCGCCTCAAAGCGCTGGTATTGCTCGCGGGTGCTGGGCGTGAGTGCAGGTGGCAGCAAACCCTCATGCCATTGGCCTTGAAAGAACAAGCGCTCTTGCGGGCTATGGCAAAGATGGCGCTCCTCGTAGACCGGGCGGCCAAGTACTTGTCGCACCAGGCCCAGCTCTTCCAGCAGTTGGTAGACCTCGGGGCTGTCTCGGCCCGGCACGGGCAAGTAGTGCGCGCCCAAGGGGCAAGCCATGCCGCCCATCTGATGGCCGCGGCTATTGCCGCCAGCGCGGTCCTCCAGTTCCAGCAGCACCACATCGTCATGCTTGGCACCAACCAAGGCGCGCGCGCAGGCAAGACCTGACACGCCGCCTCCGATGATGAGGGTCTGGCAGCGCTTGACAGGGGCGGCGGTGAAGTCGGGCAGGGCCGCGCGCAGGCGATGGCCGCGCGAGGCCGAGGCGCCGACCCAGCCCCCGGCCACTTCGGTCGAGGGGGCTTGGCAGGCGCCGAGCAGCGCCGAGCCGGCGCCTAGCAAAAGGCTGCGGCGCTTCAATGCACCTTGCCCCATTCGGCCTCGAATTCATGCACCAAGGCCTGATTCGACAAGCGGTTCACGTCCGTGGGCAGCCGCGCCATATCGGGCGGAAAGTTCATCAGCGCCGGCAGGCCCGCCAGGTTCAAAAAGCGCAGCCCGCTCGGCAGCGTGCGTGGCGTGGCAAAAGGGCGGCGCGAGGCGAGCACAAAACCCCATTCGCCAAAGCTGGGCACATGGGCGTGGTAGGGCGTGGTGCTGAAACCCACCGCCTCCAGCGTGTTCACCACGGTCCAGAAGCTGCGGCGCGCAATCAGCGGCGAGGTGGTTTGCACGACGGCATAGCCGCCGGCACTGAGGTGCTGGTCCACCAATTGGTAAAAGCTGGTGGTGTAGAGCTTGCCCAGGGCGAAATTGCTGGGGTCGGGGAAGTCGATGATGATGACGTCGAAGATCAGCGCCGGGTTTTGCTCCAGCCAGCCAAAGGCATCGGCGTTAACGATTTTCAGCTTGGGGCTCAAGAGCGCATCGGCATTGAGCTGGCGCAGCAAGGGCAGGCTGGCGAAGAGCTTCGTCATATGCGGGTCCAGCTCCACCAGGGTGACACTTTCCACCGAGGGGTAGCGCAGCACCTCGCGCACCGCCATGCCATCGCCGCCGCCTAGCACCAACACCTTTTTCGGCGCGCCGTGGCCGGCCATGGCCGGGTGCACTAAGGCTTCGTGATAGCGGTATTCATCTTTGGAGTGGAACTGCAGATTGCCGTTCAGAAACAGGCGCACGCCGCCATTGCCGGCGGTGACGACGACGCGCTGATAGTCCGAGCTTTCACGCACGATGATGTGCTCGCCGTAAAAGCGGTCTTCTGCCCAACTGCTCAGCCGGTCGGCGCCCAACATGGCTGCGCTGAGTACCAGCAAGCTCAGCACGCAAGCCCAGGCGTGGCTTTTGAATGCCCGCAACTCATGGCGAAACAGCAGCAGTGCCCACACCGCCACCAACACATTCAGCAGGCCGAAGAACAAGCCGGTGCGCACCAGGCCCAGATGCGGCACCAGCAGCAGCGGGAATGCCAGTGCCACCACCAGGGCGCCGAGGTAGTCAAAGGTCAGCACCTGCGAGACCAGATCGCGCAAGGCATAGCGCTGGCTGAAGTGCTTTTTGAGGATGCGCATCACCAGCGGAATCTCCAGCCCCACCAGCGCGCCCACCAGCAGCACCAGGCCGTAAAGCAGCACGCGAAAGGCACTTTGTTGGCCGGGCGGCAGCAGGCTGTGGGCGGCGAACAGAGCGGCCGGCATCAGCCCGCCGATCACGCCCACCAGCAGCTCAATTTTTAGGAACTGGGCGATCAGCTGGCGCTCCACAAAACGGCTGAGCCAGGAGCCTATGCCCATCGCAAACAGATAGGTGCCGATGATGGTGGAGAACTGCAGGATGGAGTCGCCGAGCAAGTAACTCGCCAGCGCACCGGCTGCCAACTCATACACCAGGCCGCAGGCGGCGATGACGAAAACGCTGGCGAGCAGCAGCAGCTCAGGCAGAGAAATTGAGCCGCCCGGGGGCTGGGAATGATCCGTGTGGGAGGGGGTAGCGGCGGATGGCAATGGAGCGGCGGGGCGAGTCATGGGCGCAAGGTTACTGCATGGCCGCGCGGGTGCCCGCACTGAAGCTTGCGCGTTGAGTCTTTAGTGATTCAGTCTTGCCTTGATGCGAGGCTCAAGGCGCTGCGTTCAAGCGGCGCTGCAAATCCTGGTAGCGGCTCAGCATTGGGCCGCCAATGCTTATGGCCCGGGCGATGGCCTCGCGCGCGGCGGCCATTTGCCCCCGCTCCATCAAGACCTGGGCCAGGTTATTCCAGGCATGGGCCGCTCGTGGATGAACTTGGGTTGCACGGCGAAATGCCGCTTCGGCGGCAGCGAGGTCGCCGCTGGCATAGGCGCTGTTTCCCGCGCCCATTTGCAGCAGCAAGTCATCCGGCCAACGCTGTAGGGCGCGGGCATAGGCGGGTCTTGCGGCGGCGGGGTTCAGGCGCTCCAGCGCGGCGACGGCCGGGCCAAAGCTGGCGGCCTGGGCGGTGGCGGGGAGCTGATCGGTGGGCAGGGCCAACATGGCCCAATGCGCGCCGCGCGCCCAGGTGCGCTCGAAGGCCGAGAGCGACATTTCCAGCTGTTCCGTTACGCCCGAGTGCAAGGTGACAGTATTGCGTTCGCGGTCGTAGCCGATCAACACGGCGTAGTGCCAGACCGGGTAGATGGGCAGGGACAGGTTTTGAAACACCAGCACCGGGTGGCCAGCGGCCACTTCGGCCAGCACCGCATCCAGGCGTGGCGGCACGAGGTAGGCCGGCAAGCCCTGGCGGCGCGCCGCCACCAGCATCTCAAGCTGCAGCGAGCCTTGGCGGCCGGGCAGGTAAACCTGAGGCTTGAGCTGCTCCGCCGATACCGTCAAACCGGCGGACTGCAGCAGCATGGCCAGCGCGGCCGGGCCGCATTCGAATTCTTCTTGGGCGATGAAGGGCGTTTGGGCCAGCAAGACCCGCGCCGGTAGCTCGGCCGGCCATTGCGCTTGCAGCTCGCGCACCGGCGTGGCTACGCAACCGCTGAGCAGCGGCATCATCATCGTCAGGGCGCCAGCAAGAACAAAGCCCGCCAGGGCGGGCTTTGTGCGCGTCGATTTGCTGGGGTTCAACGCACCGAGCGGGTGAAGGGGAAGACCTTGGTCAAGCCCAGGATGTCGGTGACCAGCAAGATGATGAAGACGGTGAAGATCAGACCCAGCACCTCGCCGCCGGCGGGGGCTTGGGCGATGCGGCCGTCCAGCTGCGCCACTTCGGCTTCGCTCATGGCCTTGACGCGTTCCTGGGCGGCTTGGGCGTCCACGCCTTGGCCGACCAGGGCGCGCTGCACATCGCTGCGCTCGAAAAAGGCCTGCACGCGCTCGCGGGCGCTGTCGCTGGTGGCGGACTCAGCGGAGGCGAGCAAGGCCTCGGTGGGGATGATGTCGGCGTGGGCGCGCATCGGCACGCTCATCAGCGTGCAAGACACCACCAGGGTGGAAGCGATAAGACGTTGGATCGTGGACATAGGTCGGTGAATCTGGAAAGCGAGGGTCGCCGAGTGTAGGCGGCGCGAAGCGGCGCCACCGCATCGCCTTACAAACTGATGCACTCTGACCCAGGCTCAACGTTGCCGGCCGGCCTGAGCCAGCGGCAAGTCAGCCGTGAATCGCCGCCGCCACGATCTGCCCGATCGAGATGCACATGGCCGCCACCACGATGGCCAGCGCCACGTTCTTGCGCTCGACGATTTCCTCCCACAGTTTGTAGGGCGTGAGCTTGTCGATGATGATGAAGCTAACCCAGAACACCAGCACGCCGATCAGGGCGTAGAGGATGGAGCCCAGCACGATGGCGGGCTTGAGCCATTCGAAACCTGTCATTTTGAAATCTCCTTGCGATGTGTCATTTATGGCCGCCACCGCTGCTGCCGTAGCCGCCGTAGGAGCCTCCCGTACCGCCGCCCACCCGTGCGCCGCTGCCGCCGCTACGTTTGCACTGTGCGTACTCGGCACTGTTTTCGCCGTAGGCATCGCGGGTGCTGTCGCAGTCATCGCTGTGGCTGGACAGCACAAAGATGAAGATGATGAAGAGCACGAAAAGCGCAATCGCCACCTTGCGGCCGATGCTGCCGACCTCGCTCTCCACGTTGCTACCCAGCCCGCGGCCGAGCTTGCTCAGGGCGCCCGCATCGCTGGCCAATGGCAGACCGAAGGCTTTGGCGACAACGCTGGCATCCAGTGTGCGGCCCCAGCTCCACGTCACCTCATTGCCGCTCTGTTCACGGCTGAGCAATTCCTTGCCGGCACCGACGCGGCATTCGTAATCGCTGACCAAGGCGCGTTGATCGCGCTTGACCTGCCAGTAGAACTCGCCCAACACATGCGTGCTTTTGGCGGTGTAGCTTTGCGCATAACGGCGCTTGAAGGTTTTGCCCTGCCACTCGATGGTGAAGCCCAGGGCGCGGGATTGGGTGGGCGCGCCGGTCAGCGGCCGCACCAGGCTCCAGCCGTCTTCGCTGTCCACCAAGAAGACAAAGCCTTCGCGCTTATTGAACAACAGGTACTCGCGCCAGAAGGTCTGCTCGGCAAAGTCATCCGCGCTGTCGGGGATGTCGCAGCGCTCTTGGTAGCCCACCACTTGCCAGCTCAGCGCAGGCCCATCGCCAAAGGCCAGCGAGCCGCTGCGGCCTAGCGGAATATCGGGCTCGCGGCCATTGGTCTGGGCGTAGTGGGGCAGCTCGGCGGCGGCACTTTGGCTGATGTCGATCACCGCCTGGCATTGGCCGCAGACCAAGGACTTGGAGCCGTTTAGTTTTGGCGTTAGCGAGACGCCGCAACTCGGGCAGTTGAACTGGCGCGCGCCCAGGGTCTTGCTGCTTTCTTCGCGCAAGCCCTGCATGGCCAGGTCGTCGATGCGCACGGCCCGGCCCAGCGACCATTGCGGCGCCTCGGGCTTGGCATAGTCCAGCGTGCCGACTTCGTCTTGCGCATTGCGCAGCTCGGCCACCAGGTATTCGCGCTGCAGCTCGGGCGGGCGCGGCAACTCACCTTGCGCGGCCAGCAAGGTGCTGGGTGTCAGCGCGGCCACCGACCAAGCCTGGCCGTTGATGATTTGCTGGCTGCCAAGCGTCAGCGCATGGGCAGGCGGGGGCGGGCTGCTCAGTGGCGCGTCGAAGGCCAGCACAAAGTGGCCGTTGTCCTCGGCCAGCCAGGCGCTTTTGCGCACGGCCTCGCTGCCATCAAACAGCAGATGCCATTCGTTCCACTGGCCTTCGGCATAACCCAGTTGCAGGCGGCCCACGACGGTGAAGGCCTGGCCGCTGTAGCGCCCGCTGGCGCCCAGTTGCAGGGGCGAGTAGTCCTCGATCAGCTCGGCGCTGATGCCGATTCTCCGCAGCGCTTCGCCCTCGCGCAGCAGGCTGCTGCGACAGTAGCTGCAGATGGTGCAGGCGCTTGCGGCGGAGGCGAATTCAAGCGGGGCGCCGCAATTGGGGCAAGCCGCTTGCCAGCGGCGCTGGGGCGCCGGGGCGGGAGCGTTCGAATCAGACAAGTTTCTTCAGCAGCTCGGCTTTTTTGGCGGCAAATTCTTCATCGGTCAAGATGCCTTTGCTGACCAGGGCGCCGAGCTTCTCCAGCATGGCAAAAACCTCGTCGCTATTGGCGGCTGGTGCGGGTGCGGCAACAGTTGCGGCGGCGGCCGCAGCAGTTGCCACAGGCGCTGCGGCCGTGCCGGCCAGGCCCGCGCCGAGCTGCTGAGCCAGCACCTGGCCCATGGCAAGACCTGCCCCCAGGCCCATCGCATCGCCGGCCACACCGCCGCCGCCGGAGCCCACGCCCTCAGCCAGCTTGGGGATGGCTTGGGCGGTTTGGTACTGCATGAATTGGCCCATGTCTTTGCCAATCATGCCCATGCCGATTTTCTGGTCGAGGATTTTTTGCAGCTCTTCTGGCAGCGAGACGCTTTGCAGTGTCACGGCTTCAAGCTTGAGGCCCAGGCGTTCGAACTCGGGCGCGGTGGCCAGCAGCAGCAGCTTGGCAAACTCGACCTGATTGGCGGCCAGGTCCAGGAAGGGGATGCCGCTTTGCGCCACCGCGTCGCTGATGTGTTGCAGCATCAGGCCGCGCAACTGGCCATCGAGATCGGCCACGCCGTAGCGCTCGCGGGTGCCTGAGATTTCGGTGTGGAAGAGCTTGGCGTCGGCAATCCGGTAGGCGAAGTTGCCGAAGGCGCGCAGGCGCACGGCGCCGAAGTCCTTGTCGCGAATCGTCACCGGCTGTTGGGTGCCCCAGCGCTGGTCGATCTGCTGGCGGGTGCTGAAGAAGTAGACATCGCTTTTGAAAGGGGACTCAAACAGCTTGTCCCAGTTCTTCAAATAGGTCAGCACCGGCAGGGTCTGGGTGCTGAGCTTGTACATGCCGGGGCCAAACACATCGGCGACCTTGCCTTCGTTGACGAAGACGGCAATTTGCGATTCGCGCACGGTCAGCGAGGCGCCGTATTGAATCTCTTTATCCGCAACAGGAAAGCGCCAAGCCAGGGTGCCATTGCCATCCTCGGTCCATTGGATGATGTCGATGAACTGCTTTTTGATGAAATCCATCAGGCTCATGGTGCGTGTCTCCTCGTGATCGTGGCTGCTGGCGAAAGCGCCGGTTCATTGTTTCAATTGGCGCAGGCCGGCTCGTGCTCGGTGGCGGCAGTATCCCCGAGGTGGCGCCGCAGTGATTGGCAGCATTCCGCGTTTTGTTGGAAAGACAGCGGACAGCGGGGGTGAATCTTGCCAGCCCATGTCGTTTGGATCGGGGCTGTCGCGTTCGCGAGGCGCCCGTCAGATGCCACAATTCCGGCATGACTGCACCCACTTCTGCCCCCCGCGTACGCATCCAGAGCGAGGACTTTGACCTCAGCGAAGAAACCCTGGCCCTGCGGGCTGCCGATGGCGGCGTTGGCGCTGTGGTCAGCTTTGTGGGCACGGTGCGCGACCAAGTGGGTGGGGAAGCGCTGTCGCAGATGGAGCTGGAGCATTACCCCGGCATGACCGAGGCCAGCATCGAGGCCATGGTGGATGAGGCCTTCAAGCGCTTCAAAATCCGCGGCGCCCGCGTCATCCACCGGGTGGGTGTGCTGCCGGCTTGCGCGCAGATTGTGTTGGTGCTGGTCAGCTCGGCCCACCGCGGCGAAGCCTTCCAGGCCTGCGAATTCTTGATGGATTATTTGAAAACCCAAGCGCCGTTTTGGAAGAAGGAAACCCTGGCCAGCGGCGCCCGTTGGGTCGATGCCCGGGTGACGGATGATGCGGCGCTGGCGCGCTGGGGTATTCAGAGCGCCAACGCTCAATGAGCCCGCTGATGAATCCACAGATGAACCCGGTTTGGCTCAAGGTCCTGGCGGTGGCGGCCGGTGCCTCGGTCGGTGCCTTGCTCCGCTGGCGCGCGGGCTTGTGGCTGAACGCCACTTGGGCGGGCTTTCCGCTGGGGACGCTGGCCGTCAATCTGCTGGGCGGCTTGCTGATCGGCATTTCGCTGGAGTGGTTTGCTCGCACGCCCAATGAAGTCTTGCAGCTCTTGCTGGTGACGGGGCTGCTGGGTGGTTTGACCACCTTCTCGGCCTTCTCGGGCGAGTCCTTGATGCTGCTGCAGCGTGGCGATATCGGGCTGGCGCTGCTGCACAGCGCGGCGCATATGTTTGGCGCCCTGACGGCAGCGGCCATCGGTATGCGCCTGGCTCAGGTCCTGCTTTGATGGGCTGAGTGAGGACGCTCAGGCTTGACTGAGCGACTCGGCCACGCGCCAGGCATTCTTGCCATGGCGTTTGACTTCATACATGGCCGTGTCGGCGGCATTGAACAGCGCCGCGCGGTGCAGGGCGTGACGTGGGTAGCTGGCAAGGCCAATGCTGGCGCCCACCTGGGCCGTGCGGCCGTCGCGCAAAGCGATGGGTTCACTGATGACGCGCAACAAGTTTTGGGCGAGTGCTTGCACCATCGGCGCTTCGGCATCGACCCGGTCGAGCAGCAGCACCAACTCGTCGCCGCCCACCCGTCCCGCGATATCGCTGCTGCGGCGCAGCACGCCGCGCATGCGTTTGGCGCACTCCACCATCACCGCGTCGCCGGCCTCATGGCCGAGTTCGTCATTCACCTTCTTGAAGCCGTCCAGATCCAGAAACAGCAAGGTCACGGCGTGGCCGCTGGCTTGGGCTTGTTGCAGCATGTGATCCAGCGCGGCGACGACGCCAACGCGGTTTTTCAGTCCGGTCAGTCCATCGTGCTGGGCTTGATGGCTGGCTGCTGTTTCCTCTGACTTGCGTTGCGTGACGTCGTAGTTCACGCCTTCCACCATGCCTTCGGCCAACTCGGCGCTGGCCGGCTGAACCGAGATCAGGCAGTGCACCCAGCGCGGCTCGCCGTCCTTGCTGCGCGTGTTGCGCAGAGCCAGATCGGCCGCGACGGTTTGGCTCAGGGCACCGGCTTCCGCAATCATCCTGCGCACTTGCTCCGGATCGGCAAACAAGGCTTGCACAAAGTCCTCGCTGGGCGGCGCGCTCGGTTCAGCGCCGTCCGCATTCATCAGGCGCAGCACGGTCGGGTTGCAGTTGATGAGGCGTCCGCTAGGCGTCAGCACAAAGATGCCCGCGCTGGTGTGGTTGAAGATCTGTCGGTACTGCGCCTCCATGGCCGCAATCTCGGCACGCATTTGGCGCTCGCCCTGCAAGGCGGTTTCGGTAGCCGTCAGCAGGCCGTTCACCGCGCTGACGACGGTGCCGACCTCATCATTGCGGTGGCGCTTTTCCACGCTCAGGCGCTGGCCGCTGCCCGGTGCGATCGTGCTGAGTTTCCGGCTCAGCCGCATCATGGGCCTGGACAGCATGACAAGCACCACATGGTTGAGTAGCAGGGCCAGAAGGGTGATCAGTGTGGCCTGGGCCACGCCCAGCCAGCGCGCCAGGAGGTTGGCCTCCTGCACGACCTGGGGCAGGCTGCCCTGGGCCAGCAAATGCCCCAGTTCTTCGCCCCCATCGAAGGGCGACACCAGTCGGCGACTGACCAGCAGTGAGGCCTCGACCGAACCGGGCGGTGGGGCCGGTTGGCCGCCGTCGGGTGGACTGGCTGCCAAGACCTTGCCGGCCGAGTCTTCTACCCACACGCGGGCCACATTGGGGTCACGGGCCACGCCTTTGATCAGCTCAAGCAAAAGCACCTGATCTTCGGCGTACACGCCCACCGCGGTGGATTTCTCGATGGCGCTGAGCATGGCCTCCAGCGTGGTTTTGGTCGATTCACTGGCCTTCACAAAGGTCAGGCGAACCACGACCAAGCTGGCCAGCAAAGCGAGCAAAGAGGCCAGGCCGATCAGAATGAGGATGAACTTGCCGTGCAGGCTACGGCGGTAGCTTTGAAAGCGGAGCAGGGCTATTCTCATGCTCAGTTCGTGCGGCTCAGGGTCATCACCAGCTTGGCTTGGCCCTCGGCAGGTGGGTTGCTCAGATAGGCAATGGCGCGCGGATTGCGTTTGACCTCGGCCAGCAGCGCTGTGTCACCCGCCAACATTTTGGGCGGCACCACCCGGCCCGTGAACAAGAGCCGCGCCCAATAGCTGTCGATTTGAGCCAGATCCATGCCGGTGAGCGCCAGGTAAAAAGCCTCGCGCTGCGAACTGTCCCGCGGCTGGTCAAAAACCTCGGCAGGGCCGGCCCCGGGAAAGTTGCGGCTGCGACCGGTGTAGAGGGCGATCAATTCTTTTCTGTCGAGTTTGGCCAGGGGGTTGCTATTGTTGACGATGACGTACAGCTCGGCCCCATCTTTCGCCGCGCATGGCATGGTTTGGCCCAAGCAGAGCGCGGCCACGCTCAAAGCCAACAGACTCAGGCGCCGCCAGCCACTCAGCACCTGGCGGCGACGCAGGGGCTGGGCGTGCAGGGTGTGGGCGGGCATGCGGCGGCTCAAAAGACAAAGTCCAAGGTGGCGGAATAGACCTGGCTATTGCCCGGATCTGGGGTGTTATGCCGCCAAGAACCGGCACCATTGGCCTGGGTATTGACTTGATCGACTTGCAGCTTGAAGGCCACGCGTGGCGCGAAGTCATAACGCAGGCCCAGGCCAATCGAGGTCTGCTCGAATCGGGCGGTATTTGCGGCGCCAGCGGCAAGCGCGCCCAGTGCGCTAAGTTTGCTGGCATTCGGCGCGCCGACGAGGGGGGTGAGCTCCGCCAGCCAGGTGGTGGGCGTGGCATTGGCCTCCTTGTCAGCCAGGCTGCGCCCGCTGATCAGATAGACACTCAGGCGCTGCCACCGCCGACCCAAAAAGGCATAGCCGCGCCAGCCGCTCGACAAGCCGGAGGCCAAATGAACATGACTGGCTTCTGCGCTGCCAATCCAGGTGCTGGATTGGTACTGCACGCCCAAGGACGCATATTGCGTCAATCCTTGAGGGTACATGTCCTTCGACAAGGCCAATGCCTGCTGCGCCACGGCAGGCGCAGGCAGCGTGGCGACTTGTTCGAGGCCTTGCTTCAATAGCAGCAGGTTGGGATTGGGCCTGACTTCGGTATCGGCGCGTGCATAGCTGGCTTTGATCAGCCAATCATCCGCTTCCCGGCTGAGGGTGAAGACAAAGGTATTGCGGTTACGCACACGCAGCGACTCATCGCTTCGCAGGGCCTGGATGGTGCCGAGGCCGTTGCCGAATTGGAGCTTGCCACGCCACTCCGCTTGCTCGGTATGCCAGTTGTAGCTGAGGTCGGCGCCGTCGAGCGAACTGATGGGCATCCAGCCGTAAAACTCGATATTGGGGCGCACCCAGGGCAGGGCGTAGCCCACATTGCGCACGTCGGCCTGCAGAAAAATATCGGGGTTGGTGCGGCCCAGGCGTAAATGCCAGTCCGGGTTGATTTGATAGCCTGCAAAAGCCCACTCGACGGATTCGCCCAGGCTGGCTCGGGTGGCGCGTTGGCGCAATACCAGTTGCAGCACGGTTTCCCAGCGCTCGGCGGGTTCCCAGTTCAGTTGCAAACCGAGCCGTGAGTCAACCAGGGCACTGCTACTGCTGCTGGCGCCGACCTGGGTTTGTTCCCGCGTCAAGAGCCAGTCATGGTCGCTGCGGGCGTGGCTCAGACCCAGGGTGCCAAAACCGCTGAGTTGCAGGCTGGCGGGTGAGTTGCCGCCGGCCTCTTCGGCATGCCCGCCAGCGCCGCTCAATGCCAGCAGCACAGAGAGCAAGAGCCGGGGGGCGGCTTTGCTGTCAAAAGGGTGGCTCCCTTGAACGGGTGGACGTATCAACACGCTGGGCCCTAGCTGCATGTCTTCCTACCGGCTGCATGGTGGTGCTTGACTATATGCCCGGAACCCTTGGCCGTCATGGGGTCGAAGTAATCCAGCAACACCCGGCAATTCTGCCGATGACAGGCGCGGCCCAGCTGACCGAGGCAGCTTCATCTGTCTTGCGCCAGATCAAACGCCCGGGGCTTGAAATGACCTTCACTGCACCCACCTGCAAGCCCACGGAGGTTCCATCCATCATGCGAGTCGATAAATTCACTTCACGGTTCCAAGAGGCTTTGAATGAGGCCTCCAGTCTGGCGATTGCCCGCGACAACCCCTATATCGAGCCGGCCCATGTGCTGGCGGCGATGCTGCTGCAAGACGATGGCCCGCGGGCGCTGCTGGAGCGCGCCGGGGTCAATGCGCCAGCGCTGAAGACAGCGCTGGAGTCCATCATCGCCGGCCTGCCCCAAGTCAAGGGTGAAGGCCAGCAAGTGGGCGCCGGGCGCGACCTGGTGGCGCTTTTGCAGGCGGCCGAAAAGGAAGCCAATAAGCGCGAGGATCAGTTCATTGCCAGCGAGATGTTCTTGCTGGCTTTGAGTGATGCCAAAACAGATTTGGCTGGCGTGGCCCGTGGTCATGGCCTGAATCGCAAGGCGCTTGAAGCGGCCATCGACGCCGTACGTGGCGGCCAGAAGGTCGACAACGCCGAGGCCGAAGGCCAGCGTGAGGCGCTCAAAAAATACACCTTGGATCTGACCGAGCGCGCTGCCCTGGGCAAGCTGGACCCGGTGATCGGCCGTGACGATGAGATCCGCCGTGCCATCCAGGTGCTGCAGCGCCGCACCAAGAACAATCCCGTGCTGATTGGCGAGCCCGGCGTGGGCAAGACCGCCATCGTGGAAGGTCTGGCACAGCGCATCGTCAACGGCGAAGTGCCCGACAGCCTGAAGAACAAGCGCATCCTGGTGCTGGACATGGCCTTGCTGCTGGCCGGCGCCAAGTACCGCGGCGACTTCGAGGAGCGCCTCAAGGGCGTGCTCAAGGAAGTGGCCCAGGACGAAGGCAAGACCATTCTCTTCATCGACGAGATTCACACCATGGTGGGCGCCGGCAAGGCCGAGGGCGCCATCGATGCGGGCAATATGCTCAAGCCGGCGCTGGCACGCGGTGAGTTGCATTGCATCGGCGCCACCACCCTGGACGAGTACCGCAAGTATGTGGAGAAGGATGCCGCCCTGGAGCGCCGCTTCCAGAAGGTGATGGTGGGCGAGCCCACGGTGGAGGCCACCATTGCCATCTTGCGCGGCCTGCAAGAAAAGTACGAACTGCATCACGGCGTCGAGATCACCGACCCGGCCATCATCGCCGCCGCTGAGCTGAGCCATCGCTACATCACCGACCGCTTCTTGCCCGACAAGGCCATCGACCTGATCGACGAGGCTGCGGCCAAGATCAAGATCGAGCTGGATTCGCGCCCCGAGGTCATGGACAAGCTGGACCGCCGCATGATTCAGCTCAAGATCGAGCGTGAGGCCGTGCGCCGCGAGAAGGACGAGGGCTCGAAAAAGCGCTTCGACCTGATCGAGGAGGAGCTGCTCAAGCTGCAGCGTGAGTACGCCGAGCTTGAAGAAATCTGGACCTCCGAGAAGGCGCAAGCCCAGGGCTCGGCTCATGTGAAGGAAGAGATCGACAAGATCCGCTTCCAGATTGAGGAGCTGACCCGCAAGGGCGACTTCAACAAGGTGGCCGAGCTGCAATACGGCAAGCTGCCCGAGCTGGAGAAAAAGCTCAAAGCCGCCCAGGCCACCGAAGCCGGCAAGAAAGGCCCGGACGCTCGCCCGCGCCTGCTGCGCACCATGGTCGGCGCCGAAGAAATCGCCGAAGTGGTGGCCCGCGCCACCGGAATTCCGGTTGCCAAGCTGATGCAGGGCGAGCGCGACAAGCTGCTGCAAATGGAGGCCAAGCTGCACCAGCGCGTGGTGGGTCAGGACGAAGCGATTCACGCCGTGGCCGATGCCATCCGCCGTTCGCGCGCGGGCTTGTCGGACCCGAACCGGCCGACAGGCAGCTTCCTATTCCTCGGCCCCACGGGCGTGGGCAAGACCGAGTTGTGCAAGGCCTTGGCTGGCTTCTTGTTCGACAGCGAGGATCATTTGATCCGCGTCGATATGAGCGAGTTCATGGAGAAGCACTCGGTCAGCCGCCTGATCGGCGCGCCTCCGGGCTATGTGGGTTACGAAGAAGGCGGTGCCTTGACCGAGGCGGTGCGCCGCAAGCCCTATGCGGTGCTGCTGCTGGATGAGGTGGAGAAAGCCCACCCGGATGTGTTCAACGTCTTGCTGCAGGTGCTTGATGATGGCCGCTTGACGGACGGCCAAGGCCGCACGGTGGACTTCAAGAACACCGTCATCGTGATGACCAGCAATCTGGGTTCACAGCAGATCATGGCCTTGGTGGGTGAGCCCACCGAGGTGATTCGCGATGCCGTGTGGGGCGAGGTGAAGGCGCATTTCCGCCCCGAGTTCCTCAACCGCATCGACGAAACCGTGATCTTCCATGCCTTGGATGCCGCGCACATCGCCGACATCGCCAAGATCCAGCTCAAGACCCTGGAGCAGCGCCTGGAGAAGATGGAGATGACCCTGGACGTCAGCCCGGAGGCCGTAGCCGAACTGGCCAAGGTGGGTTTCGACCCGGTGTTTGGTGCCCGTCCGCTCAAGCGTGCCATTCAGCAGCGCATCGAGAACCCGCTGTCCCGGCTGATTCTGGAAGGCAAGTTTGGCCCCAAGGATGTGATCCCGGTGGATGTGGCCGATGGTGAATTCCAGTTCGGGCGCACGGTGCATTGAGAGCAGCGTTAGCGGCTAGCTAGATAACGCCGCAGCAAAAAAAGAGGCGGGCCAAATGGCTCGCCTCTTTCATTTGTGTGATCCGGTTTGCTAGGGCGTCACGCCGACGCCCGTGCCAATCAACTCACCACGCCATCAAAAAAGATCCGCCACTTGCCGGCTTGCTCACGCCAGTACTGACGCTTGAGCTGCGGCGCGGCATCGCTGCCGCTTTGCTCGCGGTAGGTGACGACCATGATGGGTTCCAGATCGTGGCCCGGCAACACGCTCAGGCGCTCCAGGCTTTGCAGGGGCAGGGCCTGGTTCTGCATCAGGCTGAGCTTGTGCTCCAGCCGCTTGGCTTCGGAGTCTGAGCCGCGCTGAAGATTGGGCTCGTACAGGCCGCGCAAGGTGGCTGCATCCTGGCTTTTGCGCGCGGCTTGCCAGCTTGCGTATGCCGCTTCAAAGCCGGGTGCGATATCGGGCTTGGCGCCTTGCTTGGCGACCCAATCCACATGCTCCAGGATCAGAACCGGCGTCTCACGCGCTTTGACGGTGTCGGCCAGGTACTGCATATCGTCATTGCTGAGCACGATGCAGCCGTCGGTGGACTGCGGGCCGCGCGCATAGCTGCCGGCGCGCTCGCCATGCAGCCAGATGCTGCTGCCGCTGCGGCCCAGCAAGCGGTCGTATTCATTCGGGTAATTGAGCGGCAGGGCGGCAGCGCCATAGCGGGCCACCGCTTCGTCACGCCGTATGCCCACTTGGTAGATGCCCAGGGGCGTGCGCAGATCACCTTCGACTTGTTTGCTGATGCCCGCCTTGCCCAGCGAGATATAGCTGTCCTTGACCAGGCGCAGGCCGTGCTCGGCGCTGTTCTCAAACAGGTAGAGCCGGGCTTTGGACGTGTCCACCACGATGGCGTGGCGCAGCGAACTGGACAAGCCCACCAATTCCTTGGGCAAGGCGTCTTGCGGCGGGCGCGCCACCAGCGCGGCCAGGCGCAGCTGCGCCTCGGTGCGCAAGGCATTGGCGCGGCTGATCTGTTCGGGCGTGGCGCCGACTTGGGCCTGCGCCGCCGCTTCGGGCGTGCTGCGGGCCAGCAGCAGATCGGCATAGGTCAGCTGGGCCAGGGAAAAATCTGGCTGTTTGGCGACCAGGGCTTGCACGGTGGCAAAGGCCTGAGCCTCCTCACCGCGCGCGAGCATCTGGAAGGCCGAGATCAGCTGGCCTTCCGGCGTCTGGGCATTGATCTGCGCCGTCAGGATGCTGGGTTCGGCCTTGGCAGGCGTGGCCGGGTGGCCAAAGCCCAGGCCCAGCGGCGCATTCGCCTCCACCCGGGAGGACAGCATATTCATGCCCGTCAGGCCCAGCACGGCCGCGGCGGCGGCGCCACCCACCAGCAGGGCGCCACGCAACCAGGGCTTGCCGGTGGCGGGGGCTGGCTTCTTACTCGGAGTGGACTGCTCTGGCTGCATCTCGGTCGTCACATCAATCGTTCGGGGCACGCGGCTGGGCTGGCTGGCTTGTGGCGGCTCAGCTGGAGGATTCTTGGCTCAACAGCCATGCACCGGACTTGGACTTCACCAGGCTCAGGGTCTTGCTGCTCTTCACGCTCAGCGCGTCCGAGGTGTAGTTCTGGCGGAAAGTGACCGTGGCCTTGCTGCCATCGCCATCCACCTTGATCTTCAGGCCGGAGACTTCCACCGCGATCTTCTTCTTGCCCATGATGCGGGCGCGGCGGTCTTCTTCCCAGGCCTTGCGCGTGGCGGCCTTGCCCTTGAAGTCGGGCGTGTAGGCCTTGTAGTAGTCGTCCATATCGCGCTGGCTCCAGGCCTTGGCCCAGTTCTGCACGGCTTTCTCGATGGCCTGCTGGGCCTCTTGCTGCGGGTTCGCTTTGGCGGCTTCGGCTTTGGCGACCTCAGCCTTGGGGGCTTCAGGCTTGGCCGCCGGCGTAGTGGCAGCAGTTGTTGTTGCCGGGGCTGGCTTTGGCGCCGCGGCAATGGCAGGTGCGCTTGCTGCGACGGGTGTCGGTGCCGCGGCCTTGGCCTGCACAGCTGGCGCCGGTGCAGGGGCGCTGACAGCGGGCGGGGTGGCCGGTTTGGCGGCGGCCACGGGAGCGGGGGCCGGGCTTGGCGCCGTTGCCGGCGAAGAAGGAGCAGGGCTGGGTGCGGGTGCTGCCACCACCTTGGCCGCGCGCGGATCCACGCTGGGCTCAAACACGTTTTGCACCACGGCCAGCTTCAGCGGCAGCTGGTTGTCGCCCTTGTCCAGGGCCAGCGCCTTTTTGTAGGCCTGGCCGGCCAGGCGGGCGTAGACATCGCCCAGGTTCTGGAAGGCGGTGGCATAGCTGGGATTGGTGCGGATGGCCAATTCCAGGGCCTGGCGCGCCTTCTCGAAATCACCTTGATTGCCGTAGAGCACGGCCAGATTGTTGTAGGGGCCGGGCAGCTCGGGGTTGGTTTCAATCAGCTTTTGAAACACCGCAATCGCTTCCGGCTCACGTTTGAGCTGGGCCAGGGCGTTGCCGCGCTGCAGGCGCAGGCGCGGGTCATTGGGCTTGGCCACCAGGGCTTGATCGACCTTCTTCAACGCTTCGCTGGCATTGCCCTTGGCCAGCAGGGCCTGGGCATCGCTCACTTCGTCGGCCCGGGCTGCGCCGGCGCTCAAACCAAGCGCCAGGCTCAGAGCCAGCGCGTGCAGGGGGAAGCGTGTCAGGGACGAGGTGTGAAGGGGCATGGTTGCGGCCTGGTTTTGGGTGGCCGGATTGTAGCGGCGAGGCCACCCGCACCAGGCGCTTGCGCCCAAGCCGGGGCGGGCTGCGTGCTAGAGTGCCAGGGCAGATGTCATGCCCGGTCTTTTGCGCTTGCAGCTCGCGCGAAAAACGGGCTCCCCTTGACCCTTCCAGCCTTCGCAGAAAGCCGCCAACCCGTGCCCTCACGCCGCCGCGCTGCCGCCGTTTTTGCTGCTCATCTCGCCACCCAGCTCGGCCTTTTGCTGAGCTTGAGTTCGCCGGCGCAGGCGTTTGAGCTGGGCCGGCCGCAAACGCTGTCGGGCTTGGGCGAACCGCTGTCCTTGAAGCTGCCCTTGCGCATGAACACGGGTGAAACGCTCAATCCGGACTGCGTGCAGGTGCATATCGAGTCAGGCGAGCATCGTTTGTCGCCGGCGGAATTGCACAAATCGCTGGAACTGCATCCTGAGACCCAATCTGGCACCTTGTGGCTGCGCAGCAGCGTGCCCATCGAGGAGCCAGTGATCAAGCTGGCCATCGGCTGCCCGCTCCAACACCTGACCGCGCTAGTGGACCCGGCCCCACCACTGCCCGCCGTGAAGGCATTGATGAGCACAAGCGGCGAATTGGCCTGGGCGCCGAGTTCCGCCGGCAGCCCGCAGGCTACGCCGGCCTCACACCCGGCTTCACACCCGGCCTCACACCCAGCCAAGGCTCAGCTGCTAGCGAATACGCCGCTGACCTTGCCGACCGAATCCGGCCTGCGCCTGGACGGGCAGGTGGGGCCCGCCAAGCGCCGACCCGCGGCGGCCGACAAGGCCTTGCTGGGCG
This sequence comes from uncultured Roseateles sp., assembly GCF_945956965.1. Classification (GTDB taxonomy): domain Bacteria; phylum Pseudomonadota; class Gammaproteobacteria; order Burkholderiales; family Burkholderiaceae_C; genus Paucibacter_A. Next base: position 46,361 of record NZ_CAMFJS010000026.1, read on the forward strand.
ACATTGATAGCCGCTTGGCCCTGGCCCTGCGCCTGGCCCAGGACGTGGGCCAGACCTTGTTGTCCACGCCGGAAACGGTGTCAGCACGTCTGCGCGAAGCCGAGCGTGAGTTCAGCCAATTGCAGCGTGAGCAGCGCAGCCTGGATGCGCAAGTCGAGTTGCTGAGCAAGCAAGTGCAGCAGGGGCCCAGCGAAGCTCCGGCTGGCCTGGGCGTGGTGGCGATGCTGCTGGCTTGGGCGCTTTTGCTGGTGGGCGCGGCGTTCTACTTCTGGCGCCGCCGGCAAGGCGTGCGACAGGGTGTGCGCCAGGCCAAGCGACGGGGCGGCGCTGCCGCTCTTTAGAATGCACGCTTCTCATTGACGGCGCAGCGGCCTGGCTAGGGCGCGCGCCACAGGCCACATGTCTTCCTCTGCCCCCCTGTCTTCGACAACTCTGCCCGTGGTGATCGTGGGCGCCGGCTTGGCCGGGCTCACCACGGCCTTGCATCTGGCCGACCGCATGCGCGTGATCGTGCTGGCCAAGCGTGAATTGGGCGAGGGCGCCACCGCCTGGGCCCAGGGCGGCATCGTCGGCGTGCTGGGCCAGGATGACAGCATCGACAGCCATGTGCGCGACACCCAGGAAGCTGGTGCAGGCTTGGTGGACGAGGCCACGGCCCGCTTCATTGCCGAGCAAAGCGCGCAGGCGGTGGCCTGGCTGGTGCAGCAGGGCGTGCCCTTCACGCCCGACAGCACCGGCCCGCTGGGCCTGCACCTGACCCGCGAGGGCGGCCATGCCGTGCGCCGCATCGCCCACGCCGCCGATGCCACCGGCAAGGCTATTCACGATCAGCTGCTGGCCGTGGCCGCGGCGCACCCGAATATCGAGCTGCGCCAACGCTGGATGGCGCTGGACCTGATTACCTCGCGCCATCTGCAGCGCGATGAAGAGCCGCGCTGCTACGGCATTTACGCGCTCGACATCGACTCGCAAAAGGTCGAGGCACTGGCTGCCCAGGCGGTGGTGCTGGCCACCGGTGGTGCCGGCAAGGTCTACCGCTACACCACCAATCCCGACACCTCCACCGGCGACGGCATTGCCATGGCCTGGCGAGCCGGCTGCCGGGTGGCGAATATGGAGTTCATGCAGTTCCACCCGACCTGCCTTTACCACCCGCAGGAACGCAGCTTTTTGATCACCGAGGCCTTGCGCGGCGAGGGCGGGCATTTGAAGCTGCCCGACGGCACCCGCTTCATGGCTGCCCACGATGAGCGCATGGAGTTGGCGCCGCGTGACATCGTCGCCCGCGCCATCGACTTCGAGATGAAAAAGCACGGCCTGGACCATGTCTGGCTGGATGCCCGCCATCTGGGCGAGGACTTCTTGAAAGAGCATTTCCCCACCGTGCATGCGCGCTGCTTGGGGCTGGGCATCGACATTGCCACGCAGATGATTCCGGTCGTGCCGGCGGTGCATTTCACCTGCGGCGGCGTGGTCACCGATATGAACGGCAGCGCCGATCTGCCGGGCCTCTATGCCGTGGGCGAAACCAGTTATACCGGCCTGCATGGCGCCAACCGCCTGGCCAGCAATTCATTGCTGGAGTGCGTGGTGCTGGGCCAGACCTGCGCCAGCCACATCCAAGCGCAGCCGCAGCATGCTGCTGCGCCGCTGCCGGCCTGGGACGAAAGCCAGGTGGAAGATGCCGACGAGCAGGTGGTCATCTCGCACAACTGGGACGAGTTGCGCCTGCTGATGTGGAACTATGTGGGCATCGTGCGCACCACCAAGCGCCTGGAGCGGGCGCTGCACCGCATCGCGCTCTTGCGTGGCGAGGTGGATGACTATTACGCCAATTTCCGCGTCAGCCGCGATTTGCTGGAGCTGCGCAATCTGCTGGACTGCGGCGAACTGATCGTGCGTTCGGCCTTGCTGCGGCATGAGAGCCGCGGCCTGCATTTCAGCCGCGACTATCCGCGCACCTTGCCGGTCAGCTTCCCGACCGTGCTGGTGGCGGAGCGGGGTTTGAAAACCCGCTGAAGCTGGGGTTTTAAGCGCTCAGGGCTGGGCGCGCAACGCCGCGCGGGCGTGCACGAAGTGGAAGGCGTAGCCCACGGCTTCGTCGATGGCGGCGTCGATCTCGCGCCGCTCATGCTCGGTCAGATAAAACAGAAAGTCCACGGCGTGGCGGATGTAGCGCGGTGGCAGGCGGTTCAGCGCCACGCAGGCCACATCGCAGAGCAGATCGGGGTCGGCTGCAATTTGCGGGAAGTCGGCGGCCATTTTCATCACCGCGGCCAGCACTTCGCGTTCGTGGTGGTTGTAGATCGAGCTGAAATCTTGATTCATGGTGGGGTCTCCCGCAAAAGCATCGGCTGACACGATAAGGCTTTTCGCCTGGCTTGCGGGCAAAAAAAAGCCAGCTTCCGCTGGCCAATTCGAATCCTCTGCGGCGACTTGATTCGCCGCCTGTGTCATTCACCTGCCTCAGGCCGCCCCGATGCCGGGCACCAAGCCGGCGCGCTGGTTCTTCAGCGCGGCGGTGAAGTCCAGCATGCGGGTGATGCAGGTCTTGGCCTTGACGCGGACGCCCTCGTCCAACTCAATGGCGCCCTGGCCGTGGCGCAGGCAATCAATCAGGCCTTGCAAGCTATTCATCGCCATCCAGGGGCAATGGGCGCAGCTCTTGCAAGTGGCGCTATTGCCGGCGGTGGGCGCTTCGATCAAGGTCTTGCCCGGCGCCAGCTGGCGCATGCGATGAAGAATGCCGTTGTCGGTGGCGACGATGTATTCCTGCGCCTGGCCTTCCACCACCGCCTTGATCAGCGCCGAGGTGGAACCCACCACATCGGCCAAGGCCACCACGCTTTGCGGTGACTCGGGGTGCACCAGCACCATGGCGCCGGGATGCTGCTCGCGCAGCAGTTGCAACTCTAGGCCCTTGAACTCGTCGTGCACGATGCAGGCGCCGTTCCACATCAGCATATCGGCGCCGGTTTGTTCCTGGATGTAGCGGCCCAGGTGGCGGTCCGGGGCCCAAAGGATTTTTTGACCCTTGGCCTTCAAGTCGGCCACGATCTCCAGCGCGCAAGAGCTGGTCACCATCCAGTCGGCCCGCGCTTTCACGGCTGCGCTGGTATTGGCGTAGACCACCACTTGGCGGTCCGGGTGGGCGTCGCAAAAAGCGTTGAAGTCCTCGGCTGGGCAGCCCAGGTCCAGCGAGCAGGTGGCGTCCAGATCCGGCATAAGCACCCGCTTCTCGGGGCTCAAGATCTTGGCCGTTTCGCCCATGAAGCGCACGCCAGCCACCAGCAGGGTTTGTGCCGCGTGGTCGCGGCCAAAGCGGGCCATTTCCAGCGAGTCGGAGACGATGCCGCCGGTTTCCAGCGCCAGGTCTTGCAGATCTCCATCCACATAGAAATGCGCCACCAGCACGGCGTTGTGGGCCTTCAAGAGGGCCGCGGCCTCGGCCTTCAGGCTGGCACGCTCGGCGGGGCTCAGGGGGGCGGGGACTTTGGCCCAGGCCTGGACGGTACAGCTTTGGCCTTGGGCGTCTTGGCGGGTGTAGTCAAACAGCACTTGATCATTCATGGCGGGATTTTATGAGGAGGACCGTTGCTAGGCCGCTGCAGCGGCCGCTAGGCACCTGGCCGGGCCGGGTCATTGGCCTCTGATGACATCGGGTGAAGGGGCTCAGGCCTCGGCAAAAAAGCGGCTCGGCGGCATGCCCACGGTGCGGGTGACCATGGCGCTGAAGGCGCTGGCGCTGGCGTAGCCCAGCTCGGCGGCGATCAGATTCATCGGCCGCTTGCGTGCCGCCAGGGTCAAGGCATGAGCCAGCAAGGCCTGCTGGCGCCATTGCGCATAGCTGCTGCCCAGCTCTTGCCGGAACAGGCGCGAGAGGGTGCGGGTGCTGGCGCCGACCTCGGCGGCCCAGCCAGCCAGATCGGCATGGCGCAGGGGCTCTTGCAGCATGGCTTCGCAAAAGCGCCGCAGACGCTTGTCTTGCGGCAGGTCCACGCCCAGGCGCAGGCTGCTGGCGCGGCGCAGTTCGTCCTCGATCAGATTGGCCAGCCACAGCTCGCGTTTGCCCGCATCGCTTTCACGCACCTCGGCCAGTTGCAAGACCAGCTCGCGCAGCAGGGGCGAGACTTCCAACACCCGGCTGTCCGCCCAAGCCGCAGCCGCGCTGCCGGACAGGCCCGGGCCGACGCGGCCTGGGCATTGGTGCAGATATAGCGTGCGCAGATCGACCCGCTCGACCGGCGTGACGGCGTGCTCCACCTGCGGCGGTATCCACACCGCCCGCGAGGGCGGCACCAAGAATGTGGCCCGTTCGGTGCTGACGCGCACCACGCCGCTGATCGAAAACACCAGCTGGCCCCAGTCATGCTGATGGGCCTGGATGTCCACATCGCTTTCCAGCACCCGCGACTTGGCCCGCACCGGCCGCAGGGCGCAAGGGGCGAAGCGCTGCGGGTCCAGCGGCGGCAGACTGGTGCGGGCTTTGCTGGGGCGCGGCCGTGAAAGTGGCGTGGAGCTGGGGGCGGACATGGGTGGCTGAAATTCGATAGATTTTGGCGAGCTATCGTAACTCGGCCTTGGCCCGGGCGCCTAAAGTGCGGGCATGACTACAGCCAGCCTGCCGCTTGCGGCCGAAACCAAGCAAGCCCGCCGCGACATCGCCACCATCAGCCTGATCGGGCTGGCGCATGGCTGCTCGCATTTCTTCCACATGTTGCTGCCGCCGCTGTTCCCGGTCTTCATCCGCGAATTTGGGCTCAGCTATGCCGAACTCGGTTTGTTGGTCAGCACCTTTTTCATCATCTCCGGCCTGGGCCAAGCCATGGCCGGCTTTCTGGTGGATCGCACCGGCGCGCGCCCGGTGCTGTTCGCGGCGCTGTCTTGCTTTGTGCTGGCCTCACTGGCGGCTGGCCTGGCCACGGGTTTTGGCGGTTTGCTTGTAGCTGCAGCCTTGGCCGGCCTGGGCAATGCGCCCTTTCACCCGGTGGACTTCACCATCCTCAACAAGCGGGTGTCGCCCGCTCGCCTGGGCCACGCCTTCTCGGTGCATGGCATCACCGGCAATCTGGGCTGGGCGCTCGCACCGGTGTTTTTGATCGGTCTGGCGCAGCTCAGCGGCAATTGGCGCTATGCCTATCTGGGCACCGCACTGGCGGCCTTAGCCGTGATCGCCTTGCTGTGGTTCAAGCGCGCCGCGATCGACGACAGCCAGGGCAGTTGGTCGCATGACAAGGCCGGCGCCACGCCCGTCAAAGACGAACACCCGATGGCTTTTTTGCGCCTGCCTTCGGTGTGGCTGTGCTTCTCGTTTTTCTTCTTCGGCACCACGGCGCTGACGGCGATTCAGAGCTTCGCCAGCCCGGCCCTGAGCCAGCTTTACGGCCTGGCCCCTGAGGCCACGGCTTTCGTCGTGACCGGCTATATGTTGTGCGGCGCGGTGGGCATGGTGATTGGCGGCTTCTGGGTGGCGCGCTCGGCCAGTCTGGAGCGCAATATCGCCATCGCGCTGGCGCTGGGCGCGGCCTTGCTGGCCCTGGCCGCCAGCGGCTGGGTGCCGCCGATGTTGGCGGCCACGGTGGTGGCGCTGGCCGGCTTCGGCACCGGCCTGGCCGGCCCCTCGCGCGATATGTTGATCAAGCGTGCCGCGCCGCCCGGCGCCACCGGCCGGGTCTACGGCACGGTGTATTCCGGGCTGGACTTGGGCTTCGCCCTGGCCGCGCCCATCTTCGGCGCCATGATGGACAAGGGCCGCCCCGGCGCGGTGTTCATGGGCGCTGCGCTGGCCTTGTTGCTGGCCATTGCCGCGGCCAATCTGGTTCAACTGGCACGACCGAAGAAGGCTTTACAGTCCGCAGCATGACGACGACTCCACAAGCAAAACGCATGGCCGGCCACGCGCTGGTCGAGGCCTTGATTGAGCAAGGCGTAGACACCGTATTCGGCGTGCCGGGCGAAAGCTATCTGGCCGTGCTGGATGGCTTTCATGAGCACCGCGAGAAGATCCGCTTCATCGCCTGCCGCCAGGAGGGCGGGGCCGCCTTCATGGCCGAGGCGCAGGGTAAATTGAGCGGCCGGCCTGGCATTTGCTTTGTGACGCGCGGCCCCGGCGCCACCAATGCCAGCATCGGCCTGCACACCGCGTTTCAAGATTCCACGCCGATGATTCTGTTCATCGGCCAGGTGGCCAGCGACCAGCGAGACCGCGAGGCCTTCCAGGAAGTTGACTACCGCCAGATGTTCGGCCCCGGCACCTTGGGCTTTGCCAAATGGGTGGGTGAGGTGCAGGACGCCGACCGCCTGCCCGAGTATGTGGCCCGCGCCTTCCATACGGCGATGCAAGGCCGGCCCGGCCCGGTGGTGCTGGTGCTGCCGGAAGATATGTTGACCGCGCTGACCAGCGCTCCGGTCTTGCCCCGGGCGCAGGCGGCCCAGGCCTGGCCGACCCCGGCGGCGCTGAGCGATTTGCGCAGCCGCTTGCTGGCGGCCGAGCGACCCTTGGTGATTGCCGGCGGTGGCGGCTGGACGCCCGAGAGTTGCACGGCGCTGCAGCGCTTCGCCGAGGCCTGGGGCCTGCCGGTCGGCTGCGCCTTCCGCTTCCAAGACTTGTTTGACAACCGCCATCCGCAATACGCGGGTGATGTGGGCATTGGCATCAACCCCAGGCTGGCCCAGCGCGTCAAGGACGCTGACCTCATCATCGCCATCGGCCCGCGCTTGGGCGAGATGACCACCGGCGGCTACACCTTGCTGCAGGCACCGCGCCCGGCGCAAAGCCTGGTGCATATCCACGCCGGGGCGGAAGAGTTGGGCCGTGTTTATGCGGCCGATTTGATGATCAACGCCAGCATGTCCTGCGCGGCCCAGGCCCTCGCCACATTGGCCGCGCCCGAGCACTGCAAGTGGACCGGCTGGACGCGCGCTGCCAATGCCGACTACCAGGCCAATCTGCGGCCCCAGCCGGTCAGCCCGCTGGACATGGCCGAGGTGGTCAAGAGCTTGAGCCGGCTTTGCCCCGAGGGCACGGTGTTCACCAACGGCGCCGGCAATTACAGCGGCTGGCTGCATCGCTTTCATCAGTATCCGGGCCTGCAACAGCACGGCCGCACCCAGCTCGCACCCACCAGTGGCGCGATGGGCTACGGCCTGCCGGCGGCGGTGGCCGCCAGCTTGCTTGAGCCCGAGCGCTGGGTGGTCAATATCGCCGGTGATGGCGACTTCCTGATGAACGGCCAAGAACTCGCCACCGCCACCGGCTATGGCGCCAAAAAGCTGCTGTGTGTGGTGGTGGACAACGGCACTTACGGCACCATCCGCATGCATCAGGAGCGCGAGTATCCTGGCCGGGTTTCGGGCAGCGATTTGTTCAACCCGGACTTCTGCTTGCTGGCCCAAGCCCATGGCTGGGCCTCGCAACGCATCGAGATGACCGAGGACTTTGAGCCCGCCCTGCGTGCCGCGCTGGCGGCGGGCACGCCCTGCTTGCTGCATCTGCGCTTGTCCAGCGATGTGTCGACCAGCCGCAGCACGCTCAGCGCCATCCGTGAGGCGGCGCTCAAGCGCTTGTCGTAGAGGCCGGGATTGGCTGCTTTGCGGCTTGACGGCTGGCTAAACGGCTTAAACCGTATGCAGTGGGCGGTCTGCAATCAGCAGGCCGTCCTCGTCGGCGTAAAGCCATTCACCGGGCTGAATCGTGGCGCCCAGAATGTGCAGGGCCACATCGGCCTGGCCTTGGTTTTTGCGGTCGGTGGGCATGGGCACATGGCCCAGGGCGAAGATGCCGGTTTGCGCCTGCGCCAACTCAGCCAGATCACGCACGGCGCCGTGAATCACCAAGCCGGCCCAGCCATTCTTGGCCGCAGCAGCGGCCAGATTGCCACCCAGCAGCGCGCGGCGCAGTGAGCCCGCACCGTCCACCACCAGCACGCGGCCAAGGCCCGCGCTTTCCACCGCGGCCTTGACCAAGCTGTTGTCCTCAAAGCACTTCACCGTGCTGATGGGGCCTGCTAAGCGGGGCAGGGCGCCATAGCTGCGGAAGGCGCTGCCAGGCAGCACGCGCACGCGGCCGCTTTCGTCACTCTTGTGCTGGTCGCAGATATCGCAAGTGGAAAAGCTGATGGCGCTCATCGCAGGGGCTACTTCAGGCTGGGGTCGGCTTTGACGTGGATGCGCACGCCGTGCAGGGCCACGGTTTGGCCGGGGCGGATCTTGGCGGTCTTGCGCAGCTCTTGCTGGCCGTCCACCTCGATCTTGCCCTCGGTCACCATCATGCGGGCGCGGCCGCCGCTTTCGGCCAGGCCGGTGGCCTTGAGCAGGCTGTCCAGGGTGATGAATTCACCGCGCAGTTCGAAATCAATGTTTTGCATGGCGTGATTGTCCGTGATCTGCGGGCCTGGGCTTTAGGCGCTAAATTGCGTCAGCAACTGCTCCAAGCCGCCTTGGTTGATGGCCACCATGGCCTGGGCCCGCACCTTGGGCTTGGCGTGGAAAGCCACCGAGAGGCCGGCTGCGCCCATCATCGGCAGATCGTTGGCGCCGTCGCCCACGGCCATGGCTTGCGCGGGCGTGCAGCCGATTTGCTCGCAGCATTGCAGCAGCATGCGGCGCTTTTCTTCGCCGTCGCAGATGTCGCCCCAGGCCTGCTGCACCAGGCCGCCGGTCAGGCGCTCGTCCACGATTTCCAACTCGTTGGAGCGGACAAAGTCCATGCCCAGCTCGGCCGCGACATGGCGGGTGAAGAAAGTGAAGCCACCCGACACCAGCAGCAGCTTGATACCCGCGGCCTTGAGCGCGGCACACAGCTCACGTGCGCCGGGGTTGAACTGCAAACGGGTCTGCAGCACCTCTTGCAGCGCGCTGGTGGGCACGCCCTGCAGCAGGGCCAGGCGGCGGCGCAGGCTGTCTTTGAAGTCCGTGATTTCGCCGCGCATGGCGGCTTCGGTGATGGCGGCGACCTCGTCCTTTTTGCCCGCGGCGGCGGCGATCTCATCGATGCACTCGATGTTGATCAGGGTCGAGTCCATATCGAAAGCGGCCAATTTGAAATCGGCCAGGCGCAGCGGCGGCGTGAAGCCTTGAATCACCAGGGCGGCGGATTTGTCAGTAGCGGGCATGGTTCGCGTGATCTCAGGTTTTGGTGGTCGGTTGGCCGAGCAAGCGCAGCACTTCGCGGATGGCTTGCGCCCGGTCCTTGGGGTCGCTGAGCGCCTTGTCGATGCGCAGCTTGTCATTGCCCACCAGCTTGATATTGCGGTTCTTCTGCACCAACTCAATCACGCGCATCGCGTCGATCGGCGGGTTGGGGCGGAAGTTGATATTCATGGCCAGGGGCGCGGCATCGATCTTGGCCACGCCATAGGGCTTGGCCAGCACGCGCAGGCGGTGGGTGTCGAACAGGGTCTGGCCTTGCGCGGGCAGCTTGCCGAAGCGGTCGGTGACTTCCTCCAGCAGCTTGTCGATCTGCTCGTTCTTTTCGGCGCTGGCCAAGCGCTTGTAGAGCGAGAGGCGTTGGTGCACGTCGCCGCAGTAGGCGTCGGGCAAAAGCGCGGGGGCGTGCAGATTGATCTCGGTGGTGGCAGCCAGCGGCGAGAGCAGATCGGGCTCCTTGCCGGACTTGAGCGAGCGCACCGCCTCGGCCAACATCTCGTTGTAGAGCTGGAAGCCGATTTCCATCATATTGCCGCTCTGGTTCTCGCCCAGCATCTGGCCGGCGCCGCGGATTTCCAGATCGTGCATGGCCAGGTAGAAGCCCGAGCCCAGCTCTTCCATGGCCTGGATCGCGTCCAGGCGCTGGGCGGCTTGCTTGGTCAGGCCCTCCAGATCGGGCACCAGCAAATAGGCATAAGCCTGATGGTGGGAGCGGCCGACGCGGCCGCGCAGCTGGTGCAGCTGGGCCAGGCCGAATTTGTCGGCCCGGGCCATGATGATGGTGTTGGCGCTGGGCACGTCGATGCCGGTTTCGATGATGGTGGAGCACAGCAGCACATTGTGTTTGCCGCTGACGAACTCGCGCATCACCCGCTCCAGCTCACGCTCGGGCATCTGGCCGTGGGCGATGATGATGCGGGCCTCGGGCACCAGCTCTTCGAGCTTCTGGCGCCGGTTCTCGATGGTCTCCACCTCGTTGTGCAGGAAGTAGACCTGGCCGCCGCGCTTCAACTCGCGCAGCATGGCTTCGCGGATGGTGCCGCTGGTTTCGCTGCGCACAAAGGTCTTGATGGCCAGGCGGCGCTGCGGCGCGGTGGCAATCACGCTCAGGTCACGCAGGCCTTCCAGTGCCATGCCGAGTGTCCGCGGGATGGGCGTGGCGGTCAGCGTCAGCACATCCACCTCGGCCCGCATGGCCTTCATGGCCTCTTTGTGGCGCACGCCAAAACGGTGTTCTTCGTCGATCACCAGCAGGCCCAGGCGGTTGAACTTGACCTCGGGGCTGAGCAGCTTGTGGGTGCCGATGACGATGTCAATGGTGCCGTCGGCCAGGCCTTCCATCGCGGCCTTGATCTCCTTGGCGCTGCGGAAGCGGCTCATCTCGGCCACGCGCACGGGCCACTTGCCAAAGCGGTCGGCAATGTTTTGGTAATGCTGTTCGGCCAAGAGCGTGGTGGGCGCCAGGATGGCGACTTGCTTGCCGCCCATCACCGCCACAAAGGCCGCGCGCAGGGCCACCTCGGTCTTGCCGAAGCCCACATCGCCGCAGACCAGGCGGTCCATGGGCTTGGGGCTGATCATGTCCTGGATGACGGCGTGGATGGCGGCGCGCTGATCGGCCGTCTCCTCGAAGCCAAAGCTGGCTGCAAAAGCCTCGTAGTCATGCGGCGAGTAGCGGAAGGCATGGCCTTCGCGCGCGGCGCGGCGGGCATAGAGGTTCAGCAGTTCCGCTGCGGTGTCGCGCACCTGTTCGGCGGCCTTGCGCTTGGCCTTTTCCCACTGCCCGGAACCCAGGCGGTGCAGGGGGGCCTCTTCGGCGCTGACGCCGGTGTAGCGGCTGATCAGATGCAGCTGCGCCACCGGCACGTAAAGCGTGGCCTTGTCGGCGTATTCCAGGTGCAGGAACTCGGACGCGCCGTCGCCGATGTCGATATTGATCAGGCCCTGGTAGCGGCCGATGCCGTGGTTGTTGTGCACCACCGGGTCGCCGACCTTGAGCTCGGACAGGTCTTTGATCAGCGCATTGACGTCACTGACCTGCTCCTGTTTTCGCCGCCGCCGCGTGGTGGGCGTGGTGGCAAACAGCTCGGTCTCGGTGAAGAGTTGGATGACCGTGCCCCCACGTCCGCCTTCGGCGTCCTGCCCCCCGAGGGGGCTGTCCGGGCTTGGGGCGGCCCGGCGCCCGGACGCGCCTTCACCGGGCTCGTTCCAGAAGAAGCCGGCGGCCAAGGGCGCGGCGGTAATGGCGAACTTCTCCGGCGAGCCCAGGAACTCGGCCAAGCCCGACACCGAGGGCGGGTCGATTTTGTTGTCGCGCAGCAGCTCCAGCAGGCTCTCGCGCCGGCCTTCGCTTTCGGCCAGAAGCAGCACGCGGTGCGGCGTGCTCTTGAGGTGATCGGCCAGGCGGGCCAGCGGCTCTTGCGCGCCGCGCTCCACGCTGACGTCGGGCAGCGGGCGGGCGAAGTCCACCGGCTCATTGCCGCGGATGGCAAGCACCGCATGGCTGTGGGTGATGGCAAAGAACTCTTCCACCTTCAGGAAGATTTCCTCCGGCGCCAGGATGGGCCGCTCGGGGTCATGCTGCAAAAAGCGATGGCGCTCGCGGGTGTCCGTCCAGAAGCGGGTCAGGGCTTCGTCAATCTCGCCGTGCAGGGCCAGTGCTGCGCTGTCGCCCAGGAAGTCGAAGATGGTGGCGGTTTGCTCGAAGAAGACCGGCAGGAAATACTCGATGCCGCCGGTGGCGATGCCTTGATCGATGTCTTTGTAGATGCGCGAGCGGGTCGGGTCGCCCTCCATCTTCTCGCGCCAGCGGGCGCGGAAGGACTTGCGTGCCGCTTCGTCCATCGGGAATTCGCGGCCCGGCAGCAGGCGCACCTGGGGAACGGGGTAGAGGCTGCGCTGGGTGTCGGGGTCGAAGGTGCGGATGGAGTCCACTTCGTCACCAAACAGGTCCACCCGGTAAGGCACCAGCGAGCCCATGGGGAAGAGGTCGATCAGCCCGCCGCGCACGGCGTATTCGCCCGGCGAGACCACCTGGCTGACGTGGGTGTAGCCGCCCAAGGTCAGCTGCGACTTCAGGCTGGCTTCATCCAGCCGCTGCTTGGTTTTGAAATTGAAGGTGGTGGCGGCCAGAAAGGACGGCGGCGCCAAGCGCGTCAGCGCCGTGGTGGCCGGCAGCAGCACCACGTCGGCCTCGCGCTGGTCAGCCGGTTTGCCCTGCGATTGCAGCAAGCGCCACAGGGTGGCCAAGCGCTCGGAGATCAGGTCCTGGTGCGGAGAGAAGGTGTCGTAGGGCAGGGTCTCCCAATCCGGGAAGACGGCCACGCGCAAATCGGGCGCAAAGAATTTGAGCTCATCTTCCAGGCGCTGCGTATCACCCGGCTCGGCCGTGATGATGGCGGTGATGCGCCCGGCGGCCATCTGCGTCTGGGCAAAGCGCGCCAGCAGCATGGCATCGGCCGAACCGGTGGGGCGGGGGAGAGTGAACTTCTTGCCGGGTTGAATCAGAGGTAGCTGCATATCGGGCGCACAAATGAGAACAGCCCCGAGCGAGGGGCTAGGGGCTGTGCTCATTGTAGGCAGGCTAGGCCTGCCCGTGCTTAGGCTGCCTTCGACTTGCGACGACGAGCCACCACACCCATGGCGCCCAGGCCAGCCACCATCAGCGCGTAGCTGCTGGGTTCCGGCACGGCGGAAGTGATGTTCAGGCCGTCGGTCTTGCCGAAGGTCTTGAACTCGCTGCCATTGGCGGCGAATTGGAATTGCTGTTGACCGTCGCAGCAGTTTTCCAGGCCGAAGATTTCCAGCTTGTGGTTGCCGGCGCCGATGGCGATCTTGTCGAAGGCAAAGACTTGGCTGTTATCGCCGTAGCCGTTGTTCCACCACATATCGTTGGTCTTGAAGCCCAGGGCCACGCCGTCCAGGAAGACTGCGCCGCCACGGCCGAAGTCCACACCACCGCGCAGATCCCAGCTGCCGGCCTGGTTAGCGGCCACGCCGAAATTCACGGTCACGCGGAAGGCGATGTCGGAATTGCTGCCGCCGAAGACGCTGCTATTGCTCAGGCCGTCAAAAAGGGCCACATCAGCCGACTTGGCGCCGGGCTGGCTCAGGGCGGCGTTGACGACGTCGCGGTAGTTGGTGGCACTGCTTTGAACGCCGGCCTGCGAAGTGGCGGTTTCAAAGGTGATCACGCTGGCTTGTGCGCTAGCAGCTGCGGCGACGGTGGCGGCGAGCAGCAAGGACTTGGCAACAGTCTTATTCATCTAGGGATTCCCTCGAATTGATTTGTATGGCATTGATTCCGGTGCAAAAGCTCTGCACGGGTCGACAATGTAACGAATCCGTCATGGTCAACACCCCCCTTAATCCGGTGGTTTTTGCGCTTCAAACCGCACGTTTGTGCGAAGGTTCCGCTATTTCGGGCTCCCTGGGGCTGATCTAGGTCGGTTCGGCTGGCTGTTGCCGCGGATGCAAGGGCAAATCAGCAGGCCTGGCACGGGCGTGTTTCGATAAGATCAACTCTCATGAAGCTGAGTCAATTGCTGGGGTTTTTCGGTACCTTACTGCTCGGCCTGCCGCTCGCGGCAGCGGCGTACGATCAGGACGACAGCTCGCAGCGCTTCGAGTTATCGGGTTTCGGTACCTTGTCCGCCTATCGTGGCGGTGATGATGTGGTTGGCGTGAAGCCGGACCCCCGCACGCCCAATTTGTCCAATGGCAACTGGCGCACGAATGGTGACACCCGCTTGGCCGGCCAGATGCGCTGGCAAGTCTCCGATCGGCTTGAAGCCGTGATGCAAGTGCTGGTGCAAGACGATATTGCTAAGCGCATGCGCCCGCGTACCGAGTGGGCTTATATCGGCTGGTCGCCCGCCCCAGCATGGACGCTGCGCCTGGGGCGGCAAACCCTGCCCTTCTTCTTGGTCAGCGAAACCCGTAACGTCGGTTATGCGCAGACGGCCTTGCGGCCTATGAATACCGTGTACAGCATCAACCCGGGTGCTGCGGTGGATGGCTTGAACCTCACTTGGACCGGCGACGCTTTGGGCGGCCTGCTCAGTCTTGACTTGGGCGGCGGCACGGCCCGCGTTGATCTCAGCTCCGGCAGTGTCGATATCAATCGCTCCACCGTCTTCGTCGGCAATTGGCGCCGCGGTGATTGGCAGTTACGTGCTGGTGTGTCCACTTACGCGGTTGACCTAACGAATTCTGGTGCGGCCGCTTTGCTCAATCCGCCGGGCTGTGCCAATTGCAATGAGGTCTTGGCGCCGCGTGCCGCCTTGAGCAACGAAGGCCGCTTGACTTACCTCGGCCTCGTCTGGCAAGCCCATGACTGGACGCTCACCGCCGAAGCCGCGCTGCGAGATTCCAATTCGCTCTTGGTCGCCAAACAGGCCGGATGGTATGTGCAAGCCAGCCGCCGCATCGGCGCCTGGACGCCTTATGCCAGCGTTGGCCAAACCACCTACCGCGAAAGCCCGGTCGGCCTGCAGGCGGTACCCAATAGCCCACCGGCGCTGGTGCAAGGCCTCAAGACCTTGGATACCTATTTGCAAAGCCCCTTTGACCGGCGCGTCATTCAAGTCGGCGTGCGGCTTGATTTAGGCGAGCATTGGGCGCTCAAGGTCCAGCAGGATTTTTGGACCGCAACACGCGATCGCAGCACTGGGCGCGCGGCCGAACTGAGCTTGAATGCGCCGCCACTCGGGCCGCCTCTTCAAAAAAGCTGGGACGGGCATGCCAATATGAGCACGATCAGCCTGGACTTTGTCTTCTAAGGCCGCCATGAAGCCGACGACTCGCTTGACGCCAAAGAGCTTCATCGCAGCGGCTGGTAAGCGGGCTGCGCGCTGGCTTGGAGTGGCCTTGGCATTTGCGGCGCCCCTGGATGCCGTGGCGGCTGATCCTGCTCGGCTGCGCGTGGCCATCGCCGCGAATGCGCAGCCGCCCTTCGTGGTTTGGGCAGACGCGCAAGCCAGCCGAGGCATTGATCTGGAGATCTACCGCGCCATCGCCGAGGCGCTGCGCTTAAAGCTGGACCCGCAGTTGCTGCCGCGGCCAAGAATCGACGCAGCTGCCGCCGCGGGCGAGCTGGATTTGATTTGCCATACCTCTCCGAACCTGAGTCGCGATGCCGCGCTTTATCGCTGGAGTGCGTCTTTGCTGGAATTGCCCGACTTGCTGGTGGGGCACACCAGTGCTAGCCCGGTGGATCAGGCGGAGCAACTCGCGCGCGGCAGCGTGGTCGGGACATTGCTGGGCAACCCCTATGCACGCTTGGATGCCCGCTTTGCCGACGGCAGCTTGCAGCGCGACGATGTCATCAGCGAAGACCGTCTGCTGAAGAAAATTCAGCTGCTGCGCCACCCCTATGGCGTGCTGAACCAGCAAAGCCTCAGCTGGGTGGCGGAGAACGGTGAGCTCAGCGGCATTGCGCCCTGGCGTGCGCCCGTAGGCCTGA
The DNA here is from genome assembly GCF_945956965.1 of uncultured Roseateles sp. GTDB lineage: Bacteria > Pseudomonadota > Gammaproteobacteria > Burkholderiales > Burkholderiaceae_C > Paucibacter_A. Next base: position 61,971 of record NZ_CAMFJS010000026.1, read on the forward strand.
ACAATTACCACTGCGCCTGGCCCAAGAACAGCCCGGTCAATGGGCAAGCGCTGTTGGATGCCGTCGAGGCCTTGCGCGGGTCTGGGGGCTTGAGCCAGATCGTCGCGCGCTATACCCGCCCGGCACTGGCCGTGGTGGTCTCCAACCGCAGCGCGATTCAAGGGATAGAGCGGGATACCTTGGCCGATCTATTCATGGGGCGCCGGCAAGCCCTGGCGGGTGGCGCGGCGCCGAATCTTTTGATGAGCGCCGGGCCGGAGCGGGATCAGTTCTTCAGCGCCGTCTTGCGCAAAGCACCGGCCGAGTACCGCACGGCCTGGTCGGCCCAGCAGTTCGGTGGGCGGCTACGCCCGCCGCTGGAATTGCGTGATGCTGAAAGCGTACGCGGCCATTTGCAGCGCCACCCTGAGGCGCTGGGCTTTGTGCCGCTGGCGCTGGTGGATGCCAGCCTGCGCATCGTCTACATGCCTTGATTTCGCGGCGACTTGCGCGCTCCGCTCGCTAGCGCTTGCTGCTGATTCGCGCCAATGCAAACGCCTTCAGTGTTTGGGCGGGGTGCGCCGCAAGATGACGGGCTGCAAGCCACCCGCCTGAGCGCGTGCGCGCAGCTGGCCGCAGCCGCCGTCCACATCTTGACCCGCTGAGTCCCGCAGCTTGGTCAGCACGCCACGGCGGTGCAGATCCGCCGCAATGGCGCGAGCCTTGTCCCAGCTGGGACGATGGAAGGGCAGGTCGGGGATGCTGTTGTAGGGAATCATGTTCAGAATCGCGTACTTGCCGCGCAGCAGCGCAACGATGCCGTCGAGTTCCTCCGGCCCGTCGTTGACGCCGTCCAGCAGCGTCCATTGGTACTGAATCGGGTAAGCGCTGGCGCGGGCATATTGTTCGCCTAGGGTCACCAACTCATCGGGCGAGAGGCGCGGCGCGCGCGGCAGCAGTTGCGTGCGCAAGTCCGCTTTGCTGGTGTGCAGCGATAGCGCCAGCGCCGGCTTCACCGCGCCGGTGGGCAGGCTGTGCAGGCGCTCAAACACGCGCGGATCGCCCACCGTGGAGAAGACCAGATTCTTGTGCGCGATATTGCCCACGCTGCCCAGCAGCTCGATGGCTTCCATCACATTGTCGAGGTTGTGCGCGGGCTCACCCATGCCCATGAACACGACCTTCTTGACCGGCCGTTGGCTGCGGGCTTGCGCCACCTGGGCAATGATCTCGGCACTGCTGACTTGGCGGATCAGGCCGTCGCGCCCGGTCATGCAGAACAGGCAGCCGACGGCGCAACCCACCTGGCTGGAAACGCAGACGCCGTCCCGCGGCAAGAGCACGCTTTCCACTGTCATGCCGTCTTGTAGAGCCAGCAGCAAGCGGGCCGAGCCGTCCTCGCCGGGGTGGCTGGAGACCAAGCGGGTCAGGCCTTGCAAGCGCGCATCCAGGTCGGGCAGGGCCTCTCGCACGGCCAGGGGCAGAAAGTCTTCGGGCCGGCGCCGGCCTGCCGTCAAGGGCAGAGCGCGCACCCATTGGCGCAGCACCCGCTGCACATGCAGAGGCTTGGCACCCAGGGCGCTCAGTTCTTGGCGGATATCTTCAATGCGCATCTTGTGGCGGGCGGGGGAACTTTGGGGTGAGGTCGAGTCAGCAGCAGCAATCAAGGCGGACCATCAGTGTGGCCATTGTCTCTGTTGGCCAGAAAGGGTTGGTACAAACCCTGATCGGAGCCGTTTCTTCGGCTAAGCTGTCGAACAGCCGTACTGTGGAACTGCTTCTGACCTAGTCAAGTTGTTCTTCGATTGTTTTTTGAAAGTGCTGGATTCTCACCGATGCTTGATTTGAACCGTGTGCAAAACGCCAGCCTGCGTCAGCGGCTGATGTCGGCCGAAGAAGCGGCTGCCCTGATCCCCGCTGGGGCCAATGTCGGCATGAGCGGCTTTACCGGCGCCGGCTATCCCAAGGTGATCCCGCAGGCACTGGCCGCGCGCATCGCCAGCGAGAACGCGGCAGGCCGGCCCTTCCGCATCGGCCTGTGGACAGGCGCTTCCACCGCACCTGAGCTCGATGGTGCCCTGGCCCGCGTCAACGGTGTGGAAATGCGCCTGCCCTATCAATCGGACCCGACCAGCCGCAAGCTGATCAACGCCGGGCAGATGGAGTACACCGATATTCACCTCAGCCATGTGGCCCAGTATGTGTGGTTTGGCTTTTTGGGCAAGCTGGATGTGGCGGTGATCGAGGTGGCGGGCATCTTGCCCGACGGCCGCCTGGTGCCCTCAACCTCAATCGGCAATAACAAGACTTGGCTGGACCAGGCCGACAAGATCATCCTGGAAGTCAACAGCCTGCAAAACGCCGGGCTGGAAGGCATGCACGACATCTACTACGGCACCCAGTTGCCGCCCAAGCGCGTGCCCATTCCCTTGGTGCATGTTGGCGACCATATTGGCGAGCCCTATCTGCATTGCGATTTGAGTAAGGTGATCGGGGTGGTGGAAACGCATCAACCCGATCGCAACTCCGTCTTCGCTGAGCCGGATGAGGTGTCCAACGCGATTGCCGGCCACATCATCGATTTCTTGCAAAACGAGGTGAAGCTGGGCCGCTTGACGCCCGATTTGCTGCCCTTGCAGTCAGGCGTGGGCAATATCGCCAATGCAGTGCTGGCCGGTTTGGACAAAGGACCCTTCGAGAATTTGACGGCCTTCACTGAGGTCTTGCAAGACGGCATGCTCAGCATGCTCAAGTCCGGCAAGCTGGCTTATGCCTCGGCTACCGCCTTGTCGCTGAGCCCCGATGCGGCGGCCTTGTTTGAGCGCGAGATTGAGTTCTTTCGCCAGCGCATCGTCTTGCGCCCGCAGGAGATGAGCAATCACCCCGAGCTCATTCGCCGCCTGGGCTTGATCGCGATGAACGCCATGATCGAGGCCGACATCTACGGCAACGTCAACTCCACCCATGTGATGGGCAGCAGCATCATGAACGGCATTGGCGGCTCGGGCGACTTCGCGCGCAATGCCTATCTGTCCATTTTCATGACGCCGTCCGTTGCCAAAGGCGGCGCCATTTCCTGCATCGTGCCCATGGTCTCGCATGTGGATCACACCGAGCATGATGTGCAGATCATCGTCACCGAGCAGGGGCTGGCCGATCTGCGGGGTCTCTCGCCCAAGGAGCGTGCCAAGGTGGTGATCGAGAACTGCGCGCACCCTGACTTCAAGCCCGCGCTGCGTGACTATGTGCGTCGCGCTGCGGAAGGTGCGCCCGGCCTGCACACGCCGCATCTGCTGGACGAGGCCTTCAGCTGGCACACGCGCTATTTGCGTGAAGGCCGCATGTAAGCTGCGGAACTCAATATCGGCCCGCCATGATTGTTCGAGATCGCCCCTCCGGCCTGCGCCTTTTTCTGATCGTGCGCGGCTCGGTGCTGCGCCAGATCCGGGCCGTGCTGTTCGTCAACATCTTGTTTGCGGTGGCGGTGACGCTCTCGCACGGCGTTTTGTTTAGCCAAAAGATCACGCTGACGACCATTCCTTTTACCCTGATTGGACTGCCGCTGGCGATCTTTCTAGGCTTTCGCAATAACGCGGCTTACGACCGCTATTGGGAGGCTCGCAAGCTTTGGGGCGAGTTGTTGCTGCGCAGCCGCAACCTGGCCCGCCAGGTCTTGAACTTTGTGGCTGAGGATGAAACGGTGCACGCTGCGACTGGGTGCGAGGATGTGCGCGTGCGCATGATCCAACGCAGCATCGCCTATGCCCAGGCTTTGAAGCACCAACTGCGCGGCACGCCCGATGAGCAAGGCGAAGTGCGAGCCTGGCTACCGACCCAGGAATGGCAGGCCCTGGCAAGCGCGCCCAACAAGGCGGCAAGCCTCATGATGACGATGGGCGCTGATTTGCAGCAGTGCCGCCTGGAGGGGCGCATCGATCCCGTGCTAACGGCCCAGATCGACAGCACCCTGTCTGCCATGACGGCGGCGGCTGCGGCGTGCGAGCGCATCAAAAGTTCGCCGCTGCCTTTCTCTTACACCTTGCTCTTGCACCGCACGGCCTACTTCTACTGCTTTTTGCTGCCCTTTGGCTTGGTCGACAGCATCGGGTTCATGACGCCTTTTGTGGTGGCCATCGTGGCCTACACCTTCTTCGGGCTGGACGCGCTGGGTGACGAGATCGAGGAGCCTTTTGGCTTGCTGCCAAACGATTTGCCACTGGACGCGATCTGCCGCGCCATCGAGATCGATATGCGCGCGGCGCTGGGTGAGACCGCGCTGCCTGCACCCTTATTGCCGCAGAACTATTGCCTGATGTGAGGCGGCCTGCGTGGATGGCATGGTCGGGTTCTAAGGCGAAGGCGAAGGCGCAGTCGCGCCACCTAAAATGCCGGCCATGACTTCTTATGCCGTGGGCGTGCAGCCCCAGTGTTATGCCCTGGTTCCTGCCGCCGGCGTCGGCGCCCGCTCAGGTGCCACCATCCCCAAACAATATGTGCCGCTGGCGGGTCAGGCCATGATGGCCCATACCCTGGCCGCGCTGGCGCGGGTGACGCAGTTGGCGGCCACGCTGGTGGTGCTGTCTCCGCAGGATGATCAGTTTGAGGCGGCGGTGCCAGGCTTTGCGGGTGAGCGCGCTTGGGTGGCAAGGGTGGGCGGCGAGACCCGCGCTGAAACCGTCGCCAATGGCCTGAACGAGTTGCTGGCGCGCGGTGCTCAGCCCCACGACTGGGTGCTGGTGCACGATGCGGCACGTTGCCTCTTGCGGCCGGAATGGGTGGAGCGATTAATCGCCGCTTGCTGGGATGACGAAGTCGGCGGCCTGCTGGCGCTGCCGCTGGCTGACACGCTCAAAGCCTCCGCCCAAGGTCGTGTCACTGCCACCGTGGACCGGCGTGAAAAATGGGCTGCGCAGACGCCGCAGATGTTTCGCCTGGGCCTGCTGCGGCCGGCCTTGGCGAGCTTGAACGAGGGCATCACCGACGAGGCCAGCGCCATCGAGGCGCTGGGCCATCAACCCTTGCTGGTGGAGAGTCCGATGGAGAATTTCAAAGTTACTTGGCCAGCCGACTTTGCTATGGCTGAGGCCTTGCTCAAGAGTCGCAGGTGAAGCCGGCGCTGACGGTGTGCATCAATGCGCCGGCTTTAGGGCTCAACTCTGTAACTGAGTTCAGGGCTCGCGCCGCTGCCGTTTGGCTAGCAAGCCCAGCACGCCCAAACCTGCGATCAGCAGGGCAGAGCTGGCCGGCTCCGGCACCGGTGGGTTGAAGCCGCCGCCGTTATTGCCGAAGTCCCAGTTGGTATTGATGTCGTCCACCGTGGCGGAGTTGGTCACCGCGCCGTACAGCGCCGCCAAACTCCCCAAGCCCGCTTGCTGGGCGCCGGACTCCAAGGTGGCGCCGAACGGCAACTCTATCGAGCTGATGCGGCCGGTATTGAAGAAGTCAGCGCTACCGTTGCTGCCGACGCCAGTGTATTGGTAGGCATTCAGATTGAAGACTGTGCCGTACTGGAACAAGAGCTTTTTGTAGACGGTCTTCGCACCGGTCCAGTTGGGGTCGGAGGACGAAGTGGAGATCTCGAAATTGCTCGTGTAATTCACCCCGGCCGTGTCGGTGAAGGTGCTGCCAATCTGCATGTTCGCCCAGGCGTTGTTGTAGACGCTGGGGTCAGAAAGGGCCGGGAAGTTGCCGTCCAGTTTGGCCGAAACCAGGATGGCACCATAGCTGCCGGTGGGGCGGGCCGCCGTGGCTGCAATGAAGAATTGCTGGTTCCAACTGGCCTGGGCGTAGGCAGTGAGGTTGCTTCTGAGGTCAACGGGGTTGCCCGGAACCAGGGCGCCGGTGTTGTCCTCGAGATGCGAGCTGACTTTGGTGTGCAGGCTCAGGCCTGCAGCTTCGGCTTGGCCGGTGTAGCCCATGCCGTACTTGCCAGCACTGGTGACGATGTCGTAAACGGGATCTAAGCCGCCCGGGCCAGTTGCGATGGTGTAGGTGGCATCAGCGACCCCGGTGCTGAGATTGCCGGAGCCTTTCCAGTTGTTCTTATAGTCGGACTTGCCGTTCAAGCTGAAACTGCCATCCCCCAGCACGGGGCTGGTGAAATTGGTGTTGACCCATCCATAAACCTGCGCGTTAGCGTTGTAGTCCAGATTGGGTGCGGCCTGCGCCATGGGCGCCAGGCTCAGGGCCGAGCAAGCTCCCAGCCATGACAAGGCATGGGCGAGCGGACGGTAGACAAGAACATCTTTGGACATGATGACTGAACTCCTGTGCTGATGTTGGGCAAGCCCGACCTGCCCTGTGATGGGGCTCCGCAAGCGGAGCGAGTTGTCAAACCATGTCAATCAGACGCGAAAAACGTCCGGTGCGCCTCATTCAAATTAGGGGTGCAGGAGCGCTTCTTGAGCTAACGCAAAGTTAGCCTCTGTTTTGCCAGTGGTCGGGCGCCGCAAGCGGCCAAGCGCATTGCGCTCAAGCCACTTGATCAGTGCGCCACCGGCACCGTCATGACCTCAGAACTTGACGCTGATGCCGGCCGACAGCATGCCCATGCGGCTGGTGCCGGCGCCATAGCTGGCCGACAAGGCATCCCAGTCCAGGTTGAGCGTCATCTGCTTGCTGAGCGCATAGCTGCCGCCCAGGCCCAGCAAGGGCTGAAAGCTCCAGCGCGATTGCGTGCCGCCCGCCGCGTAGCTGGCGCTGCCGCGCACATAGCCGACGCCGAGTCGTGCCTTGAGGCCGAAGTCGCCCATCTCCCACGGGAGCACCACGGAGGCCCCCACGCCGCTTTGCTTGATCGAGCCGGGCTCACTGGCGCTGCCGCGCTGCAAGCTGCCCTTGGCGCTGCCGATGCTGAAGGCCATGGCCTCCACACCGAAGCCGCCGAGGATTTCGCCGCTGTGGCCGATATAGACCTTGCCGCTGAGCTTGCCATTGCGCTCGCAAGCGGCGCCGTCATTGCAGTCCAGGCGGTAGCTGTTGAGCAGGCCGATATTGCCGCCCACATAGGTGCTGGATTCGCGGCTGACGCTGGGCTGCGCATATGCGGCGCCGCAGCTGGCGGCCATGCCTACAGCCAGCCAGGCCAGCGGTGCTAAGCGACGGACCGAGGGTGTGGGCTTGAGTTCGGTGACTTTTGGCATTGCAGACTCCTGAAGTGATGATGCGGCTGCCGCGCGATGTGCGCCGCGCTGAGGCGGCGCCGCTCCGGTTTAACGGCGCCGGTGAAGGCGGCAGCGGGGCGCAGTGTTGAAGCAATCAGCCGCGTGCGCCAATGCTTTGTGCCAGGCAGCACAATGCGCCGCGAAGAGGCGCAGATTTCGCTACGTCGAGCGGCGTGGCGACGAAGGAGGCAAGATCATGAGAACCGAAGAAGCCCATTCATTGAAGGACCCTCAGCGATGAGTTCGCCCGAAGTGCTGCTGCAAGTTCTGCGCGCGGAGATGCGCGCCGCTGGGCTGACCTACAAGGCCCTGGGCGCCAAGTTGGACTTGAGCGAATCCAGCGTCAAACGGATGTTCTCGCAAGGCGATATGTCGCTGACCCGCATGGCGCAGGTCTGCGCGGCCGTGGGCGTGCCGATGGAAGATGTGTTGCGCCAAGCGGCTGACAACACGCCGCATGCCGATACGCTGACGCTGGAGCAGGAAAAGTCCCTGGTCTCCGACCCCAAGTTGCTCTTGGTGGCCATCAGCTGCCTGGGCCACTGGAGCCTGGAGCAGATTGTGGAGACCTATGCCATCAGCGAGGCTGAGTGCATCGGCTATCTGGTCAAGCTGGACCGGCTGGCGCTGATTGAGTTGAAGCCCGGCAATCGCTTCCGCATGCGGGTGTCGGTGGCTTTTCGTTGGCTGCCGGACGGGCCGGTGCAGCACTTCTTCCGTCAGGCGGTGGTGGACGACTATTTCGCCGGGCGCTTCGATGGCGCCGGCGAGGCCTTGCTGTGCGTGAACGCGCGCTTGTCGGACGCAAGCGCCATGGACCTGGTGCAAAAGATCCGCCAGCTGGCCGCCGAGTTGGCCAAGCTGCATCAAAACGACCAGCGCCTGCCTTTGCGCGAGCGCGATGGCTTCACGCTGATGCTGGGTTTTCGCTCCTGGGAGTTCAAGGGCCTGACGGCGCTCAGGCGCAAGACCTGAGCTTTCGCCTGAGTTAGGTGTCGTTTCCCAAGAGGTTGTTCACCCGAAGTAGTCAGGGAAGATGGAG
>NZ_CAMFJS010000027.1 GCF_945956965.1 uncultured Roseateles sp.
CTCCATCTTCCCTGACTACTTCGGGTGAACAACCTCTTGGGAAACGACACCTAGCTGCGTCGTTTGTTCGCACTGTACGCAAGCCGGGCGGGCTCGGCCCGGTGCAGGCGATGCGCTGTGGCGCCAAACGGCTGAAATGCAGATCCGGGCGATAGTCCGTGGCGCCCTGCCGACAAAAAACAAGGCCCATTCCCCTGTGCAGGGGAACGGGCCTGTATTTGGCGGCGCGCACTGCGCCGCCGGGGTCGCGTCAGATTACTGCTTGACGGCTTCGACCTGGATGATCAGCTTGACGTTCTTGGGGAAGCCGTATGCCAGACCGTAGTCGATGCCCCACTGGGTGCGGTCGATCACGGCTTCAAAGTCGCCGCCGCAGACTTCACGCTTGAGCATGGGGTGCTGGAAGCAGTTGAAATGGGTGGCCTTGAGGGTCACCGGCGCGGTCTTGTCCTTCAGGGTCAGCTGGCCTTGCACTTCGCTGACCTTGTCGCCGTTGAAGCTGAACTTGTCGCCGACGAACTTGGCGGTGGGGAACTTGTCGGACGAGAAGAAATCGTCGCCTTGCAGATGCTTGTTCATGCCGGGCACGCCGGTGTTCACCGAGGCGATGTCGAAGCTGATCTCGACCTTGCCGGTCTTGGCGGCCTTGTCGAGTTGAACCGTACCTTCTTTCTTATCAAAACGGCCGCGGTTGGTCGAGGTGCCGAAGTGCTGGATCTCGTAGGTCACGAAGGTGTGGGTGGGCTCGATCGCGTAGGTCGCGGGTTCGGCTTGGGCCAGGCCGCACAGGCTCAGGGCGGCGATGAAAAAGGCTGCTGTCTTCATGAATGGTTCCTTCTTGAGAGCGTGGGTTGAGGTGGTACGAGGGAAATCGAACAGAGAGAAATCGCGTGATATGTATCGGAGCAGTTAAAGCGCGGCCACGCCATTGAAGGCAAGTTTGAATTTCACTTGCACATCGTTGGCGACCATGGAGGTGTCGGCCCATTCGCCTTCACCGATCTTGAATTCCAGGCGCTTGAGCACAAAGCTGCCGGTGGCGGTGCTCAGCTTGCCGGCTTGGGTCAGGGTGATGGGCACGACGATGTCGCGGGTCTGGCCCTTGATGCTCAGCTTGCCGCTGACTTCGAACTTGCCGCCGCCGGTGGCTTTGATGGCGCTGCTCTGGAAGCTGGCCTGCGGCAGCTTCTTGCTATCAAACCAGGCCGGCTTGGCCAATTCAGCATCAAATTCGGGCGCGCCCAGGCTGACGCTGGCCAGGTCGATGGTGAAGCTGACCCGTCCGGCTTCGGGCTTTTTCGGGTCAAAAGTGAGTTGGGCGTCAAAGCGCTTGAAGTGGCCGTCCACCGGCACACCCATTTGCTTGCTGATGAAACTCAGCTCGCTCTGGGCGGCCAGGAACTGAATCGGCGCCGCTGCGGCAGCCGGCGCAGCGGCGGGCTTGGCCTGGGCTTGAGCGGCAACAGCGGGCAGCAGCAGCGCGCTGCTCAAGGCGAGTGCGGCCAGGGCGGGATGGCGCAAAAATCGTGCAGTGTTCATAGGACTCCTTGGGCAACGAGAGGGTTCAGCGCTCACGGCCGGGCAGCATGCGCTGAACCAGACCGTCGCGGTCGATGAAGTGGTGTTTCAGCGCGCCGCCCACATGCAGCAGCACCAGCAGGGCCATCACCCAGGCCAGCAGTTCATGGGCATCTTTGAGCACATCGGCCAGGGCTTTGTCCTTGGGGACGAAATCCGGCAGCGGGATCAGGCCGAACCAGACGATGGGAAATCCCGCCGCCGAGCTGTACGCCCAGCCGACCAGGGGCACGGCAAAGAACAGCGCGTACAGCAGGCCATGGGTGATGTGGGCCACAAAAGCTTGCCAGCGCGGCATAGGCACGTCGGCCGGCGGCTTGTGGCTCAGGCGCCAGAGCAGGCGCAAGGCCGACAGCGCCAAGATGGTGACGCCGGCCCACTTGTGCCAGTTGAACAGCTTCAGCCGGGTGGGAGAAAAGGGCAGATCCGCCATGTACAAGCCCATGCCAAAGGCGCCCACAATCGCCACGGCCAAGAGCCAGTGCAGGGCAATGGCGGGGGCACTGTAGCGGGTGGCGGCTGAGGACGTGGCGATCTGATGACGCATGGCGAAGACCCTGTCTGAGCTGTGTTGACTTGACGCTAGTGTGAGCCCTGGCGCCTGGGCGCGGATTCACCCCGCTTGACGCCAAGGTTCAGTGAATTTGAACACCGCTGGCGCTGCTGCGGTCGATGTGGGGGCATGTCATGCCCTGGTCACAGGCAGCGGCACAAGATGGCGGCTGCAGTGGAGGGGTGAGAGATGGATATTGTTTGCAAGATCGAGGCCTTGTTCGAGCGCCGTGGCGCCACGCTTTACAGCGGCGAACAACTCTCCCGCCGGGAGGCGGTGACCGCGCAGGCCCATGCGCTGCAATGCGCGCAACTGGCCGAATGGGCGCATGCCGACAACACGCTGGTGGCCGCCGCCCTCCTGCATGACTTGGGCCAGTTGCTGGACGGCGCGGCCGACGATGCGCTGCGCAATGATCACCATGAGTTGCGGGCGCTAAGCTTTCTTTCAGGCGGAGGTTTCGGGCCGACGGTGCTGGAGCCGATCAGCCTGCATGTGGAGGCCAAGCGTTATCTGGTGGCCACGGATGAAAGCTATGCCGAGGGCTTGTCTTTGGCCTCGCGCCATTCCCTGGCCTTGCAAGGCGGGCCGATGAACGCGGAAGAGCGCCTACTCTTCCTGGCCCAGCCACATGCCAGCCGGGCCTTGCAGCTGCGCCGCTGGGACGACCTAGCCAAGCACCCCGGCAAGCGCACGCCGCCGCTGGCCTATTACCTGGACCTGCTTGACACTGTTTTGCGGGACAGCCAGCAAGTCAAACGTGTGGCGCTTGCCTGATGCCTAGGCACTTCTAGCGCTGCCATGTCTTTCGGCATCCCTCTTGAGAGGGATAGCGGCGGCGCGAGGCGCGGGGAATACTGGGCACCAGGTTGACACGCCGCCTGGACCTCGGCGTGTTGATCGAGGGGAGGAGTGCTATGCCGACAATCAAAGCCTGCAAAGGTGGCGATTGTCGGCTTAGTTTTTTGTGCCGCCCATTCATGCCATCGGCTCGGGTTTTGCGTGCGCAAAGCGCCCTCGGCCGCGGCCCTAACGCAGTTTTGGGGCAGCAGCATCGCTGCGCCGAGTTGTAAGGTTAGTATTCACCTTCGAAGAGTGCATTCAGCCACCTCATCTAGGGTGTCCGCCCAGGGGCGGCGGGCTCAGCGGCGCAGTATGCTCAATGGCTTTTCAGAGTGCGGCGCGCAGCCGCTGGAGCGAAGCGCCGCGAGCGCTTGTTTGGGACGCGTCATGAATTCGAATCGCTCGCAAGAGCAACTAGCGGTCGATGAGGAATTGCTCCGTTTCCTGGCCCGCCAGGGTCGGCGAATGCCCGTGCCGGTGGGGCTCAGCGCCGTGCTGCTGGGTGCCATCGCGGCCTACGGCAATTCGGCGGTCACGCAAGCGCTGAGCGCGGCCTGGGTGCTGGCGGTGTTGGCGGTGCTGGCGCTGCGTTGGTATGTGCTGGGCCTGCTGCCCGATCTGCATCAGCTGAGCGTGCGCAAGCGTCTGAACTGGGTGACCGGCCTGAGCGGATTGTGTGGCCTGCTGTTCTGCCTCACCCTGCTGTTCACGCCTTGGATGAGTGACTACGAGCGCATGGTGCAAACCATCCTCTTGCTGGGCTTGTGCGCGGGCGCGGTGGCGTCCACGGCGGGCTACTGGCCGGTCTTGCTGGTGTTCATGCTGCCGCTGTCTTTTCTTAACAGCGTGGCCTGGTTTTTCCATTCGGCCTCGCATCAGCTGTGGTGGATGGACTGGGCCTTGGGCGTGCTGATTCTTGGCTTTGCCTGTGTGTTGGCCGTGATGGCGCGCGATGGCCATCGGGTGTTTGTTGATTCGGTGCTGATTCGCCTGGCCCAGGCCAAGAGCAATCAGCAGCTCAGTCAGGCGCTGCAGCAGGCGCAGGCGGCGATGCAATCACGCACCCGCTTTTTGGCCTCGGCCAGCCATGATCTGCGCCAGCCTATGCACACGCTGTCGCTCTTCGGTTCGGCCCTGGTGCGCCGGCCGCTGGATGCGGCCACCTCGACGATCGCCAGCCAGATGAATCAGGCCGTGCAGTCCCTGACCTCGCAGATGGACGCCTTGCTCGATATTTCCAAGCTCGATGCGCAAGTGGTGCCGGTCAACAACCAATGCTTCTCACTCGGCCAGACCTTGCAGCGCCTGTGCCAGGAAATGCGCACCGCCGCCGCGGCCAAGGGCCTGGCCCTGGGCCTGAGTTGCCCGGCCGATGCCTTTGTGGACACCGACCCGGTCTTGCTGGAGCGGGTGCTGCGCAATTTGATCGACAACGCCATCAAGTACACCGAGCAGGGCCATGTTGATGTGAATGTCGTGCAAGCGGGCAGTGGCGAATCGGGGTTGTGGCGCATCGATATCTGCGACACCGGCGTGGGCATTGCCCTGCCCGAGCAAAGCCAGGTGTTCGAGGAGTTCTATCAGGTCGGCAACCCGGAGCGTGATCGCGCCAAGGGGCTGGGCCTGGGCTTGTCCATCGTCAGCCGGTTGGTCGATCTGCTGGACTTGCACCTCGATTTGAGCTCCCAGCCCGGCCAGGGCAGTTGTTTCAGCCTGAGCGTGGCGGTGGCCCATGGCGCATCGCCCACAAGCAGCGCTGACGGCGAGCGCGGCGCCGCGGAGGCCTTGGCGCAATTGCCCCATGTGCATGTGCTGGTGCTGGAGGCCGAAGCGCCGGTGCGCCAGGCCATGCAGGCCTTGTTGAACAGCCATGGTGCCGAAGTCAGCCTGGCCAGCACCGCCCGCGAGGCGGTCTTGACCAGCCTGCAGCGCCGGCCCGACATTGTGCTGACCGATCTGCGCCTGCAGGGCGGCGAAGAAGGGTTGCAAGCGCTGCGCTCCTTGCGCAGCGCCTTGCCGCAGCTGCCCGCCATCCTGATCACCGGCGACACCTGCCCGGAGCGTTTGCGTGAAGCGCATGAGGCCGGCTTGCTGGTGCTGCACAAGCCGGTGCTGGAAGCGCAGCTGCTGAGTGCGATCAAGTCCGCGCTGGCCTTGCCTGTCGAGGCTGCGCCAGTCGCGGTGTCTGCCTAACTTACCACTTCATCTCACCCTTGTTGACCTTGGCGCCGATGTCCAAGGCGATGCCAAGGCCCGCCTGCGGGTAGGCGGTCTTCATGGTGTCGATCAGGCTGGCGGCGTCCTTGGCCTTGACCAATTCGGACTCAAAGCGGACCAGATAGTCGCGGGTGTAGCGCAACGAGGAGGCGTCCTGAACGGTGCCAGGCAGCATATGGCCGGGCACGACGGTGACGGGCTTGAGCGCGCTGATGGCGTCGATCTTGGCCACCCAGTCGGCGCGCGAGGCGCTGGTCTGGGTGTCGGCGGTCCAGGCGTGCAGGCCGCCGAAGATGTTGACGCCACCCACCACGGCCTGGATGGACGGGATCCACACATAGCTGCGATGCGCCAGGCTGTCGTGCAGGCCGCGCACTTCCAGGCTCTGGCCTTCCAGCGTCAGGGTCTCGCCCGTCATGGCCTCGGGCAGCACCGGCTGGCGCGGTGCATTGCCACCCAGCTTGGGGCCCCAGAACTGCACTTTGCCTTTGACTGAGGCTTCGATCTTTTTCAGCGTTGCGGCACTGGCCACGATCTTGGCGTCCGGGAATTCGGCGTGTAGCACTTCCAGGCCGAAGTAGTAGTCCGGATCGGCTGCCGAGATGTAGATGGTGCTGAGCTTCTTGCCGCTGTCCAGCACGGCGGCGGCTACGCGCAAGGCGTCCGCACGGGTGAAGCCGGTGTCCAGCAGCACGGCTTCCTTGGCGCCGCTGACCAGCACCGAGTTGACGTGGAAGCTAGCCGGGCCGTGGTTGATGACGGTCAGCGTCAGCGGGGCGGGCTCAGCGGCGGCGGCCGGCTGCACGGCGCTCAAGGTGGCGGCGAACAGGGCGCCCATGCCGATGGATTTCAGCAGGCGGCGCAGGATTGGGTTTTGGGTCGAAAACATGGTGTGTTCCATCAGTTGTGTTGCGATGGATGAACTTTATTTGCGCTGATTCCAAAGATAAACAATGCTTGGATAGACTGTTTGTTGCATAAATCGAGCAAATCAAGGCGGTGACCATGGACAGATTGCAGGCCATGCAGTTGTTTGTTGAGGTGGTGGAGCGCGGCAGCCTGACGGCGGCGGCTGAGCATTTGCAGATGTCGCGCGCCATGGCTTCGCGGCACCTGGAGGCACTGGAGCAATGGCTGGGCGCCCGGCTTTTGCAGCGCAGCACCCGGCGCCTGAGCCTCACGGAGGCCGGCGCGCAAGCCCTCTCGTCCTGCCGGCAGATGGTGGCCCTGGCCGAAGAGACACGGCTGGCGGCGGGCAATCACCAGCAGACGGTGCAGGGGCAGTTGCGGGTCAGCGCCAGTGCGTCTTTTGCCCAAGGCCCGCTGGCGCCGGCGGTGGTGGACTTTCTGCGTCAGCATCCGCAAACCCGCATCGAGGTGCTGGTGCAAGAGCGTGCGGTGAATCTGGTGGAGGACCGCATCGATCTGGCTTTGCGCATCAGCAATCAGCTCGACCCGCAGTTGATTGCCCGGCGCTTGACCTGGTGCCGCTCGGCGGTGTGCGCGTCCCCAGCCTATCTGGCCGCGCAGGGCCAGCCGCAGTCACCGGCTGATTTGATGGCTCACGCTTGCCTGGCGCATCAGCTTTACAGTCCCGATGCCTGGCGCTTGCAGCGTGGCGCCGAGCGCGTGGTGGCCAGCCTGCCGCAGATCCGCCTGAGCGCCAATGACAGCGTGACGCTGCTGCGCGCCGCGCTGGCCGGTGGCGGCATCGCCTTGCTGCCCACCTATCTGGCCGGGCCTTTTCTGGCCAGCGGTGAGTTGCAACGGGTGTTGCCCGAACATGAGCCCGAATGCCTGGGTCTGCATGCGGTCTACACCAGCCGCCGCCACCAGCCGGCGCTGTTGCGCAGTTTCATCGACTTTCTAGCGCAGCGCTTTGATGCGGAATGGCCGTTTTGGGATGTCCGGCCTCGTTGATGTCGCCGGCATAGGCCAGGCGCAGAGCCTCGACGCGCAAATGGCGTTGCAAGGCGGCGTTGAGCTGAGCCAGCGTCAGCGCTTGGATGGCATCGTCCAGCGCTTGGGCGCGCTGCAGCTTGTGGCCACGGTACAGGCCGGTGGCCAGGCTGGTGGCCAGCTTGGCGTCTTGCATGCGGGCCAAACGCCGCTCGCCCAGCAGGGCTTGCTGGGCGCTGCGCAACTCGGCCGCGCTGGCGCCTTGTTGGCTGAGTTGGCGAACCTCCTCCAGCAAGGCCTGCTCCAGCTGCGTGCGCTGCTGCGGGGCGAACAGGGCGCCCAGATGCCAGACGCTGTTGAGGTCCGGCTCGCCCCAGCGCCAGTAAGACCAGACGTTGTAGGACAGGCCCTCGCGCTCGCGGATGCGCTTCCACAAGCGTGAATCGCTGCCGCCGCCGAGGATCAGATTGGCCACTAGCAGGGCCGCGTGATCGGCATGCTCATCGTTCACCGCCAGGTCCAGGCGCGCGAGTAGGGCGGCATTGCGCTTGCCGGCCAGTGGCAGTTGCAGCCGCTGCGTTTGTGGCGCTTGCGCGGCGAGCGCCTCAGCCGTGGCACTTGCATCGGCCAGCGGTCGGGGCAGGACGGCGTAGGCGGCGGGGGCTTGCCAGTCGTCCAGCGCTTGCTGCAAAGCCGTGCTCAGCTCGGTGGGATCAAAGTCGCCCACCGCCGCGAACTGCGCATGCGAGCTGCCGTAAAAGCGCAGATGGAAATCACGCAGCTGATCGAGGCTGACGGCTTGCAGATCGGCCGCCATCTCGTCAAAGCTGCGGGCATGGCGCACATCGCCACGTGGCCATGGGCTTAGCACTTGCGCCAGCGCATTCGCGGCCAGCAGCTCCGGGTCATTGCGCTGCGTTTGTAGATTGCCCAGCAGCTGCGCGCGGACTTCATCGAGCAGCGCCTGCTGCCACAAGGGCTGGCGCAAGACCTCGGCCACCAGCTGCACGGCGGCAGCGGCATGCTGGCGCTGGCTGCGCCAAGTCAGCGTGAGGTGATCGGCCTCGGCGCTGATTTGCAAGCTCATCTGCAAGGCGTCCATGCGGTCGCTGAGGGCTTGGGCGTCCAGGCTTTGCGTGCCCTTGCCCAGCAGGCCGGCCAGCAACTCCGCCACCGCCGCTTGGCCGCGCAGATTGTTGGCGTCTCCCATGCGCAGCACCAGGGTTGACTCCAGCATGCCGCCGCGTGTGGGCTTGGGCAGCAGGGCCAAGCGCATGCCGCCGGGGAGCTGGCTGCGCAGGGTCAGGCGGTCGATCTCAGCCGGCCGGCTGTCAAAGGCGGGCACGGCCGCGGGCGCCGGGCCGGGCTTGAAATCGCGCAGGGCCTGGCGTGCATCGACAAAGCTGGGATTGGGCGCGCGTTGGGGCTGCTCGGTTGGCAGGTAGAGCACCAGGCTGCGGTTGGCGGGCAGCAGGCGCTCGCGGGCCACGCGTTGCAGCTCGGCCAGGCCCAGCACCTTGATCCGGTCGCGCAGCAGAAAGTGGAGCCGCCAGTCGCCCTGGCCCACGGCATTGGACAAGGCCAGGCTGAGGCGCTCGGCATCAGCGAACTGCTGCTCCCACTGGTTCAGCCAGCGCGTTTTGGCGCGCTGCAACTCCGTCGCGGTGATGGGGTTGGTGCTCAGCTCTTGTTCCAAGACCTGCAGCAGCTCGCGCTGCAGTTCGGCGGGCTCGGCGCCGGTGGCCAGCTCGGCCGTCAGCATCATCACCCCGGGCTCGGCGCGCAGCTCATTGCTGGCGCTGATGCGGCTGGCCAGCTTGCGCTCGCTCACCAGGCGCTGGGCCAGCCGCCCGCCGGGGGCAGCGCTGAGTATGTTTTGCAGCAGCTCGATGGCGGCATAGTCCGGGTGCGCAGCGGCCGGTGCGTGATAGGCCGCCCGCAGCGCGGCCACGCCGCCGCTACGGCGGATCACCACGCTGCGTTCGCCGTCCTGCGCGGCTTCCAGGGTGTGGCGTGGCGCTGGTGCGCCGGGGCCCGCGGGCAGGGCGCCAAAGCTCTGCTGCACCCAGGCCAGCGCCTTGGCGGGCTCGAAGCTGCCGCTGATGATCAGCGTGGCATTGCTGGGCTGGTAGTAGCGGCGGTAGAACTGGCGCAACTGGCTGGCCTTGATGTTCTCCACATCGCTGCGCACACCGATCACCGGGCGCTTATAGCTGTGCCACTGGTACATGGCGGCCAGGGCGTGTGATTCCAGATTGAAGTCCAGATCACCATCGCTGATGTCCATCTCGCTGCGCACCACGCTCATCTCGGCATCCAGGTCGGACTGGCGGATCAGGCTGTTGTGCATGGCATCGGCCTGCCACGCGAGCAGCCAGCGCAGCTTGGCCTCATCGGCCGCGAAGCTGGCGAAGTAATTGCTGCGGTCATGCCCGGTGCTGGCATTGGCATCGATGCCCAGGCGGCTGAAATCCGCCCAGGGGCTGGGGTGGCGCGGCGTGCCTTTGAAGATCATGTGCTCCAGCAAATGGGCCAGGCCGGCCTCCCCGTAGTTCTCATGCTTGGCGCCCACCCGGTAGGTCATATTGACGTGGGTGCTGGGCTTGGAGGCATCGGGCGCCAGCAGCACTTGCAGGCCATTGGCCAGCCGGTATTCGCTGATGCCTTCGGCGCTGGCCTGCAGCCGCGGCGCAGCCCAAGCCGACGCGGCGGGCTGCAGCAGAGCCAGGCTCAAGAACAGCAGGCGCAGCGGCTTGACGGTAGAGCGGGTGGAGAGGGTGGAGATGGACCCGGGCATGCAGTGATGAGCGAAAAGATGGCGGAGGCGGCAAGCGTAGCAGGCGGGCTTGGCCTCTGGCGGCGGGGCGCGGGCGAGGGCGCTCAGGACCCGGTGAAATCAAAGCAGTGGCGCGCCCGCAGCGCCGGCAAAGTCAGGGACAATTCAAGCCCGCGCGAGGCAGCCGCCCCGCGCCCCTTTGCCTCAGCCTCGTCAGTGCCTGCATGAACTCAAAACCGGTTGCCCTCAAGCCCAAGGATCGCGCCAAGATTCTCATCGGCAGCCTTTTGCACCCGCGTCAAACGCGGCGCTGGCTGCAGTTCGTCGGCCAGAACGAGATCCTGCAAGACAAGCTGGCCCAGTTCCCCTTCGCGCACAGCAAGATCTACCGTCCCTATTTGTCGAACCGGCTGAGCTGCGCCAAGCGGGTCGATGTCTTGATTGCGCATTACCGCTTCCTGAGCGACTTCGGCCTGAGCGATTGGGTGCGCGACGCCTCGCAGCAGCCGCAACCCTTGGTGCAGCTGGCGTGCAAGTCCGGCGCCAGCATGGCGCTGGAGCTTAGCGCCATTCACGAAGGCCACCGCGAGGGCGAGCTGTGCCTGCGCCTGGTCTACAAGGGGGAGTACATCTTTGCCGCCTCCCTGGTGGTGTTCGAGGAAGACGGTCAGCCCTGCCTGATGCTGGGCCGCCTGCAAGGCAAGGCGACCGATCAGGCGCGTGAGCTGGTGCGTGAAGCCACCAAAGACCTCTACAGCACCCGCCCGGCGGGCTTGCTGGTGCTGGCGGCCCGGCATTTCGCGCATCTGCTGGGCTGCTCAAAAGTGCTGCTGGTCAGCAACCACAACCGCATCAGCATCAATCTGTGGCGGCGCTGGCACATCACCTCCAACTACGACCAGATGTGGACGGAGATGGAGGCGGTGCAGCGGGCTGACGGCAATTACGAGCTGGGCGCGCTGGACAAGCCCTTCATTGACATCGAGGCCATCGCCTCCAAAAAGCGCTCGGAAGCGCGCAAGAAGCTGGCCTTGCTGGAAGCGATGTTCGAAGGCCTGGCGCTCAGCCTGAACGCGGCGCGCCGAGGTGTTGATGCGGGCACCGGCACCGGCACCGGCACCGGCGCCAGTCCGGCCTGATCGTCTTTGGCCTTGCCGCTAGTGATGCTGGCGGCTAGCGCCTAGCCCGGGTACTGGCTGCCCGCCCACAGGCCTTGCCGGATGTAGGAAAGCGGGGCGAGGCGCGCTCAGCAGGCGCCCGCCCGGTTTTCCTTAAGCCTGCCACTGCCCCATCAAGCTCGCCCACTTGGCACGGGCGGCTTGGAGGTGGCGCTCCTTCACATGCCCATAACCGCGAATTTCCTCGGGGATGCGGGCGATGTCCACGGCCAGCTTGAGGCGCTCGGCCGTCAGGCCCTTGGCCAGGATGGCTTCGATGCTGGCGCGGTACTCGGCAATCAGCGCGCGCTCGGTCTTGCGCTCTTCGGTGTGGCCGAAGATGTCGAAAGCCGTGCCGCGCAAACCCTTGAGCTTGGCCAGCAGGCCAAAGGCCGGGCGGATCCAGGCGCCCATCTGCTGTTTGACCAGCTCGCCCTTCTCGTTCTTCTTGGCCAGCAGCGGCGGCGCGAGGTGGTGGACGATTTTGTAGTCGCCCTCGAACTGCGCGGCCACCTTGTCGGTGAAGCGTTTGTCGGTGTGCAGGCGGGCCACTTCGTACTCGTCCTTGTAGGCCATCAGCTTGAACAGATAGCGGGCCACGGCCTCGCTCAGCTGGCTGCCGCCCAGCGGCTTCTCGGCGGCTTGCACCTTGTCAACCAGGGCTTTGTAGGCGGCGGCGTAAGCGGCGTTCTGATAGTCGGTCAGGAAGGCGACGCGCTTGCTCACCAGCTCTTCGACGCTTGGGCGCTTGACGATGTTGATGACTTGCGTGGCCACGAACAAGGCCTGCACGGCGGCCAGATCATGGGCGCAGCGGCGGCCCCATTCAAAGGCGATCTTGTTGTTCTCAACCTGCACATTGTTGAGCTCGATGGCGCGCATCAGTGCGGCATAGCTCAGCGGAATGCGGCCCTGCTGCCAGGCGTAGCCCAGCATCAGCGGGTTGGTGTAGAGCGAATCGCCCACCAGCTTGACGGCCACTTCCTCGGCATCAAACATGCCCAGATGGCTTTGGCCGACGGCTGCCAGCACAGCGCTTTCGCAAGCGGCGCCGGGGAATGACCAGTCGGCGTCATTGACCAAATTGGCTGTTGGCGAGCCGTGGGTGTTCAGCGCCACATAGGTGTGTCCCTCGCGCATCACGGCCAGGGTGGCCTTGTTGGCGGCCACGATGGAGTCGCAGGCAATCACCAGCTTGGCCTCGGCCGTGCCGACCTTGGTGCAGTGCAGGTCTTCGGCCTTGTTGGCGATTTGGATATGGCTCCAGGTGCTGCCACCTTTTTGCGCCAGACCGGCCGCGTCCTGCGTGATCACGCCCTTGCCTTCGAGGTGCGCGGCCATGCCCAGCAATTGGCCGATGGTGATGACGCCGGTGCCGCCCACGCCGCCCACCACAATGCCCCAGGCCTTCTCGGCATTAGGCACCACGGGTTGCGGAATGGCGCCGAGCTTGGCGCTGTCGAAGGGGCTGAGCTTCTTGTCCTTCTTGGGCTTCTTGAGCTCGCCACCTTCCACGGTGACGAAGCTGGGGCAGAAGCCTTTGACGCAGCTGTAGTCCTTGTTGCAGCTGTTCTGGTTGATCTGGCGCTTGCGGCCGAACTCAGTGTCGATCGGCTCGATCGACAGGCAGTTCGATTGCACCGAGCAGTCGCCGCAGCCTTCACACACCAGCTCGTTGATGACGACGCGCTTGGCCGGGTCCACCAGCTTGCCCCGCTTGCGGCGGCGGCGCTTCTCGGTGGCGCAGACCTGGTCGTAAATGATGACGCTGGTGCCGGGGATTTCGCGGAACTGGCGCTGGATGGCGTCCAGCTCATCGCGGTGATGCACGCTCACGCCGGCCAGCAAGGACACGCCCTGATACTTCTGCGGCTCGTCCGTCACGATGCAGAGCTTGCTCACACCTTCGGCCGTCACGCTTTGCATGATTTGCAGCACGGTGTGGCCTTCGGCGCGCTCACCCACTTGCTGGCCGCCCGTCATGGCGACGGCGTCGTTGTAGAGAATCTTGTAGGTGATGTTGACGCCGGCGGCGATGCTCTGGCGGATCGCCAGCAGGCCGCTGTGGAAGTAGGTGCCGTCGCCCAGATTGGCGAAGATGTGCTTCTCATTCGTGAAGGCCGACTGGCCCACCCATGGCACGCCCTCGCCACCCATTTGCGTGAAGGTGGCGGTGTTGCGGCCGGGCATCCAGCTGACCATGTAGTGGCAGCCGATGCCGGCCACGGCGCGCGAGCCCTCGGGCACGCGGGTGGAGGTGTTGTGCGGGCAGCCGCTGCAGAACCAGGGCGTGCGGTCGGCGCCGCCGGCGGTCTTTTCCTCGGCCTTGAGGGCGTTTTCCTTGGCGTCGATGATGGCCACGCGGGCATCCAGGCGCGCCATCACATCGGCATCCACACCCAGCTTCTTCAGGCGCTTGGCGATGGCGCGGGCGATGATGGCCGGCGTCAGGTCGGCTTGCGGGCGCAGTAGCCAGTTGCTGCTGGGGTTGGGCAGGCTCCACTCGCCGCCTTCGCCTTCATGGTCGTCGAACTTACCGAGCACGTGCGGGCGCACATCGCTGCGCCAGTTGTACAGCTCTTCCTTGAGTTGGTATTCGATCATCTGGCGCTTTTCTTCGATCACCAGAATTTCTTGCAGGCCTTCGGCGAAGTCACGCGTGATGGTGGCTTCCAGCGGCCACACCACATTGACCTTGTGCAGGCGGATGCCCAGGCGGCGGCAGGTGTCGTCATCCAGGCCCAGGTCATGCAGGGCCTGGCGGGTGTCGTTATAGGCCTTGCCGCTGGCGATCAGGCCAAAGCGGTCTTGCTTGGTTTCGATGACGTTGTAGTTCAGCTTGTTGGCGCGGATATAGGCCAGGGCGGCGTACCACTTGTAATCCATCAAGCGCTTTTCCTGCTCCAGCGGCGCGTCGGGCCAGCGGATGTGCAGGCCGCCCTCGGGCATCTGGAAGTCCTCCGGCATGATGATCTTGACGCGGTCCGGATCAACGCTGATGGAGGAAGAGCTTTCGACGATTTCCTGAATCGTCTTCAGGCCCGACCACAGGCCCGAGAAGCGGCTCATCGCAAACGCGTGCAAGCCCATGTCCAGAATGTCTTGCACGCTGGTCGGGAAGAACACCGGGAAGCCCACGGCCTTGAAGACGTGGTCGCTCTGGTGCGCGGCGGTGGAGCTCTTGGCGATGTGGTCATCACCCGCCACCGCGATCACGCCGCCATGCTTGGCGGTGCCGGCCATATTGGCGTGCTTGAACACGTCGATGCAGCGGTCCACACCCGGGCCCTTGCCGTACCAGATGCCGAACACGCCGTCGAATTTATTCTTCTCGGGGAAGAGGTCGAGTTGCTGCGTGCCCCATACCGCGGTGGCGCCCAGTTCTTCATTGACGCCGGGCTGGAACACGATGTTCTGCTTGGCCAGATGCTTCTTGGCGGCCTGCAGGGCTTGGTCATACGTGCCCAGCGGCGAACCACGGTAGCCGCTGATGAAGCCGCCGGTGTTCAGGCCCACCATCGCGTCGCGGGTGCGTTGCAACATCGGCAAGCGCACCAGGGCTTGCACCCCGCTCATGAAGGCTCGGCCGCTGTCCAGCGCGTATTTATCGTCCAGCGTGACGGTCTCTAGCGCACGCAA
Source organism: uncultured Roseateles sp. (assembly GCF_945956965.1). Classification (GTDB taxonomy): domain Bacteria; phylum Pseudomonadota; class Gammaproteobacteria; order Burkholderiales; family Burkholderiaceae_C; genus Paucibacter_A. The sequence continues at coordinate 14,663 of NZ_CAMFJS010000027.1, forward strand.
GATATGGTCGGGCAGGGGTGCATTCATGATGTGGCTTTGGGCTCCAGGGGTGGTGTGGCTGGCGCGAGCGAGGAGGGCGCGGACCGCTTGTGGCGGTGCACCGTGGCTGGCGCGGTTCTCGGCTTTTTACCGGGTACGGGAGTGTATGAAAAGCCCGGCCCGCTGTGCTTGCTTTTTGGCGCTCGAAATCTGTAGTTCGCGCAATAATCATGCTGAGAACCGCGGAAGGCCTTGCGAATGATTTCGAAAAATCAAACTTCAGTAAAAACCCTTGACTCGCAGGAGGGGGCGCCGGCTGGCGCACCCGGTGCGCCCGGTGTGTCCACGGGCCTGGATCGCTATGACATCGCCATCCTGCAAGCCCTGCAGCGCGATGCGCGTTTGTCGAATGCCGAGCTGGCCACCCGCATCGGCCTGTCGGCGGCGCCGACCTGGCGGCGCGTTAAGTGGCTGGAGGAGCAGGGCTTCATCACCGGCTACCGGGCCGAGATCGACCGCCGCAAGGTCGGTCTAGGCGTGCTGGCCTTTGTGCGGGTGGATGCCGACCGCAATAACGGCGCCTCCACCAAGGTGCTGGAAGAGGCGCTGCGCCAACTGCCCGAGGTGATCAGCTGCCACTACATCTCAGGCACCGGCACTTTTGAGCTGCAGGTGATGGCCACCGACCTGGACGCGTTTTCGCGTTTCACCATCGACACCTTGCTGCACTTGCCCAATGTGAAGGATGTGCACACGCGCTTTTCCCTGGGCGAGGTCAAGGCGGCTGGGGTGACGCCGTTGGGGCATTTGGGTGCCGCCTAGGCAAGCAAGCAAGGCCAGTTCGGCGCTTACTTGCTAGGGCTGCCGGTCACGTCAATTTTGAGCTGGTAGTTGCTGTGCTCATTGCGGCGAGCGGCATTGCGCATCAGATAGACCCGCACGCTGTACTCGCCGGCCTCGGTGCTGTCCAGCTTGAACTCATTGCCGGCGCTCGATCCGATGTGAATGGCCTCGCCCTGTGAGCCGGGCGGCAAGACATTGAAATAGGTCGAGGGATTGCTGGGCTTGAAGCTGACCGTCAAGACCTGCCCCGCACCTGTGCGCAGCTTGTAGTCGATGGTTTCATCACCCTTGATGCTGGCCTTGATGGTGCTGCCGGAGCTGCCCTTTTTGAATTGAACCTGCTTGACCTGGATACCGGGTTCGGCGGCCAAAGCGATTGGCGGTGCAACTCCAACGGCCGCAGCGAGGAGGGCAGAAAAACAGATGCGCATCTTCATGGTCAGTCACCTTGAATGGTTAGAAAGAGTGAGTGGTGGGGGTGCAGGAGTGCGCAGCAGCGCAGCCTCAGTGGCCACTGCCCAAGGTCCATTTGACCAAGGCGCGGAACAGAGCTTCGCGCGGATAGCCGCGCTCGCTGGTGCTGGCGCGCACCCAGGCGCTGGGGTGGCGCTCGCGCGGCAGGGCAATGTCCCAGTGGTCGGCGCGGGCCTCGGCCAGCAGGCTGCTGCCGGGCAGGATGGCGTCCCGGCTGAGTAACTGCCCATCATTGCGCGGGTCAATATTGCTGAGCGCGCTATGGAAGGGGCGCAGCGAAATGCCCACCTCATGGGGCGGCACAAAGCCCAGCACCGAGTGGTAGCGCAGGCTGCTGGGGGGCGGGTGGGCGGCCAGCCAGGCCACGCTCTCGCGCTGCGTCACGCTGCTGACCTCTTGGCCATCGGAGGCCGTGCAGCCAAAGGCCTCGATGCGCGTGGACAGGCTCTCAAACAGGTCTTCAAAGTGGTCGGCCAAACGGGTGCCCATGACCACACCGGCCACCGCCACCAGATCGCTCACGGCCACGGGCAAGCCCTCGGGCTCGGCCTGCAGCAGCGCCAGTGCGCGCAAGGTGTCGGGCACGCCTTTGGAATAGGCGACCAGCACGATGCGTTGCACGCCGGGCCGCGCCGCTTCTTGGCGAATGGCCGCCGCCACGCGCTTGGCATTGGCGGCGCTGGACTCGCGCCCGGGCAGGCTCAGCGCTTGAACCTGGGCCAGTCCCAGATCGGCATATTGGCGATAGGCCTCGCTGCGGCTGAGCGCGCGTTCGCGCAATACGCCGTCGCCGAATGGCACGGACTGTTCTTCAAAACAGTCGGAGAACAAGCCGGGCACCAGCAAGACCGACGTACTGGGCGCTTGGGCCTGGAAGCGCTGCTCAATCGCAGCCAGTCTTTGCTTTGAGGTCGTGAGGCTGGCCGGCTGCGGCGCGGGCTCAAGCCCATACAACCAGGCCTGAATCGGCTGCGGTTTGGGGCCCGGGTGGGCCAGCAACTCTTGTGCGAACAAGGCACCAAAGTCTTGCCGTTCGTCCTTGATGCCTGCGGCGGCCAGGGGCAGGTTGACGATGGGCCAGGGGCTCATCACCGGCGGAGGCGCCACCCAGCTGGCGCAGGCGCTGAGCAGCAGGGCCAGCGCGGACGGGACAATTCTCAGTAGCCGCATTGTTTTCACGTTTCAGTGCATGCCCACGCTGGCTTCGGTCAGAAAGAAGCGCTCGGCGCGGCGCTTGGCTTCGCTGCGGTTTTCATTGCGCGTTTCTTCGGTGGCGTCAAAGTCGAGCTTGGCCGCCTGCACCGCGCGGCAGGTCATATAGGCTTTGGCGCGCGGCTCGGTCAAATCGTCCAGATGGCCGCCCAGCAAATCCACCAGCTTGGCCTTGCGCCTGAACAAATCGACTTGCTCGGCATAGTCCTTGGGCTGCTCGGCGCGCAGGTTCGCCACGCATTCATCAAAGCTGGTGCCCTTGCACCAGCTGGGGAATTCGGCGCGTATCAAAGTGCGGGTATCGGCATCGACAAACTGCTTGACCTGCATGATGGCGTCCAGCATCGCGTCTTGATAGGCCTGGGCATGCTCATACAGCGTGGCGTCGCAGCCCTCGCAGTCCGGGCCGAAGCGTTTGAGCAGCCAGCCCACCAGACTGCTGCGCGACTCCCGCTGCTTGCGCACCAGCTCTCCGTCCACCGCGCGGATCGCGTCCACCGGCACATTCAGCGAGCCGCAGGTCTGCCCTTCCCAGGCCGCCATCAGCGCGTCATCGCTTTCCACTGGGTCTTCGCCATGCGGCATCAGCTCGCCGCGCACCAGGATGCGCTTGGCCGCTTCGTCGTAGGCGAAGCTGATGCGGCGGTAGGCCACCGGCCAGTCGGACAAGGAGCTGACATTGAGTTCTAGCACCGGGCGGATATCGAGTTCCCGATGGGCGGCCCAAAAGCCACGGTGGGTGTGGCCCGACAAATAGACCAAGGGGTGATCGACCTGTGACATCAGGCTGCGCAGCAGCAGGCGCGAAGGCAGGCCCAGCGCGCGCCAGTTGTGGTGCCCGGCAAAGATTACCAAGTCCCCTTTCTGCTTGGCCTCCGTCACCCAGTGCGTCAGGGCGCGCACCTGGTCCAGATTGACATGGCCAATGCTGCCGGGGCTGCGGCCCATCAAGGTGTCCCAGCTGCTGACCAGAGGACCAGCCTGGTTGGTGTCCAGGCCAATCACAATCACATGGCGTGTGGCGCCAGGGGCTCGAGGCATCTGAATGCGCTGTGCCAGGAAGGAATCGGCATAGGCATAGCCGTCCAGCACATGGGCCTCAATGCCGCTGAGAAAGGCCTCGGCATTGGGGTTGCGCCAGCTGACACGGTGTGAGCCGCGGGCTGGCGGCAGTTGAATGCCAGGCTGTGAGGGCACGGCCGCCTGGCCCTCTAGATACATCTGAATGAAGTCGCGCTTGCTGAAGGCCTCGTTCTGGCTTTTGTTGGCCTTTTCTTCCAAACTCGCGCCGCGCCGGCAGGCCTGGTTCCATTTCTGCGCATCGCGGTTGAGGATGTCGTCCATGATGCTGTAGCCGTAAATGCCGAACATCAGCCCGTCGTGATTGCCGGGCAGGATGGCGCCGGCCCGGCCTGCCGCGTTGAAGACCCGGCTCATGCGCTGCGCCTCTGATCGGCAGGACAGATCCAGCACATCACCCAGATGTAGAAAGTTCTCGTTCGGGTGCGCCTGCAAAGCCCACTCCATGATGCGGCGCCCAAACAGCGGCTGTTCGGGCGGGCGCTGGGCCACTTCCACATAGGCGTCCACCGCGCTGTCGTTGTCGTAAAGCGGCCAGCCGGTGGGCTCATGTTCCTGGGTGTCGCCCAGGGCGACGATGGGCGTGGTCAGCATTTGGTAATTGCCGCTGCCCGGGGCATGTGCATCGGGCCCGGGCTGGGGCGAGAAGCTGACGCAAGCACTCAGCGCTGCGGCCACGAGGCCGGAAAGAGCAAAAGAGCAGCAGCGCAAGAGCGTGTGGCACATGGGTGGGGCGCCTTCAGTAATAGCTGGACGGCATCAGCTTGAAGAACCAGCTCTGCAGGCGCTGCCAGTGACTGCGTGCGGGGGCTTGTTCCAGCACTTGCTGCTCGCCATGCCAGACGACGGCTTGCTTTTCATTGAAGGCCAGGCGCCAGCTATTGGCGCTGCTCATATCGCGCTCCATGCGCTGCGCCAGGGTGGCGGCCAGGGCGGGGCTGTCGATGATCACGCCCATCTCGGAGTTGATGACTTCGGAGCGCGGGTCCAGATTCATCGAGCCGATGAAGCTGCGCGCGCGGTCGATCACCATGGCCTTGGTGTGCAGGCCGGCAAAGCCCGAGCGCACCGGCGCGGTATCGACCCAGTCGGTCTTGATTGCGGGGTCAGGTCTTAACTCGTGCAGCTCGGCGCCGGTCTTGAGGATGGGGGCGCGCCAGTCCTCATAGTGGGCGTTGACGGCAGGCACATCATGCGAGGCCAGCGAGTTGGTCAAGATGCGCACGCGCACGCCGCGCGCCTGCAAATCCGCCAGGTCTTGCATGAAGTTGGCGTCCGGGATGATGTAGGCATTGGTGATCAGCACTTCCTGCTGCGCCGATCGCATCAAGGCCCGGAAGGCTTCGGGCATATGGTTGCGAACGCCTTCGGCCCGCGAGGGCGAGTCGGTATGCACCACGCTGCGCCCCGGTGCCAGGGAGGCGCTCAGCTGCGCTTGCTCGGCCAACCAGCTGTGCCGCCCCGCTAGCAAGTCCTGCATGGCGGGATGGGCGGCAGCGGCCTCGGGCAACTCGATGGCGGCGGCGGTGATGCGGCCCTGGCTGCGCGCGGCGCTGCTGCTGGGAATCGGCCGCACCCAGTCGCTGTTCCAGTAGCGATCGAAGACGGCGCTGGCCTGGCGGGCGACCGGGCCGACGCCCATCACATCCAGATCATGGAAGTTGAATTCGCTGTTCAGGCCGAAATACTCATCACCGATATTGCGCCCGCCGATGATGGCCACGCGGTTGTCCACCACCATCTGCTTGTTGTGCATGCGGCGGTTGATGCGGCTGAAATTGCTGGTGCCTTCGGCAATCCGGCCGAGCCAGTCGCGGTTCTGCCAGGCGTTGAAGGTGCGGACCTGAATATTCGGGTGCGAGTCGATGTAAGCCAGCATCTCGTCGCGCAGCTCTGGCGCCGTCATGTGGCGCAGCATGGTGCTCAGATCATCGAAAAGCAGGCGCACTTTCACGCCCCGTTCGGCCGCGGCGATCACCCGTGCCATCAGCAGCTGGCCGCTGGCGTCGCCAAACCAGACGTAGTACTGCAGATCGATGCTGTGCTGGGCCTGGTCAATCAGGGCCAGGCGCCATTTCAGGCCTTCCGAGTTTTTCTCCAGCAAGCGGAATCCGGACGCTTCGCTGCCGTGTTGGGCGGCCACTTGCTTCTCCGTCTGCGCCCAGATGCCGGTGTTCTGCGGCGCCATGGCGTAGGCCGGTGGCAGCGCAGGCCCCGTTGGTGGCACCCCGGCGCATGCGCTCAAGAGCAGCGTGAACAAGGCAAGCAGGCTGCGCACGCGACTGGGCAACACAATGTCCAGGCGCTGCCATGGCGGCGGGGTCGGCAAGGCGCTCATGCGGGCGGGCTCATGAAGGGCTGACGGGTTGGCTGCGGGCTCTGAACTGGCATTTGACAGCAGAAACAAGCCCGAGGGTCGGGCCCGGAAATAAGGGCTTACGCGGAGGGGCGGGCCGCCGCCCAAGCGCTGCGCGCAGCTGACGCTAACGGGCCATTGTTGCGTGGTGATGTCGGCGCGCCGGCAGGGCTGAGGGCAGCAACTGCCGCGGCAATTGCTGCTGCTTGCGGGCGGAATGCGCTCAGGCATAGGGCAGAATAAATCGTCGCTGTCCCAACTTCTTCCCGCCTCGACGCTTTGTGGCGGCTCGCAGCTTGCGAGGGGCCTGCGTCTGCGTATGAACCTATCTCCTAGACAAGCACATCGCTGCAAAAGAATCGCTGGCTCAACACAATGCAAAAAAAAGTACGCGTGCTGCACCTGCTGTATGCCCTGGGCGTGGGCGGCGCTGAGCGCCGAGTGCTGCGGCTGGGCCTAGGGCTTGATGCCGACCGCTATGACATTCATGCCCTGAGCCTGCGACCCGTGGTGGGGGCCACCTTGCCTTGGCCGGCCGAGCGCCATACCTATTTCCCCATCCCCTCCGGCCTCCATCGTGACCGACTGCTTGGCCTGGCGCGCTTCATGCGCGAGGGGCAGTTCGATGTGGTGCACACCCACAACTGGGCCACCATGTTTTACGGCGTGCTGGCGGCTAAGCTGGCGCGGGTGCCGGTGGTGCTGCATGGCGAGCATGGCCGCAATGAGCAAGACCGCGCCGGTGTGCCGCTGCGCCGGGAGATCGCGGCGGCCATGCTGGCGCGTTTGGCGACGCGGGTGGTGGCGGTCAATGAATCGATCGCGGCGGATGTTCAGGGGCGCTGGAAGCTGCCCGCCAGCCGCATTGTCTGCGTGCCCAATGGCGTTGACCTTGGCCGCTTCAAGCCGCGCAGCGAGCGTGCGCATGACTCCGGCCGCGATGCCGACGAATTCGTCATCGGCACGATTGCCCGCTTTGACGCCATCAAGAATCTGCCATGCCTGATCCGCGCCTTTGAGCGCTTGGTGCAGGCTCAGCCGCAACTCAAAGCGCGCCTGGTCCTGGTCGGCGCGGGGCCGGAGCTGGAGGCGCTCACGCAGCGGGCTCGGCAAGGTGCCGCCGCCAGCAAGATTGATTTCGTGGGTGAAACCGCGACGCCCGAGCAGTGGTATCCCCGATTTGACCTGTTCGCCAACACCTCGCATTCGGAGGGCATGAGCAATTCGGTGCTGGAGGCCATGGCCTGCGGCGTGCCGATTGTGGCTTCCGCGATTGCCGGCAATCTGTGCTGGCTGCGCGAAGGCAGCAATGCCTTGTTCTTTCCCTCGGATGATGATGCAGCTTTGGCCGCGCATTTGCAAAGCTTCGCGACCCAGCCGGGCCTGGCACAGCGCATGGGCGCAGAGAACTTGCGCCGCGTTCATGCTGAGTATGACAACAGCATGTTCCTGCAGCGCTATGACGCGCTTTACCAAAAACTTCTGAAAACAGCGGGATAAGCAGCTGCCATGAGAGTTCTGTTTCTGACCATGTGGTACCCCAATGCAGAGAACCCTGTCTCGGGCACGTTTGTGCACGAACAGGCGCAGGCCCTGCGTGAGCAAGGTGTTGAGGTGCGAGTCATGCAGCCGATCCCCTTGGCGCCTTTTCCCTTGCCACTGATCAAAAAGTCCTACCGGGCGCTCGCGGACCTGCCCGATCAAGAGCAGTACGCGGGGCAGCCGGTCTACCACCCGCGCTACCTGACCTTGCCGGCGCACTGCCTTTACGAGCGGGTGGGCGACTGGATGTTCCGCGGCATTCGCGCGCAGATTGCGGCGCTGTACAAGGAATGGCCCTTTGATGTCATACATGCCCATGCCACTTACCCTTGTGGCTATGCGGCGAATCGCTGCCGGGACGAGTTGTTTCCGCAGGTCAAGGTCCTGCACACCATTCACCGCACCTGCATCATTGACGCGCCCAGCTACAACCAAGCTTGTTTTGAGAAAGTGGCGCAAAGCCTGGAGGGTGCGGACGCCAATGTCTTTGTCAGCCGCGAAGGGTTGGAGCTTGGTCTGGAATACACCCAGGGCCGCATCGCTGCCTTCTGCCAATACATTGCCAACGGCGTCAATACAGACAACTTCTCGCTGAACGAGGTGGAGTTAGAGGAGGTGGCGGCTCTTAAGGCCGCGCACGCCGAGACCTGGAATCTGGTCTTTGTGGGCTACCTCAAAGAGGTCAAAGGCATCAAGGAGTTGCTGGCCGCGACCAAACATCTGGTGGCCGCCGGGCGGCGCAATCTGCGCGTCTTCTTGGTGGGAGGCAACCACCTGGGCGCCTACGTCGACACCTATCTGGCCGAGCACGGCTTGCAAGACGTGGTGATCCGGGTCGGCGCCGTGCCGCACCAGAAGGTCAAGATCTGGATGCGCTTTGCCAGCGCCTTCATCTTGCCTTCGCATTCCGAAGGCACGCCGACTGTGCTGTTTGAATCCTTGTTTGTCGGCGCCCCCAGCATCTTCAGCAAGGTCGGCGGGGTCGGCGATGTGGTCAGCGACGGCCAGGAGGCCTTGCTGATTCCCCCGCGCTCAGTGCCGGCAATTGAGGCGGCTGTGGCGCGCCTGATGGACGACCCCGAGTTGTGCCAGCAACTGGCGGCCCGAGGCCATGAGCTGATCCGCAGCCAATACACCTGGGAGATCAATGCGCGGGCACTGGCGGGCTGCTATCAAGCCTTGGTGGATGGGCGTCACTGAAGCGCGAGCCCGCGTGGCTGCAACGCGTCGATAGTGCTGAGTGTGGGCGCTGTCCGGCGCCCGCGGGTGGCGCGAGCCGCGCCAAGATGAGGCAAACTCTCCTCATGTTGAAGTCAGCTCTCAGCGCGCTCTTGCTGCCCAGGCGGCTGCTCTCGGTGCTGCTGCCGCTGCTGATTTTTCTGCTGCAACTCCTGGCCGGCACTTGGGCCGCCCGAGCCGAGTCAGCGCCCATGCTGATCCGCCATGCCTTGGGTCAGGAGCAGCAAGCCAAGGTCATCACCTACGAACAAGCGGTGCTGCGCTTGTTGCTGGACAAAACCGTACCCAGCCATGGCCCTTACCAGTTGCAACCCAGCCCGGTGGTGTCGCAAAGCCGTGCCTTTTTGCAACTGGCCAGCGCGGAGTTGGATGTGGTGAGCTCCATGAGCACGGTGGCCCGAGAAAGCCAAGGCATTCCGATTCGGGTCTGCCTTTACCGGGGGCTCTTGGGTGTGCGCTTGCCCATCAGCCTGAGCAGTCGCAGCGAGCAGTTTGAAAGCGTCAGCAACCTGGCGCAGGCCCAAGCCTTCAAGCTCGCCCAAGTGGCCGATTGGCCGGACACGCAAATTCTTCAGGCCAATGGCTGGCAGGTGGAGCGCCTGCCGCGCCTGAGCACCTTTCCTGAGATGCTCAAGCGTGAGCGCATCGACTTGTTTGCCTTGGGGGCGATCGAGGTCTTCCCCATCGTGGATGCCTTGCCGGAATTGACGGTGCTGACGCAGTGGCTGATCGCCTACCCCTCCGTCTACTACTTCTTCGTCAATCCGAAAAAGCCGGAGCTGGCGCAGCGCTTGCGGCAGGGCTGGGCCCTGGTCTTGGCCGATGGCAGCTTCGCCGCCTTGTTTGAGCAATGGGTGGGCCCGCAACTGAGCCGCGCCAAACTGGCCGAGCGGCGCTGGCTGGTGCTGCGTAACCCCGAGCTGCCACCGGCAACCCCGGTGCAGGACAGCCGGCTCTGGCACCCTTTGGTGCGCAGCCGCCTATTGCGTTTAACTGGCGATCACTGAGAGCCTGGCCCGTCTGGCCATGCGCTGGGCCGGCTTGTTGGGCCAAGCTCCAGCGTGGCCCGGCTCACAGGCGTTGTAGCTTGGTGGCGGGGATCAGGGCCGGGCCGCCCTTGAGTTGCACCAGCAACTCGCCCTGGCTGACCACGACGCAGCTCACTGTATCGGTCTTGCTGCCGTGCTTGACCCGGTCGCCGGCTTTCAGGCTGGGGATCACGGGCAATGCAATCGGTGGGCGCGGCGCGCCGGTCGGATTGGCAGCGCGCATGACGCTGCTCAGGCGTTGATGCAACTCCGGCCGCTCTTTGGCCAAGGCCGCCAGGGCCTGGGTCATGGTGGTCTTGAGCTCGGCGGCGGTGAAGGGCTTGCGCAATAAGAAGCGTGAGCCCGCGGCGTGCGCCTGCTGCTCTTGTTCGGGGCCGACCTCAAAACTCAGCAGCGCCAGGCGGCAACCGGGGTTGTCGAGTTTGAGGCGTTGGTGCAGACCGATGCCGGTCAACTCATTTTTCGGGAACCAGTCGGTGATCAAGAAGTCGGGCTTGAATGCCTGCCCCAAGCTCAGCGCGCTATCGGTATCGCTGGCGCAGCGAATGCTGTCCGGTGCCATGCCAAAGCTCTCAAGCAGCTGGCGGGCAAAGGTTTGCACGCCGGTCAAACCATCAACAACAAGGAAACGAAGGTCGGCACTCATGGCTGGGCGGGTGTCCAGAGAGGGGGAGCAGCAAAAGCGGAGGCAGCATGGTAGCGGTTTGCCCAGCGGCTTGCCGCCCGCTGCTCCGCAAAGCCGTTGCTAGCGTGAATGCTTTGCGCAAAGCAGAGCTTCTGTTGCGCTCGGCACAACAGACTCTGTGCGCGAGCGCGTGCTCGCAGCGGGCCTTTATTTAGACTGCGCGCATGAGCAGCTTTCATTCCCTCGTCGCCCTGGTCGCCGCCATTGTTTTATTCATTTACGGTCTGCAGGGCTTCAGCAGCGAGCTGCAGCTGGTGGGCGGCCAATCCCTGCGGGTTTGGCTGGCGCGGATCACCCAAAGCCGTTGGAAAGGCTTTGCCATTGGCGCGCTGGCCACAGCGGCGGTGCAGTCCAGCAGCGCCATCACGGCTTTGACGGCGGCCTTGGTCGACGCCTCTGCGATCAGCTTCAGAGCCAGCCTGGGTGTCTTGCTGGGCTCGAATGTCGGCACCACGGCAACGGCCTGGTTGGTTTCGCTCAAGCTCACCGGCATAGGCCCGGCCTTCATCGTCCTCGGTGCGCTGTTCACGGCGCTGCCCCAGCGCTTGAGCATGGCGGGCAAGTCGGTGTTCTATTTCGGCCTGATCTTCTTTGCGCTGGACCTCATCTCCGCGGAGTTGAAGCCCTTGCAGCAAGCGCCCTTGTTCATCGAATGGCTGGCTTTGGCGCAAGCGCCTTGGCTGGGGCTGCTGACGGGCCTGGTCTTCACCGCCCTGGTGCAGTCCAGCAGCGTGACCAGCGGCGTGGCCATTTTGCTGGCTCAGCAAGGCGTTTTGCCTGCAGAAGCCGCCATTCCCATTGTGGTGGGCGCCAATGTGGGGTCGACCTCCACGGCCTTGTTGGCCAGTGTGGGCATGGGCGCATCGGCACGCGCCAGCGCCATCGCCAACAGCTTGTTCAATGCCCTCGGCGCGCTGGCTTTCTTCCCTTTCTTGCGGCCTTTTTCCCAGGCCATGGTGGCGCTGGCCGCGGACCCGGGCATGGCGGTCGCCTTGGCGCATCTGGTCTTCAATGTGACGATCAGCCTGGCCTTTTTGCTGTCACTCGACTGGATTGAGCCACAGCTGCGGCGGCGCTTGTTCAAGCAAGATGCCGCAGGCCATGCGGCCTGAAGCCGGCGGCGGCCAGAGTCGGCTGAGAGGCCGCGAGACGGCGCCGTTTCTGCGCCGCCCTGACTTTGCATTTGGCGAACCCGCTTTGCCAAGCTGACCCCCATGAGGCCTGCAAACTTTCGGCTCTCACCCTGGCTGGCCTGAGAATGGCCAGCATGAGCCCCAGCACCAGTCTCCCCTTCAAGCACTTTCTGCTCGCCTTGGCCGTGGTGGCCATCTGGGGCAGCAACTTCGTGGTGATACGCCTGGGGCTCAATGCCCTGCCGCCGCTGCTTTTCGCGGCCCTGCGATTCGGCTTTGCGGTGCTGCCAGCGATTTTCTTTCTGAAGAAACCAGACCTGCCCTGGCGCCTGCTGGCCAGCTACGGCTTGCTGATCGGTGTGGGCCAGTTTGGCTTGCTCTTCCTGGCGATGCGCGGCCCAAATGCTGCGATCTCACCGGGCCTGGCCTCGCTGGTGATCCAGACCCAGGTGTTCTTCACCCTGATGCTGGCGATGCGCGTCACGCGCGAGATGGTCAAGCCCTATCAATGGCTGGCACTGCTGCTGGCGGCGGCCGGCATTGGCGTGATCGCCAGCCATACCGATGGCAGCGCCACGCCCTTGGGCCTGGTGATGATTTTGATGGCGGCCTTTTCCTGGGCCTGCGCCAATATGGTGGGTAAGCGCGCCGGGCGGGTGAATATGCTGGCCTTCATGGTCTGGACCAGTGTGTTTGCTGTGCCGCCTTTGCTGCTGCTGTCCCTGATTTTTGAAGGCCCGGCACTGATGGCCCAAGGCTTGGCCCGCGCCGATGGCCTGACCTGGGCGGCGGTGCTGTGGCAGGCCATTGGCAACACCTTGTTTGGCTACGGGGTCTGGGGCTGGTTGCTGGCCCGGCATGCAGCGGCCACCATCGTGCCCATGGCCTTGCTGGTGCCGGTTTTCGGCATGAGCACGGCGGCTTGGGTGCTGGGCGAAAGCCTGCCGGGCTGGAAGCTGCTGGCGGCCGGCTTGGTGCTGGGCGGCTTGGCGCTGAATTTGTTGTGGCCGCTGCGGCCTTGGCGTGCGCTGGCGCAACTGGAAGGAGCGAGCAAATGAGCACGTCGATCTTGGTGAAAGCATCGCTGGCACTGCTGCTGGCCTGGACGGCGCTGGCCGCCAGCGCCGCTGAGCCGCGCAATAGAAACCTGTGGGTTGAAATGCGATGGGTCGAGAGCAGCGTCAGCGGCGCCGCCCTGGCCGGCGTGCGTGAGGGCGCCGTGGTCGTGGGCACCGCGGGCTCGGTGTCGCCGCGTGGGCAAATCGTGCTGAGCACGCAGCGCCGTGACGAAGCCGCGCAGCAATTCCAGCGCGTGCTGGTGCTCAACGGTGGCACGGCCAGCGTGCAGCTGAGCGAACAAACACCGGTGCAGTGGCTGGATTACGGCGTGCAGCTGGAGGCAGGCGCGGCAGGCGGGCGCGTGGAGCCTGGCGGCAATGGGCCGCTGGCGAGCGCCAAGGTCTTGGCCTTGCCCCGCACGGGCTGGGTTGAGCGCAGCAGCGGCTTCACCGTCAGCCCGCAGTGGCCCGGCGGCCAGCAGCCGGTGCGGGTCACGCTGACCGCACTGTCGGCCGGCCCCAGCGCGGGCGCAGGCGCCAGGGGCGAAGCCGCCGGCCAAGGTCGCCAAGCGCAATTTCAAAGCACGGTCATGGTGCCGCTAGGCGAATGGCTGACGGTGGCGCGCAGCGGCGCCGAGCTTCAGCGCGCCGAACGCGGCGTGACCAGCAGCCGCGATGCCGAAACACGCAGCCTGCGCGAGCTGCAGATCCGGGTCGAGCTGGCGCCCTGACTTGTTCGCTAAGTGGTATTTGATTGGCATCTTGTGAGGCGCAAAACTGTTAGGCTAGCGGCAAACTTAGCTGCCCCTCTTGCCTCATGCTGCACCGCCCCAAGTTTCTTGCTTCCCTGAGCCTTGCTGTCGCCGCTGTCTGCCTGGCCATGCCAGCAAGCCAAGCGGCCACCGTTGCTCAAGACAGCCCGCCCGCCTATCCCTTGTTCGGCGGCAAGCCGCTGGCTGTGGAACGCGCCAGTGCCAAGGTGGTCGGCGTTTACACGCCAATGTGGGAATCGGTGAACCATGTTGAGCGCTTGAACGGCGACAGCGTCACCCACTTGCTCTACGCCTTTTTGCGCGTCTGCGGTCCCGGCCAATTGCCCAAGGACGCGGCGCGCTGCGCGGGCAAGCGGGACTTTGAGCTGACCACCGGCCCGGTCGAGAAAACCTTTGACGCTGCCTTCAGCCGCCTCAAAGCTCGCAGCCCGCATGTGAAGGTGCTGGCCTCGGTGGGCGGCTGGGGCGGGTCCGACCCGATCTTTCATCTGGCGGGGGACTCGCAAAAGCGCGCCGTCTTCATCGCCTCGGGCGTGCAGTTCCTGCGCGATCACCCCGGCTTTGACGGCCTGGACATCGACTGGGAGCACCCGGGCAATAACGGCGCCGCCAACGGCGTTCAGCTCGGCAGCCCGCAAGACGGCAAGCACTATGCCGAGTTGCTGCTGGAGCTGCGCCAGGCGGTGGACGCGCTGACGGCCGAGACCGGCCGGCCCTATCTGGTCAGCATTGCCCTGAACACCACCCAGCCTGTCGTCAGCCTGATCGACTTCAAGCGCGCCAGCCCTGCGCTGGATCTGGTCTTCATGATGACCTATGACCATTACGGGGCCTGGTCCGCCGGCGTTGGCAATCACAGCAGCTTGCGCAGCAGCTCGCCCGAGGCGGACGACAGCCTGGAGCGCGCCGTGCGCAATCTGGCGCAAGCCGGGCTGCCCGCTGCCAAGATGGTGGCCGGCGTGGCCATGTATGGCCGCGGCTTCAGCGGCGCCGCGGGGCCGCAGACCGGCGCTGCCAAGGCCGCAGGTTTCCCCGGCGCCGACGGCTCGCTGGGCTACCGCAGCATTGCCGGCCGCTATCTGGACGCCAAGGGCCAGGGCCTGCACGGTTGGCAGGCAAGACTTGACCCCACGACCCAGGCCTGGAACCTGTTCCACCCCAAGCACAAGCTCTTCATCGGTTATGACGACCCGCGCGCCGTGATCGCCAAGGGCCAGTACGCCGTCAAGACCGGCCTGGCCGGCGTGTTTGCCTGGGAGCTGAGCCAGGACAACGGCGACTTGCTGAATGCGATGAACTTCGGCGTTGGCAATTTGCTCTTGCCGCAGCAGAAGCAACCCTGAGGCGGAGGCCGGGCGGGCCGCCGTGACCCATTCGGCAATCAGGCGAAAAAATCAGTCGGAAAAGCCGCCGCAGGAAATTGGACAAGGGTTTCCAAGTAGCTACAGTGGGCGCATGAGGTTTTCAAGGTTTTTCTCACCCCAGGCCGCCGCACTGATGTTGGCGCTGCCCCCCGCTTGGTGCTTGGCCCAGGCAGCCGAGCCCGACTCGGCTGCGGAGGCTGCTGCAGCCGCCGCTGCGCCCAAGGCCTGGCAATGGGCAGGCATCTACAAGGCGGATGCCTTGCATGCCAACACCGGCTCACTCAATAGCTGGGTGGGCAATCTGAATTTGCGGGCCGATGCCGATGCCGGCCAGCTGTTCGGCTGGGCCGGCACCAGCTTTCATATCGAAGCCTTGCTCAACCATGGCGGTAAGCCCAATCAGCTGATTGGCAGTACCCAGGGTGTCAGCAATCTGGAGGTGGCTGAGGGCGCGGCGCGGCTGTACGCCACCTGGCTTGAGCATGAATTCGCGGAATCAGGCACGCGGGTCTTGTTCGGCTTGTATGACCTGAACTCCGAGTTCTACGCCACCGAGGCCTCGGCGCTGCTGATCAATCCCTCCTTTGGCATCGGCATTGATGCTTCGCAAAGCGGCCTCAACGGCCCTTCGATTTTTCCCAATCTGGGCCTGGCCCTGCGCCTGCGCCAGGCGCTGGGAGGCAGCCACTATGTGCAGGCCGCGCTGATCGACGGCGTGCCGGGCGATCCGGCGCACCCGGGGCGCACCGTGGTCAAACTCAGCCATGAGGATGGTGCCCTGGGCGTGCTGGAGTTTGGCTACCAAGAGCGCGGGGAAGACGGCAGCAACGGCCCCGGCCACTGGGCCGTGGGGGCGTGGCATTACAGCGCACAGAGCCCTTCACGAGCCCCCGGCAGCAGCGGCACGGCGCGCAATCACGGCATCTACGCCGTAGCGCAAGGCCTCATGCATCAGGGCCAGGGCAGCACCCGCACGATTGGCTTTGTGCGCAGCGGCCTGGCGCATAGCAAGGTGAATGCGGTGGACTGGGCCTTGGACACCGGCCTGCTGATCGAGCAGCCCTTGGCCTCTTTGCCCGCGCTGGCGACGATGGCGCCGCAAGCCTTCACCGCCGGCCTGGCCTATGCCCACTACGGCCAAGCCTGGCGCGATGCGCAACTGGCCGCCGGCATGCCGGTCAGCAGCCATGAGTTGGTACTGGAAATCGGCGCCCGCTGGCAGCCCCTGCCGACGCTGGCGGTGCAGCCCTTGCTGCAACACTTGTGGCATCCGGGTGGGCGCCGCGAGGCCAGCAGTACTTTGATCGGCGCGCGCTTGGAGTGGAGTTTTGGCGTGCCCTGAGCTGCTTCTGATGCTGCTTTAGCTGCTTGCTTGACCGCAGCCTTAGCTGCGGCCGGGGCCGTGATCCAGATCGGGCTTGCGCCAAGGGTCCAGATGGGTCATCAAATCGAGCACGCGGTGGCGTTGCAGCACGCGCTGGCGGGCCAGCACGGCGATGTCGTGGCCGGCTTCGACGGTGATCAAGGCGTCGACCTCCAGATGCGCGTCTACCACGATCAAATCGCCCATCTTGCGGGTGCGTAGATCATGCACGTTATGCACGCCGGGGGTTTCTTCTAGCGTCTTGCGAATGGCGGCCACTTCCTCTTCGTCGATGGCGCGGTCCATCAAATCATTCAGCGCGTCCCAGCCGAAGCTCCAGCCCATCTTGCCGACCATGAAGCCCACGATCAGCGCGGCAATCGGGTCCAGCAGCGGATAGCCGGCCAGATTGCCGATGATGCCCACGCCCACTACCAGCGATGAGGCGGCGTCCGACCGGGCATGCCAGGCATTGGCCACCAGCATGCTGGATTTGACCCGCGTGGCCACCGCCAGCATGTAGCGGAACAAGCTTTCCTTGGCCACCAGGGCGATGCCCGCCACCCACAGGGCGGTGCCGTGCACGACCGGAATGCTGTCGGGGTCTTGCAGCTTGTGTGCCGCCGACCACAACATGCCCACGCCCACCGCCAGCAGGATCAGGCCCAGCACCAAGGAGGCGGCGGTCTCGAAGCGGTGGTGGCCGTAGGGGTGGTCTTCATCGGCATCTTTGCGGCTGTGGTGGCCGGCGAACAGCACGACGAAGTCGGACACCAGATCCGACAGCGAATGGATGCCGTCCGCCACCAAGGCCTGTGACTTGGCCATGATGCCCACCACGATCTGAATGCTGGTCAGCACCACATTCACCACCACGCTGACCCAGGTGCTGCGAGAGGCGGCGCGCACCTTTTCTTGCGGGCTCAGGGCCGGGAGGCCGTCTTCGCCCAGCTCGGTGCTTTCGTGGTCGCTGTCGCGGGGCGGGAATTCTGAATGTGGTGGCATGGTGGGGCAGGCAGGGCGGAGCAATCGGACATTGTCGGCGACTGAGCTTAAGCCTTTCTTAGCGCCGCGGCGCTGAGTTGCCGCAAGCCGCTTCTTAAGAAAGCCCTAAGCCGAGCCGGGCAGCATGACAGGCATCGATAACAAGCTGGTGAAAGAGAAAGAGAGCCTGCCATGCCCCATTTTCTGAAACGTAGCGCCGCCGTCTTGATGCTGAGCCTGCTGGCCGCCGCTGCGGCCCAGGCCGACACGCCCGAGCAATTGCTGGCGGGCTACAGCGCCCAAGCTGGTGTGCCGGCCAGCCCGCAGCGCGGGCAGCAATTCTTCAACCGCAACCATGGGCAGAGCTGGCAATGCGCGTCCTGCCACGGTGCGCTTCCCACCCAAGCCGGCCAGCATGCGGCCACGGCAAAGCCGATTCAGCCCCTGGCGCCGGCCTTCAACCCGGCCCGCTTCAGCGATGCCGCCAAGGTGGAGAAATGGTTTGGCCGCAATTGCAAGGACGTGTTGGCCCGCGCCTGCACGCCCGGCGAGAAAGCCGATGTGCTGAGCTGGCTGCTGACGCTCAAACCTTGAGGTGGAGCCTTTCATGAAGACAAACAAACTTCTCCGCACGCGCGCCATCCTGGCCGGCCTCTTGGCTGGTGGCCTCGCTGCCGGGCCGGTGAGTGCCGATGGCGATCGCGCTCGCGCTGCCGGCGCGCCCTTGCTGCCGCTGTACAAGCAGGAATGCGCGGCCTGCCACATGGCTTATCCGCCGCAGTTCCTGCAGGCTGCGTCCTGGCAGCGTTTGATGCAAGGCCTGCCGCAGCATTTCGGCAGCGATGCCTCGCTGGACCCGGCCACGGTCAAGGCCTTGTCCACCTGGTTGACGGCCAACGCGGGCACCGGCAAACGGGCGGCTGAAAACCCGCCACAAGACCGCATCACCCGCAGCGCCTGGTTTGTGCGCAAGCACGACGAGGTCTCGGCCGCCAGTTGGAAGCTGCCCGCCGTCAAGAGCGCCGCCAATTGCGCGGCCTGCCATACCCAAGCCGACACGAAAGGAATTTTCAATGAACACGATGTCCGCATCCCCCGCTAAGCCGACTGAATCCAATGACGCCGCTGGCGCGGCTGATCCGCAAGCGTCTGCCGGCCAAGCGTCCGTCGCCTCACCCCAGCTGATCTGGGATCTGCCGCAGCGCCTGGTGCACTGGTTGATGGTGCTGAGCTTCACCGGTGCCTACCTCACCGCCGAGACCGAGCGCTGGCGCTTGGTGCATGTGAGCCTGGGCTATACCTTGGCTGGTTTGGTGATCTTCCGCCTGGTGTGGGGCCTGCTGGGCAGCCGCCACGCGCGTTTTGCCAACTTTGTGCGCGGCCCTGCTGCCGTGCTGGCCTATCTGCGCGGGCTGCTGCAAGGGCGGCCGCAGCACTTTGCGGGCCACAATCCGGCCGGTGCTCTGGCGATTGTGGCCATGCTGGGTCTGGCCCTGGGCCTGACCGCCAGCGGCTATGCCACTTACACCGAGCTGGGCGGCGAATGGTTGGAGGGCGCGCATGAGCTGCTGGCCAATGGTTTGCTGGCCGTCATCGGCCTGCATGTGCTGGGCGTACTGGTGTCGAGCTGGCTGCACCGCGAGAACCTGCCGCGCGCCATGATCACAGGCCGCAAGCAGGCCGCGCCCGAGCAGGGCATTCGCCGCAGCTGGGCGCCGCTGGCAGCCCTGATCCTGGTGGCGGTGCTGGGCTTCTGGGCCTGGCAGTGGCAGCAGGCGCCTGTGGTGACAGCGGCAACGGCACAGCAGCATCATGACGATGACGATTGAGGGGCAATAATTCCTCATGCGAATACTGCTTGCAGAAGACGACCCGCTCTTGGGCGATGGCTTGCGGGCCGGCCTGCGCCAGCTCGGCTTTCAGGTCGATTGGGTGCGTGATGGTCTGGCGGCGGAGCGCGAGGCGCGCGCCCAGAGCTATGCCGCCGCGGTGCTGGACCTGGGCCTGCCCAAGCTCGATGGCATGGACGTGCTGGCCGCATGGCGGCGCGCCGGCCTGACACTGCCGGTATTGGTGCTGACCGCCCGTGACGCCTTGTCTGAGCGCATCCGCGGGCTTGACGCGGGCGCCGATGATTACGTCATCAAACCGGTTGACCTGCATGAGTTGGCCGCCCGCCTGCGGGCCTTGGTGCGGCGGGCTCATGGCCAGGCGCAAGACTGCCTGGTGGCGCAAGACCTGACCCTGGACCCTGCCGCGCGCAGCGTGCGGCAAGCCGGCGTGGAGGTGGCCTTGTCCACCCGCGAGTTCGATCTGCTCCAAGCGCTGATGCTCAATGCCGACCGAGTGCTGTCGCGCGAACAGCTGGAACAGCAGCTCTACAGCTGGGGCAGCGAGGTGGACAGCAATGCGGTGGAGGTGCATGTGCATCATCTGCGCCGCAAGCTCGGCGCCGGCCTGATCCAGACCGTGCGCGGCGTGGGCTATTTGCTCACTGCCAAAGCAGCGCCGTGATGAGCGCGGCGCACCCGCCGACCAAGCGCGCGCCGTCCTTGCAAGGGCGCTTGCTGGCCTTTGTGCTGGGCCTGGTCTGCCTGCTGTGGGCGGCCACGGCGGCGCTGACTTGGTGGGATGCGCGGCATGAGCTGACCGAGTTGCTGGACGGCCATCTGGCCCAGGCCGCTGCCTTGCTGGTGGTGCAGCAGGCTGCGCATGAATTTGCCGAAGACTCGCATGAGGTGGACGCGCCCAGCCTGCACCGCTATGCCCCCAAGGTCTTGTTCCAGGTATTTCACGAAGGCCATCTGGCTCTGCGTTCAGCCAATGCGCCCGAGCACGCCATGCTGGATCTGGCGCAGGCCCGCGTGGGCGGCTTCAGCACGGTGAAGCGGGAGGGTGAGTCCTGGCGCTTCTTCGTCGCGCGCGGGCAAGAGCGCGATGTGCTGGTGCTGGTGGGCGAGCGCATGGACTCGCGCGACGCCATTTTGATGGCGGTGCTGCGCAGCACGCTCTGGCCCATGCTGCTGGCCCTGCCTTTGCTTGCTGCCGGCTTGTGGTGGGGGGTGTGGCGCGGCTTTGCGCCGCTGCGGCGCATTCAGGCCGAGTTGGCCGCGCGGCCCGCTGGTGACTTGCACGCCCTCGATTTGGCCGCCGCGCCGCGCGAAACCCAGGGCATGTTGCAGGCCCTGAACGATCTGTTCGCCCGCATTGCCGCGCTGATGCAGGCCGAACGCCGCTTCACGGCCGACGCCGCGCATGAGCTGCGCACCCCCATCGCCGCCATCCGCGCCCAGGCGCAAGTGGCCCTGGCTGAGCCCAAGGCGCAGGAGCGTCAACATGCGTTGCAGGCCACTCTGGCGGGCTGTGACCGGGCCGGGCGGCTGGTGGATCAGTTGCTGACCCTGTCGCGCCTGGAGGCGGGCGAGTTGCCGGCCATGCAGGCGCTCAATCTGGCCGATGTGCTGCGCGGCCAGGTGGCCGAATTGGCGGTGCAGGCGGTGCAAAAAGGCCAGCAACTGGAAGTGGCGGCCGAGCCTGCCGTATGGGTGTCGGGAAACCCGAGCTTGTTGGCCGCACTGCTGCGCAATTTGCTGGACAACGCCATTCGCTACAGCCCGACTGCCGCGCAGATCCGCCTCAGTTTGAGCGCGAACGGGTCAGCAGGCGTCTTGCTGCAGGTGGAAGACAGCGGCCCCGGCCTTAGCCCGGCAGATGCGGCCCGTTTGGGCGAACGTTTCTTTCGCGTGCTCGGCCATGAGCAGCCGGGCAGCGGCCTGGGTTGGTCCATCGCCCAGCGCATCGTGGCGGCACATGGCGGGCGCATCAGCGCTGGCACTTCGGCTGAGTTGGGCGGGCTGGCGGTGCGGGTCGAGTTGCCTGGCGCGGCTGCAACTTGACGCTGGATTGTAACTCGCCTCGCCCCAGCTGCCCTAGGATTTGGGCATGAACATCGCCCTGATCGCCCACGACGGCAAGAAGAACCAAATGGTCGCCCTGGCGGCCGAATTCAAGACTTTTTTGCAAGGCTGCCATTTGCTGGCCACCGGCACCACCGGCGGGCGATTGCAGCGCGAATGTGGCTTGCAGGTGGAATGCCTGCTCAGCGGTCCCTTGGGCGGTGACCTGCAAATCGGCGCCCGCTTGGCGGCCGGGGAGGTGGATGTGGTGATCTTTCTGCGCGACCCCATGACCCCGCAGCCCCATGAACCCGACATCAACGCCCTGGTGCGCGCCTGTGATGTGCACAACATCCCTTGCGCCACCAACCCGGCAGGCGCGCGCTTGCTGCTCTCAAAACTGGGGTCAGAGTCGATTAACTTGCCGGTTCAATAAATCGACTCTGACCCCAGGTTTCGGGCGGGGCCGGTGGCCGTGGTGCGGCGCCCACAAGTGGCGGCGCGCGGGCTCAATTTGCAGGGTTTCGGGCCGCCTCAGCGTCAGAAAACGCGCTGGGTCCCAGAACACCGTAAAATGCGCGGTTCATTCCAACTCAGTCGCGCCGGGTTTGGCTTTGTTTTCGGGTTTTACGCCCTGGTTTCATTTTTCGAATGGAGCCGGGCGGCAGAGTCTGAATCGGGGCTGCGGCAGCGGGTTGGTGATCTTTTGCAATACCTTTTCTTGCATCCAATCCCTTGTACCGGAGCCATTCATGGGCAACAAAATCATTACCGAAGCCGCTCGCCGCGCCACTCCCCGTCCCGTCGCTCCTAAGGGCGTGACCTTCACCGCCCCCAAGGGCCAGAAGTGCAGCCTGGAGCGTGGTTCGCACACCCGCAGCAAGAAGAACCCCGGCAAGCGTTGCAGCAACGGCGGTTAATTCAGCCTCGGCATTTGGCCGAACTTGCTGGATTTGCTGAAAACATCAGGCCCTTCCTTTTGGCAGGGCCTTTTGTTTTTTCGACCCTGAGTCTGTGAAGATTCCGGTCAAACTCTGAATCACTGAAACACCCTTCATCATGCTTCGCATCACCGAACTCCGCCTGCCGCTTGACCATGCCGAGGACGCGCTGCGCCCCGCTGTTGTGCAAGCCCTGGGCCTGGCGAGCGATGCGCAGCTCTTGAACTTCACTGTTTTCAAGCGCAGCTATGACGCGCGCAAGCGCTCGGCCATTCTGCTGATCTACACGATTGACTGCGAACTGGCCGCCGGGCTGGAGCCCGAAGTGCTGGCGCGCCATGCCGCCAACCCCCACATCAAGCCCTCGCCCGACACCAGCTATAAATTTGTCGGCCATGCGCCGGCGGATTTCTATGCGGCCGAATCCCGGCCGCGCCCGGTGGTGATCGGCTTCGGCCCCTGCGGCATCTTTGCCGCCTTGATCCTGGCCCAAATGGGCTTGCGCCCCATCGTGCTGGAGCGCGGCAAGCATGTGCGTGAGCGCACCAAGGACACCTGGGGTCTGTGGCGCCAGAGCGAGCTCAACCCGGAGTCGAATGTGCAATTCGGCGAAGGGGGCGCCGGCACCTTCTCGGACGGCAAGCTCTGGAGCCAGATCTCCGACCCGCGCCACCTCACCCGCAAGGTGCTGACCGAGTTCGTCAAGGCCGGTGCGCCGGAAGAAATTCTGTACGTCAGCAAGCCGCATATCGGCACCTTCCGCCTGGTGTCCATGGTGATCAAGATGCGCGCCGAGATCGAGGCCCTGGGCGGCGAGATTCGCTTCGAGCAAAAGGTCAGCGACTTGCTGATCGAAGACGGCCATATTCGCGGTGTCAGCCTGGCCAGCGGCGAGCAGATCCGCGCCGATCACGTCGTGCTGGCCCTGGGCCACAGCGCCCGCGACACCTTCACCATGCTGCATGAGCGCGGCGTGTTCATGGAGGCCAAGCCTTTCTCGATTGGCTACCGCATCGAGCATCCGCAAAGCCTGATCGACAAGGCCCGTTTCGGCCCCAATGCCGGCAACGCGATCTTGGGCGCGGCCGATTACAAGCTGGTGCATCACGCCAAGAACGGCCGTTCGGTCTACAGCTTTTGCATGTGCCCGGGCGGCACGGTGGTGGCGGCCACGTCTGAGCCCGAGCGCGTGGTCACCAACGGCATGAGCCAGTACTCGCGTAATGAGCGCAATGCCAATGCCGGCATCGTCGTGGGCATCAGTCCGCAAGACTACCGGCAAGACGGCAAGACCGAGGGCCCGGTGAGCCCACTCGACGGCATGGCCTTCCAGCGCATCTGGGAAAGCCGCGCCTACGAGTTGGGTGAGGGCGGCTACAAGGCCCCCGGCGCCTTGGTGGGTGACTTCATCAAACGCCAGCGCAGCCGCGTGCTGGGCAATGTGGAGCCGTCCTACAAGCCCGGCGTCACGCTGACCGACTTGCAGCAAAAGGGCCGCGGCAGCTTGCCGGAGTATTGCCTGGATGCCATCCGCGAGGCCTTGCCCGCGTTTGAGCGCCAGATCCGCGGCTTCTCCATGCCCGATGCGGTGCTGACCGGGGTGGAAACACGCACCTCCTCACCGCTGCGCATCACCCGTGGGCGCGACTACCAAAGCCTCAACGTCAAGGGCTTGTACCCCGCCGGTGAAGGTGCGGGTTATGCCGGCGGCATCATGTCCGCAGGGGTCGATGGAATCGAGGTGGCCGAGGCCCTGGCCAGCGCGCTGCTGGCCGCGAACTGATCGTCGCCGGCAGGCGCCACCTGCTCGGCCCCAGCCGCCGCGCCGAGGCGCTGGGCCTCAGCTTTGCTGCAAGGGCAAGCGCAAGACAATCTTGCAGCCCTGGCCCGGCGCGCTGTCAATCCTGACCTGGCCGCCCATCAAGTGGCACACCAGGCTGTTGACATAGCTCAGGCCCAGGCCGGTGCCGCTTTGCCCGAGCTGGGTGGTGAAAAACGGCTCCATCACATGGGGCAGGTGTTCGGCGGCAATGCCGCGGCCGTCGTCCTGCCAGCTCAGCTGCACATGGGCGGGCTCAGCCCGGGTCAAGCCGATCTCAATCAGGCCGCTTTGGCCGGGCGTGAAGCCGTGCAGCAAGCTGTTGTCGAGCAATTGCTGTAGGGCTTCTTGCAAGGCGCGCGGGTAGCCGCGGATGGTGCAGGCGGGCGCGTCGGCGTGGAGTTGAATCCGCACGCCGCTGCCGGCCAGTTTTTGCTGCCATGCGTCCTGGCAGCTCTGCAGCAGGTGCACGACGTCGAAGTCCACGCAGGCCTCGTCATGCTGGCTGATGGCCAAGGCCTTGAATCGCTGCACCAGGATGGCGGCGCGCTCGAGTGCGCGGTCAATCACGGCGCTGCCGCTTTGCAAGGTGGCCAAGCTGCTTTGCAATTCGCTGCGGCGCATCTGATTGGTCTGCAGATCGGCCAGCAGCTGTGTGCAGCTGGCTTGCATGGTGCTGGCCGCCATGCGGGCATTGCCCAGCGGCGTGTTCATCTCGTGGGCCACGCCCACCACCATGCGTGACAAGGCCAGTTGCTGCTCCTGGCGCATCAGCGCTTGCATGGCGGTTTCCAGCTCGCGGCTGCGCAGGCGCACCTGGTCTTCCAACTCATCGTGGGCGGCTTGCAGCTTGGCTTCGGCGGCGCGGCGGGTGTGGGCTTCGGCCTGCAGCTCGGCCAAGGCTTGTTGCAGCTGGGCATTGCGCTGCGCCAGCGAGCCTTCCAGCAAGATGCCTTGTTCGGCCAGCTGCGCATTGCGTTGCTGCAGCTTGGGGCGCTCCATCACATCGTCCACGGTGTCGGCCAGGGTTTTGGCCAGCTTGCGCCGCAACTCGACCTGCAAGTGCAGCAGTTCCTGGCTGGCGGCCAGGGCTTGCTCAAAGCGTCCTTGCTGGCGCCCCAGGCGCACGATGGTGGCCAAAGCAGCTTCGCAAATATGCTGATGCACACCCTCTTGCCCGCGCAATGACTCTGCCAGGTCCAGCAGCTCGGCCCATCCCGCGTCGGCAGACTCGCTTTGGCAGGCCAGCATGGCCGTGCACAGGCGCTGCCAGCCCCGCCACACCGTGCTGATGCCCAGATGCGCCAGCGTCTCCTCGCAGACCCGGTTGAACTGGGTCAAATGTTCTTGCGCGAGCGCTGTTTGGCCCAGGGTGGCATGGACCACGGCCAGGTTCAGATGCGAGATGGTGGCGCGTGTGCTCATGCCGGCCGCTTGAGCGCATTGCAAGGACTGCCTATGCATGTCCAGACAGGCGGCCCAATGCGGGCCGGCCTCGGTGTCAGGCAGATTGCTGGCGAGGAAAAAATGGGCCGAGGCCGTGCTGTTCAAGACGGCGCAGATGGCGCTGGGTTGCAGCAGCTCGCGCAGGGCCAGCAGCGCGGCGCTGCGGGCGATCACTTCGCCGTACAGCTCGGCATCCACCAGGGCTGCGCACAAGCTGCAACCCAGCGCTGCGGCTTGGTGGCCGCGGCCCGAGCGGGTTAGCAGGTCCATCGCCATGGCGGCGCTGTGCAGCGCGGAGTGATGCAGGCGCAGGCGGAACTGCACGATCTGCTGCGCCTCCCAGGCCCAGGCCTGCGCCAGCAGGGAGCCCATGGCCTTGGCCAGCTCCAGCCGCACCGAACCCTCTTGCAATTGCTGGCTCAAGCTCTTGCCGGAGCGCGTGGTGCTGGGGAACTCGCGCAGCAACTCCGCCAGCAAGGCTTGCTCGGGGCTCAACTCGGCTTTGGCCAGGTCTTGCAGCGCGGCGTGCAGGGCCTCGCCATCCAGGTTGTCGCAGAGCTGTTTGGCGGCGTCCAGCCGCGACGCAATGTCTTCAGCCGACGCCGCCGTCGCTGGCGCGGGCTGAACTGCTGGCGATGAATTGGCCTCGCTCATGCTGAGCGCGAGATGAGTCGCGGAATGTGAATAGCACCATTCTGCGCCAAAGCCGGCCGGGCTGCTGCAGCGCAGGCCGGTGAAATGGGGGTGAATTCCCGATTCGGCGCGCTAGCGTGAGTCGCCGGGCTCGGCCGCGGCGATCATCAGATCGATCAGCTCTTTCACGAATTCCAGGGCCTCTTCGGGCGTGGCGAAGTAGTACTCTTGCCCCAGGTCGGCCACGTCGCCCTCTGGGCCGATATGCACCACCGACCAGCCCTCCGCGCCGCCGCCTATGGCGCAGACGCCGAAGCTGCCCGGCGCCAGCTCTTTGGCCGAGCCGGCGGTGATGAAAATGTCTTTATCTTGGTGGGAGTAATAGCGTTTCACTTCGCCATTGTCGGTGCTGGCTATAGTTCCCCTCGATCAGTCAGCCAAGAGGGCGTGAAATGAAAGCAGTTTGGAACGGTGTGGTGATCGCCGAGAGCGATAAAACGGTGCTGGTGGAAGGCAACCATTACTTCCCGCCCGAGTCGCTCAAGCGCGAATACACCAGCTTCAGCAACCACCGCAGCGGTTGCGCGTGGAAGGGCCAGGCGCACTACCTGAGCCTGTTCGTCAACGGCGAGATGAACCCCGACGCAGTCTGGTTCTACCCCGAGCCCACCGAGGCGGCCGCGGAAATCAAGGGCCATTACGCCTTCTGGAAAGGCGTGCAGGTGCTGTGACGATGGCCCTGTGAAGCCAGGTGCAACTGGCCGCAAGGGCCGTATGGGCCGAACGGTCCGGCGCCTAAGCCCAGGCCTCAGCGAGCAGGCGGCGATTGGCCTTGCGTGCTGGCGCTGCTCAGCGTTGTCAGCACGATGCCCTGGCCTTCGGCGCTGAGGAAGAGGTCTTGAATCAAGACGCCGGCGAAGATCGCCAGCACAGCCACCAAGAGCGACATATGCAAGCCACCTTCAGAAAACACATGAAGTTTTGCGCTGGACATGATGAGCTCCTTGCTGGGGTCCGCCGTATTGGCGTGGGGAGCGAACCCCGGCTCCCCACCGTTCAACTCTAGGCCGCAGCGCGCTGTTTATCCAGGCGGAATTGCCTGCCCTCCACAGGGCTGGTGAGTGCCGCTTCAGCGGCTGGTGGCCGTGCCATCGTCCGGCCACAGCGCCCACAGGCGCAGCGGCTGCTTCATGCGCCCGGCCTGGCTTTCGGCTTCGCGGCCCCAGCCCCAGAAGTAGTCGGCCCGCACCGCGCCGACTATGGCGCTGCCGGTGTCCTGCGCCATGGCCAGGCGGCGCAAGGGCTGGCTGCTCAAGGGCTCGCTGGCATCCAGCCACACGGGGGTGCCGTAGGGCACGCTGTTGCGATCCACGGCGATGGAGCGGCCCGGCGTCAGCGGCACGCCCTGGGCGCCGCGCGGCCCCAGGTTCAGGTCGGGCAGGGGTTCTTCGCGGAAGAAGACGTAGCGGGGATTGCTCCACAGCAACTCATTGCTGCGCTGCGGATTGCGGCGCAGCCAGTCGCGGATCTGCGGCCAGGAGGCCTCGCCGGGGCGCAGCTCGCCCCGCTCGATCAGCGTCTTGCCGATCGATTGATAGGGGTGGTCGTTATGCCCCGCAAAGGCCAGGCGCACCCATTGCTGGCTGCCGTCCTGGCCGGAAAACCGCACCCGGCCCGAGCCCTGAATTTGCAGCACCAGCAGGTCCAGCGGGTCATCCAGATAGGCCAGTTCGCGCTCGCGCAGGCGGGCCTTCACGGCCGGCTCGGATTCGATTTGCTGCCGGGTGAAATAGGGTCGGCGCTGCTGCAAATCTGCCGGGGCGCCGAGCACCGGCACCTTGAATGCGCCTTGCGGCCGCCGGGTGGCTTCCAGCTGCGGCTCGAAATAACCGGTCAGCAGGCCTTGGGCTTCGCCCTCCAGGCTTTCCACCCGGTAGGGGCGCAGATGCTGCATCAGCCACAGGCTGGCGCTGGTGTCGTCGGTCGGTGGCGGCTCCATGCGGGCGCGGGCGCAGACCGCTGCCCAGCCCGGGGCCGGGCGGGCACAGCTTTGCAGCAAGGCGGGCCACAGCTCGGTGGCGCGGTCTTCGCCCCAGCCGGGCAGCTCGCTCCAGTCGGCGGCCACCCAGCGAGAGCGTTCGCGCAGCAAGACCTGGCGCTGGCGCGGCGCTTGCTCCTCCAAGGCCGGCGTGGCGGCGGGCAGGGGTGTGCCAGGTTTGCTCGGTGGCGCCGGCGGCGAGGAAGCGCAAGCCGTCAGCAGCCCTAGAATCGCCAGCGCCGCCAGCCTGCCCCGCAGCTGGCCAACCCGGGACGGAGAAAACATGGCTGTGATCTTGCTGGAGGCTTTGCTGGCCTTGGCGCTATTGGTGTTCATCGTGTGGTGGACCATGTTCTCCGGCCGCAAAGGGGGCGAGCGCCGGGGCGATCAGAATCAAGAATAAGCCCCAAGCCCCGCCTCAGTTCTTGTCTGGCGTCACGCTGTCGGCTTTGGGCGGCAAGAAAAAGCTGCGCGGCTGCTGCCGCAGGCGCTGCCAAATGGCCGCGGTGACCCGCGAGCGATCGGCCAGCCGGATGCCGCGTGAACGCAGGGCCACCTTGAGGGCCAGATAGAAGCTCACGCCCAGATTGAGCAAGCCGGTGGCGGCAATGCCTGCCACGCACCACCAGAAGGCGCTGAGCTGAAAGATGCCCAGTCCCAGCGCGCCGACGCTGGCGGCCAACTGGCCGGTGGACAAGGTGACGTGGCGCACATCCAGCGGCAGGCCGATGAAGGCCAGCACCGGCGGCACCAGGCCCAACATCATGCCCAGCGCCACATTGGCGGCCACGCCGCTGATGTTGTCGCGCCACCAGCGCGCCCAACGCGCCGCGCGGTTGGCGCCCAATCGGTGGATGATGCCGGGGTTCCAGGCGATGGCGCTTTCCAGGCGGTGGAAGACAAACCAGTTCTCCACCCAGCCTGCCACCAGGCTGCTGGCGAACAGCAGCACGCCGGTGAAGGCTGCAAACAAGACGGTGGGGCCCAGCAGGGTCAGACCATGCAGCACATAGTCGGCTTGCGCGGCGCCCACCAGCGGCGCGCCAAACAAGGCGCGCCAGAGCAGCTGAATGCCCAGCACCACCGGCGCCACCACGGCCAGATTGCCCAGGATGCCGGCAATCTGTGAGCGGAACAGATTGGCCACCTCGTCCACAAAGCTGTCCAGCCCGCCCTCGGACTCGATGTGCTGCAGCTTGTGCGCCATGGCCGGCGCCGTCATGGCCGGCTGTTTGGTGGCCACGGTCCAGTGCAGCAAATGGATGATGAGGAAACTCATCGCGTAATTCATGCCGGCCCAAAAGCCCGACCACAGCGCACTCAGCCCCAGGGCCATGACCAGGAACTTGACGAAGGTGGTGCCCGCGATGATGGCGCCGCCGCCCGCGGCATGGCGCAGCATCATGCGGTAGTCGGCGCGGTCGCGTGTGATGTAGTGCTCGCCGGTTTCGGCGCTGCGCTCTGCCACTTTGCGTGCCAGCAGCGAGTAATGCCGGGCGAACAGGGTGCGGATGCTGCGCCGCTCATGCCCCACGCGCACCAGGGCGGCAAGCAGCCGGGCCAGCTCTTGCTGCGGATGCTCACCGGCCAGGCTGTCCAGCAAGGCTTCGATGCGCTGGATGCGCGCCAGCAGTTGTTCCACCGAGAACATGATGTCCACCGACACGCCGAACTGTTCCAAGTGCTCGGGCACGCTGTTGGCGGCTTTGCGGCAAGCATCCAGCAGAGCGCGCAAAAAGCTCAGGGCCTGCATCGTGGCGGCGCGGTCGTCGGCTTGCACGGCCAGGGTCAAGGCATCGCAAGCGCTAGCAAGTTGCTCGAAGGGCTTGGCGGCCACGAGCGTGGGGCTCATGCGCCGGCGCAGCGTGCCGTTCAGGCCGGCGGACCGCACCGCGCTGACCAGGGCCGTCAGGCCGAAGAGCATGGGCTGCAACCAGGGCTTGGCTTGGCTGCTGTCCACCGAGCCGGGCTCGGGCTTGCCGATTTCCAGCAAGCGCTCCAGGCGCAGCAAGGTGCTGGCATCAATGCCCAGCAACCATTGTTCATCGGACTCTTCGGGGAAGAGCAGCTTGAACAGCTCGCCCAGATCGTTGGTGTCGGCGGTGCTGGGTAGCAGATGCTGGCCCAGGCGATGGAAAAATTCGGGCCAGAAGGCCACGCGCGGGGCGAAGCCCACATCCACAAAGAGGCTGGCTGCGTCCAGATCGCGCCAGATCGAATTGAGCAAGCGCGAGACCGTCAGCGCATGTTCGGGGTGGCGGTCCAGCACATTGAGCAGGTGCTTGAGCCGCAGCAAGGGCAGCGGCGTTTGCACGGCGGCTTCGTCGCGCTCGGCCGGGTGGCGCAGCCACTCCAGCAAACGCGCCAGCCACAAATTGCGCGCCGCCATCTCCGCCCGCGGGTCGGCGGCATTGAGCAGGGCGGTGAGATCCCAGGCGACGCTGCGGCGCAAGCCCAAAAGTGCCATCAGTGCAGAGCGCCGCTATCGGCCAGCATGAACTCGGGCACCTCGCTGTAGAACACCTCGGCATCTTCGGTCACGCACAAAAAGCGCCCGCGCATGCTGCCTTGCTTGGTGCCGATCTGCGCCCAGCTGCTGTACTTGAAACTCTGGCCCGGCGCCAGCAGGGGCTGATGGCCGACCACGGCCAGCCCGTCCACTTTTTGCTCATGGCCACGCGCGTCGATGATGGTCCAGTGGCGGCCAATCAGCTGCGCCGAGATGTCGCCCACGTTCTCGACCGTGACGGTGTAGCTGAAGGCGAAAACACCTTGCTCGGCTTGAGTCTGCTCGGCCAGTACTTCGACCTGGGCGCTGCATTTGAATTGGGGGTTTGCCATGGCGCTGATTCTAGGGCGGGCGCTATGCTTCGAGCCAAAGCCCCTTCAACGCGAACGCAGCGCCATGACTCAGCAAACTCTCTATCTCCCCCCTGATGGCTGGCCGCGTTGCCGCTGGTGCGCGGCTGCTGCAGGCGACGAAGCCTATCTGCGTTATCACGACACCGAATGGGGTTTCCCGGTGGCGACGGACCAGCGCCTGTTTGAGAAGCTGTGTCTGGAAGGTTTTCAGTCCGGTCTGTCCTGGCGCACCATCCTCAATAAACGCGAAGCCTTTCGCGCTGCATTCGCGGGTTTTGACTTTGCGCTGCTCGCACAGTTCGGCGCCGAGGATGTGGAACGCCTGCTGCAAGACGCCGGCATCGTGCGCCACCGCGGCAAGATCGAGGCCGTCATCAATAACGCGCAACGCTGCCTGGAACTGGTGGCCGAACAGGGCTCGCTGGCGCGCTATATCTGGCGCTTCGAGCCGCACCCGGCTGACTTGCCCGAAACGCCGCAAGCCTTGACCGAATCTGATGCTTCGCGCGCCCTGTCCAAAGATCTGAAAAAGCGCGGCTGGAAGTTTGTGGGCCCCACGACCATGTACGCCTTCATTCAGTCCATGGGTTTGATCAACGATCACGCCCTGGGTTGCGTGACCCGAGAGCAGGTGGACCAGGCGCGCGCTGATTTCAAGCGCCCCTGAGTCGCACGCCTTGGCTTCATGCCCGGGGCCAGGTCTTGCTGCGGCGTGGCGGCCGCCCTTGGGGCCACGCGCATCGCCCGGACAGGTAAGCGCACACTCTTTGTCATCGCCGTTTCATTGAGGCTCGCCACACTGCCCGCATTCACACACTTGGGGCGAGCTCATGAAAAAGAACAATCTCAATGGCGGTGCCCGTGCAACCGTCCTGGCTGCCGCGCTGTTGACCGGCTTGGCACTGAGCGCCTGCGGTGGCGGCGGTGATGTGCAGACGCCGCTGCCCACGCTGGGCGGCCTGGATCCGCTGGTGATCGGCCACCGTGGCCTGCCGGGTCTGTTCCCGGAAGAAACCGGCCCCAGCTACGAAGGCGCTGCGGACGCCGGCGCTGATTCGCTGGAACTGGACCTGCACCTCACCAAGGACTGCGTGCTGGTGGCGCGCCACAACCCCTGGCTCAGCGACAACACCAATATCGCCGCAGTGGCCAAGACCAATGCCGTGGTGGCCGCGCGCAAGCGCACGGTGCCGGGCGTCTTGGTGCCGGTGAAGTACGACGCAGCCAAATACGGCGGCCCGGCCAGCTATCTGAGCGATCTGACGAATCCAGCCGACCCGAAGTCGGTGCTGAAGTCGCTGGTGGTGGACGGTGAAGACCACACCAATGACTGGTCGATCAGCGACTTCACCGTTGCTGAACTGAAGCAGTGGCTGGGTGGCACCAGCTATGACAACGCCGCCGACCGCGTTCAGGCCACGGCCCAGAACGGCAAGTACCCGGTGCTGACCTTCCAGGAAGTGATCGACATCGCCGTGGCCAAGAGCAAGGCCAAGGGCCGCAGCATCAGCGTCTACCCCGAGTTGAAGAACCCGATCTGGAACAACGGCCAGGCCAAGGCCAATGGCTGCGGCGACCACGCTTTCGAAGACATCTTCCTCAAGCAGATCCGGGCCAACAATCTGGACAGCAAGGGCTCCGCCCTGCTGGTGCAGAGCTTCGACCCCGCCACGCTGAAGTATCTGCGCGCCCAGGGCATGAAGGCCACGACCGTGCAGCTGATCGACGGCAATGATGTCGACTACAAGACCGGCGCGATGATTTACGAGCAGCCCAACTCGGATCATTTCGTCTCCGGCCGCCCCTACAGCTGGACCCTGGCCGGCGACCCGCGCTACTTCGGCGTGATGCTCACCCCGGCCGGTCTGGCCGAGATCAAGACCTATGCCGATGCTATCGGCCCCTGGAAGCCCGAAGTGATGCTGCTGACCTCGCCCGATGGCACCGGCGGCGCCAAGGCGGTCAACAAGGCTGTGCCCAATAGCGTGATCGCAGATGCCCACAAGCTCGGCCTGGCCGTGCATGTGTTCACCTTCCGCAGCGAAGCGGGCCGCCTGGCCGGTGTCTACGGCGGCGACCCGGTGGCCGAGTACCTGACCTACTTCCGCGCCGGTGTGGACGGGGTGTTCAGCGACTTTGCTGGCACAGCGTTCGAAGCTCGCAAGCGCTATCTGCAGGAAATGGGTCGCTGATCGGCGAGGGCCACTTTGGGACCCTTTGGGACTTGAGAGTGACCAGCCCAGGGCTTGCCACGCGGCAGGCCCTGAAATGGGCGGCAAAAGCGCGCCGGCGGGCAGGCTCATAGAATCCAGGCCTGCGTTCCACGCGCCCATTCCAAACTAAGTAGCCGCCCCGCCATGAGCACCAACTTCCGCATCGCCCCCAGCATCCTCTCGGCCGACTTTGCCCGCCTGGGCGAGGAGGTGCGCAACGTCCTGGCGGCGGGCGCCGACTGGGTGCACTTTGACGTGATGGACAACCATTACGTGCCCAATCTGACCTTCGGGCCGATGGTCTGCGAAGCCCTGCGCAAGCACTCGGTCAAGCCCGACGGCACGCCTTGCCCGATCGACGTGCACCTGATGGTCGAGCCGGTGGACGCCCTGGCCGTGGCGTTTGCCAAGGCCGGCGCCGATCTGGTGAGCTTCCACCCCGATGCCTCCAAGCATGTGGACCGCACCCTTCAGCTGATCAAGGCCGAAGGCAAGCAAGCCGGTCTGGTGTTCAACCCGGCCGAGCCGCTTGACGTGCTGGAATGGGTGATCGACAAGGTGGATCTGGTGCTGATCATGAGCGTCAACCCCGGCTTCGGCGGCCAGAGCTTCTTGCCCAGCGCGCTGAAGAAGCTGGAGCAAGCCCGCCGCATCATCGATGCCAGCGGCCGCGACATCCGCCTAGAGATCGACGGTGGCGTCAAGGTGGACAACATCCGCCAAATCGCCGATGCCGGCGCCGACACCTTTGTGGCCGGCTCCGCCATCTTCGGCAAGCCCAATTACAAGGCGGTGATCGACGCCATGCGTGCTGAACTGGCACGCTGATCCTCATGCCTGCGGTGCTGCTGGTCTGCACGGCCAATCTGTGCCGCTCGCCGCTGGCCGAGCTGCTGATGAAGACGCGCCTGCCGGGCTTCGGGCCTGGCGCGGCGCAGGCTTTTTCGGTGATTGAGTCGGCCGGCGTGCGCGCCGCACCTCGGCCCGGCCCCATCGACGCACGCGCTGCCGCTGCAGCGCAGCGCGCCGGGCTCAGCCCCAACAAGAAATGGCGTTCGCGCCGCGTGGTGGCGGCGGACTTTGAGCGCTTCGATCTGATTCTGGCCATGGACAGCGAGAACCTGCGCGAGTTGAAATTGCTGTGCCCGGCCGCCTTGCATTCGCGCTTGCACCTGCTGCTGGACTTCGCGCCCGGCCTGCAAGGCCAGGAAGTGCCCGACCCGTATTTCGGCCCGGCCCAGGGCTTTGACCATGTGATAGGTTTGCTCAGCCAGGCCGTGCAAGGCCTGGGCCAAGCTTGGCGGGAGGGGCGTTTGCCCGTTGCGGCGCCATCCCCGAGCCGGATTGGCGCATGAGCGAGGTGCTGGCCCAGGCTTCAGCGGACATGCGGGCGCAGGCCAATACAGCCGCCGTCCTGGCCTATCTGCAGCACTACGCGCGCAAAGACATTGCGGCCATTGAAGCGATGCTGGCCGAGGACGTCAGCCTGCGTGACTGGCAGATTGCCGTGCAGGGCAAGGCCGCAGCGCTGGCCGAAACGCGCAAGAACTTCGCCAATGCGGCTGGCCTTGCCATCGAGGTGCTGAACCTCATGGCCGACACCACCAGCGTGGCCGCCGAGCTGAAGATTCGCGTTGAGCCGTTTGATGCGGCAGATCCCGTTGAGCTGTTCGTGGTCGACGTCATCAGCTTCAATCCGCAAGGCCAGATTCAATCCATACGCGCCTACCTCGGCCGGGGCGAGGCCGCGTGATGATGTGCGGAGCGCCCAG
Organism: uncultured Roseateles sp.; assembly: GCF_945956965.1. Lineage (GTDB taxonomy): Bacteria > Pseudomonadota > Gammaproteobacteria > Burkholderiales > Burkholderiaceae_C > Paucibacter_A. The sequence goes on from NZ_CAMFJS010000027.1 coordinate 49,417, forward strand.
CGCATGTGCCTGATCGCCTGGCGCTGGCAGCCCGGCACTGCCACGCCCTTGCTGCTGCTGGCCAATCGCGATGAGTTCTATGCCCGGCCTACGGCGCCGCTGCGCTGGTGGCCGGGTAGCCGCGTGCTGGCGGGTCAGGACTTGCAAGCCGGGGGCACATGGCTGGGCCTGGGCGCTGGCGGGCGGCGCTTGGCGGCATTGACCAATTTTCGCGACCCTGGGCTGCTGCCGAGTGCGGCGGCGGCAGGCGCTGCGGCGCCCCCTTCGCGCGGCGCCTTGGTCAGCGATTTTTTGCAAGACGAGTCTCTCAGCGCGGCCGACTACCTGGCGCAACTGGCGCCGCGCGCGGCCGAGTTCCAGGGTTTCAACTTGCTGCTGTTTGATGGCCAGCAATTGCTGGGCTTCGAGGGCCGCGCCAGCCGTGGGCAGCGCAGCCTCGTTCTAGAACCTGGCCTGTGCGCGGTCTCCAATGCCGGCTTTGACACGCCTTGGCCCAAGCTACTCACGCTCAAGTCCGCGCTGGCCCAGCGCCTGGCCGAGGACCATGCGGCGCCGGGTGGGGATGAGGCTTTGCTGGCCTTGCTGCGCGACCCGCGCATCGCGCCGGATGAAAGCCTGCCCGCCACCGGCGTGCCGCTGGATTGGGAGCGGGCCCTGTCCGCCATCTTCATCGCCACGCCCACTTACGGCACGCGCGCCAGTGCCTTGCTGCGCCTGCGGCAAGACGGCGGCGGTTTTGATTTTCTGGAGCGCAGCTATGACGCCAGCGGCGTGATCGGCATGCGCGAATTCAGGGTGGCGGCCTAGCCGGGCTCAGCCTAGCTGGGTATTGGCAAGTGCAGCCACAGTGCCAATCGGTCGAAGAAGAGGCTGTAGAGCGCAATCGGCAGCGGCAGGCCAATCAAGGTGCCCAAGACATAGCTGCGCCAAGGCACGCCCGACAAGGCCAGCGCCACATTCAAGGCCGGCACGGTCTGGAACAGCAGGCGCAGCAGGGTCACGCTTTGCAGCGGGTGGCGGTCCAGGCGCGCAAACAGGTGCTGGCTCAGCCGGCCCTTGTTTTGCCAGGCGCGCAAGGCGTCGCCACCCAGCCAGCGGATGAAGACAAAGCTGCTGAAGCAGGCGCAGCATGCGGCCAGATAAGTGCCCAGGCCGCCCCACAGCGGCCCCAGGGCCAGCACCGCCGAAGCCAGAAAAATCCAGCCCGGAATCTGCAGCAGATTGCCGGCCATGAAGAGCAAGGTGAATAGCAGCAGGCCCAGGCCTTGGTGGCCATCAAACAGGGCGCGCAACTCCGTCAGGGTGAAGAGCTGGGTCGACAGGCCGCTGAATTTGAGTGTTAGCCAGGCGGCGCCCAGCAAGGCCAGCACCAGCAGCAGGCGCTGCGGGCGGCTCATGCCCTGCCTGCTTCAGCGTGAGGCGCATCGGGTGGCGTGTGGCAAACCACGCAGAGCTTGTTGCCATCCGGGTCGCGGAAATAGGCGCCGTAGTAATGCGCGTGATAGTCCGGCCGCAAACCCGGTGCGCCCTCGCAGCGGCCGCCGTGGGCCAGGGCGAGTGCATAGGCCTGGTCCACCACGGCGCGGCTGTCGGCCAGCAAGGCCGTCATGGGCCCATTGCCCGGCTGCGCGCCCTGGCCATCAAAAGGGTGGCCGATCAGCAGCAGGGGCCGCGCCACGCCGGGGCTTTGCCAGCCGGCCCAGGGCCGCTGCCGCTCACAAAATCGCTGCGTCAGGCCCAGGCTTGCCAGCAGCGGCTGGTAGAAGGCCAGGGCGCGTTCGAAATCGCTGACGCCGAGGAAGATGTGGGAAAACATGCGGCGCTCGGCTCCTGAAGGCGATGCGGTCTTGGCAGGCTTTTTACTGGTGGGCCGTCATCCGGCCCGCTGCCACTTCACGCATATCCGGGCCCTTGCCGCTGAATCGGTCCAGGGCCAGGTAGATCACCGGGGTGATGTAGAGCGTCACGGCCTGCGACAGGATCAAGCCACCCACCACTGCCAAGCCCAGAGGTTGGCGCAGCTCGGCCCCGGCGCCTAACCCCAAGGCAATCGGCAGGGCTCCCATCAGCGCGGCCAGCGTCGTCATCATGATGGGGCGGAATCGCAAGATGCAGGCCTCGCGGATCGCTTCGGGCGGGCTCATGCCGCCGTTGCGCTGGGCGTCCAGCGCGAAGTCGATCATCATGATGGCGTTCTTCTTGACGATGCCGATCAGCATCAGGATGCCGATGGTGGCAATCAGCGTCAGGTCCATGTGGAAGAGTTGCAGCGTGATCAAGGCGCCCACGGCGGCCGAGGGCAGGCCGGCCAGGATGGTAAGCGGGTGGATATAGCTTTCATACAGTACGCCCAGCAGCACATAGATCACGGCAATCGCCAAGCCGATCAGCAAGACCTGACCCCCTTGCGAGTCCTGGAACACCGCCGCATCGCCGCCGTAGCTGGTGATGATGCTGCTGGGGAGTTGCAACTCTTTGGCGTAGCCGTCCAGCTTGGCGGTGGCGTCGCCCAGGGGCACATCGGGTGCGAGGTTGAAGCTCAGGGTGATGGCTTGCAACTGCCCTTGGTGATTGACCGCCGTGGGCCCCAGCGCTCTTTGCACGCTGGCAAAGGCCGTCAGCGGCACCAGGGCGCCGTTCTTGCCGCGCAGATAGATCTTGTCGAAGGCGTCTTCGGTCAGGCGATCGGCGTCGCTGGCCTCCATGATGACCTGGTAGGTATTGCTCTCGGCGTAGATGCTGGAGACCTGGCGCTCACCAAAGGCGTCGTAGAGCGCGCTGCGCAGGTCTTGCATCTGCACGCCCAGCAAGGAGGCGCGTTCACGGTCGATGATCAGATTGGCTTGCAGGCCGCGCAGCTGGGAGTCGCTGGTGACGTCGCGGAACAGCGGATCGCCACGCAGCTTGTCTTGCAGCTTGCTGGCCCAGACATTGAGCTCACCAGCGCTGATGGATTGCAGCGTGTATTGGTAGCGGCTCTTGCTCTGGCGGCCGCCCAGCTGCAGGTTTTGCACCGGGCGCAGATAGACGGCGATGCCGGGCACGCTGCGCAGCTTTTTGCGCAGGCCTTCCAGCACTTGCGCCATGGGCGGGCGTTCGCCGCGCGGCTTGAGGTTGATGAACAAGCGCCCGGTATTGCCGGCGCTGCCGCCACCGCCCCCGCCGCCCACAGCAGCCGAGACGCTGGCCACGGCCGGGTCGTCTTTGACCAAGGCGGCCACGCGCTCTTGCAACACCGTCATGGCGGCGAAGGAGATGTCTTCGGCGGCTTCGGTGCTGGCCTGGATTTGGCCGATATCTTCTTCCGGGAAGAAGCCTTTGGGAATGCTGGTGTAGAGCCAGGCACTCGCCACAAAGCTGGCCAGGGCCACGCCCAAGACCCACCCGCGATGCCGCAAGGCCGCATCCAGGCTGCGGGTGTAGGCGTTCAGCAGGGCGGTGAAGCCACGCTCAAACACGCGACCCAGCGCGTTTTCTTCCACATGGGCGTGAGGCTTGAGAAAGCGGCTGCACAGCATGGGCACCAGGCTCAGCGAGACGCCGGCCGAGACCAAAATCGACAGCGACACCACCACCGCGAATTCGTGGAAGAGCAAGCCGATCACGCCGGGCATGAAGAAAATGGGGATCAGCACCGCCACCAGCGAGATCGAGATCGAGACGATGGTGAAGGCCATCTCGCGCGCGCCGCGCACGGCAGCCGCGAAGGGCTCCATGCCGTCTTCGACATGGCGGTGGATGTTCTCCAGCATCACGATGGCATCGTCCACCACCAGGCCCACCGCCAGGGTGATGCCCAGCAGGGAAATATTGTCGAGGCTGTAACCCAGGGCATAGAGCAGGGTCAGGGCGCCGATCAGCGAGATCGGCAGCGACAGTGTCGGGATCAGCGTGGCCACCGCGCGGCGCAAGAAGAGGAAGATCACCAGCACCACCAGGGCCACGGTCAGGGCCAGGGTGAAGTAGACATCGTGCAGCGACTCGCGGATGGAGATCGAGCGGTCGTTCAGCGTGCTCATCTGCACCGAGGCGGGCAGCTGGCCTTCGAAGCGCGGCAGCATGGCCTTGACCGCATCGACCACCTTGACCGTGTTGGCATCGGGCTGGCGCTGCACGGCCAGCACGATGGAACGCTCGCCGTTGAAGTTGGAGAAGGACTTGACGGTTTCGAAGCTGTCCTGCACATCGGCCACATCGCGCAAGAAGACCGGTGCGCCGTTCTTGGAGGCCACCACGATGGCCCCGAACTCGCGCGCATTGCGCAGCTGCTTATTGGCCTGGATGGTCAGCGTCTGGCGGTTTCCGTCCAGCACACCCACGGGCGTGTTGGCATTGGCGCCCTTGATCGCCGACTGCAATTCTTCCAGGGTGATATTGCGCTGCTGCAGCAGCTCGGTGCGCGCCTTGATGCGCACGGCAAAACGCTTTTGGCCGAAGATGGACACCTGGGCCACACCGTCGATGGTGGACAAGCTGGGGGTGATCAGATTCTCGGCAAAGTCATTCAGCTCCGAGAGATTGATGCTGGGCGAGGTCAGCGCCACCAGCAGCACCGGCGCATCGGCCGGGTTGACCTTGCGGTAGCTCGGCGGCGAAGTCATCTCGGTGGGCAAGGCCCGCAGCGAGCGGAACAGGGCGGCCTGCACATCGACGGCGGCCGCATCGATATTGCGGCTGGGGTCGAACTCCAGCGTCAGCGAGGTGGAGCCCAGGGTGTTGGTGGAGGAAATCGTGCTCAGGCCGGCGATGGTGGAAAACTGCTTTTCCAGCGGCAGCGCCACCGAGGAGGCCATGGTCTCTGGCGAGGCGCCCGGCAAGCTGGCCTGCACATTGATGACCGGCGTGTTGTAGGAGGGCAGGGCCGCCACCGGAATCTTGCCCCAGGCCGCCAGGCCCGCGATGACCAGCGCGATATTCAGCAGCACGGTCATCACCGGCCGCCGGATGAACAACTCCGTCAAGTTCATGCGCCGGCCCCGGATGCTGCCGAGCTGGCTGTGGCTGCTGGCGCCGATGCGGCTGATGCGGCTGATGCGGCTGACGGGGCATTGCCGGCTTCACTCGCCGCCTTCTTGCTGGCCGCCGCTGCGGCTGGGTTCAGCGCTGCGGGCTGGGCCTTGACCGCGGTGCCGGGGCGCAGATTCTGCTTGCCGTCCACCACCACCTTGTCGCCGGCTTGGATGCCTTCCACCACGGCCATCTCGCCGAAGGTGTAGCGCTGCTGCACGACTTTGAGCTGGGCGTTCTTGTCAGCATCCACGATATAGACCGAGCGCTCGCTGCCGCGCTGGATGATGGCGGCTTGCGGGATCACGATGGCGTCCTTGAGCGTGCGCAGCGTCATGCGCACCCGCACAAACTGGCCCGGCCAGAGCTGCTGCTTTTGGTTGTCAAACTCGGCGCGGACCTTGATCGTGCCGGTCGCGCTGTCCACCAAGTTGTCTACGAAGACCAGCTTGCCCTTGGCGCCAGCATCTGCCTCGGCGCCCTTCGCTGCGGCGCGGCCGCCGGCCGGCGCAATTTGCACTTGCAGCGCCTCCGGGCTGGCGCTGCCCGGCTTGCCGGCGCCGCGTGTGGCGGCCAGCAAGGGCTGCAACTGCGATTCGGCCAGGCTGAAGCTGACGCCCACCGGGTCGATCTGCGCGATATTGACCAGGGGCAGCGCGCTGGCGCTGGCTTGCACCAAGCTGCCGGGGAAGACGCTCAGCGCGCCGGCCCGGCCGCTGATGGGGGCGCGCAGCTCGTTATAGCTCAGCGCCACATTGGCAGACTGCACGGCCGCTTCGTCGGCGGCCACCAGGGCGCGGGCGGCTTCGGCATTGGCTTGCGCCGTGTCCACCGCGCTTTGGGCGATGAAGTTCTGGGCCTTGAGTTCCTGGGCGCGCTTGAACTGGCGTTCGGCATCGGCGGCAGCGGCGCGGTCGCGCAGCAGCTGGGCGCGGGCGCGTTCCAGATTGGCGCGATCGGCGCGGTCATCAAAGCGCAGCAAGACCTGACCCTTGCGCACCGTGTCGCCGTCCTTGATCAAGACTTCTTTGACGGTGCTGGTGGTTTGGGCTCGTAGGTCCACGCTGGCCAGCGAGGCCACCGTGCCGCTGGCTTCCAGATTCACCGGCACATCCTGCTGCCGCGCCTCGATCACACCAACGGCCTGCGGGCCACCCTTGGCGGGGCCGGCCGCCGGGCTGGCGGCAGCGCTGGGGTTGCTGGATGCGGCGTTAGGGGATTGGGACTTCCACCACCAGCCGCCAAGAAGGGCCAGGCTGATGAGACTCAGGGACAGGACGAGTGTTTTTCTGCTGCGCATGCTGGGGCGAGGTCGGTGTTTCGCTTGGCCTCGGCGCAGGCTGCGCCGTGTATACAAGGCAAGACCGAGAGCTTACCCGCTCAGCGCAGCTCGGATATTGCTGCCATGTGAACCGCTCCGCGTCTATGCGCAGTTTTTCAGCGCTTGTGCGAGCCGTGCGCCCACCACCGCATTGTGTTTGACCAGGGCAATATTGGTGGCCAGGCTGCGGCCGGCCGTCAGCGCCTTGATGCGCGCCAACAAAAATGGCGTGACGGCCTTGCCGCCAATGCCCTGGGCGGCGGCTTCATCCAGCGCTTGCTGCGTGATCGCGTCGATCTCGGCGCGTGGCATGGCTTGCGCGGCCGGCACCGCGTTGCTGATCACCACGCCGCCGCGCAGGCCCAGCGCCCATTTGGTTTGCACAAAGCGCGCTTGCTCGGCGGCGGTGTCGAGGCGGAAGTCGGCCTTGAAGCCACTGTCCGGGGTGTAGAAGGCCGCGAAATTGTCTTGGCCGATGGTGAGCACCGGCACGCCGTGGGTTTCCAGATACTCCAGCGTCAGGCCGATGTCGAGAATGCTCTTGGCGCCAGCGCAGACCACGGCCACCGAGGTTTGCGCCAGCTCCTGCAAATCGGCCGAGATGTCAAAGCTGGTCTCGGCGCCGCGGTGCACGCCGCCGATGCCGCCGGTGACAAACACGCGAATGCCGGCCAGCTCGGCGCAGATCATGGTGGCGGCCACGGTGGTGGCGCCGATCTTGCCGCTGGACAGAACATAGGCCAGGTCGCGCCGGCTGACCTTCATGGCCTCGGGCGATTGGCCCAGCAGCTCTAGTTCCTCGTCCGCCAGGCCGATGCGGATCTTGCCGCCCAGCACGGCGATGGTGGCGGGCACGGCGCCCTCGGCGCGGATCAGGGCCTCCACCTCGCGGGCCGTCTGCACGTTTTGCGGGTAGGGCATGCCGTGCGAAATGATGGTGGACTCCAGCGCCACGATGGGCTGGCCGGCGGCGCGGGCCGCGGCCACTTCGGGCGAGAAGGCGAGGAAGTTCTGGGCGTTCAGTGTGTTCATGGCAATAGCAATTCAGGGCTGAGTTCGGGCGAGACGCTGTGCTCGCTTTGCAATGTGAGGCGGGCCAGGCGCAGGCCCAGCTTGCAGGCGCTGGCCAAATCGTCCGGGTCTTGCAGCAATGCGGCGCTCACGCCGGCGGCAAAAGCATCGCCGGCGCCGCTGACTTCCACCACGCGGCTTGCCGTGGGCTTAAGTGACTTCAAAGCCTGGCCGGCTTGGCCGAAATAGAGCCGCTCGGCACCTTGGGTGACGATCAGGCCACCCAGGCCGCGCGCGGCCAGGGCCTGATGGGCGCGCTGCAAATCGGCCTCCTCATTCAGGGCCAGGCCGGTGGCGGCGGCCAGTTCGTCTCGATTCAAAATCAAAAGCCGCAAGCCTTGCAGGGCTTGCGGCAGCCGCGCCATCTTGGGCGCCGAGACCGCCACGGCTACCAGCGGCGCCGCGGTCTCGCTGGCCGCTTGCGCGAGCAAAAAGGCCAGGCTCTCGGCCGGCAGGTTGAGGTCCACCAACGTCAAGCTGGCCTGGGCGCGCTGGGCGGCGCATTGGCGCAGGTAGTCGGGCGAGAGGCGTTCGCACAAATCCATTTGCGCCAGGCCCAGCACCAAGTCGCCCTCGGGTCTCAGCACGGCGGTATAGCTGCCGGTGGGGGCGTCGGTGGCGATCAGGCTGGCGCTGCAGTCCACGCCCACACCCGCTGCGTGGCTGCGCAGAAAGCGCCCGGCGGCGTCGTCGCCCAGGGCGGTCAAAAGCTGCACGGGCAGGCCCAGCCGGGCCAGGTTTTCGGCCACATTGCGGGCCACACCGCCGGGGCTCTCGCTCAAGCTTGCCGGGTTGGAATTGCCCATCTGCAGGGGGGCCAGGCCACGCAGCTTGCGGTCCACATTGCTGCCGCCGATGCAGACCACGGGGCGGCTGCCCGGCAGCACATAGGCGCGCCCGAGGATGCGCCGCTCCTTGGTCAGCGCCGCGACATGGCCGGCCACCGCTGAGCGCGACAGGCCCAGTTGCTCGGCCAGGTCTTGCTGGCTGATGAAGGGGTTGTGGGCGATCAGGGTCAGCAGCTGATCTCGTTTGGATTTCATGCCGGCATCATAAGACTATTGTCTTTTTGAGAGGACAAATGTCTGTTTTTGGGGTTTTGTCATCGCCTCTGTTGGGCTGGCGGCACTGCAGGTAGACTCGCGCGAAATCGTTGCTTGGGCCCGCAGTTTTCCGCCTTGCTGACCGTGCCCACTCCTGGAGGAAATGCATGTCTGTGTTTGTGCGTCTGCTGCTTGCGGTGTCTTTATTCGCCTGGCTGAGCCAGGTGAATGCGGCCCCGCCGGTGCCCGCGCAGGCGCAAGCTCAGCCGCAGCCGGCTGTTCTGGATGTGGTGCGGGGCAATGAGGATTACCCGCCCTTCGAGATGATGGTGGACGGCAAGCTGGTGGGCTTGCATGTGGAGATGGTGGAAGCCGCGGCCAAAAGCCTGGGCCTGCGGGTGCGCTGGACCAGCCTGCCCTGGAAGCGGGCGCTTCTGATGGTGGAAACCGGCCAGGCCGATGCCATCACCTACATCTCGCGCACGCCCGAGCGTGAGGCCTGGGCGGTGTTTCTGGAAGGCAATTTCCTGTCCAGCGCCGATGTTCGCTTCATCGCCCGTAAGGAAAACGTCGCCGCGTTGAGCTTCAATGGCGACCTGCCTGAATTCCTGTCCCAGCACAGCCTGGTGACCGTGCGCGGCTTTCAGTTCGGCAAGGCCGAGATCGACCAGGCCCCTCGCATCGAGGCCAGCAATATGGATGACTTGCTGCGCCGGCTCTTGGCCGGGCATGCCATGGTCGGTGCGGTGGCCTGGGACAACTTCAAGTCGGCATACCAAGATCGCCCCGAGTTCGCCCGCATTGCGTCCTTGCAACCGGCGATCACCAGTTCGCGCAACTACATCGCGTTTTCAAGCGCGCGCGGCCATGCGCCGCTGGCCCAGCGTTTCGCTCAAGCACTGAGCCGGGTCAAGCAAGGCGCCGAGGTCGCTCAGCTGCAGCGGCGCTACGCGCAAGCGCCCTGATCGCAGGGCGGCTGCGCGGCGTTCAGCTCAAGGCGCGATGGAGGCGGCGCGCAGTTTCAGGCCCACGGCCTGGGTCATGGTTTGCAGCTTGGGGTTGATGGCGGCAGCGCTTTCGCTGGCCACCTTCTCGCCCAGGGTCTTCTCCATCACCGGCACCAGCTTCTCGAACTTCTTCTTCACTGGGGACTCCAGCAGGGCGATGATCTGGCGCAGCTCGTTATCGTCAAAGCTTTCCAGCAGCATGGGGCCGACGGTGGGTGCGACCAGCTTTTGCGCATTCGCCTTGGCAATCGGCGTGGCTTCGTCCACATAGGTCTGCACATCGCTGCTGATGTCTTTGAGCGTGCGGTCACGCTTTTCCGCGCTGACCCGGCCTTGCAGCACCACACGGGCTTGCTCCATGGCATTGACCGCCGGGCGCTGCACCATCACCACGGCCACATCTTCCACATGCCACAGGCTCAGCAAGCGGTCCACCAGCGCTTGGCGAGCGGGGCTGGCGGCGGGCGCTGAGGCGGCCGCGCTGGGTGTGGCGGGCGCAGCAGCTGCTGCCGTGGTTTTGGCGGCGGGCGTGCCCGCCGTTTGGGCGCTGGCGCCCTGACTCAAGAGGGCCGCCAACAGGCCGGCGGAAATGGACGTTGCAAAGGAAAGAGATGAGGGCAGCTTCATGGCGAAAGGGAAAAGGAGATGAAGGGGACTTGGAAGCAAAGAAGGAAAGAAGGAAAGAAGGAAAGAAGGAAAGAAGGGACAGGACCTGACTCAGGCCCCGTCATGGGATGGCATCAGAAGGGGTGGCTGAAGGAGATGCCGCCGTAGCGGATGTAGATGCCGCCATTCACATCCAGGCCGGCATAGGGGTTGTAGATCACATTGCTGAAGTTGGTGCAGTTGAGGTTGCAGCTGGTGTTGGCGGGCAGATTGAAGCGGCCGTGGGCATAGGAGACGGTGGCATCGATGCGCAAGCCCTTGTCGCTTTGGTAGCCCAGGCCGGCGCTGAAGACCTTGAGATCGGGCAGGGGCGCGATCAAGTCCATGGCTGAGCTGGGCACCGAGCTCTTGCGAGGCTCGTAGCCGCCGCGCACATGGAAGTGCTTGCCGATGCTGAGGTCCACCCCGTAGCCGAAGTGCAAAGGACTCTTGTAGCCGCGCGGGATGATCAGCTTGCTGGCATCACCTTGGCCGAACAAGCGCGCCATCTGCAGCAGGGAGATCTGCTTGTCAAACTGAAAGGTCATCTTGTCCCAGCGCGCCCAATTGGTCCAGTTGACGTCCACATTGAACTGCAGGAAGGACAGCGGCTTGACCTTGATGCCGGCCTGAATATGCTCCGGGAAGGGCAGCACCAAGGTGGCATTGCCGCTCTGCGACTCGGGGATGCTGCTGGGCATGGCAAAGGTGGCGGCCATGATGGGGCCAAGCAAGCTGGCGTACATGCCTTCAACAAACTTGCGCAGCATCGGGTTGGCGTTGAAGGTGTAGCGCCCGGTCAGCGTGGAGCTGGAGCCGAACTGATACACCGCGCCTGCCGCAAACCACTCCTTGGGCTCCCACAACACGCCCACATTGATGGTGGGGTCCATCGGCGCGGTCATGTCGAAGTTCATGCTGCCCACGGAGTTGAAGGGCCGCAGGCGCCCCTCCTTGCCGCCGCCGCACAAGCCGAAGGCCAGCACGTCGATGGGGTTGCCGCTGTCGCCGCACCAGGCGTCTTGCAGCTTGCCGATGATGCCCAGCAACTCATTGGGCATGCGCATCTCGGTGTTGAGCATGAAGCCCTGGTGGGCGATGGGCACGGAGACGCCCAGGCTCAAGGTGTCGGTGAGCTGATAAGCGGCGGTGGGTGAGAGATAGACCAGGCGCTGGATCACCACCTTGCGGCCGTCGAAACGGCCGGGGTCATTGGGATCCTTGGTGCGGTCGATGCCCACGGCCTGCGGCACATAGGTGGCGCTGCCAAAAGTCCACTTGGACTCGGGCTCGTGAAAGGCCAGGCCTAGGCCCGCCGCGAACGCCGCCGGCAAGCTCCATGAAGGCGAACCGTAGATGGGCAGATAAATGCTCTGCCGCACCGGCCCGGTCTGGGTGCCATTGAGCGGGTCTTCCTTCCAGCCGCCGACGTCAAAGCCTTCGGGCTGGTGGAAGCTGGCATAGGGCTTGATGGAGGCGCCGAACACGGCATCCTGGCGCCGATTGGTCTTGATGCGGGCCAGACCGGCGGGGTTGAAGTGGATGGAGTCCAGGCCCGGCGGGTCGGCCGTGACGGCATTGCCCATGGCCATGCCCACCACGCTGACGCCCAGGTTCTCGGTCAATGCGGCGTGGCTGCTCGAGGCGAGGGCCAAGCTCAGGCCTGCCCATGCACTCAGCGCGCAAAGCCTTGCCGCTGGCGCCCGGCGGCGCCAGTCCTTCTGAAGCTGACGAAACATGGCAGCCTCAGAGGTTCAGAGGCATATTGAAGCCCAGCGTGAAGCTCGGTGCATCGGGCCCCAGGCCAACGCCGACCGAGACATTCATGGTGGTCTTGGGCGAGGCACGCACGCCCAGGCCGAAGCTCAGAATGCCCGAGGTCTGCGGCGCGGTGGCGCTCATCTTGCCGTCGGCCAGGTAGAGGTGCGAGCGCGCCGACACGGTCTCCTGGAAGGACAAGGTGGTGGAGACCTTGTACGACAAGGCGTAGGCGAAGCCCATGCCGAAGCTCATGCTGGCACCGGGGCTCATCTTCACCAAGGTGCCGCCGTTGACGGCCTGATCCAAGCCGGTGGCGGCCTGGCCCAGGGTGAAGGACAGCGAGCCGAACACGGCCACCGGGTCCATCACCTTGGAGGCATTGGCGCCGAAGGTGATGCTGTTATAGCCCGAGCCCGTGGCCAGGCCCTGGTTGCTGATGGTCTTGAAGGGGCTGCGGCCGGTGGCCACGCGCAAGGTGCTGGAGGCGGTCAGCGCGGGCAGATCACGGCTTTGCGCCAGCGGCTGCCAGCGCACGCCCATCGAGAGGTCGCCAATGCCGTTGGACAGGCCGGAGAAGCTTTCCGATTGGCTGTACTTGCTGACCAGGGGAATGGTGACGTTGCCGGTCAGGTTGTCGAGCAGGCCGTAGTCGGTGGACACCGTGTTGGTGATGGTGTGCGAGCGGGTGTTCTGGATGCTGAACAGGGTCAGCGAGTTGTCGGCAAAGCGGGCGTCGATCAACTGGCTGCCGATGTAGGCGTAGTTGAGGTCATAGGTCAGGGCCAGTGAGCCTTTTTTGATCAAGGAATACTGCTTGTCGGTGGCGGTGAGGGTGGCTTTGAGCAGGGCGGCTTGGTCCACATCGCCATCCTTCTTGGCGAGTGCTTGGCGGGCAGCTTCGGCATCGGCGCTGGCGCTGCTGCTGGGAGAGGTGCTGGCGGCAGTGCTGGATTGAGCAAGGGACAGTCCGGTGTGCAGCAGCAGGGCCAAGACGAGGCCGGAGGCGGCGCGAGAGCGGGTCGAGATTGCGGTCATCATGATGAGAAGGATCGTTAGCGTCGGAGATTGAAAGTGCCAAAGTTGGCTTGCACCGCAGCGCGCAGGGCTTCGGTGTTGTCGAGGGGAAGGGAAAGGCGCGCCTGGCTGCGCAGTTGATCGGGGTCGATCACACCCAATTCCTGATCGTTGAGCGCGAGCAGGTTTTTGGTTTGGCCCTGCGTCTTCGAGGGGTAGAGCAGGAATAAGGTGTTGCGGTCCCAGAGTTCAGCGAACTCATGCACCGAAAAGACGATGTGGCCCACCGAGGGATCGGCCAGGTAGACCTTGCCGTCGCGGATGCCACGGAAGACCACAAAGTGTTTGAAGCCGGCGTAGTCGATGGGCACGATGGCGGGCACGGTCAGCTCGGCCAGGTCTTTGATCTCGGCCTTGAAGCCGGCGCTGTCCGAACCCAGGGTGGCCACATAGCGCTTCATGTCCAGCAGCGAGAAGCCGCGGCGCTCGATGATTCGGTCGCGCTCGCCGTGGGCCAGCATGCCTTCCATGGCGGCTTGCTCGGTGACCTGGATGCCCAGGTAGTTGTTGATGATGGTCACCAGCGCGGCCGAGCCGCAGCTGTAGTCATAAGCCTGGTGCACGATGTTCTTGAACTTCAGCTCCGACAGCGGCTCGATCACCACCGAGGCCGGCACCACGCCGCCACCCACCTGCGCCATGGGCAGTTCGAACTGGCGCTCGGGGCGGTCTTGGGCGGGCTTTTGTGTTTCCAGCGTGGCGCCGCCGATCAGCATGGCCAGGGTGCCCAGCAAAATCATCAACATGGTTGGTCTCGGATGCGTTGGAAGTGAAGAGATGGCGGGACGAGGGGCAGGCGGCTGCTTTACTTGGCCCACATCAGCAACTGGCCCTGCATCTGGGCGCTGCCGCTGAGCTGGATCTGGCCCAGGCTGTTGCTGATGGGTGCCAGGGCGTCGCCCTGCACGCCGATGGCGCGGATGCCGAAGTCCTTGAAGCCCAGAAAGCTGGGCATGCCGACCTGGATCACATCGCCCTGGCTGCTGCTGGTGGCCGGCTTGACCTCCAGGCCCAGCAAGTCCAGCGTGCCGCTGACCCGGTCCAGCAGCAGATAGCTGGTGTTGCCCTGCACCTTGAAGCCCAGGCTGACGCGGTTATTGCTGCCCGGCTGGGTATTGAGTTGCAGGTGCGCGTTCATCACGATGCCGTCGCGGCCGCTGACGCCGGCCAGTGCGGCGTCATCCAGCGGCGTGGCGGCTGGGCTGGCCAGGCTCAGCAGGGCCAGCGTGGCCAAAATGGGAAGCAAGAGGAATTGCCGGACAGTCAGCGCACGCATCTCAACGGCCGCCTTTCAGTTTGATGTCGAGGTACTGGATCTGCATGCCGCCGATGCGGCTGCTGCCCAGATCCACATTGCCGCCGATGTCGCTTTTGAAGCTGATGTTGTCGATGATCATGCTGCCGACTGGCGCGGGCTGAGCAGCGCTGGGCCAGGCCAGGTTCAGATGAATCACGCCGCCGCTGCCATCGGGCGCGGCCAGGGTGTTGAGCAGCAAGGGCTGTTGATCGAGATCGGCCAGGCGCCAGGCCGCACCGCTCAAGCCAGTGGCCGTGCTATTGGCCGCGCCCAGATGCAGGCCGCGCAGGCTGAATTGTTCGGGCGCGCCTGGCGCGTCCAGCAGCGTGGTGTCGCTGCGGCCGCGTGGGCGCAGGCTCAGGGCGCCGAGGTCCAGCTTCAGGCTGAGGCCAAAAGCAATGCCTTGCACATCGGGGTCGGCATTCGGGGCCAGGTCCAGGCTCAGGCCGCTGCTGCGCAAGTCTTGCAGCAGCAGGGCGCCGGCCTGGAAGTTGCTGGCGGCGGCGTCTTGCAAGCTCAGGTCGGCGGCGAACTGCCAGCGCAGCAGGCCGAGGCTGTTGAGCGGGCCGCTGAGCGTGAGCTTGTCCGGCAGGCCCGCGCCGCGTTGGCTGATGCTCAACTGGTAGGGGTCGCTGAAAGTGTTGGCCGGATCGTCGCTGCGCGACAAGCTGATATTGCCCAGGCTCAGGCCGCTGGCGTCGCTGCTGCTGCCCAGGCGCAGCGTCAGGCTGCCATCCAGCGAAAAGCCGCGCAGATTGAAGGCAAAGCCATCGCGGGCGTGGACGCTGGACAGGTCGGCGTCCGAGATGTTTTGCAGGCCGGCCTGGGCCATGCCACCGCACAGCAAGGCGAGGGTCGCAGAGGCGACAACAGCGGCCCTGGCGGCCGCTGTGCTGAATCGTCGGTGGAGCTTGGAATCGGCGCGCAACATGGCTCATCCCCCCGGTTTGGGCAGATTGGGCGGCAGGGCCGCGCCGGGGTTGAAGGCCATCAAGCGATCGCGCCAGTTCAGCCACAGGCCTTGCATGGCTGCGCTGCTGGGCGGCTGACCGGCCGCGCTGGGGTATTGCACCGACTGTTTCAGAATCGAGATGAAAAAGTCGCGGCTGGGTCCGTTGTTGTCACCGGCCTGAATCGCGCTGACGTTGGCCAGATTGAAGGGACAGGTGTTGCCGGCGCCGCAGTTCGTGCCGTCCCAGCGCTTGCCGCCTTGCGGGTCTTGGTTGGTGTCGAGCGTGCGGCCTAGGGTGTCGGTGAAAGCCAGCGAGCCGCTGATGCTTTGCGCGGCCAGACCGATGTGGCCGCTGATGCCTTCAAAGCCCAGGCGCATGCCGATCACTTCGCGCGTGCTGGCATTGCCGGCATTGCGATAGACCAGCTCCAGATAGGGGTTGCTCAGCGCTACAGTGCGCGCGGCCTCGTCCAGATCACTGCGGCCGAACTGCAGGCGATTGATGGCGAAATCGGCGCCGGCGCCGTTGTTCGCAGCGATGTTGTATTCGCCCAGGCGGATATTGCTGAAGTTGGCGCTCAGCTTGATGTCGGCATTGAGGGTGACGCGGGAGAAGTCGTAGCCATTGACGCTGGTGTTCGTCACCTCGACCATGGCCTGACCCCAGACGCGGGACAGTTCAGCATCAGGCAGCGGCGCACCTTGCGCCCAAGCGGCGCTGGCGCTGCTCAGGACCAGCATGGCCGCCAAGAGTTGTTGGCGCAGCAGCTTCAGCGCGCCCATATCCACACCTTGGAGCCTTGCATGTCCAGATTGGTGAGCGAGAAGCTGCCGAAGGAGGCGCTGCTATTGCCCATGGTGATTGCGCCCACGCTGATGCTGGGGCTCAAGCGGTGGTCCAGCCCGGCATTGGGGATGGCCAGCTGGATCACATCGCTGCGGTTGTCGTAGAGGCCGCTGCTGATCAGGCGGGCGATGCCGGCCGCGCCGTCGGCGCCGTAGGCCGCCATTGAGTTGCTCATGGCGCTGGTGAAGCTATTGGCGCTCAGCACATCCACGGTCATCGCGAAGAGACCGGTGATCTTGATGTCCTTGAAGGCGATGGAGCCGCCGTTCGGGTTGTTCGTGCTTTGCGTGCTGTAGACGAAGGAGCCGATGTGGATATTCAGATCCGACGCAATCGTCACGCCGTCGCGGCCGTGCACTTCGGCCATTTCTTCATCCTCCATCCGGGCCATGGCATGCGCGGCACCGACCGAGGCGGCCAGCAGCACTGCGATGACAAGGGCGATCAGGATGCGGTTCATGGCGAAAAGGCACACGAAGGAGGCGAATGAATCGGGAAAAAAAGACCCGGGTCCTGGGACCCGGGTCGGTCGATCAGGCGATGCTCAGATCAGGACTGATCTCAGTGGGCCCAGATCCAGACCTTGGTGCCTTGCAGGTCCATGTTGTTGATGGCCACGCTGCCGAAGGAGTTGGCGCTGTTACCCATCTTGATCGAGCCGACCGAGATGCTGGGCGACAGCTTGCTGTCCAGCTTGGCATTGGGGAAGGCGAACTGCACGACGTCGCTGGCGGCGTCGTAAATGGCGCCGCCGGTGGCAGCACCGAAAGCGTCATAAGTTGCAGCAGTCAGCTTGCCCAGTTCGGTGGCAACAGCCACGCCACCGGCAGTCGGAGGCACGGCAACGCCGCCTGCCAGCGCCTTGCCGACGTTGGCGTCAGCTTGAGTCAGGCCCAGGCGCGAACCGATGGAATCGGCCACGGTGCTGACGAAAGCGCTCTTGCCCAAGATGTCCACGGTCATGACGAACATGCCGTTGATCTTGATGTTGTTGAAGGACACAGAACCACCGCTGGCGTCGGTGTCGGTGTACTTGAAGGAGCCGATATTGATGTTCAGGTCACCGGCGATGGACACACCGTCTTGGCCGCTGACTTGCGACAGGGCGCCGTCGTCGATGGCGGTCATGGCGGATGCCGACAGAGCGGCAGTGGCGAGCAGGGCGGCGACAGCGGAGAGTTTGAAGAATTTCATGGTGATGTATTCCTAGCAGTACAGCGTTGAATGGCGGTTTGTGGATGCCGGCCGATCGCTCGATCGACCGGGCATCGCAAATTCAAAAGTCAGATCAGTGAGCCCAGATCCAGACCTTGGTGCCTTGCAGGTCCATGTTGTTGATGGCCACGCTGC
>NZ_CAMFJS010000028.1 GCF_945956965.1 uncultured Roseateles sp.
GGAATCATAATCCGCAGGTCCGGGGTTCGAATCCCTGAAGCGCCACCAAAAAATGGAAGCCTGGTAAGTCATCGACTTACCAGGCTTTTTCATTATCAAAGCCCCCGCAAGGCGGCATGGGGTCACTGAAGCGCCATCTCGCAGCCTATCCTGCGCCGCGCAAACCACGCCCCCAACTCAGCGCCGGCGCGGGTCACTCCTCGATCTTCAGCGATTACTGTGAATCACACGCTCTGCACATGAGCACCACATGAGAGCCGCGCCGCCCATTCGGCCAACATCGCAGATGACAAATTCGTCATGTTCGGCTCGCGCTTGCGCCGCAACAATAGCGCGATGAAATTGTTGGTGATTGAAGATGAGAGCAAGCTGGCTGAGTACCTGCGTAAAGGCTTGAGCGAGGAAGGCTACGTCGTCGATGTGGCCCACAACGGCATTGACGGCTTGCATCTCGCCAGCACCGGCGACTACGAGCTGCTGGTTTTGGATGGCATGTTGCCCGGGATTGACGGCTTGGCCGTGCTCACTGCCTTGCGGCAGAGCAAGCAAACGCCGGTGCTGATGTTGACGGCACGGGTGCAGGTGGAGGACCGCGTCAAGGGCTTGCAGAGCGGCGCGGATGACTATCTCCTCAAGCCCTTCGCTTTCTCCGAATTGGTGGCCCGCATCCAGGTGCTGCTGCGGCGAGCCCATCCGGCACGCACAGAGGCAGAGCCTATCCAGCTCAGGCTGGGCGAGTTGGAGCTTGACCTGATCCGGCGCAAGGCCACGCGGGCCGGGCAGCGACTCGATCTGACCGTGAAGGAGTTCAATCTGCTCAGCCTGATGCTGCGCCGCCAAGGCGAAGTCATCTCGCGCACCGAACTGGCCGAGCAGGTGTGGGACATGCACTTCGACAGCGAGACCAATGTCGTTGAAGTGGCCGTGCGCCGGCTCCGAAGCAAACTGGACCAGCCGTTTGAGCGCCCGCTGCTGCACACCGTACGCGGCATGGGTTATGTGCTGGAGGTGCGGGAGACATGAGGGCCGGACTTGCCGCCCCGGCTTTGCGCCAGCGCCTGTCGCGCTGGCTTGCCCTGCAAACGCTGATTGGGCTGGGCTTGGTTTGCGCCGCGGTCTACGTCGTCACAGCCTGCACCCTCAGCCATCGGCAGAACGAGACCCTGGATCAAAAGGCCGCCATGGTCCAGCACTTGCTCCGCGAGGCCCGCGAACAGCTCGATGAAGCCGGCTTGCAGCACCAGCTCAGCGACTTTTTGGCCGGGCATGAGGAATTGACGCTCACGCTGCAAGCCCCAGACGGACAAACACTGTTCGCCTCTTCACCACCACGACTATTGACCGGCACAGTCAAACAGCGCCAGTTCGATGTGCTGGCGCCATCCATGGCCAGCACACCTCTTCGTGCGGTGCTGAGCCTGGGCACGCAGGCGGACGAAGCCTTGTTGCGGCAGCTGGCCTTGACGCTGGCCGCGGCGGCCATCATCGGCGCAGCGGCCGTTTCCCTGGGTTGCTATTACTTGGTGAGCCTGGGCCTGGCGCCTTTGCGGCAGTTGGTCGATCAGACCCGGCAGCTCTCAGCCAGCCAGCTCGACAAGCGCCTCGACGGCTCTGCGCAGCCACGCGAGTTGCAAGCGCTGATTGAGCAGTTCAACGCGCTGCTGGCGCGGCTTGATCAGGCCTATCACCAGATGGAAGGCTTCAACGCGGACGTCGCGCATGAGCTCAACAGCCCTTTGGCTACGCTCATCAGCAGCTGCGAATTGGCACTTCGAAAGACCCGCAATGCCGATGAATTGCGCGAGGTGCTGGCCTCCAATCTTGACGACTTGCAGCGCATTGCCGGCATCGTTAAAGACATGCTCTTCCTGTCCCAGGCCGATCGAGGCGCCAGCGCTCGACGCACGCCGGTTGACAGCCTGTCGGCCCTCGCCGGCGATGTGGTCGAGTTTCATGAGCCTGCGATGCAAGAGGCATCGCTCATCGCCGAAGTCATCGGCGACGCCTCCGGCTCGTTCGACGCCGGCCTGCTGCGCCGCGCACTGTCCAATCTGCTGGGCAACGCCACCCGCTATGCCACGCCCGGCAGCGCCGTGCGGATAGAGATTGAACCAAGTGGCGCGGACCAAGCCATCAAGATCACGGTCATCAACCAGGGCGCGGGCATTGCCGCAGCCCATCTGCCGCGGCTCTTCGACCGCTTCTACCGCGCCGATCCCGCGCGCACCCAAGCCGATTTGAACCACGGCCTGGGCTTGTCCATCGTTGCGGCCATTGCGCGCATGCACGGCGGCGAGCCCTTTGCTGATTCAAAGAACGGCATGACACGCATCGGCATTTCACTGCCGGCGAAATAAGCGCGCCCACTGATCACGCAAGCGCGCTAGCCGCCTAGCAGCCTTCGGCCTTAGTTGCGCTCCCCCTCATTGCGCTCGACATAGACCTTGATGCCAGCGCCAGCAAAGCCCGCAGGCGCGATGGCCGCCAAGTCAACAGCCGCATGGCCGACGCTGTCGAACTTCCAGGTGAAGGTCTTGTCGCCATTGCGGAAGCTCACCACCTCACCGCATTTCAGATTGATCTGTTGCGCGACCTTCGTGACATCGATGACTTTGCTTGCCGCAGTCGCCTGTGCTGGCACGCCGTAAACCGAGTTGCCATTGAGCAAGGTGGGGCTCGTCGCGGCCAAGGAGGCTTGAGCCGACAAGGCAATGCCGGCGAAAAGAACAGCGGCTTTCAAGGTCTGGAACTTCATACAAATCTCTCCTGTTGCAAGACGCGGCTTGAGCCAAATGCGCAAGCGCTTTTGATGCGTCCCAGGAGTACTTTAGGAAGCGGGCCTCGACAGAATGCCGTCAGCGGGATGACTGTCTTGTCATCCGCATCCGACCAAAACATGCGCCTATGCAAGCCCTGGAGCGACTGGCGCGGCACAGCGGTCAAGTCCGGCTCAAGCGACACGCATCGACAGTGCGCCCCATTGAGCGGAGCTGCGCCGCAGAAACAAGTCATGCTCCGGACCACCATGCGCAGCTGCCCCACCTCAGACATCAAGTCGGAAAAATTTAATTAAATGCAAATCATTCTCATTTATGATTGATACATTGGAAGCCTGAGCTCGTATCCAGGGAGTAAGCAAGATCATGTGTGAGCACAAAGCCAGCGGACTCAATCAACAACCGGACCCGGGGCCCCTGAGCCATCTGACGCCCACCGCTGCCGCTATTGGCCGCAGCGCCCTCTCCCGCGAAGTCCTAACGCCCGCCGCGACCACGGTTTGCAGCGTAGGCGCCCATCGAGAGGGCGGCTCAAGGCGACGACGCTTGTGGGACCTGCCCACCCAAGCCCTATGCCCGGTGATTGGCGTTTGCCTGCCCATGCCAGTGCTGCGCCGCCGGGTGGACAAGCTGCTGGGCGGCGATACGCGCTTGAATGACTACGAGTTGCACTGCGGCGCCATCAATGCCTGCGATGGCCGCTCCCCTATCGCCGAGTTGCTGCAAGCCGAGTTGGAACAGCGCTTTGTGCGCAGCATTCGGGCGGCGGCCGTGCACAAGAGCACCCAGGCATTGAGCCTGGCATGGCAGCAGGCCTGTGAAGGCCAAGAAGTGGCAGGCGCTTTGTGGGCGACGCTGACCCATGCCCGCTGTGATGCCGGCCTGCAAGAGCAGGTGCTGCGCGATATTCACATGCTGCAGCACCAAGTCGGCAGCGCCAATCGCGCCGATCTGCAGCGCTTGGAAGCGCTGGAGGCGGAGAACCAAATCCTGGGTCGCGAACTGGCCAGAGCACAGGCCCGCAGCAGCAAGTTGCTGGAAGAGCGCGCCACGGTGAACGCCCAACAAGCCGCCGAGCTGATGCGCTTGCGTGCGGAGTTAGTGGGCAGCGCGACTTTGCTCGCCAGCCTGCGGGAAGAGCTGGCGCAGCTGGAAGCTGCCGTGCCGGGTCTGCGCCAGCGCCAGGCCCAGGCCGAGCAGATTCAGCATCAATTCAGCCGCATCCAGGACCTGGAACGCGCCCTGCTGGCCAGCCAGCAACAGCTGGAACGCGAACGCCGCCGCGCCGAACAGGCCAGAGCCGAGCAAGCCACGCCTGACACGCCGCTGCCCCCGCCAGCATGCCCAGCCAGCAATAGCGCATCAGCCGAAGCGGGCGGATGCACGCCGTCACTGAGCGAGCGGGCCATCCTCTGCGTGGGTGGCCGGCGCGGCGTGATTCCCATCTATCGCCAGCTGGTCGAACGCAGCGGCGGGCGCTTTTTGCATCACGATGGCGGCGAAGAAGACGCCTGCGCCAAGCTAGACGCCAGTCTGGCCGCCGCCGACCTGGTGATCTGCCAGACCGGCTGCATCAGCCACGACGCCTACTGGCGTGTCAAAGACCATTGCAAGCGCCACGGCAAGCAATGCGTCTTTGTCGAAAAACCCAGCACCAGCAGCTTGGCCAAGGCACTTGCAAGCCTGGCACCAGTGGTGACGCCAGAGCAGGCGGCCACGCCCGACTGATTGCACACCGCCAGCGGCAGCGCCGGCTGGCCACCGGAACGCCAACGGGGCGGCATTTGCCCCCCCCCCGTTGGCTGCGCCTGCCGCGCGTGCGACGCGGATGCTGAGCATTGATGCACAGCTCAGCCTTGAAGGCTAAGGCCCGGGCGCCGGGGGTAAATTACAATGGTGGGTTCATCCCCTCAACGCAGCCCCTGGACAAATACCATGAACCGCTGTGCCATTGCCGCCCTGTTCGCGGCCGCCGCTGTGAGCCTGTCATCGGCCCACGCGCAAACTCACCGCCCCTTCACGCCGCAAACCCTGCGCGGTGAACTGGTGGTGCAACAAAGCCCTGACGTCACCTTGAACGGCAAGCCGGCGCGCCTGGCCCCCGGCGCGCGCCTGCGCAGCGACACCCATATGCTCCTGCCGCCCGGCAGCGTCGCCGGCCAGAAATTGACGGTGCACTACACCCAAGACATTAACGGCTTGTTGATGGATGTCTGGGTGCTGAACGCAGCCGAGTTGGCCAACAAGACCTGGCCACGCACAGCGCAAGAAGCGGCCACCTGGGCGTTTGAGCCCGCCACCCAGACCTGGCTCAAACGCTGAGCCACTGATCCCCTGCAAGGCGTGGTCACAGCGGCCACGTCAGCATGCGCGCCCGAGCGCTTCCCCACAGCGCCCGCCAATCAGGCGCCCCCAAGCATTACACCCGAGCCCCCCATGAGCACCACCACCCCTCCGAGCAAAAAAGTCTTCATCAAAACCTTCGGCTGCCAGATGAACGAGTACGACTCGGGCAAGATGGCCGACGTCCTGGGCGCCGCTCAAGGCTATGAAAAGACCGACGATGTTGAGCAAGCCGACCTGATTCTGTTCAACACCTGCTCGGTGCGCGAAAAAGCGCAGGAGAAAGTGTTCAGCGACCTGGGCCGCGTCAAGCACCTCAAAGAAAAAGGCGTGTTGATCGGCGTGGGCGGCTGCGTGGCCAGCCAAGAAGGTGCGGCCATCATTGAGCGCGCGCCCTATGTGGACCTCGTCTTCGGCCCGCAAACTCTGCACCGCCTGCCCGCCATGATTGCCGCCCGCAGCGACCAGCGCCGGCCCCAAGTCGACATCACCTTCCCCGAGATCGAGAAGTTCGACCATCTGCCGCCCGCCAAGGTCGAAGGCGCCTCGGCCTTTGTGTCCATCATGGAAGGCTGCTCCAAGTACTGCAGCTACTGCGTCGTGCCCTACACGCGCGGCGAAGAAGTGTCGCGCCCCTTTGACGATGTGCTGACCGAGATCGCCGGCCTGGCCGACCAGGGCGTGATGGAGATCAACCTGCTGGGCCAGAACGTCAACGCCTATCGCGGCAAGATGGGCGGCACGAACGAATACGCGGATCTGGCCCTTCTGCTGGAATACGCAGCCGAAATTCCCGGCATTCAGCGCCTGCGCTTCACCACCAGCCACCCGAATGAATTCAGCCAACGCCTGATCGACGCCTACGCCAAGATCCCCGCGCTGGTGAACCATTTGCATCTGCCGGTTCAGCATGGCAGCGACCGCCTCTTGATGGCCATGAAGCGCGGCTACACCGCGCTGGAGTTCAAGAGCACGATTCGCAAGCTGCGCGCCATCCGCCCCGACATCCGCATCGCCAGCGACTTCATCGTCGGCTTCCCCGGCGAGACGGACGAGGATCACGCCAAGCTGATGAAGCTGGTGGACGATATCGGCTTCGACGCCTCCTTCAGCTTCATCTTCAGCCCACGCCCCGGCACACCGGCCGCCGCGCTGGAGGATCTGACGCCGTATGAAGTCAAGGTCAAACGCCTGCAGGAATTGCAAGCCGTGATCGAGGCCAACACCCTGGCCATCAGCCAGACCATGGTCGGCCAGACCCAGCGCATCCTCGTCACCGGCAATGCCCGCAAGGACGCGTCCGAGCTGATGGGCCGCACCGAGTGCAACCGCATCGTCAACTTCAAGGGCAATGCGCGCCTGATGAATCAGCTGGTGGACGTCAAGATCACCCAGGCCTTCGCGCACTCATTGCGCGCCGAAGTCTTGATCGCGGACGAGCAAACCGCCCTGGCCTAAGCCTGCCGAAAAGCTACTTGGGCCTGAACGCCAGCCACCACTGCGGCAGGCAAACACCCAGCAGCAGCAAGCCATAGCCCAACATCTTGCCGTCGCGGCCCAGCAGGGCCAGGGCAGCCAAGATGGCCAGGCTGCCGCCCACACCACCCCAGGTGGCCAAGCGGCGCCAAGCCAGGGCTTTGAGTTCACGCCGCCACAGCAGCTTGGCGAATAAGGCCAGCAAGCCGGCCACAACCCAGGCCGGGGCAAAGAGATTGCAGAGGTGCCAGAAGGCGTCGATGGG
The DNA here is from genome assembly GCF_945956965.1 of uncultured Roseateles sp. Taxonomy (GTDB): domain Bacteria; phylum Pseudomonadota; class Gammaproteobacteria; order Burkholderiales; family Burkholderiaceae_C; genus Paucibacter_A. Next base: position 6,862 of record NZ_CAMFJS010000028.1, read on the forward strand.
GCTCAAGTGGGCGGCTTTGGGGCTTGGGGTGAAGGGAAATCCGGCGCAGTCTTGAGCTAGCTCAAGACAAATGTGTGCACAAAAGGGGCTCTGGCCCGGCTTGGGCGGCTGGTCTGATCGTTGTCAATTTTATAATCCCGCCATGTCAGTCTTCGCCCTCGGCTTGAACCACAACTCCGCGCCTCTGGATTTGCGCGGCCGTTTCGCGTTCTCGCTGGAGCAGTTGGCCCCCACTTTGCTCGGCTTCCGCCAGCAAATGTCGGCGGGCCGGCCGGCCGAAGCCACCATTTTGTCCACCTGCAATCGCACCGAGCTTTACGTGGCGGGCGAGCCCGGCATGGTGCAACCCGCCGTGGATTGGTTGGCCGGCATCGGCGGTGTGGGTTCCAGCGCCTTGATGGATCACGCCTATGTGCTGGAAGGCAGCGCCGCAGCGCGCCATGCCTTCCGCGTGGCCAGCGGCCTGGATTCCATGGTGCTGGGCGAGCCGCAAATCCTCGGCCAGATGAAGCAGGCGGTGCGCGAGGCTGATCAAGCCGGCACCGTTGGCAGCACCTTGCATCAGCTGTTTCAGCGCAGCTTCTCGGTGGCCAAAGAAGTGCGCAGCTCCACCGAGATTGGCGCCCACTCCATCAGCATGGCCGCCGCCTCGGTGCGCCTGGCCGCGCAATTGTTTGAAGACCTCAGCCAGATCAAGGTGCTGTTTGTCGGCGCCGGCGAAATGATCGAGCTGGTGGCGACCCATTTCGCCGCCCGCAATCCCAAGGCCATGGCCGTGGCCAACCGCACCCTGGAGCGCGGCGAAAAGCTGGCTGGCCGCCTGGGGGCCGAGGCGATCCGCCTGGCCGACCTGCCGCAGCGCTTGCACGAGTTCGACGCCGTCATTTCTTGCACCGCCAGCAGCCTGCCCTTGATCGGCCTGGGCGCGGTGGAGCGGGCGCTCAAGGCGCGCAAACATCGGCCGATGTTCATGGTGGACCTGGCCGTGCCGCGTGACATCGAGCCCGAAGTCGCCAAACTGGACGACGTTTACCTCTACACCGTGGACGAGTTGGCCAGCCTGGTGCAAACCGCCGGCGAAAAGCGCCAGGCCGCTGTGCAGCAGGCGGAAGCCATCATCGAAACCGGCGTGCAAAGCTTTGTGCACTGGCTGGGCCAGCGCCACACGGTGCCGCTGATCCTGGCGCTCAATGCCCAGGCCGATGGCTGGCGTGAGCATGAGATTCAACGCGCCCGCAAGTTGCTGGCCAAGGGCGCGGATGTGGATGTGGTGCTGGAAGCGCTGTCGCGCGGCCTGACCCAGAAAATGCTGCACGGCACCCTGGCAGAGTTGCACGCCAGCGAAGGCGAGCAGCGCATGCAGCTGGCACAAACCGTCTCGCGCCTATTCCTGCGCGGCAGCAGCCGCAACCCGGCAAACGCCCTCAGCAGCGAAAGCGGCAATATCGGCGAACATTAGCGGCGGCGCTTCACCGCCCTGCCCGCCCGCCAACCTGCCCTTGCACAAGGCTTGGCGCATGCACTTGTCGCCCTGTTCCCGGAATTCGCCCCCATGAAAGACTCACTGCGCCAGCAGTTCGAGCGCCTGGCCTACCGCCTGGCCGAGCTTGACACCATTCTTGCCGACGGCAGCGCCGCCGCCGATATGAAGCGCTACCGCTCGCTCACCAAAGAGCAGGCGGAAGTCTCCGAGTTGGTCAGCCAATACCGCCAATACCAGCAATGCGAGGCCGACTTGGCCGAGGCGCAGGCCTGGTTGGCTGACCCCGAGATGGCCGATATGGCCAAGGAAGAAATCGCCAGCGCCCAAGCCGAGATGACGCGCCTGCACGCGGCCCTGCAACTGGCCTTGCTGCCGCGCGACCCGGACGACGAGCGGCCGGCCTTCCTAGAAATCCGCGCCGGCGCGGGCGGTGACGAGTCGGCCCTGTTTGCCGCCGATCTGGCCCGCATGTATCTGCGCTACGCCGAGCGGCGCGGCTGGAAGACCGAGGTGCTGTCGGCCAGCGAATCCGATCTGGGCGGCTACAAGGAATTGGTGCTGCGCATCGATGGCGAGAAGGTCTACGGCAGCCTCAAGTTTGAATCCGGTGGCCACCGCGTGCAGCGTGTGCCTGCTACCGAGTCGCAGGGGCGCATCCACACCAGCGCCTGCACCGTGGCCGTGCTGGCCGAGCCCGACGAGGCCGAGGAAATCACCCTCAACCCGGCCGAGCTGCGCATCGACACCTACCGCGCCAGCGGCGCCGGCGGCCAGCACATCAACAAGACTGACAGCGCCGTGCGCGTCACCCACGTGCCCACCGGCCTGGTGGCCGAGTGCCAGGACGACCGCAGCCAGCATCGCAACAAGGCCAAGGCCCTGGCCGTGCTGAGCGCCCGCCTGCGCGATAAAGACCGCAACGAGCGCGCGGCCAAAGACGCCGCCGCCCGCAAGAGCCTGATCGGCACCGGCGACCGCAGCGACCGCATCCGCACCTACAACTTCCCGCAAGGCCGCTTGACCGACCACCGCATCAATCTGACGCTCTACAAGCTGGGCGCCATCATGGACGGCGAGCTTGACGATGTGGCCGCCGGCCTGCAAGCCGCGCAGGCCGCCGAACAGCTGGCGATTCTGGAAGAAGGCAAATCGGCATGACGACGCCGGGCAATGTCAGCGCTGCCCTGCAACTGGCGCAAGCCATGGGCCTGGATCGCCTGGACGCCCAGCTGCTGCTCGGCCATGCGCTGCAGCGCAACCGCGCTTGGCTGATCAGCCATGACGATGCCCCCTTGGCCGCCGAGGTGGCCGAACGCCTGCTGCAGCAATTCCGCCAACGCGCCGATGGCATGCCCCTGGCCTATCTGACCGGCGAGAAGGAATTCCACGGCCTGCGCCTGCGCGTCACGCCCGACACCCTGATCCCGCGCCCCGACACCGAGACCCTGGTGGACTGGGCGCTGGAGATCCTGCGCGCCGAGTGCCCGGGCCAGCCGCGAGTGCTCGACCTGGGCACAGGCAGCGGCGCCATCGCCCTGGCCATCAAGGCCAGCCACCCTGCTGCCGATGTGCACGCGCTGGATTTCAGCCCGGCCGCGCTGGCCGTGGCACAAGCCAATGCACGCGAATTGAACTTGCCCCTGCAATTCCACCAAGGCAGTTGGTGGGAGCCGATGGACGGCCAGCGTTTCGCGCTGATCGTCAGCAACCCGCCTTACATCGCCGGGCAAGATGAACACCTGCCGGCCCTGCGCTTTGAGCCCCTCTGCGCCTTGACCCCCGGACGTGATGACGCCAGCGGCATGCGCGATCTGCTCACCCTCATCAACGGGGCCCCGCAGCATCTGCTGCCCGGCGCCAGGCTCTTGCTGGAACACGGCTACGACCAGGCGCCTGCCGTGGCCGCGGCAATGCAGGCCCGCGGCTTTGCCGAGGTGAGTCTGCGCCGCGATCTGGGCGATCAGCCGCGCGTCACCGGCGGCCGCTGGCCGGCTTGATGGCTTGACGGCAGCGGTGGCCTGATCGCCACAAAAGACAGCCCTTCACCGGCAATTTGTCATTTCCCTGCGGACCGGCCTGACGTAGCATCGACCCAAAACCACTGCCGCAGGAGAACGCCATGAAGACCGCGTGTTCATCTCACCGTCTACCTTGCCTGCGAGCGCCTCTGTACTCTTCCGGCCTGCTGGCAGCCTTGGCAGCCACCAGCTTGCTGGCGTTTTCACCCAGGCCAGCACACGCCAGCGATATCGCGGCAGCGGCCAGCCCCGCCGAAGGCCTGAAGTGGCAGGCGAGGCTGGAGCTTGGCAGTCCGGACGCCGACAAAGCCTATAGCGGCTCGCCCTCCCGCCTGCTCAGCGCCCAGCTGATGGGCGACTACTTCCTCACCGGCTCCGGCCTTGGCGGCGTTCAAGGCGGGCTGCGCGCCACCGGCGGCATGTTGCTGGGGCCACGTTCGATGAGCCAGCATGGCCTGGGCGCCTCCTTGGGTGCCAACGCCGCCAGGCTTGGGCCAAACTGGTCCATCAGCCAGCGCAGCCTGAGCGGCAACTCACCCGGCCTGGACGCCGGCGACCCGACCACCGCCATGTCCTACCTCGGCCTGGGCTACACCGGACAATCGCTGCGCGGCGGCTGGGGCTTTAGCGCCGACTTGGGGCTGCTGGGCAATAGCAGCAGCCTGCGCCTAGGCAATAGCCGCGGGCCGGGTATGGATGAGCTGCTGCGCGATCTGCGCTTCCAGCCGGTGCTGCAACTGGGTCTGTCGTACAGCTACTGAATCCGGGGGCTTTACGCCTGACCGATAATCCACCCCAGTTAATTAACCAAGGGGTGTAGAGCTATGAGCGACGTTCAGCAGCGCATTGACGAGCTGGTCAAGAACAACCGTGTTGTCCTGTTCATGAAGGGCACGGCGCAATTTCCCATGTGCGGCTTCTCCGGCCGCGCTATCCAGATCCTCAAGGCCGCCGGTGTCACCGATCTGAAGACCTTCAACGTGCTGGAAGACGCCGAAGTGCGCCAGGGCATCAAGGACTACGCCAACTGGCCCACCATTCCCCAGCTCTACGTCAACGGGGAATTCCTGGGCGGCTCGGACATCATGATGGAAATGTACGAGTCCGGCGAGTTGCAACAAACCCTGGCCGCCAGCGCCTGAGCCCCTCAGTGACAGCGCCGCAAAGGCTTGTCGTCGGCATCACCGGCGCTACTGGGGCAGCCTATGCGCTGCGCCTGCTGCGCCGGGGCCGCGAGCTCGGGTTGGAAACGCATCTGATCGTTACCCCCGCCGGGGTGCTGAATGCCCACCACGAGCTGGGCCTGGACCGATCCAGCCTGGAGCGCGAAGCCAGCTTCGCCTACTCACCCGCCGATGTGGGCGCCTGCGTGGCCAGCGGCAGCTTTGCCACCGCCGCCATGGTGGTGGCACCTTGCTCGATGAAAACGCTGGCCTCGGTGGCCCACGGCTTCGGCGACAACTTGCTGACGCGCGCTGCGGACGTCACCCTGAAGGAACGCCGCCGCCTGATCCTGATGGTGCGCGAGACGCCCTTCAATCTGGCGCATCTGCGGAATATGACGGCCGCCACCGAAATGGGCGCCGTCATCTTCCCGCCCCTGCCCGCCTTCTATCACCACCCGCAAAGCATCGACGAGCTGATCAACGAGAGCGCCGAGCGCGTGCTGGAATTGGCGGGTGTGCTGGGCGCCGCACCCAAGGCTTGGGGAGGCCTCAAGAACTGAAGCCTCAAGGCCGGGCAGCCGAGCTAAGCACTGCCTGGCGACCCTAGTTCACTTTCCCGCTAGCGCTCGCCGGGCATCAGCCATTGGCGGCGGCAAGCGAACACCGCATCGGGGTATTCCGCGCGACCGCGGCTGCCGTTGTAGCGCCCCAGAGCGAGGAACATATCGCCCTTCTCGCGGTCCAGGTAGTGGCGCAAGATCACGCAGCCGAAACGCAGATTGGTCTGCATATGGAAGAGGCGCGAGGCCTGTCCATCGCCAATCGACTTGGCCCAAAACGGCATCACCTGCATATAGCCGCGCGCGCCGGCCGAGCTGATGGCGTATTTGCGAAAGCCGCTCTCCACCTGCACGAGGCCCAGCACCAAACTGGGCTCCAGCCCGGCGCGCTTGGACTCGTACCAGATCGTTTCAAGAAACTCGATGCGGGTCTGCGTTTCGCTCTTGCGGCGCTTGAGCCGCTCGCTCATTTCACCCAGCCAGCGCAGATAGACCAGGCGCTGCTCAACGTCATCAAAGCGCGGCTTGGGTGGCGCGCTATTGGCCACAGCCGCGCTCAGCGCCGAGCGCACCGAGTCGATCAAGGGTTCTTCAACCTGCGCGCCAGCCTGACTTGGCCGCGGCAACCAGCCCGCCGCCAAAGCGGCCAGCAAAAGGCCGCGGCGGCGCAACTCCTGTGGGCCCATCAAAGCTTCAGCTTGCCCTTCAGATGGGCCAGCACATCGGCCAGAGCCAGCTTGCTGGCTTCGGCGTCACGGCGGCCTTGGACCTCGACCTGGCCTTCCTTGAGGCCGCGATCCGACAGCACCACACGCTGCGGCACGCCGATCAGTTCCCAGTCGGCAAACATGGCGCCGGGGCGCTCGCCACGGTCATCCAGCAGCACATCCACACCCAAGTCGCGCAGCTCGTCGTACAGCTTGTGGGCGGCAGCCTTGACCTCTTCGCTGCGGTCCATGCCGATCGGGCAGATGACCACGCTGAAAGGCGCCAAGGCGTCCGGCCAGATGATGCCGCGGGCATCGTGGTTCTGCTCGATGGCGGCGCCCAAGATGCGGGTCACGCCGATGCCATAGCAACCCATCACCATGTGCTGGGGTTTGCCGTTCTCGTCGAGGAAGGTGGCATTCATGTCCTTGGAGTACTTGGTCCCCAGCAAGAACACATGGCCCACTTCGATGCCGCGCTGAATCGCGAGCACGCCCTTGCCGTCCGGCGAAGGATCGCCGGCGACGACATTGCGGATGTCCGCCACCAGATCCGGCTCGGCCAGGTCGCGGCCCCAGTTGGCGCCGGTGAAGTGGCAGTCCATCTGATTGGCGCCACAAACAAAATCGCTCATCAGCGCGACCGTTCGGTCAGCCACCACCTTGACCGGCTTGAGTAGCTTGATCGGACCCAGATAGCCCGGCTTGCAGCCGAAGTGATCCTCGATCTCGGTATGCGTCGCGAAGCGGAAGCCGCCTTTGAGGCCCTCGATCTTGCCGGCCTTGACCTCGTTCAGCTCATGGTCGCCACGCAGCAGCAGCAGCCAGACGGTGGACTTGACGATGGCGCCGTCTTTGTCGAGCTCATCACTGGCCAGCACGATCGACTTCACGGTTTGGCTCAACGGCAAGCCCAGCAGGGCCGCCACGTCTTCGCAGGTGCTCTTGCCCGGTGTGGGCGTGAGGGTCAGGTCTTGCGTCGCAGCCGCGCGTTCGGCCAGCAAGGCCACACCTTCGGCCAATTCGATATTGGCGGCGTAGTCGCTGCTCGGGCAGTAGACGATGGCATCTTCACCGGTGTCGGCGATGACCTGGAACTCATGCGAAATCTCGCCACCGATGGCGCCGGTGTCGGCCGCCACGGCGCGGAACTGCAGGCCAAAGCGATCGAAGATGCGCTGGTAGGCCGCGTACATATTCTGGTAGCTCAGGGTGGCGGTGGCCACATCGCGGTCGAAGGAATAGGCATCCTTCATCGTGAACTCACGACCGCGCATGACGCCGAAACGCGGGCGGCGTTCATCCCGGAACTTGGTCTGGATGTGATAGAAATTCTTCGGCAACTGCTTGTAGCTGCGCAACTCCTGGCGCGCGATGTCGGTCATCACCTCCTCGGAGGTTGGCTGGATGATGAAGTCACGGCCATGGCGGTCTTTCACGCGCAGCAACTCGGGGCCCATCTTGTCAAAGCGGCCGGTTTCTTGCCACAGCTCAGCAGGCTGCACGATAGGCATCAAGAGCTCGACGGCGCCGGCACGGTTCATCTCCTCGCGGATGATCGCCTCCACCTTGCGAATCACGCGCAAACCCATGGGCATGTAGTTGTAAATGCCCGCGCCGATGCGCTTGATCATGCCGGCGCGCATCATCAGCTGATGGCTGACCACTTCGGCATCGGCCGGAGCTTCTTTGAGGGTGGAGATGAAGAACTGGGAAGCTTTCATGATGGCTGGCGGACTCGGCAAAAAAGATGCTTCGCAAACGCGGCGAAACAAGGCAAAGGGTGGGGTCAGGGTAAGCGAGGACGATGCCGGGGTGGCATCCCAATGCAATAATCAAACCAACTATAGATTCGAGGTTGATTATGCTCGACCGTGAAGGCTTTCGGCCCAACGTCGGCATCATCCTGCTCAACCACAGGAATGAAGTGTTTTGGGGCAAGCGCATCCGCACCCATTCCTGGCAGTTCCCGCAAGGGGGCATCAATTACGGCGAGACGCCCGAGCAGGCGATGTATCGCGAGCTCCACGAAGAAGTGGGGCTCGTGCCCGACCATGTGCGCATCATTGCGCGCACCCGCGATTGGCTGCGCTACGAAGTGCCCGATCATTTCATTCGCCGCGATGCGCGTGGCCACTACCGTGGGCAAAAACAAATCTGGTTTTTGCTTCAACTGATAGGGCGCGACTCCGACATGAATTTGCGCGCCACCAATCACCCCGAGTTCGACGCCTGGCGCTGGAACGAGTATTGGGTGCCGCTGGAGGCGGTGATCGAATTCAAACGCGGCGTTTACGAGAATGCCTTGACCGAATTGGCACGCTATCTGCCGCGGCTCAATCAGCACAATCGCTATCTGCGCTCGGGCCTGCGCTCGCACCATCACCAAGCGGGGCGCCACGAAGAGGTGCAGCCGGGCACGGAAAACGCGCCAACTGAGTCCAAGGACGCGGACACCAAGCCGGGCAGCAACCAAGCCGACACCAGGCATCAGCCCGGGTCGGGCAGCTGAGACTCAAACGCCCGCAGTCAAGACCAAGTTGTCGCGGTGAATCAGCTCGGGCTCGGCCACATAGCCCAGCACGCGCTCGATCTCGTTGCTGGCCTTGCGGGCGATCAGCCGCGCTTCGGCGCTGGAGTAGTTGCTCAAGCCGCGTGCTAACTCCAAGCCAGAAGCGTCACGCACCGCGATCACCTCGCCGCGGCGGAAGTCGCCCTGCACATCGGTCACGCCGATGGACAAGAGGCTCTTGCCCTCGCCCTGCAGCTTGGCCGCCGCGCCCGCGTCCACCGTCACCGCGCCACGCAATTGCAAGTGGTCAGCCATCCACTGCTTGCGCGCCGCCATTTTCTGCGTGCTGGCCAATAGCGCCGTTCCAATGGCTTCACCCGCGACCAGGCGCAGCAGCACATCAGGCTCGCGGCCCCATGCAATGACGGTGTTGGCACCACTGCCGGCCGCGCGTTTCGCCGCCAAGATCTTGGTGATCATGCCGCCGCGACCCAGGCTTGAACCGGCGCCGCCGGCCATCAACTCCAGCTCGGGCGTGCCAGCCTGAGCCTCGTCAATAAAGCGTGCGTTGGGATCTTTGCGTGGGTCAGCCGAGTAAAGGCCGCGCTGATCGGTGAGGATGATCAAGGCATCGGCCTCGACCAGATTGGCCACCAGCGCACCCAAGGTGTCGTTATCACCGAACTTGATTTCGTCGTTGACGACGGTGTCGTTCTCGTTGATGACCGGCAGCACGCGGTGCTGCAAGAGGGTCAGCAAGGTGGAGCGGGCATTGAGGTAGCGCTCGCGGTCAGCCAAGTCGGCATGCGTCAGCAGCACTTGCGCGCTGCCCATGCCCTGCTCCCGCAGCTTGGTTTCGTACATCTGGGCCAGGCCCATCTGGCCCACCGCCGCAGCGGCTTGCAACTCGTGCAATTCCTTGGGACGGGTGGTCCAGCCGAGGCGCTTCATGCCTTCGGCGATGGCGCCGCTGGACACCATCACCAGCTCGCGCCCTTCACTCGCCAAGGCCGCCAGTTGGCGACACCAGTTGGCAATGGCATCAGCATCCACCCCGCGACCTTCATTGGTCACCAGGCTGGAGCCTACTTTAACGACAATGCGCCGCGCGCCTTTCAGCGCGCCACTCATGCTGCGTCGTCTTCAGCCGCAGGTGCTGCCGGCTTACCGTCCGGGAAGCGAGGATCCACTTCGACGATGACGCGCTGAGCCGAAGCCACGTGGTCGTAAATGGCGTGCACCAGGCTTTGGCAGCCGTCGCGTGTCAGGGCCGAAATTTCAAACACCGGCCCCTTCCACTTGTAGCGTTTGATGAAGTCTTTGACGCGCTTGGCACGCTCGTCTTCCGGCACCATGTCCAGCTTGTTAAGCACCAACCAACGCGGCTTGTCGTACAAAGCTTCGTCGTACTTCTTCAACTCGGCCACGATGGCCTTTGCCTCCGCCACCGGATCAACCGCCGGATCAAAGGGCGCCAAGTCAACCACATGCAAGAGCAAACGGGTGCGCTGCAAATGACGCAGGAATTGGTGACCCAGGCCGGCACCTTCGGCCGCGCCTTCGATCAAGCCGGGAATGTCGGCGACCACAAAGCTCTTCTCCGGCCCAACGCGCACCACACCCAGATTCGGGTACAGGGTCGTGAAGGGGTAGTCGGCAATCTTGGGGCGAGCATTCGACACCGCAGTGATCAGCGTGGACTTGCCCGCATTGGGCTGGCCCAGCAGACCCACATCGGCCAACACCCGCAATTCCAGCTTGACCTTCTTGGCCTCACCGGGCCAGCCTGGCGTTTTCTGACGCGGGGCGCGATTGGTACTGGTCTTGAAATGCAGATTACCGAAGCCGCCATCGCCGCCCTTGGCCAGCAGGACTTTTTCGTCCGGCTCCAACAACTCAGCGATCACCGTGTCGGTTTCCAAGTCTTTGATGATGGTGCCCACGGGCATGCGCAGGATGACATCATCCGAGGCCGCGCCGTAGCAATCCGAACCGCGACCGGCCTCGCCATTGCGAGCCTCATGGCGGCGCGCATAGCGGTAGTCGATCAAGGTATTGAGGTTGACGTCACCGACGGCATACACACTGCCACCCCGTCCGCCATCACCACCATCGGGCCCACCGAAGGGGATGAATTTTTCGCGGCGAAAACTCGCACAGCCGGCACCACCATTGCCGGCCACGATGTCGATGGTGGCTTCGTCGATGAACTTCATATGTCTTTCTCTGCGCCTCTTGCGGACAGCGGCCAATATTAAGTCAATGCGCACAGGCATTGTTTGCCGCCGCAAAAAGCAAAAGCCCCGGGCTAGCCGGGGCTTTGGGTCGCCGGCGGGCGGCTAGCCCCCGTCGGCGAATCGCATTCGCTGAAGTCTGCGCCTAGGCAGCCGTCACGAACACGGTCTGGCGGCTCTTTTCACCCTTGACGGCGAACGACACGTGGCCGTCAACCAAGGCGAACAGCGTGTGGTCCTTGCCGATACCGACGTTAGTGCCGGGATGGAACTTGGTACCGCGCTGACGCACGATGATGGAACCTGCCGAGATGAGTTGGCCGCCGAAGGCCTTCACACCCAACATCTTTGGTTTGGAGTCGCGGCCGTTTCGTGTTGAACCGCCGCCCTTTTTCTGTGCCATGGATCAGCTCCTTGAACTGTTAGCTAAAGAAGAAAACCGCGCTCAGCCGTTCACCGTGCTGATCAACAGCTCGGTGAAGTTCTGGCGATGGCCTTGACTCTTCTTGTAGTGCTTACGACGGCGCAGCTTGAAGATGCGCACTTTGTCGTGCCTACCGTGAGCCACAACTGTGGCGGAAACGCTTGCGCCCGCAACCAAGGGAGTGCCGATCTTCAATTCAGCGCCGTTGCCGACAGCCAAAATTTGGTCGATCACAATCTCTTGGCCAACATCCGCAGCAATCTGTTCTATCTTGATCTTTTCGCCGGCAGCAACTTTGTATTGCTTACCGCCGGTTTTTATGACCGCGTACATATCAGCCCTTTCAATTAAACCTGCCTGGCACTCGTCTATTCAATCAGAGCAAGCCAGGCCAAACCCCTGCCACCCGAAAGCAACAGAGCCCGCGAGTATAGCACGCCTTGCTTCTTTGGCAAGCACCCAACAACCCCGCAGCACTTGAACGACAGCCGCTGTGCAAACCCAAGCGCGCCGCGCCGGGGTTCGCACAGCTGTTCCTATAATCCTCCTTCCGTCCAAATGAGAGCCGAGAGTGCACGCTGCGACTGCTTCGTCCCCCTCCACCGATCCCCTCCTGAGCGAGGCACTTGCCACACTGGCAGCAGAGATGCTGGAAGTCGATGCTGTCATTGCCCAGCGTCTGAGTTCGGACGTGGCTTTGATCAATCAGATTGCCGGCTACATCGTGCATGCCGGCGGCAAGCGCATGCGGCCCAAGCTGGTGCTGCTGTTTGCCAACGCACTCGGCTACGACAAGCCTGGGCGCTTTGAACTCGCTGCCGTGGTGGAGTTCATCCACACCGCCACGCTTTTGCACGATGACGTCGTGGACGAGTCCTCGATGCGCCGCGGCAAGAAAACCGCCAACGCCTTGTTCGGCAATGCCGCCAGCGTGCTGGTGGGCGACTTCCTCTACTCGCGCGCCTTCCAGATGATGGTGTCGGTGAATAAGCTGCGCGTGCTGGATGTGCTGGCCGAGGCCACCAATGTGATCGCCGAAGGCGAGGTCTTGCAGCTGATGAATATGCATGACCCCGACATCACGGTGGAAGCCTATCTGCGCGTGATCCGCTACAAGACCGCCAAGCTGTTTGAAGCCAGCGCCCGCCTAGGCGCCGTGCTGGCAGATGCCAGCCCTGAGATCGAAGAAGCCTGTGCCGGCTACGGCCGCGCGCTGGGCACCGCCTTCCAGCTGATCGACGACGTGCTCGACTACGAAGGCGACAGCCAAGCCCTGGGCAAGAACGTTGGTGACGATCTGCGCGAAGGCAAGACCACCCTGCCCCTGCTGATCGCCATGGAGCGCTGCAATGCCGAGCAACGCCAGCTCTTGCGCCACGCCATCGAGCATGGCGAGCAGGAAAAGCTGGCCGAGATCGTCGCCATCGTGCGCGAAACCGGCGCACTGGAAGCCACCCGTGAAGCCGCAAGAGCCGAAGCCAAGTTGGCGCATGAGTGCCTCAATCTCTTGCCCGACTCAAAATGGCGAAAATCCCTGCTAGAATTTGCGGCTCGGTCGGTTGAGCGCTCTTTCTAAGTCGCCTCTCAGCCGGTCGATACAAGCAGTAAAAGAAATACATGACGTTTTGCGCTGGACTCGCATCAAGCCGAAGTCCCAGCAGCAAGAATATCGGGGTGTAGCGTAGCCTGGTAGCGCGCCACGTTCGGGACGTGGAGGCCGGAGGTTCGAATCCTCTCACCCCGACCAAATTCTCCTTGCGCATCAAGGAGTTAGCAAAGCCCCAGCCACTGGGGCTTTGTCGTTTCTGCAGCCCCTTTTTGACACACTGGCGGCAGGCCGCGTGTTTTCGCGCCACCGCCACTCAACACGGGCAGACAGCCTTTCTAAGCCTTACTCCATAGCTCCGGAGTAACTCGTCGATTGCCCCTCGAATACCGCTCTGGCATCCTCGACCCCATTCAGCGTGGCAAGGACGCGACGCAGCCCTTTGCCCCTTCCGAGGGCAAAGGAAGGCGCACAAGCCCTATGCGAGCAGCACCGACGACAGGCCAGCAAGAGCCTGAAGCACGATTTTTTGGGTACTGATCGTCCTATAGGTGAGTTGGCCGGTGGTCATGATGCTTATATTGGATGGACGGAAGGCAGCAGGTCCTGACCGTCGGGCGCATTTGCAAAAGTGAATTCCGCACGTTCGGCTCGTTAGAATCTGGTTGCTTGGCACCCGGGCACCCTCATGCCTGTGGCGCTGAAGAACGGTGGTAGTGCCGAGCGCTTCTCACGTGGATGCGCCGGTCTGTACGGACAAGTTGGAGACACTCATGCGGTTCTTCAGGCAGTTCAAGCGGCAGCTCAGTCTTGGTCAGGCTGGGCGCGCAAATCCGAAAGCCCTGACACACGTCACGCCGCCTCAGACCTCCCTTTTGTTGGCGTTGGAGCCACGCGTTATGTTCGACGCTGCGGCACTGAGTACGGCCGCTGAGGTCGCCACTGTGCACCACGAACCTACGCATACCGCCGAAGCCGACCCCGCGCTCCTGCAGCAGCACTTCGGGCCAAGTACAAGCGCACAGCCCGTCGCGCGCGAGGTTGTGTTCCTTTCGGCCCAAGTAGATGACGCATCCACCCTGCGGCAAGCAACACGGCCAGGGGTGGAAGTCGTGAACCTCGATTCCTCGCGCAACGGTCTGGACCAGATTGCCGACTACCTGACTCAGCACAATGACGTCACGGCCGTGCACATCGCCTCACACGGCAGGGATGGCGCCGTGGAGCTCGGCAATCTCTGGTTGGACAGCAGCAACTTGTCTAGCTACGCGCCCACGTTGGCGCGCATCGGTAGTGCGATGGCACCGGGTGGAGACCTACTGCTGTATGGCTGCAATGTGGCCACCAGCGAACCTGGCCGAGATTTTGTTCAGCAACTAGCACAGGCGACCGGTCGCGACGTAGCCGCTTCGAACGATGCCACGGGCGCCAGCCGCTCGGGCGGTGATTGGGCCTTGGAGGTGCAAGCCGGGAGCGTCCAGGTGGCCGTCGCCTTCGGCGGGCAGGCCCTGGGGGCCTATCAAGGTCTGCTCGCCGTTTCCAGCGAGAACTTCGACAGCGTCGGCCTGATCTACCAGCCCAGTGTGACCAGCGTCAACGTGGGCACCTGGACCTTCACCGCAGCGTCCAGCAACGACTTTGTCACCCCAGACTCCAGCGACCAGGCCTTCAACACCAATCTGGACGGCGGCGGCAGCGACCGCACCTTCGTCTGGAACTATGGCGGCAATTCCATTTCCAACTTCACCATGAAGTCGGCCGATGGCACGGACTTCAAGCTCAACTCCTTCGTGCTGGGCTCCTCCGCCGGCTCGACCACGGTGACGGTCAGCGCCTACCGGGACGGCAACCTCGTGGTCAGCGGCGAAGTCGTGACCCTGACGACCGGGGACTCCTCAGGCCACATCACCTACAACTTCTACGGCACGACGGCCGGGGGCAGCTACGGGCAGCTGGTCTTCGACAGCCTCTATGCCAATGTGGACGAGATCCGCTTCAGCTGGTCCGGCGCGGTCACGCCCGAGATCGATGACATCAGCATCTCTGCTGCCGTTAGCGCGGCCAGTGTCACCAGTGCCACCTATGACGCCAGCACCGGCGTCCTGGCCGTCACCGGCGCCGGCATGGTCGGCGGGGACACCATCGATCCCAGCAAGCTCACGCTGACCGGCCAGGGCGGCGCCACCTACACCCTCACCTCGGCCAGCACCACGGCCAGCAGCAGCACGGCCTTCTCGGTCACACTCAACGCCGCCGACCGGCTGGCCATCAATGGCCTGCTCAACAAGGACGGCACCAGTGCTGTGGGCGGCACCACCTTCAACCTGGCCGCCGCTGCGAACTGGGACTCCACCGCCAGCGCGCCGGCCGATCTCACCGGCAATGGCGTAACGGTGAGCAACGTCACCGCCCCCACCATCACCTCGGCCACCTATGACGCCAGCACCCATGTGCTCACCGTCACGGGCACCAATATGGTGGGCGTGGTCGGGGCGGGCAATGACATCACGGTGTCCAAGCTCACGCTGGTGGGAGAAGGCGGCAGCAGCTACACGCTGACCACGCCCAATGTCGAGGTGAGCTCCGCCACCAGCTTCTCGGTCACGCTCAATGGGACGGATCGTGCGCAGGTGGAGATGATGCTCAACCGCAATGGCACGGCCTCCACCGGCGGCAGCACCTACAACCTGCAGGCCGCTGACGACTGGAACAGCGTCGTGACGGCCGGCGACATCTCTGACGGTACCAATGGCGTGACCGCGAGCAATGTGGCGGTGCCTGCGATCACCAGCGCCACCTACAACAGCACGAGTGGCCAGCTGGTGATCACTGGCACTGGCTTGCTGTCGCTGAGCGGGGCCGGCAACGATGTCGTCGCGAGCAAGCTCACCCTGACGGGCGAAGGCGGCGCCAGCTACACGCTCACCGACACCGCCAATGTGGACATCAACTCCGGCACCAGCGCCACCCTGACCCTCAGCACCACCGACAAGGCCGGCGTCAACGCCCTGCTGAACAAGAACGGCAGCGCTTCGACCGACAGCACCACCTACAACCTGGGTGCTGCCGAGGACTGGAACGCCGGGGCAGCTGCTGCGGTCACGATCGCCGACCTGAGCGGCAATGGCGTCACGGTGAGCGGCTACAACAGCACGCCGCAGACGGGCAACCTGCAAGGTGATTCGGTCGCCTGGGCGGGCGTGGGCGGGACCGTGGTCCTGGATGCGGGCGGCAATGCCACCGTGCTGGATACCGAGTTCGCCGCCCTCAACGGCGGCCTGGGCGACTGGGCTGGTGGCAGCCTGACGGTGCAGCGCCAGGGCACGGCCTGGTCCGCGGACACCCTGGGCTTCAACGCGGCCGGATTCACGGTCAGCGGCGGCAATCTGCAGTCCGGGGGCCTGACCTTCGCCACCTTCACCAACTCAGGCGGCGTGCTGAGCATCAGCTTCACCAGCTCCGGAACCACGGCCACCAATGCCCTGGTGCAAGCCGTGCTGCGTGGCATCACCTACCGCAATGACACACCGGCCGGGAACGAGACGGTGCGCTTCACGATCTCAGACGGCGCGA
Organism: uncultured Roseateles sp.; assembly: GCF_945956965.1. GTDB lineage: Bacteria > Pseudomonadota > Gammaproteobacteria > Burkholderiales > Burkholderiaceae_C > Paucibacter_A. The sequence continues at coordinate 23,085 of NZ_CAMFJS010000028.1, forward strand.
GCAGCGCCACGGCTGACGTCAGCGTGACCAGCAGCAGCATCTACGTCACCAACACCACGGACACGAGCACAGCCAACTTGAGCGATGGCGTGAGCTTCAGCGAAGCCATGGCCATTGCCAACACGCAGTCGGGCACGGACACCCTGGTGCTGTCCAGCGGTTTCACCGGGACGATGACGCTGGCCGGCAGCCTGTCGGTCAGTGACAGCGCCACGGTGGACGCCATTTTGGGCAACGGCTTCAACCTGAGCGGCAGCACGCTCACGCTGGACGCGGGCAAGACACTGACGATCTCCAATGACTCGGGCAAGACCGCCACGATTTCCAGCCAGCTGGCCGGCTCGGGCACCCTGGGCAAGAGCGGCGCCGGGACCCTGGTGCTCAGCAACACAGGCAATCACGCCAGCATGAGCGGTGACATCACCGTGGGGGGCGGCACGCTGCGCATCTCGGATGCCAACCACCTGTCCTCCGGCACGCTGACGCTAGATGGCGCCACCCTGGCCGACACCAATAGCGCCGCCCATACCGTCTCGAATGCCGTAGTGGTGGGCAGCGGCGGCGCCACCTTCACCAAGACCGGCAGCGGCACCCTGACCCTGTCGGGGTCGCTCAATGGCGGTGGCTCGATCACCAACACCGCCGCGGCCCTCAACCACACCGGAGGCGGCACGCTGACCCTGGACGGCGCCACGGTGGAAAGCGCCACGGGCGGCAGCCAGATCACCCTGGGGGGCCAGGTGGTGATCGGCAGTGGCGGGGCCACCTTCAACACCGTATCCGGGGACATCAATCTCAAGGGCAATGTCGGCGGATCGGGTGCCATCGCCAAGAATGGCTCGAGCTATTTCCTGTCCCTCTACGGCAACAACTCGCAGAGCGGCACGCAGACTATCAATGCCGGCTACCTGGTGGTCAACGGCTCGGCGAGCGCACTGGGGACGGGCCAGATCGTGCTGGCCAGCGGCGCCTCCCTGGGCTTCATCTCCGTCGGGACGATGACGGCCACGAACGACATCGTGCTGGCCGGTAACGCCACGGTCATCAATGGGGTGGCGGGCAACTGCATCGTCACCTTCAGCGGCAACATCACCGAAAGCGGCGGCAGCCGGAACCTGTCCATCACGCCAAATTCGGGCGCCAACAGCCGGATGATCTTCACGGGGACCAACAGCTACACGGGGACGAGCGCCCTCAGCGGCGGAGTGGTAGAAGTCAATGATGGCAGCAACCTGGGTTCCGGGGCGCTGACCCTGTCCAGCACCACCCTGCAGATCAACGGCAGTGGGGTGACGCTGAGCCAGAACATCACCGTCAATGGCACGTCGACCATCAGCAATGCCAATAGCGTCGGCTTGTCTGGCGTCCTATCAGGGAGCGGCACCCTGGCCAAGACCGGCTTAGGCACGCTGACACTCTCGGGCACCAACACCAACACCGGGGCTATCACGGTGTCTGCGGGCACCTTGGCGCTCAGCGGCGGCGCTGCGGTGGCCAACAGCACGGCAGTGACGGTTTCTAGCGGTGCGACGCTGGCCCTCAATGCGAGCGAGACCATCGGTTCACTGGCGGGGGCCGGTGCAGTCAACCTGGGGGCCAACACTCTGACCACCAGCGGCAACGCAAGCACCACCTTCTCGGGCGCCATCAACGGCAGCGGCGGGCTCACCAAGCAGGGCACTGGCACATTGAGTCTCTCCGGCACCAACACCTACACCGGCAGCACGACTCTGAGCGCTGGCGCCCTGACCCTGAGCGGTGGGGCTGCAATGTCGGACAGCTCCGCCCTGGCCATGAGCGCGGGCAGCACGCTGAACCTGTCTGCCAGCGAGACCATCGGCTCACTGGCAGGTACGGGCACCGTCAGCCTGGGCGCCAACACGCTCAGCGCAGGCGGCGACAACAGCAGCACCAGCTTCAGCGGCGCCGTGGGCGGCACCGGGGGCCTCACCAAGCTGGGCAGCGGGACGCTGACCCTGAGCGGCACCAACACCTTCACCGGCGCCACCACCGTCTCTGCGGGCGAACTCGCGCTGAGCGGGGGCGCCGCCCTGGCCGACGGCTCCGCCGTGACAGTGGCCAGTGGCGCCCTGCTGACCCTGGCCAGTGCCGAAACCATTGCTTCCCTGGCGGGTGCAGGCACCGTGGCCCTGGGGAGCAACACCCTGACATCCAGCGGCAACGCCAGCACCACTTTCTCAGGGGCCATCAATGGCAGCGGAGGGCTGACCAAGCAGGGCAGCGGCGCATTGACGCTCTCAGGCAGCAACGGCTACACCGGCGCCACCACCCTCAACGCGGGCACCTTGTGGATCAATGGCAGCGTGAGCAGTGCCGTGCAGGCCGCCAGCGGAAGCACCCTCGGCGGCAGCGGCACCATCACAGGCAATGTGCTTGTGAACAGTGGCGCGACCCTGGCGCCAGGGGCAAATGCTGTCGGCACCCTGACCATTCAGGGCGACTTGGCCTTGTCCGGCACCTTGAGTGCGGAACTGGCGGGCACCACGCCGGGCACACAGTACGACCAAGTCGTGGTCAACGGCACCGTGGACCTGGGCGGCGTGGGCAGCATAACGCTGAGTTCCAGCGGCGGCTTCGCGGGCAGCGGCACCTTCGCACTCATCGTCAACGATGGGGCCGACGCCTTCATCAACCCCGGCAACACCGCTGAGGGTGGCAGTCTCAGCTTTGGCGCAAGAACCTTCCGCCTGACCTACGCCGGCGACAGCACCGGCCCGGCCATCAGCGGAGGCAATGACCTCCTGGTCGTCGGCAACGCCGCGCCCGCTGTGGGCGGCTTAGGGGGCGACGGCGTGTCGTACACAGAAGACGGCGCGGAGGTCCGCCTCGATGCCGGGCAGAACGCGACGGTGGTAGATAGCGATAGCGCCAACTTCGACACTGGCACCCTGCGTGCCGCCATCGTCAGCAACCGGGTCGCGAGCGAGGACATCCTGACCATCGTGCACCAAGGTAATGGCACCGGCCAAATCGGCGTGTCGGGCAACCAAGTCAGCTATGAGGGCGTACTCATCGGCACCTGGTCCGGCGGCAGTGGCACCAACGACCTGGTCATGAGCTTCAACAGCAATGCCACCTCAGCGGCCGTGCAGGCCCTGGTCCGCGACATCGCCTACCGCAACAGCAACGGCCTTGACCCAAGTAGCGCGGCCCGCACGGTACGCGTGACCGTCGACGATGGCGACGGCGGCACAAGCACCGATGCCGATATCACCGTGGCGGTGTTGCCAGTCAACGATGCGCCAAGCCTCACGGCCGGCTCAGGCCCCGTCAGCTTCGTCGAGGGCGGCAGCGCTGTGGGCCTATTCAGTGACGCCGCCATCAGCACAGTGGAAGCCGGGCAGAACATCCTGCAGTTCACGCTGACAGTCAGCCATCTGAGTGATGGAGGCAATGAATTCCTGGGGATCGATGGCAGCTCAGTGGCGCTGACCCCAGGCACCTCCCTCACGACGGCCGGCAATGGCCTCAACGTCACGGTGAGTGTGTCAGGCGATACCGCAACGCTCAACCTCACAAAGCCGACGGGCCTCAGCGTAGCGACGGCTCAGAGCCTGATCAATGGCTTGACCTACCGCAATGACAGCGAAGCACCGACCACCGGCAACCGCGTCGTGACACTCACCGGCCTCCAGGACAGCGGCGGGACGGCCAACGCCGGCACCGACACCAGCAGCCTGTCCATCGCTTCGACAGTGACCGTGGTGGCGATCAACGATGCACCGGTGCTGGTCACGACCAGCGGCAGTGCCGCCTTCGTCGAAGCCGCCGATGCCATCAGCACGCCCCTTGTCGTAGACGCAGGCATCCTGATCAGCGATGCCGACAGCGCCAAGCTGGCGAGCGCCACCGTGAGCATCAGCGGCAATTTCCGCAGCGCGGAGGATGTGCTGGCCTTTACCAACAGCAATTCAAACAACTTCGGCAATATCAGCGGCAACTACGACAGCGGCAGTGGGGTGCTGAGCCTCGTCTCGGCGGGGGCAACCGCGACCCAAGCCCAGTGGCAGGCGGCCTTGCGCGCCGTGAGCTACACCAACACTTCGGATGCGCCGGACACCAGCGCCCGCACGGTGAGTTTCAGCCTTAGCGACGGTGCCTTGAGCAGCACAGCGGCGACCCGGCTGATCAGCATCGCCGCAACGAACGACAGCCCCGTCAACAGCGTGACCGCACTGATCCAGCATGTGAGCCAGGACGGACAGCTGGCGTTCAGCAGCGCCCAAGGCAATGCCCTGAGCATCGCGGATGTCGATGCGGGCAGCGGTCTGGCGCAAGTCACGCTCAGTGCCACGCACGGCACGCTCACGCTCGCAGGGTTTGGCGGCCTGAGCTTTGTCTCGGGCACCGGGAGCGGTGACGCCAGCATGTCCTTCCAGGGCACTGTGGCGGACATCAATGCGGCGCTGAACGGCCTGCGGTTTGCACCAACGGCGGGCTATAACGGAGCCGCGAGCCTGCAAATCAGCTCGAATGACCTTGGCCACAGCGGCGCAGGCGGAGAAAAGACAGACGTAGACACCGTGACCTTGAGTGTGGACCCGGTTCAGCCCATCGTCACGGGCGTCAGCGCCTCCGAGGCAGATGGACTCTACAAGGTCGGCGATACCCTTACCCTCAAGGTCACATTCGACCAAGCCGTCACCGTTGACACGGCAAGTGGCACGCCAACGCTGCTGCTGGAAACCGGTACCGTCGATCGCCAGGCCGTCTATGTGTCCGGCTCGGGTAGCCGGACCCTCAGCTTTGCCTACACGGTTCAGCCGGGCGACCGCAGTGCAGACCTGGATTACGCCTCGAATGCTGCCTTGGCCCTCAACGGCGGCAGCGTTCGCGGGCCCTCTCTTTTGGACGCGGTGCTGACCTTGCCAGCCACCGGCAGCGCCGAGGCATTGGCCGGCCAGAAGGCGCTGGTGATCGACGGGCTGGCGCCCGAGGTCGTGCGCGTGGATCTGCCGGCCAAGGGCAATTACGTGGCGGGCCAGGTGCTGGACTTCAGCGTGCAGTTCAGTGAAGCACTCAAGGTGGACACAGCGGGCGGCACGCCGCGCATCGCGATCACGCTGGATACAGGTGGGACCGTCTACGCCGACTACCTTGCCGGCTCCGGCGGCACAACGCTCACCTTCCGGCATATCGTGCGCATCGGCGAACTGGACAACACAGGCATTGCACTGGGGACCCGCATTGAGCCTCGAGGCGCGACGCTGCGCGACACCGCGGGCAATGACGCCGCCCTGACACTTCAAGGCGTGGCCAGCACAGACGACGTCAAGATTGACGCTGTAGCGCCGACGCTGACGAGCTTTACCCGGCTGGATCCTTCCCCCACGGGAGCTGCCACGGCCAGCTACACGCTGGTTTTCTCCGAAGCCGTGACAGGGCTTGACCTCGCAGATCTCTCTGTGGTGCGCAGTGGCTCGGCGACAGGCGCGCTCCAGTCCATCACCCAGGTGGACGCTCGCACTTACACCGTTGTGCTGGGCGGCCTCTCGGGCACCGGTGAGCTATTCCTTCAGCTCAATGCCTCTGGCAATGGCATTGCCGATATTGCGGGCAATGCCTTGGTCAACGGCGGCGTTTCCCAGACTTATCAACTAAGTCCCGTGGTCGTCGTTCCGCCCGTGGTTGAGGTGCCAGCACCCGCACCGGCCCCTGCCCCACTGCCCGAGCCCGATCGGTGGACGCCACCGCTGACCTTCCATTCCGACGGGCCGGTGCGTTCCGCAGATCTGCCCACTCTGCCGCCCACGCCCCAACTCACGTCTCTGCCGACTTTGCAGCTGAGTGCGCAGCCGCTGCAGTCCGCGCTCGATTCGGTGGGAGTGGGCCTTGGCGGGCGACCCGGACTGCCTGTCTCCAGCGAGCTCTCGCCTGGCAGCCCACCTCCCCCCCCCTTCCAGCGCGCCCCTCGCGGCACCGACCAATGCCCGCAGCAGCTTTGTGGAGTTGGGCGCCGCGGGCAGTCAGGGCCTGCATTCGCTGCCGGATGTCGGCGATTTCTCCTTGCGGGCGGGGCAAGCTCTCAGCATCACGCTGCCTGCATCAACCTTTACCCACACAGACAGCACAGAGCAAATCACCGTCGAAGTCCGCCTGGCCAATGGCAAACCCCTGCCCAGCTGGTTGAAGTTCGATCCGGTAACGGGCACCCTCAGCGGGCAAGCACCCGCCGGCCTGAGTCAGAGGCTCAGCATCGAGGTGATTGCCCGCGACAGCAAGGGGAACCGGGTCAGCTCGCACTTGCAAATCGATGTCAAAGCGACGAGCCGGCCGAATGCCTTCCTTTGGGCCCCCGACGGGGCGGAGACCGACTTCGCCGGCATGCCGGAGCTGCTCGCCCAAGTGCGTGAGCCAAGCTCCTTGCCGCAAGGGCGTGCCGCGCTGGCGGATCAGTTCGAACGCCATGGCAGCGCCGCCCTGAAGGCTGAACGCCAAGCCTTGATCCTGCACCTCAAAGCCGCCGCGCAGCGCGCTTGATCTCATTGCCAAAACTCCAAGGAGAAACGCAAGATGCCAACCCGCCGACTGCCGACTCGCTCGGTACTTGCCGTCCTGATATCTGCCGCCTTCGCCGGCTGCGCGATCCAGCCGCAGGCTTTGAGCCCAGACGAACGGCAGGCCACACTCAAGGCCGACCGCAGCGAGATGTACCAGCAGCAGGACCCTGTGCAAGGGCCGATCACGCTGGACGAAGCCATGGCACGGGCCATCAAGTACAACCTGGATCACCGGGTCAAGCTGATGGAGGAGGCACTCTCCCAGCGCCAGCTGAATCTGTCCCGCACCGACTTGCTGCCCAAGCTGGCCCTGTCGGCAGGCTATGCAGGGCGTGACAATGAGCTGGCCTCGTCCTCGCGCAGCGTGCTCAGCGGCAACCAATCGCTGGAGCCTTCGACTTCCACCGACAAAAACCATAGCACTGGCGACCTGTCCCTGAGTTGGAATGTGCTGGACTTCGGCGTGAGCTACTACGGCGCGCACCAACAAGCGGATCGCGTGCTGGTGGCCGAAGAGCGCCGGCGCAAGGTGCTGCACCTGCTGATGCAGCAGACGCGCCAGGCTTGGTGGCAGGCCGCCGGTGCGCAGCAGTTGGAGGCCCGCATCGAACCTGTGCTGAAGCTCGCCCGCCAGGCCCTGGACGATTCCCGCCAGGTGGAGGTCGAAAAGCTGCGCTCGCCGATCGAGGCTCTGACCTACCAGCGGCAGTTGCTGGACATCGTGCGGCAGCTCGAGGCAGTCCGTGACGAGTTGGCCCAGGCCAAGCCGCGACTGGCCTCGATCATGAACCTGCCACCGGGTGAGCCTTTCTCGGTGGCTGTCGGCGCCACGCTAGCTGCGCCCAGCGTCAGCCTGCCGGTCAGCGCGATGGAAGAGGCCGCCATGCTGCGCCGGCCGGAGCTGGTGGAAGCACAGTACAACGAGCGCATCAGTCTGCTGGAAACCCGCCGGGCACTGGCCCGCCTTCTGCCCGGCTTGGAGCTCAGCCTAGGCCAGCATTACGACAGCAATAGCTTCCTGACGAACCATCGCTGGGGCGATGTCGGCCTGCGCGTGAGCTGGAACTTGTTCAACGTGCTGAACGCCGACACCATCCGGGGCGTGGCGCAGACCCAGCTGGACCTGGCCCGCCAGCAGCGCCTGGCGCTCAGCATGGCGGTCCTGACACAAGTGCACGTGGCGCGGCTGGATTACCTCGGCCGCCTCAAGCAGTACCAGCTGACGGACGACCTCAACAAGGTCGAGCAGCGCATCTTGCAGTACACCCGCAATGCCGCTTCGGCCAATTCGCAAGGCAAGCTGGAGGAAGTGCGGGCATCAGCCGCCGCCATGATGTCCGAGCTGCGGCTCTACCAGACCTATGGCTCGCTGCAAGGGGCTTATGGCCAGCTGGTGGCGACCTTGGGGCTGGACCCATTGCCGGAGTCGGTGCCGTCCCATGACTTGAAGACCCTGGGTGAATCCGTACGGGCATCTGAAGCGAGCTGGACCAAGACCATCAACCCGGGAGGCGGTGCATGATCCGAAGCCTCGGAACTGCATTTATCTCCTTCGCCTTTGCCCTCGGCGCGGCCTGGGCGCAAACCTCTCCACTGGCTACTGACAAGGACGGACGCATCCGCACTCAGCTGAGCGCCCGCAATTCGCTCACAGTGTCGGCTGAAATCGCGGCACGCGTCATCAGCCTGCCGCTGCGCGAGGGTGAAAGCTTTCGTGCCGGTCAGACGCTGGTCGGCTTTGACTGCTCGCTCTACCAGAACCAGCAGCGCAAGGCCGAAGCCACGGTGGAGGCTGCCAGCGCCGTGCTGCAGTCCAACCAGCGCATGGCCGAACTCAACTCGATTGGCCGGTTTGAGGTCGAACAGGCTCAGGCCAAGCTCAAGGAGGCGCAGGCCGAAGTCGCCAGCGCTAGGCTGCTGGTAGGGCGCTGCGCCATCGCCGCGCCCTTCGCGGGCCGGGTGGTCAAGCGCCAAGCCGCAGCGCATCAATACGTCTCACCGGGCAGCCCGTTGCTGGACATTGTCGAGACCGGGCAACTCGAGTTGCAGATGATCGTGCCGTCCAAATGGTTGAGCTGGCTCAAGCCGGGCAGCAATTTCAGCGTGGAAGTCGAAGAGCTAGGCAAGAGCTACCCGGCCAAGGTGCAGCGCCTCGGCGCACAGATCGACCCTGTCAGCCAGACCCTAGCGGTCTATGGCGTGATGGATGGCAGCCAGCCGGGCCTTCTGCCCGGCATGAGCGGTTGGGCCGTGTTCCCTGCGCGCAAATGAGTGCGAGCTCTTGCGTGCAAACCGCCTGATATGAGCGCTGCGGACCCGAATGTCGCCTTGCTGAGCCTGCTGCAGTTGCAGCGGCGTGCCCGTGAGGCCAGCACACCCGAAGCCCTGGGCTTCGTGATGGTCAACGAGACTTTGCAACTTTTGCCTTATCGCCAGGCTGTGCTGTGGAGCGAGGCCGGCATGGGCAAGGTCGCCGCCGTGTCGGGGCTGCCTCAGCCCGACAGCGGCGCCCCCTACGTGCAATGGGTCGGCCGCCTGTGTCGATATCTGATGCGCAGCCTCCCCGATCCAGGCGCAGCCCCCGAGACCGCCTCGTCATTGAACGAAGTGGCCCCGGACCTCCTGCCAGAAGCCTTGCGCGCGGACTGGCCGCAGTGGTTGCCCGCCTCGGCCCTTTGGCTGCGACTGGGCCAGGAGGCAAACCAAGCGGGCGAGCCTGCCGAGGCAGGGCTGCTGCTGACCCGGGATGAGCCCTGGCTGCCGCATGAGAAAGCCCTGCTGCAGGAACTGGCTCATGCCTATGCCCATGCCCTTCATGCCTTTGCCCCCCGACAGGCCTGGCGCGGGCGAATCAGCGCAGCGCTGAGCAGCAAGTCACGACCTTGGTGGCTGGCGGGCCTGCTGCTGCTCAGCCTGTGCCCCGTTCGCTTGACCGCGCTGGCCCCCGCCGAAGTCGTGCCCCAAAACCCCTTCATGGTGCGGGCGCCGTTGGATGGCGTGATTGAGCGCTTTGACATCCATCCCAATGAAGTCGTCCAACCGGGCACGCCACTTTTCAGCCTGGACACCAGCGTCTTGCGCACGCGCATGGAATTGGCACGCAAAGCGCTGGACGCGGCGCAGGAGGAATACCGCCAATCCGCGCAGGCGGCGGTCACCAGTGACAAGAGCCGGGCGGAAACAGCCCTGCGTCGGGGCAAGCTGCAAGAAAAAGCCGTGGAGGTGGACTACACCGCTGAACAGCTGGCCCGCATCCAAGTGAAGGCCGACCGCAAAGGCGTGGCCGTGTTTGCCGATGCCAATGACTGGGTCGGAAAGACCGTGTCCCTGGGCGAGCGGGTGCTGCTGATCGCTGATCCGGCTCAGGTCGAATTGCTGGCCTGGCTGCCAGCCGCAGACCTGCTGCCGCTGGCCCCGGGCGACCGCCTGACGCTCTACCCCCAAGGCGCACCACTGCAGTCCTTTGACGCCCGCATCAGCAGCGTGGCCTACCGTGCCGAGATGACGCGTGACGGCTTCTTGGCCTACCGCATCAAGGCCAGCTTCGAGGCCGGTCAGGCACCGCCACGCATTGGCCAACTGGGCTCGGCTCGGCTGCAAGGTGGCTGGGCACCGCTGATCTATGTGGCGCTGCGCCGCCCCTTGGCCGTGGCCCGACAGTGGCTGGGCTGGTGATGCTGCCGCCACTGAGGCAAGACCTGGCCCTGCATCCTGGCCCGGATGCGCCCGACGGCTCGCCCACCTGGACGCTGCACGACCCCGCCAGCAATCGCTTCTTCGCCTTGAGCTGGCCTGCCTTTGAGATACTGGCCCGCTGGGGCCTGGGCAGCGTAGAAGCCTTGTTGACGTCCATCCACGCCGAAACCACGCTGAAGATCGGCGCGCCCGACGTCCAGGGGCTGCTGCAGATGCTGGCTGGCAACCACCTGCTGGTGGCCGCCAGCGCACAGGACAGCCTGCGCCTGGGCGAGCAGGCCAAAGCCCAGCACTTGCCGGCCGGGCAGTGGCTGCTCAAGAACTACCTCTTTTTCCGCCTCCCGCTGCTGCGGCCCATGCACTGGCTTCAACGCATGAGCCCCTGGGTGCGCTGGGCCTACCTGCCTGCATTCTGGGTTGTTGTGGTCCTGCTGTGGCTGTTGGGCGGGGTCCTGGCGGCCCGCCGCTGGGACGAATTCACCCATACCTTCACCTCCTACGCCAGCTGGGACGGCTTGCTGGCCGTGGGCCTGGCCCTGAGCGTGGCCAAGGTCTTGCACGAGCTGGGACATGCCTTCACCGCCACGCGCTACGGCTGTCGCGTGCCCACCATGGGCGTCGCCTTCCTGGTGATGTGGCCGGTGCTGTACACCGACACCAACGAAGCCTGGAAGCTGCGCTCGCGCCGCCAACGCCTGGCCATCGGCGCTGCAGGCATCCTGAGCGAGTTGGCGCTGGCCAGCGTGGCATTGCTGCTGTGGCATCTGCTGCCGGATACGCCGGCCTGGGGGCCGGTGCGTTCTGGAGCTTTCTTGCTGGCCACCACGACTTGGCTGCTGACGGTCGCCATCAATGCCAGCCCCTTCATGCGCTTTGACGGCTACTTTCTGCTGTCCGATGCATTGAACATGCCCAATCTGCATGAGCGTTCCTTTGCCCTCGCACGCTGGTGGCTGCGTGAGCGCCTGTTCGGCTGGGGTGTACCCCCGCCCGAAATCATGCCGCCGGCACGCCGCGCAGGCTTGATCGTCTTTGCCTTGATGACCTGGCTCTACCGGCTGCTGCTGTTCTTTGGCATTGCGCTGCTGGTGTATCACGCCTTTTTCAAGGCCTTGGGCTTGGCCTTGATGGCGGTGGAGTTGGGCTGGTTCATCGCCAGGCCGGTGTGGCGGGAAATGCGGGTCTGGTGGCAGGGGCGTGAGGCAACGCGTTGGAATCGGGCCTCCCGGCGCAGCGCACTGCTCGCCGGCATGGGGCTGCTGGCCCTGGTCTGGCCCTGGCAAGGCGTGGTTCAAGCGCCTGCCATCTTGGGGGCTTTGCAGGCCCAGGCGGTCTACTCGCCCTATGCCTCGCAGCTGATGTCGCCGCTGCCAGCGACGGGGCAGTCCTTCAAGGCGGGGCAGCCCATGCTGCAGCTGCGTTCGCCTGAGCTCGCCGTGCGCCTACAGCAGGCCCAGGCCATTGAGCAGCAGCTGCAGTGGCAGCTCAGTCAGCAAGCCTTCGATCCGCAACTGATGGCGGCCGGCGCGGCTCTGCGCAAGCGCTGGGAGTCCGCAGCAGCCGAAGTGGCCGGGCTGCAGGCAGAGCTCCATCGACTTGACCTGCTGGCCCCCTTTGATGCCCGCGTGGCAGAAAGCAACGAAGACGCCCAAGCCGGGAGCTGGCTACCTGCTGGCGAGCGCCTGCTGATGCTGGTAAGCCCCCAGGGCAGCAAAGTGGATGCCTATGTCGACGAGTCGGCACTGGCCTCGCTCTCGCCGGGCCTAAGCGCCCGCTTCGTCCCCTCGGCCCTGGAGCAGCCCTCTGTGCAATGCCGGGTGGAGCGGGTGGACCCCGTTCAACTCAGCCAGCTGGATGCGCCGGTGTTGGCCAGCGTTCACGGTGGCGAGATTGCCGTGCAAAAAGCACCCGATGGGCGCCTGCTGCCCTTGCAGCCCGTTTTCCGGGTGCGCCTGGAACATTGCGATCGTGCCCAGCCACCGCTGATGGAGCTGCCCGGCCGCGCCGAGCTTCAAGGGGAGCGACGATCCTGGTTGGCCCGTGGCTGGCGTTGGGCGGTGGCGCTGTGGCAGCGTGAGTCGGCCCTCTAGCAATAAGCCGCTACCCAGCCTCGTACGCGGTATCGGCGGGCAGAGTTTTCGAAAGACCTCAAGGCCGACGGTGAGAATCGCCCCATATCAACTAGGTATTCCCCAGGCCAGCAAAAGTCATGGGTCAATCTATCAATCGATAGATCGTTTGTACAAGCATGCACTGCGGCAATATCGGCTTTTTGACCCAGTTTGGCTGAACGCCCGCAGTCGGCGTCGCAGGTGCAACTCTCGCCCATACAATGCGCGCCAAACTGATGGAGCTTGCCCGAATGTCTGCGCCGATTGATTTCTACTTTGACTTCGCCTCGCCCTACGGCTACATCGCCTCGGCCGTCATTGACCAATTGGCGGAGCGGCACGGCCGCAGCGTCAACTGGCATGTGATCGTGCTGGATGCCAATTTCAACTCGCTGGAGCGCATCCGCATTCCTAACAATGTGATGCGCAGCGACTACATCCGCCGCGATGCGGAGCGCCTGGCCACCTATTACGGTGTCGCGTACAAAACGCCCTCGACCCTGGGATTGCACACCGAACAGGCGGCGCGGATCTTCCACTGGATCAACGACCGCAACCCGCAGCAAGGCCGCGAGTTCGCCAAGCAAGTGCTGCAAGCCTACTTCGTCAAGGACCAGAACATCGCCGCATCTGAAGTGCTGCAAGCCATCTGCGAGGAATTGGCGATCTCCGCCGAAGACTTCCAAGAAGCCAGCAGCGGTACGGCCAGCCGCGCGCGCCTGAAGGCCGAGGTGGATATGGCCGAAGCGCGTGGCGTGTTCGGCTCGCCCTTCTTCATCGTGGAAGGTGAGCGCTTCTGGGGCAATGACCGCCTGCCCCAACTCGAACGCTGGCTCGCCAACGGCCCTTACTGAGTCAGGACCGAGGCAAGGCCCTGCGGCCTTGCTGACGCCTGACGAAGGCCGAGCCGCCTACGAGCGGATTGGCTGAGTCAGGACCGAGGCAAGGCCCGGCGGCCTTGCTGACGCCTGACGAAGGCCGAGCCGCCTACCAGCGGATTGGCTGAGTCAGGACCGAGGCAAGGCCCTGCGGCCTTGGCTACGCCTGACGAAGGCCGAGCCGCCTACCAGCGGATTGGCTGGGGCAGGACCGACACACGGCCCTGATGCCTCGCTGAGGCCAGACCGACGCAAGGCCAACATGGGCCTTGCTCGCATTACTTCGGCTGCAAACTCGCCGCCAAGCTGCGCAGCGCGGCAGCATCCAGGGTCTTGCCGGGCTGCGCTTCGCAAATCTGCGCCACGCGGTTCAGCAGGCCCACCGCGAAGCGATGCGCTGCCGCCAGCGTTTCTTCGTCGCTGTCATAGGTGTCATAAGCCTCTACGGCCACGCCGCTGTCCGAGGCGATTTGTTTGACGTCGATCTTCTTGGGCGAAGAGGTGTTGTTGGTGGCCATGCTGTTGAGCTCCTTTTGAATGGCCACCACTGTACTGGAGCGGCAAGGCACTACGGCCCTGCCGCCGCCGCGACTAGCGCTGATCCAGCAATTCCAGCAAGCCACTGGCTCGCCGGGTGCGCCGCCCCAGAGCCTGATCAAAGCTCTGCGCGCGGCCGGTGACCAGGGTGAAGGCCTTGCGGGCGCGTGTGATGCCGGTGTAAACCAGTTCTCGTGACAAGGTCTGGCTGGCCTGATCGGGCAGCACCAGCACGGTGTGCTCGAACTCCGAGCCCTGCGATTTATGCACCGTCATCGCAAACGCGGTCTCCACATCAGCCAGCCGGCTCACCGCCACCGAGCGCAGCGCCGTGCCGTCCAGAAAATAAGCTCGCAGCGAGGCCGCGCCGGTACCTGATCCCCCCGCCGACCAGGGCTTGAGCACGATGCCAATGTCGCCATTGAAAACGCCCAGGCTGGCGTCGTTGCGGGTCACCATGATGGGCCGGCCCTCGTACCACTCGCCCGTCTTGTTGAGCAGACCGGCAGCCTGCAGGGCGCGCTCCACCGCCGCATTCAAGCCCGCCGCGCCCCACTCACCCTCACGCACGGCACACAAGAGGCGGAAGCGTTCAAAGGCCGTCAACACCGCGACCACCCATTCATCAAACGTAGCGCGCTCAGCGCCCGCCGGGCGCTGCGGCAGCAAGCGCAGATAAAGGCCATAGCCGCACTCCGCCCCCTTGGCACCAGGCTGACCCTGCAGTGCCAAAGGCAAGACGGCCTGAGCCGAGCTGGCATTCACCCAGCGCAAGACCTGACCCTCGCCGTCCTCGCGCAACAGCGCCGCGGCAGCCTTGGCATCACCCGCATTGCTGGCCAAGGCCAGCTGGCCGATGGGGCCACCGAAGCGGTGGCTTTCGCGCAGCATCACGGTTTGCTGCGCCAGCTGTGTGCCGGCTTGCGACAGCATCTCGTCCGGCAGCGCCCGGCCAGTGGCGGCCAGGGCGAAGGCGGCCGTGGCCGCCGAGTAATGCCCGGCTTGGGCGCCGCTGCACAAATCACCCAGCACTGCTCCAGCTTCGACCGAGGCCAGCTGATCTTTGTCGCCCAGCAAGATCAGGCGCGCGCCCGGGGGCAAGGCCTCCAGCAAGCCGGCCATCATTTCCAGATGGATCATCGAGGCCTCGTCCACGATCAGCACATCCAGCGCCAAGGGGCTGGCCGCGTCGGCGCGCAGCTTGCGCGTGTCGGGCCGGGCCCCCAGCAGGGAATGCAGGGTGCGCGCCGGGCCGATGGCACTGGTCAGCGCTGCGCGCGGCAGGCCGCAGTCAAAGTCGGCCGGGATGCTGGCCAGTGCGGTTTCAATCGACTGCTTGAGCCGTGCCGCCGCCTTGCCGGTGGGCGCGGCCAGGCCCACGCGCAGGCGCTGCGGCTGCTCGTCCAGCGCAAAAATCAGCGCCAGCAAACGCGCGGCCGTGTAGGTTTTGCCCGTGCCCGGCCCGCCGGTGATGACGGTCAAATTGGCCCGCATGGCCACAGCGCAGGCGAAGCTCTGCCAATCAAATTTAGCTTCCTTGGGCGGGAACAACTGATCCAGCTTGGCGCGCAGCCGGCTCACATCGACCGCCTCTGATGCCGCCCCCACCGCCGCACAGCGCCGCAAGACTTGCGCCGCCACCCGCCCCTCATAAGCCCAGTAGCGGCGCAGATACAGGCGCGAGCCACGCAGCACCAGGGGCGAGTTTTCGCCTTGCAGCAAGGGGCTGGCCGCAATTCGCGCAAGTAACTCCGCCGGCTCCTGGCTATGTTGGGCCAAGGTGTCACGCAAGGCAGTCAAGCCTTCCTGCGGCCAGCTCAGCAAGCCGTCTGGATCCTGCATGAGCTCAGCCAGATCCAGGCAGCTGTGGCCCTGGCCTTCCTGGTGCGCCAGCAGGGCGGCGGCCAGCAGCAGCTCAGGCGCGGCAGCGGGGTCCAGCTCGGCCATGAAACGGGCAAAGGCCAAATCCAGGCGGCGCAGCCAGCCGGCCTCACGCCAGCTTTGCAAGTCACTCAAAATCAGCTCGGTCATGGCGCGGTCGCCTCGTCTTGCAAAGATTGCTGCTGGAACAAACCATCCAGCTGGGTCAAGAAGGCCACAGGCGGCCGCAAGGTGTAGCAACCCGCCGCCGGGCCGTTGACCCCACGCAAAAAGTAAAACACCGCACCGCCCAGATGCTGCTCGGGGTCATAGGCTGCGCCCAAACGAGCTTGCAGCAAGCGATGCAGGGCCAACAGGTAGATGGCGGCCTGCACCTCGTAGCGGTGCGCGGCCATGGCGGCTTCCAGGGCCTCGGGGTGATAGTCCTCATCACGCCACCCCAGGGCGTTGGACTTGTAGTCCAGCACAAAGTAGCGCCCATCGGCCTCGAATACCAAGTCGGCAAAGCCCATCAGCATGCCGCGCAGCTCGCGCTGCGGCAGTTCGGGCCGGCTGTGCCGGCTCGGGCCGCCCAGCAAATTCTGGCGGCACAGGCCATCCAGCTCGGCCACGGCCAGGCCGGCGCTGGGGAACCAGAACTCCATCTCCGGCAGGGAATAGCGAATGTCTTGCAGAGCCAGCCCCAGCGGCGGCAGGACCCGGCTGCAAACCTGGCTCAGCCAAGCCTGCACCTTAGGCTCATGCTTGGCCCACAGGCCGCGCTCGCAACGGCGGCGCAATTGCTCCTGCAAATCGGGCGAGCCGGCCAAGCCAATGCCCGGCGTCTGCTCGCTCATCAGCCATTCCAGCTGATCGTGCAAAAAGTTACCGGCCAAAGCGCCACGCGGGAACGCATGCCAGGGGGCCAGGTCTTGCTCCTCGGTCCCAATCAGCGCCGGACGCGACGCCACACTTAGGGCCGCGACAAGCGTGCTGCTGCCGGATTGCCCGGCCTCGCTCGCTTCGGCCGCCTCATCATCACGCGCAGCGGCCACGCTGACCGCTGTGGCAGCCGCTGCTGCGCTGGCAACACCCGGTTGGGCCAGCGCACGCACAAGCGCTGAGAAGCTGCCTATGGTCCAGTTGCGCTCAAACTCGGCGGCATAGGTCTGCAGCTCACACAGGGCCGGGGGCGCGCCGCGCGAGCGCAGCGCGCTGGCCACCGGCGCCTGATTGGGCATGGGCAGCAGGGCAAAAGCTGTTCGCCCCTTCACGAGATGTTCCAGACATGCCTGCAACTCCGCCGCATCCATCTTGTCCGGGCCGCCCAGCAAAAAGCCCAGGGCGCTGCGGTGCGCCGTGCAGTCTTTGCCACCGCGCACATTGAGCGCCGCCACGCCCACCCACAGGGCATGGCGGGCGCGCGTCAGCGCGACGTAGAGCAGGCGTAGGTCTTCACGCAGACGGTCGCGGTCAGCGGCGGCTACCAAATCCTTGTTCAGTTGCAGATGCAGCTGGCTTTCGCCCGCTGCGCCCACCACCTTGACGAAACTGCTGCGCGCTTGCTCCACCGCCCGGTAGCTGCAGGCAAAAGGCAGAAAGACCAGCGGGTACTCCAAGCCCTTGGACTTGTGCACCGTCACCACCTTGACCAGATCGGCATCGCTTTCCAGGCGCAGCACTTGCTCGTCACCGCCCGCCCCGCCGCCCGCGGCCGCGTCTTCAATCTCGGTGGCCAGCCAGCGCACCAGGGCCTGCTCGCCTTCGAGCTGGCGGCTGGCCGCCTGCAGCAGCTCGGCCAGGTGCAAAAAGTTGGTCAGCTGGCGCTCACCGTTAGCGGCTTCGTCCTGCAGCCAGTGTGCCGGCAGGTCCAGGCGGTGCAGGGTCTGGCGCAACATGGCCAGCACGCCTTGCTTGAGCCAGACCTGGCGCAAGGCCTTCAGCTGCTCGCTGCGGGCTTCGAAAGCCTCATCATCAGCGGCCAGGCGGGCCAACTCGTCCAGGCTGAGCCCCAGCATGCCGGTGGCCAGGGCGGCGCGCACCAGGCGGGTATCCAGCGGCGCAGCCACGGCCTTGAGCCAGCGCAGCAGATCCAGCGCCTCGGCACTGGCGAAGACGGAATCCTTGTCGGACAAATACACCGAGGCCACACCGCGCCGGCGCAGCTCGCGCCGCACCGCCAGGGCTTCGCGCCCGGTGCGCACCAGCACCGCCATATCGGCCGGGCGCAGGCGCACAAAGCTGCCGGCTTGCGCATCCGCAAAACCGGCGCCTTCGTCATTGAGCAGGGTGACGATGCGCTCGGCGCAATGCGCGGCAAACAGGCGCTGGCTGCTTTTGCCATCGCGCAGCTCGGCATCGAAGGCGAAACTCAGCGCGGGCGTGGGATCCTGGCCGCTGAAAACAAGGCGCTCGGCACGGCCCTTGGCGGCCACCGGCTCGAAGGGCAAATCATCCCCGGCGCCCGCCCCCTCATCGCCCGCCGCGCGGAACATGAAGGCGCCCTCGCCCGCACGGCTTTCCGCCTGCACGAACAAGGTGTTGACGCTGTCCACCAAGTCCTGCGTCGAGCGGTGGTTGGTGCCCAGCATGTAATGCCGCCCGGCGGTGGCATGGCGGGCGCGCAGATAGCTGTAAATATCGGCACCACGGAAACCGTAGATGGATTGCTTGGGGTCGCCGATCAGCAGCAGCGCGCTTTGCGCATCGTTGGCGTCCAGCGCGTAGAGGCGATTGAAGATGCGCAGTTGCAGCGGCGAGGTGTCCTGAAACTCATCGATCAGCGCCACCGGATATTGCTTGAGCATGCGCTCGCGCAAGCGCAGGGCATTGGGGCCGTTGAGCGCCGGATCGAGCGCGCGGTCCAGCCGGCTCAACATATCGGCGAAGCCGAAGGTGCCGGCTTTTTGTTTGAGCTCGGCCAGGCGCAGCTGGATGCGCGCCGCCGCATGTTCGCGCAGCTTGGTGCGCGGCTGGGGCAAGCGCTCCAGCGCCTGCATCAATTGCGCGAAAGCCTCAAACTCCTCGGGCAGCGCCATGGGCACGCCCTCTTTCCAAGCCTCGGCCATGCCCTCGGGCGTGAAGCGGGTGGCACCGGTTTTCACATCCGGCACCAACAGCTCGGGCTCATTGGCCCAGCTCGCCAGGGCCGCCAGCCAGTTGCTGTAATGGCGCTGCGCCAGCTTGGCTTTGTTGAAGGGACAGGTCTTGCTGGCGAACAGGCCGTCCAGCCAGTGCTGCATGGCCTCGGCCCGCGCGGCCCAGCCCTGTTTCAAATCGGCCAAAGCGGCCGCATGCTCCGCCAGGCTGCGGGCGATCAGCTCGCCCAAGCCGCCCGTGCCTGCGCCTTCGGGCATGCTGAAGTCCAGCAGGCTGCGCGCATCTTTGCCGAGCGTCTCCACGCTGGGCCAGACCCCCAGCGCCGTCTCCAAGGCCTCACCCCGCAAGGGGTAAAGCTCGGCGCGCCAATAGTCTTGCGCGGCCAGCAGTTGCAGCTCGGCCTCGTCGCCCTGCAGCTCTTCGTCAAACAGACAGCCGCTGTCGAAAGCATGTTCGCGCAGCATGCGCTGGCACCAGGCATCGATGGTGTGCACGGCCGCGTCGTCCATGCTCTCAGCCGCCAGGCTGAGCTGCCAGGCCGCGCGCTCACGCGCTGGGCCGGGCTCAAAGCCGGCCAGCAAGCTCTGCATAAAGGGGTCGGGCTTGGCCTGAGGGTCGCCCCGGAAGCAGCGGGCCGCGTCCAGCAGGCGCTCGCGGATGCGGTCAGACAGCTCGCGCGTGGCGGCGCGGGTGAAGGTCATCACCAGAATCTCGGCCGGCAAGAGCGGGCGCGTGAAGCTGGCGCCGGCCTCACCATGGCCCAGCACCAGGCGCAGATACAGCGCGGCAATGGTCCAGGTCTTGCCGGTGCCGGCGCTGGCTTCGATCAGGCGGCTGCCCCACAGGGGGAAGCGCAAAGGGTCAAGGGCTTCAGTCATGGTTCTGGGCCAGCTCGGCGCTGCCGTGCAGTTGCAGCGTCACATGGGTTTGCATCCACTGATGCAAGGGGGCGAACAGGGCTTGGGCCAGCTCATCAAACTGGCCATCGGCGCTGAGCGCGGCAAAGTCGGCATAGCAGCGCGCCAGCGTGGCCTCACTACCCTCGCCTTGCGCCAGCGCACCGAAGCCGCCGCCTTCAAACACGGCGGCCACATCGGCGGCCTCGCTGACCCGGGCCAGCGCCGTCTTGGCTGCAAAAGGCAGGGGCGCTTGCATGCCGAGTCCCCAGGCGCGCAGCAGTTCGGTCAAGATGGCGTGCGCCTCGTCCTGCGCCAGCGGGTTGACATAGACCAGCGCGTCGCGGCCCACCAGCAAGCCCTGCACCGCCTCACCGCAGGCGCTGGCCACCAGGGTGCGCACCCAGGCGCCCAAGAGATGGTCGGCACGCGGCGTCAGGCTCTTGGCGTCTTTGCACAAGCGGCTGGGCAGCAGTTGCAGCCACACCAGCTGCTCTTGCGCGGGCGTGGCCTGCAGGCCGTCCAGCCAGTCATCCAAGAGCAAGGCAGTCGCCCTATCGGCAGCGTCCTCGGCGGGCAGCTCAAACTGCAGCCGCGCCATCGCCGCCTTGTGCGGGAACAGGCTTTGCATCTCGCACCAGCGCTGCAACATGGGCATCAGGGCCTCGGCCAGCAGGCGCTCCTGGCGGCGACCTAACTCGCCAATCGGCAGGCGGCCGGCGGCGCGAATGCGCGCGCTTTGCTCCTGCACCTGGGCCAACAATCGCTCGGGCGAGGCGGCAGCTTGGGCAAAGTCCTGCTCGCCCAGCCCCAGCAAGACCGCGTGGGTCAGCTCGCTCAGCAAGCTCCATTCCTGCAGGCCATCGAGGCCAAAGCTCTCATCATCTTCCAGCGCCTCGTCCTCATCGCGGAATTGCACATCCAGGCGCTGCTTGAAAAACTCGCGCACCGGGTTCTTCAAAAAATTCACCAGGGCAGCCATATTCAGGGCCGGCAGGTCTTGCGGCGGCAGGGCCGCGGCGGGCGTGTCGGCTGCTTCTTCGTTCACCGCATGCGCCTGGCGCCACTCGCGGGCATAGCTGAGCAGGCGCGCATCGTTTTCAAAATAGCGGCGGCTGAAGGGCTGCAAGGGATGGGCCGTGGTGCGCGCATCCACCTCGGCCTGGCCCCAGCCTGTGGCCAGATAGTCACGCAGCTGCGAGACCAGCACCGAGGGTGGCTGCTCGCTGTTGTCGCGCACGCTGCGGCCGCTCCAGCTGATGTAGAGCCGCTGGCGGGCCGAGAGCAAGGCCTCCAGAATCAGCTGCCGGTCATCGTCCCTCCCCGAGCGATCGCCCGGGCGCTGCTGGCCGGGCAGGCCCATCAGGTCGAAGTCGCTACGCATGCTGCGGCGCGGGTAATCGCCATCATTCATGCCCAGCAGGCAAACCACTTCAAAGGGCACGGCGCGCATCGGCATCAAGGTGCAGAAGGTGATGCCGCCGGCCTTGAAACGCTTGTTCAAAGTGGGCAGATCCAGGCCCGACAGCCAGGCTTCGCGGGCCACCACCAGTTCGATGTCATCGGCAAATTCCGCCGTCTCGCAGGCGGCCAGCCATTGCGTCAGCGCGGCATCGGCGGCGGCGAGCGTGGCGCGCTCCTGATCGTCCTGAGCCAGGAAAAAATTCGCCAGCAATTCGCGGCCGCGCTCACCCCAGGCCTGCGGCGTGGCCAGGGTGCTGCTCAATCGCCACCAGGCTTCCAGCGCACCCAGCAGCTCGGCCAGATGGCCGGCCAGGGCGGCGTCCAGGCCGCCCACTTCGGCATAAGCGGCAATGCCGGCGAAAGGCTCGCGGTGCGCCGTGGTGTCGCCCACCGCATAGCCCAGCAAGATGCGGCGCAGGCCGAACAGCCAGCTGTTCTGTTCGCCGCAAGCGGCCAGGCCTAGCTCGCCGCGCTGCTCGGCATTGAGCCCCCAACGGATGCCCGCCCCTTCCATCCACTGCGTCAAGCGCGGCAGGTCAGCGGGTGTGAGGCCAAAGCGCGCGGCCACGGCCGGCACATCCAGCAGGTCGCGCACCTCGCTCAAACGGCAGCGCTGTTGCGGCAGGCGCAGCAGCCACTCCAGCGCGATCATCAGCGGGTTGTGGCCGCGATCTTTCAGGTCGGCGATGTCGAAGGGGATGAAGCGCTTGTCGCCACGCCCGTTGAAACCGTACTGGCCGAACACCGAGCGGATGGCCGGAGCGAAGGCGTCGATATCGGGCACCATCACCACGATGTCGCGCGGCTGCAGGCCGGGTGTTTTGGCCAGCAGGTCCAGCAACTGGTCTTGCAGAATTTCCACCTCACGCTGCGCGCCGTGGGCGATGTGGAAGACGATGGAGCGGTCGTCCGCCTGCAGCGGCTGCGCAAGCGCCGGGTGCTCGGCCAGCGGCACCAGTTCGCGAATGCGCGCCTGCACCTGGCTCAGCAGGCTGGCGCCCTCGCCTTCGTCAAACAAATCGATCTTGGCCAGGGCGAAGCGCTCCTGCGCCTGCAAGGCATCGTCAAAGGCATCGAGCTGGCGCACAAAGTCACGGCCCTGGCGGCCCCAGCTGGCCAGCAAGGGGTGGGCATGCTGGTGCATGGATTCCAGGCCCACCTCGGCCAGGTCCAGGCCAGCACGCAAGGGCTGGCGGCGCCGGCTGATCTTGAGTAACTCGCGGCCGTCGATGATGTCGGCCCAGTGGAAGCGGCAAGGGTTGGGGATGGCCAGAATCACCTGGCAATGCGCCGACAAAGCGGCCAGCGCCTCCAGCGTCTGCATGGGCACATGGGTCATGCCGAACAGCACCACGCGGCGCGCCATCGGCGCTACCGGCCGCTGACCCGCATGCAGCGCGGCCACAAAGCGCTGATGCAGCTGCGGCCGACTGGCGCCGCGCTCACTGGCGCTCAGCGGCTGCTGCAGCGCGCGCCACAACAGGGCCTGCCAGCGCTGGTCGGCAGCCAGGGCTGGCGCGCTGGCCGGGTCTTGGCCAAGCTGGGCAGGCAAGGTGTCATGCCCGGCACCCCAGGCTTCCAGCCAATCGCTGCGGTAGACCTGGTATTGGTCAAACAAGTCGGCCAGGCGCTGGGCCAGCTGCAAGCGCCGCTCCATGCCGCCCAGGCTCAGAAATCCCAGCAAGGGCTCAAAGCCGGCCTGCGCTTGCAGCTGCGGCAGCAATTGCATCAAACGCCAGGTCAGCGGCAGCTTGTCTAACTTCGATTCCGCAGGCACTGCGGCGCGGCCCAGCAACTGCCGATAGGCACGCCACAAAAAGCGCCCGGGCAGCTCCACCCGGGTGGCGGCGCAGATGCCGGTTTGCTGCGCCAACGTCATCTTCAACCACTCCGCCACGCCATTGCTTTGCACCAGAAAGATCTCTTCCTCCAGCGGCAGCAAGGGCTGGCGACGCAACCACTCGAACACGGCGTCGCCCAATAACTCGGCACGGTTGCCGTGCAAAACCAGAAGGCCGGGCGTGATCGAAGTGGCGGGGAGTTCGGGCGAGGCCGAGGGGCGGTCAGTCATGGAGTTTTCGGTGACGGTGGCGGCGGTGCGGGAGTCGGCAATTCAGGCAAGCCCGGGCGGTGTGGCGCTGGCGTGAGCCATTGTCAGCCAGGGCGAAGCCGGCTTGGCCATGAAGATGAAACTTCCTGAGCCGGAATGGCAATGCTCACGACACAAGTCGATGGCTGGCAGCTTGGCGGCAGAATCCCGGCAGGCATTCTTCTTCACCCATTCTTTCTTTCTCGGAGTTCCCATGAAGATCAGCGTCAGCACCCTCGTCCAGGCCCCGATTGCCGAAGTCTGGCGCGCTTACACCTCGCCGGAGGACATCAAGGTCTGGAACACCGCCTCGCCGGACTGGCACACCACCGCGGCCAGCGTGGACTTGCGTGTCGGCGGCCAGTTTTCATCGCGCATGGAAGCCAAAGACGGCTCCTTCGGCTTCGACTTTGCCGGCGAATACACCGAGGTCCGGGCGCCTCATCACCTGGCCTACCGCTTTGGCGATCGCATCGGCGTGGTCGACTTTGCCGAGACCCCGAACGGCGTGACGGTCACCGTCACTTTCGACGGCGAAGCCACCCACACCGAGGAACAGCAGCGCAGCGGCTGGCAGGCCATTCTCGACAGCTTTGCGCGGCATGTGGTGGGAGCAAGGCCCCAGGCTTGAGGGCGAGGCAGTTCGGCACCCCGCGGGACTGACCCGTCAACGCCGCAGCTGCGCGGCCTGTGCCACCCGCTGCAGATCCAAGGCTTCTGGCGCGGGCGCGGCTTGGCGCGAGCTCTGCGCCACCTTGGCCAGCACCTGACTCAAATCGCCCAACGCGCCCAGGTCTAGCGCCGCCGCCGGCGCGGCTGGTGGCAGCTGGATGCTGGCCAGATCCAGTTCCAGCGCCTGGGCAGTGCTTGCTTCTTGCTGCGGCGCTAACTCACGGATCTGTATTTGAGTGGGGTCGAAGGCCGCCGGCTTTGCATTGGCCTGGCTCACATTCAAATTGATGTGCAAAAGGGCGGCCAGCTCAGCCCGCTCGCGTTCGGCTTGGGCTTCACGGGCCAGGCGAACCTGCTCACGCCGAGCTGCTTCCTGTGCCTCTGCCAGTTGCGCCGCGGCCACTGCCTGGGCTTCAGCTTCCGCTCGCTGGGCCGCCAGTTCAGCCGCCCGCTGTTCGGCCAAGGCCCTCACTTGGGCCTGCCTTGCCACTTCTTCTGCAGCCTTGAGTGCCGCAGCGCGTTCAGCCGCCAGTTGCGCCTGCAGCCTTGCCTGCTCGGCAGCTCGCACTTCAGCGGCGGCAGCTGCAGCAGCAGATTGGGCAGCAGCCGCTGCCGCCGCTAGCTTGGCCTGGCGCGCCGCTTCTTTGCGGGCCTTGGCCGCATCGCGCGCCTGGGCAAGCTCATGTTGGCGCAGGGCCTGTGCGGCGTCCTTTGCGGCCTTGGCTTGTGCGGCCTTTGCGCTCGCCTCAGCTTGCGCTTGCGCCTGTTTCTGCGCCTGTCTGCGCAACTGTTCCTGCGCTTGCTCATGCGCCATCTGTGCGTCACGCCAACGCCGTACATCTTGGCCGACCTGGGCCTGCAAAGACGCCATCAGCGGCTGCATCTGCTGGTCGAGTTCCGTGTAGGCCCGCTCGGACTGACTCTGCTGCAAAGCCAGGGCCTGGCCGCAAGCCTCTTGGGCCTGGGCCATCTGCTGCTGAAGCCGCTGCAGGCTGGCCGCCTGGGCCAGGCGGGCCGCATGCGCGGCCAACAAGCGCGCCCGGCATTGCTCGGCCAAGGCGCTGGCTTGCGCTTGCAGCTGCAGCCCTTGATCGGCCTGCGCCTTGGCGCGGGCGGGCAGTTCTTCGTCGGCCAGTTGCTGGGCCAATGCCTGCGCTTGGCTCAGCAGCTGCCGGAAGAAGTCCGCCAACTGCGCAGCGCGTTGGCGCTTTGCCAGCTCTTCTTGCTGATGCTGGCGCGCCAGCGCCAAGACCTCCGTCTGCAACTGGGCGGCCAAGTCGCTGGCCTCGGCCAGGCATTGCGCATGGGCGGCAGCAAGGGTCTGCTGCGTTTGCACGCAGCGCTGCAGGCTGGCAGCCAGTTGCAGGTGCAGCATGGCCTGCAAGGCAGCCGCAGCAGCAGCTTCTTGTTGACGCCGCCGTCTGGCCCATTCATCCGCAGCCCGCGCCAGCACCTGGGCTTGCAATTGCTGATTGCGGGCATCGACCTGGGCTTGCCACGCTGTTTGCGCAGCCAGCTCGGCACGCCGCGCCTGATCGAAGGCTAGCGACTGCGCTTGCTCGCACTCGCGCAATCGTTGCTGAACTTGGGCCTGGCGCGCGGCCCGCTCATGCACCTGGGCTTGAGCCTGCGCCTGTGCCTGCCGGGCTTGCTCTGCTTGCTCGGCAAGCAGCGCTTCTTCGGCTTGCCATGCATCGCTGGCCGCTTGCGCAGCGGCGTCGGCAGCAGCATCAAGGCACGATTCAGCCGCCCTGCCCGCCACCGCATCAGGCAAGGCGAGCCGATCGCTGCCCAGCGCCAGCCGAAGCGGCTGAGCACGGCCGCTGATGTCCTCCACATCCACGACATCGTCCATATTCCAGCGCGGCTTGCTCGGGCGGGACGGGTTGGCTGAGCGCGGCGCCGCACCCATACCGGCCTTGCTAGCTTTGTCGCTGCCGTGGCGCTTGTCCACATGGCGCCCGTTCAAGGCGTCCACATTGGCCCGCAGCGTCTCTTGCGAGATGGACAGATCCACCGGCCTTTCGCGCTCACGCAGGAGTTGGGCAAAGTCCTGCATGACCTGATTGGGGTCAAAGCGGGCCTTGTTTTTCTCCTGATCCGGGTCGCGGGCGGGCATGGCGCTATTGTGAGGTGCTGCAGGCTGCGGGGAATCCCGTAAATCCAGTGCCCGCAAGCGCCTGAGCGGCAGGGAACACAAGGCCTACCAACGGCAGCCCTTGTCCCGCACAGCGTCCAGCGCCAAGGGCACGACGGCCAACAGACCCGCCCCGCCATAGGCTTGGCGGCAGTCTTGTTTGCCGGCCTTTTCCAAGTCCTGGGCCAGCTTGGACTTTTGCTCGGGCGGGGTCGGCAACAAATCCAAGGCGCCACGCGAACCGCGGCCCGAGAGCTCACCGCCACGCGGTCGGGTAGGCAATGACAAATTCAGCCGCGCCGGTGCTTGCGGCAGCTCGCTGACGGCCGAAGGCGGTGTGGCCAAATCGCGGCCGAGCTGGCTGCCGGCGTCGGGCGCCCCCGTCAAACCCACCGCGCCGTTTTCAGGTGGCGGCAATGATGTTGACGATGAACTGGCGGCCGCCTTGCCGTCTTTGGCCGCGAGGCTGGCTCCGCTGGGCGAGCCCAGTCGCGGTGGCGCTGACGTGCTGTTGAAGCCTGGGCCGGAATGAGGGCTCAGCGAACTCGGCACTGCCGGCTCAGCCTGCGGCGCTGGCTCTGGCTTGAGTGACGGCGGGCTGGCACTCGGGGGCGCAGGAGCGCGCTCGGGCAGGCGCTCAGATGCTGACTCTGGCAGGGGCGCAGGGACTGCTGCCGGTGCTGGTGCAAGCTTGGGCTGCTCGGCGATGGCTGCCGGGCTCGACGTGAGTGGCGCCGCGTTACTCATTGGCGGCGGGGTTGTTAGCGCAGGGGCTGCTTGCAAAGGACTTGTGGCCGGCGCGGGCAAGGCTTGCACCGCCTGCCGAACAGGCATGGGCGGTGGTGCAGGAACAGCCTGAGGCGCCAAGCGGGGCAGTTGGTGCTGCAAGGGGGGTAGCTGCGGCAAGGCAGAAAGTGTTTGAGCCGCCGGCCCCGTCAACGCGGATGGCGGCACATTGCTCGAACTGGCCGGCTTGGCCTTGAGCAAGGCGGCATCTGGCCGCACCCGCTCAAGCGCCGGGCTGCCAGCTGCGGCGTCAAACTGTTTCAAGGTCGGCGCCGGGCTGAGCGGCGCAAGCACAGGAGTCTGCAAATCAGCCGCAGACGGCGTCATCACCGCCGACTTAGGCGCAATCAGCGCTGGGGCTGATAAGCGTTGCACGGTGCTGGCAGGCGCCTTGAGCTTGGCGATGCTGGGCGCGGGAGCGGGCATCGGTTCGACGCTGACTTCGGCGGGTGCTGGTGGCGCAGCAGGCACGTCAGGTGCAACAGGTGCAACAGGCGCAACAGGCGCAGGGGCTGCCGGGGCTGCCGGGGCCTCTGATCTTGTAGGAGGCGCGGCCACTGGTGCAGCGTCCTGCCTTGCAACGGGCGTCTGGGCCGCAGGCCTCGCGGGTGCTGCGGGCGGCGCCAATGCATCAGCATCGGCGCTGACCGGCGGCACAGCCTTGGGTGCCCAAGGCCCCAGCTGGGCCGCGCCGGGTGGCGTGGTGGCCGCGGGCGTCTGCGCCTGTTCGCGCACCGCGCCGCCAAAGCGCTCTTGCGGCGCGCTGCCGCGGGGCCCGTTATGGCGCGGCAGCGCCGCGGGGTCGCCATCAGGGCTGCCGTTCACCGGCCCTTGCAAGGTGATATTGAGCCGGCCCCACACGCCATCCCCCGGGGGCGCCGTGCCGGTGGTATTGCCCACCAGCAGCACCAGCCACAGGTGCAGCAGGCCGGCCAGCAGCAGGCATTGCTGCATGCGCACCGGCTCAGCCGGGCGGCGGCCCAGGCCAAGGGCGGCGATCCAACTGCGCGGGCGAGCTAGGGCATGCATGCGTGAAGCTGGCGGCTGTTGGCGGATTGATTGATTAATTGATTGACTGACGAAGTCCGGTGTGCGCCTCAGTCCTGCAGCGCCGCCAATTTGGCCTTCACATCGTCGGGCGACCAGAACAACCAGCCGCGCGCGGCCATCAACTCGCGGATGGCCTGACTTTGGCCTTGATTGACCTTGCCGGCCAGCAAGCCCAGGGTCAGCGTGCTTTGCTCATTAGCCATGCCCGCCTCGATCAAATCCTGCTTCAGCCGCGCCAGCACCACCGTGCGGTAACGCTCAGAGGTAAAAAGCTTGAAGCGCCCGGTCGGCACCTCATGCTCTTCTTGCATCTGGGCCAGCTTCACGCCGGGCGTGTCGGCATAACTCTTGGCCTCCAGTGCCAGCAATTCATTGCGTCCGAAATGAAGGGCTACCAGATCAACGATGGGGCGCGGCGCCGAGGACTTGCCGATGGCGCGCTTTTCATCCTGTGTCAGATTGACACGCACGCCGCGCCGCACCCAATAGCCCTCGGCCTCCAGGAGCTTGCACACACTGTTTTCAAAGCCATCTGTCATCGTCATCTTGTTTTGCCCCGGGCCCATCAGCCGTTTACTCACTAGCGAGCGATTCTAGGAGGCTGCTCGCCCGAATCGCCCCGCCACAACATCTTGCCTGCAGTGCCGCTACCATCTGGCCTAGCCACAATCCGACCATCTTTCACCGGAGCCCTTCAGCATGAAAGCCAATAACGTTCTCGACACCATCGGCAACACCTCGCACATCCGCATGCAGCGCCTGTTCCATGGCGTGGCTGGGGCGCAGCAGCAGGTCTGGATCAAGTCCGAGCGCAGCAACCCGGGCGGGTCGATCAAGGACCGCATCGCCCTGGCCATGGTGGAGGACGCTGAAGCGCGTGGCCTGCTGCAACCCGGCGGCACCATCATCGAGCCCACCTCCGGCAACACCGGCGTGGGCCTGGCCATGGTGGCCGCCGTCAAAGGCTACAAGCTGATTCTGGTGATGCCCGACAGCATGTCGGTCGAGCGCCGCCGCCTGATGCTGGCCTATGGCGCCAGCTTCGACCTGACGCCGCGCGAAAAAGGCATGAAGGGCGCCATCGCCCGCGCACAAGAGTTGCAAGCCCAACACCCTGGCGCCTGGATTCCGCAGCAGTTCGAGAACCCGGCCAACGTCGCCGTGCATGTGCGCACCACGGCGCAAGAAATCCTCAATGACTTCCCCGAGGGCCTGGACGCGCTGATTACCGGCGTGGGCACCGGCGGCCACATCAGCGGCTGCGCGCAAGTGCTCAAGCAAGCCTGGCCCCAACTGAAGGTGTTTGCGGTGGAGCCCAGCGCCTCGCCGGTCATCAGCGGCGGCGCACCCAGCCCGCACCCGATCCAGGGCATTGGCGCGGGCTTTATTCCAGCAAACCTACACACCAATCTGCTGGACGGCGTGATCCAGGTCGATGCCGAACCCGCCCGCGAATACGCGCGCCGCTGCGCGCGCGAAGAAGGCTTGCTGGTGGGCATCTCCAGCGGCGCCACCCTGGCCGCCATTGCGCAAAAGCTGCCCGAGCTGGGCCCGAATGCGCGTGTGCTGGGCTTCAACTACGACACGGGCGAGCGCTATCTGTCGATCGAAGGCTTCCTGCCGGTTTGATCTCCCGGGCCGCTTGGGCGCGCGCAGGCAGCGCTTCGCACGCTGCCCTGCGGGCATGATGGCCGGCGCTAGTCCTCCAGCTCCACGCTGGCGCCGACCTGATCATTGTCTTTCGCGGCCTGGCGGGCCAGCTCGGCCTCCAGTGGCCGCAAGGCATCCAGCAACTCAGCCACCGGCTTGGGCTCCACCAGACGCAGGGCCGGCGGCGGCAAGGCGCTCAAATAGGCCGGGCCCAGCCAGTACTGCTGCTCCTGGCGGCGCGCCATGTCCAGGCCCAGGCCCAAGCAGGCCAGGCTGACCAGCACCACAGCGATGCGGCGCTGCACCCGCGGGCGCGGCCAGATCAGGCTGGCATGCCAGCCCAGCAACAGCGCCAGGCCAAAAGCGTCGACCAAATCGTCCAGCACCATCAGTCGCGGCCAGGACAAGGCATAGGCCAGCGCCGGCAAAACCAAGCCCAGCAGCAGCATGCGCAGGATCAGCAAACGCAAGGCAATGCGCAAATGCGCGGCAAAGGGAAAGCTGCGCCGGAACAGCTGGGTCACCAGGGCGCAAAAGCCCACCCAGCTCAGCAAGCCCGCCAGGGGCAGCAGCACGGCGCCGCTGTAATCCATCCAGCGCGAGCCCGGATTGAGCTGCGCCCACTGCTGACCCGCCAGCATGGCCAACCACAGCAGCAACAAACCCAGCACCGGGGCCAAGCCCGGGCGCAGGTGCAGATGCTGGCCTTGCAAGCGGTGCAAATGGGTTTCCAGCGGCTGCTCAGGCGGCAGCGCAGCGTCCAGGCCACGCCAGCGCAGCTGACTGGCGCCGAGCTGGAACTGGCTGCTTGGCCCTAAGTCAATTGCGTCACCGGCATGCAAGCGGCGCTCACCCTGCCAGCCACCATTCAGGCTGGGCAGCATGCGCAATTGCGGGCCGGCTTCGGCCCAGTCCAGCTGGGCATGCTCGGCGGCCAGATGGGCATCGTCGAGCACCAGCTCGCAAGCGGGTGAGCGGCCAATGCGCACCGGCCACTGCAAGACGCGCTGCGCCCGCAAGACCTGACCCTCCCGGCCCAGCAGCTCCAGCACGCCGATGTGATCCGTCGTCATGGCTTGGCCCGGCTGTTCTTCGGCGTCCATGCGAAGCCCTCCAGATAGTGGGCGCTCAACTTCAGCGCATTGTCAAAGCTCACGCCGGCGGCGTTGAACCGGCCCAGCGCGCCCTCGGTGGGCGCGTCAACCGTGGTGACCAGCACGCTCAAATCATGCAGGCCGGCCAACTTGCGATAAGCGCGCAGGCAGACCACGGCGCGCAGCGGCAGGCCCTGGCGGTCAATGAACTCCTCCTTGCAATACGGCGCGGTGCGGTCTTTGTCGTCGCGGCCCAGGCGCTCATTGCGGAAGCTGGCCGAATACTGCTTGGCGAAGCGCCAGGGGCCGAGCTTGCCGCCGTCATAGGCCTCATGGCTCATGGACAGAAAACCCGTCTGCAGGCTGCCATTGATGAACAAGGCTTGCTCCATGCGGCATTGCGAGCGCTGGAACTCCAGCCCCTTGGCATCCGCCTGCGTGCCGCGCCCCCAGCAGCGCATGAACACTTCTTGCGGCACCGGCAGGCGGTATCGCTCCGGGCTATTGGGCGCTTGTGCCTGCCAGGGTTGGGCGATGAAGCGGGCGCTCAACTCCTCTTGATAGGCCAGCAGTTGCTCACGCAAGCGGCCCCAGGCGGGCTGCGTCAGCGGCTTGGCGTCGCGGCTGCGCGCGAGCAAGGCCTGGGCATACTCGCCCGGCACCAGAAAACTCATTTGCTGGGCGAAAAACATGGCCGAGACATTGACGCCCACCACCCGCCCGGCCTCGTCCAGCACCGGCCCGCCACTCATGCCCGAATTGATGCTGCCGGAGTAGTAAATCAGCGCATCGAAGCTGCGCTCGACCAAGCCGTTGTAATTGCCCTCGACCACGGCGAACGCCACATCATGCGGATTGCCCATGGAGTAGATGCGGTCGCCCTTGGCCAGCGGCTGCTCCTGCGGGCGAAAACGCAGCGCGGCCCCGCGAGGCGCAAAGTCTTTGACGCGCAGCAGCGCGAGATCCCGGCGCACATCGATGTCCAGCAGTTCCAACTGCCCGCCGCTGCCATCGGTGCCGGCATAGCGCAGGCGGTAGCGCTCGGGCTCCAGGGCGAACTGGCTGATGACGTGATAGTTGGTGATCACATGGCCCTGCTCGCTGACGACAAAGCCGGAGCCGACTGAGGCCTGGCTGTCCTGACTCTTGAGCAAGGTGCGGATTTGCAGCAGCTGACTACGCGCGCCCTCGTACAGGCGCCGCGCGCTGGCGGACACTGGCGCGCTGGCCGCAGGCTCGGCGGCCGCAGGAACAGGCTCGGGCAAGGCGCCAGGCTTGGGCTGTGCTTGCGCTTGCAGCGCCAGCAGCATCGCCAGAGCGCCCAAACCCGCACGCAAGAGACCGCGACCGGCAAGACCTGACCCTCGCGCCAGCAAACAAAACGGCATGTGCAAGAACAACTCCCAATGAGGCATGTGGCGCTGATGCTAGCGCAAGGGGCGAAACACCCCCGCGTCACGATAGAAATCCAGATTCTCATTGGCCGCGCACCAGCCAGGAATGCCCAGCACCGGCAAGGCAAAGAAGGGCTTTTGGCGCAGGCGCAGCGGGTCCTCCAGCACGCTGGCGTCCAAAAGCACATGGGCGCAGATGGGCTTGCGCGGCTGCAGCAGCTTTTCCAGCAAAGCATGGCCCACCACTTGCCAGCGCGCCTCACGCCACAGCGGGCGCAGGCGGCCGCCTAAGCCCGTCCAGTCCCGCTGCCGCAAGGCTTCGGCCAAGGGTGCCGGGGCTTGCAGGATCAGGCCGTTTTCGTCGAATAGGGTCAGGGCATCGCGCATCGCCCCCCGTCGCCCGGGGCCAGCCTCGTCAGCCGCCAAGGCCTGCAGATGCCAAGCATTGAAGCGGGCCTTCAGCTCGGGCTGCTGCAGCCAGATCAGGCCGTGGAAGAAGTCGTGCCAGTTGTCCCGCGTGGGCACGGCCGCTTGGCTACTCACAAAGGCTTCAAAGCCCATGCTGGCGGGCAACTTGGCCTGGGGCACAAAGCGCAAGTCGCCGGCAGGCAGCCGGATGGGCCGCGCCTGCAGGGCCGAGTTCAAGGCCTGCGCGACCGAAGCACCTTGCCTGATCTGCGCCAGCAAGGGCTCGCCGAGGGTGCGCAAGGGCTCAAACCAGGGCTGCTGCCAATCAATCTGCCAGGGCGGCATCAATCCAAGACTCCGCCGATCTTGGCTGCCGGCGCCACCGGTCTGGCCAGCAACTCGGCCAAGCCGGTGAACTCGGCGGATGGCGGACTTGGATCGGTCGGCGGCGCCGCGTCCTGCTCCACCGGGCTCAGGCGGGCCAGCCATGCCAGCACCGGAGTCGGCAGCCCCCAGGCGGCCAAGAGCAGATAGCTGGCATCGTGGCGATCCAGACCATAACGCCGACGTTCCTCGGCCCACTGCTGCGCAGGCGGGCGCTGCGCCCAGCTTCGTCTGAAATCGAGATACGGCAGGCCGATCACCCGCTGCAAGAGCAATGCCCCGAGTTCGGCCCAGGCCAGCAGCGCGAACTCCTTGCTCGCCAAGGGGGCGCCACCCTGCCCGCCTTGCGCCAGCAAGAGCAATTGCTGCCAGCGCGCTTGCAAAGGCTCGGCCACGGGCTGACGACCCTGCATCCAAGCCCGGGCCTGGATGGCGTCCATCAAGCGGCTGGTGCCCAGCTGCTGCAACAAGGCGTCGTCATCGGGCTGCAAAGACTGCGCGCCAAAGCGTGCCTGCGCCGCAAGCCCGAGCGCGTGGGCCCACAAGACCGGATCGGCGCGCAGCTGCGCACCCAGGGAATGAAAGCGCGCGCCCGCCGCAGGCAAATCGAAAGCCGGCAGGCGCAGGGGCGAGGCCCAGTCCTCCGCCGCCTCCAAGGCCTGTAGCGCTTGCAGATGGCGGCGCAGGCGCGCGGGTGGGCCGGCGAACCAGCCCCGAAAAGCCCGGCCCAGCGCGACCCGGCCGGAATAGCCCAGCTGCTGGGCGGCCTGCTCCACGGGGCAGTCGTGCAAGACCATCAAGTCAAAAGCACGCTGGCGTCGATGCGCTTCCAGCAAGGCGCTGAAGCTGCAGCCTTCTTGCGCCAGGTGCCGGCGCAAGGTGCTGGGCGTGAGGCGCAGCTCAGAAGCCACCGACTCCAGGCCAAAGTCACCCGCCTGCGTCGCGGCCTCGATGCAATCGAGCACGCGCCGCCACACAGGCTCATGATTCAAATGCCGCCGCCCCAGCACATCGAAACAAGTGGCCGTGCGCTGACGCACGCCGGCATGACTGCCGGGCAAGGGCACGCTCAGCCATTCCAGCGGCAGCCGCAGGCCGAAACAGTCAGCACCGGATTGCACCGCACAACCCAGAAGCTGCTCCAGGATATGGGCTTGCGCGCTGGGCGGCGTCATGACCCAGGCCTCCAAGACCGTGGGTGTTTGGCCCAAGCAGAAATTGATGGCCCGGCGCAGCCAGGTCAGCGTGCCCTCCCAAAAAATCAACAAACCCAGCGACGGCTCGTTCATCAGCGGCGTCAGGGTGATGCGCAGCGTCTGCCCCTCTTCGCTGACCTGCAAGTTCGCCCCGGGCAACCAGACCGATTGGTGGTGAATCAGCTCGCCCAGCATCTCATGCAGGGTTTCGCTGCTGCGGGCGAAGTAAAGCAGGCCTTCACCCGCGCTCAGGTCTATCCGCGCCGCCAGCTGGGCGCCGTAATGAGGCTCACCCTGGGCATGCATAAATAGCGCCATTTCCTGCCGCGCATTGAGTGGCAAGGTGCGCAAATCATTCGCCGGCACACGCTGCAACATGCCGCGCGCCTCCAGCTCGGCCAGCAAGTCGGGTCGATGCGCCAGGATGTCGTAGAGCGGCTGCAAATGCCGCATCTCGACCCGGACGTGGGGATGCTCAGTCATGCCCCGCCGCCTCCACCAAGCGGGCGTCGAACAGGCGCAGCGCCGGGCAGGCCCGCTCAATCAAATGCAAAGGCTGCTGGCGCAAAGCTTCGCAGTGGGCATGCCAGGCCGAAAGCCCCGTCCACGCATGGCCGGCCTGCTGCAGGGCTTGCAGGCAGCGCTGACCTGCGGGGCTGACTTGGCTTGGGGCGGCGCTGCTCGGCGCCTCGCTCACAAGCTCATCGGCCCAGACCAAGGAATCCGCCCAGGGTTCAGCCCGGCCGGCTTGCACATCGTCCTGCAGGCTTTGCAATCGCTGCAGGCAGTCAGGTGAGCCCTGCCAAGCGGCCAGCAAAAGCCTCGCCGCCTGCACCGCGTCGGCGCAGCTCAGTGTGGACGCCGACTGCCCCGCAGCGGGCATGGCTTGCACCCATGGCCAAGCCAGGCTCAGCGCCGCACACAAAGCCTCATGCGTGGGCTCAAGCGGGGCCGCTCTGGCCTTCAGAATGGCCTGCACCAGCGCCATACGCATCCAGTTGCGGCGCTGCTCGGGCGTGAGCTTGTCGGCGCGGGCGCTCGCCTCGGGGCCGGTGTAGGGTTGGGCTTGGGCCTCAAACACACTCAGCCGCAGCGCGGCGCTTGCCGCCAAGCCGCTTGGCGCCAGCAGCTCTTTCAACATCGCCCGCACCAGGGCGGGCCGCAGCGCAAACCAATTCTGGAAAGCACGCTCCAGCCCCGCACGCTCGGAATACCCCAGCGCCACCGCCACCTCGCTCAGTGGCTGTTCACCAAAAGCCACCGCCGCAAAAGCACGCGCGCGTCGATGAGCTTGCAAGAGCCCACTGAAGGCTTGGCCTTCATTCATCAGCTGGCGCCGCAGGGTGCTGGCGCCGCAGGCCAGCGCTTGGGCGGCTTGCTCCAATGTCACCTGATTCAACTGGGGCTGTGCGGCCAGCCAGGCCGAGACTTTTTCGCTCGGGCGCTCTTGGGCGACGGAAGGGCCGGGCAGCAGGCTGTCAAGCTGCGGCCGCAGCGCACTCAGCACGCCTGGGCTATAGCCGGGCAAGGCCAGCGTGAGCGCGGCGCGTGGGTAGCGAATCACGCAGGCCTCACTGCCCCACTGAATGGGGCAGCCCAATAGGGATTCCAGCATGCCGGCCTGGGGTGAAGGCGGGCTCATCAGATCCACCGACAAGGCCGCCAAGCCGCCCCCGGTGCATTGGCTGAACACATGGTGAAGCCACACCAGGCCGGTCTCATAACGCAGCTGGCGCCCCAACCTTTGGCTTTGGTAGGACGGGCGCAGTTGCAGGGCAACATGATGGGCATGCAACTCCATCCGCATCTGGCCATCGGGCAGAAAGCGCGCGCGCAAACGCAGCAGCTCAGCCAAGGCGTCGCCCAACAGAGCATGGCTGCGCAGGTAATACACCATGCCGCTGGCCACACTGGCATCGGCCTGCACGGCCAGCAAGGCGCCCCGATGCGGGTCACCCTCGGCATGCAGGCGCTCGAGCAGGCGCAACATGGCTGAGGTGGGCATCAGCCCCATGCCCTGCTGGCTCACCACCCGCAGGCCACAGTCACGCTCCAAGCTGCTCAGCAGCGCAGGCCGGTCGGCCAGGTGCTGGTAGAGGGGCTGCAGAAAAAACAGGTCCAAACCTTTCATGACCCGCTCGTCACTTGCGGCACACCTGCCGCTTGCTGGCTCATCGGTGCCGGCTTGCCACGCACCAGAACTCCGGGGCACCGCGCGTCAGCCGACGAACTTCCAGCCCAGGGACTCGCCGCCGCGCAAGGGCTTGATCAGCGCCTCACCAAAAGGCACGGATTCGGGCAGCGACCACTTCTCTTGGCGCAGCAGCACGGTGTCAGTGTTGCGAGGCAGGCCGTAGAAATCGGGGCCGTGGAAGCTGGCGAAGCCTTCGAGCTTGTCCAGCGCGCCCATGGCCTCGAAGGCCTCGGCATACAACTCCAGCGCCGACATGGCGGTGTAGCAACCGGCGCCGCAGACCGAGTTCTCTTTCAGCACCGAGGCGTGCGGCGCGCTGTCCGTGCCCAGGAAGAACTTGCTGCTGCCCGAGGTGGCGGCTTGAATCAGCGCCAGGCGATGTTGCTCGCGCTTGAGCACCGGCAGGCAGTAGTAATGCGGGCGCAGGCCGCCGGTGAAGATGGCGTTGCGGTTGTAGAGCAAATGCTGGGGCGTCAGCGTGGCCGCGGTAAAGCGGTCGCTTTCGGCCACGTATTGCGCGGCTTCTAGCGTGGTGATGTGCTCGAACACCACCTTCAGTTCGGGGAAGTCATGGCGCAGGGGGCGCATGACGCGGTCGATGAAGACGGCCTCGCGGTCGAACACATCCACGTCCGGGTCGGTCACCTCGCCGTGCACCAGCAAGAGCAAGCCCTCGCGCTGCATGGCTTCCAGCGTGCGGTAGGTCTTGCAGATATCGCTCACGCCCGCATCGCTATTGGTGGTGGCACCGGCCGGGTACAACTTCAGCGCCACCACGCCGGCATCACGCGCCCGGCGGATTTCCTCCACCGGCGTGTTGTCGGTGAGGTACATGGTCATCAAAGGCGTGAAGTTCGCGCCGGCCGGCAAGGCCGCCAGAATGCGCTCACGATAAGCCTGCGCCAGCGCGGCCGTGGTGATCGGCGGGCGCAGATTCGGCATCACGATGGCGCGTGCGAACTGACGTGCGGTGGCAGGCAAGACGGCGGCCAAGGCGGCGCCATCGCGCAGGTGCACATGCCAATCGTCGGGGCGGGTAATGCGGATCTCGTTCATGCTTGAATTATCTCACCCGACCTCGCGCGCCGGCCGATCAGGCCGGGCGCCATGAGGACTTTAGCCGAGCATCAGAAGGCGGGATAGGCCGGCACGCTGGCCTCGATATCCACCCAGCGGCCAGTGACCAGGATGTTGTGCTTGCCGGCGGGCAAGGCGTAGAAAACCCGCGAGGCCAGTGGCAGCTTCAAATCCTGCACCGAGCCCACGGCTTCGGGGCTCAGAGGCAAGCCATACATCTCGAAGTACTTGCTCAGGTCCTTGCCGATGATCTTGGAGCTCAGCACATAGAACAGGTCTTCGTTCTTGATGGTGTTGTTGGCATATCGGCCCATGGCGTACTTGCCGCGGTTATTGGCATCCCAGGCGCGGGCCACCAGGCGGTCGGCCTTGGTGAGCAGTTGGAAAAACTCCAGCGTGGTCTGCATGGTGGGCTGGGCCAGACCGTAGCGCTCTTTGGCGTACAGGAAGGCCAACTGGAAATGCACCGCACGCATGGGATCCTGACCGCCACTGCCACCCCACAGACGGGTTTGCATATCGGCTTGCAAGGCAGCGCCCGTCAGACCTGCACCTCGGCTGGCCAGAACCATGGCGTAGAGACCAGGGTGATCCAGGTTATGCCCGGTATTGATGCCCATGGTCTCGTAAATGCGCAACATGGTGGCGCTGGCCAGGATGTTGTTATCGCATTCAACCAAGCAGCCCTTGCCGCCCGGCGCCATATGCATCACGCGCTGCACCGTGTTGTGGCCCAGCTCATGCGCCCAACCCCAACCCACACCGAGGCCGGCGGAACCGTCCGAAGGGTTGCCGGAACACAGGAAGCCACAGGTGGCGATCCAGCCAATGAAGTGCTGCACGCCTGGCGCGTTATGAATGGGACCAACGCAGTCCCAGCCGAAGGCATCACACAAGCTCGTCGCCGTGGCCGACATGGGCATATTGCGATAACCGTTGGCGAAGTGATTGCTGTCGAACAGGCCGGACTTGAGGTTGTTCAACACATAGGCCCGCGGATCACCATTACCGATGGCGCTCTTGGCGTACTTGGTGATTTGCTGAATTTCGCCACCGACGAATTTATTGGTCTGCCAGCCGAAGTCCCCCTTCTTGAGCGCGGCCACCGCCTCGTCGAGCTCGGCCTGGCTGGGGTCTTTGGTGAAGTCAAAGTGGGCGTATTTCGCCGCACCCTTGATGCGCAAGGTGATCACGCTGGCCGCCTTGGTGCCGCCGTAGGCCAACATCAAGGGCCCACCAAAAGGCGTTACGAAATTGGTCACGCCGCGCAGCGGGATACCAAAGGAATTGGGCCGACGCGGACGGGCGTAGCTGCTGTCCGTGATTGGATTGCCCCAGGCGCGCAGATAGCTGGTTTGCAAAGACAAGCTGGTGGCGCCCTGGGCATCGAGCACCTCCACCTGCAGCGGCTTGCCCGGAATGGCGGCGCGGCCGATCAGCGTGATGCCACCGGTCTGCGGGATGGTCACCGTCAGCGTTTCCCAGTCGCTGCTGACGGCGATATCACGCGCCTGCGCAGGCATATAGTCCCCAGCGCCAGCTGGCGGCACCGTGGTGGCGCTGCGATTGAAGACCAGCCAGGAGTCAGAAGCGTAGGTGCGCAAGAAGTCACCCGAATTGCCCTTGGCAGAGAGTGGCGCACCGTAGCGCACATTCAGGCGCTGCAAGTCCGCCCACAAGGCCAGATGGCGGAACAGCATGGCATCCGGGTCGCCAAACACATTGATGCCCGCGCCTTGGATGCTGGCCAAGGCCGTGCTGACCATATTGATGGGCTGCAGCGATGAAGCATCGGCCGTGAAGTCGATCTTTAAATCCGTGCGCGGCAACAGGCGCAGCGTCGAGATCAAGCTGCCGAATTGATCGGCCTTGGACTGCATGTCCGCGATGGTGCGCGTCGCACCAATCGACACGGCCGCCGCGGATGCAAAGTAATTGCCAGGATAGCCGCCCAGGCTGATGCCCATGCCGGAGACAACGCGCTGCCCACCGTTTGACGCATTCCAGTTCGACTGCATGTAAACAACCGCCTTGCCCGCCTCCTGGTAGCTGCGCACCAGATTGCCGAGTGCGGGGTCGTCGGCCACGCCGTTACCGAACACGATCAGATCCAGCTGGCGCCAGCAGGTGTTGGCGGGGTCGGCCACGGCGCAGTTGGCGACGGCGCCCGTGCTGCCCACCCGTGTCAGATATTGCTTGACGGTATTGCCGTCGTAGCCCGCGACACCAACCCGCAACTGAGCGGGCAAAGTGCCGTTGGCATCGCCGGTGATGACCCAGTTCATGGCACGCCGGAACACCGGAAGATGCTGCTGCTGAGCGCTGGTGCCGGCCATCCAGGCCAGCACATTGGCACCATAGACCAGACCGCGGCCAGTGCCAATTTGGGAAATTGCTGCCATGCCGGCGCCACTATCGGCACTCAGCAATGGCGCGGCCAGGCTGCTCTTTGCGACATTAACCGTGGTGCTATTGGTGCTGTGATTCAACACCAGGCTGGCCGGGTCATCACCCAGGATGGCCCGCACCGCCGGCATTTGCCGATTGGACAAGGTCGACGCCAGGCCCACGGCGCGGTCCAGCAAGGTGGTTTGATGGCCAGCATTCAAAGGGTTGGCATCGCCGGTCACCAAGGCCCGTTCAATCGGGTCAACAGGTGCAGGTGCGGGTGCGGGTGCAGGTGCGGGTGCGGGTGCGGGTGCTGGTGCTGGTGCTGGTGCTGGTGCTGGTGCAGGCGCAGGCGCAGGTGCGGGTGCGGGTGCAGGCGCAGGTGCGGGTGCCGGTGCCGGTGCCGGTGCAGGCGCAGGCGCAGGTGCAGGTGCAGGTGCAG
>NZ_CAMFJS010000029.1 GCF_945956965.1 uncultured Roseateles sp.
CAGCGCGCCACAGGCAATGATGCCGCCCAGTGCCACAGCAATATTGGCGTTAGGTCCACTGCCACCGTAACCGCTGGCGGCAATCACCACGCCGATGAAGGCAAAGCTTGAGCCCAGATAGCTGGGCACCCGCCCGCCCACCAGCACAAAGAAGATCAGCGTGCCAATGCCGCTCATCAGCACCGCCACATTGGGGTCAAAGCCCATTAGCAGCGGCGCCAGCACGGTCACGCCAAACATGGCGATCACATGCTGCACGCCCATGGCCAGGGTCTGGCCCCAGGGCAGACGCTCATCGGGGGCCACGGCACGCGCGTCGCTGGGCGCGACCTCACGCCATTTCGGGAAGTAGCTCATCGGGTGATTCCTTGAATTAGATGGCTGGCAGTGTAGTGAAGTGCGAGCCCTTGGGCCGCGATTCGCGGCCGCCT
Organism: uncultured Roseateles sp.; assembly: GCF_945956965.1. Taxonomy (GTDB): domain Bacteria; phylum Pseudomonadota; class Gammaproteobacteria; order Burkholderiales; family Burkholderiaceae_C; genus Paucibacter_A. The sequence goes on from NZ_CAMFJS010000029.1 coordinate 432, forward strand.
GCGTCCGCAGCCACCGACAGCAGGCGCGTGAACAGGTCCGCGGCCAAGCTGCCCTCTTCTTCGCTCAAACGCTGCAAGGCGGCGGGTTGCTGGCCGGCTTCACGCAGCAGAAGGTCCACATGCAGCCAATCGGTGTCCCGGCCACCCACCGCCACCACGCGGTGCAGCAAGCCCAGCTGGGCCAGCTGCTTGATCTCAAAGCCGGTGCCGGCGCGATGCTTGGTCATGCCACGAAGATCCAACACGATGGCAGCGCTGCACTGCATCAGCTGCACCACCGTGGCCTGCCAGGCGGTGTTGAAGCAGAACACTTCGTTGATGCGATAACGGCCTTCTTTGTCGGGCTGGGTGAGCAGGCGGGCCTGCAACTCGCCGCGGCTGATGCCGGTGGGCAGAAACAGCTCGTGCAAGCGGTTGGCCAGGAACTTCATCAGCTCGTAGGGGTCGACATTCATGGCCACCATGTCCGGCCCGCCGATTTGATGCACGGCCCCCACAAAACGCCAGCGCCCCTGCAAGAGGTCCAGCAAATCATGCCGGCGGCTGTCTGAAGAAAACACCCGCAGCATCAGGAGCTGCGGGCCCTGGCCGAGGTCGGGCTTGGGGCCCAGTGCCAGGGCATAGCTGGCGACGGTGCCCCCCAGCCACGCCAGCAGCAAGGCGGCCCCGCCGCCAGGGCTGGGGTTGAATTCGGTGGCATAGGCGGCGCTCAGGATCGCGGCCCAGACCACCAGGGTGTAGAGGCTGATCAGCGAGACCTCGCTGAGCCATCCCCGCTCCAGCACACGCACCACCAAGGCCAAGGCGGCAAAGCCCGCCCAAGCCGCCAGCAGCATCAGCAGACTGTTCGACAAGGCCCCCAGCAGCTGCCGCCCATTGCCCGCCTGGGGGTTGGCCAAATCGGCCCAGCATGAGCCCAGCTGCGACTGCAGCAGGACGAGCAGGGCACCCGCGACGAAGAAGCCGCTGAGCACAATGATGAAGAGCGGCAAGACCTGGCCCCGCAGGCTGCGATGCAGGCACACAAAATACATGGCCCCGACGAGCAAGCCCAACAAGAATGCCTCACCGGCGGAGGTGTCTTGCGCCTCGGCCGCATTCGCGGGCCACGCCGCCCAGCACACCAAGGCTGCCAACACGCAGCTGCTCAGCCCCAAGCCGGGCAGCCGCCAGCGCTGGCCGGCAGGCCAATTGGCTTGCATTGCGCCCAAGCCCACCAAGGCGACAAGGACAAGGAAACCCAGCGCATCCGCCAAGGACAACCCAGCGCGCCCGAACAAGAGAAACAGCCCAGGCAAAGCCACCCAGGCAACCCACGCGGCCAGCGAGGCCCGTTGTATGCGGCGCTCGCGCTGGGCAGCCCGCGCCGCAAGGCCTGCGGCATTCTGAGCCCCAAGCTTATGCGCAGGGACTGGCTCAGACTCGGACTCAGAGTCAGCTGAAGCGGGCGCATCGGCCCCTGCCACGCCAAGCTGGTTCAGCCCCATCAGGCGGCTGACCTTTTGGCGATAGCGGCGGCGCATCAGCGGCGCCAGCAGCGCCGCGGTGATCAAGGCGAAGAACAGGCCGCCAATCGTCAACTCCATGACGGAGGTGTCCAGCAACTTCTCGGAGGGCGGCAAGGGCTTGCAGGCTGAAAAAATCATGGCCCGCCCTCCTCGGCCACCTTGACCCAGGCATGGCGATCCAGATACCAGCGATAGCAGCGGCTGGTCACCGCACCGATCAACAGCGCTTGCAGCAACCAGAGCAGCCCAGCCACCTCGACCGACCAGATCGACTGGGAAAAAAGCACCGTCGCCGTGGGCAGCAAGACCGCGAGCAGTACGGCCCAGGCCTTGAAGCCATGGAGTAGCAGCCACAGCGGCAGCATGAAGGCGGCCACCCAGGAATAGCCACTCTCATGCAGCGCGGTGCGGCCACTGGGATGTCGGTACAGACTCAACTTGCTCAATCCGCCCAGCCTCCCCTGCGTCAATGGCGCGGCACTGCCGCGCGGGCGCTCACACGTCCAAGTCCAGCTCTTGAATCTTGCGAGTGATGGTGTTGCGGCCAATGCCCAGCTTTTGTGCGGCCTCGATGCGGCGGCCGCGCGTCACGTCGAGCGCCGTGAGGATGAGGCTAGCTTCGAAGCGGCGCGTCAGCAAGTCCCAAACGTCCGGTTCACCCGCACTGAGCAGGCGGCGGGCCTCACGCGCCATTTCGGCCACCCAGGCATCGGGCCCGGCACCGAAGCTGGGCAGGAGATTGGCGCCAGGCACCAAGCCGGGGCTTGCGCTGGCAGCGGCCACTGTGCCTGCGCCAGCGGCTGCCAGGCCTTCAGATTCGGCGTTAGCACCGCCGACTCCGGCGGCGCGCGGCTGCAAGCCCTCGCCGGCCAGCAACTCGGGCGGAAGGTCCTTGGCTTCAATCATCTGGCTGGGCGCCATCACGCTCAGCCAATGGCAGATGTTTTCCAGCTGACGCACATTGCCGGGGTAGCTGAACTCGCTCAGACGCGCCAGCGCGGCTTCGCTCAGGCGCTTGGGCTCCACGCCCAGCTCGGTGGCGCTGCGCTGCAGGAAGAAGCGCGCCAGCACGGGCACGTCTTCGCTGCGTTCACGCAAGGCCGGCAGGCGCAGGCGGATGACGTTGAGGCGGTGGAACAAGTCCTCCCGGAACACGCCTTGGCGCACCCGCTCTTCCAGATTCTGGTGGGTGGCGGCAATCACCCGTACATTGGCACGCATGGGGCTGTGGCCGCCGACGCGGTAGAACTGGCCGTCCGACAACACGCGCAACAAGCGGGTTTGCAGGTCCAGCGGCATATCGCCGATTTCATCCAGGAACAAGGTGCCGCCATCGGCTTGCTCGAAGCGGCCACGGCGGCTGGCCTGCGCGCCGGTGAAAGCACCGCGCTCATGACCGAACAGTTCAGATTCCAGCAAATCCTTCGGGATCGCCGCCGTATTGATGGCCACGAAAGGGCCATCCGCCCGCGGGCTGTGCTTGTGGAGGGCGCGCGCCACCAGCTCTTTACCGGAGCCGGACTCGCCGGTGATCATCACCGTGACATTGCTCTGGCTGAGCCGGCCGATGGCGCGGAACACGTCCTGCATGGCCGGCGCCTGACCCAGCATTTCGGGCAGCTGGGCGGCGGCCTCTTCGGCCACGGCTTCGCGCTGACTTTCTTCTTGCGCGCGGCGGATCAGCTCCACCGCTCGCGGCAGGTCAAAAGGCTTGGGCAGGTATTCAAACGCGCCGCCTTGGAAGGCGGACACGGCGCTGTCCAGATCGGAGTAGGCCGTCATGATGATGACCGGCAGCAGCGGCAGCTTGGCCTTGACCTTGGCCAGCAGGTCGAGCCCCGAGCCGCCGGGCATGCGGATATCGGACACCAGCACTTGCGGGCTGTCCTGCTCCAGAGCGGCCAGCAAATCGCGGGCGTTGCTGAAGGTGCGCACCGGCAAGCCCTCGCGGCTCAGCGCCTTCTCAAGCACAAAGCGGATGGAGTGGTCGTCGTCAACAACCCAGATGGATTTCATGCGGTGTGTTCCCTGTGCGGATCAAAGCAGATCGGGTCGGATCAAGGCAATGGCAATGTCATTCGGAAATCGGTCCGGCCCGGCTCGCTTTCGCAGTCCAACATGCCCTGGTGTTGTTGGGCAATGGTCTGCGCCAGCGTGAGGCCGAGGCCGGAGCCGCCTTCACGCCCTGACACCAGGGGGAAGAAGATGCGATCCCGAATCTCGACCGGTATGCCAGGGCCGTTATCCTCCACATGCAATTCCAATGCCAAGCGCCAACGCTGCTTGCCGATGGTGACCTGACGAGCCACCCGGGTCCGCAAAAAGATGCAGGCGTCGCCCGCTTGGATACGCGCTTGCAGGGCTTGCGCCGCGTTCTGCACGATATTGAGCACCGCTTGAATCAGCTGCTCCCGGTCACCGCGAAAGTCGGGCAGCGAGGTGTCGTAATCGCGTTGTACCTTGAGCCCGCGCGGGTACTCGACCAAGATCAGCGAGCGCACCCGCTCGCAGACCTCATGGATGTTCACATCACCCACCACCTGCGCGTGGCGGTGTGGCGCCAGCAAGCGGTCCACCAGGGACTGCAGGCGATCCACCTCGTGGATGATGACCTGGGTGTATTCCTGCAGCTCGGGCTGCAAGTCCATGGCCAGCAGCTGCGCCGCGCCGCGGATGCCGCCCAGCGGGTTCTTGATCTCATGGGCCAGATTGCGGGTCAGCTCCTTGGTGGCTTGCACCTGGTCGAAGCTGCGCTCCTCGCGCTCTTGGCGGTTTTGCTGGGCGTTCTCGATCAGCTCGACCAGGATCAAATCGTCAAACTCGGTTTGCGAGACGATCACATGCACAGGCAGGTCCTCCACCGTGAAGCCGGGGCCGCTGGGTCGCGTGCCACGGCGCAGCACGGCATCAAAGCGGCTGCTGGAGTAGCTGTTGCGGGCGAGGCCCTGCACGGCATCGCGCAGGCGGCCGGCGTCAACAAACCAGTCGTACAACTGGCTGCGTTGCACGGCGCGGCGCGACAAGCGCATGGCGTTCTCGAACGCGGCATTGGCGAACAGGCATTCGCCATCGGGCTGCACCACCGCCACCATGGTGGCCAGGGTGTCAAAAGCTTCGAAATTAGGGCTGTGGGTCATGGGGAGGTGGCCGGCCCAAAGGTCAAACTCAGGGCAGCTTGCTGATCTCTCGTTTCAGGGCCTGAACATCACTCTCTTGCCGGCTGACATTGGCCTTGAGTTCCAGCATGCGGTCCAGATAGCGCTGGTAATTGCGCTCGTCGCCGCGCCGCTCGGAGTTGCTGGCCAATTCGCGCTGGGCAGCGGCCAAGCGTTCTTCGGCTTCGCGCAACTCGGTCTCCAGCACGCGGCGGCGTTCACCGTCACGGCTGCGTTGCTGGCTGGGTTCAACACGCTGCGCTTCGGAGCCGGCACTGGCGGCACTTGGCGCCGCAGTGCTGCCGCCGCCAGGCTTGGGCTTGCTGGACTGCATCACCGTGATGGGCGTGCCTTCGATGGTGCGGCAACCCTGCGCCGCCGCCTCCTTGGCCGACAGCGCATCGGTGTAGAGCACGGGCGGGCCGGGGCAGCGGTAGACCGGCGCACCCGACTGGGCCTGCGCATGGGCGGCAGCAGCCACCAAGGCGGTGGCCAGGCAATTCTGCAAAGCGGATCGAATCAGCATGGCGCGATTGTGGACTAAGAACTTGCCCGCCAATAGCCGGGGTCGGCTGGCGGACGCTTTGACCGCAGGGCTGCGTTACAAATCCTCGCGATACCTCTGGGTATCGCTGCGGTTTGCGCCTTGCCCTGCAATCAAAATCGTCTCGCCATCCTCAGCCCCGCTATTGACGGACAAGTTCTGAGTTATTCAGCGGCAATGGGAGGAAGACAGGCACAAAAAAGGGCAACCGAAGTTGCCCCCCTTGTTCAGCTCAGGCGAGCCGCACGCGGTTTACAGCGTGTAGTACATGTCGAACTCGACCGGATGGGTCGTCATGCGCATGCGCGTGACTTCTTGCATCTTGAGTTCGATGTAAGCATCGATGTAGCTGTCGGTGAACACGCCACCCTTGGTCAGGAAGGCACGGTCCTTGTCCAGATACTCCAGCGCTTGTTCCAGGCTGTGGCAAACGGTAGGCACCAGTGCGTCCTCTTCGGGCGGCAGATGGTACAGATCCTTGGTGGCGGCTTCGCCCGGATGGATCTTGTTTTCCACGCCGTCCAAACCAGCCATCAGCAGGGCCGAGAAGCCCAGGTAGGGGTTCATCAGTGGATCGGGGAAGCGTGCTTCGATACGGCGACCCTTGGGGTTAGCCACGAAGGGGATACGGATCGATGCCGAGCGGTTGCGGGCCGAGTAAGCCAGCTTGACCGGGGCTTCGTAGCCAGGCACCAGACGCTTGTACGAGTTCGTACCGGGGTTGGTGATGGCGTTCAGCGCACGAGCGTGCTTGATGATGCCGCCGATGTAGTACAGGGCGAACTCGCTCAGGCCACCGTAGCCGTCGCCGGCGAACAGGTTCTTGCCGTCCTTCCAGACCGACTGGTGCACGTGCATGCCGGAACCGTTGTCACCAACGATGGGCTTGGGCATGAAAGTGGCAGTCTTGCCGTAGGCATGAGCCACGTTCTGGATCACGTACTTTTGCAGCTGTGTCCAGTCAGCGCGCTCGACCAGCGAGCTGAAACGGGTGCCGATTTCCATCTGGCCAGCATTCGCCACTTCGTGGTGATGCACTTCAACCGGGATGCCCAGTTGTTCCAGGATCAGGCTCATTTCCGAGCGCATGTCTTGGCCCGAATCAACCGGAGGCACGGGGAAGTAACCACCCTTGACGCTCGGGCGATAGCCGGAGTTGCCGTGGTCGTATTCCTTGCCGGTGTTCCAGGCAGCTTCTTCGGAGTCGATCTTGACGAAGCAACCGGACATGTCGACGTTCCAGCGGATCGAGTCGAACACGAAGAATTCGGGCTCAGGGCCGAAGAAGGCGGTGTCGCCCAGGCCGGAGGACTTCAGATAGGCTTCGGCGCGCTTGGCCAGCGAACGTGGGTCACGCTCGTAAGCCTTGCCATCGCTGGGCTCGACCACGTCGCAGCTCATGATCAGCGTCGGCTCTTCGAAGAAGGGGTCGATATTGGCCGTGTTGGGATCGGGCATCAACAGCATGTCGGAGGCTTCAATGCCCTTCCAACCGGCAATCGATGAGCCGTCAAACGCGTGGCCAGAGACGAATTTGTCTTCGTCGAAATGCGACACGGGCACAGACACATGCTGCTCCTTGCCACGGGTATCGGTGAAGCGGAAGTCAACAAACTTGACTTCGTTTTCCTTCACCATCTTCATCACGTCGGCGACGGTCTTGGCCATCAATAGCTCCTAGCGGGTAAATCTTGGGTGGGACTCAAAGAAATTGTTCGACAGGCACGTCGGTCAACATGCGCCGTGCTGGGTATTAAGCAGTTTGCGTGCCAGCACGGTGCACGGCCTCGCGGCCCGGCGCCCAGCGGAATTATGCGGGGATTGCCGGGCCTTGCTCACGCTTTGGTGAAAACAAACTCCCAGCTCATCCCTGTTTTGGTGCCAGTCGATCGAGCTCAACGCACCATTTCAGTGCTGATGGCAGCACCAAAATCGAGCACGCCGGTTTTCAGGGCGGCATAGGCGGCGTCCATCTGTTCAGGCGCGCCCTTCACGCCCAGTTCGATGTGCCGCCCCCATTGCGGATGGTCAACGCTGGGCAGGCTGAAGACCTTGATGCCAGCGAACTGCGCCTCCACCGCTTCCATCAGCGGCGTCAGCGAGGCCTCCATGGCCCCCTGCACGATCAAGGAACGCTCTTGCAGCACCACGGCGCGGTGCAGATCGGCATGGCGCTCATCCAGCACCCAGGCCATCATGGGATGCGCCATCACCGGGAAGCCGGGCACGAAGTAAACCGTGCCGACCGAGAAGCCAGGGATCTTGTTGAAGGGGTTGGGGATGATCTGGGCGCCGGCCGGGAACACGCCCATCTGCAAGCGGCGCAGCGTGTCGCCGGCCTCGGGGTCAGGGCTTGCCTGGCCTTGCTCTTGCGCCATTTGCGTGATGCGCTGCCAGATCAATTCCTTCGCCTCGGGATGCAAAACCAGCTCGGCCCCCAGGGCCGCGGCGGCCGCTTGGCGGGTGTGATCATCCGGCGTGGCGCCGATGCCGCCGCAGCTGATGATGAGGTCGCCGCTGGCAAAGGCCTGGCGCAAATGCTCGGTGATCTGCGCCGGGTCGTCGGCCAGGTATTTGGCCCAGTCCAGCTGCATGCCGCGGGCGGCCAGCAGTTGGATGAAAGTGCTCATATGCTTGTCCTGGCGTTTGCCGGACAAGATTTCGTCACCAATGATGATCAGGCCAACTTTCATGGGGTTTGCTCCTGCGCTTGAATCACGGGCGGCTGCTCCGCCTCAATCACCACGCCACCCTGCCCGCCCTGACCACGAGCCATGCGCAGCTCCTGCAAGGCATTGAGCGCATAGTGGATGAACCAGAGGGTGGAGAAGGCAAACACCAGGGTGTAAAGCCAGATCGACACCAGCACCAGCAGCGGCGCCAAGGCTACGGCCATCACGCCAAAAGCCCAGATGGCGGCGGGTGCGGCACCCAGAAAACCGGTCACCAGGCCCAGGGTCATCATGGGCAGCTTGTGGGCCCGCATCAGCTGGCGGCATTCCTGCGCTGAGGCATGCTCGGCCAGGGCATCGAAAGCGAAGACCTTGTAGCTGAGCCAGCCGAAGATCAGCGGCGGCACGATCAGGGCCAGGGGCGGAATCAGCCAAAACGGCAGGCTCACCAGCAAGGCGAACAACGCCAGCAGCGAGTGCATCAGCGACCAGCCCAGCGACTTCCAAAAGGTACCGCCCTGCTTTTTCTCCAGCATAGGAAAGCGCCGCTCGGCCACCAGCTTGATCAAGGTGGGCGTCATCATCAGCGCCACCAGCAGCAGGCTCAGCACCACGATCACCGGCAAGGCAAATGCCAGAACCAGCAAGGGCGCCAGCGCGCTGCGCAAACCGCTGGCACCGACACTGTCCAGCCAGCCCAGCAAGGAGTTGATCAGCTGCCAGGACTCCAGCGTGCCACGCATGCCGGTCACCGCGTCTTCCCAGAAGAAATAGCCCAGCCCGAAGGCCAGCGCGGCTGACAGCAGCAGCGGCAAGAACGACAGGCCGATCACCCGCGGATGCAGGCAGTACGCCGCCGCACGCCAAAAGGCGTCGGCAAGCTGACTCATGGACTTGACCATTGCTTGATTTCTCTTGTTTAGCCGTTCAATTAGCGCCAAAAAGGCGCCGCAAACCCAGCCATTGCTGGGCCCAGAAGCCGCGCCCGTAGTCACGCCCGCCCTCTTCGGGCAACTGGTCGCGCACGCCGGTGGCATCCCATTGCAATTTGAAGTCGGCGGTGCGGAAGATCACATCCCAAAAAGCGAAGAGCACGCTGAAATTGTGCCCGCCCAGCGTGCCACGGCCGCCCGACTCATGGCCGATACCGATGGAGTGATGGCGGCGATGAAACCGCGGGCTGACCACCACCCGCTCCAGCACCGGCCCAAACCACAGGCGCACATTGGCGTGCTGCAGGTTTTCCATCAGCTGCGAGAATGCGACCAGGGCGATGAACTGCCCGGGCTCCACGCCGATCAGGCGCGCCAGCAGCACAAAAGCGGCGTCGCGGATCACATCGTCGAGCAGGTGGTTGCGGTTATCGGTCCACATGCTCATCTCGCGCTGGCTGTGGTGCAAGCTGTGCAAGGCCCACCACCAATTCCACTGATGCTGAGCGCGGTGCAGCCAGTAATTGACGCAGTCAAACACCAGCAGATAGAGGCAAAAACTCAGCAAGGGCTGGTCGGTGACACCGGGCCACAGGGCATCGAGCTGAAAGCTGGGCACCCCGGCCATGCGCATCTGGCCGGCCAGATAGTCCCACATCGGATCGATGCTGAAGAACATCAGCAAACGGAACAGGCCCAGGCGGTGGATCAAGGTGTAGATCACATCCACCCGCTTGGCGGAGCGGTCGGTTTGCGCCTCCACCGGGCGCCAGCGCTCCAGGCTGCGGATAGCCGTCAGCATCACCGCAATTTGCAGCAAACCCACCAGCAACCAGCCGGTGGCGGCAAAAGCCTCTTCCAGCAGATTGCCGCCGCCCAGATTGAACACCAGGGGCTGCACCAGGGTTTCAAACAACCAGAGCTGGCCCTGGGCAAAGAGATCGCTCAGAAATTCCATCATCGTCAGGGTTTGCTGGCAACAGTCTTGCCTTCGCTGCGCTTGGCTTCCAGGCTGGCGAACAAGGGCGCGTAACGCGGATGTTCGCGCAGGGGCGCGAAGCACATGCCCTTGTCCTTGAGCCCTTGCATCAAAGGCTCCAGCACGGCAGGCGCCCAAGGATCCTGGCGCGACCAGATGCCCAGATGCGCCATCAGGATATCGCCGGGCTTGATGTCGCGCAGGGCGCGCTCCAGCAGTTGGGCATTGGGGTGGCTTTGGCTAGACAGCTCATCGCCCAGAAAACCCGCCGCGCTCCAGCCCACATGGGTATAGCCGCAGGCCTTGGTGGCGGCCAGCAGCGCGGGCGAGCTCTTGCCAGCGGGGGCGCGGAACAGCGGGCCCATTTTCTTGCCGGTCATCTCGGTGAAGCGCTGGGCCACCTTGTCCAGGCTTTCGCAATATTGCTGCGCAGTGAGCTCAACAATTTGCGGCTTTTGCACCCCGGCGGCGCGGCGCATTTTGAAGCGGCCGTCGGGCAAGTCTTCCAGCCAGGTGTCGTGGTCCCAGGTGTGGGGGCCGAAGTCATGGCCTTGCGTGGCCAGGTTCTTCCACCAAGGCGCCCACTGCGCGTCCAAGGTCTGGCCGCCGGTTTGGGTGGGCTCGTTGGCGAGGAAAAAGGTGGCCTTGGCATCGAAACGTTTGAGCGTGTCCGCGATCAGCAGGGCCACGCCCATATGGCCGGTGTCAAAGGTCAGGTAGACCGGCTTGTCGCAGGCCGGGGCGGCCTGCAAGGCCGTGCCGACCAGCGCCAAGGCCATGGCAGTGGGCCTGGCAAAGCGCCCGAACAAAGACTCACACAGGGAAGCAAGCATCACTGGCGCGGCATGTGATCCAGCGTCCATACGCCATGCGGCGATTTGCCGACCTTGACCTGCTGGACCACCTTCTTGCTGACGGTGTCGATCTTGGTCAGCTTGCCAGCCCAGCGCGAGGTCACCAGCAAGGTCTTGCCGTCGCCCAGCACTTCCATATCGTCCGGGCCATTCGGGCCGGGGAATTGATCGACCACCGCAAAGCTCTGCAGATCAATCTTGCTGATGGTGTTGCCAGCGCGGTTGCTGACCAGCACATGGCGCTTGTCGCCCCAGGCGCGGAAGGAGTGGGCGCCATTGCCGGTGGAGATGCGCTTGACCAATTTGGGCGCGCTGCCGCTGACGTCGTAGACCTCCACTTCCTTGGCGCCGGTCAGCGCCACCAGGATGTGTTTGTCATCGGGGGTCAGGAAGATGTCTGCCGGCATGGGACCGACCTTGGTCTTCCAGCGCGGCGCTTGCGTGGCCAGGTCCACCGCCAGCAGCTCATCGCTGTCTTGCAGGCTGACGTAGAGCACGGTGCTCTTGCTGTCGATGAACAAATGGCTGGGCGTCTTAGGCGCGGGAATGCGCTTGACCAGTTGGAAGGGCTTGGCCGTGTCGGCCGGCACCCAGCGGTACAGATTGACATGGTCCAGGCGATTGGCCGCGGTGACAAACCACTTCATATCCGGCGAAAAGCGCAGGTGGTAGGGGTCAGGAATGCCGTTGACCACGCGCTGCACCTCGGCCGTGGCCGGGTCAATGAAGGTCAGCGAATCACCCAGAGCGTTGGCCACCACCAGGGACTTTTCATCCGGCGTGAGGTAGAGGTGATGGGGCTCTTTACCCGTAGGAATGCGCTTGATCTGGGTGAAGCTGACCGGGTCGATCACGCTGATGTCGGCGTCCAGCGAATTCAGCACAAAGATGGGCTTGCTGACGGGGCCTGCCGGCGGGGCCGCCAAGGCGCTGGTCGCGGTCAGGAAACTCAGGGCCAAGCTGGCAAGAACACGCGGCCGGAACAAAAAAGACATCGATCAACCTCTGGCAAAAATGGGCCTTGCTACCCTTGTAGCAAGGCCTGCCAGTGTAGTTGCCCCGTCAGCGCCCGGTCTTGCCGAGGGTCAAGAGCGGGTGCGGCCTGGGGCTCAGTCTTCGTCGCCGCCCAACAAACCACCCAGCAAACCGCCGGCGGCCACGCCGCCCAGCAAAGAACCTTCCTCACGGCTGCCGCCGCGCTGCGGTGCTGCCGCAAAAATGCGCGAGGCCAGGCGCGAGAAGGGCAGGCTCTGCAGCCAGATCTCGCCGGGGCCGGTCATCTTGGCCAGGAACAGGCCCTCGCCGCCGAACAGCGCCGTCTTGATCTTGCCCACATACTGGATCTCGAAATTGACATTGGGCGTGTAGGCCACCACGCAGCCGGTATCCACCAGCACGGTTTCACCCGGCTTCAGGCTGCGGCGCACCACGGTGCCGCCGGCATGCACAAAAGCCAGGCCATCGCCATCGAGCTTTTGCATGATGAAGCCCTCGCCACCGAAGAAGCCCACACCCAGTTTTTGCTGCACGGCAATGCCCAGCGAGACGCCGCGTGCGGCGCACAGGAAGGCGTCTTTTTGGCAAATCAGCGTGCCGCCGAGTTGGCGCAGGTCCATCGGCAAAATCTTGCCGGGATAAGGCGCAGCGAAGGCCACCTTGGCCTTGCCGTGACCCTGATTGGTGTAGATGGTGGTGAACAGCGACTCGCCTGTCACCAGGCGCTTGCCCGCGCTCAGCAGCTTGCCGAAGAAGCCGCCTTGGGCGGCCGCGCCGTCACCAAACACGGTGTCCATGCCGATCGCCGAATCCATGTACATCATGCTGCCGGCCTCGCCGATGGCGGCCTCGCCGGGGTCGAGCTCGACCTCGACGAACTGCATCTCGGCACCCTTGATTTCAAAATCGACAACATCCATGGCCATGATTCCAACTCCTGTTCAAAAAAGCGCGGCGCCATCTTAACGAGTGCTCCCTATACTTGATCCATGACAGGACCCTCGCCCATGCCGGTGCCTGCGCCCGTTTCCGCGCTCACACCAGCCCCCTCTCCCGGCCGATCTCCCAGCCCCGCGCCCGCCGCCACGCTCAAGCCGGGCGACAGCTATGTGCAGTCCTTTGCGCGCGGCCTCTCGGTGATCCGCGCCTTCAACGCGGAGGCGCCACGCCAAACCCTCAGCGAAGTCGCCAAGCGTTGTGAGCTGACCCGAGCTGGCGCCCGACGCATTTTGCTAACGCTGGAAACGCTCGGCTACGTCAGCTGCGATGGTCGGCTGTTCGCGCTCACGCCGAAAATTCTTGACCTCGGTTTTGCCTATCTGTCGACCCAGCCGCTCTGGCACTTCGCCGAGCCGGTGATGCAAAGCCTGGCCAGCGAGTTGGGCGAAAGTGTGTCGGCTGCGGTGCTGGAGGGCAATGACATCGTCTACGTGCTGCGCGTGCCGGCACGCAAGATCATGAGCATCAACCTCGGCTTGGGCAGCCGCTTGCCGGCCTGGTGCACCTCGATGGGCCGGGTCCTGCTGGCGGGCTTGGAACCCGCCGCACTGGAACACTATCTGGAACGCCTGCGCCAACAGCCCCTGGCTCGCCACACGGTGCGCACGGTGACCAACGAGGCCGATTTGCGCCTGCGCATCCAGCAGGTGCGTGAACAAGGCTGGTGCCTGCTGAATCAGGAGCTGGAAGAAGGCCTGGTCTCGCTGGCCGCACCCATCGTCGATCGCAATGGCCAGGTGTTGGCCGCACTCAATATCGGCGCTCAGGTGAACCGGCGCCCGCCTGAGGCGCTGCTCGACACCTGCTTGCCCAAGCTGCTGGAGGCGGCGCGGCAGATCTCGCGCCTGCTCGAACTCAAGCGCTGAGCCGCTGCGGCGCCACGCAGGGCATGATGATTTCAAACGCGGCACCGCCGCCCGGCGGGCTGCTCACCGCAATATTGCCGCCCAGCATCGAGCGCACGATGTTGTAGCAAATATGCAGGCCCAGGCCACTGCCGCCCTGCCCCAGGCGCGTGGTGAAGAAGGGGTCGAAAACGCGCTCCAGATGCTGGGGCGGAATGCCCACCCCGTCGTCAGCAAAGCGCAGGCACACCAGGGCGACGCCGGTGTCGGCCTCGGCCGGCGTGGCGCTGAGGCGTATCAGCCCGTCCCGCCGCTCCCGCAAGCCATGCACCAAGCTGTTGATGATCAGATTGCTGATCACCTGACCCAGCGGGCCGGGGTAGCTGTCCATCTGCAAACCGGCGGGCACATCAATCTCCATGCGGTGGCCGGCCAAGCTGACCCGCTGGCGCAGGGTCAGGGCGACTTCGGCGCAGACCTGGGCAAGGTCGAACTGGCGGCGCTGATCGGAGGTCTGGTCCACGGCCAGTTGCTTGAAGCTGCTCACCAACTCCGCCGCCTTCTCGATATTGCGCGACAGCAAGCCAGCCGAGTCGCCCAAGGAATGGGCGTAGCGGCTCAGCTCCGAGCGCCGCAGAACACCCGCGTCAAGTTGGCGCAGCAAATGCTGGCTGCTGTCACGCAAGGTGCTGGCCACCAGCAAGCTGTTGCCGATGGGTGTGTTGAGCTCATGCGCAATGCCGGCCACCAGGGCGCCCAAGGACGCGAGCTTCTCATGGTGAATCAGCTCGTCCTGCGTTTGCTTCAAGCGGTTCAGCGCCAGGTCGGCGCGCTGCTGGGCGCTGGCCGCCTGGGCATAAGCGGCGGCATTGTCGAGCGCGATGGCACCGTAGGCACACAAGGTGCGGAAGATGGCCAGCTCGCGCTCCCCATAGGCATCGCGCTGCGGTGACTGAATTGTCATCACCCCGATCAGGCGCTCGCCAGCCAGCAAGGGCCCGTAGAGCAAGCTCCAGGTCTCCATGGTGCCGGGCCAGACTTGCGGCCCCTCGTCAAGGCCGTCTGGCACCAGGTTCATCACGATCTCGGCACGCTCGCGCGCGCAGCGGGCAACAACGCGCTCGGGGTCGTTCAGCGTCAGGCGGTCTGGCTCCAGGGGAATGCCGTTCTCAATGCCCAGGGCCATGGTCAGCTCGCCGCTGCGCTCGTCCATCACATAGATCACAAAGCAAGGCGCATCCAGCAATTCATTGACATGCTGGCGCAAGGCGAACAAGACCGCCTGTGTGTCTAGGCTGGCGGTGATTTCACGCCCGATGGCGCCCAGGCCCTCCAGCACCCCCAGCGAAGCCTGCAGCGCCGCAGCGGCCTGGCGATGATGGGCCGCCTCGGCCCGGGCGCGGTCCAGCTGGTGCTGGATCTGCAGGGCCAGGCTGCGCTGTTCCAGCGCCGCGGTATGCGTCTTGGCGTGTGCCTCTTGCGCCGCCAAAGCGCTGGCGTAGGCGGCCTCAAAGTCGCCACAGGCCGCATGCGCCTTGGCCAATTCACGATGGAGTTCGGCCGAGGGGGCATAACCCTGGATGCCTTGCCCCAGCCGCAGGGCTTGCTGCAAGAAAGCCAAGGCTGCCGCCCCGTCCGAGGCCTGGGCCAGCAAGGTCAAAGCCCGGATCTGGCCGAAGTTATCACCCTGGGCACGCGCCTGCTGCATGGCCACATTCGCGCAGGCCTGCGCCTCCTCGACCCGGCCCAAGCCCAGATAACTGGCGGCCTGCCCGCGCCAAGCGTATTCCAGCATGTCCGCCGCCATGCTGGCCTGGGCATGAATTTCCAAGGCCTGAAAGCGCGGCAGCGCTTCGGCCGGCTCGCCGCAATCCAGGGCCAGCAAGCCCAGCACATTGAGCACGGTGCAAAAAGGCCGTGAGCCACTGAGGCGGGCCAGTTGCGCCTCACTCTCCAACAAGAAGTTACGCGCCTCATCGAAGCGCCCGAGCATGCGCAAGACATCGCCCAATTTGCTCAAGGCGGTGCCCAAGCTGCCCGGCCAAGCATGGCGACGGGCCAGTTGCAGGGCCCGTTCATGCCATTCCAGCCCAAGCTCAAAATCGCCTAGCCGGACAAAGGTATCGGCCACGTTATTGGCCATGATGGAAGCGATGCGCGCCTGACCGAAGGCCTGGGCCAAGGTGTGGGCCTGCATGAAATGCTGGATAGCGCCACCCAGATCATTGGTCATCGCCTCAACAAGGCCGCGGGCCACCACCACGAACAGCGCCAACTCGGGCGGCAGCGCCTGATCACTGCCGGCGGGAAATTGTTGGCGCAAGCCCGCGGCCGCGGCCGTCAAATCGCTGAAGGCCAGTGCGCGGATCTGGCGCGCCTGCGTTTGCGCCAGGCGCAGGCTGTCGCCGCCCGCCTGGTAGGCGGCCAAGGCATCCGCCAGCGCGCGCCTGGCAGCCTGGCCTTGGCCCAGATCGTCCATGACAAAGGCTTCCAGCCAGGAGCAGTCGCCGTGGCCGATGTCATCCCCTACGCTGCAGAAAATCGCGTCGGCCTCGCGCAAGTCCTCGCTCGCGCCAGGCAGGTCAGCCGCCAGCCAGCGCAACTCCGCGCGCAGCAGCAGCAAACGGGCGCCCAGGCGCTGCTTCAAAACAGCCGGCACGCTGGGGTCGGCCAGCAGGGCCTGCTCGGCCACACCGGCCTGGGCCAGGGCGGCCTGGGCATCGCGCTGGCGCAAGTGCCAGGCCAGGCTCACGCTCGCAGTCACACCCATCTCGCCAGCCATGGAGGCCCGCTGCCGCAGCACGGCAAGTTCCTCGCTGGTGGCCAATAGATTCATGAGTGTGAAAATTGACAGTGTCACTTTCATCATATCGGCGCGCACCGGCTTGCGGTGGGCTTGGCCCGAGGCAGATGAGGTTTATGTGAACAAAACTTCAACTTGGGCGCAGTCGAGGCCGGACTTGCTGCGGGCTATCCCCAACTCAGGCGCTTCCTGCATCGAACTGCGGGCAAAAAAAAGAGTGCCCACGGGCACTCTTTCTGGCTTGCATGAACAGCGGGCCGACTGGCCGCCCGCAACTCAGCCCATGTGCAGGCCGCCGTTGCAGCTGAAGTCGGCGCCGGTCGTGAAACCAGAGTCTTCGCCCGCCAACCAAGCCACGATGGCAGCGATTTCCTCGGGCGTGCCCAGGCGCTTGATCGGGATGGTGGAGACAATCTTCTCCAGCACTTCGGGGCGAATGGCCTTGACCATATCGGTGCCGATATAGCCCGGGCTGACGGTATTGACAGTCACGCCCTTGGACGCCACTTCTTGCGCCAGCGCCATGGTGAAGCCGTGCATGCCGGCCTTGGCGGCGGAGTAGTTGGTCTGGCCGAACTGGCCCTTCTCACCGTTGACGGAGGAGATGTTGATGATGCGGCCCCAGCCCCGCTCCAGCATGTCTTCGATCACCTGCTTGGTGACGTTGAACATGGAGTTCAGATTGGTGTCGATCACCGCATCCCAGTCGGCGCGGCTCATCTTGCGGAACATGCCGTCACGGGTGATGCCGGCATTGTTCACCAGCACATCTATCGGGCCATGCTCGGCGCGCACCTTGGCGAAGGCCGCCACGGTGGAATCCCAGTCCGACACATTGCCGACCGAGGCGTAAAAGGTGTAGCCCTGGGCGGCCTGTTCATTCAGCCACTTGTCGAAATCACGGCTGGGGCCGCAGCCGGCGATGACCTTGAAACCTTCTTTGTGCAAGCGCTGGCACATCGCAGTTCCGATGCCGCCCATTCCGCCGGTCACATATGCAATCTTCTGGCTCATAAAAACTCCTTGCCTCCACGGCTGGCTATTCGGTGTGGCCACTGGCTGCGCCGCGTCTAGAGCGCCGGCAGCGACCTATTGATATTCGAAAAAGACGCAGGAAAGTGCGGGTGAAAACAAGCCTCACGCAAGACCCCGGGAGGGTCAAGCGGGTTGGCCCTATGCGGGTAAACCGAGGGCTTGCTCAGCGTTCCACCGTCAAGGCCACGCCCATGCCGCCGCCGATGCACAGCGAGGCAATGCCCTTCTTGGCATTGCGGCGTTGCATCTCGTGCAGCAGGGTGACCAGGATGCGCGCGCCGGAGGCACCGATGGGGTGGCCCAGCGCGATGGCGCCGCCGTTGACATTGACCTTGCTCATGTCCCAGCCCATTTCCTGATGCACGGCACAGGCTTGGGCGGCGAAGGCCTCATTGATTTCCAGCAGGTCGAGGTCTTGCGCCTTCCAGCCGGCGCGCTCCAGCGCCTTGCGGGCGGCGGGCACCGGGCCCATGCCCATGATGGCCGGATCCAGGCCGGCGCTGGCATAGGACGCAATGCGCGCCAGCGGCGTCAGCCCCAGTTGTGCCGCCTTGGCCGCCGACATGATCAGCAGGCCCGCGGCGCCATCGTTGAGGCCGGAGGCATTGCCGGCGGTGACGCTACCGGCTTTGTCGAATGCGGGGCGCAGACCCGCCAGCACCTCGGCATTGGTCTTGCGGTTGATGAATTCGTCGGTATCAAAAATGATGGGGTCGCCCTTCTTCTGGGCGATGCTGACGGCGGCAATCTCGTCCTTGAAGCGGCCGGCGTCCTGGGCGGCGGCAGCCTTTTGCTGCGAGCCCAGCGCCAGCGCGTCCTGCGCCTCGCGGCTGATGCTGTACTGCTTGGCCACGTTCTCGGCCGTGATGCCCATGTGGTACTGGTTGTAGACGTCCCACAGACCGTCGGTGATCATGGTGTCCACCAACTTCCAGTCGCCCATGCGTTGGCCATCGCGCGAACCCGGCAGGACGTGGGGCGACAAGCTCATGCTTTCCTGGCCACCGGCAATGACGATCTCGCTGTCGCCATCACGGATGGCTTGCGCCGCCAGCATCACCGCCTTGAGGCCGGAGCCGCAGACCTTGTTGATGGTGAAGCCGGGCACCGACTGCGGCAGGCCGGCCTTGATGATGGTCTGGCGTGCCGGATTCTGGCCAGCGCCGGCGGTCAGCACCTGGCCCAGGATCACCTCATTGATTTGCGCGCCGTCCAGGCCGGAGCGGCGCAGCAAGTCCTTCACCACCGTGGCACCCAATTCCACTGCCGAGGTCTTGGCCAAGGTGCCGCCGAACTTGCCGATGGCGGTGCGGGCTGCGGCCACAATCACGATATCTGTCGTCATGTCTTCTTGCTCCGTTTGAATTTCAAATTAGGCTTTTTGCTTGACATAGCGGCCGGGCGCCGCCTCGATGGACTTGTACTTGCGATTGCCCGCCGCCTTGGGCGCGGGGATCTGCTTGCCAGCATGGCTAGCCAGCCAGGCCGACCAGTCGGTCCACCAGCTGCCCGGCTTCTCGACTGCCGTGGCAAACCACTGCTCGGCCGTGGCCGGCAGAGCCGCCGACTTGCCGACCCAGTAATTGCGTTTGTTCTTGGCCGGCGGGTTGATGACCCCGGCGATATGGCCGGAAGCCCCCAGCACAAAGCGCTTGGCCCCCTTGAACACCTGGGTGCTGCGATAGGCCGCGTCCCAGGGCACGATATGGTCTTCGCGAGAACCGTAGAGGTACACCGGCGACTCGATCAGGCCGAGGTCGATCTTCTCACCGCACACGGTCAGGGCACCGGGCACCTTCAGCTCATTTTGCAAATAGGTGTGGCGCAAATACCAGCAGTACATCGGCCCGGCCATATTGGTGGCGTCACCGTTCCAGTACAGCAGGTCAAAGGCCGGCGGGGCTTCGCCCTTGAGGTAGTTGCCCACCACATAGTTCCAGACCAGATCGTTCGGGCGCAGGAAGCTGAAGGTGGTGGCCAGCTCCTGACCCTTGAGCAGGCCAGGGCCCTTGGGGGCATTGGGGCCAATGCTCTTCTCGCGCATCTGCACCAGGCCTTCGTCGACAAAGATGTCGAGGATGCCGTTGGCGGAAAAGTCTATCAGCGAGGTCAGCAAGGTCACGCTGCTGGCAGGCTGCTGGCCACGCGCGGCCAGCACGGCCAAGGCGGTGGCCAAAATGGTGCCGCCAACGCAAAAGCCCAGGCAGTCAATTTGATCAGCGCCGCTGATCTCACGCGTTACTTCGATGGCCTTGATGGCGGCATGCTCGATGTAGTCATCCCAGGTCCAGGCCGCGCACGAGGCATCCGGATTGCGCCAGCTGACCACAAACACCCGGTGCC
This sequence comes from uncultured Roseateles sp., assembly GCF_945956965.1. GTDB lineage: Bacteria > Pseudomonadota > Gammaproteobacteria > Burkholderiales > Burkholderiaceae_C > Paucibacter_A. The sequence continues at coordinate 20,097 of NZ_CAMFJS010000029.1, forward strand.
CTTGCGACACCGCATAGCGGATCAGCGAATTTTCAGGCTGCAAATCGAGGATGTAGTACTTGTTGATGCAAGGCGGCACCAGCAAGAAGGGGCGTTCGAAGACGGTGGGCGTCAGCGGCTTGTATTCGATCAGCTGGAAGAAGTCGTTCTCGAACACGATGTCGCCCGGCGTGCTGGCGACATTGCGGCCGACCTCAAACGCACTCTCATCGGTTTGCGACACATGGCCGCGCTGCACATCGGCCCACAGCTGTTGCATGCCCTTGGCAATGCTCTCGCCCTGGGTTTGCAGGGCCAGCTTCTGGGCTTCGGGGTTCAGGGCCAGGAAGTTGCTGGGTGACGCCGCATCGACAAACTGCTGCACCGCGAAGCGGATGCGCTGGCGGGTCTTTTCTTCTCCCTGCACCTGGTCCGCCATCTGCTGCAAGGTCTTGGCATTGAGCAAATAGAGCTGCGCCATGAAGGACGCGGCGGGGTTGGCATTCCAGGCTTCATCGGCAAAGCGGCGGTCGGCCAGGGGCTTGGGCGGCGCGGCGGGGGCTGCCGCATTGACATTCCCCAAGCTGCTCAGGTGGAGCGCGTTATTCCACAGCTCGGTGGCCTGCCTAATGTAGTTGCCTTGCAACTCGCTCAGCGCCGCGGGTGAAATCTGCAGGCTCAGCATGGAGTTCCACATCTCGCCCAAACCACCCAAGCCGTCGCCGCCGGCTTTGGCGCCGCTTGATTGGCCTGCGCTGGCGGCAGCAGCAGCGGCCTCCGCCTTGTCTTGAACAGCCTCGGCGGCTGCCGCTGAGGCTTTCGATTTACGTGCCATGAGTCTCCCAACCATTTACCAGACGATGAACTGACGATTGAATGCACGGAGGCCCAGGACGCTCCTCATGAACCCGCGCCAGACTTGTCGTCGCAGCGCAATAGCCCATCAGGATCATCCTAGTCATTTGCTGTTGTAACCTCCATCCCTTACCTTGTAATGACAGCACATGTACTTAATCGCAATTGCCTGGGGCTATGTGGCCGTGATGATGGCCTTGGCCGAAGCCACCAGCAGCCAAGGCAGCATTCTTGGCGCCCTGATCACCTTGCTGCTTTATGGCGTGCTGCCCATCACCATCGTGCTCTACATCCTGGGTGCCCCGGGACGCAAAGCCGCACGCAAGAAGCAGGCCATGGCTGAGGCTGAACTGGCGGCCCAAGGCTCGCAAGTCGCACAGGCCGCGCAGGTCGAGCCATCAGCGAACCCGGCCCAGGCGGCGGCCCCATCAACGCAAGCTGATGGCGGCGACCATGCGCCCGCCCAGCCGCTCCCGCCGGAAGGAAAAGAAGCGTGAGTCTTCGCTGTACGTGCACCAGGCACCGCCGCTGATCGCGCCCAAGCCCAGCGCTTGAAGCCGCTGGCGAGCCAGGCCCACCAGATCGGCCCGCCAGCGCGGCTCGCCCGCAGCGTTAGGGCGGAAGTTGAAGAAGGGCTGATCTTGCAGGAGTGGCGCGCGCCCGAAGGCTTGCAGCACATCGGCACCCACTTCAAATGCGCTGGGGCCGATGCACGCCCCCATCCAGGCTTGTACCTGCGCGGGCTCACAGCCGGCCGCTGCACACAGTTCGGCCACCGTGTTCTCCAGCACGCCGCCGGCCAGCCCGCGCCAGCCGGCATGCGCGCCGGCCACCCCACCGGGGGCCGCGAACAGCACCGGCAGGCAATCCGCCACCTGAATCGCCACGGCCAGCTCGGGCCGCGTGCTCACGCTGGCATCGACTTGGAGCATGGGCGCCCCCGGCAGGGCATGCTCTGGCGCCAAGCGGGCGACGGCGCTGCCATGGACTTGATGGAGAAACACCGCGTGCGCGCCCAGCGCCTGGCTGACACGGGCGCGGTTGGCCGCCACGGCGGCGGGGTCGTCTTGCACCGCCGCACCCACATTCATGCTGGCATGCGCGCCCTGGCTGACGCCGCCGGCGCGTGTGGTCATGAAGGCCCGCACGGGCAGGCCAGGGAACTCGGGCCGCAGCCAATCCGCGTCGATCAGCGTGGCCTCACTCGGCATCGGGGCAGGCGCTAGGTTGCGTTTTGGCAAAGGCGTCCAGGGCCATGCAGTTGGCGAACACCCGCATCACGCCGGGCACATGCTCAAGCCGGCAATCAAAACGCTTGGCATTGAAGATCTGCGGCACCAGCACGCAGTCGGCCAGGCCCGGTGTGTCGCCGAAGCAGAACTGCCCGGCGGTCTGGCTCAGGCGTTGTTCCACCACGGCCAAGCCCTGCTCCACCCAGTGGCGGTACCAGCGGTTCTTGTTGTCCTCATCCACGCCCAGCTCTTTGCTGAGGTAGCGCAGCACACGCAGATTGTTCAGGGGGTGGATCTCGCAAGCAATGTCTTGCGCGATCGCCCGCACCTGGGCGCGGCCCAGGGCGTTGGCGGGCAGCAGAGGCGGCGTCGGGTGGGATTCATCCAGATACTCGATGATGGCCATGGACTGGCTCACCAACGCATCGCCGTCGCGCAGCAGGGGCACCAGCTTGGAGATCGAGGCCTCGGCGTAGCCGGGGTCGAACTGCTCGTTCTTGGCCAGGTGGACGCTGCGGTAGTCGTAATCCAGCCCTTTGAGTGCGAGCGCGATACGCACCCGGTAGGAGGCTGAGGAGCGAAAGTAATTGAAGAGTTCCATGGCTGTGGATGATGCCACGGCGCCGTGCGGCCGCACAGCTCAGGTGCATGCTGCACCGCCTTCAAGCAAGACCCTGGCAGCACCTCCTCAGCGCCCCTTGGCGGAGTTCGCCCGCCCTTGCTGCGGGTGATCGGGCTTGTCATCTCACGCTTCGCAAGGCCCGGCTACACTGCGGCCCATGTGGCTGCCCCCTCGTTTCAAGTTTTGCTCCAGCTGCGGCGCCGCCGTGGACTACCGCGTGCCGGCCGATGACAACCGCGAGCGTGCGACCTGCAGCGCCTGCGCCAGCATTCATTATCAAAACCCCATCAATGTGGTGGGCACGCTGCCGATTCTGGGCGAACCCGGCGCGGAGCAAGTGCTGCTTTGCCGCCGCGCCATTGAGCCACGCTTGGGTCTGTGGACCCTTCCGGCCGGCTTTCTGGAGTTGGGCGAAAGCTGCGAAGCCGGCGCCTTGCGTGAAACCATCGAAGAGGCGGGCGCGCAGGTCGAGATGCAGCCGCTCTACAGCCTGATCAATGTGCTGCGCGCCGGTCAGATCCACCTCTTCTACCGCGCCCGCCTGCTCTCGGCCGAGTTCGATCCGGGCCCGGAAACCCTCGAAGCCAAGCTCTTTTACGAGCACGAGATCCCCTGGGACGAGCTGGCCTTCCGCACCGTGCGCGAGACCCTGCAGCGCTATTTTGAGGACCGCCGCCTGGGCCGGCCCTTCGCGCTGTTCAGCGCCGAAATCAGCTGATTCAGGCCCGCCCGGCGGGCTGAGCTGTCGCCCAAGGGCCGGTCACGCCGTCCAGCTCGCAGTCCCACAAGGCCTGCACATCCATGGCGTCGACCACGCCCTCGGCATAAACCTTCAGCGCCAGGCTGCGCAGCATCACCACCATGCCGCGCACAAACGCTGCACGCGCGGGATCGCCCGACACGCCGCTGACCACGGCCACGTCCAGCTTCACATAGTCCAGACCCGCCTGGTAGAGCCGCTCCACCTGGGCCAATCCGGCGCTGGCATGCTCCAAGCCCAGCTTGAGGCCCAGCGGCCGCAGCTGACGGCCCATTTCCAGCAGCAGATCAAAGTGGGCAATGGCCGCGCTTTCAGCCAGCTCCAGCCCGAGCTTGCGCGCCGCCTGCGGGGCCTGAAACACCTGCTCGCGCAGGCGCGCCACGAAGTTGCCATCCAAGAGCGAGGCCGGCGCCACATTGATGCAGCGGGCCTGGCCGTCGCGGGCAATGGCCTCCAAGGCCAGGCTCACGGCCAACACATCCACATCGGCCGTCAAGCGGCTGCGCAAGGCCAGGGGCAGCCAACGCGCGGCGGACTCAAAAGCCCCGCCCTGCTCCAACTGCAGCTGCATCGGGCTTTCCTGGTGCAGCACTTGGCCGGCCTTGTCCAGCACCGGGTAGGCCATGAGGCGCCCGCGCTTCTCAGCCACCGCCTCCATGATCTGCGCCCGCCAGGCGCGCTCGCCCAGGGCCGGCAAGCCGGTGACGGCCGCTTGCGCGCCAGGCCGCAGCTTGCTGAACTCGACCACAAAGCCGCTTTGGCTCTCAGCCCGCGCCAGCGCGGCATCGGCCTCACCGAACCATAGGCCCAAGGCCTGATCACGCGGCAGATCCACCGCGCCCAGCGCCACATGAATGCCACTGCCAAAAGCCGGCAGGCTGGCGCGCAGGGCTTCGCTCAAGGCTTGGGCCGTTTCCTGTGCCACATCCGGTGCCGGCAGCCAGAGCGCAAAGTCGGCGCCGTTCAGCCGGCCGCCCAGGCAGCCGCGCACCCGGTCGGGATAGGCTTTCACCGCATTGCCCATCGCCAACAAAATCTGATCCACGGCCGGGCGCCCCAGGCGTTGGTTCAACTCGGTCAAATCGCGCAGGCGCAACAGCACCAGGCCGGCATGGCTGGGGCCCTCGTCCCGGCTCAGGGCCGAGCTCAGCTCGGCCATGAAGTGCTTACGGGTGCTCATGCCGGTCAAGGGGTCGCAATGCGCTTGCTGGCTGAGCACTTGCAGTTGTTCGGCCTGAGCCTCAAACATGCTCTTGACCCGCAGCACCATGGCATTCATGGCTTGGCTGAGGCCACGCAACTCGGGTACATCGGATTCAGGCACCACCGTGAAGCTGCCCTCCACCACCGCCCGGGCCTGGGCCGCGACATTGTCCAGAGGCCGGCGAATGCGGCGCAGCACCCAAGCGGCCGCAAGGCTTGCCAGCACGCCGACCACGCCTAGCAACAGGCTGATGCGGGTAACGCTGCGCCACAACTCATCATGGGCATAGGCCGATTGGCTTTGCACCTCCAGGCTGCCGACCGCATTCCAGCCATTGCTGACCTGGGCCACGCCGGGCTGGGCCTCAATGGGCGTCAGGGCGACAAACCAGGACGGCGCATGGGATGGCAGGGGCGCGGCATGGCGCTCGATGGCCACCTTGCCCTCGGCGCCTCGCAGCATCACGCTTTGGTAGTAGCCGGTGTCGAACAAGGCCGAGATCTGCAACTCCATCAAGGTCGGGTCGCCCTGCTGCTGCGACAAGACCAAGGCCAGAGCCTGGGCGTTGTCGTTGTTTTTCATTTGCAACTGGGTCTGCAGCAAAAGCCGCACCGACAGGGTTGACACCGCCACGCTGCCCAAGAGCGATGCCAGCAGCGCGGCCAAGACCAGCAATCCCACCTGACGCATCAAGGACATGGCAACTCCCCAACAAGACTATTCACTTCTCAGCACCCTTAAAAACCTTCGGCCCGCGCCTTGGCCAGCAAATCGCGCCACAAGGATAGACGCTGCAGCGGGTCGCCCGCCGACGTTGCACCCACCCCTTGCCACAGCCCTTCGCCGTTGAAACTGAACACCGGCTGCAAATCCGGCCGCTGCGAGGCCGGGCGCACATCGGCGATCAGATTGTCCAGAATCAAGGGCTCCGCACTCGGCTGCGCATAGTAGGCCAGCACCATGTGCGCGATCGAGCGGCCGCCCAGGCTAGCCCGCACATAGACCATGCGCAACTTGGCAACGGGCATGCCGGCCGACAAGAGCGCGAAATACTTGGCAATCGCATAGTCCTCGCAATCGCCGTGGCCTTTGCCCAGCGACTCCAGCGGGCTGGCCCAGTAGTCGATCTTGCCCCAGGTGTCGATATCTTCCCGAAACTCGATGTGCTTGTTGATGAAGCCATTGACCTCGCTCACCCGCGCCACCTCATCCATGGCGGCGGCCCGATCAATCATTTGTAGCATTTGCTGAGCCTGGGACTGCGCCCGCGGCGACAGCTTGGCCGCCGCCTCCAGCCAGCGGCCGCGGTCCAGCGCATGACTCAGCAAGGGCAACATGCCCGCGGCCAAGGCCAGGCCGGCGCAAACGCGCAGCAGCCAGCGCCAGGTCAAGCCCGGTCTAGGCACTTTGGCACGAGGGGCGCAAAAGAGCATGCGATGTTGCGTCCGAAATCAGCTGGCAAGGGGCTTGCAAACCAGTCTCGCAAGCCATAATCCGATGCACTTTACAGGCTGCGTCCCATCAAGCAGCCAGGTGCAGGGCCAAATTCCTTTGTATTCCATGAGCACCCAGACAATCCGCCAAGAAGTTGACAAAGCGCGCCAGACCGGACCGCTCAAGCAAATCATCATCCCTCCCTGCCCTGAGCTGCTGGCCCGGCTGCAAAAGGCCATGGCCAATAATCCGCCCGATTTGACCGAAGTGGCGCGTATCGCCGCCAGCGATGTGGCCATGTCCGCCACCCTGCTGCGCTTGGCCAACAGCCCCATCCACCTGTCGGACGGCATGCCCTGCAACACCGTGGGTCAGGCCATGACCCGCATTGGCCTGGACGAAACAGCGCAGGTGATGACCGCCTTTTTGCTGCGCAATGCCTTCCCGGTCAACAACCCGCACCTGACCCGATTCTGGGAGCGCTCGGCCAAACGCGCCCGCGCCATGGCGTTTGTGGCGCGGCAGTTGCCGGGCTTGTCGCCGGATCTGGCCCACACCTTCGGCCTGTTTTGCCATGTGGGCATTCCGGTCCTGTTGCAAAGCCTGCGCGGCTATGGAACGACCCTGGTGGAGGCCGCCGCGCGCATTGACCGCTCCTTCATCGCCACCGAGAACGCCAACCACCGCACCGACCATGCCGTGGCCGGCGCCCTGCTGGCCCGCGCCTGGAATATGGCACCGGAGCTGATGGCGGCGATTCGCCTGCATCACAGCCTCGAATCTATGGGCGCCTCGGACATCGAGCCCGAGGTCCACACCCTGGTCGCCGCCGGCCTGATCGCCGAGCACCTCATGCGCATGCATGAGGGCCTGGACGAAGAAGCCGACTGGGCCGCGCACCACGCCAGCGCCATGGCCTGGCTGCACATCAGCGCAGAAGACCTGGAGCATTGGGACGACCAACTACGCCCCTTGCTGGACCAGGCCTGAGTTCAGCGCCCCTGCCACGCTGGCAGGGTGGCAGGGTGGCAAGAGGCGGCCTGATCAAGCCAGCTCAAGATAGCGCGCCAGCTCCCAATCCGTCACGCATTGATTGAAGCGCGCCACCTCAGACTGGCGGGTTTCAACAAAGTGATTCACAAACTCCGGCCCGAACAGCTCTTTGGCCAGGCTGGACTGACTCATTGCGGCCGTGGCCTCGGCCAGGGTGGCGGGCAGGCGCTGAACGCCTTCCGCGCCGTGATTGGCGCCGTTCACCGCCGGCTGCTCAAGCCCCAGCCGATGCTCAATGCCGTAAAGGCCAGAGGCCAATGCCGCTGCAATGGCGAGGTAGGGATTCGCATCGGCGCCGGCGCTGCGCGTTTCCAACCGCAGCGATGAAGCCGCGCCGGGGATCACCCGCAGCGAAGCATTGCGGTTATCGATCGCCCAGGTCGGCTTGACCGGCGCCAGGTTGTTGTCCACCAAGCGCTTGTAGCTGTTGATGAAAGGCGCGTACATGGGCAGCAGCTGCGGCAGGCCATGCAGCTGGCCGGCGATGAAGTAGCGCATGGTGTCGCTCATGCCTGCTGCGCCCTTGGCATCATGGAAGGCGTTGCGGCCATCGCGCCAAAGGCTTTGGTGCAGGTGTTGGCCGCAGCCGGGATAGTCCACCGAGAACTTGGCCATGAAGGTGTTCAAGAGCCCGTGGCGGCGGCCAATCTCGCGCACCGACTCCTTGAACAGCACCGCACGGTCGGCGGCCTGCAAGGCGTCGGTGTAGCGGATGGCCGCCTCAAAATTGCCGGGGCCGGCCTCGGTGTGCAAAGCCTCCATGGGCACATCCATGGCGTTCAGACTAGTGAACAAATCGCGCACAAAGCCCTGCTGGGCGTCGATGCGAAAAGGCGAGTAATTGGTGGCGCCATGGGTGGCGGTGACCAGGTCGCGATAGCCCTTCTGGCGCACCGACGATTCGCTCTCAGCCAGCACAAACCACTCGAACTCCACCCCAACCTGGGCCGTGAAGCCCATGCGCTCAGCCTTCGCCAGCACCCGCTTGAGCACCTGGCGCGGGCAGATTGGCAGCGGTTGCCCGTCGGCCAGCACATGCTCACCCAGGATCAGCCAACGGCCATCATCCCAGGGCAGCTGGCGGGCAGTGGTCGGGTCAAGCCGCAGGCCAATGTCGGGGAAGCCGGTGTGAAAGCCGGTGAAGCTGACGCGGTCATAAAGCCGGTCCTCGATGTCCCAGCCGAAAACCGCGCTGGCAATGGTGCCGCCGCCTTCCAACATGCTGGCCATCTTCTCGCCGCTGAGGTGTTTGCCCCGGCAAACGCCGTCGATGTCGGTGACGGCGAAACGCACATAGGGTTCTTTTTCCAACGCCGTCCGGGACAGCTTGTTCGCTGGCGCATCAGCCATGAATCATCTCCAAAAATTGCCCCTCGCCAATGCGCCTCTTCAGCGGGGCAAAAGCAGCCGCGCTGCCCAGACCGGGGCGGCAGCGCGAAATTGCCCCATATTAAATTTGAAAGCGTGGGTGAGCTGCCCGTGTTTACCTTGCTCATTTGCATTCAGACCCTGTTTTTTTGAATCGCTTGAACCCAGCCCGCCGGGGGGATTGAGCATCAAGGTCGAAAGCCGCGTGTGCCAGGAAATTGGCGAAGATGACGCGCGCCTTGCGCGATTCGAGCGGCTTTTTTCTGCGCTTAGCAATCCGAGTCAAGCGATCGGCATTTGGAAGCAATCTGTCAGTTCTGAGCATTCAGGCTCCACAGCAGATCCGCGTTAGGCAATACGTAGCGACATCGATGCCTGAATGTCGATCTGAGCCGCCCGCAGCTTGCGACGAGCTTCGCGCAGGTGGGCTTGGAATAAGTCGAGGATTTGCATTGATTGCTACACCCGATAAAAACCCGGCAATACACGCATCTTCAAGCTCTCATCCTCAACGCAGAGTTTTTGGCACGATGCAGACTCTTGGCCCTTTCCGCCGAAATTTGAACCCGGCGCGGCCCAACGGTCTATGTGCCAGCAACAAAGCCATCACTCGGCGGGGAATATTTGCCCACCCCTATAGGCCTCTGGACATAACGTAGACTTCACACTGATTTTCTTTGGAGGGAAATCAGCTTTACCCGATTCAGGACACCTTGATCCTGATGCTGAGTTCAGCAGCATGAGTCAGCGACGTATTGCGGCAAAGTTCGCGCAGAGAAACACAAAATAGCAGCCAGCATAGGCGACGAATATGGATGGAACGGGAGGATCAATGGTTGACCAAGAGCGCCGAAAACTCTTATTGGGCTCATCGGCCTTAGCAATTGGGGCATCGCTGCCAACGTCGTCGATAGCTCAACAGCGTATTGTCATGAACGATGCGAGCGGCCTCTCGCCAACGTCGGTGTTTAGCCATCGCGTATTGAGGTCAGATGCTGATGAAAACATCATCGCTACATTGCGAGCCGAGTTGAAATCGGCGGCGAGTCAGAGGCGTCCCGTGGTCGTTGGGGGAGCCAGGCACTCGATGGGAGGACAAAGTCTGGCACGCAATGGCGTGGCCATTACCTTTGCGGCACCGAAGTGTGTAGCGGATAAAACTGCACGCGTGTGTCGTGTTCAGGCCGGCACTCGCTGGCACGAGGTGATACAGACGCTGGACCCAATCCATGAGTCTCCTGCCGTCATGCAGTCGAATAGTGACTTCGCCGTCGCCTCGACCTTTTCGGTGGGTGCCCATGGATGGGCTGTTTCATATGGTCCCTTTGGATCGACTGTTCGCGCGATCCGACTGATGCTGGCAGACGGATCCATCGTGAACTGCTCCAGGACCGAGAACGCCGAACTCTTCGGACTCGCGATGGGCGGCTATGGACTGGTGGGCATTCTTCTAGACCTCGAGCTCGAGATGATGCCGAACACCTTGATGCGGCCCGAGTACGAGCGAATGAGTGCGGATTCTTTGGCTGAACGTTTCATGACGAAGCTACGCGCCCCCTCGACAAAGATGATGTACGGGCGATTGAACGTCGCGCGCGGAGACTTCTTCACCGAGGCACTCCTCGTGAGCTATCGAGCCGAACCGACGCCGCCCGAAGGATTACCGCCGGTTACGCGACATGGTGCTTTGACGGGATTAACCCGCTCGGTCTATCGCTCGCAAATCGGATCTGAATCAGCGAAGCGGGCACGATGGATCGCCGAAACACAGGGTGCGCCAAGGCTCGGTTCTGGCCTTGCAACACGCAATACGCTCTTGAACGAGCCCGTTGCCAATTTGGGCAGCTCGCCTGCAGGGCGCACAGACATCCTTCACGAGTACTTTGTGCCGCCAGCCCAATTCAATGCATTTCTTTCTGCTTGCCGGCAAATCATTCCCAAGGCCAAAGCCGAGTTCCTCAACGTGACGCTTCGCTATGTGGCGCAAGACCATACGAGCGTCTTGTCCTATGCGCCAACAGAACGTATCGCGGCGGTGATGTCCTTCTCGCAAGCCATGACACCCGAAGGCGAAGCGGACATGATGCTCTTAACCGAGGCATTGATCGAACGGGTTGCGGCCTTGGGCGGCAGTTACTACCTTCCTTATCGGCTGCATGCACGCGTCGATCAGTTTCAACGCATCTACACGGGTGCTGAGCGATTTGCGGAGCGCAAACGCCATTACGACCCCGGGCTGTTATTCCGCAACTCGCTGTGGGACAACTACCTTGCCGCCTGATCAAAAACGCATGAATAACATCCGCCTCTTCGCACTCGCGTATGCCCTCGCCCTCGGCTTGGTAACGACACTCAATTACATCCCTGGGCTCACCGACGCTGACGGGCGGGTCTTCGGCATTTTTGCGCTCGACGTGTATGACGACCTCTTGCATTTCGGCTCTGCTGCATGGGCAGGCATCGCGGCTTGGCTCTCTACGCGCGCCTGCATCGTCTATTTCAAAGTCTTCGGCACGCTCTATCTGCTAGACGGGCTCTTGGGCTTAGCCACGGGCTCCGGCTATTTAGATCTGGCGATCTTGGTGTATGGGGTGCAAGCGCTGCCGCTTCAATTCAAGGTGCTTGCTAATTTCCCGCACATTGCCCTTGGAGGCTTCGCAGTTTTCATTGGATTCGTGCTGGCCCGCCGTGAAGCCTAAATACCGGTTCATCCTGTTGGGCCTTGTGATCGGCCTTTTGGTCCTGCTGGCACCGGTCATGTGGGTTGAGACGAGTTGCATGGGGGACCGAGTCGACAGTGAAGCAACTTATCAGCCGATCTTGGCGCCGGAGCATCGCAGGCCAGAGACGAATACTTATGTCACTTATCCGGAGTGGTTGATCGTCCATGTGTACGAGGACTATGCGGCTGTAGCGCGCTCACAAGGGGAGGCAGCGTTCCCCTACTTTTCAAGCATCAACAGGTACTGGTCGAATCTTTGCGTGATGACCCGGCATGCATCTGCACGCGGAGAAATCACAGGCGATTCGAAGGCCATGCTTTACACCATCGGCGTCAGTTTCTCCGTGGAGATGGCCGTGAAAGGCGCTTATGAGCGGACCATAGGATGGCTGACCGAAGCGATCAGCGGCAATGCAGTGACGCCTGAAGACCAATTCGCACGCTCCGTCGCCGACGACTACGCCGTTTTTCTTGTGCAAACGCCGTGGTATGCATATCCCTTCGGCGAGAAGTTGCAGGCATTCTGGACACAAGTCCCGTGGCGCGGAGGAAACCTCGTCCGCAAACTCGAGCGACGACTCTCGTTCACTTTGGAGTTTGGCGTCAAGGCGCTCTACTCGAAGGCAATTCAAGCACTCGCTGGCATGGATCCAGCGCCGCTGCGGATTCGCAGCGTCATGCGAGGGCTAGCGCCGACCCATGAAAAACTGGATACCAGCGTAAAAATGATCGAAACGCTCACGGGCGGATTGCAGATCATCGAAACACCGCGCTATCGCGAGTACACCCATATCCTTCGGCGTCTTGCGCTTGACGGTGCAGACATCGTCGAGATCGCGGGCAACGATGAGATATTTGTCACCCTACTTTTGCCGCCTGATGCGCCCAAGCTAGGTGGCCAATTGCTCATCACGGCACCATTGGCGGCGCGCCCGACGTGGCGGCGCAAGGGCCGGCTTTTGAAGATTGAAGACCTGGCTGCGCTTGTGCGTCAACTCAGCTCATTTGGCGGCGAGTTGGAGCATGTGTATGAGTACTAATCGCTCACGCCTCTTCGGGATTGGAATTCTTGTACTTGTGATTTGGATAGCTGCGCTATCGACACTTGCTTTTAGATCTCAACCCGCTGAAGTAGTTATCGCCTGGGTACCGCCGGGTAGCTTAGCGAGATTGCTCGAGGCAACGCCTGTTTCCATCATTGCCGCGGGAACAAGCGGCTTTGTTGTCCTGCGAGGTGAATCGCCGGGGTTTGTCGCCGCCACCTACAGAAATGGCGCCTGGCTTGTGCTGCCAGCTCGAAGTAATGGCGGATGCTTGGCCAAGCTTTAATCGACAGGGCATGCAGCTGCACAGAACAGGCGTCGGCGCGCGGTAACATCTTTGGAGAACGGCCTAGTGCTGGACACAGAGCTCGACGATTCCGGTGCGCCGCCAGAAGCCTGCAACGCGCAGGCGAGAACGCTGACTCACTGATAGGCCAGGAGACCCCTTGAATGCATCGCTACGATGCAACTCGATGAGTTGCTGCTTGATCTGGCGATGCACATCGGCTTTTTGTGTCGAAAGACGATGCCGTTCTGACACGTCAATTCGAAATCCCACCGCCCATGTCCCTGCGCTACCTCACCGTCCCCGTTACCGCCTTTGCGCAAAACTGCTCCATTGTTTGGTGCGATGAAACGCGTGAGGCCGCCATCATTGACCCCGGGGGCGACCTGCCGCGCTTGTTGGAGGCCGTGCGCCAGCAAGACCTGACCCTCAAAGCGATCTGGCTGACCCACGCCCATATCGACCATGCCGGCGGCACCGGTCAGCTGGCACGCGAATTGGGCTTGCCCATCATTGGCCCGCATCCGGGCGATCAGTTCTGGATCGACGGCCTGGCCAAGCAGAGCCAGATGTTCGGCTTCCCCGCCGCCGAGCCTTTCACCCCAACGCGTTGGCTGGCCGATGGCGACAGCGTCAGCATCGGCCAACAAACCCTGAACGTGCGCCACTGCCCCGGCCACACGCCCGGCCATGTGGTGTTCCACAGCGCGGCGATCAAGCGCGCCTTTGTCGGTGATGTGCTGTTCGCGGGCGGCGTGGGCCGCAGCGACTTTCCTGGCGGCGACCATGCCACCTTGATCAACTCGATCACGCAAAGGCTCTGGCCCATGGGCGACGACACGGTGTTCATCCCCGGCCACGGGCCGGAGAGTGATTTCGGCACTGAGCGCCGCAGCAACCCCTACGTCAGAGGCACTTGAGCCCGGAGCAGGCCTGAAAGTCAAAGCGCACGCAAATTTGATGGCATATTGGCAAAGCCCATACGGAATGCCTTGCCGCGGCGACGCGTGCGGGGGAATGACCGACCCAAGCCGCGCGATGCCCGATGCCTGACACCTCTTCCCGCTCACCCGTCGAACTGCTGGGGCCTGCACCCATCGCGCCCATTTCGCCCATCGTGAGCATGGCGCCCATCGCAAGCAAGGCCGGCGCAACGCACGCCCAATTGCCAAGGCCACCCAGCCGCGTCCCCCACTATCTCCAGCAGGTTTACTGGTGGGCCTATGTTCACCCCCGGGCCGTGCGTTTTTTTGAGCGCGGCTGGCTGGTCAATGCCATCTTGTTTGGCAATTACACGCGTTTGCGCCAAGCGGCGATCGCCGCTATGGCCAAACCCGGCGAACCCGGCGAACCCGGAGAACCCGGCGAGGCGGGCGAGCAAGAAGGCCGCATCCCGGGCCGCAGCTTGCAAGTGGCATGCGTTTACGGCGATCTCACGCCTCGCCTGCACAAGGCCTTGGCGCCGGGGGCGCAGCTGGATGTGCTGGACATTTTGCCGGTGCAACTGGACAACCTCGCGAACAAACTGCCCCAGCTGGAGGGCGTGCATTTGCTGCCAGGCGACTCATCGGCCCTGCCCATGGCGGACGCCTGCTACGAGCAGGTGCTGATGTTCTTCCTGCTGCATGAGCAGCCCGAGGCGGTGCGTCGCGCCACGTTGGCGCAAGCCTTGCGCGTACTCAAGCCCGGCGGCAAGCTGGTCATCGTGGACTATCACCGGCCCGCCGCCTGGCACCCCTTGCGGCCCCTGATGCGCCTGGTTTTCAAATGGCTGGAGCCCTTCGCCATGGATTTGTGGCGGCATGAAGTGACAAGCTTTCTGCCAGCGCAAGACCCGCCACTCAAGGTCGAGCAGCAGCTGTACTTTGGCGGTCTGTATCAAAAGCTGGTGCTGAGGCGCTGAGGCCTGACACGACGGCCCGGCCGCCAAGCATCAGGCCATTGCGCTGCGCCGACAATCGCGGCCTTATGTCAGAACCTTCTGCAGAAAGCTCATTCGCCGCGCCTCGCCGCTCGGGCAGCCCCCTGCGCGCCCGGCTGCCCCGCATTGCCCTGGCGCTCGCCTTGCTGGCACTGAGCCTGCCGCTGGCCTATCGCCTCTTCGGGCCGCGCGGCGTTGAGGTGCAGGTGCAACGCAAGATCTGGCGGCTGGAGATCGAGGTAGAGCGTCAGATTGCCGAGCTGGGCTCGGCCTGGTGTGACGAGCTGCCGGCCGGCGCCCAGATTCAAAGCCAACGCTTGCTGGCCGCAGCTGCCGATGCCGCCCCCGCCAGCCATGCCGCAGCGTCCGCCGGCGCGGCAGCCCTTCGCGCCCATTGCCGCTACACCTTGCCGACTTGGCGCACCCTGTGGCAAGCCTCGCGACAAGGCGTGGACCCGCAGCCACCACGCTGGCCAGAACCCGAGCTGACACAAGGCTCGCAGGAGCTGAGCCGCCAGCGCCTGGGTGCGCGCCATCAGATTTACGAGTTAGAACTGGTGGCCGGGAACGGCCAGCGCTGGGTCTGCCGCCAGTCGCTGGAGGACTGGCGTCGTATGCCGCAAGGCCGCAAATTCCGCCTGCTGGTGGACCGCCAAGGCAGCGCCAACTGCGCCAGCGTGCCCAGCAGCTGAAGCGCTGCCGCGCCATTGAGTCAGCGCGCCGAACAAAGAGCGGCGCGACCGATAAGATGCCGCAGCTTTCAAAAACCCACCGCTCACGCCTCGTCATGAATCTATCCCGGCCATCCCGCTTCTCCTCCATACCGCCCGGCGCGGGCGTGCTGTTCTTTGTCCAGATGTTCTCCACCCTGGGCTTTGCGGTGCTGTATTCCAGCCTGGTGCTGTATGCCACCGAGCATCTGAAATTCGAGGCCGAGAAGGCGGCCCTGATCATGGGCGTGTTCGGCGCCTTCAACTACGGCCTGCATCTATTCGGCGGCTATCTGGGCGGGCGCTTCCTGAGCAACCGCAACCTCTTTGTGGGCGGCATGGTGCTGCAGGTCTTGGGCTGCGCCTCCATCGCCGGTGGGACGGCGGATTTGCTGTACTGGGGCCTGGCGCTGTTCCTGACCGGCAGTGGCCTCAACGTCACTTGCCTGAACATGATGCTGACCCAGCGCTTCGCGCCCGAGGACAGTCGCCGCGAGGGCGCCTTTCTGTGGAACTACGCCGGCATGAATGTGGGCTTTTTCATCGGCTTCAGCGTGGCCGGCCACTATCAGCTGAGCAAGAACTACACCGATCTGTTCTTGTTTGCCACCCTGGGCAATGTGTTGGCCATCGTCTTGGCCCTGGCTTTTTGGCGCGTGTTGGCGGACATCGACACGCCTTTGCTGAAGGCCAGCCCGCGCGACTTCAAGCTGCGCCTGGTCGCCGGCATCGCGATCCTGGCCGGCCTGGTGCCGCTGCTGTGGTTTTTGCTGCAGCACCCGGACGGCACCGAGTCCTTGCTCAAGCTGATCTCGGCCGGCGTGGCGGTGGCGCTGATTGTGCTGACGGTGCGCCACACCCATGTGCCGGAGCGAAAGCGCATGTGGGCCTATCTGATCCTGACCTTGGGTTCGCTGATGTACTGGTCGCTCTACCAGATGGCGCCCAGCGGCTTGCAGCTGTTTGCGGTCGGCAATGTCAGATTGGAGTTGTGGGGCGTGAGCATCGCGCCGCAGTGGGTGCAAAACATCAACACCCTGGTCATCGTGCTGGGCGGCCCGCTGCTGGCGGCCTGGTTTGCGCGTTTGCGTGAGCGTGGCTGGCCGGTGGATGTGCCTCAGCAGTTCGCCGCCTCCCTGGTGCTGATGGGCCTGGGCTTTCTGGCCCTGACGCTGGGCATCAGCCTGGCGGATGCCCAAGGCAAGGTCGACTTTGTCTGGCTAGGCAGCAGCTACGTCTTGCAAAGCCTGGGCGAGTTGCTGATCTCACCGGTGGGCTACGCCATGATCGGCCGCCTGGCGCCGCGCCAGTACCAAGGCGTGATGATGGGCAGCTGGATGTTGGTGACCGGCCTGGCTTCGCTGTTCGCGGCCGACTTCTCCGGCATGGTGGCCCAGCCCGCCGGCAGCACCGCGCTGAGCAGCAACCCGGCCTACGCCAGCTTGTTCACCCAGCTGGGTCTGGGCAGCGTGGCGGTGGGCGTGCTGCTGGTGCTCTTGATTCCGACGCTGCGCCGGCTGATTGGCGAGGCGAGCGCCGAGCCCCAAACCGCTGCCTCAGCCAAGGCTTAAGGCCCCGGGCGCGCGGCTCAGTTACGCAATTCCAGGCCGCCCAGCACCAGCTCGGCCTGGATCTGCAGCTGCTGATTGCTGCCGCCCATTTGCGGCGGCGTGGTCTTGTCGTCAATCTCGGACAAGAGCGGCTTGCCCGTCACGCTCACGCGCCAGTCCGGCGGCAAGAACAGCTTCACGCTGCCCATCACCACCTGGATCTTCAGCTCGGCCGTGCCTTCGATGGACGCCTGGCGCAGATCCAGCTGGGCCTCGCCCATCACCACTTTGATCTCGCCACCGGTGAAGCTTTGGCTGCCGATCTTGGACTGGTTGCCGCTCAAAAATGTGCTGAGCTGAATGCGGTTCTCTGCATGCTGCTCAATGGTGTCGCCCCCGGCAGGCGCGCCCCCACCCAAGCGGCCACGGAACATCACCAGCACACCCGCGCCAATCAAGATCAGCGGCCAGAAGTCGCGCCAGCGGAAATTGAAAACGCCCAGATGCCGCAGCGTCAGCAAACCGCCCACCGCAATCAGGGCAAAGCCAATGCCGCGGCCGCGCGCGTCGCTGTCCTGGCTCAGCTTCAGCGTCCCCAGGGCGATCAGCACCAGGGGCCAAAACGGCAGGATGCGGCGCACATCAAAGATGTGGAAGTTGTCCAGCAAAAAGGCCAGGCCGAGCAGGGTCAGCACCAGGCCGAAGAGCAGCTGTTGTTTGGAATCCTTGGATCTCATGATGTTTTTTCTTGTTCCGCTTCAATGATGTCGGCGCGTTCCCCTGCCCCTGCGCGCAGCCCCCAGGCGCCCTGCAGCAACTTCCACACGCCCAGGCCGACCAGCAGCACCGGCCAGCTATTGCGGTAAGTCATGCCCAGATACAGCGTCTCGCAAGCGTAGAACCAGCCTGAGAGCGCGATGATGAAAATGCCGCTGCTGGCCTGCTCCCAGCGACGCGCTGTCAGCAGCCGCAGCGCTCCGAAGGCGGTGATGGCCAAGGGCCAATGCGCCCACAGCCAATCGATCAGGTGGTAGCCGCGCTGCTCCGCCAGCGCCACCGCGCCGATGACGATCAAGCAAAGCCCCATGAAGACATGGTCTTGCGGACGGCTCCGATCCGACCTGGGGCGACGTGGCGAGCGTTGGGACATGGGCAGGCTTCCGTGGTTGACGAGGCTGCCACGATAAGCGAGCGCCGAGCGCCTGTCGCTTGGAATATTGACGTTTAGCCAGATGGAGGGGGCCAACGACATAGGTGGCCGATGAACGTCACAAACGGGCGCGGGGCGGGCTCCTACGCCGCGCCCTCCCGCATGCTCAATTGGCCAGCAGCCGCATCAGCAGCCAGCTGGGCAAGCCCAGGTAGAGCGCGGCATGGCCCAGTCGCTCCAAGCCGCGGCGGATGCCGGTGCTGCGGCTAGGCCGCAGCAGCACCGCCAGCAGCGTGCCTGCCTCAATCACGGCCCGCAGCACGGCGGCACACAAAATCACGCCCATGGCCCAGGCCGCCCACCACAGCGCAAAGGCCTTGGCATAGGCCAGCAGGCCGAAGCTGTAGTACTCGCCCAGGGCGCTGCCGTAAGCGATGTACTGGTGCAAACGGAAGGCCGGCAGGGCCAGCAGCAGCGGCAGCACGCCGTACTTGAGCAGTGGGCGATCCAGCCAACCCAGGCGTATCGCCGCCCGTGCCGCGGCATAAAGACTCACGCGCGAGACGGCCGATGCCTTGCCGCCATCCCCCAGCCGCAGGGCACGCGCCAGCGCGGCGGGATCGGCCAGGGCCAAGCCGTAGGGCCAGCACTCCCCACTCACCAGACGCAGCGTGGCGCCCGTGCTGGGGATGGCCAAGCGCCAGGGCTCCAACGCAGCGATATCGCCCAGCGCCAACTCAAGGCGCTGCTGACCACGGCTCAGCACCAGGGTCTCGCCCTCGATGCTGGCGCGTGCGCTGAAGGCTTGCAGCAGGCACCAAGCGGCCGCCTCTGGGGCGAGAAAGAGCAGGCCGAAAAGGCGCAGCTGCGCCAGCGTATTGGTCTGCACTGCCGTGTCCCCAAGCAGCATGACGGCAGCCATCCCCAAGAGGCTGAGGCGCGCCAGCGAGCGCAGCAAGCCTGCGGCGAAGCGCGCCAGCGGCGGCAGCAAGGCGACCTTGAACGTCGTAGGCAGGGCCGAGTCCGTGGCGGCATCGCCGCCCGACTCAGTCAAGCCCAAACGCTGGCCCACAGTTGTCACAAGGGCCCAGCCCGCCATCAGCGCCAGCAAGAGTGCTGCCGCTCGGCCGACCCAGTCCCCCCACCGGAGCATCAAGGTCTGCGGGGGCTCGCGCACCAGTTGCTCCCCCACGACCAGGGTGCGCTCACCCAGGCGGGAGCCGGCGATCACGCTGCCACTGGGGTCGATCACGGCGCTGTAGCCGCTTGTCGTCACGCGGAACTGCGGAAGCCGGGTTTCTATGCTGCGAAAGGCGGCCACGGCCTGGTGCAACTCAGCGCCTTGGGCGTTGGCGCTGAACCAGGCGTCGTTGGACATGGTCAGAATCGCCTGCCCGCCCAAGCGGGCGCCTTCGATGGCCAGGGTGGCATCCACATCATCCAGGCAGATCAATGGCAGCACCGGAATTTCGCGCCCATCGGCCAGGCGCAAAGGGAACACCCGCGCGCCAGAACCCGGGCGCCATGTGCCTGCCCAGGGCAGCCATTGGCGCAGCGTCGGGCTGTCGAGCCAGTCCGGCAGGTATTCGGTCAGCAAGAACAGGCGGGTCTTGCGATAAAGGCCCAGCAAGCCCGCACCCGGTGCCACAAAGGCGGCGGCGTTGTACTCCCCTGCCGAACCGCGGTCGTAGGTGCCGAAGACAAAAGGCACGCCGGCCGCGTTGACGATGGACAGAATTTCATGGTCGAGCTCGGCGCCGGCCGAGCTTTTCGGATGGCCAAAGGTGGTGGGGTAGACCGTCTCGGACCACAGCACCGCATCCGCATGCTGGCGCTCAACCGCGTCGTAAGACATGGCGTAATGGGTGTCCAGCACCTCGCGCACCACGGCCCCTGCCCCCTTCTCCCGGCGCAGTTTTTCATAGTCCACGATATTCGATTGCACCAGGCCGATGCGCAGCGTTTGGTGCGCGGCAGGCGAAGCTTGCGAAGGGCTCGATGCAGCTACTGGCTCGCTCGAAGGTCTTGGCAGTGAGGACAGCGCCAAGAGGCCTTAGCCCGCCAAGAGCAAGGGCGGCAGCACAGCCAGCGCCAAGGGCTTGGCAATGGCGCGCACGCCTGCTGCCGAACGCGCCAAGGCGGCCGTGAAGGCTTCATTCGACAGCAGCAAAAAGACCGTGAGACCCGCCGCGCCGCCAAGGTCTGCGGCTTGGCGCAGCAGGCGCGAGGGATAGAGCCCGTGGCCCAGGGTGTCGCCCAGCAGCTTGGGGAACAGCCACTCGCTGGCCACCCAAGCGGCGGCCGCAGCCAGGGCCGCTAAGGCCACACCCAAGCGGCGGCGGGCGAGATGGCGCACCAGCGCAAAGGCCAGGAATTGCGGCTGAAACAAAGGCGCGGCCAAGAGCAGCAAGGCCAGGCTAGGCGCGGTGCCCAGCTGCGTGTAGCTACCCATGGCAGTGCCAAACCAGGCAAACACGGCCGCAGTGAAGGCCAGCGACATCGCCCAGGCATTGAGCAAGCTGCCGGCCAGTGAACGCGCCGCATCCAAGGTGCGCAACCAGGGCAACAAGGCCACAAAGCCCAGGAGCCAAGCCGTGCCGCCGCGCGCGTACAGGCCGCACAGCAAGGCGCTGACCAGGATGCCCAGCCAGCGGCTCTCGCGCAGCCGGGCCCAGGGGCTGACGGGCTTCATGGCGCCGGCCGCGCCGACTCCAGCGGCGCGGGAATGACAATGCGCCGCAGCGGCATGCCGGGCGGCGCAAGCTCCGGCGGGACCACCCGGTTTTTAGGAATGGCCAGTGGCTGCTTGGCGGCGTCGAAGAATTGGTAGTCGGGTGCAAACATCAATATGGGCTCGATGCGCTGACCATCATCAGTCGCCTGATGGTGACGCACATAACCTTCAGGTAAGACGAAGTCCTCGGGCACCGCCAGGCCGACCAGGGCGGGCCGGGTTCCCGGCGGCGAAAAAGCACCCAAGCCGGTGTAGACACCGGCCTGGTGCAGGCGCTCAATCACCTCGGCCATCGTCGGGCGCTCGCCCTCGTTCACATAGTCGGCCAGGTCGGGCGTGAGATCGCCATTGGGGTCGCGTTGGCGCCAGATGCGGCCGGTGGCACTGGCGGCCAGCGTGCCCACCGGCGCTGGCCGGGCTTGGGCAGGGTCGAACTCCGCCTGCACTGCCTGGGCCGGTGGGATCGCACGGGCAGTCAGCAAGACCGGCGCGATGGCGGCGCTGGCTCCAAGCGCTGCAGCGGGCGGCGCGGCGTTTGGCGCCGCAGCTTCGCCACCGCTGGCTGCCAACATCCACCAGCCGCCCACCACGCCGAGCGCGGCCAGGCCCAAGGCCAGCAGCAGCGGGCCCCTGGCAGGCCGCCAGGCCGCGCGTTCCGGCGCCGGCTCACGCATCAGCGAGTCCCGCGTGGGGCCTCAGGGCGCAGGCGGATTGGAGGTCGACACCGCCCAACCCATGCGCTCATGGCCGTACTGATTCCACAGCGGGCTCTTGCCGCCCACAAAGCTGGTGTAGCGCGGTGCGCCGCTGCCGGTGGTGCCACCGAACAAGCCGGCCGTCACCGTGCCGCCGCTATAGGTCGGGTGGGTGTCATCAGACTGGATGTAGTCATAGCTGCTGCCCGCAGAAACAAAGTGCGCATTGGCGTCACGCAGGGTGGCGCGCTGGGTGCTGGTGATGCGGGTGATGTAGGCCGCCTCGCTCTCGCCGGGCACATAGCGCAGGGCTTCGGAGTCGACGACGCCGTCGCCATTGCTGTCGTAATCCGCCCCCATGTATTGCGCAAAGTTGTCGGCGCACTGGAAGCCCTTCTGGCGGGCGTACTCGCACATCCAGTAATTCATCTTGGCCAGCTTGGGCAGAAAAACGGATTGCAAATTCACCGTGGCGCCGGTCGTGGCGTCTTTGCAGGAGCTTTGCACATTGTCAGCGGCATAGCCCGGGTAGTGCAGATTGGAGATGACCTTGACCTTGGTGCCCGCATAGGCGTTGGCATTGATGAAGTCCAAGGCGGCAGCGACATAGGTCTTGCAGCTGTTCACCCCGGCGTCCATGCCCGAGTAGTCGCAAGTGCCGGTCTGGCTCTTGAAGGCGGTGCGGGCTTGCAAGCCGTCATTGCCGCACATCTCGAAGGTGACCACCCGGGTCGAGCTGGCCTGCATATAGGACTTTTCGGCCACGATCTTGTTGTTATAGATGTCAGACGCCACAGCACCGGACTTGGCGCGGCGAATGCTCTCGATGTCGGCATTCCACAGCGCCGACAAATACTCGGCATCCACCGTGGGCGCCGAGTACTTGGCCGCATTGAGGGTGGAGCCGTTATAGCCCGCGTAGATGGAGTCGCCATAGGCCACCACCCGGTACTTGGTCGTGGTGCCCGCGCGGTCTATGGTCCAGGACACGTTCTGCGTCAGCGTGTTAGCGCGGGCCGGTGCCGCGGCGCCCAACAAGAATGCCGCGGGCAAGAGCGCGCACAACGCCGCGCGCAAGCGGGCTTGCAGCCTGCCGGCGGAACGCGGGCGCGGGCTTGTTGGGTCGGGAGTCTTTGTCAACATCTTTGTCTCCTTGAACGATTGTTGTCGAAAGGAAAAGAGCGCCCGAGGCCAGCCGTGCTGCCAGACGCCGTGCCGAAGCGCAGTGACATTAGCACCCGGCCCCAGCGCCTTGCTGCGGGGAATCCCTGCGCTGCAGCGCAGCAAGACCGCAAAGCCATGATCTTGGCTCGCAGGGCCAAGTCGAGCGCTCAGCAGCGGCCACCAAAGGCCCATCAACAGTGAGGTGCGCCGACGCGCCACTCAGCTTGGCGCTGATCTGCGCAGGTCCACCCTCAGCTCGGTGCACTTGAACGCCAAGAAAAAAGGGGCGGGCTCAAAAAGCCAGCCCCTTCGCTAGGACGAACAGGCCTCAGTTCACACCGACCGCGCTCCAAGCCGCGGCCACCTTGGCCGAGTAGTCTGCCCCCAGGGTGCCCACCAGTTCGGCCGCTGCGGCCAAGGTCGCGGCGCGTGCGCCGGCATAGTTGGTGTTGGAGGTCATCTTGGTGGTCAGCGCCCGGTACCAGATCTTGGCTGCAGCATCGCGGCCAATGCCGGTCAGCACCGCGCTGCCGGTGGCCACGCGGGTGTTGCCGGCCACGCAAGTGGGGCTATTGCCATAGCTGCTGTTCGTGCCTTCGGCCAAGATGAAGAACAGATGGTTGGCGACACCCGAGCTGTAATGCACATCCAGGCTGCCGACACCGGAGTACCAGCAGTCAGCCGAAGCGCCGTCCGCGCTGGGCTTGATCATGCTGCGCAGATAGCCGCCGGCCTTGGGCAAGCGCTCACCAATCAGATAGTCGCCAGGGTCGCTGGCGTTATTGGCATAGAACTCGACCATGGTGCCGAAGATGTCGCTGGTGGCTTCGTTCAAACCACCCGACTCGCCGGAGTAGGTCAGATTGGCGGTGCGCGAGGTGACGCCGTGCGTCATCTCATGTCCGGCCACATCCAGGGAGTCGAAGGGGTTGTAGTTGGTGCCATCACCGTCCCCATAGGTCATGCAAAAGCAGGAGTCCGACCAATAGGCGTTGTTGTAGTTGCGGCTGTAATGCACCCGGTTGTAAGCGCCCTTGCCATCATTGGCGATGCCGTTGCGGCCGTGCACATTCTTGTAGTAGTCCCAGGTGACTGCAGTGCCGTACTGGGCGTCCACGCCGATGGTGGCGGTGTCGCTGACGGTGTTATTGCCCCAGACATTGTCAGCATCGGTGAAGATGGTGCCGCCCGAGGTGCGGTTCTTCATATTGAGGGTGTACTGATTGCCGCGCGTGGGGTCGCGCAGCTCGAAGCCACTTGTGAGGGAGTTGGTGGTCAGGGCCACATTGCCGCTGAAGAAACTCTTGCCCGTGCCGGCCGCCGCGCCGGTGTGGATGTCGTCCCAGGCATCAAGTTGGGCGCCGGTGTGGGCATCGACGATGACATGCATCTCGCTGGGCGTGCCGTCGGCCTTGGTGCTGAAGGAACGAACCTCCCAGGCCAGGCGTGGCAGATCGCCGCGCGCGTAAACCATCAACTCTGGGCTTTGGCCCTGGCTGTCACCGCCGTGCTTGGCGCTGCTCAGGCGCAGAGCCTCGCTGGCGCTCACACCTGGCTTGGTGCTGAGGTTGAGGTTCTGGCGCAGAGTGTGGCGGATGTCTTGCAAAGTGCCTTGGCGGCCACCGTGCACGATCAAGTCGCCCCCCAGCACGCGCAAGCCTTTGTAGTGCCGATCGAATCGGGTGTGGCTGGCGCCATCGGCGTCGATGACGACATCACGCACCTTGTAACTCTGGTCCGCGCCATGCAGGCTGCGGCCCTGGAAGCGCTCGATATGGCTCAGCGCGTTATTGATGACGGAAGCAGATTTGGCGGCCTCCAGGCTTTGCACCTGGGCGGCAGCGCCCGCGCCAACACCCAGCATCAAGATGCCAAGGGCCAGGGTGATGGCGGTTTGGGGGCGACGGGTTGGGACCTTGGAAATTGGAGAGTTCATAAGGCTTTGCTCCGGGTAGAGGGATGAGGCTTGCCGCCGCCAATGGCCGGGATAAGGTCACCGCGATGACAAGAAAATAAATGTGCGATTGGCGCCCAAACCCAGATATCCAGTCTTTCCCTAGGCCAAGGCCTGCTGTTATCCATTTGACACAATTTGAGGCTGTCAGATCTGACAGCTTGTCTGCGGACAGACGCTGTGCCAGATCGCGCAACGCCAAATATCTAAATGCCATGCTTTCCAGGGGGCAAGCCAGGCAAGTCCATCGGCACAGCAGGCAGCAAGGCACGGGCCTGTGCAAGCGCACCCATTCACTGCCCATGCGCCAACCAGGCCAAAGCAAAAAGCCCGAACGATGGCCTGTTCGGGCTTGCTGGGTTCAGACGAGGCAGCTTGACTGGCAGCTGGACGATGCCTTGCTCACGGCCGCTCTGCGCGGGCAATTGCCGCACATAAGCGACCAAGCTGACCATATCCGCATCGGTCAAGCGCTTGTCGTCTTCACTGGGCATCAGGCGCAGCGCCCGGCCATCGCTGCTCACACCGTGAGGAATGCTGCGCACCCTGTCCACCGGCTGATAGGTGGCCATGCGTGGATTTCCCGTGGTGAGATTGGGCCCGGCCAATTTGAGACCCTTGCCGTCGTTGGCCAAGGTGGCCCCACCGGAGCCGCCGAAACACAAGGATGAAGCAGATACAAAAAAGCCCGGGCCGTTGTCGGCCCAGGCCTTTGAGACTTTGCGAAAAAACGCGCTTGCTTACTTCTTCGTAGGCGGCAAGTCCGTGCAAGACCCGTGCGCCACTTCCGCCGCCATGCCGATGCTCTCGCCCAGCGTGGGATGCGGGTGAATGGTCTTGCCGATGTCCACGGCGTCGGCGCCCATCTCGATGGCGAGTGCAATCTCACCGATCATGTCACCGGCATGGGTGCCGACGATGCCGCCGCCCAGGATCTTGCCGTGGCCATGGGCTTCCGGAGAGTCATCGAACAGCAGCTTGGTGAAACCTTCGTCGCGGCCGTTGGCAATCGCGCGGCCGGAAGCCGTCCAGGGGAACAGACCCTTCTTGACCTTGATGCCTTGGGCCTTGGCCTGGTCCTCGGTCAGACCCACCCAGGCCACTTCGGGGTCGGTGTAGGCCACGCTCGGAATCACGCGAGCGTCGAACTGGCTCTTGGACAGGTGCGCGTCACCCAAGATGGCGCCGGCTGCGACTTCGGCCGCCACATGAGCCTCATGCACCGCCTTGTGCGCCAACATGGGCTGGCCGACCACATCACCGATGGCGAAGATGTGCGGCACATTGGTGCGCATTTGCACATCGACGTTGATGAAGCCACGGTCGGTCACGGCCACGCCGGCCTTGTCGGCAGCGATCTTCTTGCCATTGGGCGTGCGGCCCACGGCTTGCAAGACCAGGTCGTAAGTGCCTTCGCTCTTGACGCCGTCCAGCGACTCGAACTGCACCTTGATGCCTTCAGGCGTGGCGGTGGCGCCGACGGTCTTGGTCTTCAACATGATGTTGTCGAAGCGCTTGGCATTCATCTTCTGCCAGACCTTGACCAGATCGCGGTCAGCGCCTTGCATCAGGCCGTCCAGCATTTCCACCACGTCCAAGCGCGCGCCCAGGGTGCTGTAGACCGTGCCCATTTCCAGGCCGATGATGCCGCCGCCGATGATCAACATCTTCTTGGGCGTGCCTTTTAGCGCCAGAGCGCCGGTCGAATCAACGATGCGCTCGTCATCCGGCAGGAAGGGCAAACGCACGGCTTGCGAGCCGGCCGCGATGATGGCCTGCTTGAAGTGGATGGTCTTCTTGGCGCCCGTCTTCTCTTGGGCAGCACCGGTGGTTTCTTCCACTTCCACATGGTTGGCGTCGAGGAAATGGCCGTAGCCGCGCACGGTGGTGACCTTGCGCATCTTGGCCATGGCCGCCAGGCCGCCGGTCAGCTTGCCGATGACCTTTTCCTTGTGGCCGCGCAGCTTGTCCACATTGACGGTGGGCGCGCCGAAGTCCACGCCCAGATCGCCCAGATGCGAAACCTCGTCCATCACCGCTGCCACATGCAGCAAGGCTTTAGATGGGATGCAACCCACGTTCAGGCACACGCCGCCCAGGGTGGCATAACGCTCCACCAAGACGACATTCAGGCCCAGATCGGCCGCGCGGAAGGCAGCCGAATAGCCACCGGGACCAGCGCCCAGCACCAGCAGATCGCAGTGCAGATCGGCGCTGCCGCTGTAGCTGGCCGCTGCTGGCGCAAGAACCGGTGTCGCAGCAGCCACAGGCGCTGCTGCGGGGGCAGCTACGGCTGGCGCGGCCGCTGCTGGCGCAGGGGCACTGGCCGTGGCCGCACCAGCCACTTCCAGCACCAGGATCACGCTGCCCTGGTTGACCTTGTCGCCCAGGGCGAGCTTGATCTCCGCAACCACACCCGCGTGCGAGGACGGGATCTCCATCGAGGCCTTGTCGGACTCCACCGTGATCAGGCTTTGCTCCACAGCCACGGTGTCGCCCACCTTGACCAGCAACTCGATCACGGCCACGTCTTTGACGTCGCCGATATCAGGAACGAGAACATTCACTTGTGCCATGACTGAAGCTCCCGATCAGAGCACGATGCGGCGGAAGTCCGCCAGCAGCGATGCGAAATAGACGTTGAAGCGCGCGGCTGCAGCGCCGTCGATCACGCGGTGGTCCCAGCTCAGGCTCAGCGGCAGCATCAGGCGCGGCTGGAAGGCCTTGCCGTCCCACTTGGGCTCGATCTGGCTCTTGCACACGCCCATGATGGCCACTTCGGGCGCATTGATGATGGGCGTGAAGTAGCGGCCACCGATGCCGCCCAGCGAGGAGATGGTGAAACAGCCACCGCTCATCTCGGCGGGGCCCAGCTTGCCGTCGCGGGCCTTCTTGGCCAGCTCGCCCATTTCGGCGCTGATCTCGAAGATGCCCTTCTTGTCGGCATCCTTGATCACCGGCACCACCAGGCCATTGGGCGTGTCCGCCGCGAAGCCGATGTTGTAGTACTTCTTCAGCACCAGCTTCTGCGCATCGCCTTCGCCTTCCAGCGAAGCATTGAACTCGGGGAACTTCTTCAAGGCGGCCACAGCGGCCTTGATCATGAAGGCCAGCATGGTGACCTTGATACCGGACTTCTCGTTTTCCTTGTTCGTTTGAACACGGAAGGCTTCCAGCTCGGTGATGTCGGCATCGTCGTGATTGGTGACGTGCGGGATGACCACCCAGTTGCGATGCAGATTGGCGCCAGAGATCTTCTTGATGCGCGACATGTCCTTGCGCTCGACCGCGCCGAACTTCTCGAAGTCCACCTTGGGCCAGGGCAGCAGGCCGGGGAAGGCCCCGCCCGAAGCATTGGCAGATGCCGCAGGTGCCGCAGCCTTTTGCGCCAAGGTCTGCACCGCGCCGCTCATCACGCGCTTCACAAAGCCTTGCACGTCTTGCTCGGTGATGCGGCCCTTCAGACCGCTGCCGGCGACTTCCGTCAGCGGCACACCTAACTCGCGGGCCAGACGGCGGATGCTGGGCGAGGCGTGAGGCAACTTGCCCGTGGGAGCGACGGTGGGGTTGTGAGCTGCAGCGGGCGCGGCCACGCTTACAACTGCCGCTGCCACCGGGGCAGCAACTGCGGCAACAGCCGGAGCTGCGGCAGCCACGGGGGCAGCAACAGGCGCAGCAGCCGGTGCAGGCGCTGCAGCACCCGCCACTTCCACCACGGCCAGCAGCGAGCCCTTGGCGATCTTGTCGCCCAGCTTGACCTTGAGTTCGCGGATCACGCCAGCGTGCGAGCTGGGGATTTCCATGGAGGCCTTATCGCTCTCCACGGTCACCAGGCTTTGCTCCATCTTGATGGTGTCACCCACCTTGACGAAGACCTCGATGACCGCCACCGAGTCGAAGTCGCCGATGTCCGGCACCACGACTTCGATGAAGCTGCTCGCGCCTGCAGCCGGTGCTGGCGCAGCGGCGGCTGCGACCGGCGCAGGGGCTGGCGCTGCAACAGGCGCCGCTGCCACGGCAGGCGCGGGCGCAGGGGCCGCCACTGCCGCGGAAGCGGCAGCTTCAAGCAAGAGCACCAGGCTGCCTTCGTTGACCGTGTCGCCGATGGCAACCTTGATCTCCTTCACCACACCGGCGTGGGTGCTGGGGATTTCCATGGAGGCCTTGTCGCTCTCCACCGTGATCAAGCTTTGTTCCAGGGCGACCGTGTCACCCACCTTGACCAGCAGCTCGATCACTGCCACGTCTTTGACGTCACCGATGTCCGGGACCTTGACTTCTACCAATGCCATGTTTGTTCTCCACTAACTCTTCGCTTGCAAGCCATGCCCGGCGAAGCCAGGGCATCCATCCAGCTGAGCCCACGGATCCGGCTCTGCCGGTCCGTCGGGCTCTGCCCCCCTTCATTCAAATCAGGGGGGAGGCGCGTCAGCGCTTCGGGGGTGGGTTATGCATACAGAGGGTTGATCTTGTCGGCCTTGATGCTGTACTTCGCGATCGCTTCGGCGACCTTGGCCTTGGGCAGCTTGCCCTCGTCGGCCAGGGTGTTCAGCGCGGCCACCACGATGTAGTGGCGGTTGATCTCGAAGTGCTCACGCAGCTTGGAGCGGAAGTCCGAACGGCCGAAACCGTCGGTGCCCAAGACCTTGTAAGTGCGGCCGGCTGGCACGTAGCCGCGGATCTGCTCCGCGTAGTTCTTCATATAGTCGGTCGAGGCAATCACCGGGCCGCTGGTCTGGCTCAGCTGCTGAGCCACGAAGGACACGCGTTGCTCGGCCGTCGGGTGCAGCAGGTTGTAGCGTTCCACGTCCTGGCCGTCGCGGGCCAGTTCGTTGAAGCTCGGGCAGCTCCACACATTGGCGGCCACGCCCCAGTCCTGCTCCAGCAAGTCCTTGGCGGCCTGGCTTTCGCGCAGGATGGTGCCCGAGCCCAGCAGGTTCACCGTCAGCTTGGCATCGGCGTTAGCAGCGGCCGGATCCAGCAGATACATGCCCTTCAGAATCTGCTCTTCCGTGCCGGCGCGCAGGCCAGGCATGGGGTAGTTCTCGTTCAGCAGGGTGATGTAGAAGTAGATGTTCTCTTGGTTCTCCACCATGCGCTTCAGGCCGCTGTGCAGGATCACCGCCACTTCATGCGCGAAGGTCGGGTCGTAGCTGACGCAGTTGGGGATGGTGCCGGCCAGGATGTGGCTGTGGCCGTCTTCGTGCTGCAGGCCTTCGCCGTTCAGCGTGGTGCGGCCCGAGGTGCCGCCCAACAAGAAGCCGCGCGCTTGCATATCGCCGGCCGCCCAGGCCAGGTCACCGATGCGCTGGAAGCCGAACATCGAGTAGTAGACGTAGAACGGGATCATCACCCGGTTGTTCGTCGAATAACTCGTGGCCGCAGCGATCCAGCTGGCCATGCCGCCGGCTTCGTTGATGCCTTCTTGCAGGATCTGGCCGTCCTTGGCCTCGCGGTAATACATCACCTGGTCTTTGTCGACCGGCGTGTAGAGCTGACCCTTGGGGTTGTAGATACCGATCTGGCGGAACAGGCCTTCCATGCCGAAGGTGCGGGCCTCGTCAACCAGGATGGGCACGGTGCGCGGGCCCAGATCCTTGTCACGCAGCAGCTGCGTGAGGAAGCGCACATAAGCCTGCGTGGTCGAGATTTCACGGCCCTCGGCGGTGGCGTCCAGCACGGCTTGAAAGGTGCTCAGCGGCGGAACGGTGAAGGTCTCGTCGGCCTTGACGCGGCGCTTGGGCAAATAGCCGCCCAAGGCCTGACGGCGCTCGTGCAGATAGCGCATTTCGGGCGTGTCATCGGCCGGCTTGTAGTAAGGCAGCTTGGGCAGCTCGCTATCGGGAATCGGGATACCGAAGCGGTCGCGGATGTATTTGATGTCCTCGTCCGTCAGCTTCTTGGTCTGGTGGACGGTGTTCTTGCCTTCACCGGCCTTGCCCATGCCATAGCCCTTGACGGTCTTGACCAGCAAGAGCGTCGGTTGGCCTGTGGTGTTGTTATGAGCCGCATGGAAAGCCGCAAAGACCTTCTCGGGCTGGTGGCCACCGCGGCGCAGCTCGAAGATCTCTTCGTCGCTCATGTGCTCGACCAGCTTGGCGGTATCGGGATACTTGCCGAAGAAGTTCTTGCGCACAAAGGCGCCATCATTGGCCTTCATGGCCTGATAGTCACCGTCCACGGTTTCCATCATCAGCTGCTTCAACTTGCCGCTCTTATCGCGGGCCAGCAGTTCGTCCCAGCCCTTGCCCCAGATCAGCTTGATGACGTTCCAGCCGCTGCCACGGAACTCGCCTTCCAGCTCCTGGATGATCTTGCCATTGCCGCGCACCGGGCCGTCCAGACGCTGCAGATTGCAGTTGATGACGAAGACCAGATTGTCCAGGCCTTCGCGTGCGGCCAGGCCAATGGCGCCCAGCGATTCCGGCTCGTCCATCTCACCGTCGCCCATGAAGGCCCAGACCTTGCGGTTCTCGGTATTGGCGATGCCGCGGGCATGCAGATACTTCAGGAAGCGCGCTTGGTAGATGGCCATCAAAGGGCCCAGGCCCATCGACACCGTGGGGAACTGCCAGAACTCAGGCATCAGCTTGGGATGCGGGTAGCTGGACAGGCCCTTGCCGTCCACTTCCTGGCGGAAGCTGTCGAGTTGTTCTTCGCTCAGGCGACCTTCCAGGAAGGCGCGGGCGTAGATGCCGGGCGCGCTATGGCCCTGGATGTAGAGCAGATCGCCGCCGTGGCTTTCACTCTCGGCATGCCAGAAATGGTTGAAACCGGCGCCCAGCATGGACGCCAGCGAGGCGAAGGAGCCGATGTGGCCGCCCAGGTCACCGCCGTCAGCCGGGTTCAGGCGGTTGGCCCGCACCACCATGGCCATGGCGTTCCAGCGCATATAGGCGCGCAGGCGCTTTTCAATCTCGATATTGCCGGGGCAACGCACTTCCTGATTGGCAGGAATGGTGTTGACGTAGGCCGTATTGGCCGAGAAAGGCACATCGATGCCGGCTTGGCGGGCATGATCGATCAGGCTTTCGAGCAGGAAATGCGCACGCTCA
This sequence comes from uncultured Roseateles sp., assembly GCF_945956965.1. Lineage (GTDB taxonomy): Bacteria > Pseudomonadota > Gammaproteobacteria > Burkholderiales > Burkholderiaceae_C > Paucibacter_A. The sequence goes on from NZ_CAMFJS010000029.1 coordinate 51,588, forward strand.
CCACCTTCTTCGCCAATCACGGCGGACAGCGCGTCCAACCACTCCTTGGTTTCCTGCGAATCGGTGTCAGTGGCGGCTGCGCCTAGAAAAGACTGTGGCTGCGCGGACATGCATGTCTCCAAACTTTGGGGTATCGGGCCAGTTGCGCCAGCTTCATTGCTGGCCGCATTCTCGCCATTTGACAAACCGCTTGGCCGGGCAGTTTCAGGCCGGACCAAGCGCCAAGGGCAAACGTCTCTTGCTTTTGGCTTTTCGCGTTTGCGCGCAGTGTCTCACAACTTGGCGCCACTCTCAAATTGTGCGAAGGCATTTCGCAATACGGAATTGCGTACGTATTTCCCGCCATGGATCGCACAGAGGGTCAGGCTCGCTTTAATCTCAAACCGCCCTTCAAGCGCTCTGATAATCGCGCCATGCCCTTCCCGTTCAAACTGAAAAACTATCGCAGCCCCCTGGTGGGCCCACTGCAGCAAAAGGCCTTGGTTTGGTGGCGACGTCAGTCGCCCTCGCGGCAAGACCGCTTCGCTACCTTGGGCCCGCTGATTTCGGTGCTGCTGTTCCTGATGGCCATCATCCTGGCCTTTTGGTATTTGCGGAACGAGGAAGTTGAGCGCGAGACTGAAGCCGTTAAGCGCGACACCGAAATTGCCCAGCAGCAAATTCGGCTGCGCTTGATCGAGAACCAAGAGCAGCTGGTGCGCATCGCCCGCGAGATCGCCACCCGCGCCACCGACGCGCAAGAGTTCTCGACCCAGGCCGCCACCTTCGCCCGCGAGCGCCCCGAGATCACGCATGTGACCTGGCTGTCGAGCCGGCGCGATCGCCGCGCCAGCGTCAGCGCTGCCGGCTTCCAAGCGGACAGCCTGATGGTCCCGGACGGCAACGACCCGTCCATGCCCATGGCCAACCAGTCCAACGCGCCAACGCTGGCCTTCGAAGCCGCGCGCGAGCGCCGCGCACCGGTCTACTCCGCCCCTTTCCGCGACGCCAACAACACCACCGTGTTCCAGATCCAGGTTCCCTTGCTGGATCGCAATGGCTTCTCGGGCGTGGTGATTGCCGAGTATTCGGTGGAGGCCTTGCTGCGCTACTACATCCCCAGCGAAGTGGCCTCACGCCATGTGGTCAGCGTGTTGGACTCCGGGGAGCAAGTGGTCTCCAGCACCGTCACCCCCATGCCGGGCAAACCGACCAAGCTGCCCTCCATCTTGCATGAGGTGCCGCTGGCGCCGGCGCTGAACGGCCTGGTGCTGCGCGGCGAGGGCTATCGCAGCAGCTTCGGCCTGATCAGCAACACCTTGTTCTGGATGGTGGTGGCGCTATCGACGCTGACGGTGTGGATGCTCCTGGGCACCTGGCGCCATATGCGCCGGCGCCTGCAGATCCAGAACGCCCTCAGCTCGGAGATGAACTTCCGCCGCGCGATGGAAAACTCCATGCTCACCGGCATGCGCGCCATGGACATGGAGTCGCGCATCTCCTACGTCAACCCGGCGTTTTGCGCCATGACCGGCTTCTCGGAAGCCGAGTTGGTGGGCCGCAAGCCGCCCTTCCCTTTCTGGCCGCCGGACCGCTTTGAAGAGAACGGCCGCCTGCTGGCGCAAGAGATCAACGGCCGCAGCCCCGCCGGCGGCGCCGAAGTCAAGATCATGCGCAAGGACGGCAGCATTTTTGACGGCCGCATCTATCTCTCGCCCCTGGTGGACGCCAAAGGCAAGCAAAGCGGCTGGATGACCTCGATGACCAATATCACCGAGGCCAAGCGCGTGCGCGACCAGCTCTCTGCCTCGCACGAGCGCTTCACCACCGTGCTGGAAGGCCTGGACGCGGCCGTGTCGGTGCTGTCGGTGCAGCAGGGCGAGTTGCTCTTTGCCAACCGCAGCTACCGGCTCTGGTTCGGCGCCGACCCGGCTGGCCACGCCCAGCTCTCCGGCAGCCAGCTGGGCCGCAGCGCCGGGCCGGATGTCGATGAAGAAGTGGACGACTACACCGGTCTGCCCGCCCAACATCTGACCGAAACCGGCTCCGACCCGCGCGAGGTCTATGTGGAGTCGCTGGAGATGTGGTTCGACGTGCGCAGCCGCTATCTGCAATGGACCGATGGCCGCTTGGCGCAAATGCTAATTGCCACCGACATCACCACCCGCCGCAAAGCCGAGGCCCTGGCCGCCAGCCAGGCCGAAAAAGCGCAGATGACCAGCCGCCTGATGACCATGGGCGAGATGGCATCCAGCGTGGCGCATGAGCTGAACCAGCCGCTCACCGCCATCACCAATTACTGCAACGGCATGGTCAGCCGCGTGCGCAATGACGCGATTCAAAAAGAAGACCTGCTGGCCGCGCTGGAAAAAACCGCCAAGCAAGCGGCCCGCGCCGGGCAGATCATTCACCGCATCCGCAACTTCGTGAAACGCAGCGAGCCCAAGCGCGAAGCGGCCAATGCCTACGACATCGTCGAGGACGCGGTCGAGCTAGCCGGCATCGAGCTGCGGCGCCGCAATGTGGCCATCCACACCTATATCGCGCAGCGCCTGCCGCAGCTGATGGTGGACCCCATCTTGATCGAACAGGTCTTGATGAATCTGCTGAAGAACGCGGCGGAAGCGATCGACAACGCCGGCCTGCCGGCCTCGCGCCGCCACATCGAGCTGCGCGTGGTGCCCAAGCACACCCCCGAGTTGGGCGGGCACATCGACTTCAGCGTCACCGATATGGGCCCGGGCATGCCCGAAGAGGTGATCTCCCGAATGTACGAAGCCTTTTTCTCCACCAAGTCCGACGGTTTGGGCATCGGCCTAGGGTTATGCCGGTCTATCGTCGAGTCTCACCAGGGTCGGATCAGGGCAGAGAACTTATACAATGGGGACGCAGTTGTAGGCTGCAGGTTCGCCTTCAGCATCCCAGTAGACATCTCACGCACTGAGGTCCCCACAGGGGCACCGGTCAGCGGCACAAACCAAATAGCGACACCATGAGTCTGATTCCGAAAAAGGGTAATGTCTACGTTGTCGATGACGACGAGGCCGTTCGCGATTCCTTGCAATGGCTGCTTGAAGGCAAGGATTACCGCGTCAAGTGCTTTGACTCCGCCGAGTCCTTCCTGAGCCGCTACGACCCCCGCGAAGTTGCCTGCCTGATCGCCGACATCCGCATGGAAGGCATGAGCGGCCTGGAGTTGCAAGACCGCCTGCTGGAGCGCAAGAGCCCCCTGCCCGTGGTCTTCATCACCGGCCACGGCGACGTGCCCATGGCGGTGCAGACCATGAAGAAGGGTGCGATGGACTTCATCGAAAAGCCCTTCAAGGAAGACGAGTTGGTCAATCTGGTCGAGCGCATGCTGGACCAGGCCCGCAACGCCTTCTCCACCCACCAAGAAGCCGCCAGCCGCGACGCCCTGCTGTCCCGCCTGACCACGCGTGAAGCGCAGGTGCTGGAGCGCATCGTCGCCGGCCGCCTGAACAAGCAGATCGCCGACGACCTGGGCATCAGCATCAAAACGGTGGAAGCGCACCGCGCCAACATCATGGAAAAGCTCAACGCCAACACGGTGGCCGATCTGCTCAAGATCGCCCTGGGCGCCCCGGCCAAGGCCTGAGCCCCACCCGCCCCGCCCCGCCAAACCGGCCGCTGATTGTTCAGCGGCTTTTTGCATTTTCAAAGTCCAAGTTTTTACGTCCAGCATCACCGGAGTCCACAGCCATGACAGCCCAACTCATCGACGGCAACGCCCTGTCCCAACAAGTCCGCGCCGAGGTGGCACAACGCGCTGCCGCGCTGACCGCCAAGGGTGTGAAGCCCGGCCTGGCCGTGGTGCTGGTGGGCGACAACCCGGCTTCGCAGGTGTATGTGCGCAACAAGGTCAAGGCCTGCCAGGACGCCGGCCTGCACTCGGTGCTGGAAAAGTACGAAGCCACGATGAGCGAGGCCGAACTGCTGGCCCGCATCGACGCGCTCAACAATGACCCCAGCATCCACGGCATCCTGGTGCAGCTGCCCCTGCCCAAGCACATCGACGACCACAAGGTCATCGAAGCCATCTCGCCGGCCAAGGACGTGGACGGCTTCGCGATTGAAAGCGCCGGCGCGTTGATGGTGGGCGAGACCGGCTTCAAGGCCTGCACGCCCTATGGCTGCATGAAGATGCTGGAAAGCATCGGCATGAAGGACTTGCGCGGCAAGCACGCCGTGGTGATCGGCCGCAGCAATATCGTCGGCAAGCCCATGGCCATGATGCTGCTGCAGGCCAATGCCACCGTGACGGTCTGCCACAGCGGCACCACTGACCTGGCCCACCACACCCGTCAGGCCGATGTGATCGTGGCCGCCGTGGGCAAGCGCGATGTGCTGACCGCCGATATGGTCAAGCCCGGCGCCGTGGTCATCGATGTGGGCATGAATCGCAATGACGAGGGCAAGCTCTGCGGCGACGTGGACTTCGCCGGCGTCAAGGAAGTGGCCGGCTGGATCACCCCGGTGCCCGGCGGCGTGGGCCCCATGACCATCACCATGCTCCTGGTCAACACCATGGAATCGGCCGAACGATCGGCGAATTGACCACCCCGTAGGCGCTGCGCGCCACCCCTCAAGGGGCGAGCCCAGCGGCCTGGCAAAGCCAGTTCCGCGGGCTCCGCTTGGCTTATGCTGCGCTGATGCGCAGGCAGCCAACATCCGCAACAGCCCAGAGACTCGAATGAACCCACTCCTGAGTACCGCCGCCCTGCCCGCCTTCGCCAGCATCCGGCCCGAACATATCCAGCCCGCCATCGAACAATTGCTGGCCGAGGCCGATGCGGCGCTGGCCTTGGCCACCTCCGAGCAAACCCCGGCAGACTACGACGCCCTGTCGGCCTGCTTGGGCGTGGCCACCGAGCGCCTGGGCGCGTCCTGGGGGGCGGTGAGCCACCTGAATGCCGTGGCCAACAGCCCCGAGCTGCGCGAGGCCTATAACGCCGCCCTGCCCGCCGTCACCGAGTTCTTCACCCGCCAGGGTTCGGACGAGGCCTTGTACGCCAAGTACAAAGCCATCGCCCAAAGCCCGGCTGCGGCGCAGTTGAACCCGGCGCGCAAACAAGCGCTCAAGCTCTGGCTGCGTGACTTCGTGCTCTCCGGCGCCGAACTCAGCGGTGTGGCCAAGGAGCGCTTTGCCGCCATTCAGGAGCGCAGCGCCGAGCTGGCGCAAAAGTTCTCCGAGCATGTGCTGGACGCCACCGATGGCTTCGCCTACTACGCCACGCTGGAAGAGCTTGCCGGGGTGCCGGCCGACGCGATTGAGGCCGCGCGCAGCGCCGCCGAGGCGGAAGGCAAGCCCGGCTACAAGCTCACCCTGCACTTCCCCAGCTATCTGCCGGTGATGCAGTACGCCGAGAACCGCGCCCTGCGCGAGCGGCTCTACACCGCCTACGTCACCCGCGCCAGCGAGCTTGGCGACAAGCCTGAGTGGGACAACAGCGCCATCATCGAAGAGCTGCTGCAGCTGCGCCAGGAAGAAGCCGCGTTGCTGGGCTTCAAGAACTTCGCCGAAGCCTCGCTGGCCGCCAAGATGGCCAGCTCACCCGCGCAGGTGTTGGAGTTCTTGCGCGACCTGGCGGCCCGCGCCCGGCCCTTTGCCGAGCAAGACCTGGCCGAACTGCGCAGCTTCGCCGCCGCCGAGCTGGGCCTGGCCGAGCTGCAAGTCTGGGACAACGCCTACGCCTCCGAAAAGCTCAAGGAAGCCCGCTACGCCTTCAGCGACCAGGAGCTGCGCCAGTACTTCACCCTGCCGCGCGTGCTGCAAGGCCTGTTCGACATCATCGAGCGCCTGTTCAACGTCAAGATCGTCGAGCAAGCCGCCGAGGTCTGGCATGAGTCCGTCAAGTTCTACCGTTTGGATCGTGGCGGTGAGCTGGTCGGCCAGTTCTATCTGGACCTCTACGCCCGCGCCGGCAAACGCCCAGGCGCTTGGATGGACGAAGTGCGTAGCCGCTGGGCCCGCCCGGAAGGTCAGCAGCAAACGCCGGTGGCGCAGCTGGTCTGCAATTTCTCCTCGCCACAGGGCGACAAGCCGGCCCTGCTGAGCCACGACGACGTCACCACCCTCTTCCACGAATTCGGCCACGGCCTGCACCACTTGCTGACCCAGGTGGATGAACTGGGCGTGTCCGGCATCTCTGGCGTGGAGTGGGATGCAGTGGAGTTGCCCAGCCAGTTCATGGAAAACTTCTGCTGGGAATGGGAAGTCTTGCAGCAACTCACCAGCCATGTGGACAGCGGCGAGGCCCTGCCGCGCGCGCTGTTCGACAAGATGCTGGCGGCCAAGAACTTCCAGAGCGGTCTGCAAACCCTGCGCCAGATCGAGTTCGCCTTGTTCGACATGCGCTTGCATGCCGAGCCAGGCACCGAGAAGGCCGTGCAAGCCGTGCTGGACGAGGTGCGTCAAGAGGTCGCCGTGATCCCTGCGCCCGCCTTCAATCGCAGCCAGCACAGCTTCTCGCACATCTTCGCGGGCGGCTACTCGGCCGGCTACTACAGCTACAAATGGGCCGAGCTGCTCAGCGCCGATGCCTGGAGCGCCTTTGAAGTGGAAGGCGTTTTCAACGCCGCCACCGGCGCGCGCTACTTGCAGAACATTCTGGAAGTGGGCGGCTCACGCGAAGCGATGGAGAGCTTCAAAGCCTTCCGTGGCCGCGAGCCGCAGATCGACGCCTTGCTGCGCCATCAAGGCATGGCCTGAGCGAGGCCTGCTTTGCGCGGTCCGCTGAGACCGCGGCTTAGCGCCGCAGCGGCAGCCGGGCTCTGACCTGATGCCGCTGCCCTTCTTGGGCAAACGAAAGCTGGCCGCCCAGGCGCACCACGGTTTGTTGCACGATGGCCAGCCCCAGGCCAAAGCCCGGCAGATTACGGCTGGCATCCCCCCGGGCAAAGGCTTCCAGCAAATGGCCGGCGCCGCCCGGCGGCAAACCCGGCCCCGCATCCGAGACCAGCAGCATGGCGGCATCGTCGCCATGCCATGCGATCTCCACCACCACCGGTATGCCGCCATGCTTGAGCGCGTTGTCGATCAGGTTGACGATCAAACGCTCAATCAGCAAACCATGGGCACGCTGCAGCAGCAAGGTGGGCGGCGCCCGCAGGGCCAGCTCTTGCACCGGCCGCTCAAAGCCCGCCACCGCCCGCCGCGCCACAGCGACCAAATCAACGACTTCCTCCAACTCGACCGCACTGGCCCGCACGAACTCCAGAAAGCTGGCGGTGAGCCGGTCGGCATGATCCACATTGCGTGTGATGCTGGCGACGCCGTCGACATTGTCGGCCGACTCCGGCAGCATCTCGGCGGCCAGGCGGATGCGGCTCAAAGGGCTGCGCAAATCGTGTGAGACACCCGCCAAGAGCAATGCACGCTCGCGCTCATTGCGTTGCAGGCGATCGGCCAGCGACTGATAGGCCGTGGCGATCGCCACCAGCTCCGGCGGCACGCGACCCGCTTGGGGGCTGAGCTGCAAAGCCGCTGGCTGATGCCCGCTTTCGGCATGCGCCTGCATGCGCTCGCGCAGTTGTGCCAGCGGCCCGGTCAAATTGCGCGCAAAGCTGCGGCTGAGCAGCGCAATCACCGTGATGAGCAGAATCACCCCGACCGTCATGCGCGGGGCCCAATGCGGCAGCGCTGAGGCGGCCAGCCCACTCAGCCAAACGCCGCCCGTGTCCGGCAGCTGTGCGTGGATCCACAGCTTGGCATGGCCCTCGCTGCGATTCAAGCGGACTTGATCAACCGTGATCCCGTGGCGGGCCAACTCCCGCACAAACTCACCCACGGCCGGCAAGGCCGTCACCTGCACGCTGAAGTCATCGGGTGGCCCGGCATGCCTGTGGATGCCCGTGAGCAAGCCGTAGGCGGGCACGCTCTCCCGCTCGGGCGAGCGAATCGCTTCAACGATTTGCGGCGCCAGCAAGGCGGCAAATTGAGGCGCCAGCACCTGGTTGCGCTCCACCACGAGCAAGCCACCAAAAACCAGCACAAAACTGCCCAGCAACAAAACCTGGGCCAAGAGCAGACGCAGAAACAGCGAGTCGATGCGTTCAGGAAGCATCGCTGCCTGCGCCTTGCCCCGGCCCTGTGCGAGGCACAAAGGCATAACCCTCTCCCCGCACGGTTTCAATCCAGTCGCTTCCCGGCATGGCCTGCGCAAGCCGGCGGCGCAGGCGCCCGACCTGCACATCCACCGTGCGGTCTTGCGGCCGGTATCGGCCCGCCTGCACCGCATCACTCAGCTGCTCGCGCGACACCGCTTGGCCGGGCGTGCGAATCAGCTCCAGCAAGAGCCTGAACTCGATGCCCGTCAAGGCAATCACCTGCTCATTCACCAGCACTTCGCGGCGCAGCAAATTGACACTCAAGGGGCCAAAGTTCCAATGCGTGGGCGGCTGCGTGAGCACCGGCGTTTGCCGCCTGATCAAGGCGCGCAAGCGCGCCACCAACTCACGCTTTTCAAAGGGCTTGGCCAGATAGTCATCAGCGCCCAACTCCAAACCCAGCACCCGGTCAAAGGGGTCGCCCCGCGCGGTCAACATCAGGATGCCCAGGCCGGGATAAGCCGCACGCCAGCGCCGGCACAAATCCATGCCGCTGGCATCGGGCAGCATCACATCGAGCAAGACGACTGCGGGCAAGGCGTCCGCCAGGGCTTGCTCGGCCTGCGCGGCATTGAGAGCGGCCCGCACCGACCAGCCCTCCGCCTGCAAAAGGCGCAACAACATGGCGGACAGCTCAGCGTCGTCATCGACAAGGAGCAAAGAAGGCTGCGACATCGGGAGCGCCGGCTGAGTGAATGGGAATGCGTGCAATGACTGCAAGGCGCCCGATCGTAAGCCAAATGGCCCACAAGTCCGCATGACATTGCCGCAGCAAATGCGACAGCGCTGTCATGAATCGTCGCCTTATGTCGCACACACCGAACGCGATTCTTCCGACACTGCCCTCGCTGCATCACAAGGCTGTGCCAGCCCCAAGTCAAGGCCAAACCCGGTGCGCTCACCGGGCGACACAGCAAAAGCCGTCAGGCGCAGCGCCCACGACCGGGCTGCCATCCAGACCTACACATCCAGGGATTCGATATGAACAAGCAAGCATGGCCCATTCCGAGTAAAGCAAAAGCAGCGCGGCAGATGGCAGCGGGCCAGTTGCGTGTGCTGCCCACTTGCTTGGCCATCGCAGCGATGTGCAGTGCGGGCCTTGCGCAAGCCAATGACTTCACCTGGAAGGGCGGCGCAGGATCGGGCACGCAAAACATGAGCAATGCCCAGAATTGGACGCCGAGCTTCCGCCCACCCGGCCGTAGCGACGTCATCCACTTCGGCACATCGACTTTCACGACGGTCGTGAGTGACCTGTTTTCCTGCTGCAACCAAGTTGTCTTTGACGTGGGTGCGAACGCCTTCACGCTTCAGGGCGCGAGCAACACCCTTTGGAACCTCGACAATGGCATTGTCAACAAGAGCAGCAAGGTGCAAACGATTGATTGGGGAAGCAAGGTGGGCTTCGCCATACAAGCGGATCAGACCTGGGACGGCGGCACGGCCGGCATGCTCATCACCGGTGACATGACCCAGCGAAAGAATCTGACACTGTCCAACAAGGTCGTCTACAAGAATCTCGCCTCCGCCTCCATCAGTGACGACGCCAATTCGAACGTCGGCTTGACGATCAATTCCGGCAGCAGCTACAGCACAGCGGGGGCCTTCACCGTGAGCGGCGGCTTCCCGACCAGCAGTGGCTCCATCCAGGTGCAAGGCGTGGGCAGCAGCTTGCTTGTCGGCGCAGACCTGAACCTGGGCGACGTCGGCAGCGGCACCTTGCTGATCGACTCCGGCGCCAGCGCCTCCAGCAAGAACCTGACCTTGGGGAGGACCGGGACCGCAAAGATGACGGTGGACGGCGCCGGCTCGAGCTTCGAGGCTGGCAATGTGGCACTCAGCAACAGCGACTTGATCGTCTCGGGCGGTGGCACCTTCACCACCACCGGCAATATGGGCTCCGGCCAGACCAATGTGAATTTCAGCATCACGGTCAAGGACACGGGCACGCTGTTCAAGGCAAACACCGCCCAAAGAGGCCTCTATCTGGGCGGCCAAGGCAACGGGCTGATGCAGCTCAGCAATGGTGCTGCAGCCGACATCAACGCCCTTTTCATGGGCCAAAAGGGCAATGGCGGTTTTGGCGTCATTGAAGCCACAGGACTTGGAACCACATTGAAAACCGGCTTCGTCGAGGGCAACGCAGGCCTTTTGAACGTGTCCAACGGCGCCAAGTTTCAAGTCTTGAATTCGATGACGATGGGGCAGGCAGGAGACTCCAGCTTCGTGGCTGCGGTGGCAGGCAACGGCGCGCTATTGAGCGTGGCTCAGGCCATCACCGTGGGCGCCGACGGGATCGGCCGGCTGGATGTTCTGGACGGCGGCGTTGTCGATGTCGGGCAACTGGTGATTAACAATCTTGGCGTCGTCAATCTGCAGGGCGGCCTGTTGAGGATGGGGTCGGGCAGGATGTCGGGCACCTTGAACTGGGAGTCCGGCACGCTCAACTTCAAGTCGAACTACGCCACGGGCGACTTTTTGGGCCACGACATGGTGCTCAGCGCCGGCCAGATCCTCAAGGGTGACGCTCAGATTCGCGTGGGCGCGGGTGATAGCCTCACCTTCGCGGGGGGGGGGGCGCTGCAGGCGCTTGATTTCCAACTGGATGTGAATGCCGCCGCCACCGTGGGCCGCGGCAGCAGCGTGGCGGCCAACACCGTCAAGAACTACGGGCGCCTGAAGCTGGACGGTGGTTCAGTAAACGGCGCCTTGCTCAACGCCGGCACCATGACCGGCTCGGGCACGATCCGCGCCAATGCCGCTCAGGCGGGCTTCACGAACAGCGGCCGGTTTGACCAGGGTGACTATGTCGAATTGGTCAATTCAGGCAGCAACGTCAATACAGGCGTTTGGGCCTTGAGCAGGGGCGGCGCCCTCCAACTGAGATCAAGCAACCTGAACAACCAGGGCTTGCTGAC
>NZ_CAMFJS010000030.1 GCF_945956965.1 uncultured Roseateles sp.
TCCCGCCTCTAGACTCGGCTTTGCCGGGAACAACGTCCTGAGAAACTACACCTAGGCCCGGCCAGGTCTGCAGTTCGGCTCAGCCTGAAAGCGAACCAGCCGGCCAACTCAATCCGCCGCAGGTCCGAACGCCGCCTCGACGCCCAGGGCCGCGTCAGCCCCATGCCGCACACGCACGGCGGGGAAGACCAGATTGAAACGCGAGCCCTTGCCGGCCTCGCTTTGAATCTGCAATTCGCCGCCATGGCGCTGCACCACATGCTTGACGATGGACAGGCCTAAGCCGGTGCCGCCGGTTTCCCGCGAACGGCTGCCGTCCACGCGGTAAAAGCGCTCCGTCAAACGCGGCAAATGCTCCCGCGCAATGCCCAGACCGGTGTCATTGACACTCAGCTCACCGGAACCATCAGCCAGATTTCGCCAAACAACGTCGATCTGCCCACCGGCCGGTGTGTAGCGGACGGCATTCGTGACCAGATTGGCCGCCGCACTGATCAACTCCGACTCCACCCCCGCCAGGTCAATCTGCGTGGACTGCTGCACCTTGATTTGATGCTTGCCGCCGGACAAGGCCAGGGCATCAGAGTTAATGCGCGCCAAGATCGCATCCAGCGACACCCAACGGTCGGGCGCGGGACGCGGGCTTCCCTCCAATTGCGCCAAGGTCAAGAGGTCGCTGACCAGCCCTTGCATGCGCTGCGTTTGCTGACCCATCAAGGTCAAGACGCGACGCCGCTCCACTTCAGTGAGTGGCAGCGAACTCATGGTCTCGATGAAGCCCGACAACACCGTCAATGGCGTGCGAATTTCGTGCGAGACGTTGGCCACAAAATCACGGCGCATCGAATCGGAGCGCTCGCGCTCCGTGATGTCCTGTGACAGCACCAGCTTCATGCCCTCGCCATAACGCCGAATCACGACAGACAAGGCACCGAAGCCACGAACATTGCGCAATAGCAAGGTCTGCTCGAAGCTGCCCTCTTGCAAGAAGGCAACGAAGGCGGGCGAGCGCACGAGGTTGGTAATGCGCTGGCGCAGATCGCGTTGCGGGTCGAGCGAGAAATGGTCGGCCGCCACCCGGTTGCACCACAGAATCTGCTCCTGCGCATCCAGCATCAGCACGCCATTGGGCGAGGCTTCGATCGCGGACAGGAACTGGTCCAGTTGTAGCCGCTCGCGCGCAATGACCTTATCGCGATCACGCACGGCACGCTCGATGCGGTAGCCAAGCTCACCCCACAAGCCGGTGTCGCGCGGCGCGGTGTCCAGTTGTGAGCCGCGCAACCACTGCAAAAGCCGATGGCCGCGCACCGCGTCCACCAAGACCAAGGCCCCCACCGCACTGGCGGCCCCCAAAGACTCGGCCACCAAAGGCAGATCGAAGAATCGGCCTGTCCACCAGCCCACCAGGGCACCCAGGCACACCGCCAAGGCTGCCAAGACAAAACGAGGCAAAAGCCAACTCACGGAAATTCCCGGTTGATTATTGAACGGGGGCCCTGCCGCCTTAGGCTTGCAAAGCGCTGATCTGCTGGGTCAGGCGATAGCCCGCACCGCGCACGGTCTCGATCATGCGAGCGCAGTTGACGCGCTCCAGGGCCTCACGCAGGCGCTTGACATGCACATCCACTGTGCGCTCCTCGATGAACACATGGTCGCCCCAGACACGGTCCAGCAATTGCGAGCGGCTGTGCACCCGCTCAGGATGCGTCATGAGGAAGTGCAGGAGGCGGAACTCAGTCGGCCCCAGCTTGACTTCTGAGCCTTCGCGGCTGACGCGACGAGTGCCTGGGTCAAGATTGAGTCCACCGATCTCCACCTGCGAATCCAGCGCCTCGGGCGCCTTGCGGCGCAGCACGGCGCGAATCCGCGCCAGCAATTCGTTGGTGGAAAAAGGCTTGGTCAGGTAGTCATCAGCACCGGCGTCAAGACCTGAGACCTTGTCAGTTTCTTCCGCACGAGCGGTCAACATGATGATCGGCAATTCTTTGGTGCGCGGTGCACCGCGCCACTGGCGAGCCAGAGCCAAGCCGGACTGACCCGGCAGCATCCAGTCCAGCACCACCAAGTCGGGCAAGACCCGATCCACTTCATACTGGGCTTGATCGGCGCTTGCCGCCATCGTGACTTCGAAACCTGCGTGACGCAGATTGATCGAAATCAGCTCGGCGATCGCCGACTCATCTTCCACCACAAGAATACGGCTCATTGCGATTCCTTCAATTACTCTTGGCTTGATGCTCAAGCGAGCAGGAAGCCACACTCACCAACTCGGGCCTCATCGAGGCCTGGGGCGAACTTGACATTGCATGCAAGGGGCCATGGCTCAATCCGCCATGGCAGCGAAATCAGCGGACCATGGTCTCAACGGCTTCCGGCGTGTTGTGACGCACGTCGGTGCCCTTGACCACGTAGATGATCACTTCAGCCAGGTTCTTGGCATGGTCACCAACGCGCTCGATGGCCTTGGCAACAAACACCATGTCGATGGCCGACGAAATGGTGCGCGGGTCTTCCATCATGTAGGTGATCAGCTTGCGCATCAGGCCGTCGAACTCTTTGTCGATCTGGTCGTCTTGCTTGAGCACCTCGATCGCGCGCTCCACGTCCAGACGGGCGAACGCGTCCAGCGCCTTGCGCAGCAGCGCAATCGCCAACTCGGCCTCAAAAGCCAGGTCAGACATGGGCAAACGCAGGCGGCTGGAAACACCCGAATTGATCAGACGTTGCACCGTGCGTGCGACACGCGCAGCCTCATCGCCCACACGCTCGAGATTGGCGATGGTCTTGGAGATCGCGATCAGCAAGCGCAGGTCACGAGCGGTCGGTTGGCGTCGCGCGATGATGCTGGAGAGGTCACGGTCAATATCCACTTCCATGGCATTGACCTGCTCTTCTTGCTTGAGCACGGCGCTGGCGATCTCGCTGCTGAAGGAGGTCAGGGCCAGCACAGCTTGTGCCACCTGCGATTCCACCAAGCCGCCCATTTCCAACACCCGGGTGGAAATGCCGCTCAGCTCGGCGTCGAATTGCGTGGAGAGATGTTTGTCACTCATGGCGAGTTCTCGTTTCAGTTTTCGAGGCCCGATGGGCTGGCCTCAGTCCCTATTCAGATTCAAGCGCTTGGCGTGCTTGGCGCCTCAGCCGAAACGTCCGGTGATGTAGTCCTCGGTGTCCTTGCGCTTGGGCTTCATGAACAGCTCGGCCGTCGGGCCAAACTCGATCAAGTCACCCAGGTACATATAGGCCGTGTAGTCCGAGCAACGCGCCGCTTGCTGCATGTTGTGAGTCACGATGGCGACCGTGTAGTCGTTTTTCAGCTCGTGAATCAGCTCTTCGATCTTGCCAGTGGAGATCGGATCCAGGGCCGAGCAAGGCTCGTCCAGCAACAAGATCTCGGGCTTGATCGCGATGCCGCGGGCAATGCACAAACGCTGCTGCTGACCGCCGGACAGGCCGGAACCGCTCTGGTTCAGCTTGTCTTTGACTTCGTTCCACAGCGCCGACTTCTTGAGCGCCCACTCCACGCGCTCGTCCATTTCGACGCGCGGCAGGGTTTCGAACAAGCGCACGCCAAAGGCGATGTTGTCGTAGATGGACATCGGGAAAGGCGTGGGCTTTTGGAAGACCATGCCGATCTTGGCGCGGATCAAGGAGACATCGTCCTTGCTGGTCAGAATGTTCTGGCCGTCGAGCAAGATCTCGCCTTCGGCGCGCTGGTCCGGGTAGAGCTCAAACATGCGGTTGAGCGTACGCAGCAAGGTGGACTTGCCGCAGCCCGAAGGGCCGATGAAGGCGGTGACCTTCTTCTCGGGGATGTCCAGATTGATGTTCTTCAGGGCAAGGAAATTGCCGTAATAGAAGTTCAGATTGCGTACCGAGAGCTTTGCCCGCTCGGTCACGGGCATTTCAACTTTGGCGTCCATGATGTGATGTTCCGCTCAGTGCTTGTTCTTGAAGAGGATGCGCGCCAGGATGTTCAGCAGCAGCACGCCAATGGTGATGATGAAAACGCCTGCCCAAGCCAGCTTCTGCCAGTTTTCGTAGGGGCTCATGGCGAACTTGAAGATGGTGACGGGCAAGCTGGCCATAGGCTGGCTCATGTCCGCCGTCCAGAACTGATTGGACAGGGCCGTGAACAGCAGTGGCGCCGTCTCACCCGAGATACGGGCCAGGGCCAGCAAGATGCCGGTCAGCACACCCGCACGGGCGGCCTTCAGCGTCACCGAGGTGATGACCTTCCACTTGGGCGTACCCAAAGCGTAAGCCGCTTCACGCAAGGCGTTGGGGATCAGGCTCAGCATGTTCTCGGTCTGGCGGATCACCACCGGCATCACGATCAGCGCCAAGGCCAGCACACCCGCAAAGCCCGAGAAGGAATGCATGCGAGCGACGATCAGACCGTAGATGAACAAGCCCACCACGATCGACGGCGCGGACAGCAAGATGTCGTTGATGAAACGCACGGCGCTGCCCAGCCAGGTCTTTTGGCCGTACTCCGCCAGATAGATGCCGGCCAGGATGCCCACCGGGGTGCCCAGCAAGGTCGCCAAGCCCACCATCATGACGGAACCGTAGATGGCATTGGCCAAGCCACCCGTTTCCGCCAGCGGCGGAGGCGTCATTTCGGTGAAAGTGGACAGGCTCAGGCCACCCAAGCCTAAACGCACCGTTTCAAACAAAATCCACAGCAACCAAAACAGGCCGAAGGCCATGGACGCAAGGGCCAGACTGAGCGCGATGGCGTTGACACGCTTGCGCTTGCGGTGCATGGCCAGGCGCTTGCCATCCAAGCCCAAAGAGGATGTGGACGCAGCAGTCGTGATCGTACTCATGTGCGCGTTCCCTCATTCTTCTTCAAGCGCGACAACAAGATCTTGGAGCACGCCAAGACAACAAAGGTGATGAAGAACAGCACCAGACCCAGATAAATGAGGGACGCTTGGTGCAGGCCCTCGCCGGCTTCGGCGAACTCATTGGCCAATGCCGAGGTGATGCTGTTGGCAGCCTCAAAGACCGACAGCGAGTTGAGCTGATTCATATTGCCGATGACGAAGGTCACCGCCATGGTCTCACCCAAGGCACGACCCAGGCCCAGCATGATGCCGCCCATCACACCGGTCTTGGTGTAGGGCAAGACCACCCGCCACATCACCTCCCAGGTGGTAGCACCCAGGCCATAGGCCGATTCCTTCAGCATGGCGGGCGTGACCTCAAACACATCGCGCATGACGGCTGCGATGAAGGGGATGATCATGATGGCCAGAATGATGCCGGCCGACAAAATGCCTATGCCGACCGGGGGACCGGAGACCAAGGT
The DNA here is from genome assembly GCF_945956965.1 of uncultured Roseateles sp. Lineage (GTDB taxonomy): Bacteria > Pseudomonadota > Gammaproteobacteria > Burkholderiales > Burkholderiaceae_C > Paucibacter_A. The sequence goes on from NZ_CAMFJS010000030.1 coordinate 5,321, forward strand.
GCTGAAAAACGGCACGCCTTCGAGCAATTTCTGCAAAGGCTGCTGCACATAGGTCGCCAGGATCGGGCCGAAGACCAGCAGACCCCACATACCGTAAACAATCGAAGGCACAGCCGCCAGCAATTCAACGGCGACGCCCAGCGGACGTTTGAGCCAGTTGGGCGACAACTCGGTCAGGAACAAGGCAATACCAAAGCTGACCGGCACGGCGATGACCAAGGCGATGAAGGAAGTCATCAAAGTGCCGTAGATCATCACCAGGCCGCCGAAATTCTCCTGCACCGGGTCCCATTCACTGGTCCACAGAAAGCTCAGGCCGAATTCCCGAATGGCCGGCATCGCACCAATCAGCAGCGAAATGATGATGCCAACCAGCAAAGCCAAGGTTAGCCACGCTGCACCGTGAGCCAGAAATGAAAACACGGTGTCAGCCCACGGCGCAACGGCGCGTCGACTTGGCGGACTGCTTCTGGGCTGAGTCTTTTCAGCCTCAGCACTTGAATCAAACTTGTTGGCTGGGAGTATTGCGGCCACGGGGCCTCCGCATGCTAGTGCGTTGATGATGGAGAAAAGCGCCTTGCTGATGCAAGAACATCCGGGTCAACTGCACGGAGTCAACCCGGATTTTGTCTAGAGACCGAGTGGCCTTTGGACTTGGATTACTTGAAGCTGATGGCCTTGCCGGAAGCGTCCTTGAGATTGTCGGCCCACTGCTTGCGCACCAGATCCTTCACAGCGGCAGGCAGCGGCACATAGTCGAGCTCATCAGCAGTCTTGTCGCCGCTGGCATAGGCCCAGTCGAAGAACTTCAAGGTGCTGACAGCAGACGCTGGCTTGTCTTGCTTCTTGTGCATCAGGATGAAAGTAGCGCCAGTGATGGGCCAGCTGTCTTTGCCGGCTTGTTCGGTCAGCACTTGGTAGAAGCTCTTGGACCATTCAGCACCAGCGGCGGCTGCCTTGAAGGCTGCATCGCTGGGCGCCACGAAAGCGCCGGCCTGGTTCTTGAGCAGAACGTGCGCCATCTTGTTTTGCTTGGCGTAGGCGTACTCAACATAGCCGATCGAGTTAGGCAGGCGCTGCACATATGAGGAAACGCCTTCATTGCCCTTGCCACCCGCACCCGTAGGCCAGTTGACAGCGGTACCCTCACCGACCTTGGCCTTCCACTCAGCATTCACCTTGGACAAATAGTTGGTGAACAAGAAGCTGGTGCCCGAACCGTCGGCGCGGCGCACCACGGCAATGGTGGTATCCGGCAGCGGCACGCCAGGATTCAAGGCTGTCAATGCAGCGTCGTTCCACTTGGTGATCTTGCCCAGATAGATATCAGCCAACACAGCACCCGTCATGCGGACTTGGCCCGGGGTGATGCCCTTGATATTGAGCACCGGCACCACACCGCCAATGACGGTGGGGAACTGAATCATGTCGTCTTTGGCCAGGTCTTCGTCTTTCAGCGGCGCATCCGAAGCACCGAAGTCAACGGTCTTGGCCTTGATTTGCTTGATGCCAGCACCCGAACCCACCGATTGGTAGTTGATACGGACGCCGCTGGCCTTGTTGTAAGAATCAGCCCACTTGGCATAGATTGGCGCCGGGAAAGAGGCACCGGCACCCGTGACATCCTGCGCCTGCGCCAGGGGCAGCATGGCCAGGGTGGCAGCAAGTACAACACCAGCGCGGACTTGAGCAAACTTCATATGCAACCTATCACTCTCAGGGTTAACGATGGGATGAATGCTATGACTTAAATATGACATCCACGTGACATGCACCGAGACAGCGGCTTTTCGCTCGCAATATTACAGGCAATGACAAGGTCATATTAAGTTCATTGAACCGTCACATTTGCTGCCTAAGCTCCTGGCCATGCATCCATCCACCTCACCCTATCCTGGAGCTTCGATGAAGTTGAATACCGCACGCCGGGCACTGGCATTGTGCAGCGCAGCCGCGCTGGTTCTTGGCTTGAGCGCTTGTGCCACCTCCGCACCCGTGTCATTGGCCGATACCGTGGCACGCACGCCTCAGCTCAGCACCTTCAATCAGCTGATTGAACAGGCCGGACTGAAAGCCGAACTGAACGCCGCCGGCCCGCTGACCGTGTTTGCCCCGAGCGATGAGGCTTTCAAGGCCGTGCCCGCCAAAACCATAGAAGCGCTGAATCAGAACCCAGCCCAACTGAAAGCAGTTCTGAGCTACCACCTCGTGGCAGGCAAGCTGGCGGCGGCTGACATCAAAAATGCCAACGTCACGACGCTGAATGGCGCTGTTGCGGCCACCGCCCGCGCCGGCACCTTTGTCACGATTGAAGATGCCCTGGTTCAGGAAGGCGAGTTGAACGCCAGCAATGGCGTTGTGCACGTGATCGACCGCGTGCTGACGCCGCCAAAGAAGTAAATCGCGAGATTCAGGCCGAACCCAAGCGTACGGCCCACAGAAAAGCCCCGGCAGGTTTGGCCTGTCGGGGCTTTTTTCTCTTGAGTGCCACGCGTACTCGCCGGCAAATCCTATTGGCTGCCGACGAGGATCAGATCAAGCATTCACCGCCTTGACCAGACGCTCAGCGCATTGCTTGGCCACCTGCGCATCACTGGCCTCGACCATCACACGTAGCAAAGGCTCCGTGCCCGATGCGCGAATCAGCACTCGGCCACGCGAGCCCAACTCGGAAGTCACCTCAGCCTGTTCACGCGCCAAATGCGCGTTGCTCTTCCAGTCTTGGCCGGCTTGCAAGCGAACGTTGATCATGGTCTGCGGGAACAAGGTGACCGGCGCCAACTGCTCAGCCAAAGACTTGCCCGTGCGGCTCACCGCCTGCAAGATCAGCAAGGCGCTGACGATGCCGTCGCCCGTGGTGTGCTTGTCCAGCGCCAACAAGTGGCCACTGCCCTCACCGCCCAATTCCCAACCTCGTGCGGCCAGTTCCTCGAGCACATATCGGTCACCCACTTTGGCGCGCACAAAGTCAACATCCAGCGCCTTGATGGCCAACTCGACCGCCATATTGGTCATCAAGGTACCCACAGCGCCAGGCACACGCAGCCCCTGGCTCAGTCTGTCGGCCACCATCACGTACAACAACTCGTCGCCGTTATAGAGGCGACCTTGGGCATCGACCAATTGCAGCCGGTCGGCATCACCATCCAGTGCCACGCCGTAATGGGCGCCATGCTCCTTGACAGCCTGAACCAGCGCTGCCGGCGAAGTCGCCCCAAATCCGGCATTGATATTGAAGCCATCGGGGCTACAGCCGATGGAGATCACCTCGGCGCCGAGTTCATGAAACACGTCAGGCGCCACGTGGTAGGCCGCGCCATGGGCCGCATCCACCACGATCTTCAAGCCCTTAAGGGTCAGGTCTGAACCGAAGCTGTTTTTGCAGAACTCAATGTAGCGACCGCGCGCATCAGAGATGCGACGAGCCCGACCCAAATTAGCCGAATCGATCCATGTCGGCGCATCTTCCAAAGCGGCTTCAACCGCCAGTTCCCAGGCGTCAGGCAGCTTCTCGCCCTTGGCAGAAAAGAACTTGATGCCGTTGTCAGCAAATGGGTTGTGCGAAGCACTGATCACGACGCCCAGATCCTGCCGCAATGCACGCGTCAGGTACGCCACACCGGGCGTGGGCAATGGGCCCGTCAGTTGAACGTCCACACCAGCCGAAGCAAAGCCAGCCTCCAAGGCCGATTCGATCATATAGCCCGAAATGCGCGTGTCCTTGCCAATCAAGACGCTTGGGCGACCGCCCTGCTTGCGCAAGACCTGACCCACAGCATGCCCCAGTCGCAACATGAAGTCCGGCGTGATGGGGCTTTGACCCACAGTGCCGCGAATGCCATCGGTACCAAAAAACTTGCGACTCATGAAAAACGTACTCCGGAAAAATTTGGTCTGATTGTCAGCCAAGATTGAGACAGCAATTCAGCACTCCCCCATCTGGGTGGCAGCTTGAAACACTTTGACCGCATCCACTGTGGCGGCCACGTCATGAACCCGCAAAACCGAAGCGCCTCGCGCAATTGCAAGCATCGCTGCTGCCAAGCTGGCGGGTAGGCGCTGATCCACCGCGCGCCCCGTCACATCACCCAAGGAGCGTTTGCGCGACCAGCCGACGAGTAGCGGATAGCCGAGATCAAGCAAGTCAGACTGGCGTGCCAACAAGTCAAAGTTCTGCGGCGTGGTCTTTGCAAATCCGTAACCAGGATCCAGCACGATGCGAGCAGCGTCTACGCCCGCCTCACGCAAAGCCTGCGCTCGGGACTTCAAGAACGCAGCCACCTCGTCCACCACATCAGCATAGTCGGTCAGTTGCTGCATGGTGCTGGAGTCCCCGCGCATATGCATCGCGCAGAGGCCGACGTCCGCATGAGCACTCACCAACTGCATGGCCTCAGCTGAGCGAAAAGCATGAATGTCATTGAGGATATCAACACCAAGATCCAGCGCGCGAGCCATCACCGCAGGCTTGCAGCTGTCCAATGACACCGCGACGCCCATGCTCAGCGCAGCCCTCAATACAGGCGCAACCCGTGCCCACTCCTGCTCGGCACTGAGCGACAGAGCACCGGGTCGACTCGACTCTCCGCCAATGTCCAGGATGTCCGCGCCCTGAGCCAACAAGTCCTCACAATGGGCAATGGCCAGCGCTGCATCGCCGTACTGCCCGCCATCCGAAAATGAGTCCGGCGTGACATTGACGATGCCCATCACGCGTGGACGACTCAAATCAATTTGAAATCGGGTAGTTTTCCAGAAGCTCATCGGCAATAAAAAAGGGCCAGTCCCGCAAGACCAGCCCTCTATGTTCGTTCAAAGACAAGTATCAGGCCGCAGCCGGGGCACTGTCAGTATTCACTGGCGGCGGTGTGCCATCGGACTTGCCGCCACTCGGCGTTGTCCAGTCCTTCGGAGGGCGCGGCGGCTTGCCACTCATGATGTCGTCGATTTGATCAGAATCGATCGTTTCGTACTCCAGCAGAGCCTTGGCCATCACATGCATCTTGTCTTGATTTTCTTCGATCAAGCGGCGCGCAATGCCATATTGCTCATCGATGATGCGACGGATCACGGAGTCCACCTTGCGCATGGTTTCTTCAGACATGCTCGTGGTCTTGGTGACCGAGCGGCCGAGGAAGACCTCACCCTCGTTCTCCGAGTACACCATCGGGCCCAACTCATCCGTCATGCCGTAGCGCATCACCATATCGCGGGCGATCGAGGTGGCACGTTCAAAGTCGTTAGAAGCGCCAGTGGTCATTTGGTTCATGAACACTTCTTCAGCGATACGACCACCGAACAGCACCGAGATGGTCGAGAGCATGCGCTCCTTGTCCAAGCTGTAGCGATCACCTTCCGGCAACTGCATCGTCACGCCGAGGGCGCGGCCACGCGGAATCACCGTGACCTTGTGCACCGGATCAGTCTTGGGCATCAGGCGAGCCACCAGCGCATGACCGGCTTCGTGGTAGGCCGTGTTCTTGCGCTCCTCTTCCGGCATGATCATGGACTTGCGCTCAGGGCCCATCATGATCTTGTCCTTGGCCTTCTCGAAGTCGAGCATTTCGACCACGCGGCCGCTGCGTCGAGCGGCGAACAGCGCAGCCTCGTTGACCAGATTGGCCAAGTCAGCACCTGAGAAACCAGGCGTACCGCGCGCCAGGATGTCGGCACGAATGTCCTGACCGACCGGCACCTTGCGCATATGCACATTGAGGATTTGCTCACGGCCACGCACGTCCGGCAGGGTCACGTAAACCTGACGGTCGAAACGGCCAGGGCGCAGCAAGGCAGGATCAAGAATGTCGGGACGGTTGGTCGCCGCCATCACGATCACGCCGAGATTGGTCTCGAAGCCGTCCATCTCCACCAACATCTGGTTGAGGGTCTGCTCACGCTCGTCGTTACCACCGCCCAGGCCCGCACCGCGGTGACGACCGACCGCGTCGATTTCGTCCACGAAGATGATGCAAGGCGCACTTTTCTTCGCTTGCTCAAACATATCGCGCACGCGGGCAGCACCCACGCCAACGAACATTTCAACAAAGTCAGAGCCGGAGATCGAGAAGAATGGCACCTTGGCTTCGCCAGCAATTGCCTTGGCGAGCAAAGTCTTGCCGGTACCCGGAGGGCCGACCAGCAGCACGCCGCGCGGAATGCGGCCGCCGAGCTTTTGAAACTTTTGCGGGTCCTTCAAGAAGTCAACCAACTCCTTGACCTCTTCCTTGGCCTCGTCGCAGCCGGCCACATCAGCAAACGTGGTGGAGTTGTTCGCCTCGTCCAGCATGCGTGCCTTGGACTTGCCGAAGCTGAACGCCCCGCCCTTGCCGCCGCCTTGCATCTGGCGCATGAAGTAAACCCAAACGCCGATCAAGAGCAGCATGGGGCCCCAGCTGATCAACATATTGACCAGGAAGGAAGGCTCTTCACGCGGCTTGACATCAAACTTGACGCCCGCTGCGCGCAGATCACCCACCAAACCGCGATCCAAATATGTGGCCGTGACGCGCAGTTTCTTGCCGTCATTGGTTTCCGCCAGGATGTCAGTACCAGCGCCGCCCTCTTGCAAGGTCACGGACTTGATGCGGTGCGCCTGAACTTCATCGAGAAATTCCGAATATCCAAGCTGATTGCCTTGGCCTGCACCTCGATCGAACTGCTTGAAGACAGTGAACAGCACCAAGGCGATCACTATCCAAACAGCTACCTTCGAGAACCACTGATTGTTCACCGCGACTCCTTCATTCAATTCGGCCCAGCTGCACTCGTTGCAGCCATGTGCACGGCATATGGGGTTGATTCTATTGCAGTCAAGGCCCTGAACTGCTTTTGCTTAGGCTTGGCATTTGTCAGGCATTACCGCTATTGCCGCCCAGCGCCCACTGCAGGACAGGAACGGCATCTGCGGCCTAGAACTCAGGGGCGAGGTGACTTCAGGCCAATGCCGATCAAGAAGGTCTCCGAGGAGCGATCGCGAGAAGCCTTGGGCTTGATGGGCTTGACCTTTTTGAAGGTCGCTTTGAACTGCTCCACCAACTGCGTGTAGCCGCTGCCATGGAACACCTTGGTGACCAAAGCGCCCTCCGGCTTGAGGTGGCGCTGCGCGAAATCAATGGCCAACTCCACCAAGCCGGCAATCCGGGCGGCATCCACATTCTCGATGCCCGACAAATTGGGCGCCATGTCCGACACAACAAGGTCCACGGCGCGGCCGGCAAGCAAGTCTTCCAAGGCTTTCAAACAGGCCTCGTCCTGAAAGTCGCCTTGCAAAAACTGCACGCCTTCAATCGGCTCGCAAGGCAGCAGGTCCAGGCCGATGATGGTCCCGTTCAACTGGCCAACCGCTGCACCGCCAACACCCGCCACAGTGGGGGCGAAACAACGGCGCAGATATTGGCTCCAAGCGCCCGGCGATGCCCCCAAGTCCACCACCACCTGACCGGGGCGAACTAGCTTGAGCTCCTCGTCAATCTCTTTGAGCTTGTAGGCGGCACGTGCACGGTAACCATCCCGCTGCGCCATCTTGACGTAGGGATCATTGATGTGATCATGCAACCACGTCTTATTAAGTTTTTTGCTTTTTGTCTTGATCTTCATGTTGCACGGATAATACGCGTATGCCTGCGATTCAATTGAACCCTGCCCAGCGCAAGGAAAAACGTTCCGAAGCCCATCACCTCGACCCCGTCGTGATGATTGGCTCGGATGGACTAACCCCGGCCGTGGTGAAAGCCACCGACGCCGCCCTGAACTCTCACGGCCTGATCAAGGTGCGCGTGTTCTCGGACGACCGAGCCAACCGCGAGAGCATTTTTGCCTCTCTGTGCGGCGAGCTCAATGCCGCGCCGATTCAACACATCGGCAAGCTGCTGGTGATCTGGCGCCCCATCCCCGAGAAGGCCGATGAAGAGCGCGAAGCCGGCGGCAAGGGCGCACCCCGTGTTGTCAAGATCGTCAAATTCTCCAAGAGCGGCAACCATCGCCCGCAAATGAAGAAGTTGCGCGTTCTGGGCAATGAGCGTGTGGCTCAAGGTGGTGAGATCAAGCGCGCCAAGCGCCGCATCACCAGCGTCAAGAAAATGGCGCAAGACTGAGTCTGATCAGGCAAGCCAGCCGGCTTGCCTTGTCTGCCTCAAGCCCAACTGGCCTATTCAGCCTTTTCGGCTTGTGCGGCCTATTCGCCGCCGCTGCCCGGCCAAAGATCCATGCGCGAATCCATTCGTCATCAGCGCTGAAAAGCGGGGCTCGACGACTCCGATTAGCGTTTGCTGACTCGCCATGCCAAGGCCAAGACCAACAAGGTCTTGAGCCCATAAAACCCCAGGGACACGCTGTGCAAGGCCATGAATGACCATGCACCCTGCCCGGCTTTGGCTGCAGCCATCATGGGCTGCAAGGCGTAATAGCCCGCCACGGTGCAAAACATCGCCCCGGCCGGCAAAAAGAAATTAGCCGACAAGGCCGGGCCGCCACCGTCGCGCGCCATACGGCGCTCCATCAGCATCAGCAACATCGCTGCCGCCAGGCTGATGGCCGCTTCCTTCTCAAACAATTTGGCCACCACCAAGCCGGCCTGCGCGCGCTCAAGCGCATCAAATGCGCTTGGTGCTGCCACCATGGCCACCGCCAAGAGCAGGCCACCCCACAGCGCCGCAAGCAAAACGCGCAAGCGATTCAGCACGGTGCGGCGCGACTCAAACGTAGCGCACCTCGACCACTTCGTAGCGCTTGACGCCGCCTGGCGCCATCACGTCCGCCACATCGCCGGCTTCCCTCCCGATCAAGGCGCGTGCGATCGGCGAGCTGATCGAAATCTTGCCCAGCTTCAGGTCCGCCTCGTCGTCACCCACGATTTGGTAGGTCACTTCGGCGCCGGTGGACTCCTCCTCCAGCAAGACCGTCGTGCCGAAAACGATACGGCCGCCCGCATCCACCGTCGCCGGATCGATGATCTGCGCGGCAGCCAACTTGCCTTCGATTTCAAGAATCCGGCCTTCAATGAAGCCTTGCTTGTCCTTGGCCGCTTCGTACTCGGCGTTCTCAGACAAATCACCCTGCGCGCGCGCCTCGGCGATCGCATTGATCACCGCATGCCGCTCGACACTCTTGAGTCGATGCAGTTCTTCTTTGAGCTTCTCAGCGCCGAATGTGGTGAGGGGGATGGTGGCCATAGTTGTAAACCTTGAAAGACAAAATGAATCCGCCGCTGTGGCCCCAAGCGGGAACCACGGCGGCGGAGTTCGTTGGTGCGGAGTTTAGACCAGTTCGGCGTGCAACTCTTGCAGGGTTCTTGCTAGGCAAAACAGGCGCAGTGCCGGAAAAACACTCAGCAACGCCCAACAATGCCCAACAACGCCCAACGACAACCCAAGTTGTTGATATTTATTGGATTTTTGCTCTTCACAGCAAAAATTTGACCTTGGCTGTTTACACAAGGAAGCCCAACAACAACCAACGACAACCAAAAAAAACTGTAGGTTTTCAAAAACCTACAGTGCACGCCATAAAAAAACCTACACCGCGCAGGCCGCAAGCAGAACGCAAAGATCCCGACATTGGGGATAGCTGCGTCATCAGTGGACGAGCCATCGAGGACGCTCGCCTAAGACCCTCGAAGACGGCCAGTGGAGGATTTTATACGCAGTCGGGATCCCGGCGGCGATCCCCAAATGCCGGCTTGACTGGGATTCCGTAATCGAAGCTTGAAAGGAAGTTGGAAATCCTAGGATTCACCAACCGCTACGGGCGCTTAGCGCAATGGCATTCTTGGCGAACCAAGGTCCACAAGGGCTTTACAGCGCAGAAAAGCAAGCCCGACCGGTCGCCAGTCGTTCGCTAACAGCGAACAAAATTGTTGAAAAATTAATCCGCAGTAAGTAAACTACGCCGGCTTGGGCTAAAGAGAGCACTCGTTAAACGTGGAGATGCGGAAGCGTATCTCGTGGAGCCGAAAGGCTCTGCTGTTCACTGCGGTCACGCGGTATCCGGTACGCCGTAATCCGTGTGGTTGTAGCGAAGCCGGTCCCGGACGAGCTCCGGGACCGGTTAGAGGCCCAGAGGTGCAAACAGCCGACGTTCTCTCACTTTCTTCAAAACTGACGAGAGGCTCTGCATTGTGCAGGGTCGTTTTGAAGAAGGAGGCATCAAATGCCTGAAATTCGTAAACGTTCAAGCCGTCGGCCCGCATCGAAGAAGTGGAGTCTGCGAGGGTGGTTTTTCCGCCGTCGCGCAGTGCTGAAGTTTGTCATCGGAGTCGCAAAGGCTCTGATGTACATCTGGAGCATTTGGCATCGCTTCCAAGATGACCTCTGGCCTTTTTATGTCTGGACCATAGGAAGTAAAGATGCAACACGAAGCACTTCGGTTGGTGCGTGTGTTTCACGACATGAACCAGACCACTTTGGCAGAGCGACTGCAGATTTCAAAGTCCTACCTCTCTGAGATCGAGAGCGGCAAGAAGCAGGTAACGCTGGAGGTGCTGGAGAAGTACGCGGCAATCTTCGGCATGCCACTTTCTTCATTGCTCTTTTTTTCCGAACAAGTTGAAGGCGGCGGGCACGAGAAAGTTCGCAGGGTGGTCGCAGGAAAGGTCGTCAAGATGTTGAACTGGATGGCGGCCAAAGACACCGTCTGAGGAGCACGTTTGGCAACACGCAAGTCATATGCGCTAGATCAGTGCCCGCTCTACAAGATTTCAAGCCGAAAGCGGTTAGCGCATGACATCTTCAATGTTGAATTGCAGGTACTGGAGCGGCTTGCGACCAACAGAAGCAACTTCCGAGTTTTCACGATTAGCCAAGGTGGAAAAGAACGCCAAGTCGAAGCTCCGAAGGCTGTTCTAGAACGATTCCACCGCCGAATCTTCAACCTTCTTGAGAGGATCGAGAAGCCCGAATACCTTCACTCTGGCGTTCGAGGTCGCTCGTACATCTCGAATGCGAAGATCCACGTCGGCACGACGCCGCTCGTGAAACTGGATCTTAAAAAGTTCTATCCGTCAGTAGAAGGCGCCCGGGTTTACCGATTCTTTACCGGCACTATGCGTTGCAGCCCCGATGTGGCTGGATTGCTTACCCGTCTTTGCACATTTGAGAGCCACGTCCCTACGGGCAGTTGCGTCAGTCAGTTGCTGGCGTTTTATGCGTCGAAGCCTATGTTCGATGAGCTTCACGTCACGGCTGCCGAATCTGGAGTGCGCTTTAGCTGCTACGTCGATGACCTCACCTGGTCAGGCCATGGAGCAACACCAGCCTTCCTTTGGAAAGTAAAACAGGTGGTGCACCGTCACGGATTTCGCCATCACAAAGACCGCTGCTTCGCAGCCGGGGACCGCAAGCTCGTAACTGGCGTGATTTTGGACGGTGACCGCATCGCCGTTCAGCCAAGCAAGGAATTCGATCTTTGGAGAAATATTCAAACTCTTGGGGGCAGTGAACCCGAACGACGACTGATCGCCGTGAATAGCCTTATTGGTTCCGCGACTGCTGCGGGACAGATTGAAGCACGGTTCTTGCGGAGACTGTTGCGACTTCGACGCATAAGAGATGCCGCAATCGCAGAGATGTCTTCGACCTAAGCAGACTTAAATCTCTGGAGATAGATGGCCGGGAATCCGGCACAGGACAATCAACGGCCCATGCCGGCATCGCATCTCACCGCTAAAACGAGGCAAGCATCAGGTACTTTGCAGCGGCACGTAAGTGCCTCCCGCGATGAGAAATGGCGTAAAAAAACGGACCAGCTGGTCCGTTTTGTCGTAGCTGCAAGCAATAAACATGGAGCCATACGGGTCATCCGCCAGGACAAACCACGGCTAAAAAGCCACCAAAACCGGCACCCTAAGCGCTCAATTTGAGCTAAATGCCGCCTGCCCATGAGGCAGGTGTAGGTTTTGGTGTAGCTTTTTTTACTTTCTTGATTTATTTGAGAGAGGCGTGGTGTTCTTGCAGGGATTGCACCAGCAAGCCGTCTTGGTGCTTCATGCCCTCCACTGCAGCTTCGCAGCCAGCCATGGTGGTGTAGTAAGTCACGCGGGCAGCCAGGGCGGCCTGACGGATGTGGCGACTGTCGGCAATCGCGGTACGGGTCTCATCCACGGTGGTGAACACCAGCTGAATCTCGCCGCCCTTGATCATGTCGACAATGTGCGGGCGGCCGTCCTTGACCTTGTTGACCACGCGCACTGGCACGCCGGCCTCGGCCACGGCAGCTGCCGTGCCCTTGGTGGCCACCACGCCGAAGCCCAGGGCATGCAGATCCTTGGCCACGGCCACGGCGCGCGCCTTGTCGGCATTCTTCACCGTGATCAGCACATTGCCTTGGCGCGGCAGACGCGAGCCGGCACCCAGCTGGCTCTTCAACATCGCTTCACCGAAGGTGCGGGCAGCGCCCATCACTTCGCCGGTAGAGCGCATCTCGGGGCTCAGGATGGGATCCACGCCCGGGAACTTATTGAAGGGGAAGACGGCTTCCTTGACGCTGAAATAAGGCGGCACCACTTCGGCCGGCACGCGACCCAAGCGATCCTTCTGGTCTTGGAGCTTCTGGCCGGCCATGCAACGTGCGGCGATCTTGGCCAATTGCTGGCCGGTCGCCTTGGACACGAAAGGCACCGTGCGCGAGGCACGTGGATTCACTTCCAGCACATAGACCGTCGCGCCTTCCAGGCCACCGGTCACATCACCTTGAATGGCGAACTGCACGTTCATCAGGCCCACCACCTTCAGGGCGCGAGCCATGGCCGCCGTTTGACGACGCAACTCGTCCTGCAAGGCCACCGACAGGGTGTAAGGCGGCAGCGAGCAAGCCGAGTCGCCGGAGTGGATACCAGCGGCCTCGATGTGCTCCATGATGCCGCCGATCATCACATCGGTGCCATCGCTGATGCAGTCGGCATCAACTTCCACAGCATCTTCCAAGAATCGATCCAGCAGCACTGGCGACTTGTCAGAGACACGCACCGCTTCGCGCATATAGCGCTCCAGGTCCTTGTCGCCGTGCACGATTTCCATCGCGCGGCCGCCCAGCACATAGCTGGGGCGCACCACCAGCGGGTAGCCGATTTCATTGGCCAGCGCCACAGCCTGCTCTTCGGTACGCGCAGTGCGATTCGGCGGCTGCTTCAGGCCCAGCTCGTGCAAGAGCTGTTGGAAGCGCTCGCGGTCCTCGGCCATATCGATGCTGTCGGGCGTGGTGCCGATGATGGGCACGCCGTTAGCTTCCAGGTCCAGGGCCAGCTTCAAAGGTGTCTGGCCGCCGTACTGAACGATCACGCCGACAGGCTTTTCCTTCTCGACGATTTCCAGCACGTCTTCCAGGGTCACAGGCTCAAAGTAGAGGCGATCCGAGGTGTCGTAGTCGGTCGAGACGGTCTCGGGATTGCAGTTGACCATGATGGTCTCGTAACCGTCTTCGCGCATGGCCAAAGCGGCGTGCACGCAGCAGTAATCGAACTCAATACCTTGACCAATACGGTTCGGGCCACCGCCCAGCACCATGATTTTCTTGTTGTTCGTCGGCTCGGCTTCGCACTCTTCCTCGTAGGTCGAGTACATATAGGCCGTTTCGGTCGAGAACTCGGCCGCGCAGGTGTCCACGCGCTTATAGACCGGGCGCACGCCCAGGGCATGGCGGGCGCGACGCACATCATGCTGGTTGCTGGCCAGGATCTTGCCCAGACGCTTGTCAGAGAAGCCCTTCTTCTTCAGCAGACGCAACTCGTCTGCCGACAAAGAGCCCAGTGCGCGACCAGCCAGCGATTGCTCGATCTGCACCAGTTGCTCGATTTGCGCCAGGAACCAAGGGTCGATGGCCGTCTCTTCAAACACTTCGGCCTGGCTCATACCCAGGCGGAAAGCATCAGCCACGAACAAGATGCGCTCAGGGCCGGGCTCGCCGATCTCTTGCACGATTTCTTCGCGGTCAGTGCTGCGCTCGGTCAGACCATCAATGCCTGTTTCTAGGCCACGCAAGGCCTTCTGGAAGCTTTCCTGGAAGGTGCGGCCCATGGCCATCACCTCACCCACCGACTTCATCTGCGTGGTCAGACGCGAATCGGCCATCGGGAACTTCTCGAAGGCGAAACGCGGGATCTTGGTGACCACGTAGTCGATGCTGGGCTCAAACGATGCCGGGGTCACGCCGCCGGTGATGTCGTTGCGCAATTCGTCCAGGGTGTAGCCCACGGCCAGCTTGGCAGCGATCTTGGCGATCGGGAAGCCGGTGGCCTTGGAGGCCAGTGCCGAGGAACGCGACACGCGCGGATTCATCTCAATCACGGTCATGCGGCCGTTTTTGGGATTGATCGAGAACTGCACGTTCGAACCACCGGTGTCCACGCCGATTTCGCGCAAGATGGCGATGGAGGCGTTGCGCAGCAGTTGGTACTCTTTGTCGCTCAGGGTCTGAGCCGGCGCGACGGTGATGGAGTCACCGGTGTGCACGCCCATGGGGTCTAGGTTCTCGATCGAGCAGACGATGATGCAGTTGTCTTTGCTGTCGCGCACAACCTCCATCTCGTACTCTTTCCAACCAATCAGCGACTCTTCGATCAAGAGTTCACGGGTCGGGGACAGATCCAGGCCGCGCTTGCAGATTTCCTCGAATTCCTCGGGGTTGTAGGCGATGCCGCCACCCGTGCCGCCGAGCGTGAAGCTGGGGCGAATGACCATGGGGAAGCCGGTGCCACCGATTTCGTCCTTGATGCGCTTTTGCACGGCCAGCGCTTCTTCCATGGAATGCGCGATGCCGGACTTGGCGGAATCGAGACCGATCTTGGTCATCGCATCCTTGAACTTCAGGCGGTCTTCGGCCTTCTCGATCGCCTTCTCATTGGCGCCGATCATCTCCACGTTGTACTTGGCCAGCACGCCATGCTTGTGCAGGTCCAGCGCGCAATTCAACGCGGTCTGGCCGCCCATGGTGGGCAGCACCGCATCAGGCCGCTCCTTGGCAATGATCTTCTCGACCACTTGCCAGGTGATGGGCTCGATATAGGTGACGTCGGCCGTGTCGGGGTCGGTCATGATGGTGGCAGGGTTGCTGTTCACCAGAATGACTTTGTAACCCTCTTCACGCAAAGCCTTGCAGGCCTGCGCGCCGGAGTAGTCGAATTCACAAGCCTGGCCAATGATGATGGGGCCAGCGCCGATGATGAGGATGCTCTTGATGTCTGTACGTTTTGCCATTGTCTTTACTCCATCAAGCCTTCGCCATCAGACTGATGAAGCGATCAAACAAATACGAAATGTCATGCGGGCCGGGGCTGGCTTCAGGGTGACCCTGGAAGCAGAAGGCCGGCTTGTCGGTGCGAGCCAGGCCCTGCAGCGTGCCGTCAAACAAGCTGATGTGGGTGGCGCGCAGATTGGCAGGCAGGTCTTCCGCCACCACCGCAAAACCGTGGTTCTGGCTGGTGATGGAGACGCGACCGCTGTCCAAATCCTTGACCGGATGGTTGGCGCCGTGATGGCCAAACTTCATCTTGAAGGTCTTAGCGCCTGAGGCTAGCGCCATGATCTGGTGACCCAAGCAAATGCCGAAAGTCGGGATGCCAGATTCGATCAATTCGGCTGCTGCCTTGATCGCGTAATCGCAGGGCTGCGGGTCGCCGGGGCCGTTGGACAAGAACACGCCATCGGGCTCCATGCCAAACACCACCGAGGCGGGCGTTTGCGCAGGCACCACCGTGATCTTGCAGCCGCGCGAAGCCAGCATACGCAGAATATTGCTCTTCACGCCGAAGTCGTAAGCCACCACATGGAAGCGGGGCTGGGTCTGCTCGCCGTAGCCCTTGCCCAGGGTCCATTCGGTCTGCGTCCAGGCGTGAGTCTTTTCGGTGCTGACCACCTTGGCCAAATCCTGGCCGGCCATGCTTGGCGCGCCTTGGGCCAAGGCCACGGCCTGAGCGATCAACTCCGGCGTGATGGCCACACCCAGAGGCAAAGCCATGATGCACCCGTTTTGCGCGCCGGTGGTGCGCAGCAGACGGGTCAGGCGGCGGGTATCGATATTGGCAATCGCCACCGTGCCTTCATCCTGCAAATACTGACCCAGACTACGGGTCTCGCGGAAGTTGGACGACAGCAGCGGCAATTCTTTGATGATCAAACCAGCGGCATGGATCTTCGAGGCCTCGACATCCTCGTCGTTGACGCCGTAGTTGCCGATGTGCGGATACGTGAGGGTCACGATCTGCCGGCAGTAGCTCGGGTCAGTGAGGATTTCTTGGTAGCCGGTCATGGCGGTGTTGAACACCACCTCACCGACAGTGTGGCCAGCAGCGCCGATAGCGCTGCCTTTGAAGACCGTGCCGTCTGCCAGGGCGAGAATCGCGTGGGGGGTATGGAGCAGATCGGACAGCACGGGGGACTCCGGTAGAGTGCGCGTCCAGCTCTGCTCATCATCTTGGCGCACCGCACATCGCACATCGCGAAACGTGGTGCTGGCAAGAAGTGACCTGAGTCCGGTGAAGAAACTGGTTTGAGTTTCGCTGGAGGCGGTAGGTTGCGGGTAAACCTGCTAAGTATACCCGACCAGGGTTATCACCAGTCGCTACACGCAACTTTTGACCGTGTTGTGACAAGGATTTCCGGCTAAATCCCCAGCGACAAACCCTCAGCTCAGCGCAGCAATTCCTGCGCGTGCGATCTGCGCATCTTCCGTGGACTTCACGCCGCTCACGCCGACGGCGCCAACGCAATGCCCATCCACCAGAATCGGCACGCCACCTTCCAGCAGACCGCTCAAGCCAGGCGCGCTCAAAAATGACACCCGGCCCTGATTGATGATGTCCTCATAAATCTTGGACTCACGACGACCCAAGGCCGAGGTATGCGCCTTGGCTGGGGCGATTTGCGCCGAAATGGCCGCAGCACCATCCAGGCGCTGCAGCCACAGCAGATGACCACCGTCGTCAACGATGGCGATGCTGACCGCCCACTGATGCGCCAACGCTTCCGCTTCGGCGGCAGCGGCGATCAACTTGACTTCGGCCATGGAAAGATAGGGCTTTTGCTTCATGGGATTGATTTTGTGAGTGAAGTCCCCACTTTAGCCTGTCAGGGCCAAGGCCCGAGCCTCGGCCCCACCTGTCAAACAGGCTACAGTCGCGGCAGTTGCCGGTTGGCGGGCACCCATGCCCTCCTCTGCAGCTTTGAACTAATTTTCGGAGGACTGTGATGAACGAAACCCTACAAACCCAATACGGCGGCGTCGCCGGCGCCGGCTTGGCGCTGGAGCGCCAACGCGTGCTGCGCAATACCTATTGGCTGCTGGCCTTGTCCATGGTGCCCACCGTGCTGGGCGCCTGGGTAGGCGTCTCCACCGGCATCATGGCCGCCATGGGCACAGGCATGAGCATGATGGTGTTCTTTGCCGGCGCCTTCGGCCTGATGTTCGTGGTCGAGAAGACCAAGAACAGCAGCACCGGCGTTTATGCCTTGCTGGCTTTCACCTTCTTCATGGGCTTGATGCTGTCGCGCTTGCTGGCCGGCATTCTGGGCTTCAAGAACGGCAGCAGCCTGATCATGATGGCCTTCGGCGGCACCGGCGCCATCTTCTTCGCCATGGCCTCGCTGGCCACGGTGATCAAGCGCGATCTGTCCGGCATGGGCAAGTTCTTGTTCGTCGGCGCCATCATCTTGCTGGTGGTGGGCGTGGTGAACATCTTCTTGCAATCCTCGGCGCTGATGCTGACCATGCTGGCCTTGTCCATGGCCGTGTTCTCCGCCTTCATGCTCTACGACATCAAGCGCGTGATCGACGGCGGCGAGACCAACTACATCTCCGCCACGCTGGCCATCTACCTGGACATCTACAACGTGTTCCAGAGCCTGCTGTCCCTGCTGGGCATCTTCGGCGGCGAGCGCGACTGATGACCCTCCCCCGTAGGCGCTGACGCGCCACCCCCTCAAGGGGCCGAGCCCGATGGACCGGTAAAGCCGGATCCATGGGCTCCACTTGATGGCGCAGCCGCTTCGCGGTGCATAAAGAAACAAAGGGCCCTCAGGCCCTTTGTTCGTTTCAGACCTGGCTCATTTGCCAGAGGCGAGTTCAAACACTGCAATGCTTTCGACATGCGAGGTGTGCGGGAACATATTCACCGCACTGGCCGCCGTACAGCGGTAGCCCGCCACATTGACCAGCAAGCCGGCGTCGCGCGCCAACGTGCTCGGGTTGCAGCTGACGTAAACAATCCGCTTGGGCGGCTGCCAGTCGGGCGCCAAGCTCGGGTCTTGTGCAATATCAGCCACAGCCTTGGCCAAGGCGAAAGCACCATCACGCGGTGGATCGACCAGCCATTTATCGGCCACACCATCGGCCGCCAACAAGGCGGGCGTCATCTCAAACAGATTGCGCGCCTCGAAGCTTGTTTTGTCCGCCAAGCCGTTGGCACGGGCGTTCTCGCGCGAACGCTGCACCAAGGTCTCACTGCCCTCGATGCCCAGAACCTCGCGCGCCTTGGTGGCCAAGGGCAGCGTGAAATTACCCAAGCCGCAGAACCAGTCGATCACCCGCTCATCCTTCTGCACATCCAGCAGGCGCAGTGCACGACCGACCAGCACGGCGTTGATGTGCGGATTGACCTGGGTGAAGTCGGTTGGCTTGAATGGCATCACCACGCCAAACTCGGGCAGGCTGTAAGCCAGCTGCGCCCCACCCTCGTCCAGCAAATGCACCGTGTCCGGCCCCTTGGGCTGCAGCCACCATTGCACACCATGCTTGGCCGCAAAGTCGCGCATGCGCGCCTTGTCCGCATCGGGCAGAGGATTGAGGTTGCGCAGCACCAGCGCAATCACCGAGTCACCCATGGCCAACTCGATTTGCGGCAAACGGTCGCGCTCATCCATGCTGGCGATCAAGTCACGCAGCGGCATCAGCAAATCGCTGACGCGCTGAGGCACCACCTTGCAGACCTGCATGTCTGCCACATAGCGGCTCTTGCGCTCGTGAAAGCCGATCAGCACCTGCGCCTTCTTGGGCACATAGCGCACCGAGAAGCGAGCGCGGTAGCGATAGCCCCAGGTCGGGCCTTCGATCGGCCGCAGCAGGGTTTCAGGCTTGACCTTGCCCAGGTGCCAGAGGTTGTCCTCCACCACCCGCTGCTTGACGGCCACCTGCGCCCCCGCATGAAGGTGCTGCATCTTGCAGCCCCCGCAGGCCCCGGCATGAAGACCGAAGTGCGGGCAACCGGGCGTGACGCGCTGCGAGCTTTCATGCCGCATGGCCGTCATCGTGCCCTGCTCCCAGCTATTTTTCTTGCGGCCGGTCGTGACTTGAACCTCTTCACCGGGCAATGCGCCCTCGATGAAAACCACCTTGCCATCCGTTTTGTGGGCAACGCCCTGCGCGTCAAGGTCGATGGATTCGACCTTGAGCCATTCTGAATCTTGAATCATGGGCCGGATTATCCCAGGCTCCGCAAAGCCCAAGCGAACGGCAGCCGCTCCGCCCTAAAAAATCGAATCGCGGTCGATGCCGTGGCGCATCATATTGCGCTTGAGCTTGGCCAGCGCCTCGATCTGAATCTGCCGAATGCGCTCTCGCGTCAAATGCAAGCGGGTGGCCAGCACATCCAGGGTTTCAGGCTCGCGGTCAGACAAACCAAATCGCCCGGCCAAGACCTCGCGCTCGCGCTCACTCAAGGCAGCCAAACCGTGCGAGACCAAGTCTTCTAACTCATGACTCAAACGCAGGCCCAACGGATCAATGGCCTGCTCATCCGCCACGAGATCCATCATCGACTCTCCCCCCTCGCCATTGCGATCCACCGGGGAGTCCAGCGAGCTGGGCACTTCCGCGTAGGACAGCAATTCAGCCACATCCTCCACCGGCCGCCCCACCGCAGCCGCCACGTCTTCGACCCTCACCTTGGCCTCGACACCGTGCTGGCTTTGCACCGCCTCCAAGGCGCGCCTGGCCTTCAAGACCTGGTTGAGTTCACGCACGATGTGCACCGGCAAGCGCACCAAACGCGCCTGATGCATCAAGGCGCTCTCGATGCTCTGGCGAATCCACCAACTGGCATAGGTAGAGAAGCGAAAGCCACGCTCCGGCTCAAACTTGCCAATGGCATGCATCAAGCCGAGATTGCCCTCCTCGATCAAATCACTCATCGGCAGGCCGCGGCCCAGATAGTTCTTGGCAATGCTGACGACCAAGCGCAGGTTGTGCTTGATCATGGCTTGGCGAGCGGCAAAGCTACCGGTACGCGCTTGCAAGGCGGTGGCGTATTCGTCTTCCGGGCTGAGCAGTGGCGTGCGGCGAATATCGCGCAAATAGGCCTGCAAGGCATTGCCGGGATCAGTCTCGGCATCAAGCTCGCTGGCTTGGCCGTTCAGTGCTGCAGCGCCGGGCTTTGCCTGCGCCTGCTCATCGTCCATGCCAGCAGGTCCAGCGAGGGAATCCGCTCCCTCCAAGGCACCCAATGCCACATCGATCGAAAAAGTCGTCAGGCCCGCGGAGGGCCTGGGTGAAGGGGCGTCAGCATGCTTCATGATGCAACGCCCCGAGCCAAGCGCGTTCAGCGGCTAGGCAAAACCCTGGCTGGATCGAGCAACTTGCCTTGACGGCGAATCTCGAAGTGAAGCTTGACCTGATCTGCATCGCTAGACCCCATCTCGGCTATCTTCTGCCCCTTGCGCACAACTTGGTCATCTTTGACCAGCAAGGTTTGATTGTGGGCATAAGCACTGAGGTAGCCGGCATTGTGCTTGATGATGATCATCTGACCATAGCCCCGCAAGCCAGAGCCAGCATACATGACACGGCCGTCCGCGGCAGCCAAAACTGCATCGCCCGCTTTGCCACTAATGTCCAAGCCCTTGCTGTTGCGAGCCTCATCAAAGCTGGTGATCACGCTGCCAGAAGCGGGCCAGGCCCAGCTGATGTCGTCGTCGTCAATTTTGGTCGGCGCTGGCGTCGCGGCAGCGGTGGACGCAGGCGCTGAAGCGCCTGACGCGCCCGGTGTTTTGGCATCCAACGGGCGCGTTTCCACCTTGGCCGAGGCCACGGGTCTTGCGCTCACCGTGGACGCATCCACACCCGGCTGCACCACACGCAAAACCTGGCCGACCTCGATCACATTGGGGTTCTCAAGGCTATTCCACTTGACCAGATCACGCCAACTCTGCCCGTTCTCCATCGCAATGCGGATCAGGTTGTCGCCGGGCTTGACGGTGTAATAGCCGGGCTTGCCAGCATTCTCAATACCGGGCAAGGGCTTCACATCGCTGGCAGCGGGTGCAGGCGTGGCTGCCGTGGCTCCCGTGGCCGGCTTGGTCGTTTTGACCGGCGCGCGGTCTTCAACCGGGGCCTTGTTCAGGCTGGTTCCGCAAGCCGACAACAAGGCCAGCAAGCCAGCCGACACCAGCGCGAGGGAAATGCGGGAGAGAGAGTTCTTTTGCATGCGTTGATTCGCTGACTGATTCAGTGAGAGTTCGGAAGGCCGATGAAGCTGCGTGCAATGCCGCATCTTCATGCCAGGCCCAAACGATAAAGAACGACGCCTGGGTGCGCCGCCTGATAGCGGCCGAGTGGTGAAAGCGAGGCCCTGCCCCAGCGACTCACAACACGCCAGATTTTAAGGGCACGAAGTGGACGGCCTCGTACTCGCTACGCACAAAGCGGCTGATTCCTGAATCAACCAGATGATCAACCACCACCAGCACCTGGCCCTGCCCGCCCGGCGCCACCATCGGCGCCACCAGTCGTCCGCCCGGTGCCAATTGAGCCAACCAAGCAGGCGGCAAATCATCGCCACCCGCAGCCGCAATGATGCTGTCAAAGGGCGCAGCACCCGGATGACCCAAGCGGCCATCACCGTAGATCAAACGTATCTGACTCAAGCGCAGCGCTTGCAAATTGGCATGCGCCTTTTCGTGCAAGGGCCGCAATCGCTCGATCGACACCACCTGGCGCGCCAAGCAGGCCAAAACCGCCGCCTGGTAACCACAGCCGGTACCAATCTCCAGCACCCGCCCCAGCGAACCAAGCTGCCGGGCCGCGCCGCCACCCAACAAAATGGCAATCATGCGGCCCACGACTGACGGCTTGGAAATGGTCTGGCCATGGCCGATCGGCAAACTGGTGTCCTCATAGGCCTGAATGGCCAAGGCACTGTCGACGAATTCATGTCGCGGCACTTCAGCCAGCGCCTGCAAGACGCGCTCGTCCTGCAAGCCCGCCTGCTGAAGGCGCTGCACCATGCGGCGGCGCACGTTTTGCGAATCCATGCCAAGGCCGCTGGGCGGCAGCAAACGGGCGGCATCTGCCGCTGCCTCGCGCAAATGACGCTGAGGCATCAAGACCTCGCGCGAACCGCTACCCAGGGCTTTTTGCAAACCCGCCGGGAAACGCTGCGGCTTGTTGGCCGGCCCTGTCATGCCTTTTGACCGAGACGCGCCGCCCACTCCGGCAGCACAGCATGATGAGTCAGATCCACTTGCAGGGGCGTGATTGACACTTCACCCGCCGCCGTGGCGTGGAAGTCGGTGCCAGCACCGGCCTCACGCGCATCACCCGCCGGGCCGATCCAGTAAATAGTTTCACCGCGTGGGCTTTGCTGCTTGATCACCGGCTCGCTGGCATGGCGCCGGCCCAAACGCGTCACGCGCCTGGGCAAGCTCAGCGCATCAGCCCGGTTCGGAATATTGACGTTGAGCAAAAAGGCCTTGTCCAGGCCGCCTTGAATGACTTGCTCCACCACTTGCCGGGCCAACGCGGCCGCGGCATCCAGATGGCCCCAGCCCTTCTCGACTTGCGAAAACGCAATCGAGGGAATACCAAAAAGATAACCCTCAGTTGCCGCGGCAACCGTCCCCGAATAGAGCGTGTCGTCGCCCATATTGGCGCCGTTATTGATGCCAGAGAGCACCAAGTCGGGCTTGTAGCCAAGCAAGCCCGTCAGCGCCACGTGCACACAGTCCGAGGGCGTGCCGTTGACGTAGCGGAATCCATTGGCCGCGCTGAACACCGACAGCGGCCGGCCCAGCGTGAGCGAGTTGGATGTCCCGCTGGCATTTTGCTCAGGGGCGATCACCTCGATCTGACCCAAGCCTTCACAAGCCTTGACCAAGGCATGCAGCCCTGGAGCAAGGTATCCGTCGTCATTGGCGATAAGTATGCGCATGAAAGCATTGTAGGCATGCCGTCACCTGCGCGACCCACCAACAGGCTCAAGCCTGCCTATCATCGCGACTAAATTTTTTAACCCTCCGACATCACCCGAAAGGTTGCGCCATGCACGCTTGGCTTTGTGAAGATCCGCTCGGCCCCGAAGCCCTGGTGTGGCGCGACTTGCCCACACCGAGCCCAGCCGCCGGCGAGGTTTTGGTGGCGATCAAGGCCGCCAGCCTGAACTTCCCTGATTTGCTGATCGTGCAAGGCAAGTACCAAATCAAGCCGCCCCTGCCTTTTGTGCCGGGCGCTGAATATGCCGGCGTGGTTGAGGCCGTCGGCACCGGCGTCACGGGCTTTCATCCGGGGGACGCCGTAGCAGCCTTTGCAGGCACCGGCGGCTTTGGCAGCCACGCTTGCGTATCGGCCAAGCAATTGATGCCCTTGCCGGCGGGCTTTCCCTTTGAGGACGCCGCCGCCTTCATCTGCACCTATGCCACCAGTCACCACGCCCTGCTTGACCGCGCCGGGTTGCAGGCCGGTGAGACGGTACTGATTCTGGGCGCCGCCGGCGGCGTCGGCACTGCGGCCATTCAAATTGCCAAGGCAGCCGGTGCGCGCGTTATCGCCGCCGCATCGAGTGACGAGAAATGCGCGCAGTGCCTGGCACTTGGCGCCGACAGCGCCATCAACTACAGCCAAGGCGACCTTCGCGCCGCCATCAAGGACGCCACTGGCGGCAAAGGGCCCGACGTCGTCTTCGACCCGGTGGGGGGCGACTTGTTTGAGCCGGTGTTCCGCTCCATTGCCTGGCGCGGACGCTATCTTGTGATTGGCTTTGCCCAAGGCCAGATTCCGGCCTTGCCGCTCAATCTGGCTTTGCTCAAGGGCGCCTCGCTGATGGGCGTGTTCTGGGGCGAGTTTGCCAAACGGGAACCCGCTGCCAATGCGCAGATGATGGCCCACCTTGCGCAGTGGTATGCACAGGGCAAGGTCAAACCGGTCTTGGATTCAGTTTTGGAAATGCAGCAATTGCCTGCAGCTTTTTCCCGCATGGCCAGCCGCCAAGTCATCGGCAAGATCGTTCTGCGCAATTGAGTCAGTCACCCCCCGGACTCAAAGGGTGAGGATTCGCCTTGCGGCCCCGTCCCGCTCGATATCGGCGCTTTGTGAGATACGATGAAAGCTATCTGGAACAATTCGTCATGGCAGTCAAAGTACTCATCATTGAAGACAACCCGGTGGCTCGTAGCTTTCTGTGCCGCGTGGTGCGAGAGAGCTTCAGCGACCCGATGGAAATCATCGAGGCCGGTGACCTTGAAGGCGCCCGCCGTCATACCGCCGCTTTGGCCGAGAGCAGCCCTGGCGCGTGCTTCAAGCTGGTCCTTGTGGATCTGGAGTTGCCCGATGGCAATGGCATGGAGTTTCTGGCCGAGTTAGCTGGCACGACCACGATCAAGATCGTCACCACGCTGTACTCGGACGACGACCACCTCTTCCCTGCCCTGCAATGCGGCGCCGACGGCTATTTGCTGAAGGAAGATCGCTTCGAAGTGCTGGTCGAAGAGTTGCAACGCATCGTGCGCGGTCAGCCGCCCTTGTCGCCAGCCATCGCGCGCCGTTTGCTCTCCCACTTCCGCCCTGGCGTGGCAAGCGATAGCAGCCCCATGTCGCTCAACTCGGGATTTGGCACCCTGTCATCTACCGCCACGTTTGCCAGCGGCCGCGGCGTCGTGCTGGACCCGCCACCCGAGTGGGAACGCCTGACACCGCGTGAAAGCGAAGTGCTGACTTATCTCAGCAAAGGCTTCACCATCAAGGAAATTGCCAACCTGATGGGCATCAAGTGGTTCACGGTCAACGACCACATCAAGAGCATCTACAAAAAGCTCAACGTCTCCAGCCGGGCCGAGGCGGCCGTACTGGCCAGCAAGCAAGGGCTGGTGTGAGCTAAAGCCAAGCGCAGACGCAAAGCAAAAAGGGACCCGTCAAACAGGTCCCTTTTTTGTGGTCTACGTTAATGCACGAACGATCTGCCTGGCAGCAAGTTCAAACGCACAAAGAAAAACAGGCCCTTGAAGGGCCTGTTTTCTAGCAGGTTAACAAGAGCCTGCATTTTCTTGGGGTGGCTGATGGGACTCGAACCCACGACAAACGGAATCACAATCCGTGACTCTACCAACTGAGCTACAACCACCGCTGAGACTCTCATTGTAGTACGACTTTCAAGCCGCCTTGAGAGTTTTTGAAAAAAATTTGAAACTTTCGAGTTTCCCGCCTATCTGCGTACCGATTCGCGCCGACAGGGCAAAACGCCCTGTCGCCATGATTCCGCCGGCGCCGATTAGGGCTGCGGCGCCGAAGCCGCCGCGCCGGACGCCTTCACCACAGCCTTGAAACGCGTCTTCAATGCAGCGAGGTAGGCCTGCGATTCAGCGGCACCCCACGCTTGCGCGTATTGCTGAGCGGCGCGCTTGCCATCAATCACGGCCGGATCGCGGTCTTGCAGCTTGTTGAGGCGCACCACCACGTAGCTGCCATCACCGGCCTCTACGCCCACATAAGCAGGCAGCTTGCTCGCGTCAGCCGCCAACACAGCCTCCAGCACCTTGCGCGGCAAACCGCGCGATTGCGCGCGCGACACCAAGGTCGGCTCGCTCAAACCAGCCGCATCGCCACCCTTCTTCAGGGCTTCGAGCTTGGCTTCGCCCGCCTTCACCGCTTCGGCCGTGGCCAATTTATTCAGCACCTGGGCACGAACGCGATCCCGCACATCAACCAGGGCCTGCATCTTGGCCGGGTTGTGCTGCACCACATGCGCGGCAGTCATCTGATTCGGCGCGGTCTCAACGGCCTCGGTATTGCGCTTGTTGCGCAGCGCGTCGTTGCCGAACACCGCTTCCAGCAACTTGGCCGACGCCAAAGGACCGACCGCGCCAGGCGCAGGGGTGCGCTGCACCGTGGCCGTGGCGATGCTCAGCTTGAGCTTGTCCGCCGCAGGCTGAAGGCTATCGGCCTGCTCGTAGACCATATTGCTGAACTGCTCAGCCGCTTCCGAATAACGCTTTTGCGCCAGTTGCTTGCGCACTTCAGCCTCAACTTCGGCGCGGACGCTGTCAAAGCTCTTTTTGTCACCGCCGCGCACGCCGGTCAACTCGATCACGTGATAGCCGAAGTCCGACTCGATGGGCGCGCTGATTTCGCCCTTCTTCATGGCAAAGACTGCATCGTCAAACGGCTTGACCATGGCGCCACGACCGAAGAAGTCGAGATCACCACCATTCACGGCCGAGCCTTCGTCCTGCGAATTCTTGCGTGCCAGCTCGGCAAACATGGCCGGGTTCTTGCGGGCCTGGGCCGACAGCTCTTCGGCGCGAGCTTTGGCCTTGCTGCGCTCTTCCGCAGAGGCCGACTTCTCAGCCTTGATCAAGATGTGGCTGGCACGGCGCTCTTCGGCCACGGCGTAGCGCGAAGCGTTCTCTTCGTAGTACTTGCGCAGATCTTCCTCGCTGAAGCTCACGCCCTTCTTCAAGGACTCCAGGTCCAGCACCAGATACTGGATTTGGGCGCTCTCAGGCAGTTGGAACTGCGCGGCATTGGCCGGGTCTTTGTAGAAAGCTTCCAGCTGCGCTTCGGTCGGCTCAATTTTGGCCGCAAAGTCCTTGGCGTCGAAGCGCTGCAATTGCAGTTCGCGCTGCTGCAGCAGCGCATCAAAGGCCACATTCGCATTGGCGCTATTGGCCAGGCCGGAAGTCGTCACGCCCAGCGTCACTTGACGCAGGGTCAGGTCTTGCCTCAGGCGCTCCACAAACATCTGCGAGCTCATACCCTGCGCAGCGATCACCGACTTATTGACCGAGCCATCTGGGTTACGCAGAAAGGCGAACTGGGGGTCGTTCAGGAACAAGGACTGCAGGCGCTCATCGCTGACGATGAAATGCTGATCCTTGGCGGCTGCCTGCAACACGCGCTCACGCACCAAGCCTTCCAGGGCTTCCTTATGCGCTTCCGGCGAGTCCAGCAACTTAGGATCCAGATTAGGCATCTGCGCACGCATGCGCTCAGCCTGCTGACGCTTGGCGTTATCCCACTCGGTTTGCGAGATCTTGTGGCCATCGACCGTTGCCACGCTGGCATTGGCGCCGTCCATAAAGCTCGTGTAGCCCTGCATGCCCACCAAGGCAAACGAAGGCAGGATCAGAATCAGCAGGATGAACTGAAACAGGCGCGTGTGTTTACGGACGAACTCAAACATCGAAAAACCTCAGACATGCATGCGAATGCGACAAAGGCGAACCGAGGTCCGCCTTTGAATGAGCTGGCATTGTGGTTGATGCCATGCACCAAATCGAACTCAATCGAACTTGATGCCGTACTTCCATGGAAATTTTTGGTGGGTGCTGACGGGCTCGAACCGCCGACCTGCGCCGTGTAAAGGCGACGCTCTACCAACTGAGCTAAGCACCCGGAAAACCGCAAATTATACGGGATTAATTGACCGCATCTTTCAAAGCTTTGCCAGGGCGAAACTTCGGCACCTTGGCGGATTTGATTTTGATGGCGTCCCCTGTGCGCGGATTACGACCCGCACGCGCAGCGCGCTTGGTAACACTGAATGTGCCAAAGCCCACCAGCGACACCGTGCCGTTCTTCTTCAACGTGGTCTTGACACCGACTATCACTGCTTCCAAAGCCCGCGCCGCCGCGGCCTTGGAAATATCCGCTTGCGTGGCAATGTGATCGATCAGTTCAGACTTATTCACGAAGAGTCCTCTCAAATTTGAAATCAAGGCATGTGCTTGATGCCACGATTCATTGGGCTGGTTGGGGCTGCTGTCGCAGCACGGCCAAGCTAAAAAAGCCGGCCGCAGCATCCATCGGAACAAGCCGATAGCGGCGCAGGGAAGCGGATTCTATGGGATTCCACAGGGCTTGGATTGCCGGGAAAAGTCCTGATACAAAGTGCCGGCATTTGTGCCCGAAGACCGTCTGAACCGGCGCATTTCAAGCCGGCCAAAACCCGGCAAGCCCAATCAGACGATTAAGCGCGCAGCAAGCCGCATCAGGGCGCGCAACAGCGATTCAGCGAGCCTTCGCGCGAATCTCGGGTAAGGCTTTTTGGAGGTAATACACCATGGACCAAATGGTCAGGATCACCGCCAAATAAATCAGCCAAGTACCCCACAGCTTGGTCGAGATCAGGCCAAACAAAGGGCCATCAAACAGCAAGAAGGGAATCGCCACCATCTGCACCGTGGTCTTGAGCTTGCCCACCATATGAACCGCGACGCTGCTTGACGCACCAATCTGCGCCATCCATTCGCGCAAGGCTGAAATGGTGATCTCTCTACCGATGATGACCAAGGCCACCAGGGCATCGACACGCCCCAACTCCAACAAGACCAGCAAAGCCGCACAGACCAAGATCTTGTCGGCCACCGGATCCAGAAAAGCACCGAAAGCGGAGGTCTGATTCAGCTTGCGGGCCAGGTAGCCGTCGAGCCAATCCGTCAGCGCCACCAGCACGAAAAGCGCGGTTGCGATCAGATTACGACTGCTGATGGCAATGTCCAGATAGAACACACCCACAATCAGCGGAATGGCGACGATGCGAGCCCAGGTGAAGAGCGTAGGCAGTGTGAAGAACATGCTGGGCATTGTGCACAACAAAAGGGCGCGATTCCGGCTTCGCCTGGCGGCACTGTCGCTTTATTGATTCAAGAAGCTCGACTCAGTCCAAGGTGCGCGGCTTGAAGCGACGCTCGTCATTGAACAAAAAGGTCTCGGTAAACTTCCAGGGCCTGGGCATGGCAGCGACATTGCCGAAGGGCGCGGCGCGGTGAATCGCCTCAATGGCGAGTTGCACTGTCTCCGGCGCCTGGCCCGGCTTGCGCAGCACATGGACACTCTTAACGCTGCCGTCTTGGTGCAATTCAACCTCCAGCACGGGGATGGCCAGCAAGATCTCTGGCACTGGGCCGGAATAGCTGCGATCAGGATTGGCTGCCACCAAACGCTGTGCGGCCTGCATCCGCAATTCATCCGGCTTGCGAACCGCTTTGGCTGGCGGCAGCTTGACACTGGGCCGAGCGCTCGGCGCGGGCGCGCTGGGGGAGCCAGGAGTGCCAGTCGCTGGTGTCCTGCCGCCCTGCCCGTCTGCGCTACTCGCACCGCTCGGTGTTGCTGAACTCGATGGCCCTGGCGGGCTGACCGAGCCGGTATTGACCGAGCAGCCACTCAACAGGGCCGCGAAGCCAAGGCCCAAGGCCAGGTTCTTGAAGTCGTTTTTTTCGGTACTGGACATCGTTGTTTTCTCTGACATTGCTCTTTGCTTCAGTGCAGTACGCGGTAGATCTCTTCGGCAAGCTCGCGTGAAATCCCCTTCACCGTCGCAATCTCTTCCACGCTGGCTTGCGCCACGCCTCGCACACCACCAAAGCGTTGCAGCAGTTGGGCGCGCTTTTTGGGTCCGATGCCGTCGATATCCTCCAACCGCGAACCTCCTGTTCGCACTGCCGCGCGCTTGGCGCGCATGCCGGTGATGGCAAAGCGATGCGCCTCGTCGCGAATCTGCGCCACCAGCATCAAGGCCGCCGAATCGCGGCCCAAGCCGATTTTGGGGCGGCCGTCGGCGAAGACCAGCTCCTCCAGGCCGACCTTGCGGCCCTCGCCCTTTTCCACGCCGACGATCAAGCTCAGGTCCAGGCCCAGCTCTTCAAACACTTCCCGCGCCATGGAGACCTGGCCTCGGCCGCCGTCCACCAAAACCAGATCCGGCAAGCGCCCGGTGCCGAGCTGCGCGGCTTCCGCCAGCTTGCCGTAACGGCGGGTCAAGACCTGGCGCATGGCGGCGTAGTCGTCGCCGCCGGTGATGCCTTCGATGTTGTAGCGACGGTACTGGCTGCTTTGCATCTGGTGAGACTCAAACACCACGCAAGAGGCCATGGTGGCCTCGCCCGCGGTGTGGCTGATGTCGAAACATTCGATGCGGAAGGCATCCAACTCCTGTACCGACATATCCAAGGCGTCGACTAGCGCACGGGTGCGCGCTTGCTGCGAACCTTCTTCGGACAAGAGCCGCGCCAGCGCCAACTCTGCGCCCTTGACGCACATCTCTTGCCAGATGCGGCGCTGCCCACGCGGCTGCGCCTGCGTGGTAACCTTGAAGCCGGCTTGCTCGGTCAGCGCCTGTGCCAAGCCCTCATCCACAGGCTCGCTCACGATGATCAGTGAGGGCACTGCCGCTTCCAAATAGTGCTGGGCCATGAAGGCTTCCAGCACCAGGCGCTCGGGCGAGTAGTCACGGGCCTGATCG
This sequence comes from uncultured Roseateles sp., assembly GCF_945956965.1. Lineage (GTDB taxonomy): Bacteria > Pseudomonadota > Gammaproteobacteria > Burkholderiales > Burkholderiaceae_C > Paucibacter_A. The sequence continues at coordinate 35,748 of NZ_CAMFJS010000030.1, forward strand.
GCGCCGCCGTCTTCATCCTCATCAGCCAAGCGCAGCGCCGTGGCTTCTTCGACATGCTTGGGGAAAAAGGCACGGTCCCCCAAATGCCGGCCGCCGCGCACCATAGCCAGATTGACGCAAGCGCGTCCGCCCTGCACCTTGGCCGCAAGAATGTCCACATCACGGTCGCGCCCGGTGGCACTGTTCTCGTCCATCGACTGCTGCTGCAGCACCTTGGAAAGGGCCTGGATCTGGTTGCGCAACTCGGCCGCTTGCTCAAACTCCAGGCGATCGGCATGCGCCATCATCTGCACCTGCAAGCCGTCCATCACCTCTTGGGTGTCGCCCAATAAGAATCGCTCGGCATGGCTGACGTTGCGGGCGTAGTCCGGACCCTGCCCCTCGGGCACGCAAGGGCCGGAGCAGCGCCGGATTTGATACAGCAAGCAGGGCCGGCTGCGGTTATTGAACACCGTGTCTTCACAGCTGCGCAGCTTGAACACTTTTTGGATCAGCTGGATCGACTCTTTCACCGCCCAGGCGCTCGGGAAAGGCCCGAAGTAGCGATGCCGCCGATCCACCGCACCGCGGTAGTAGCTCAAGCGCGGGAAGGCATGACCACTGAGCTTGAGATAGGGGTAGCTCTTGTCGTCCTTGAACAAGATGTTGAACTTGGGGTTCAGCGTCTTGATCAGATTGTTTTCCAGCAGCAAGGCCTCGGCCTCGGTGCGCACCACCGTCGTGTCCAGCCGGGCGATGCGCGCCACCATCATGCCGATGCGGGTGCCGCCGTGGTCTTTCTGGAAATAGCTGGAGACGCGCTTTTTCAGGTGCTTGGCCTTGCCGACGTAAAGCACCTGGTCTTGCGCATCGAAATAGCGATACACACCGGGCAGGCCGGGCAATGCCGCCACCTGGGCAAGAATTTTCTCGCGGCGCTCGCGGGCCGCTTGCTCCATCTCTTGCACACGCTGGGCTTCGGCCGCTTCGATGAGCTCGCGCTCGGCGGTCCACTCGGCCTGCTTTTGGGCGCCGAGCAAGGCGGCCTCGTCACTGGCGGGCGCGCTGGCAGGCAGGCTGCGCGACTCGGCCTGCTTCAGCAGCGGCTCTGGCGACACGGGTTCTGGCATCTCGGGGTCAGGCATCTCTGGCACTTGCATCAGCCGGATTGTGCCGCCCCGGATAATCCCCCCATGGAAAAGCAATGGGATTTGTTTTGCCGAGTGATCGACAACTACGGCGACATCGGCGTGAGCTGGCGCCTGGCCCGCGACTTGGCCGCGCGCGGCCAACAGGTGCGCTTGTGGTTGGATGATGACGCGCCGCTGCAGTGGATGGCGCCGCAGCCGCGCCCGGCGGGGATTGAGGTTTTGCCCTGGGGCGACCCTCCGGCTGACTTGAGTGGCAGCGATGTGGTGATCGAAACCTTCGGCTGCGAATTGCCTGAAGCCTTTGTCGCCCGCATGGCCGCGCAAGCGCGCCCGCCCCTGTGGCTCAATCTCGAATACCTCAGCGCCGAGGCCTATGTGGAACGCAGCCACGGCTTGGCATCTCCGCAGTTCAGCGGCCCGGGGCGCGGCCTTGCCAAGTCATTCTTTTACCCCGGCTTCACTGAGCGGACCGGCGGCCTCTTGCGCGAGCCCGGCCTGCTGCAAGCGCAGGCAGGATTTGATGCCAGCGCATGGCTGAATGCGCAAGGCGTGCAGCGGCCCACGCCACGGACGCAGATCGTCAGCCTGTTCGCCTACCCCAATGCCGTCCTGCCCGAGTTGTTGGCCGGCCTGGCGCAGCAGGACTGCCTAGTGCTGGTCTGCGCCGGCCAGGTGCAAGAGGTGATACGGGCGCTCAGCCGCGACCAGACCCTACCGGCAGGTCTGCGGTGGCAAGCCCTGCCCTACCTGAGCCAAATCGACTTCGACCATTTGCTCTGGGCCTGTGACTTCAACTTCGTGCGCGGCGAGGACTCTTTTGTGCGCGCCCAATGGGCCGGCAAGCCATTCGTCTGGCAGATCTATCCGCAAACAGACGGCGCCCACGCGCCCAAGCTGGAGGCTTTTATGAACCGCTGGCTGGCTGGCGCCGACGGCGATTTGGCCGCCGACTATCGCCAACTCTGGCGCAGCTGGAACGGCCTGCAAGCCTGGCAAGGCGTGGCGTGGCCGGGGCCCGAACGCGAGACTCAAGCCTTGCGCCACGCCCAGGATTGGCGTGATCTTTTGACGCAGCAAAACGATCTCACCAGCCAGTTGCTCGGGCTTGCCCATAAAACAAGCTAAAATCCAAGGCTTTGCCGCGCCACGGGAAATCGTTTTTTGAATATTTCTTGCCGACGCGGGCAATGAATCAATTGCTTTTTTGGCCAGTAGGGGCACGCATAGCATGCAAAAGCCCGCTGCGAGAGTGAATCAGGCTGCAATAAACGGCAAGCCACTTTCGCGCCAAGCCAAGCCCCGTAACACCTGTCCATCCCAATATCGGAACGAACACCCATGAAGATTGCACAAGAAATCCGCGCCGGCAACGTGATCATGCACGGCAAGGACCCGATGGTCGTGCTGAAGACCGAATACAGCCGTGGTGGCCGTAACGCCGCCACCGTGCGCATGAAGCTCAAAAGCCTGCTGAACAACTCGGGCACCGAAGTTGTCTTCAAGGCTGACGACAAGATGGACCAGGTCATCCTGGAAAAGAAGGACTGCACCTACACCTACTTCGCTGACCCGATGTATGTGTTCATGGACACCGAGTACAACCAGTTCGAAGTGGAAGCCGAGAACATGGGCGACGCTCTGTCCTACTTGGAAGACTCCATGCCCGTGGAAGTGGTGTTCTACGACGGCAAGGCCATCTCGGTCGAACTGCCCACCTCGCTGGTGCGTGAAGTGACCTGGACCGAGCCGGCCGTCAAGGGCGACACCTCGGGCAAGGTGCTGAAGCCTGCCAAGATCTCCACCGGTTTCGAAATCCCCGTGCCCATCTTCGTGGCCCAGGGCGACAAGATCGAAATCGACACCCGCACGCACGAGTACCGCAAGCGCGTCTAATTGCTGCACGCAGCTTCAGACGAGTTCAAAAAGCGCACCTTGGGTGCGCTTTTTTTATGTCAAACAGGGATGAGCATGAACCCCGAGTCACAGCAATTGTTTGAGGCCTATGTGCATGACCAGCAGGACCTTCCGCTGCTGGGCTACACACTCGAAGCCCTGCCCCACCTACGCCGCCACATTCCCTTGGGCGCGGCCGCAGACAACGAAGCCTTGCTGTGCTTCGCACGCCTGAGCCCAGGCGAAGAGTTGGCGCAGATCCAGGCGCAGATCGACTTCTTTCAGGCCCGCGGGCAAGACTTTGAATGGAAGGTCTACGCCCTGGATCAGCCCACTGATCTCAAGCAAATGCTGGAGTCGCAAGGCTTTCAGGCCGGTGACCCCGAGGTCTTCATGACTTACAGCCTGCGCGGCGCCTGCAGACCAACTCGGGCACTCCCCGCCGGGATAGAGATTCGCCGCATCGAGCAGCCCGAACAACTGGGTGACATCTTGCTGGTGCAAGCGCAAATCTGGGGCAGAGACTTCGAGTGGTTGCGCGCCAAATTGACCAGCAGCCTAGAACAGCCTGAGTCCATCAGCCTGTTTTGCGCCTATGCCGAGGGCCAGGCCATCGCCAGCGGCTGGACCGACTATCCAGTGGGCTCACGCTTTGCCGAATTGCATGGCGGCGCCGTCCTACCCGCCTGGCGCGGGCGCGGTGTCTTTTCCGCCTTGCTGGATGTCCGCATCAGTGACGCCGCCCCGCGCGGCTACGAGTGGTTGGCCGTAGACGCCGCGCCCATGAGCCGCCCCATTCTGCTGGCGCAAGGCTTCACACCCATCTGCATGACCTGGCCGATGCGCTGGACTCACACGCAAGCTTGCGCCGAATAGGCCCGGTCTTTAGCCAGCCAGACCTGGTCATGCCCGGCGCCAGCCGGAATCATCGGAAAACAGTTTTCCTCGGCTGCCACTTGCACATCCAAGAAGAAGGGGCCATCAGAGTCCAAACAACGCAACAAGGCCGCGTTCAACTCCTCGCGCCGCGTCACGCGTAGCGCTTGCCAGCCAAAGGCCTGGGCCAAGGCGACAAAGTCAGGCAAGGCCTCCGTGTAGCTGTGGCTGTAGCGGCCCTCGTGGATCAGCTCCTGCCATTGCCGCACCATGCCCATGCGGCCGTTATTGCACAGCACCAACTTCACCGGCAGGCGGTGCTGCACGGCAGTGGAAAGTTCCTGAATGTTCATCAGCACCGAAGCGTCACCGCTGACGCACACCACCGTTTTGTTTGGGTGCGCCACTTGGGCGCCGATGGCAGCCGGCAGGCCGTAACCCATGGTGCCGGCACCGCCGGAGGTCAGCCAGCGCCGTGGCCGCTCAAACCGGAGATGCTGCGCCGCCCACATCTGATGCTGACCCACATCGGTGGCGACGATGGCATCGCGGCCGTTCAGCGCGGCCTGCAAGCGGCTCATCAAGGCCTGAGGCAAGACCTGACCCTCGCAAGCGGACTCGTCAAAGCGCAGTGAGCGGGCGCCACGCCAGTGCTCGATTTGCGCCCACCAGGGGCTCAGGTCGACGGCCTCCGCGTCGCCCCAGGCTTCCTCCAGGGCCAAGAGACTAAGGCCGCAATCACCCACCAAAGCCACATCGGCCCTGCGCACCTTGTTGATTTGAGTGGCCGACACGTCTAGGTGGATCACCTTGGCGCCGGGGCAAAAGCGATCCAGGCGGCCGGTCACGCGGTCATCGAACCGTGCGCCAACACAGACGATCAAGTCGGCATGGTGCATGGCCAGATTGGCCTCCAAGGTGCCATGCATGCCCAGCATGCCGATGAACTGCGGTTCACTGGCCGCAAATGCACCCAAACCCATCAAGGTCAAAGTGCAAGGCGCCCCTGTGCGACGCAGCAAGCGGGTCAGCGTTGCGCAGGCCGCCTCGCCTGAATTGATGAGCCCGCCACCGCCGTAAAACACCGGGCGGCGCGCCGCCCTCAGCAAGGCAAGGGCTGCGGCCACTTGCTCAGGTGCAGGCGCTGCCGCTGACGCTGCGTCTTCTGGCGCGGGCAGCGGCGCGCAAAAGGGCTGCGTCAGTGCTGCCAGCTGAATGTCTTTTGGAAAGTCCAGCAGCACCGGCCCCGGCCGCCCGCCGGCCGCGCAGGCGAAGGCTTGCGCCACGGTGGCCGCCACCGCATCAGCCGCACGGATCTGCACATTCCACTTGGTCACCGGCTTGGAGATGCCCAAGGCATCGCATTCCTGAAAAGCGTCGGTGCCAATGGCCGTGGTAGCCACCTGCCCGCTGATGCACAAGACCGGCACCGAATCACACAAGGCATCCAGCAAGCCGGTGGTGGTGTTGCTCATGCCGGGGCCGGAGGTCACAAACACCACGCCGACCCGGCCGGTGCTGCGCGCATAACCCTCGGCCGCATGGACAGCGGCTTGCTCATGGCGCACCAGCACATGGCGCAGGCGCGGCTCACCATGCAGGGCATCGTAGAGCGGCAGCACGGCACCACCGGGGTAGCCGAACACGGTATCGACCCCCAGGCTCAGCAGGCTGGCGATCAAGGCTTGGGCGCCATTGGCGGTGCGGGTTTCAGAAGCGAGATTCATGCCTCCACTGTGCCCAAAGGCGGGCGGCAAAGGCTTTCGAAATTCTTGTGATAAAAACGAATTTCAGCAAATCCTCCTGCCAATTCAATAATTCACAGAATGAAACTGGATAAATTCGACTTTGCCATTCTGCGCGCCCTGCAGCAGGATGCCCGCATCAGCCTGCAGGAACTCAGCGCGCAGGTCGGCCTGACCAGCTCGCCTTGCTGGAGCCGCATCAAGCGCATGGAAGAAGACGGGGTGATTGAGGGCTATGCCGTGCGGGTGAATGCGGCCAAGGTCGGCCTGGCAGACACGGTGATCGTGCAGGTCACACTGGACAATCATTCGGACCAAGCTCTGGCCGACTTTGGCCGTGCGCTGGAGCAAATTCCAGAAGTACTGGAAGCTTTTTTGGTCTCGGGCGACTACGACTACTACGTGCGCATCGCGGTGGCCGACACGCGCGATTACGAGCGCTTGCTGCGCGAGCGGCTCTACCAAATCCCCGGCATACGCCACAGCAAATCAAGCTTTGTGCTGCGCCAGCTCAAGCAGAGCCAGCTGCCGCTGCGCGCCGGGGCTGGCGGAACTCAGTGAGCGCGTTTTGCTTTGACGGAAGCCTTGGCGCCAGATTTTGCACCGGTCTTGGTGCTGGCTGTCCCGCCCGCCTTGGCTTGGTTCTTATTGCTCGCCTTTTTAGCGGTCTTGTTGCTTGCAGGCTTGGCCTTGGACGCGCTCTTGCCACTGGCGGGCTTGGCCTTGGACGACTTTTGGCTAGGCTTGGCGCTCTTGTCTGCGCGGACTTTCTTGCCGGCGGATTTGGCCTTGGTGCTCGGCGCTGGCGCCTGCGCGGCAGGCTCAGGGCTGACACGGCCGGCTACGGCGGGCGGCATGGGCTGGTCCACAGCAATGGCTTGAGATTGCTGCGGAATTTGCTGCGCCAGTGCCACGCTGCTCACCAAGCTGGCCAGGGCCAAGAGCATCAATTTTTTCATCCAAGGACTCCAATGGTTTCCGATGCCATGTCGAGGGGGCGGCATCGCTGCGCGGGATTTTAGTGGCGCGCCAGCGTGCCTCCCTCAGATGAACTCACCCTCACGCAGCCACTTGGTCGCCACCCACTTCTCACCCTCAATCACCGGCGCGCCGCCGTGCAGGGTTTGGGTGCTGGCATCCGGCCTGTCATAGCTGAAGAACACCGCATTGCCCTTGACGGGCGAGACGGCCAGTTGGATGTCCGGAAACACGGTGGCGCCGCCCGCCAGCGGCGTGTTGAGGTAGATCACTAGGGTGCCCACGCGCTGCCCGCCGCGGGCCAGAATCGCCGGCGTGGCCGGGTGCTCCGGGTCGAAATAGTCGTAATGCGGTTGGTACTCGGCGCCGGGCCGGTAGTGCAGCACTTGCAGGCCCTCGCCGTTTTCCACCGGCCAGTTCAGCAAGGCTGCGATGCGGGCTTCGATGCGGGCAATCAAGCCGTCCTCGCCACGGCGGAAGAACATGCCGTCACTGGTGCGGGCGCTATTGACCTCGCTGCCGCTGGCGGCGTCGGCCACGGTCTCGGAGCGAGCCAGGCGCGGCTCAGCCTGCGCGATCAAGGCATCACATTCGGCGTCGGACAAGACGCTGCCAAACACCACGACCCGCGGCTGCGCCAAGGTCAGCAAGACCTTGACCTCATGCCCTTCCACCCACAGGCTGTTGGGCCCCTGGGTCAGCTCAGGCTCGGGCAGGCGGCCCGACGGTGGCAGGCTGCGCTGGGTCGCGGTGAACGCCTTCAGGGCGGGCAGTTGCTGCTGAGCCTCAAGCACCTCGCGCAGGGCTTGATCGGCCACCGAGGCGTCCCAACCGCTGGCACGCATGGCGGCGAGTACCTTGTCATGGCCATGGCCTTCTTTGAGCTGCACCGCGATCCAGCGGCGCACTTCCACGGTGACCAATTGCTGCGACATCGTCAGTCCTTTCAGGCCACGCGGCGACGGAACAAGAATCGCTCAGGGGTCGACAAGTCTGGCACATAGGCATAGCCCTCGGCGTCAAACCCTTGCAAGCCGGCCGGCGTGTCAATCCGCTGCGTGATGGCGTAACGGGCCATCAGGCCGCGCGCCCGCTTGGCGAAGAAGCTGATGATTTTGTACTGGCCGTTCTTCCAGTCTTCGAACTGGCATTCGATCACGCGCGGGCGCAGGCAGCGGCGGTCAGCGGCCTTGAAATACTCCTGCGAAGCCAGGTTCACGATCACCGGCGACACATCGGCCGCCGCCCGGGCATTCAGATGCTCGGCCAGGCCATCGCCCCAGAAGCTGTAGAGGCTGGCACCGGCCGGATTGGCCAGCCGCGTGCCCATTTCCAGGCGATAGGGCTGCACCAGATCGAGCGGCCGCAAGACGCCATACAGCCCCGAAAGAATGGCCAAATGCTGCTGCGCCCAAGCCAGATCATCCAGGCTCATGGTCTTGGCCGAGAGGCCGCCGTACACATCGCCGTCAAAGGCAAAGGCGGCCGGCTTGCTATTGGCATGATCAAAGTGCGGCACCCAGCTTTGATAGCGGTCCACATTGAGCTTGGCCAGGTCCTCGGACAAATGCATCAAGGCCGCCACTTCCTCGGCCGACTTGGCCTTGAGGATTTGAATCAAGGCCTCGGACTGCGGCACAAACTGCGGCTGGGTGCTGAGGGCTTGAACCGGCGCGGGGGTGGGAGTCTCGTAGTCGAGCGCCTTGGCGGGAGAGATCAAATAGAGCATGCAAACATTTTCGCAGTTGGCAAAAACAAGCAAACCCGCCGCAGCGGGTTTGGGGCATCAAAAAACCCGAGCCTTATTTGGCCAGCAGCTGGTTCACCGAGCTGATGTCGGCGGCGCTCAGCTGACCCGAGGCCTGGCGCAGCTTGAGGCTGTTGACGATGACGTCATACCGCGCCTTGGCCAGATCACGCTGGGTGGTGAAGAGCTGGAACTGCGCATTCAACACGTCCAGGTTGACGCGCACGCCCACCTTGTAGCCCAGCTGCGTGGCTTCCAGAGCCAGCTTGGACGAGGACTCGGCCGCCTCATAGGCCTTGACCTGGGCGCTCAGGGATTGCACGCCGAAGAAGGCGCGCTTGGTGCCTTCGGACACGCTGCGGCGGGCGAATTCGAGGTCATTGCGTGACTTCTCTTCCAGCGCCAGCGTTTCCTTGATGCGGTTCTGATTGGCGCCACCCGAATAAAGCGGATAGTTGATCGACAAGCCCACATTGGCCGAGCGCGTTGTGCCCTCGCCAAAAGCGCGTGCGGCCGTGGCGTCCTTCAGGCTGTTATTGCTGTTCTGCACATTGATGGCAGCGCTCATGTCCACCGTGACGCCATCCGTTGCGCGCGCCTTGGCGGTTTCCAGCGTGGCCACTTCAAGGCCCAGCTTGGCCTTGCGGATGGCGGGGTGCAATTCATCGGCCTGGGCCACCCAAGGCTCCACATTCACCGGCAGCACGGCTGGCAAGGCCACGGGCACAGCCAGAGGCTTGGGCACCACGCCCACACGGCCCACCAGCTGATCCAGGGTCACTCCCTTGACGCGCAGATCGTTGTCGGCCGCCAGTTCGGTGGCCGTGGCCAAGTCGTAGCGCGCCTGGGTTTCACGGGTGTCGGTGATGGTGGCCGTGCCAACTTCAAAGTTGCGCTTGGCCGAGGCCAGTTGCTCGGCAATCGCGGCCTTGGAGGCCTTGGCGGTGCTCAGGGCATCCTTGGCGGCCAGCACATCGAAATAGGCTTGCGACACGCGCACGATCAAATCCTGCTCGGCGGTCTCCAAGTCGGCGGCGGCCACGCTGAGGCTGCGCTGGGCTTGCTCGATGGTGCGGGCATTGGCCGGGTTGTACAGCGCGTACTTGCCTTGCAAGCTGCCTTGCACGTTCAAGGAGTTGTAATTGATGCCGTTGATCGGCTCGGTGCGCTGCGCGGTCGTGCCGACACCCACACCCAAGCTGGGCCGGCCCAGCGCTTCGGCCTGTGCGGCCTTGTACTGGGCCGAATCGGCCAGGGCGCGTGCCGACAGATAGCTGGCATCAAAGCCGCGCGCCGCGTCGTACAACTCCTGCAGGCTTTGCGCTTGAGCGCCAGCGGCCGAGCCAAAGGCCAGCAGCAGCGCCAGGCCCAGGCGGTTCAAAGGGGCGAAACGCGATTGGATTGCACGACGGTCAGACATGGGCGTCCTTATGAACTTGGAGTTTGAACTTGAGTTGATCAATATCTTGGCACAGCCGGGTCCACGTCCTGGGACCACGCATCGATGCCGCCGGCGAGGTTATAGACGGAATCAAAGCCCTGGCGCTGCAAAAATGCGACGACTTGCAGACTTCGCATCCCGTGATGGCAATAACAGACGATGGGCTGCGCCGGGTCCAGCTCGCCAAATCGCGTGCTCACCTGCCCCATGGGCATCAGACTGGCGCTGATGCCATCGAGGCGGATGCTGGCCAGCGCGGCCTCCCAAGGCTCGCGCACGTCCAGCAGCAGCGGCTGAGATTCCGGCTCGGCCTGGCACATCGCCAGCAAGTCGCGCGGGCCGATTTGCTGCATGGGCGTCAGAAGCTGAAGCTGCTGTGCTCGGCAAAGCCGTGCAGGCGCGGTGCTGCAGTGTCGAACAAGACCACGCTGTTGAACTGCTTGTCGGCCTGACGGGTCACCAGGGTGGCGCGCATCACCGGCGCGTCGCCCACGATGGCCAGCAGGCGGCCACCGACCTTGAGCTGGTTCAACAACTGAGCCGGCACTTCAGCCACCGAGCCCGACAGCAGAATCGCGTCGAACGGTGCTTCGCCAGGCAAGCCAGCCAGGCCGTCTTGCTCTTGCACCACCACATTGCGCACACCGGAGCGACGCAGATTCTCTTTGGCCAGCGCCACCAGCTCAGGATTGCTTTCCAGGCTGAAAACGCGCTGGGCGCGATGGCCCAGCAAGGCGGCCATGAAGCCGCTGCCGGTGCCGATTTCCAGCACCTTCTCGTGGCGCGCCACATTCAGAGCCTGCAGCAGGCGGGCCTCAACCCGCGGGGGCAGCATTTGCTCGCCGCCAGGCAGGGGGATTTCCGTGTCCATAAAGGCCATGGTCTTAAAGGCGGCAGGCACAAAGTCTTCGCGCTTGACCACCGCCAGGAGCGCCAGCACGCCCGCGTCCAGCACATCCCAGGGGCGGATCTGCTGTTCGATCATATTGAAGCGGGCTTGTTCGATATTCATCTCATTTCCTCGTCAAAGGACATCATCGTCCGGTCGGTCTGCGGCAATTTTAGTGGCCCGCAAACTTACGCTTGAACCAATTCGCCAAATCATCCAGATAGCAATAGATCACCGGCACCACCACCAGGGTCAGCAAGGACGAGGTGATCACCCCGCCAATCACGGCCTGCCCCATCGGTGCGCGCTGCTCCGAGCCCTCGCTCAGCGCAAAAGCCAGCGGCACCATGCCAAACACCATGGCCAGCGTGGTCATCAAAATCGGCCGCAGGCGCACCTTGGCCGCGTGCAGCAAGGCCTCCTCGCGGCCCATGGGCTCGGCGTCCACCCCGTAAGCATGCTCACCCTGGCGGGAGCGGATCGCAAAGTCGATCAACAAAATCGCGTTCTTGGTCACCAAGCCCATCAACATAACAATGCCGATGATGCTGAACATATTCAGCGTCGAGCGGAAGGCCAGCAGCGCCAGCACCACACCGATCAAGGTCAGCGGCAGCGAACTCATCAAGGCCAGGGGCTGCAAAAAGCTCTTGAACTGGCTGGCCAGAATCATGTAGATGAAGATGATCGCCAGGCCTAAAGCGCCCACCGCGTAGGCGAAGGACTCGTTCATATTCTTGGTCGAGCCGCCAAAGCTGTAGCGGTAGCCGGGCGGGAAGGCGGTGTCATCGAGCACGCGCTTGATCTCGGCCGAAATCTCGCCGGAACTGCGGCCCAGGGCATTGGCGTCGATGGTGATCTCGCGATTCATATCGCGCCGGTTGATCTGGTTCGGGCCGGTCGAAGGACGCACATCGGCCACCTGACTCAGGCGCACCACGCGCGGTGTGCCGTCGGAGGCGGCCGCCACATTGATGGGCATGCGCTGCAGATCGGCAATGGCGTCGCGGCTGTCGGGCCCCAGGCGCACGATCACATCGTAGTTTTCGCCATCGGGCGCCCGCCAATTGCCCACCGTGGTACCTGCCACCATGGTGCGCAGGCTATTGGCCAGGCTGTTGACATTGAGCCCCACATCAGCCGCCGCGTCGCGCTTGACCTCCACCGACACGGTGGGCTTGTTCGGCTTGAGCGTGGTGTCCAGATCCACCAGGCCGGGGATCTTGAGCAGGCGCGCTTGCACCTGCTGGGAAATGCGCTCCAACTCCCCCAGGTCCGGCCCCTGAATGGAGAACTGCAGGCTCTTGCCGCCGCCCAAATCGGTCTGCCCGATATTGGTGACCGTGATGCCGGGAATGCGCGCCAGCTTCTCGCGCATAGGCGTGACCAGTTCATTGACGCTCAACTTGCGGTCTTTGCGATCCTGCAAGCGCACATAGGTGGCGCCGTAGATCTTGCCGGCCGCAAAGCCGCTATTGATGGTGGTGACGGTGTAGCGCACCTCGGGCATCTGCCGCAGGGCCTGATCGATCTGTTTGGCGCGGGCCTCGGTCACTTCGAGGGCGGAGCCGACCGGGGTGTAGAAGTTGATCTGCGTCTCCGACATATCCGCCTTGGGCACGAACTCCTTGCCCACGGCGGACAACAAGGCGCAGCTGCTCAGCAGCGTGGCCAAGGCAATCGCCAGCGTCTTACCCTTGTGGCGCAGGGACCAAGCCAAGACCGTTTGGTAAACCGCTGACAACCACTCAGTGAAGCGATCAAAAGCGCCGGTGATGCGGCCCAGGGTCTTGTCGTACAAGCTCACCGGCGGGCCTTTGTGCACACCGTGGGCTTGCGGGTCATGCCAGACGCTGGAGAGCATCGGGTCCAGGGTGAAGCTAACGAACATCGAGATCAGCACCGCCGCCACGATGGTGATGCCGAACTCGTGAAAGAACTTGCCGACGATGCCGCCCATGAAACCGATGGGCAGGAACACCGCCACGATGGACAAGGTGGTGGCCAGCACCGCCAGGCCAATCTCTTGCGTGCCGTCCAAGGCGGCCTGCTTGGGTGAGGCGCCCATTTGCACATGGCGCACGATGTTCTCGCGCACCACGATGGCGTCGTCAATCAACAAGCCCACGCACAGGCTCAAGGCCATCATGGTGATGTTGTTGATGGTGAAGCCGAAGATGTACATGAACAAGAAGGTGCCGATCAGCGCAATCGGCAAGGTCAGGCCCGTGATGATGGTGGAGCGCCAGGAGTTGAGGAACAAGAAGACAATCAAGACCGTCAGCGCCGCGCCCTCGAACAAGGTGCGCTGCACATTGGCTACCGAGACGCGAATGGCGCGCGAGTTGTCGCGATTGACCTCCGTGCGAATGCCTGGGGGCATGCTGCTCTGGGCGTTCTTCAAAGCCGCGTAGAGGCCGTCCACCACTTCGATGGTGTTCTCGCCCTGGCTTTTTTGCACGCTCAGCAAGACGGTGCGCTGGCCGTTGTAAAGCGCCAGGCTTTCCACTTCCTGCGGGCCGTCCACCACATCGGCCACTTGCCAGAGCTTGACCGAGGCGCCGCTCTTGCGAGCCACCACGATGTCTTTGAACTCCTCGGGCCGCTTCAGGCGGGCATTGATCTGCACCACCTGCTCTCTTTCCAGAGAGCGCAGATTGCCCATAGGCAGTTCCTGGTTCTCGCTCTTCACCGCCGCCAGCACCTGGTCCACGGTGATGCCCATGGCCTCCATGGCCTGCGGCCGCAAGCGCACCTGGATCTGGCGCTGCAAGCCACCGACCAAGCTCACCGAACCCACGCCGCGCACATTCTCCAAGCGCTTGAGCAGGACTTGCTGCGCCCAGGTGCTGAGCTCTTGCGTGCTGTGCTGATCACCATCGCTCAGCACCGCCACATTGAAGATGGGCGTGCTTTGCGGATCAAAGCGCGAGACACGCGGCTCTTTGACCTCATCGCGCAGCAGGGGCCGAATCAGGGCCACCTTCTCGCGCACATCTTCGGCGGCCTTGCGGCCATCCACATCCAGATTGAACTCGATGATGACCACCGAGCTGCCTTCGTAGGAGCGCGATGTCAGGGCACTGATGCCCGCCACCGTATTGACCGCCTCCTCCACCTTCTTGGTGACTTCGCTCTCCACAATCTCCGGCGATGCGCCGGGGTACTCCATCTGCACCACCACGGTGGGAAAGTCGATATTGGGAAACTGGTCAACGGACAGGCGCTGATAGCTGAACAAGCCCAGCACCACAAAGGCCATCATGACCATGACGGCCATGACGGGGTTTTGAATCGAAACGCGGGTGAACCACATGCTCGGTGCCCCCGGCTCAGCGCTGTGCGCCGGAAGCTGGCTTGGCGGCTGAAGCAGCTGCAGCGGCTGGCGCCGTCGCATTCACTGTCGCCAAGGTCACCGGCGTGCCATCCGCTACCAAGCCCGCCGTGCCGGACAGCACCTGGCTGCCTTCAACCAAGCCCGCGCTTGTACGCACTTCCACTGCAGCCTTGCCGCCAACCTCGCCTACCGGACCCACATCCACCGTGACGGCCTGGACCTTGCCGCCTTCAATCTTCAGCACATAGGGCCGCGCCTTTTCCAGACGCAAGGCCGATTGCGGCAGCACCAGCGCCTCATGCTCGTCCAGCAAAAGCTTGCCGCGCGCGAACATGCCGTGGCGCAAGCCCGGCTGGCCGGGGATGCTGAGATAAACCACAACGGCGCGGGAACCGGCCTGCGCCATCGGATTGATGCGGCTCACCACCGCCTGCACATCCTGCGCCAGGCCTTCCACCTGCAGGCGCGCCTTGGCGCCCACGCGCACCGCAGCCGCGAACTCGGGGGCCAGCGTGGCTTCCATTTCGAGCTGACTCAAATTGACGATCTCCAGCACCTTGGCATCGATGGCCAGGCGCTCGCCCGGCTGCGCAAAGCGCTGCGAGACCTGGCCGGAAATCGGGGCGACCAAACGCGCATCGGCCAGTGACTTGCGCGCCAACTCCACTGCCGCCATGGCGGCCATCAAATTGGCTTGGGCTCCCGCTTCACTGGACACGGCTTGCTCCATGGCCGTGGGCGAGATAAAGCCCTGGGCCACCAGAGCCCGGTTGTTCTCCAGCGTGCGCTTGGCAATATCGAGCTGTGAGCGGCTGGCTGCGGCCGTCTGCTCGGCCTGGCGCAGGCGCCAGTTCAGCTCGGTGGCCTCAATTTGGCCCAGGGACTGGCCGGCACGCACCGTGTCGCCTTCGCGCACGCTCAGCTGGGCCAGTTCAGCCGCCACCTTGGCCTTGATCACCGCACTCTCCAGCGCGCGCACATTGCCCGAGATATCCAAGCTGCTAACGAAGCGCTGGCGCTTGAGCGTCAGCACATCGATGGCAGCCAACTCCAGCCCGAGAGCGGGCTTGGCGGCCGCCTGCGAAGCCGCCGCAGCGGCCTGCTTGGATTTCATGACATTGACACCCACCACACCCGCGCCCACCAGAACCGTCAAGGGCAGCGCAATCTTCAACCAAGTCTTCATCGAGAACATTCTTTCGTGAGCGGAAGGGGCAGAGTCGGTGTCGTCCCTTGCGGATGGCACAGGCCGCGCAAGAGCAAATCCAGATGTACGGCCAAGACGGCCGGCGGGTCGATGCTCGGGCCCTGCAGCTGATGCGGGCCAAAAGCCTGTTTGAACAAAATCATGTGCAGCATGGGACCGATCAAGACATTGACGGTCTCATCCACCGGCACATCACGGAACTCACCTTGGGCGATGCCGCGCCGCAGCAAGGCGCCCAGCACCTGATGGGTCGGCAAAATCACCTCGTCCATATAAAACTGCGCGAGCTCAGGGAAGTTGCCCGCCTCGGCCAGCATGATTTTGCAGATGCCGCCTAAAGCGCCCTGCCCGACCTGGCACAGCCAGTCACCCATCACCCGGCGCAGCAAATCCGCGCTGCTGCCGGTGTGCTGGGCCACTTGGCTGGCGCTATCGGCGATATGAATGGCCAGGCTGTTGCGCACCACGGCCTTGAACAGTTCTTCCTTGCTGGGGTAGTAGCGATAAAGCGTGCCCTTGGACACGCCGGCGCGGGCGGCCACGGCCTCGCTGCGCGTAGCGGCAAAGCCCCGCTCCACGAACAGGGCCAGGGCGGCATCCAGCAATTCCTGCGGGCGCGCTTGTTTGCGCCGCTGACGCGGCGGCGTGCCAGATGTCGATGCTGAAGCGGACGTTGCGTTCAAGAGCGAAGGATGTGCGGCGGCGAAGGAGTCGATCGGCGGCTCGGTAAAGAGGCCCGTCGACGCGGCCCGCCAAGCGCCAAGGAGTTATTGACTGACCGGTCAGTAATGTATTCGCCCGCAGCGGCCGGGGTCAATCCTTGCGCGCCCTGAAAGCACCAACCACTTTTTCAACAAGCGGGCTTCCAACAAACGGGCGGCGCCAGCCTGCCAAGTGCGACTGCGTGATTCAGCGTGATTCATTCAAGCGCCGCCCGCGGGCCAAGAAGCTGACACAGCTGCACGCTATCATCGCGCCCACCTCGAATCTGGAGTTTGCGTTGGATACTGTGTTGTTGATCAAGGCCGCGATCATGGGGATCGTTGAGGGCCTGACCGAGTTCTTGCCGATTTCTTCCACCGGCCATTTGATTTTGACCGGCTCCCTGCTGGGGTTTGACGACGCCAAGAGCAAGGTCTTCGACATCGCCATCCAAACCGGCGCCATCTTCGCCGTCATCCTGGTGTACTGGCAGCGTCTGCGCGACACGGTGGCCGGCCTGGGCTCTGACGCTCGCGCCCGCCGCTTCACCAAAAACGTGGCCATCGGCTTCTTCCCGGCTGTGGTCTTGGGCCTGCTCTTCGGCAAAGCCATCAAGGCACACCTGTTCACCCCCACCGTGGTGGCCAGCACCTTCATCATCGGCGGCTTCATCATCTTGTGGGCCGAGCGCCGCCAAAGCGCGGTGGTGCGGGTCGAGAACGTCGACGATATGAGCCCGCTGGACGCCCTGAAAGTGGGCGTGCTGCAATGCCTGGCCATGGTGCCGGGCACCAGCCGCTCAGGGGCCACCATCATCGGCGGCATGCTGATCGGCCTGTCGCGCAAGGCGGCCACCGATTTCTCTTTCTTCCTGGCCATCCCGACCCTGATCGGCGCCGGCGCCTACAGCCTCTACAAGGAACGCGCGCTGCTGAGCATGGCCGATCTGCCCATGTTTGCCGTCGGCCTGCTGTTCTCCTTCCTGAGCGCCTGGATCTGCGTGCGCTGGTTGCTGCGCTACATCTCCAGCCACAGCTTTGTGCCCTTTGCCTATTACCGCATTGTCTTCGGCGTGATCGTGCTGGCCACGGCCTGGAGCGGACTGGTGGTCTGGGCGGATTGAAGCTGCCCCAGCTCCTTGCAGCCTGAGCCTTCACGCTGCAAGGCGTAGCTGCAAGGACCGGGCGTAGGCCTTTGCCCGCGCCGCGCGAAGGTGACTCAAGCCCGCCCCGGCACCTGCCTGACACCCAAGGCTAAAATCGCTGGATGACGATCACCCTCAAAACCGGCTCCGACATCACCGCCCTGCGCATCGCCGGGCGCCTGGCTTCCGAAGTGCTGGACATGCTGACACCGCATGTCCAACCCGGCATCACCACCGATCAACTCGACAAGCTGGCGCATGACTACATCGTCAATGTGCAGCAAGCCATTCCCGCGCCGCTGAACTACACGCCAGCGGGCTATATCCCCTACCCCAAGTCCATCTGCACCTCGGTCAACGATGTGATCTGCCACGGCATCCCAAATGATCGGCCGCTGAAGAATGGCGACATCGTCAACATCGACGTCACCGTGATCAAGGACGGCTGGCACGGCGACACCAGCCGCATGTTTGTCGTCGGAGACAAGGGCTCCATCGCCGCCAAGCGCCTGTGCGCCTTCACCTATGAGGCCATGTGGAAGGGCATCGCCAAGGTCAAGCCAGGTGCTTACTTGGGCGACATCGGCCACGCCATCCAGACCTTTGCCGAAAACGCCGGCTTCAGTGTGGTGCGCGAGTTCTGCGGCCACGGCATCGGCCAGGTCTTTCACGAAGAACCGCAAGTGCTGCACTACGGCCGCCCCGGCACCCTGGTGCAACTGGAGCCCGGCATGGTCTTCACCATCGAGCCCATGATCAACCTGGGCCGGCGCGAGATCAAAGAACACAACGACGGCTGGACCATCAAGACCAAGGATCGCTCCTTGTCCGCCCAGTGGGAACACACGCTGATCGTGACTGAGACCGGCTACGAGGTGTTCACCCTGTCGGCCGGCAGCCCGCCGCCGCCGGCCTTCATCACCGCCACCAGCACCTGAGGCCATGGGCAAGCTGCCCGCGCCTGCGCTCGCTGCTGAGCTCAGCAGCGCCGACAAAAGCGAACTGCGCCAACGCTTCAAAGCCGGAAAGAAGGCTTTGCTGGATGAGTTCGCCCAAGCCCGGCCCACGCTCACTGCCTCCGCCACCCTGCTGCGCCGCCTGGCCCGCCATGTGGATGCCCATCTGCAACAGCTTTGGGCGGCCGCCCAAATGCCCGCCGGCGCGGCGCTGGTGGCCGTGGGCGGCTATGGCCGCGATGAGCTGTTCCCCTATTCCGACGTGGATGTGCTGGTGCTGCTGCCCGATGGGGTGGAAGCGCATACCAGTGGCGCCATCAAGTCCGGCATCGAGGCCTTCATCACCGCCTGCTGGGACACCGGTCTGGAGATAGGCTCCTCCGTCCGCACCTTGGACGAATGCCTGATCGAGGCCGGCGCCGATGTGACGGTGCAGACCGCCTTGCTGGAGTCGCGGCTGCTGTGTGGCGCGCGCGCCCTGCACAAGCAGATGGAAGCGCAGCTGATGGCTGCCATGGACGCCAGTGCCTTTCTGCGCGCCAAGACGCTGGAAATGCGCCAGCGCCACACCAAATACGAAGAAACGCCCTACTCGCTGGAGCCCAACTGCAAGGAAAGCCCCGGCGGCTTACGCGACTTGCAAGTGCTGATCTGGATCGCCCGCGCCGCGGGCCTGGGCCAGACCTGGCATGAGCTGGCGGCCAAGGGCCTGATCACCAAGTTTGAGAGCCATCAGTTGCAGCGCAATGAAGGCTTACTCAAGCTGATCCGCGCCCGCCTGCACCTGATTGCCGGGCGCCGCGAAGACCGCCTGGTCTTCGATTTGCAGACCGCCGTGGCCGAGAGCTTTGGCTACACCGCCAGCAAAGCGCAACGCGCCTCCGAAGTGCTGATGCGGCGCTATTACTGGGCTGCCAAGGCCGTCAGCCAACTCAACCAGATTCTGCTGCTGAATCTGGAAGAGCAGGTCAATGGCTCGCAGCAAGGCCTGATGCGCAATATCACGCCCGAGTTCCTTGACCGCGCCGGCATGCTGGAAGTGGCCAGCGACGAGCTCTACCAACAGCAGCCCCACGCCATCCTGCGCACCTTCTTGCTGTATCAGCAAACCCCCGGCATCAAGGGCCTGTCGGCGCGCACCCTGCGCGCGCTTTACAACGCCCGCGAGCTGATGGATGCCAAGTTCCGCCGCGACCCGGTGAACCGTGCCACCTTCATGGAGATCCTGCGCCAGCCCGAAGGGCAAACGCATGCCTTCCGGCTGATGAATCAAACCTCGGTGTTGGGCCGCTATCTGTGGGTGTTCCGCCGCATCGTCGGCCAGATGCAGCACGACCTGTTCCACGTCTACACCGTGGATCAGCACATCTTGATGGTGCTGCGCAATGTGCGGCGCTTCTTCATCCCCGAGCATGCGCATGAGTACAGCTTTTGCTCGGCCCTGGCCGCGCAGTGGGACAAGCCGGAGTTGCTCTACATCGCCGCCCTTTTCCACGATGTGGCCAAGGGCCGCGGCGGTGATCACTCGGACCTGGGCGCTGTCGAGGTCAAGCGCTTCTGCCGCGACCATGGCCTGAGCAAGGACGACACCGCCCTGGTTTGCTTCATGGTGCAGCACCACCTGACGCTCTCGCGCGTGGCGCAAAAAGAAGACTTGTCCGACCCCGAGGTGATTGCCGCCTTCGCCGCCAAGATGCGGGATGAGCGCCACCTCACAGGCCTCTACCTACTCACCGTAGCCGATATCCGCGGCACCAGCCCCAAGGTCTGGAATGCCTGGAAGGGCAAGCTGCTGGAAGACCTCTACCGCGTCACCCTGCGTGCCCTGGGTGGCGCCCGGCCGAATGCCGATGCCGAGATCGAGGCCCGCAAGAATGAAGCCCGCAATGCCCTGGCCCTGCACAGCATGTTGCCCGGCACCGAGGCCCCGCTGTGGGAGACCCTGGAGCTGAGCTACTTTGCACGCCACGAAGCCAGCGAGCTGGCCTGGCATGCGCGCTCGCTCTGGCGCCATGTGGGCGCGGGCCAGGCCATCGTCAGCGCCCGCCCCTCACCGGTGGGTGAAGGCTTGCAGGTGCTGGTGTACTCGCCCGACCGGCCCGATCTATTCGCCCGGCTATGCGGTTACTTCGACGGTGCCGGTTTCAATATTCTTGATGCCAAGGTGCACACCACCCGCAATGGCTATGCCCTGGACACCTTCCAGGTCGCCAGCCCGGATCTGGACCTGCATCACCGCGATCTGGTCTCGCTGGTGGAAACCAAGCTGGGCCAGACCCTCAATGCCGCCGGCCCCTTGCCGGAGCCGCGGCGGGGCCGCCTCTCGCGCCGGGTCAAGAGCTTCCCCTACACCCCGCGCATTGCGCTGCGGCCGGATGAGCGCGGCCAGCGCTGGTTGCTGTCCATCAGCACCACCGACCGGGCGGGCTTGCTCTATGCCATTGCCCGCGTACTGGCGCGTCATGGCATCAATTTGCAGCTGGCCAAGATTTCCACGCTGGGAGAGAGGGTCGAAGACACCTTCTTGGTGGACGGCCCGTCCCTGCAGCACAACCGCGCGCAACTGCAGATCGAGAGCGAGTTGCTCGACGCCATCGCCCTGCCCAAATAAGCCAAAGACCGAATTGAAATCATGAGCCCACGCCCACAAGTCATCGACGCGGCGCAGGCCCTGGCCCTGGCCGCCCCACAGGCATTCGACGCCGTCATCGACGTGCGCAGCCCTTCCGAATTTGCTGAAGATCACTGGCCCGGCGCCCTCAACTGGCCGGTGCTGGGCGATGAGGAGCGGCGCATCGTTGGCACGCTTTACAAAGCCTCGCCCTTCGAGGCCCGCAAGCTCGGCGCCGCCCTGGTGGCGCGCAATATCGCCAAGCATCTGGACACCCATGGCGCGGCGCTGCAGCGCAACTGGCGCCCCCTGATCTACTGCTGGCGCGGCGGCCAGCGCTCCGGCGCCATGCATTGGTTTTTGGGCCAGATCGGTTTCAAGTCCCTGCAATTGGTGGGCGGCTACAAGGCCTACCGCGCTGAAGTGCGCTCCGGCCTGGAAACCATGCCGCAAGGCCTGCAGCTGCGCGTTTTGTGCGGCCGCACCGGCACAGGCAAGACCCGCTTGCTGCAGGCGCTGCGCGCCCAGGGCGGCCAGGTGCTGGATCTGGAAGGCCTGGCCATGCATCGCGGTTCGGTGCTGGGCGCGCTGCCCGGCCAGCCCCAGCCCAGCCAAAAGCGCTTTGACTCCCTGCTATGGCAAGCTCTCAAGTCCATGGACCTGAGCCGGCCCATCTTCGTGGAGAGCGAAAGCCGCAAGATCGGCCAGCTGCGCCTGCCTGAACCCCTGCACGCCGCCATGCGCGCCAGCGCCAAAATTTTTTGGGTCGAGATGCCGGACGAGGCCCGCGTGCAGCTGCTGCTGCAGGACTACGCCCACTTCATCCAGAATCCCGAGGCCTTCTGCACGCTGATGGATTGCCTGGTGACGCTGCGCGGCCGCCAGAAGGTGGAACGCTGGCAAGCCCTGGCACGCGACGGAGACTTCGCCAGCGTCTTCGCCGAACTGATGCGCGAGCATTACGACCCCGGCTACGAGCGCTCACTCAGCGGCCACTATCCCCAGCTGGCACAAGCCCAGCGCCTGCATCTGGCCGATGGCGAGAGCACCAGCCTGAATTCGGTCGCCACCCAGTTGCTGCAAAGCTGAGGCCGGCGGCGAGGTGTCAAAACCCCGAGGGCGCCGCAGCATGCGGCGGTCAATAATGCAGCGAAGAGTTTTTCCGATCCGGACCTGACTTGATGTTGCTCAAGCCGCTTTGGCGCGCTGCGCGGCATCATCCACGCTGACACATCATGCCCATGCTCGAAACCGAAAAAGCCCTGCAGCAATCACGCCAGTTTGGCGTCAAGCCCATTCCCATGTTGCGGCCGCTGGGCTGGTTGGCACGGGGCTGGCAGGATCTGCTGCGCTGCCCCGGCGCCTCGCTTTTGCATGGCCTGGCGATGGCCCTGGTGGGCAGCCTGATCCTGTGGCTGGCCCGAGATCGCTTTTGGCTGCTGGCCGGCGCCTTCAGCGGCTTCTTGCTGGTGGCCCCCATTCTGGCCACCGGCCTTTATGTGATCAGCCGTGATCTGGAAATGGGCCGCGAGCCCAGCCTGGCCCATGTCATCGAAGCCTGGCGCCCGCGCGATGGCCGCTTGGTCGTCTTCGGCGTGCTGCTGGCTTTTGCCGGCATTGGCTGGGTGACCACCTCGGCCGCGCTGATCACCGGTTTTGCTGAGGCGCCCATCAACACGCCGGATCAGTTTTTGCGCCATGTGGTGCTGAACGAAGACTCGCATCTTTTTGAGGCCTGGCTGGGCCTGGGTGCCCTGCTGGCCGCGCCGATGTTTGCCTCCACCATGATTGCGGTGCCGCTGATGCTGGACAGCAAGGTTGGCGAAGTCAGCATCCTGGGCGCAGTGTTCACCAGCTGGCGGGTGGTGATGGAATATCCGGCCCCCGTGGCCTTGTGGGCCGCCTTGATCATGCTGCTGACCCTGCTGGGCATGGCCTCGGCCATGCTGGGTTTGATCGTGGTCTTGCCCTGGTTGGGCCATGCCAGCTGGCATGCCTACCGCGACCTGGTGAAGAAAGCGCAGTAGCCGCCATGTTTGGATACACGGAGCAACAAATCGCCCAGTTCGGGCTGACCTGGGGCGTGACGGCCTTCATGGTCTACATGATCTTCATCATCCTGCAGTTGGCCCGCGAGTCCAAGGCCGGGCGCTTCGGCACCTTTGTGCTCTTGCTGGCCCTGGGCTTCGGCATGGTGGGTTTCATTGCCAAAGGCATCATCAAATGGTGGATGAACGGATGATCCAGGCATGAAGCCGATCGACAAGCTGCGCGCGGCGAGCCGCAGTTTCAAGCACAGCAATTTCGAAGACGTCCAGGCCCTGATCACCGGCACCTTGTTCGTCGCCCTGGGCGTGGCCTTGTTCAAGCAAGTCGGCATGTTGACCGGCGGCACAGTGGGCATCGCCTTTCTGATTCACTATGCCTCAGACCTGCCTTTTGGCGCGCTCTTCTTCACCATCAACCTGCCCTTTTACTGGCTGGCCTATCACCGCATGGGCCCTGCCTTCACCGTCAAGACGGTGCTGGCCGTGGGGCTGATGTCAGCGCTGAGCGAAATCCTGCCGCATTGGCTGCAGTTCAGCCTGCTCAACCCCATCTTCGCAGCCATCGCCGGCGGCTTGCTGATCGGTGCGGGCATGCTGATTCTGTTTCGCCACCGCGCTTCGCTGGGCGGACTCAATGTGCTGGTGCTTTATCTGCAAGAGAAAAAAGGCTGGCCAGCCGGCTATGTGCAGGCCGCGCTGGACGGGTTGATCCTGCTCAGCTCGCTGGCCTTTGTATCACCCAGCCGCGTGGCCCTGTCCTTGCTGGGCATGGCCGCCATCAACGCCGCCTTGGTGGTGAATCACCGGCCGGGCCGCTACACCGCTGTCTGAGCGGGCATCCAACGCCCGTCGCTCAAAGCAAGGGGCTGTACCAACGCAGATCCAAAAGGCGCCGGGCCAGCAAATGACTCCGCCCCGCCGGGTCCGCCAAATCATGCAGGATGTCAAAGTGATTGCAGCCCGCAATCTCCTCGCAGATCGGCACGGCACGCGCACCCCAGGCCTGGCGAATCAAGCGATTCTGGCGCTTGAATTCAGCACTTTCATCCGCCCCCACCACGGCGTAGAACGGCGCCTCAGGCGCCGGGAACTGCACCGGGCTCAAGCGCCGTACGGCTGCCGCGTCAAGGCGCAGATCAGCCTGCAGAAACGGCGTCTTGCGAATCGGCTCCAGATCGTGCACACCCGACACCGACATCGCCCCCTTGATCAAATGCCGAGGCAAATCACTGGCCACCGCCTTCCAGTCGCAGCAACTGAGCATGGCCGCCAAATGCCCACCAGCCGAATGCCCGATCAGCACAATGCGATTGGGGTCGCCGCCAAAGTCCGCCGCATGGCGCCACACCCAGGCCAGGGCCTGGGTCAGTTGCAAGGGAATGCGGTCCATGCTGACTTCGGGGCATAGCGCGTAATTGGGGATGACCACCATCGCGCCTTCCTCGGTGAAAGCGCTGGCCAGAAAAGACATGTCCGACTTGTCCAAGGCGCGCCACCAGCCGCCATGCAAGACCACCAGCACCGGGGCTTGCGAGGCATCAGTCGGAAACACATCCAGGCGCTCGCTCGCTGCCTCGCCGTAGGCCAGATCAAGGCTGCAGATCAACTGCTCACGCACAAAGCGCGAGGTCTTGGCCCAACGCTCCAGCAGCACAGCACTATCACTCACGCGTGCCCGGTTGTTGTACTGGGCATCCAACCAGGCGGGCGAGCGGGATGACATGAGCAAGAGCCTTTCTAGCGCATCAAACGGCATTCAAACGGTATGGATGCAGTGTCGCCAATCCAGGCCCAGCAGGCCTCAACAAAAGCCCTAGGTTTTGCGCCGCCGAGACAAACGGCGGCGACTGCGCCACATGAGTGTGCGGCGAGGCACAAAGAAAAAACCCCGCCAAGCCATACGACTTGACGGGGTGATTTTGGTGGGCGGTGCAGGGTTCGAACCTGCGACCCCTGCCGTGTGAAGGCAGTGCTC
>NZ_CAMFJS010000031.1 GCF_945956965.1 uncultured Roseateles sp.
TGACGATCGAAGCCGATGGGAAAGGCGGGTATCGCTGCGCCAACGCGCAAGCCCGCATCGAGGGCTGCGTCCCGGTCAACCCGTTCGGCACCACTGACAGCCTTGCCGGCAAGGCAGGGGTCACCGGCATTTCACCGGAAGCGGCCAAATACTTGGGGATTTCCACCGGGCAATCGGGTGAAATCAAGCAACTCGTCGTCAACTCCGTGCTGTCCGGTCAACTGCCTTTCTCGATTGCTAGCAACGCCCCAGCTAGCTTTGCGGCAGGTCTAGAGTTCCGGCGTGAAGAAGCCGAAGAAACGCCCGATGCTTACCGCCAGAAAGGTCTTTCGCGGGATCTTCAGGTCTCCGCAATTTCAGGCGCTTTCGATGTCAAAGAGGCATTTGGTGAAATCGAAGTCCCCATCTCGAAGCGCTTGGTCCTGAGTGCTGCTGGACGGTTCAGCGACTACTCAAGCGTTGGCAAGAACTTTACCCACCGCTATGGCTTCAATGCGCCGGTTCTGGACTTCCTGCGCCTGCGTGGCAGCTTCTCGCCGCGTTCGGTTCGTGCCCCCAATATCAATGATCTGTACTCCAACGGGGTCACCAATGTGGCGCCGACGAATACCGATGTTTGCAACGGGGTGACAGCCGCAAGTACCGGGAACATCGCCGTCAACTGCCGTTCGATCCCGGCCATCGCCAACCGCATTGCGAACAAGGGCTCGTTCACCCTGGTTTCTTCTGAGGCCAACAATACCCGCCTGTTGCTTGCCGGCTCGCCGACCCTCTCTGAGGAAACTGCAAGAACGGTGACTCTGGGTGGCGTATTGACCCCGCTGCCCGGTTTTTCGCTGTCGGCGGACTTCTACGATATCGACATCAAGAACGGCATTACCCGCATGACGCCGGATGCCTTGACGAAGAATTGCTATTCGTCTGCGTCGGCCTCCTTTGATCCGACTTGCGGTGGGATTCTGGTTCGCGACGTGAACGATGGTCCGGTGCTAAGCCTGCGCTCCCCGCTCGTCAACGCGGCGAGCATCAAGACACGAGGCATCGACCTTGAAGTCGGCTATGTCGGCCGCGGGTTCAATATTGGTGTGTACGCCAATTACCTGAATCATTACGACGTTGTGGATGCGACCGGTACGAGCACGCCGTTCGCGGAGCGTCCGCTGTACCCGAAATGGCGAATCACGACCAATGCAAGCTACAACGTCACGGATCGCCTCAATCTCTTCGGTCAGGCACGTTATCGCAGCGCAACCAAGAACTTCCTGACGAAAAACGACTTTTCGGACGACCTCAACCAAATGAAGTCGGTCACTTACGTCGATTTGCGCTTGAACTACAAGGCGACTGAATCCATGAGCTTCTATGTGGGTTCAAACAATGTCTTCAACGTCCAGCCTGATATCAACGTGCGTGATGCGGCGGTCGGAACGAATACTGAGCCCGGCGCCTACGATGTGATCGGTCGCCAGTATTTCCTCGGCATGAAGATGAAGTTCTAATCTTCGGACTGGGCCACCCCGCGCTCGCGGGGTGGCTTTAGCTTTAATCGATTTCGTGCGAGTTCGCCTCATCGAGCAACAGACATTCCCCTGGTGTTCGCCGGCCGAGCTGCCGCCGGCAGAGCTGTAGGACCGCAAGGACTTCGGCGCCGGGTATTGCATCTTTCGAATTGCTAAGCCAGCCGATGACGGCGATATGCATCGCATCGTGAGGCCGGCTACCGACCGTGGATGACAGGGCAGCCGCTGTATAGCGGCAACTCATTGCCCTGGAGCGCCCTGGGGCCTTGCCGGCAGAGTTCTGCCGCAGGGTGAAAGTTGTTTACGACTTTGAACGGTAGCTAGAGCAAAGTTGGGGCCAGCAGGGCTGCGTGAAGCCTCGCCCCTTGTTTACGAATTCAATTGCTAAGAACGAGACCCAACCTTGGCGCGGTGGGCATCGCTATTGCGGCGAAGGCGGATGCGCTTGTGGTCACCAGGTTTGCGCAGCTGCGGTGGCTTGGTGGTAGCGCATTTGCCAAACGTCGCCGGCCCAAACCCAAATGGAGGAACGCAAGGTGTGGCGTATCAATGAGCCATCCGTTTGACGATGAGCGGCTCGGTAGGTGAGTAGGGCAACGCCGGCTTGCAACTCGCTTGCGACGTAGTTGTCAGCGACCACTTCAACAGGAGTTGACTCGCCGAGCAGCATTTCGATGATGGCCTCACGGCGCCAATGACGCCCGGACCGCCCGACTTCCTCAAAGTCAGCATGTAGCAATGCCTTGACCCTTGAGGCGCTCCTTCGAGTCTCAGGGAGATGCAGCTCGGCTTCGAGTTGGGAAAGGGTGCGAACTAGCGTGTCGGCCGACATCTGAATTCCTCTAGTGGCTACTCGTGAGCGCTAAAGGTTACCGCCTTGCTAGGCAGCTCTCGTATTTCAACAGACGCAGTTGACGCAATTGGCGAATGCAAATGGCTGCCCGAGCTTGAAGAATGCCCCGGCAGCGAAGCCGGGGCATTTCTCCTCAGTCTCGCAGCGACTTCAGGCGGTTGACCCGCAAGGCCAGCAAGGTGCAGGCCGCGCCCGATAGCAAATAGAGGCTGACGGCGCCCAGGCCGAAGCGGGCGGACAAGGCCAGTGCCACCAGCGGCGCAAAAGCCGCGCCGATCAGCCAGGCGAGGTCGGCCGTCAGGGCGGCGCCTGTGTAGCGGAAGCGGGGCAGGAAGTTGGAGGTCACCGCGCCAGCCGCTTGGCCGTAGGACAGGCCCAGCAGCACAAAGCCGACCAGGATGAAGCTGTCTTGCCCCGCAATGCCGCCGCCCAGCAGCCAGGGTGTCAGCAGGCTGAACAGGGCGATCACGATGGCCAGGCTGCCCAGGAAGCTGCGCCGGCCCATGCGGTCGGCGATCAGGCCGGAGATCGGCATGGCGGCGGCTGCCAGCAGGGCGCCGCCGATCTGCACGCTGAGGAATTCGCCCATGGTTTGCTCGGAGTACAGCGACACCCAGGACAGCGGGAACACCGTTACCAGATGGAAGAGCGCATAGCTCGCCAGGCTGGCGAAGGCGCCGATGGCGATGTTCTCGCCTTGCTGGCTGAGCAGTTCGCGCACGCTGCAGGGCTCCAGCTCCCGGGCTTCAAGTTCACGCTCGTACTCGTGCGTGAGCACCAGGCGCAGGCGGGCGAACAAAGCCACCACATTGATGGCGAAGGCGGCGAAGAAGGGGTAGCGCCAGCCCCAGCTGAAGAAGTCAGCGCCGTTCAAATTGGCCCACAGATAGGCGAACAAGCCGGCGGCAATCACAAAACCTAAGGGCGCGCCCAGCTGACCTAGCATGGCGTACCAGCCGCGCTTGCCTTCCGGGGCGTTCATGGCCAGCAGCGAGGGCAGACCGTCCCAGGAGCCGCCGAGCGCTAGGCCTTGGCCAATGCGGAAGACAGCCAGCAGGGCGATGGCGCTGCCGCCGATGGCGGTGTAGCTGGGCAGCATGGCCATGCCTGCGGTGGAGCTGCCCAGCAGGAAGAGTGCCAGGGTCATCTTGGTGCTGCGGCCGAAGTGTTTTTGCACCTGCATGCCCAGCACGGTGCCCAGCGGTCGCACCACAAAGGCGAGTGCTAGCAGGGCAAAGGCGTAAAGCGTGCCATCCAATCGGCTGGCAAAAGGGAAGAACACGGCCGGGAAGACCAGGACCGAGGCGATGCCGAAGACGAAGAAGTCAAAGTACTCCGAAGCGCGACCGATGATGACGCCGACGGCGATATCACCCGGGGCAACCGAGCTGGGTTCTTGGGAATGGCTGGCCGGTTGGCCGGCAGGGAGCGGGTAGGCGGCTGAGCTGTTCATGGCGGTTGCAAAGGTTGCTGGGAGAAAACCCTCTTACGAGAGCGGCGGGCCCCCTAGGACAAAATGTCCAATCGTTGACCTAGCTCAATCAAGATACATTTCGGCCGGGTACGCAATGGCGTTTTCCCGCCTTTTCTGGTAACTACCAATGACTCCCGTCCCCTCCCCAAAACTGACCCAGGCCGGTCCCGCAGGTCTGAAGCGGCTCGGCGTGCTGGCTGCAACGCTGCCCCTGGCGGCTTGCAATATGGTGGTGATGAAGCCTTCGGGCGACATCGCGCAGCAACAAGCGCAGCTGATCATCACCTCCACGCTGCTGATGTTGCTGATCATCGTGCCGGTGATCTTCCTGACCCTGTTCTTCGCTTGGCGCTATCGCCAGGCCAATCGGGCCGCCACGTATAAGCCGGATTGGGACCATTCCACCAAGCTGGAGTTGCTGATCTGGGGTGCGCCTCTGATGATCATCATCGCACTCGGCGCCATCACCTGGATCAGCACCCACAAGCTGGACCCCTATCGCCCGCTGGACCGCATCGCGCCCGGCCGCCCGGTGGCCGCTGAAGTGAAGCCACTGGTGGTGGAAGTGGTGGCGCTGGACTGGAAATGGCTGTTCCTTTACCCGGAGCAGGGTATTGCCACCGTCAACGAGCTGGCTGCCCCGGTCGATCGCCCGATTCAGTTCAAGCTGACCGCCTCCACGGTGATGAACAGCTTCTACATCCCGGCGCTGGCTGGTCAGATCTACACCATGCCTGGCATGCAGACGCAGTTGCATGCGGTGATCAACAAGCCGGGCGTGTTTGATGGCTTCTCGGCCAACTACAGCGGCGCGGGCTTCTCGCATATGCGCTTCAAGTTCCACGGCTTAGCCAGCGAAGACTTCGACGCCTGGGTGGCCAAGAACAAGGCCGAGGGCGTGCTGCTGAGCCGCAGCGTCTACCAGCAGCTTGAGCAGCCCAGCGGCCGTGAGCCGGTGCGCCGCTACGCCGAGGTGGAGCAGGGCCTGTATCAGGCCATCCTGAACCGCTGCGTGGACACCAACAAGATGTGCATGGGCCAGATGATGGCCATCGACGCCGCAGGTGGCACCGGCAAGGGCGGGGTGGACGGCGTGCGCCGCCAGGCCTGGCGTGACGGCGAACGCAGCGTTGTAGCCGCCATGTGCACCCCGCAAAACCTCGATCAGTACCTGCCTGAGGCCAACGCCAGCCGCAGCGCACAACCCTGATTCGCCGGGCTGCCAGCCGCCGTGTCACTGACGCGGCGGCCAGCGGTCCGCAATGCTAGAACTCCGAGAGAAGCCCATGCTTGACTCCCCCAACACCTCGACATCGCTGCTTTTTGGCCGCCTCAGCTGGGCCGCCATTCCGCACGATCCCATCATCCTCGGCACTTTTGTCATGGTGATGCTGGGCGGCCTCGGCCTCACCGCCGCGATGACTTACTACCGCGCCTGGGGCCCCTTGTGGCGCAACTGGCTGACCAGCATCGACCACAAGAAGATCGGCATCATGTACATCGTGCTGGCGATCGTGATGCTGCTGCGCGGCTTTGCCGATGCCATCATGATGCGCGCGCACCAGGCCATCGCCTTCGGTGACAACGCCGGCTTCCTGCCGCCGCATCACTACGACCAGATCTTCACCGCCCACGGCGTGATCATGATCTTCTTCGTGGCCATGCCTTTTGTGACCGGCTTCATGAACTATGTGGTGCCGCTGCAGATCGGCGCCCGCGATGTGGCCTTCCCCTTCCTGAACAACTTCAGCTTCTGGATGACGGCCAGCGGCGCCGTGCTGATCATGGCTTCGCTGTTCATCGGTGAGTTCGCTGCCACCGGCTGGCTGGCTTATCCGCCGCTGTCTGGCATTCTGGGCAGCCCGAGTGTGGGGGTGGATTACTACATCTGGTCCCTGCAGCTTGCGGGGGTGGGCACGACCTTATCGGGCATCAACCTGATCGCCACCATCGTCAAGATGCGCGCGCCCGGCATGACGCTGATGAAGATGCCCGTCTTCACCTGGACCTCGCTGTGCACCAACGTGCTGATCGTGGCGGCCTTCCCGGTGCTGACCGCTGTGCTCGTGCTGTTGAGCTTGGACCGCTATGTCGGCACCAACTTCTTCACCAACGACATGGGCGGCAACGCCATGATGTATGTGAACCTGATCTGGATCTGGGGTCACCCCGAGGTTTACATCCTGATCTTGCCCGCCTTCGGCATCTTCTCGGAAGTGGTATCCACCTTCAGCCGCAAGCGCCTGTTCGGCTACGCCTCGATGGTTTACGCCACCGTGGTCATCACCATCTTGTCCTACCTGGTGTGGCTGCATCACTTCTTCACCATGGGCTCGGGCGCCAGCGTGAATGCCTTCTTCGGCATCACGACCATGATCATCTCCATCCCCACGGGGGCGAAGATCTTCAACTGGCTGTTCACCATGTACCGTGGCCGCATCCAGTTTGATGTGCCCATGCTGTGGACCATGGGCTTCATGGTCACCTTCGTGATTGGTGGCATGACGGGTGTGCTGCTGGCGGTGCCGCCGGCCGACTTCGTGCTGCACAACAGCTTGTTCCTGATTGCCCACTTCCACAACGTCATCATCGGCGGCGTGCTGTTCGGCATGATGGCCGGCATCAGCTACTGGTTCCCCAAGGCTTTCGGCTACAAGCTCGACCCGTTCTGGGGCAAGTGCTCCTTCTGGTTCTGGCTGGTAGGCTTCTACCTCGCCTTCATGCCGCTGTATGTGCTGGGCCTGATGGGCGTGACCCGCCGCATGAGCCACTTCGACGACCCGTCGCTGCAGATCTGGTTCCAGGTTGCCGCACTCGGCGCCGTGCTGATCGCCATCGGCATCGCCAGCTTCCTGATCCAGCTGGTGGTGAGCTTCCGCAATCGCGAAGCCCTGCGTGACCACACCGGCGACCCATGGGGTGGCCGCACCCTGGAGTGGTCCACCGCTTCGCCGCCGCCGGACTACAACTTCGCCTTCACGCCCATCGTGCATGAGCTCGATGCCTGGCATGACATGAAGCAGCGCGGCGCGGTGCGTCCGACCAGCGGCTTTGTGGAAATCCATATGCCCAAGAACACCTCGGCAGGCATCATCCTGGCCGGCTTGGCCACGGTCTGCGGCTTTGCCCTGGTCTGGCAGGTGTGGTGGTTGGTGATCGCCAGCTTCGTGGCCGTGATCGCCGCGACCATCAAGCACACCTTCAACTACAAGCGCGACTTCTACATCCCCGCGGAAGAAGTCAAGCGCTGTGAAGACGCCCGCAGCAAGGCCCTGGCGGCTCTTGCCTGAAGCCAGGATTTAGCGAGACTGAAACGATGAGTTCAAACATCCTCACCGCCGACGCGGTCACGGGCGCCCCGCGCTTCTTTGACACCGAAGGCAAGCACCATCCGCAGCAAGGCACGCTGCTGGGCTTCTGGCTCTATCTGATGAGCGACTGCCTGATCTTTGCCGTGCTGTTCGCCGTCTACGCCGTGCTGGGCCGCAGCTATGCGGCCGGCCCTTCGGGCGCGGATCTGTTCAACCTGCCCCTGGTGGCGGCGAACACGGCCATGCTGCTGTTCTCGTCCATCACCTATGGCATGGCCATGATCGCCATGCAGCATGGCCGCATCAAGGGCGTGCTGACCTGGTTGGCCATCACCGGCCTCTTCGGTCTGGCCTTCCTGGGCCTGGAGCTGTTCGAGTTCCATCACCTGATCCATGAAGGTGCGGGCCCGCAGCGCAGCGCCTTCTTGTCGTCCTTCTTTGCCCTGGTGGGCACTCACGGCTTGCACGTCACCTTCGGCCTGGTGTGGCTGGTGGTGCTGATGCTGCAAGTCAAGAAGCTGGGCCTGACGGTGGAAAACAAGCGCCGCCTGATGTGCTTGTCGATGTTCTGGCACTTCTTGGACGTGGTCTGGATCGGTGTCTTCACCTTTGTTTATCTGATGGGAGTGATGCCATGAGCGCGCAGCATCAACATGAGGCTCATGCCGAGCATGAGCACGATCACGGCCATGACGATGGCGGCTACCACGCCACCGTGCGCGGCTATGTGATTGGCTTCTTGCTGTCGGTCATCCTGACCGCCATCCCCTTCTGGCTGGTGATGGGCAAGGTCTTGCCGACATCGGGCATGACCG
Organism: uncultured Roseateles sp.; assembly: GCF_945956965.1. Classification (GTDB taxonomy): domain Bacteria; phylum Pseudomonadota; class Gammaproteobacteria; order Burkholderiales; family Burkholderiaceae_C; genus Paucibacter_A. Next base: position 7,974 of record NZ_CAMFJS010000031.1, read on the forward strand.
GGCTGGTCATCATGGGCTTTGCGGCGGTGCAGATCGTTGTGCACATGGTGTACTTCCTGCACATGAACGCCAAGGTCGAAGGCGGCTGGTCCATGCTGGCGCTGATCTTCACGCTGGTGATGGTGATGATTCTCTTGGTCGGTTCGATCTGGGTCATGCACCATATGAACGCCAATATGATGCCCACCCACAGCATGGGCGAGGCGCGCATCGCGCCTTGATGCCGTGATCCACAAGCCAGCCAATAGCCAAGACGCGGGTGCCGAACAGCCCTGCGCTGCGCGGCCGCGCTGGGTTGTGGCAATTTTGCTTTTGCTGGCCGGCCTGCTTTGCGCAGGCTTTTTGTCGCTTGGCAACTGGCAGCTGCAGCGCCTGAGCTGGAAGCAGGCACTGATTGCCCGCATTAGCCAGGCCCAGCAAGCCGCACCGGTGACCCCGCCAACGGCTGCGCAATGGACGCAGTGGACGCCGGCACAGCAGCAAGCGCTGGAATATCAACGCGTCCGCCTGCAGGGGCGCTTTGCCCATGAGCTGGAGACCCTGGTGCGTGCCAGCACCGAGCTGGGTACCGGCTACTGGGTGCTGACCCCGATGGCTGTTGAGTTGGACGGGCAGCCGCGCGGCTGGGTGATCGTCAACCGAGGCTACGTGGGTGCCGAACAAGTGGCGCCCGCCAGCCGGCCGGTGCCGGCAGCCACGACTGATGTGCAAACGGTGATCGGCCTGCTGCGCCTCACCGAGCCCGTCGGCAGCCTTCTGCAAAAGAACCAACCCGCGCAGGCGCGCTGGTATTCACGCGATGTGGCGGCCATTGCCGTGGCCCGTGGCTTGAGCGGAGAGCTGGCGCCCTTTTTCGTCGATGCGGTGGCGGCTCCTGGCCAGCCCGAGTGGCCGCGTGCCGGCCTGACCGTCCTGAGCTTCAAGAACAACCATCTGGTCTATGCCATCACCTGGTTTGGCCTGGCTTTGATGGCGCTGGGCGCGGCGGCGTTTCTCGCTCGTACAGAATGGCGGCTGAGAAATGCTCGCCATGGTCACTGACACCCGCGCCACCTCCCGCCACGAAGAAGCTGCCGCTGCGCCTGAAAACCTGGCCGGGCGGCGTAATCTGCTGCAGCTGATTCAGCTGCGCTGGCTGGCCGTGGCCGGGCAGCTGGCCACCATCTTGACTGCTGAGCTGCTGCTGCAAGAACGGCTGCCGCTGCGCGAGATGCTGATCCTGCTGGCGGGCCTGGCCCTCTTCAATGCCGCCTGCTGGCTGCGCTTGCTGCGGGCGCGTGGCCCCATCCACAACGGCGAGTTGCTGGCCGGCCTGGTGGTGGATGTGCTGGTGCTGAGCGCGCAGCTCTACTTCAGCGGCGGTGTCGGCAACCCCTTCATTTTTTTGTATCTGCTGCAGTTGGCTGTGGGCGCCATGCTGCTGCGGCCGCGCTATATCTGGGCCATGGTGGGCCTGGCCTGCGCCTGCTTTTTGGCGCTGACGGTCTGGCACCGCCCGCTGAGCCTGCCGGATATGGACGGGCAATCCCTGTCGGTGCACTACATCGGCGGCTTGCTGGTGTGCTTCATGTTGAACGCGGCGCTGCTGGTGATCTTCATTCACCGCATCGGGCGCAATCTGCGCCAGCGCGATAGCCATCTGGCCGATCTGCGCCAGCGTGCGGCCGAAGACGAACACATCATCCGCATGGGCTTGCTGGCCAGTGGCGCGGCGCATGAGTTGGGCACGCCCTTGGCCACCTTGTCGGTGATTCTGGGTGACTGGTCGCGCATGGCGCCTTTTGCTGCTGACCCCGAGTTGCGCGAGGAAATCGAGGAGATGCAGTTCCAGCTGACCCGCTGCAAGTCCATCGTCACCGGCATCTTGCTGGCAGCGGGTGAGTCGCGCGGCGAGGCCCCGGGTCAAACCACTCTGCATGCCTTTCTGGACGGCATGGTGGCCGAGTGGCGCGACACCCGGCCCGGCCAGCCGCTGAGCTACGAGCGCCACGACACGCCCGACCTGGCCATCATTTCCGACACCGCCCTCAAACAGATGCTGGCCAATGTGCTGGACAACGCGCTGGAAGCCGCGCCCCAGCAGCCCATTGCCCTGCAAGTGCGCTGCGCCGACGACTGGCTCACGCTCCTGGTCCGCGACCAGGGGCCGGGTTTTGCCCCTGAGATCCTGGCTAATTTCGGCAAGCCTTATCACTCCAGCAAGGGCCGGCCCGGTAGCGGCCTGGGCTTGTTCCTGTCGGTCAATGTGGCGCGGACCCTGGGCGGGCATATCGAAGCCCGCAATCTGCCCCATGGCGGCGCCGAGGTGCAAATCAGCCTGCCGCTGGCAGCCTTGAGCTGGCGTGAAACAATTGGGCATGCCTGATCCACTCACCGCCGCTTCTTCTGCAGCCGGCTCCGCCGCTGGACCCTCTTTGGCTGCGCCGGACGCACAGCCTTTGCTGCTGATCGTCGAAGACGATGATGCCTTCGCCCGCACCCTGATCCGCTCCTTCGAGCGGCGCGGTTACCGGGTGCTGCGCGCCGCCGATCTGGCCCAGATGCAGGCCTTGCTGGCGCAGCACAAGCCAGGCTTCGCGGTGGTGGATCTCAAGCTGGCCAGTGGCGACTCGGGCCTGGCCTGCGTGCAAGCCCTGCACGGCCATCACCCGCAGATGCTGATTGTGGTGCTGACCGGCTATGCCAGCATTGCCACCGCCGTGGAGGCCATCAAGCTGGGCGCCCGCCATTACCTGGCCAAGCCCGCCAATACCGATGACATCGAGGCCGCTTTCGCCCGCGCCCAAGGGGATGTGGAGGTGGAACTGACCGAGCGCACCACCTCCATCAAAACGCTGGAGTGGGAACATATCCACGAGACCCTGGCCGCCACCGGTTTCAATATTTCCGAAGCGGCCCGCCGCCTGGGCCTGCACCGCCGCACCCTGGCGCGCAAGCTTGAAAAGCAGCGGGTCAAGTGATGCGTCTGGCTTCATCGCATTGAGCGCTTGCGGTGCGCCCCGAAGCAAATCTCCGCCCGGCTGACCCAGCCCAAGCCAAGCGCCAGCGCTGGCTTGTGCTGACAGCCTTTGCGCTGGGTGCCTTGACGCTGCTGTTCTTGCTGCTTGCTCAGCCCGCGATTTACTTGCGCCTGGCCGATGGTTTGCGCTGGCGCTTGGGCCTGCCGGCCTTGGCGCAAATCGACTACGAGCAAAGCCTGGCCCTGGCCCAAAAGCGGGGCGAGTCGCAAGCCGGCCCCTGCGCGGTTCTGTTGTTCGGGGACTCGCATCTGCAAGGCCTGCCGAGTTCGGCCCTGGGGGCCGAGCTCAGCAATTTCGCCATCGCAGGGGAGCCTGCCGAGCGCCTGGCTCAGCGCATCCGCGCTTATGCCTCGGTCCAGTTGGCTCGCCACATCGTGCTGCTGTCGGGGGCGAATGATTTGGCGGCCGGCCGCACGGCCGCGCAGGCGGCTGCGTCAATGGCGGAGGTGCTGGCTCAGATTCCGGCCAGCACCTCGCTCAGCCTGCTCGGCCCGCCACCGTCCACGCAGCCGGCCAGGCCTGCTTTGAATGCAGCCTTGCAGACCCTGTGCACGGCGCGCCCGGGCTGCAGTTTCGTGTCGCTGGAGGCCTTGGGCGATGGGCTCGGCGCCCTGAGCCCCGAACTGGCGGCGGCCGACGGCATTCATCTCTCTGCAGCTGGCTATGGGCGTTTGGCGGTCCTAATTCGAGCGGACTTGCCGAAGCACGCACAATGCGCGCATTAAAGCTTGGTCCGCCATGAGTAAATCCGCCCACCGCTTTCACGAAATCGACCTGCTGCGCGGCATCGCCTGCGCCTCGGTGCTGCTCTTCCACTTCCTGTCGCGCGCGCCGCAAGCGGGCTGGATGAGCCATGTGGACTATCCCCAGCTGGAGTCCGTGATGCGCTACGGCTATCTGGGCGTGCATCTGTTCTTTGTCATCAGCGGCTTTGTGATCCTGATGTCGGCGCAAGGCGCCACGCCGCGGCAGTTTTTTGCTTCACGGGTGGCCCGCTTGTTCCCGGCTTTCTGGGTGGCGGTCTGCCTGACGGCGGGCACGGCTTGGTGGCTGGGTGAGAGCCGTTTCGCCGTGTCGCTGCCGCATTTCCTGGTGAACCTGAGCATGCTGCCGCACTGGTTCAACATCCCCTTTGTGGATGGTGCGTATTGGTCGCTGGCGGTGGAGTTGCATTTCTACGCCTACATCTGGATCGTGCTGCGCCTGCAGCAGATGCGGCGGATTGAATGGCTGATGCTGGCCTGGTTGCTGGTGGCCCTGGTCGATCTGATTCGCCCGGCCTGGCCGCTGGAGCTGTGGCTGGATGCCAAATGGGCGCCGCTATTCGTGGCCGGGGGCGTGTTTTACCTGATCCGCACGCAAGGCCTGACCCCGCGCCGGGTGCTGCTTTTGCTGGCGAGCTATGGGCTTGCGCTGGCCAGCGCGCTGCGTGAGAGCGGCGGTGAAGCCAGCCTGGCCAATCCATGGATCGTGACCGCCATCATCACGGTGATCTATCTCATCTTCACCGCCATTGCCTTCGATCGCTGGCGCCTGCCCGCTTCGCGCCTGACGTTCTGGGCGGGTGCCTTGACTTACCCGGTTTACGTGATTCATCAGTTCTTCGGCATCATGCTTTACCAACAGCTGCGCGCGCATATCGACAACACGCCCCTGGTGCTGGCGATGGTGATCGCCCTGGTCTTGGCGCTGGCGGCGGCCATCCATGTCTGGGTCGAAAAGCCTTTTGGCCCGCGTCTGCGGCGCTGGGTGGAGGGTAAATCTGCTGCGACCGCGGCTTCCGTCAAGGCCAGCCGTGCCTGATCATCAGCCGCCCTTGCCGCCACCGCAGCCCATGTACGCCCAATTCTTCGGCCTCAAACAAGAACCGTTTTCCATCGCCCCGGACCCGCACTACCTCTTCATGAGCGAGCGGCACCGCGAGGCTTTGGCGCATCTGCTTTACGGCCTGCGCGGCGGTGGCGGCTTTGTGTTGCTGACCGGCGAGATCGGCGCGGGCAAGACCACGGTGTGCCGCTGCTTCCTCGAGCAGATTCCCAAGAAGTGCAATGTGGCCTATGTCTTCAATCCCAAGCTGACGGCCTTGGAGTTGCTGCAGACCATTGCCGAGGAGTTCCATATCCGGCCGCGCGAGAGCGCGCCAGCCGGGGAGGGCGTCAAGCAGCTGGTCGATGCCATCAATGAGTTCTTGCTGCGCACCCATGCGGTGGGCATGAACAATGTGTTGATCATCGATGAGGCCCAGCTGCTGTCCACCGAGGTGCTGGAGCAGCTGCGCTTGCTCACCAATCTGGAAACCCGCGAGCGCAAGCTGCTGCAGATCATCTTGATCGGCCAGCCCGAGCTGCGCGAGATGCTGGCCGCGCCTGAGCTGGAACAGCTGGCGCAGCGGGTGATTGCGCGCTTTCATCTGCCGGCGCTGTCGGCCGCCGAGACCTGGCAATACATCAAGCACCGCCTGACCGTGGCTGGCCTGCGCGGCAGTTCGCCGTTTGAGGGCAAGCTGCGCGAGCGTATTCATCAGCTCTCACGCGGTGTGCCGCGGCGCATCAATCTGCTGTGTGATCGTGCCTTGCTGGGCGCTTATTCACAGGGTCAAAGCAAGGTCAGCGTGGCAACGCTGAACCGGGCCGCGCAAGAGGTGTTTGGCGCCGGGCGTGGCGCGGCTGCGGCGCCGGCAACAGCCCCCGGCGCTGGCGTCGACACGACCCCGTTGCCTGTTCAGCGCCGCTGGATGGCGGCGGGTGTGCTGGTCTTGGCCGCGGTGCTGGGCGTGCTCTTCTTGCGGGCGAAAGCCGTGCCCGAGCCCAAGCCCTCGCCCAGTCTGCCGGCCAAGGCCTTGGCCGCATCGGCGCCACTGCCTGCTGCAAGCGCTGCGCCTCTGGCGCTGGCTGCGAGTGCATCGCCAAGACCTGTAACGTCGGCCGCATCCGCTTCATCTGCGGCATCGGCCGCGTCTGCAATGGCGCTGACCGCCAGTGGCGTCGAGGCGCCCGCCATCCCCACATCCGCCGCTGAGGCCTGGCAGGCGCTGGCCAGCTTGCGGCAATTCCTGAGTGCCCGCGCCCCCGGTGCGCCCGCCATGCCTTTGCCCGCCATCGAGGCCTGGCAGGGGTTGGCGCGCTTGTGGCAGTACCCGGGCAATTTGCGCGAGGCCAGCGATTTCTGCGCCGCCTTGCGAGGCGCCCAGCTGCAGTGTTTTTACAGCCGCGACGGCGGCCTGGCCTTGCTGCGTTTGTTGAGCCGCCCCAGCTTGCTGATCCTGGCTGCTGATGCCGAGCAAGCCCCGCGTTATGCCTTGTTGCTGAGCCTGGGGCCGCAGTCGGCCACGCTGCAAATGGCGGGTGGCATCACGCAGCGCTTCAGCTTGCTGCAGCTCAGCCGCATCTGGCAGGGCGAGTTCATCACCTTGTGGCGCGCGCCGGCCAGCCTGGACGGCGCGGTGCCCAGCTTCAACGGCAATAGCGCCGCGCTCACCTGGCTGGACCAGCAGCTCAGCCAGGCCTTGGGCGAGGCCCCGCGGGAGCCGTCTGGCAAGGCCGGGAGCAAAGGCAATGCGCCCGCTGTTCAGCGGCTGGACGCGGCTTTGCGTGCCAAAGTGGCGCGCTTCCAGCGCAGCCAGGGCCTGCCCAGCGACGGCCAGCCCGGCCCCATCACCATGATGCAGCTCAACCGGGTCAATGCCCTGCCTGAGCCGCTGCTGCAAGGGCCCTAAAGCACTCGCTGACGAACGAACTATCCATCGATCGACCGACTGACCGAACGAATGAACGAGCGACTCATCTAGCCATGTCCTACATCCTTGATGCCTTGCGGCGCGCCGAGTCTGAACGTGAGCGTGAACGCAGCGCCGTGCCGACCCTGCACGCCCAGACCGTCGCGGCCCATTTGAATCAGCAGGACGATGAAGAGGCCGGCCATGCCGGCTGGGCCCGCTGGCGCTTGGCCGCAGTGGCCCTGCTGGTCTTGGGCGCGCTGGCATTGCTGGGTTTTGGCTTGCGCAGTTGGTTGAGCGCGCCGCCACCCCTGGCCGCACCCGCTGCTGAGGGGAGTGCAGGCAATACGGCTGCGCCCAACTCAATGCCTGCGCCGGCCGCGCCAGCCGTACCCGCAGTGCCGCCACCGCTGCCGGCCGATAGCGTGAACGCGCCAGCACCTCAGACGGCCCCCCAAGCTGCAGTTGCCGCGGCACCCACGGTGCCTGCTGCCCTGCCGTCGCAGAGCCCCATGCCCATGCCGCCAGCGCGCAATATGCAGCCGGCCGCCGCTGCGGTCATGCAAGCACCGGTGCTCGTGCAGCCGCCTGTGAGCCCCGCAGTGGCTGCACCGCCAGCTCAGGCCAAGCCTCAGCCGGTCAATCCCAAGCCCGAGCCTTCCGCCAGCCCGGCCCTGGCGCCAGCGGTGTTGCCTCCGGCCAATGCCGCGCCGCCGGCCCTGGCCAGCTTGCCTGAATCGATTCGGCGAGAATTGCCGCCCCTGGTGGCGGGCGGCGCCATGTATTCCGATACGCCCGCCAACCGCATGCTCATCATCAATGGCCAGCTCTGGCATGAGGGCGACAAGGTGACGCCCGATGTGACGCTGGAGCAGATCAAGCTCAAGGGCGCAATCCTGTCCTACAAGGGTCAACGTTTTTCTATCAATTTCTGACCATGCTGCCCATCGATACCGCTGTGACTTTCTTCGGCCTTGCCCTGGCGCTGGGCTTCACGCCCGGGCCGGACAATTTGTTTGTGCTGATGCAGTCGGCCACGCAGGGGCGGCGCGCCGGCATGTTTGTGGTGCTGGGCCTGTGCACCGGTTTGTTGGTGCACACGGCGGCGATTGCCTTGGGCTTGGCCGCGATGTTTGCCGCCTCACCGCTGGCCTTCACGCTGCTGAAGTTTGCCGGCGCGGCCTATCTGGCTTATCTGGCTTGGCAGGTGCTGCGCGCGCCGGTCGGCCCCTTGGCCGAAGCCAGCCAGGTGCAGGCAAGCCCTGGCACCATGTACCGGCGCGGGGTGCTGATGAATTTGAGCAACCCCAAGGTGGTGTTCTTCTTCCTGGCGCTGCTGCCGCAGTTTGTGGATGCCGCACGCGGCCCGGTGGCCGGGCAGATCGTGCAGCTGGGTTTGCTCTTCATGCTCAGCACCTTGGTTTCCTTCGGCGCGATTACATGGTTTGCCGGCTCGGTGCGCGGCTTGCTCAAGCGCTCGCTCAAAGCGCAGCGGGCTTTGAATCGCCTGGCCGGCGTGGTGTTCATCGGCCTGGCAGCGCGCTTGCTGATGGCGCAGCGCTGAGCTGAATCGGGCCGGGCTGCGAAGTTTCAGCCCTCGGCTTCGATGGGATAGCGCAGCAAGGCCTGGCCCATGCGAATGCGCTCGCCGTTGGCGATGCCGGGGCACAGCTCAAAGCCCTTGGGCGCGAACACGATGATGGTGGAGCCATGCTGGAACCAGCCCATTTCCTCGCCCTTGCGCAGGCGGGCTTCGCAAGGCAGTTCATTGGCGCCGCGGTAGCCCAGGTGCAGCAATAGATTCAAAAAGTGCAGGCGCAGGCTGGCCACCAAGATGGCCGCCACCGGCACGATGGCAATCGCCTGGCCCATGGCCGGCCCGCTGCTGATGCGGGCGCGCAGCACCGCGCGTTCATTGCGGCAGAACAGGCGCTCGACCCGCTGCAGCGCGATCGGATTGACGTTCCAGGTGTCGCCGGCGATGTGGGTCACATGCTCCACCACGCAGTCTTGCGGGGCGTGGAAGCGGTGGTACATGGCCGAGGTCAGGCGCAGGGTGACGAAGCTGCCGTCCTGAAAAGCGCTGGTGTCCTGGCTGGGGCCGAACAGATCCTGCATCGCGTAAGGGAAGCCCTTGGCCTGAAAGAGCTGCCGTCCCGCCACCGGCCCGCAGGCGCCAACGATGGCGTCGCACGGGCTGGTCAAGATCTCCGGCGCCATCTCGATCTGGCGTGCGCCGGGCTGCAACTCGCGGGTGAAGCAGTCGTGCAGGCTGGCGAAGCGCTGCTGCTTGGCGTCGCTCAGGTCCAGGTCGGTGAACAAGCGCCACACGGCGATGGACAGGCGGCAGACCAAGGGGTTGCGAATCTGGCTGAAGCGCCCCATCAGCTTGGTCAGGGCAATGCGCGGAATGCGGTTGGTGAGCAAGAAGTTGAGGTCCTCTTGCAGCAAGAGCTGGCGCAGGGCGCGGGTACTGGCTTTCATCATCTTGTCAATCTCGGCGGTTAGATATTGGGGCTTGGACAACGGCAGGCCGCATTGGCAACACATGGACGACACTCTCTTCGCATCGACCTTCACGCTTTCCGCTCTGGCCTTGGCTGCGGCGGTGGCCTTGTTGCCCAAGGCCCGGGCGCGGCTGCGGCTCTCGCGCGCCAAGCATCGCTCGCTGGCCGGGCATTCGCGCATGGCCAAGCGCCTGGCTTCGCTGCTGCCCGGCTATGCTTTTGATGAGGCGCAGTTCTTCGCCTCCGACGCCGCACCCGCTGCGGTGGTGGCGCAGCGCCGCGCCGGCTTCGCCCGCTTGTGCGCTGTGCTGGCCGATCGCCATGCCAAAAGCATTGCCATGTCGGCCGCCGCGCGCGGCAGCATTTCGGATCTGCAATTCACCGGCAGCTACCGGGTGCCTTTTCCCTACAGCCCCTATTTGCGCGAACACCTCAAACTCGGCAGCTTTTTGCAAGCGGCCGATGGTGTGATGCTGGAGGATCTGGACGGCCAGTGCTTCTTTGACTTGGCTGGCTCTTACGGTGTCAATGTCTTTGGCTATGACTTCTACCGCAGCTGTGTGGATGAGGGCATGGCCCTGACCCATGCGCTGGGCCCGGTGCTCGGCGCCTATCACCCTTGCGTGCTGGAAAACGTTGAGAAGCTCAAGGCCATCTCGGGGCTGGACGAGGTGTCCTTCCATATGTCGGGCACCGAGGCGGTGATGCAGGCAGTGCGCCTGGCTCGTTACCACACCGGGCGCCGCCATCTGGTGCGCTTTTGCGGGGCGTATCACGGCTGGTGGGAGGATGTGCAGCCGGGCCCCGGCAACCCCTTGCCGCCGCGCGAAACCTATACCTTGAAGGACATGGACGAGCGCAGCCTGAATGTGCTGCGCACCCGCCGCGACATCGCCTGCGTGCTGGTCAACCCGCTGCAGGGCTTGCATCCCAACAAGGGCGCGCCGGGGGATTCGTCCCTGCTGGACAGCGGCCGCAGCGCCGGCTTCGACCGCGCCGCCTACACCGCCTGGCTGAAGCGCTTGCGTGAGGTGTGCACCGAGCGCGGCATCGTGCTGATTTTTGACGAGGTGTTTCTGGGCTTCCGCCTGGCCAAGGGCGGCGCGCAAGATTACTTCGGCGTGCGCGCCGATATGGTCACCTACGGCAAGACCTTGGGTGGCGGCCTGCCGGTGGGTGTGGTGTGCGGGCGTGCTGATTTGATGAAACGCTTCCGCGAGGAGCGGCCCGCTGACATCTGCTTTGCGCGCGGCACCTTCAATGCGCATCCCTATGTGATGGGGGCGATGAATGTCTTTTTGCGCCGATTGGAAGAGCCCGCTGTCCAGGCCATTTACGCCCAGGCCGATGGCCTGTGGGATGCGCGCGCCGCGAGCTTCAACCAGGTGCTGGCCGAGGCCGGCTTGCCGCTCAAAGTGGCGCATCTGCAATCGGTCTGGACGCTCAGCTACACCCAGCCTTCGCGCCATAACTGGATGCTGCAGTTCTATTTGCGTGAACAAGGTTTGCTTTTGAGTTGGGTGGGAACGGGCCGCTTCATCTTCAGCCTCAACTACACGGATGCCGACTTCGAAGTCGTGCTGCAACGCTTTGTGGCCGCCGCCCGCAGCATGCAGGCCGATGGCTGGTGGTGGCAGGACAGCGGCTTAAGCAATAAGAGCATCCGCCGCGCCGTGCTGCGCGAAACCCTGGCGCGCAAGTGGCAGGAGTTGCTGGGTTGATGTGGATCTGACGCTGCGCTGAACAGATGGCCCGCAGGATCTGCGGGCCTTCTTTTTGCCGGCGGGCTGGCGGCCCCAAAAGAGGCCGAGCAGCCTGCGCCAGACTCGCCTTCAGGCGTGTGGCTTCACATGCCCCATCGGGTCGATCAACTCACCGCGCAGCAGATACAGCGGCGCCTTGTGATACAGATAGATGTCGTGGAAGGGGTCGGTGATGATCTTGATCGCCCAGGCCAGGCCGGTCATGAAGCTCTGCTGCACCCACAGCTGCAACACGCGGAACAGCAGGCCCGTCACGCCCAGCGACAGCCAGGCGATGCCCACATCGTGGATGAAGCCTTGGAAGTCGTGCGCGGGTTCGATCAAGCCGAACAGCGAGGGTTGCAGCCACAGCACGGCTGGCAGCGCCACCCACACGGCCAGCAGCACGATCTTGCGGCGGATGTTGTAGCCGATCTTGATTTCTTCCTTGTACTCGTCGGTGGCTTGGTTGACTTCGTCGTAGCCGCGCGGCTCGAAGAAGAAGTGCCCCGCCTGGCGGCTGGTCATGGACACACACCAGGCCAGCAAGGCCGCCTTGGCCGGGTCGCTGAACAGCAGCCCGTAGCTGATCAGAAAGCAGATGGCGCTGAGCAAATGCAGGCTTTGATTGATGCGGCTGTGGTGGTAGTAGCGGTGATCGTCCCAGCGCTGCACAGCAAGAGTGTTCAACAGTTCCTTCACGTTCAGACCTCGAGATGGGGGTGAATCGCCGCCCCGGGCTGGGCCGGCGTGACGCGATGGTGACGAAGCCGCATGAAAATTGCGTGACGATGGCCGGCTGCGCCCCTTGTCATCGAGCTTGTCATCGAACTGTTATGCAAGCCGGTCAGGATGCGAGGCATGAACAGCCGCAACGCGCAACTCCATCCCGTGGCCGACAGCATCGAGGTCAGCCATCTGCCTGCGGCGCGACGTTCGCTGCGCATCGCCTTCGTCACCGAGACCTATCCGCCCGAGGTCAATGGCGTGGCCATGACCATCGCGCGCATCGTCGAGGGCCTGCACCGGCGCAACCACGATGTTCAGCTGATCCGGCCGCGCCAGGACGCGGCCGATGCGGCCGAGCGCAGCCCGCGCTTTCACGAGGTCTTGATGCGCGGCTTGCCCATCCCGCGCTACCCCAATCTGCGCATGGGCGTGCCGTCCAAACGGGCGCTGGTGCAGCTGTGGTCACTGCAGCGGCCGGATGTGGTGCACATCGCGACCGAGGGCGCCCTGGGTTGGTCCGCGCTGCAAGCGGCACTGCATTTGAAGCTGCCGGTGTGCTCAGACTTCCGCACCAACTTCCATGCCTACAGCCGCCACTACGGCATTGGCTGGTTGTACAAGCCCATCATGGCTTATCTGCGCAAATTCCATAACCGCACGGCCTGCACCATGGTGCCGACCGAAGCCTTGCGCCAAAGCCTGGACCAAGCCGGCTTCAAAAACCTGAGCGTGGTTTCGCGCGGTGTGGACACGCAGCAGTTCAGCCCGCTGCGGCGCAGCCAGGCTTTGCGCGAGCAATGGGGCGTGGGCCCTGACGATCTGGTCTGCCTCTATGTGGGGCGCATCGCGCCGGAGAAAAACCTCACGACCTTGAGCGCGGCCTTCGACGCCATTGCTCGGCGCGATGCGCGCGCCAAGCTGGTGGTGGTGGGCAGCGGCCCGCAAATGCCGGAGCTGCAAGCGCGCCACCCGAACGCCATCTTTGCCGGACAGCGCAAGGGGGAAGACCTGGCGGCGCATTACGCCTCGGCCGATCTCTTCTTGTTCCCCAGCCTGACCGAGACCTTTGGCAACGTCACCACCGAGGCCATGGCCAGCGGCCTGGCGGTACTGGCTTTTGACTACGCCGCCGCCGCGCAACTGATCCGCAAGGGCGAGAACGGTTTGCTCGTGCCCATCGACGACGCGGCCGGCTTTGTGCAAGCCGCCGTGGCTGCTGCGGCCGATTTGGCCGTCTGCCGCGCCTTGGGTGTGCAGGCCTTCGAGACGGCCCGGGCGCTGGACTGGAGCAGCATCATTGCCCGCTTTGAGGGCGTGCTGGAAGCGGTGATGCAGCGCGCGGCGCTGCCCCAGGGCCACACGCCGCTGGCGCTGGGTGAGCGCCATTCGGCTTGATGGTGGCCGACCCTCGGCCGGCGCTCATTCAACCTTTTCTGAGACCTGTCTCTTCAGGGCTTCAGACCCAGCGCGGTCCAGCCCTCAAGCCCCAGCTTTTCCAGGGTCTGCATATTGGCCTCGTAAATCGCATCGGTATCGGCCATGGTCTCGGTGGCGCGGGCGATGCTGCTTTCACGCAGCAGGTGCAGGGTGGGGTAGGGCGAGCGGTTGGTGTAGTTGCTGATGTCGTCCGGCTCGGTGCCGGCGAATTGGTACTGCGGGTGGAAGCTGGCGATCTGCAGCTCACCGGCCAGCTCCAGGTCTTCCACCAGCGCATCGGCGGCGCCGAGGAAATCGTTGAAGTCGAGGAAATCGGTCAGCACCTGCGGGTGGATCAGAACGGTGGTTTCGATCTCATCCGGGTCGGCGCGGTTCAGGGCCAGCAGTTCACGGGCCAGTTCCTTGAGTAAGTCCTCGGGCGTGCTGGCGGTGCTGACCACATAGCGCAGGCGATTGTTGACATGCACGCTCTTGGCGAAGGGGCAGAGGTTGAGGCCGATGACGGCCTTCTCCAGCCAGAACTGGGTGTCTTGCTGAACCTGGCTGGGCGCCGGGGTGGTCATCTCGGTGTTGTTGTCGTTACTGCTGTTCATCTGAATTCAAACCATTCAATGCCTGCTGGGCCACCTCAAAAGCTTGGCGCAGCAGGGCTTGTTGCCATTCGGGGGTATCGACGTAAAAGGCGTCGCGGAGTTGTTGTTTGATTTGGCGCGCCAGCGCCGGGTCGGCCTGCGGATTGGCTTCCAGCCAATGGTCGGCGCGCAAAGCCCTAATGGTCTCGGCCCAAGGCACCGTGCCGAACTCCAGCGCGATGCCGGTGTAACGGGCCTGCGGGCAGGTTTGCTGGATCACCGACCACATCAGGCCTTGCAGCGGCGCGGCACTGGCGCTGCCATCCGCCATCGAAGTGACTTCGCCGCCCCACCAGGCCCGGGCGCGGGCCAGCGCCGCCGTGTCGGCGTCGGGCCCGGCGAAGATGCGCTCGCCGTGGCCGCAAGGCCCCAGGCCGGTGTGCAGGTCGATCCAGGCGATGTCTTGGGTGTGCTGGCCTTGTTCACTCAGCACATGGCGCAGGGTTTGCTGGCTCCAGGTGGGCGCGTGGCCGCCGTAGAACAGGCCCAGCTCATGCGTGTATTGGCCGGCGGTGACGGCTTTTTGCAAGCCGGCCTGGCCGTGGCGGGCGGCGTAGTCGGCCAAGACGGCTTCGTCAGCGGCACTGGGCGGCCAATGGGTGGGCAGCAAGGCGTTGGCAATTTCTTCGTAGCCGGCGTTATGCGGCAGCGGCTGGTGGTGGGCGAAGTCGTGGAAGTTGCGGTTCAGGTCCACCCCTTCTTGCGTGACCCGCCGCCACCAGGAAAAGCCATAGGGGTTGAGGGCGTGCAAATACAGCACCGCCAAGTCCGGCTGCGCTTGCACGGCGGCCAGCCACGGCGCGTCGCTCAGCAAAGCGGTTTGCAGGGCCGAGCCGCAAAAGCCTTCCACCCCGTGGCAGGCGCTGCTGATGATCAGCAGGCGTTTGGCCTTGGCCGGCCCCTGGCGCAGCACGTCCAGCGCCAGGCGCTCGCCGTCGCGGCCCAGCAGGGGGTGCCAGTGTGGCTCCACATCCAGGCCGGCAGCGTCCGCCGCGGTCAGGAACTTGGCCCTGGCCTCGACATAGCTTTGCGAGAAAAACTGCTGGGCTGTGCTGTCCATGCGGCGGCGCTTCAGGCGCGTGGCTTGGCCAGCCAGGCTTCGGCCAGCTTGACCCACATGCTGCCGCCCAGGGGAATCAGCTCGTCATTGAAGTCATAGCTGGGGTTGTGCAGCATGCAAGGGCCCATGCCGTGGCCGCCAACGCGGTGGCTGCCGTCGCCATTGCCGATCAGGAAATAGCAGCCAGGGATCTGCTGCAAAAAGAAGCTGAAGTCCTCGGCACCCATGGTGGGCTCGAACTCCTGCACATTGGCGGGGCCGACCAGCTCGCTGAGCAGCTCGCGCGCGAACTCGGTCTCATTGGCATGGTTGATGGTGGGTGGGTAGTTGCGCTTGAAGCTGAATTCGCAGCTCAGCTCAAAGGCTTCGGCCGTGCTCAGCGCCACTTGTTTCATGCGCCGCTCGATCAGGTCCAGAGTTTCCAGCGTGAAGGTGCGCACCGTGCCTTCGATCACACAGGAGTCCGGGATCACATTGGTGGCCTCGCCCGCGTGGATGGTGGTGACTGAAATCACCCCGGCATCGATGGGTCGCTTGTTGCGGGTGATGATGGTCTGGAAGGCCTGCACCATCTGGCAGGCCGCCGGCACCGGGTCCAGGCCCAGATGCGGCATGGCCGCGTGCGCGCCCTTGCCGCGCAGGGTGATGAAGAACTCATTGCTGGAGGCGAAGACTGGCCCGCTCTTGAGCGCGAACTGGCCCGCCGCCATGCCCGGCCAGTTGTGGGCGCCGAAGATGGCCTCCATCGGGAATTGCTGGAACAGGCCGTCCTTGATCATCTCGCGGGCGCCGCCGCCACCCTCTTCGGCGGGCTGGAAGACCAGATAGATGGTGCCGTCGAAATTGCGGTGTTTGGCCAGATGCTGGGCCGCCGACAAAAGCATGGCGGTGTGGCCGTCATGCCCGCAAGCGTGCATCTTGCCGGGGAAGGTGCTGGCGTGCGCGAACTTGTTGTGCTCGGTCATCGGCAGCGCATCAATGTCCGCGCGCAGGCCCACGGCACGATTGGATGTGCCGTTCTTGACGATGCCCACCACGCCGGTCTTGCCCAGGCCGCGATGCACCGGGATGCCCCATTCCGTCAGCGCCTTGGCGATCAGGTTGGCGGTGCGCTCTTCCTGAAAGCACAGCTCGGGGTGGGCGTGGATATCGCGCCGCAGGGTGGCAATGCCGGCGGCATTTTGAAGAATGTCGTTGATCAGTTTCATGGCGTGCTGCTCGCGGCTAATCGAGCGGGCAGTTTACGCGCCTTGACCGCGCCAGCGGGGCGAGCTGCGCATCGCCCCGGGCGTCTTGAAGGGTCTATGAGCAGATCAGCGCTTCACCCGGCCGTCGCCGGTCAGCATGGACAGCTCAACAAAGTTCGAGCCGACATGGTCTTGCGCACTGAACTTGACGCGGAAGCCACCGGCATTGAAGTCGCGCATGCCTTCCAGCGCATTGACCAAACCTTCGCGGCTGGGCTTGGCGCCCATGCGGCGCAGGCCTTCGGTGAAGACCTTGGCGGCCAGAAAGCCTTCCATCGCGGTGTAGTTGGGTTTGCCCTCACCGCCGGCCTTTTGCAAGGCGGCTTGGTACTCGGCCACCACGCCGGTGGCCTGACCCATGGGGTAAGGCATCACTTGGCTGACCACCACGCCGTTGGCGTCCTTGCCCAACTCATCCGACAGGGCTTGGGTGCCAACGAAGGAGACGTTGTAGAACACGCCGCCGTAGCCGGCCTTGCGCGCTTCACGGATGAAGGCGGCGCAGCTCTTGTAGGCGCTGACCATCACGATGCCGTCGGGGTGCTGGCCTTGCACCAAGGCCTTCACCGCCTTGGCCACATCGACCGAGTTACGTTCCACCGTGGCCACGGCCAAGGGCTCGAGACTCTGGTGCTTGAGCGCGCGCTGCACGCCGCTCAGACCGGCTTGGCCGTAGGCGTCGTTTTGGTGGAAGACCGAGATGCGCTTGAGGCCCAGCTGGGTCAGCTGATTGACGATCAGCGCGGTTTCGTCGAAGTAAGAGGCGCGCAGATGGAAGACCCAGCGGCTCATAGGGTCGCGCAAAGACTGTGCACCGGTCAGGGGCGCGAAGAAGGGAATCTTGTGCTGGTTGACCAAGGGCAGGGCGGCCAGCGAGGTGGGCGTGCCCACATAGCCGAAGAGCGCGAACACCTCGTCGTTGATGAACTTCTCGGTATTGGCTTTGCAGCGCTCGGGCTCGTAGCCATCGTCCATGGAGCGCAGCACCACCGGCAGGCCGCCGACGCCGCCGGAGGAGTTGAGCGCGTCAAAGTACAGCTTGGCGCCGGCTTGCATCTGCAAACCGAGCTGAGCGGCCGGGCCAGTCAAGGGCGCGGATTGGCCCAGCACGATGGCGCGACGCTCGTCGGCACGCAGCCAGTCGGCCGCGCTCAAGCTGCCCAGGCCCAGCATGCCTTGCAGGCCATATTGCAGATAGCGTCGTCGTTGCAAGCTTGTTGTCATTTTTGATGGATGGTCTGGTGGTGCAGGGGAGGATTGGCGCGTATTTTGATCGCAGCACAGGCCGCGCCCGGCTTGCCGCCGATGCAGCGCGCAGCTTTGTGCAATAGTTGGCGCATGACTTCCGCAGCTGACAATAATTTTTCGCCTTCCGCGCCACAAACGCACGCCGCCATTCAGATCGTCAAGGGCGCTTGCCCGCATGATTGCCCCGACACCTGCGCTTTGCGCATTAGCGTGCAAGACGGTCGCGTGGTCAAGGTGCAAGGCGCCGCCGAGCATCCCAGCACCCACGGCGCCCTATGCACCAAGGTCTCGCGCTATGCCGAGCGCACCTATCACGCCGAGCGCATCTTGCAGCCGCTCAAACGCGTCAATGCCAAGACCGAGCCGCCGCGCTTTGAGCCGGTCAGCTGGGCCGAGGCCCTGGCCGACATCGCCGCCAAGCTGGGGCAGATCGCCGCCCGCGACCCCCAAGCCATCCTGCCCTATAGCTATGCCGGCACCATGGGCTTGGTGCAAGGCGAGGGCATGGCCGCCCGCTTTTTCAACCGCCTGGGTGCCTCGCGGCTGGATCGCACCATCTGTGCTTCGGCCGGCGCGGCCGCGCTGACGGCGACCTATGGTCACAAGGTCGGCATGCACCTGCCTTATTTTGCTGAGAGCCAGCTGATCCTGATCTGGGGCAGCAATTCGATTGCCTCCAATCTGCACTTCTGGACCTTTGCCAACCAAGCCAAGCGGGCCGGCGCCAAGCTGATCTGCATCGACCCGCGTAAGACCGAGACGGCTGATAAATGCCACCAGCACATTGCGCTGCTGCCCGGCACCGACGGCGCCTTGGCTCTGGGCCTGATGCATGAGCTGATCACACACGACTGGCTGGACCACGACTATCTGCGCCAGCATGTGGACGGCTGGGAGGAGCTGCGCGCCAAAGCCCTGCAATGGCCGCCCGCGCGCACCGCTGAGGTTTGCGGCATCAGCGTGGACGAGGTGACGCAGCTGGCGCGTGACTACGGCAACACGCGGCCGGCCGCGATTCGCCTGAACTACGGCATGCAGCGGGTGCGCGGCGGCGGCAATGCGGTGCGCCTGATTGCGCTGCTGCCTTGCCTGACGGGCGCTTGGCGCACACGGGCGGGCGGGCTGCTGCTGTCGAGCTCGGGCTGGTTTGCGCCCTTCAAGAATATGGCCGCGCTGGAGCGCCCCGAGCTGGCCACCGGCCCCACGCCGCGCCTGCTGAATATGAGCACCATCGGCGACGATTTGCTGCGCGAGGCCGACCCCGTGTTCGGCCCCAAGGTCGAGGCGCTGATCGTCTACAACAGCAATCCGGTCGCGGTGGCGCCCGAGTCGCCCAAGGTGGTGCGCGGCTTCCAGCGGGCTGATCTGTTCACCGTGGTGCTGGAGCATTTCATGACCGACACCGCGGATTTGGCCGATTACGTGCTGCCCGCCACCACCCAGCTGGAGCACCTGGATGTGCACACCAGCTATGGCCACACCGATGTGCTGATCAATGAGCAGGCCATCGCGCCGCTGGGTCAGGCCAAGCCCAATACGCAAATCTTCCGCGAGCTGGCTGCGGCCATGGGCTTCACCGAGGCTTGCTTTGCCGAGACCGACGAGCAACTGGCCCGCCAGGCCTTCAGCGCCGAGATCGATTTCGAAGCCCTGCGGGCCCAGGGCTGGCAAAGCCTGCCGCTGGCCGAGGCGCCCTTCGCCCAGGGCGGCTTCCCCACGGCCAATGGCCGGGCTCAGGCGGCGGGTTGTGATTACGTGGCGAACTACGAAAGCCGCGCCTCCTCGCCCGAGCTGGCGCAGCGCTATCCCCTGGCCATGATCTCGCCGCCGGCCCGCAACTTCCTCAATAGCAGCTTTGTCAATGTGAAGAGCTTGCGCGATATCGAGGGCGAGCCGCTGGTGGAGGTGCATGCCGAGGACGCCGCCGCGCGTGGACTGACCGACGCCAGCATGGTGCGGGTGTTCAACGATCGCGGCAGCTATGTCTGCCGTTTGCGCATCAGCCCGCGGGCGCGGCCCGGCGTGGTCAACGGCCTGGGGGTGTGGTGGCGCAAGCTGGGCGCGCAAGGCAGCAATGTCAATGAAGTCACCCACCAAGGCCTCACCGATATGGGTGCAGCGCCGAGCTTTTATGACTGCTTGGTCGAGCTGCAAGCCTGGTCGCCGGTCGAGGCCAGCGCTGGATGAGGCGAGCCCGCTGGCTGGCCGTTTGGGGCGCGGGCGCGCTGAGCCTGCTGGCCTTGCTGAGCCTGGGCGGCTGCGCCGAGTTGGGCTATCTGCGCCAGTCGGCGGCCGGTCACCTGAGCCTGATGGCGGCGGCCAAGCCGGTCGATGAGGTTTTGGCCCAGCCGGGCGTCTCCGCCGAATTGAGGCAGCGCCTGCAACTCAGCCAGCGCATGCGCAGCTTCGCGGTGAGCGAGCTGAAGCTGCCTGATAACAGCAGCTACCGCCGTTACGCCGACCTCGGCCGCACGGCGGTGGTGTGGAATGTGGTGGCCGCTCCTGAGCTGAGCCTGCAACTCAAGACCTGGTGCTTCCCGGTGATGGGTTGCGTGGGCTATCGGGGTTATTTCGATCAGGCGCAGGCGCAGGCCTTCGCGGCGGAGTTGCAGCGCCAGGATGCCCGCCTGGAAGTGCAGGTCTACCCGGTGCCGGCCTATTCCACCTTGGGTTGGAGCAATTGGGTGGGCGGCGACCCTTTGCTCAATACCTTTATTCGCTACCCGGAAGGCGAGTTGGCCGGACTGATCTTTCACGAACTGGCGCATCAAGTCGCTTATGTAGCCGACGACACGCCCTTCAACGAAGCCTTTGCCACGGCGGTGGAGCGGCGCGGCGCGGCGGCCTGGCTCAGCGGCCAAGCCAGCCCGGCGGCGCGTGAGGCCTATGCCAAGCGCCAACTGCGGCGCGAGCAGTTTCGCGCCTTGACCGGCCGCTATCGCCAGCAATTGGCCGAGCTTTACGCCGGGCCGCTTAGCGCGGCCGAGCAACGTGCCGCCAAAGCCGCTTTGCTGCAGGAACTACGCCAGGACTACGAGCGCATGAAGGCTCAGGCTTGGGGTGGAGACAAGGCCTACGACGCCTGGTTTGCCAATGTCAACAACGCCAGCCTGGCGATTCTGTCGGCCTACACCGACCTGAGTCCGGCCTTTGAAGCCTTGCTCGATCATGGGCAGGGCGATTGGCAGCGCTTTTATGCGCAGGTGCAGCGCCTGGCGGCCCTGCCAAAATCGCAGCGTCTGCAAGAATTGCAGAACTATCTTTCACCCGGAGCACACTGAACCATGGCCGATATTCGCATTCACCGAGACCATGCCCTGGGCCTGACCCGCGCACGCGAAATCGCTTGGGCCTGGGCCGAGCAAGTCGAGGAGAAATTCGGCATGGACTGCACGGTGCTGGAGGGTGAAACCAGCGACACCGTCACCTTCACCCGCTCGGGCGTGAAGGGCGAGTTGATCGTCGCGGCCAAGCATTTCGAACTGCACGCCAAGCTGGGCCTGCTGCTGGGCGCCTTCAAGACTTCCATCGAGGGCGAGATCGAGAAGGAGCTGGACGGCCTGCTGGCGGCGGAATCTTCTGCCAAGCCCGCCAAAGTTGCGAAAGCTGCCACCAAGGTCGCCGCAGCCAAGACGCCTGCGAAAGCAGCGGCCAAGAAAAAGCCGACCTGATCAGGTCGGCTAAGTTCGCGCTGCTGCGAGCCTTGGGCTTACTTCAGCGATTCAATCAGGTCGATATAGCTCTGCTGCGCTTCGTCCTGGCTGGTGCCCTTGAGTTCGTTCCAAGCATCCCACTTGGCGCGGCCCACCATATCGGTGAAACCGGGGCGCGAGCCCTCGACATCGCCGGCGCTGCCTTGCTTGAACAGGGCATAGAGCTTGAGCAAGGTCATATTGTCCGGGCGCTCGGGCAGGGACTTGGAAGCGGCAACGGCGGCGTCGAATTGGTCTTTCAGGCTCATGTGGTCTTTCTCCTGCACTTGGTATCAATTGGGATGGACGGCAGCGATGTTAACCAGCATTGTGTGCACATAGAAGATTGGAGATGACTTTGCCGCAACGACAAGTACGCATGAGCAAGGTGGACACGGCCTGGCTGCGCATGGACACCGAGTCCAATTTGATGATGATTGTGGGCGTCTGGCGCATTCGGCCCGGCGTGGCCCTGGCCGATGTGCGCGAGCGCATCGCCAGCCAGCTGTTGCAATACCCACGCTTCGGTCAAAAAGTGGTGGAAGACGCCATGGGCTCTATTTGGGTGCAGGACTCTAATTTCGACATTCAGCGGCATGTGGTGCCTGAAGTGCTGCCCCTGCGCGCCGGTGCGGATGGCGAAGCCTTGCTGAAGGCGCGGGTCGGTGAGTTGGCCATGCAGAGCCTGGACACGGCCCATCCGCTGTGGCAGTTCCATTTGGTCGAGGACATGGGCGATGGCTCCAGCGCCCTGATCGCCCGTATCCACCACTGCATTGGTGACGGCATCGCGCTGATTGCGGTGATGCTGTCCATCACCGACGGCGGCAAGGCCCCGCCCAAGCGGCGCGTGCGTGAGCCCGAGGAGCATGACTGGCTGACCGATCATCTGATGCGGCCCATCACCGGTATGACGGTCAAGGCCATTCGCATGGCCGGCGCCAGCATGGCCAAGGGCATGGACCACCTCATCCACCCGACCAGCCCGCTGGACAACAGCATGGACATGGCCCGCATGGGCTATCAGGCCGTCTCCGATGTGGCGGCCTTTGCCTTGATGGCGGACGACTCCCACACCCGCCTCAAGGGCAAGCCCGGCACGAGCAAGCGGGTGGCCTGGGGCGAGCCGCTGCCGCTGGATGCCGTGAAGGCGGTGGGCAAGGCCATGAATGCCTCCATCAATGATGTCTTGCTGAGCTGTGTTGCCGGTGCGATTGGCAGTTATCTGAGCGCCAAGGGCGACTCGGTGGACGGCCAGGAGATCCGCGCCATGGTGCCGGTGAACCTGCGGCCGATGGAGAAGGCCTATCAGCTGGGCAATCGCTTCGGCCTGGTGCCCCTGGTCTTGCCCATCGGCATTGCCAATCCGGTGGAGCGGCTTTACGCCGTCAAGGCGCGCATGCATGAGCTCAAGGGCAGCTTCCAGCCGGTGCTGGCGTTCGGCCTGCTGTCGGTGGCGGGTCTGCTGATCAAGCCGGTGCAGCACGCCATGCTGAATATCTTTGCAAAGAAGGCCACCGCCGTGATGACCAATGTGCCCGGCCCGGCTGAGGCCTTGCACTTCTGCGGCTCCGAGGTTGAGCGGGTGATGTTCTGGGTGCCGCAGTCGGGGGATATCGGCGTGGGCGTCAGCCTGCTGACTTATGCCGGCCAGGTGCAGTTCAGCCTGATCACCGACAGCACGCTGTGCCCCGACCCGGAAAAAGTCGTCGCCAACTTCACGCCCGAGTTCAACAAGCTGCTCTTGCTGGCGCTGATGCTGCCCTGGGCCGAGTGAGTGAGCGCCTTGCCTGAGCCGCAGGTCTCCGCAGCTGCATCGGCATTAGCGCCGCCTTGCACGGCGCAGCTGCTGGCGCTGCAGGCGGAGATGGATCATGCGCAAGTGCTGCGCCAGGTCTTGCTGTCTTGCCAGGCGCAGATCGAGGGCAATGCCCGCCACATCGCCCGCGCGGTGTTTGAGCCGGGCCATGTGCATCAGCTGCGCGTGGGCTTGCGGCGCCTGCGCAGCGGCCTGCGCCTGATGGCCAGCCAGGATGAGTTGGGGCTGCCGGCTGAAAGCCTGGCGCAGTTGAATGAAGCGGCGGCGCGGCTGTTCCGCCAGCTGGGCCCGGCGCGTGAAGCCGATGTGCTGGCCGAGTTGTGGCCGCCGCAGCTGCTGGCGCAGATGGCGGCCGAGTTTCATGTCGATGATCCCCAAGCCCGGTTCCTGCTGCAAGGTGAGCTGGCGCCACGCCCGCCTGCCGCCGCCGTGGCAAGGCTGCTGCGTTCGCGCGCCAGCCAAGCCTTGCTGGCGCAGTTGCGCGACTTGATTGAGCAGTTGCCGTCGCCATCACCCATGCCCCGCAAATCGTCGAAGTCCAGCCCGCCCGGCGCGCCTGCTTTGCCCAAGCTGCAGCGGCGCTTGCGGCGCTGGTTTCTGCGCGCGCAGCTGGAGGCTGCGGAGTTTTCAAGCTTGGATGCGAATGCCCGCCACGCCCTGCGCAAGCGGCTGAAGCGTCTGCGCTATGGCATGGAGTTCTGCTTGGCTGGGCACGCCAGCGCGCGCAGCCAGCAAGGCCTGCCGCTCTTGCGCCAGGCCCTGCAGTGCTTAGGTGAGTTGAATGATTTGGCTGGCGCCATGGCCCAGCTGCGCGCTCACGCGGCACAGTCGCCGGCGGCTCAGTTCGCACTGGGTTGGTTGTCGGCCCTGCATGAGCAGCAGCTGCGCCAGACCGTGCCAGTGATGCGCGCGCTGGTGGCCGCAGCGCCGCCCTGGCGGGATTGATCGGCCTGTCTGTTGAGCAGCCTTGACGGGCTGCAGCCGCTTTCAGTCTTCCAGCTCTTCTCGGGCCATGGCGATGTCCAGGGCTTCCATCGCATCCATGGGCTCACAGGCGGCCGCGTCGGCGTAGAGGGCTTCGGCCTCCTTCATGCGCTTGTCGCCCTCCAGCATGATCAGGCCGTTGGCGCGTTCCACCATGGCGATGGCGCAGCCGGGGTTGAGCTGCAGGGCCTGCACAAACATCTTCAGGCCGGTGGCGGTGTCGGCGCCCTGGGTCTTGCCCAGCAGCTTGCCGACCTTGTCGATCACCTCGGCATGAAAAGCACCCAGGGCGATATGAGCGTCGGCATGTTTGGGGTTGAGCTCAATCGTGCGCTCCAAGGCGTTCTTGACCTTGCTGCCCAGGCCTTGGGCCAAGGCCTTGGTCACGCTGATGCCCTGGCCGTAGCGGCCCACGGCATAGGCCTGCCAGTAATAGGCATTCGGGTTGTTCGGCTCCAGCTCTTGCTGGGCGGCGGCGCGCTCGGCCACTTCCTGGAACATCTCGAGCTTGACGCTCTCTTTCTTCTCCAGATAGTTGGCATAGATGGCCTGGGCCTTGTTGGCCACCGTGATGCCGGCGCCGCCAACGGCCAAGCCCGCGTCATGCGCCAGCTGAAACTCGCCGGCGTGGAAGTGGATCCAGGCTTGCACCACGGCCGCATCCTTGGGGAAGGGTTCGCCATCACCTTTGTGCAAACGCGCCCAGTGCTTTTTCAGCGTGGTGGGGGTGTACTGGAAGGCGTGATTGTCGTGCGGGAATGCGGTCCACTTGGCCATGCTGCGGTCTCCTTCAGGCTTGTTGATACTGATTGGCGAGTGCGAAGAGATGATCTTTCGAGGCCGGCTCCAGATAGGGCAGCAGCAGGCTCAGCACATGGAAGGCGCCACGCATCAAGGCCACACCGGCCTGCGAGGGCTCCAGGGCATTGCGCGGGTCGCGCACATACTCAAAACTGAGCCAATAGCTCAGCAGCACCACCATGGAATTGGCTGTGGGCGCTTGTTCGCGGCTGTCCATCTTCAGCACGCCGCCGCGCTGCAGGCCGCTCAAGACCTGGCGCATGGCCTGGCCTTTTTGGCCCAGCACGGTCTGGAAGTGAGTTTCCAGGCGGCGGTTCTTGGACAGCAGGTCGTTGAGGTCGCGGTAGAGAAAGCGATGCTTCCAGATCAGCTCGTAAAGCATGTGGAAGAACAGCCAAGCGTCCTCGACATTGCGCACATTGTCGGCCGCGCCCAGCAGCGCGCCCAGCTCCTGCTCATAGCGGTTGAACAGGGCGTTGATCAGCTCGTCTTTAGCCGGGTAGTGGTAGTAGAGGTTGCCGGGGCTGATGTTCAACTCGGCCGAAATCAGCGTGGTTGAGACGTTAGGCTCGCCAAAG
Organism: uncultured Roseateles sp.; assembly: GCF_945956965.1. Lineage (GTDB taxonomy): Bacteria > Pseudomonadota > Gammaproteobacteria > Burkholderiales > Burkholderiaceae_C > Paucibacter_A. The sequence continues at coordinate 33,185 of NZ_CAMFJS010000031.1, forward strand.
CGGTTAAACAAATCCAGCGTGACTTCGAGAATTCGCTCGGCCGTGCGGCGCGGCGGCTTTTTTGTGGCCATGTACTCAGGGTCTCCTACGCTGATTCTGTCATCAAGCGGTGAACATTCTCTAGGGTATTCGCTCCACTGCCAGCATAGCCGTGCCGGCCTGCAAAAGACCTTGGCCCGGCAGCTCGGCGGGCAGCTTCCTACAATCAGGGACATGCGCACACAAATCAGTCCTCAGGCCGGCACCGTGCCGGCCATTTCATTTCAAAACGTCAGCAAGACCTACCGCGGCGGGCAGGTGAGGGCGCTCAATGGCGTCTCCTTTGACATCGCCCAAGGTGAATTCTTCGGGCTGCTGGGCCCCAACGGCGCCGGCAAGACCAGCCTGATCAGCATCCTGGCCGGCCTGGCCCAGGCCAGCGGCGGGCGGGTCGAGGTGCTGGGCCACGATGTGGTGAAGGACTATGGCGCCGCCCGGCGCGCGCTGGGCATCGTGCCGCAGGAACTGGTGTTCGACCCCTTTTTCAGCGTGCGCGAATCGCTGAAGATTCAAAGCGGCTACTTCGGCGTGCACAACAACGAGGCCTGGATCGACGAGTTGCTGAGCGAGCTGGGCCTGGCGGACAAGGCCAATGCCAATATGCGCCAGCTCTCCGGCGGCATGAAGCGCCGGGTGCTGGTGGCGCAGGCCCTGGTGCATCGCCCGCCGGTCATCGTGCTGGACGAGCCCACGGCCGGCGTGGATGTGGAGTTGCGCCAGACCCTGTGGCAATTCATCGCCCGCCTGAACCGCGAAGGCCACACCGTTTTGCTGACCACCCATTACTTGGAAGAGGCCGAGGCCCTGTGCGGCCGCCTGGCCATGTTGAAGCAGGGCCGCATCGTGGCGCTCGACCGCACCAGCGACTTGCTCAAGGGCCGCGCCGCCACCATGCTGCGCTTCAAGACCGACGGCCAATTGCCCGCCGCCCTGGCCCCACAGGCCCGCATCACCGGCCGCATCGTGCAGATCAAGGCCCATGACGCCGCCGAGGTCGAAACCATTCTGGCCACGCTGCGGGCCGCGCAATGCCCGGTGGAAGACCTGGAAATCGGCCGCGCTGATCTGGAGGATGTGTTCTTGGAAATCATGCAGGGCGCTTCGCTCAGTGCGCCGAAAGATCAACAAGAACAACAACAAGAACAACAAGAACAACAACAAGGAGTGCAGGCATGAGCGCCATGATTCTGCAGGGCGCACGCACCCTGTTCTACAAAGAAGTGCTGCGCTTTTGGAAGGTCAGCTTCCAGACCGTGGCCGCGCCGGTTCTGACCTCGGTGCTCTACCTGCTGATCTTCGGCCATGCGCTGGAGAACCACGTCAAGGTCTACGACAACGTCGGCTACACCAGCTTTCTGATCCCCGGCCTGGTGATGATGAGTGTGTTGCAAAACGCGTTTGCCAATAGCTCCTCCTCGCTGATTCAAAGCAAGGTCACCGGCAATCTGGTGTTCCTGCTGGTGACACCGCTTTCGCACTGGGCCTGGTTTGTGGCCTATGTGGGCGCGGCCATCGTGCGCGGGCTGGTGGTAGGCCTGGGCGTTTTGCTGGTGACGGCCTGGTTTGCGCCGCTGGGTCTGGCGGCACCGGGCTGGATCGTGGTCTTCGCCGCGCTGGGTGCGGGCGCCATGGGCGCGCTGGGCTTGATCGCCGGCTTGTGGGCGGAGAAATTCGACCAGCTCGCCGCCTTCCAGAACTTCATCATCATGCCCATGACCTTTTTGTCGGGCGTGTTCTATTCGGTGCATTCGCTGCCACCGGCCTGGCTGATGGTGAGCCACTTGAATCCGTTTTTCTACATCATTGATGGCTTCCGCCACGGCTTCTTTGGCGTCAGCGATGTCTCGCCCTGGCTCAGCCTGGGTGTGGTTGGCCTGGCCTTCGCCCTGGTGGCCGGCGTGGCGCTGGAGTTGCTGCGCCGCGGCTACAAAATCCGCAGCTGAGTTAGCCGTCGACAAGCGGCGCCAGGCTTGGCGCGCTTGTCGCCCGTCCCTGAGAAGATCCCAGTCAAGACTGGGTCAGAATGCGCAGCTCAATTCATATTGGCTCACATCATGACCCTGTCCATGACTTCCACACGTCGACTGTGTGCGCTGGCGCTGGCCGCTAGTGCCAGCCTCTCTGGTTTGCCCCGCCTGGCAATGGCCGCCGAGGCCGCCGCAGAGCCGGCCGCCGCCGCTGCCGTCTTGGCCCCCAACCCCAATTTGTTGGTGCAAGGCATTCCTGCCATCCCGCAGGCCCTGGCCGCTGAGGTGGCGCGTTATACCGACTTCCGCGGCCACAGCTTTGTCGATTGGCACCCCAGCAAGCGCGAGATGCTGGTCTCGCACCGCGCGGCCGGTGGCAATACCAGCCAGCTCTTCAGTCTGGCAGCGCCTGTAGGCGGCAAGCTGAGCGAGCCGCGCAAGCTGACCGATGCGGCCGACCCGGTCAGCCGCGCCAGTTTTGAGCCCAAGCAAGGGCGCTACATCGTGTTCGAACGCGCCAATGGCGGCGACGAAGTGGCTCAGCTTTATCGCTTGAACGAAGGCGCCGCGCCGGTGCAGCTGACGCCGGCCGACGAGCGCCACGCTCTGATCGGCTGGCTGCATGCGGGCGGCGAGTTGATTTACGCCTCCACGCCGCTGGATCGCACCGCCAAAGGTGGCTCGCGCGCCGAGGTGACGACCACCTTCTGGATCGTCAACCCCGAGAGCAGCGAGCCCTTGCAGACGCGCCGCAAGCTGGCCGAGCTGCCCGGCGGTGGCTGGTTCGGCGGCCAGCTGTCCTGGGATGACAAGCAGCTGGCGCTGACACGCTATATCTCTGCGACCGAGAGCGAAATCTGGCTGATGGATCTGAGCAGCGCCAAGCTGCGCCAGCTGCTGCCCGCCGCTGGCGACGCAAAAGCCAGCTATTTCAGCGCCGGTTTCAGCCATGACAACAAACAGCTGTGGTTCAGCAGCGACCGCTTCGGCGAGTTCCGTGAGCTGCAGCGCTTGCAGCTGGCCAGCGGCAAATCGCAGCGCGTCAGCGCCGGGATTCCCTGGGATGCCAGCGGCGTCAGCTTCAGCCATGACGGCAAGACCGTGGCGGCCCAGTTCAATGTGGAAGGGCGCAATGAGCTGCGCTTGTTCGACGCCGCCAGCGCCAAGCCCCTGCCCACGCCACGCCTGCCGGCCGGCAATCTGGGTGCCGCGCAGTTCGACCATGGCCGTGGCGAGTTGGCCTTCAGCATCAACAATGCGCAAGGCCCCAGCCAGGTCTATAGCCTGAAGCTGGCCAAGTCGGCTAAGGCTGCAGGCAACGCACAGGTCGAGGCCTGGACCCAGTCTTACGCGCCGCCCGGCGTGGACACCGCCAAGTTCCCCGAGCAGCAAATCATCCGCTGGAAGAGCTTTGACGGCCTGAGCATTTCCGGCCTGCTGACCCAGCCGCCGGCCGACAAGTTCCCGGGCAAGCGCCCGGTCTTGATCTCCATCCACGGCGGCCCGGAGGGCCAGGCCAGCATCGGCTTCCTGGCGCGCAATAACTACTTTGTGATGGAGCAGGGCATTGCCTTGATTCAGCCCAATGTGCGCGGCTCCAGCGGCTTCGGCAAAACCTTTTTGAGCCTGGACAACGGCTTCAAGCGTGAGGACTCGGTCAAGGACATCGGCGCACTGCTGGACTGGATTGCGACGCAGCCCAATCTGGATGCCTCCCGCGTGCTGATCATGGGCGGCAGCTACGGTGGCTATATGACGCTGGCCACCGCCACGCATTACGCCGACCGCCTCGCCGGCTCCATCGATGTGGTGGGCATCTCGCACTTCGTCACTTTCCTGACCAATACCGAGAGCTATCGCCGCGATCTGCGCCGGGTTGAGTATGGTGACGAGCGTGATCCGGCCATGCGCGCGCATCTGGAGCAGATCTCCCCGCTCACCAATGCCAGCAAGATCCGCAAGCCGCTGTTCGTGGTGCAGGGCAAGAATGATCCGCGTGTGCCTTACACCGAGGCCGAGCAGATCGTGGCCAAGGTGCGCGAGCTGGGCACACCGGTTTGGTACTTGCGCGCGGACAACGAAGGCCATGGCTTCTCCCGCAAGGAGAACCAGGACTTCCAGTTCTATTCCATGATTTTGTTCATGCGTGAGACCTTGCTGAAACCCTGAGTCTTGACGGGTCTGGCTGGGGCTGGGGCGGGGTCGGGTCTTGAGCCGCCCTACAATTCCCCGCATGGCCGACCCTACACCCGCTCAAGTACAGCAATACATCGCCGCAGGCCTGCCCTGCGAACACCTGCATGTTGAGGGCGATGGCAGGCATTTCTTTGCCACCATCGTGTCCTCCAAATTCGAAGGCCTCAGCCGCGTGCGCCGCCATCAGCTGGTTTACACCGTGCTGGGCGAGCGCATGAAGGAAGAGATTCATGCCCTTTCGATGCAGAAGACCCTGACCCCGGCCGAATGGGCCGCGGCCCAGGGCTGAGGCGATGACGATGATGATTACCCTGGCGCTCTCCAAAGGCCGCATCTTCGAAGAGACCTTGCCCCTGCTGAAAGCAGCGGGCATCACGGTGCTGGAAGATCCGGAAACCTCGCGCAAGCTGATCCTGGCCACCAACAACCCCGCCGTGCGCGTGGTGCTGGTGCGCGCCAGCGATGTGCCCACCTATGTGCAATATGGCGGCGCCGACCTCGGCGTGGTCGGGCGCGATGTGCTGATCGAGCATGGCGTGGACGGCATGTACCAGCCGCTGGATCTCAATATCGCCCGCTGCCGCATGAGCGTGGCAGTGCGTGATGACTTCGACTATGCCGGCGCCGTCAAGCAGGGCTCGCGCCTGCGCGTGGCCACCAAATACACCGAAATCGCCCGCCAGCATTTCGCCGATAAGGGCGTGCACGTTGATCTGATCAAACTCTACGGCTCGATGGAATTGGCGCCGCTGACCGGCTTGGCCGATGCCATCGTTGACCTCGTGTCCACCGGCAACACGCTCAAGGCCAATCATTTGGTGGAAGTGGAGCAGATCATGGACATCTCCTCTCGCCTGGTGGTCAATCAGGCCGCGCTCAAGCTCAAGCAAGAGCCGCTGCGCCGCATGATCGACGCCTTCGCTTCTGCCATCGTCAAGTAAGTATCCCGACCGAACTTTCGAGCCTCTCCCATCCATGTTGAATCTGCGCCAACTCAGCACCGCCTCCGCCACTTTTGAAGCCGAGTTCCAGCGGGTGCTGCATTGGTCGGCGGAAACAGATGCGGGCATCGAGACCCGGGTGGCCGAGATCCTGGCCGATGTGCGTGCTCGCGGCGATGCCGCGGTGCTGGACTACACCGCACGCTTCGATCAGCTCAGCGTCAGCAGCATGAGCGAGCTGGAGCTGACGCGGGACGAGCTGAAGGCGGCTTTTGACGCCATCACCCCCGCCCAGCGCACGGCTTTGCAAGCCGCTGCGGCGCGGGTGCGCAGCTATCACGAACTGCAAAAACAGCATTCCGGCCTGAGCTGGAGTTACCGCGATGTCGACGGCAATCTGCTCGGGCAAAAAGTGACCCCGCTGGACCGTGTGGGCATCTATGTGCCCGGCGGCAAGGCGGCTTATCCCAGCAGCGTGCTGATGAATGCCATTCCTGCCCATGTGGCTGGCGTGCCCGAAATCATCATGGTGGTGCCCACGCCCAAGGGCGAGAAGAACCCCCTGGTTTTGGCTGCCGCCTATGTGGCCGGTGTCAGCCGCGCCTTCACGGTGGGCGGCGCGCAGGCGGTGGCGGCCTTGGCCTACGGCACGGCCACCATTCCGCGCGTGGACAAGATCACCGGCCCGGGCAATGCCTATGTGGCCAGCGCCAAAAAGCATGTGTTCGGCCAGGTGGGCATCGACATGATTGCCGGCCCCAGCGAGATTCTGGTGCTGGCCGATGGCAGCACACCGCCCGATTGGGTGGCGATGGATTTGTTCAGCCAGGCCGAGCATGACGAACTGGCGCAGAGCATTCTGCTGTGCCCCGATGCCGATTACATCGCCCGCGTGGCCGAGGCGATTGAGCGGCTCTTGCCCAACATGCCGCGCCAGGCGGTGATTCGCGCCTCGCTGGAAGGGCGCGGCGCCTTGATCCACACCCGCTCGATGGACGAGGCCTGCGAGATCAGCAACCGCATCGCGCCCGAGCATCTGGAAGTCTCCAGCAGCGAGCCGCATCGCTGGGAGCCGCAGTTGCGTCACGCCGGGGCGATTTTCTTGGGCGCTTTCACCAGCGAGTCCCTGGGTGACTACTGCGCCGGCCCCAACCATGTGCTGCCCACCTCGGGCACCGCGCGCTTCTCATCGCCGCTGGGTGTGTATGACTTCCAAAAGCGCAGCAGCCTGATCGAGGTCAGCGAAGCCGGGGCACAAATCCTGGGTCCCATCGCCGCTGAGTTGGCTTATGGCGAAGGGCTGCAGGCCCATGCCCGCGCCGCTGAGTTGCGCATCAAGCGCTGAGGCACTGAGATCGCCCTTGAGGCGATTGGCGGGGCTTAGAGCTTGAAGCGCTGTGCGGCTTCGTTCAGGTCGCCACCCTCGGCCTGCAACTCCTCTGACTCTGCCGCTGTGCGGTTCACCATCTCGCTGTTTTCGCGGATTCGGTGGGCGATGCCATCCAGCAGTTGATGCAAGGCGGCAATTGAGCCGAGTTGCTGTTGCAACTCATGGCTGCTGCCCTGAATCAAACGGCTGACCTCCGCGACTTGCTCGACCATCTCGTCGATGGTGTTGCGCGTGTGTTGCACCGCGCCGGCGCCGCGTTCCACTTGCAGGCTGCTGCCCTGAATCAATTGCTTGATTTCCAAGGCCGCATCGGCACTGCGCTTGGCCAGGGTGCGCACCTCGCTGGCCACCACGGCAAAGCCTCGCCCGGCCTCGCCAGCGCGGGCGGCTTCGACGGCGGCATTTAGGGCCAGGATATTGGTTTGAAAGGCGATGCCGTCGATGACGCCGGTGATGTCAGCAATGCGCCGGCTGCTTTGCTCAATCTCTTGCATGGCGCCGACGACGGCCTGCATATCCGCGCTGCCCTGGCGCGCCAGTTGGGCCGCTTGGCTGGAGCGCTCATTGGCCTGGCTGGCTGCGCTTGCGCCTAGCTTGGCTTGCCGGTCCATGGCTTGAAGTGCTTCGCTGGCTTGCTCGAGGTCGTAAACCTCCAGCAGCGCGCGGGCGGACAACTCGGCATTGGCTTGCGAAATATTGCGGGAGTTGGCCTCGACATGCTGGGCGCCTTGTTGCACCCGAGCGATCAGCTCCCGTAGCTTGATCACCATCTGATGAATGTCCTGGCGCAGATTGCGCAATTCGTTGCTGCCGGGCGTTGTTGAGTTGCTTTGAGCAGGCCGAGTCGAGGCCTGCATCCGCAAGTCACCGGCGGCGACCGTGCGGGCGACGCCGGAGGCGCGCTGCAAGGAGCCCATGATGGTTCTTTGCAAGAGCCACAAGCTGCTGCCCACCCCCAAGACCGCAATGCCGCCGACCAGGAGCAGGGTCAGAATGCCCTGGCGGCGTGCCTGGTTGAAGCTTTGGGTGGCCTCTTCGGCAAAGGTGTTGCCGGCCTTGACCGTGTTGTCCACAGCCCGGCGGTGCTGTTGGTAAATTTGGTGCAGCTTTTGCAAGCCCGCCTTGGCTGCTTCGGCGTCTTGCTTCTTGAGCGGGTCCAGCACCTGGCTGCGTGCTTGCTCCAGCATTTTCTCGGCGAGCTGGTGTTGCTCGCCCAGCAGTTGTTTTTCCAGGCCATAGGGCGGCTGGCTGGTCCAGTACTGCACGCGCGCCTGGTACTCCGACTGCAGACGTTGCAAGTCCTGCATGGCTTGCTCGATGCCGACGGAGCCTTCCACTGCTTCGGACAGCAGCAAGCGCAGCTCAATCAGGTAGAGCGGCGGGGGCAGGATGTCCGCAACCACGTCTTTGGCCACAAAGCTGCGTTCGGCATCACCATGCAGATGCTCAAAGCTGATGAGCGCTTGCGCCAGAAGCACCGCCGTGGCCAACACATTGGCAGCAATCATCAGCGCGAAGCGGGTTCGCAGGGAGTGGGCAGAAAGGTCGAACCAGCGCATATGGAATCCAATCCTGTGCCAAAGACATTCGAAGCCTAAGCGCTTGTGTCGGCCAAGCTTTGCAAAACTGAAATCCAGTTTGCAAACAATTGCACGTAGTTCGGGTGGCTGGCTCGCCTGATGAGTGCCATCGGCGGCATGAAAGGCGGATTCTCTGTGTGGGCCCCTTTGATGGTTTCCCCTTGTCGCGTTGGGTGGAGCGGGGCGGCCGGCTGCGGCTCTATGGCAGGGCAGTTTTACCAGCGCGCCGTGGATGCCCCATTGCATCGCTGGCGCTTTGCGTTGACTGATTGGCGGCCCAGCGCAGGCCGCCATTCGCCAGGGTTGCCTGCGCGGCCTGGGCGTTAGGAGGCGTGAGTCAATGAGCCGCGTCGGCGACGGAGGCTCAACAGTCCCAGGCCCAAGGCCAGCAGGGCGTAGCTGGCCGGCTCGGGCACGGCAGCGGCTAAAAAGTCGTGACCACTCAAGCCCGTGGTGTTGAGGCTGCTTTCCGAGGGGCTGAGTTGATAGCTGGCCGAGTGATAGAAATCGGACTCCGCGCTTCGCCCGGTCTGGGCGTAGGAGCCGACGTCGGCCCCGGCGTAAAGCATGCCGTTGATTGTCAGCGTATGCCCGACCTGGGTGTTCAGCACCAGGGAGTAGACGCCAGTGGCCTGGTTTTTGGCATCCCAGCGCAGGGTGCTGGTCTGCCCGCTGTCGCGGTCGCGCAGCGTCATCTCGGCCAGGCCATTGGCGCTCAGATAGCCGCCCATCTCGAAATTGGGCGAGGACAGCGTGCCGTTGATGGATAAGTCCATGCGATAGCTCACCGGCGTGCCCAGGGCCAGCGTCTTGCTGCTGACCAGCACGGTATCGAAGAAAGTGGCTTGCGCCGTGCCGTCCCCATAACCGTATTGCACGAGATGGCCCAGGGCGTCGGAGCCGTAGGGGTAGCTGGCGAAGGCATAGGCCTTGAGCATGCCTATGCTGGCCAAGACCTTGGCGCTGGCCTTGCCGCCGCTGACCACCAGGGCCTGGGTGTCCAGGCTGTTCAAGGTCAGGGCCTGGGGTTTGTCTAGCCAGTCGAAGTCTTGGTAGTCGGTCTTGTCGTCGTTGTGCAGAAAGTCTGCCGCGTGGCTGCGGGTGTAGGCGCTGAGTTGGTAGGACTGGGCTTGCGTCTGGCTCATGCCGGCCAGTAGTGCCAGGGCGGCCAGGGCCGGCCTCAGGGGAGAATGCCGGGCTGAATGTCGAGCTGTCGAGAAATGCGGTGACATGCGATTGACTCCTTGAGGTGGCCCGAGCGCGGTGCAGCGGGGGTGCACCAATCTATGCCTATTGCCGTCAGCGCCTAGCCCCTAGCTATTGGGGGTCTTGAGGACACGAACTTCGTGTTGCACGAACTTCGTGTTAATCTTGTGCCCAATGAATTTGATCAAAGCTTGTCCGGGTGAAGCCCGCTCGGTCAGGCGCACGAAACTTGTTTAGTCAGTCGGTGCCCGCGCTCGCTGCGCTCGGTCCGGCACACAAAACCCGCTTAGTCAGTTGGTGCCCGAGCTCGCTGCGCTCGGTCCGGCACACAAGATATGAAGAATGTCACCGTCAGCATGGAAGACAGCGTCGCCGAATGGGCGCGGCTGGAGGCCGCCCGGCGCAATACCAGCGTGTCGCGCCTGGTGGGTGAGATGCTGGCCGAGAAGATGCGGCATGACGATGCGTACGAGCGCGCCATGCAAGATTGGTTGCATCGCGAGCGTTCCTGGGTGTCTGACGGGCAGGCCTATCCGCAGCGGAGCGCCGCCAAATGAGCGCTTTGCCGCTCGCCAGCGAAGGCTTTGTCTTCGTCGATACCTCCGTGCTGATCTGCAGCGAGGATGGCGCCGATGAGGCCGCCCGTGCCGCCGTGATGGACTGGCTGCGTGTGCTTTGGCTGCGTCGCCTGGGCCGGGTCTCGACCCAGGTGCTGAATGATTTCTATGCCCAGGTCACCACCCGCATCACACCGCCCATGCCCAATGGCGATGCGCGCGCTGAGGTGCGGCGTTATCAGCGTTGGCAGCCCTGGGCGATTGACCATGCGACGGTGGAAAGCGCCTGGTCCATTGAAAGCCGTTTTGGCCTGCCTTATGTCGACGCGCTGATCGTGGCCGCCGCTAAGGCGCAGGGCTGCAGCCTGCTGCTGAGCCTGGAGTTGCCGGCGGACTTGCAGCTCGACAGTGTGCAAATCATCAACCCTCTCTTGACCAGCCCCAGCAGCAAGGGCCTTCTGCCATGACCATCAGCCCGCGTTTGAATCAAGCCCTGCAAAGCGTGCGCGAAGACGTGCGCGCCACCCAGGCCTATGCCGTGGCGCCAAGCCATGGCTTGGTCAAGCTGGACGTGATGGAAAACCCTTTTCGGCTGCCGCCCGAGTTGCAGCAGGCGCTGGGCGAGCGCTTGGGTGCCGTCGCGATCAACCGTTATCCGGCCGAGAGCACCGCGACGCTGGCCGCCGCGCTGGCCCGCCACGCCAAGATGCCGGCAGGCTGCGCCATCACCTTGGGCAATGGCTCGGACGAGTTGATCACCATGCTCAGCATGGCGCTGAGCCGCCCCGGCGTCGTGGTGCTGTCGCCTGAGCCCAGCTTTGTGATGTACGAGATTTCGGCCCGCTACCAAGGCCTCAAATACGTTGGCGTGCCGCTGCGCAGCGAGGACTTCGCCCTGGACGGCCCGGCCATGCTGGCGGCCATTGCCGAGCACCAACCCGCGCTCATCTATCTGGCCTACCCGAATAACCCGACGGGCAATTTGTGGGATGCCGCGGTGATTGAGCAAATCATCGAGGCCGCGCCCGGCCTGGTGGTGATGGACGAGGCCTACCAGCCTTTCGCCAGCAGCGACGCCATGCATTGGCTAAGCCGTTACCCGCAACTGCTGGTGATGCGCACCATGAGCAAGTTCGGCCTGGCGGGTGTGCGCATCGGCTACCTGATCGGCCAGCAAGCCCTGGTGGCCGAGATCGACAAGGTGCGCCCGCCCTTCAATATCAGCGTGCTGAATGCCGAGGCCGGCCTGTTTGCGCTGGAGCACGCTGAGGTCTATGCCGCTCAAGCCGCCGAGTTGCGGGCGCAGCGTGAAGTGCTGTTTGCGGCGCTGCAGGCCTTGCCCGGCGTGCAGCCCTATCCCAGCCAGGGCAATATGATTTTGACGCGCGTGCCGGACGCGCCGGCACTGTTCGCGGCGCTGAAGGCGCGCGGCGTGCTGGTCAAGAATTCCTCGGCCGCCCACCCCATGTTGAAGAATTGCCTGCGCATCACGGTGGGCACGGCAGATGAGAACCAGGCCTTGCTGGCCGCGCTGAAAGAGAGCCTTTGATGACCACGACCTCCTCACCCTCAACGTCCCCCCGTATCGCCGAGATCAGCCGCAACACCAAGGAAACGCAGATCACCGTGCGCGTCAATCTGGACGGCACGGGCGAAGCCAAGCTCAGCACCGGCATTGGCTTCTTCGACCATATGCTGGACCAGATCGCCCGCCACGGCATGATCGATCTGGACATTGATGCCAAGGGCGATCTGCATATCGACGGTCACCACACGGTGGAAGACGTGGGCATCACCCTTGGCCTGGCGGTGGCGCAAGCGATTGGCGACAAGAAGGGCCTGACGCGTTACGGCCACAGCTATGTGCCGCTGGACGAAGCGCTGTCGCGCGTGGTGGTGGATTTCTCCGGCCGCCCTGGCTTGGCCATGGACGTCAAGTTCACTGCCGGCAGCATTGGTGCCTTCGATACCCAGCTGGCTTTTGAGTTCTTCCAGGGCTTCGTCAACCACGCCGGCGTCAGCCTGCATGTGGACAATCTGAAAGGGCATAACGCCCATCATCAGTGTGAGACCATCTTCAAGGCCTTTGGCCGCGCGCTGCGCATGGCCATGACGCTGGACCCGCGCTCGGCCGGCGTGATTCCGTCAACCAAGGGAACGCTCTGACATGACTAGAACCGTGGCCGTCGTTGATTACGGCATGGGCAATCTGCGCTCGGTTTCGCAGGCCGTGCTGCATGTGGCGCAAGGCTCGGGCCTGGAGGTGGTGATCACCGCCAACCCTGAGCAGGTTTACGCCGCCGAACGCGTGGTGCTGCCCGGCCAAGGCGCCATGCGCGACTGCATGCGCGAGCTGGCGGACTCCGGCTTGAAGGAAGCGGTGCTGGACGCTGCCGCCCGCAAGCCGCTGATGGGTGTGTGCGTGGGCATGCAAATGCTGCTCGACCACAGCGAGGAGCAAGACACGCCGGGCCTGGGCCTGATCCCCGGCAAGGTGAAGCGCTTTCAGCTGGAGGGTCAGATCCAGCCCGATGGCAGCCGCTACAAAGTGCCGCAGATGGGCTGGAACCAGGTCCGCCAAGCGCGGCCCCACGCCATCTGGGCCGGGGTGCCCGATCAGTCCTGGTTCTACTTCGTGCACAGCTATTACGCTGCGCCGTTAGATGCGCACCACAGCGCCGGGGAATGCGATTACGGCGCGCGCTTTACCTGCGCGGTCGCCCGGGATAATATTTTCGCCACCCAATTCCACCCCGAGAAAAGTGCTGCCCTGGGTCTTGCCCTGTACCGAAACTTCCTGCACTGGAAGCCCTGAGCCTTGCCAAGAATGCCTCACTTCTTGGCCGCGCCGCAGACACCTTCTCAGCTCCCTCCCACTTCCCTTCATCCCCACCACCTCACTCGGCCATGCTGCTGATACCTGCTATTGACCTGAAAGACGGTCGCTGCGTTCGCCTCAAACAGGGCGATATGAACGACTCCACCACCTTTGGCGAGGACCCCGCCGCGATGGCCCGGCGCTGGCTGGATGCGGGCGCCCGGCGCTTGCACCTGGTCGACCTGAATGGCGCGTTTGCGGGCAAGCCCGTGAACGAGGCGGCCATCAAGGCCATCTTGCGCGAGGTGGGGGACGAGATCCCCGTGCAGCTGGGTGGCGGCATCCGCGACCTCGACACCATCGAACGCTATCTGGACAACGGCATCAGCTACATCATCATCGGCACCGCCGCCGTCAAGAGCCCCGGCTTCTTGAAGGACGCTTGCTCGGCCTTTGGCGGCCACATCATCGTGGGCCTGGATGCCAAAGACGGCAAGGTCGCCACCGATGGCTGGAGCAAGCTGACCGGTCACGAAGTGATCGACCTGGCCCGCAAGTTCGAGGACTACGGCGTGGAAGGCGTGATCTACACCGACATCGGCCGCGACGGCATGCTCAGCGGCGTCAATATCGAAGCCACGGTCAAGCTGGCGCAGGCGCTGACCATTCCCGTCATCGCCTCGGGCGGCCTGTCCAATCTGGCCGACATCAAGGCCTTGTGCGAAGTGGAGCGCGAAGGCGTTGAAGGCGTCATCTGCGGCCGTGCCATCTACACCGGCGACCTCGATCTGGCCGCCGGCCAGAAGCTGGCCGACGAATGGGTTGACGGCGAGGAATGAGTGTTTCGGGCGGCTCTGTGGCCGCCCGCCTCTGAATGCCAGCTTCCCAGATTCCCAGCGTCTCAGTTTTAGTCCCAGGAAGGGCGGACCTCAGGTCCGCTTGATCCGCGCATCACCCGCCTGAAGTGATGGGGCGTTTTCAACCCGCCCCGAGAAAAGAACAGCCCATGCTCGCCAAACGCATCATTCCCTGCCTCGACGTGACCGGTGGTCGTGTCGTCAAGGGCGTCAACTTCACCGAGCTGCGCGATGCCGGCGACCCGGTGGAAATCGCCGCTCGCTACAACGAGCAAGGCGCCGACGAGCTGACCTTTCTGGACATCACCGCCACCTCGGATGGGCGCGATCTGATCCTGCACATCATCGAGGCCGTGGCGAGCCAGGTCTTCATCCCCCTGACGGTGGGTGGCGGCGTGCGCGAGGTGGCCGATGTGCGCCGGCTCTTGAACGCGGGCGCCGACAAGGTTTCCTTTAACTCGGCAGCGATCGCGAATCCGCAGGTGATTCGGGATGCCTCCGAAAAATACGGTGCGCAGTGCATCGTCGTGGCCATCGACGCCAAGCGGCGCCTGGGCGACGACTTGGCCGCACGCGGCCCCGGCTGGGACATCTACAGCCACGGTGGCCGCAAGAATGTTGGCCTTGACGCGGTGGCCTGGGCGCGCCAGATGGCCGCGTACGGCGCCGGTGAAATTCTGCTCACCAGCATGGACCGTGATGGCACCCGCAGCGGCTTCGATCTGGAATTGACTCGCGCGGTGAGCGATGCGGTGTCGGTGCCGGTGATTGCGTCTGGCGGCGTGGGTTCGCTGGACGACCTGGCCGATGGCGTGCAAATCGGCGGCGCCGATGCGGTGTTGGCTGCCAGCATCTTCCACTACGGTCATCACACCGTGGGCGAGGCCAAGGCCTTGATGGCGGCGCGCGGCATTCCGGTGCGACTGTGAATTTCCGCCTAACTTCATCATGAACCGCCCCCGTTCCAGCGTCGCCGCCCGGGCAAATGCCGCACACACTCAAAAAGCGGCCGGCGGCCCGCGCATGGCTGCCCGCGAAGTGCGCATCATCGGCGGGCAATGGAAGCGCTCCAAGCTGCCGGTGGCCGACAAGCCGGGTCTGCGCCCCACGCCCGACCGCGTGCGCGAAACCCTGTTCAACTGGCTGGGCCAAGACCTTGAGGGTTGGCGCGTGCTGGACGCTTTTGCCGGTAGCGGCGCACTCGGTTTTGAAGCTGCTTCCCGCGGCGCGGCCGAGGTCTTGCTGTTGGAGCGTGACGCCGAATTGGCCCGCAGCCTGAACAGCAGCCGCGAGCGTTTGAAGGCTGCCAATGTACGGGTGGAATGCACCGACTCGCTGGCCTGGCTGGCGCGTCATGCGGCACCGCGTTTCGAGCTGGTGCTGCTGGACCCGCCCTTTGGCCTCGATTTGTATGTGCCGGCCCTGGCCGCCGCCGTGCCGCTGTTGACGCCCGGTGGCTTCATTTACTTGGAGTCCGGTGAACCTATCCAGGCGCCGGCGGAGCTGGGCTTGGTGCAGCTGCGCTCGGGCAAAGCGGGCGCGGTTCACTTTCAGCTCTTGCAACGCGCTGTCGCGCCGACCTGAACCGTCGGCGCAAGGCGCCCCTTGGGCCAAGGGGCGATGTGCGAGCACGCGCAAGGCTTGCCTGCCACCCAGGGGATAATCGCCCACCTCGAATGGAGCCTTTGCCTTGACCTCTGTCACCGTACTCACCGCCGTTTATCCCGGTACCTTCGATCCCATGACCCTGGGCCATGAGGATCTGATGCGCCGCGCCAGCCGCTTGTTTGAGCGCCTGATCGTGGCGGTGGCGGCCGGCCATCACAAGCGCACCATGTTCAGCATCGAAGAGCGGCTTGAGATCGCCACCGAGCTGGCGGCCAAATATCCCAATGTGGAAGTGATTCCCTTCCGCGGCCTGCTGCGCAACTTCGTGGTCGATCATGGCGGCAAGGTGGTGGTGCGCGGCCTGCGCGCCGTCAGCGACTTTGAATACGAATTCCAGATGGCCGGCATGAACCGCCAGCTGATGCCCGATGTGGAAACGGTGTTCCTGACGCCCTCGGACCAGTTCCAGTTCATCTCCGGCACCTTTGTGCGCGAGATCGCCAGCCTGGGCGGTGATGTGTCCAAGTTTGTTTCCCCTTCGGTGCGCGAGCGTTTGCTTGAGCGCATCAAGGGTGAGTGAGGGCTCATCATGGCTTTGATGATTACGGATGAATGCATCAACTGCGATGTCTGCGAGCCTGAATGCCCTAACGAAGCGATCTCGATGGGCGAGGAGTACTACCAAATCGAGCCCAGCAAGTGCACCGAATGCGTGGGCCATTTCGATGAGCCGCAATGCGTGCAGCTGTGCCCGGTGGCCTGCATCCCCGTCAACCCGGCCTTTGTGGAAGGCCAGGAAACCTTGATGGCCAAGTATCTGCGGCTGACGGCGGCGAAGGCCTGAAGCGGCCCCCCGCGCCGCCGCCCAGCATCAAACCTCTGACACTGGCCCCGGCTGAAACTGCCGGCATTCGCCATAGCCCGGCGGGCGCGGCCAGCTCGCGGCTTGGGGCAGGGCATCGCCATGTTCGCTGAGCCATTGGCGAGCTAGCATCCAGCCGCCATGGCTGACGATCAGCGCGCCGGCCGGCAGGGGCCAGGCTTGCACGCGTTGCAGCATGCGAGTCAGCGATTCGCCGCCGCCGGGCGCGTGGGCGCTGAAATCGTTCACCCATGCGTCCACTTCGGCTTGGCTGATCTGCGCCCAGGCGCGCCCGTCCCATGCGCCGAAATCCAGCTCCAGCAGGGCGGCATCACGGCGATGTTGCCAACCCCAGCGGCGCAGCCAAGCGCCCACACTGGCGCAGCGTTGCAGTGGCGAGGTGATGACCCGGTGCGGCAAGCGCTCCCGCCGCGCCACAGCTTGGATGCGCCTGGCCAAGCGCTTGGCGCGGCGCCAGTGCACCGGCAAGTCGCTGCGCGCGCCTACGCACAGGCCGGCCGCGCCCTCGGGCTTGGGGTGGCGCCAGACGCGTGCTGGCGCTTGCGGTCCACTCATGCGAACACGCCCACCAGGGCCAGCAAGCTCAGCAGAATCACCAGCTCGACGAGCTGCTGAGTAGCGCCCAGGTTGTCTCCGGTGTAGCCGCCCAGCCGGCGCTCCAGCCAGCTCTGCATGGCCAAGGTGGCCGCGCCACCGGCCACCCAGGCGGCGCACAGGCCGGGCACCCAGGCGGAGTCGTACCAGGCCATCAAGCCGCTCAGCAGCAGCAACCAAGCCAGGCCGAAGTAAAGCGTGCCGCTGCTGGCCTGCGTGGCCAGGGGCTTGGCCTTGGCGTGCTCAGCATCACCCGCATAGGCAGAGGCGCTCATCAGCCAGACGGGGGCCAGGCGTGAGGCGCTGTGGCCGAAGACCAGTGCGGCCAGGCCCAGATGCGGGTCGGCCTCCAGCAAGGCCATCAGCGCGGCCGCTTTGAGCCCCAGCATCAGGATCAGACCCAGCGCGCCATAGCTGCCGATGCGCGAGTCCTTCATGATCAGCAGCGCCTTCTCGCGGCTGACCGCGCCGCCCAGGCCGTCGCAGGTGTCGGCCCAACCGTCTTCGTGGAAGCCGCCGGTCAGCCAGACGCTGGCGGCCATGCTCAGGCCCACCGCGATGCTGGGTGGCCAGAGCCAGCTGGCCGCCCACAGCACGGCCGCCGCAAACAAGCCCACCAGCGTGCCTACTACCGGGAAGTAGCGCGCGCATTGCTGCAGCCAGGCCGGCTCGAAGCCGACCCAGGCCGGCACCGGGCAGCGGGTGAAGAACTGCAGGGCGATGAAGAAGAGGCGGACTTGGTGCAGAAGATGGCGCATGGTGGCGAGCGTATCCGAGGCCGTGCTTGATTAAGCCGCTTCCTTCTCGCTCACCCCGGCGGAGGCAAAGCTGGCCATCTCGCTCATGATCCGGCAGCTCGACTCCAGCAGCGGCCAGGCCAGAGCGGCGCCCGAGCCTTCGCCCAGGCGCAGACTCAGATTCAGCAAGGGCGTGGCGCCGCAGGCCTGCAGCATCAGGGTGTGGCCGCGCTCTTCCGAATGGTGGGCAAACACGCAGCGCTCCAGCACAGCTGGCTGCAGGCGCGCGGCCACAAGCACGGCGGCGCTGGTGATGAAGCCGTCCACCACGATCACGCGGCGCTCCAGCGCGGCTTGCAAAATGGCGCCCACCATCATCGCGATCTCGAAGCCGCCGAAGGCCGCCAGGGCCTGCAAAGGCTCTTTGGCGTGCGCATGTTTTTGCAGCACCGTCTCCAGCACGCTGATTTTGCGCGTCAGGCCAGCGTCGTCCAGGCCGGTGCCGCGGCCGGCGCATTCTTCAATCGGGGCACCGCTCAGGCGGGCCAGCAGCAGGGCGGCGCTGGAGGTATTGCCGATGCCCATTTCGCCCAGCAGCAGCGCATTGCCCGGGCGCTGGCGCAGCAGGTTCTTGCCGGCGGCAATGGCGGTGGCGCATTGGTCAATGCTCATCGCGCTGTGCAGTGAGGCGTCCTGCGTGCCCTTGGCGATCTTGGCGATGATCAGGCCCGGGCGTGGCGCGAAGTCGTGGGCCACGCCGGCGTCCACCACCGTCATCTCCAGCCCATGCTGGCGCGCCAGCACGCTGACGGCGGCGCCGCCGGCCAGAAAGTTTTCCACCATCTGCCAGGTCACCTCGCTGGGGTAGGCGGACACGCCTTGCGCCGTCAGGCCATGGTCGCCGGCAAACACCATCAGCTGCGGATCGCGCAGCTGCGGGCTCAGGCTGCCCTGGATCAGACCCAGGCGCAGCATCAAGCCTTCCAACAGGCCCAGCGAGCCCAGCGGCTTGGTCTTGCCGTCGATACGCTCTTGCAGGGCCGTGCTCAGGGTGGCGTCGGCCAGGGAGGGAATGGTGGGGATCAGGTCTTGCATCATGCGGGGGACTCGGTATCGGTGAGGCTTTGCAGGGCGGCCAATACCTGGCCGGCCCCGCGTGTGATGGCCGTGGGGCCGGGCGACAAAATGTCGGCGGATTTGATTTCAATCAGGCGGGCGCCCAGCTCGGCAAAGCCGGGCCGCGCCAGCACCTTGTCGGGCGCGAAGCGCTTGCCGCACCAGGAGCCGAGGATCAGCTCGGGGCGCTGGGCCAGCACCTCGCTGGGCGAGACGATGCGTTGTTTGGCAAAACCGGCCTGGGCGCGTTCGGCGAACACATCCTCGCCACCGGCCAGCTGAATGATTTCGCTGACCCAGCCGATGCCGCAAATCATGGGCTCGTCCCATTCCTCGAAATAGACCCGTGGGCGGCGCGGCAGGCGGGCTGCGGCAGCGGCAATCTCGGTCTGGCGGGCTTTCAAGTCGGCGCAGAGGGTCAGGGCTTGCGCTTGCCGATTCACCAACTCGCCCAGGCGCAGCACCATGGCGTGGATGCCAGCCAGGCTGCGCTGGTCGAACCACAAGGTGGCCAGGCCGGCGCGCTCGCATTCCTCCAGCAAGGGCCTCTGCAGGTCTGAAAAGCCAATCACCAGATCGGGCTGCACGGCCGTGACCTTCTCCAGCTTCATGCTGGAGAAGCCGCTGATCTTGGGCTTTTCCTGGCGCGCTTCAGGCGGGTAGACGGTGTAGCCGGAAATGCCGGCGATATGCGCTTGCGCGCCCAGGCGGTAAAGCGTGTCCACCGCCTCGGTGGAGAGGCAGGCGATGCGCTGTGGGACGGCTTGGCTTTGGCTCATGGTGTCTTGAGCAAACCCGCCAGCACGCCGGGGGCAAAGTGTTGATCGACGAATTCGGCCAGGCCTTCGAACACCGAGTCCAGGCTGGGCGTGGCGGCGCCGAAGAGGGCGCGCATCACGGCCGGGTCTTCGAACAGGCCGTGGGCATAGCAGCCCAGCACCGAGCCGGCCTGCCAGCCAATCACCTCGCCGCTGTCGCTGAAGACGGCGGGCTGGGCCGGGGCCAGGCTGGGGTGTTGGGCGGTGCGACCATGGTGAATTTCATAACCTTGCGCCTGCACGGCGCTCAATTGATGCCACGGCGCGGCCAGCGCGCTGAAGCGTAGCTGGGCGGGGCGCAGCAGTTTCTCGCGCTCGAACTGGGTGACCAGGGGCAGCAGGCCCAAGCCCGGCGCATTGCCATCCAGGCCAAAGGGGTCCAGCAGGCTTTCGCCCAGCATTTGCAGGCCGCCGCAGATGCCCAGCACTTTCTTACCGGCCGCTGCGTGTTGGGCCACGGCCAGGTCCAGGCCCTGCGCGCGCAGCCAGGCCAAGTCGGCTGCCACGGCCTTGGAGCCGGGCAGGATGATGAGGTCCGCGTCCACCAGGCCTGCCGGCTCGCGCACCCAGCTCAGACGCACCTGGGGCAGGCCGCGCAGGGGCTGGAATTCGTCCAGATTGGACAGGCGCGGGTAGGCGATGATGGCAATCTTCATCACCCCCGGGCCACCGCCGCCGGTGCAGCCATCGTCGAAAACGCCGTCTTCTTCCGGCAGGCCGTGGCCGCGCCACATGGGCAGCACCGCCACGGTGGGCACGCCCGTCAAGGCCTGCAACTGCTCGGGGCCGGGGGCCAGCAGGCTGGCATCACCGCGGAAGCGGTTTAGCACATAACCGCGAATCAAAGCGCGTTCATGCGCGGGTAGCAATTGGTGGGTGCCGTAGAGATGGGCAAAAGCGCCGCCGCGATCGATATCGGTGACCAGCAGGCAGGCGGCTTGCACTTCCAGCGCGGTGCGCATGTTCACATAGTCGCTGGCGTGCAGATTGATTTCGGCCGGCGAGCCCGCACCCTCAATCACCACCACATCGTTCTCCGCCATCAGCTCGTGCAGTGCCGGGCGGGCGCGCAGCCAGAGCTTTTCGCTGCGCTCGCGCCAGGGCATTTCGGTCAGGGCGGTGTCCACCTCACCCAAGACAATCACCTGCGAGGCGGTGTCTTTTTCGGGCTTGAGCAGCACCGGGTTCATGCGCACCTCGGGCGTGCGGCGCGCGGCCAGGGCTTGGAAGTATTGGGCCGAGCCAATCTCGCCCATGGCGCCCTGCAAGCCCTGCACAACGCGGGCGTTATTGCTCATGTTCTGTGCCTTGAAGGGGGCCACCTTGAGGCCTTGGCGCGCATACCAGCGGCATAGCGCGGTGGCCAGCCAGCTTTTGCCCGCACCGCTGGTGGTGCCCAGCACCATGACTGCTTTGGCGCGACTCATTGTGTTTTCAACTCCTCTTGCAGGGCTGCGCGCAGCGCCGCTTGTGACTGGGGGGGCTGGACCGAGAGGCGGACCCAGCCGGGCAGGCCAAAGCTTTGCGCATCGCGCAGCTTGATGCCGCCGCTGTCATGGCTATTGCGCAGGCGCGGCAGGCAAAGCGGCTGGCTGGGCCGGGCCAGCCAGAAATTGCTGCAGCTGGGGCTTTGTTGCCAATCCAGCTCGGCCAGCATCTGCTGCTGCGCTTCTTTCCAGGCGCGCAGCACCTTGGTGACTTCGCTCAGGTGCTGCCTGGTGTCCTCGCTATGCCAATGCATCAGCAAGGCGCAGCCTTCGCTGGACAAAACCCAGCTGGGCGCCACTGCCTGCGAGTGAGCCAGCAGGCGATCGGCTTCAGCAGGCGCCAGCAGATAGGCGGCGCGCACGCCGGTCAAGCCTAAAGCCTTGTTGGGGCAATGCAGGCGCCAGGCTTGTTCGGCCAGGTCGGCGGGCAGCTGGCTTTGGCCGTGCAGGCGCAGGGGCTCGTAAGCCTGGTCGATGGCCAGGCTGGCCTTGGCCGCTTGCAGGGCCAGGCTCAGCGCTTGCCAGTCTTCGCCCGAGAGTGTGCTGCTGCTGGGGTTGCAGGGCTCGCAGACCCATACCAGGTCACCGTCGCTGTCATTCTCGGCCAGGCCTTGGCAGAGTTCTGTGATGCTGCGGTAGCTGCGCACGTTCATGTTCAATGCCATGGCTGCTGCAGCGTAATCACCAAAGCCCGGCTGCGGCACCCAAACGCAGCGGCTGCCAGCCAGCAGCGCCGCCAGGCTGAGCCGGCGAATGGCCTCGGCGCCGCCGGAACAGGGCAGCACGCGCGCAGGCCCGACGCCGGTCGCGGCGCCCAGCTGCGCGCGCAGCGCCGTGTAGGCCGGGTCCGGGTAGCGCTCACGCTCGGCGCCGAGTACGGCGGCCAGCAGCTGCGGCGGCGGGCCCAAGGGGCTGGCGTTGCTGCTGAAGTCATGTGCCACCGTAGACCCGGCGTCGCTGCCGCCATGCACAGTCAGACTCATGGCAGCCTCAGCACAAAAGCGCCCAGGGCCAGCAGCGCGGCCGACTTCAGCAGGGCAGACAGTGCCAGGCCGTAGGCCCGGGCGATGGCGCTGCCGTCGGGCGCGCTACCGCTGGGGTTGAGTTCGTAAGTGCCCGGCTTGGCCAGGCGCAGATTCAGGCGCAAAGCCATGGCACCCATGGGCCAGCCGCCGTTGGGCGAAGGCGTTTTGCGCGCCTCGCGCCGCAGCGTTTTGAGCCAGTGTAGGCGCCAGCTCAGCAAGGCCAGCCCGGTGATGCGGGCCGGCAGCCAGGACAACCAATCGTCCGCCCAGGCGGCCCATTTACCAGCCCATTCCCAGCGGCCGTGGTAGCCCCACATGGCATCTGCCGTGTTGGCGAAGCGGTAGAGCGCCGCGCCCGGCAGGCCCGCGACCATGAACCAGAACAGCGGCGCCACGACCGAGTCGTTGAGGTTCTCGGCCAGGGTTTCGATGGCGGCCTCGCGCACTTCCGCCGCGCTCAGCGCCGAGGTGTCGCGGCTGACCAAGCGGGACAGGCGCGCCCGCCCAGCCTCCAGGGATTCCTGCAAGGCCAGCTCCACCGCCGCCACTTCCTCGCTCAGCATGCGCCAGGACAGCAGTGGCTTGAGCATCAAGCCCAGCAGCAGGGCGCAGCCCAGCATACGGCCGCTGGCCTGCCAGGGCTCCACGCCGCGGATCAGGCCGGTCTCCAGCACCACCGTTGCTGCCACGACCAAAATCGAACCCAGCCACCAACGCAAGGCCCCCGCCGTAAAGCCGGCCGCCGGCCCCAGCGATTGCAGCCATTGCGAGCCGCGCTGCAGATAAGCGCCCATGCCCACCACCGGGTGTGCCCACACCGGCGGTTCGCCAAACAGGCGGTCGACCAGCAAGGCCACCAGCATGGCCAGCGGCAGCAGCAGGGCCATGCTCATCAGTCTTCGATGCCGCGTTGGGCCGGCACACCGGCCTTGAAGTGATGCTTGATCAAGGCCATCTCGGTGACGGTGTCGGCCAACTCAATCAGCTCCTCCGGCGCGTTACGTCCGGTCAGCACCACATGCACATGGGCGGGCCGTTCGCGCAGGGCTTGCAGCACCGGCTCCAGCGGCAGCCAACCATAGCGCAGGGGGTACATGATCTCGTCCAGCACGACGAGGAAATGCTCGCCCGCGGCAATCGTCGCGGCGGCACGTGCCCAGCCGTCGCGAGCCAGCTGCGCGCTGTGTTCCAGGTCCTTGCTCTTCCAGCTGAAGCCGTCGCCCAAGCCCTCGATGGGCACGCCCAGTTGTTCGAACAGGCGGTGCTCACCGAAGCGGGCGCTGGGCACTTTCATGAATTGATAGATCTTCACCGCCTTGCCGCGGCCATGGGCGCGCAGGGCCAGGCCGAAGGCGGCCGTGCTCTTGCCCTTGCCGTCGCCGGTGTGGACCAGGATCAGACCGCGTCGCTCGGCGGTAGGGATGATGCGTTCGCGGTCGACGGGGGGTTGTTCGATTTGCATGGTGTGAGGCTCAGGGCTGGCCTGCGAAGAAGGCCGCCACAGCGGCCGGGTTCGAGGCGAAATAGTGATGGATATAGCTGGCGCGCAGGGAACCCTGTTGATAGAGCGCCTCGGCCGTGCGCCCGCCATTGGGGTTGTGGGCGGTGGCGATGGCCGGCAGCGGCGTGCCCAGCGTGGAGTAGTGAAAGCTGTGGCCACGCAGCGGGCCTTCGGGCCAGTCGATGGCTTGCAGGCCAAGGGCGGCCAGGCGGCTTTGCATGCGGGCACTGCCGGGCATCAGGCCGGCCATGGGGTGGGGCTGGCCATCGACATCCAGCAGCTGATCCAGCAGACACAGCATGCCGCCGCATTCCGCCAGCAGCGGGCGGCCGGCGGCCAGGTGCTGGCGCAGGTCGGCAAAAAAGCTGGGGTGCTGGCGCAAGGTTTGCGCATGCAACTCTGGGTAGCCGCCGGGCAGCCAGAGCGCGTCGCAGGCCGGCAAGGCCTGACCTTGCAGCGGCGAGAACATCAGCAGCTCGGCGCCCAGAGCGCGCAGGCAGTCCAGATTGGCGGGGTAGATGAAGCTGAAGGCCGCGTCTTGCGCCACCGCGATGCGGCGGCCGGCCAGGGCCTGCGGGTCGGCTTCGGCCAGGGCGCCGGCAAAGGCCTCGGCCGCGCCCTCGAAGCTAACGTTGGGGAATTCAAAGTCGGGCTCCAGCGCGCGGGCGAACTGATCGGCCCAGGCGTCCAGCTGCGCGTCCAGCTCGGGCAGCTCCAGCGCTTGCACCAGGCCCAGGTGGCGCTCCGGCAGGCTGAGGCTTTCGTCGCGCGGTAGGGCGGCCACCAGCGGCAGCTCGGGCGGCAGGCCTTGCGCCACCATCTTGCCGTGGGCGGCGCTGCCGACGCGGTTGGCGACCACACCGCACACCGACACATCCGGGCGAAAGCGCTGCAGGCCGGTGGCCAGGGCGGCAAAGGTTTGAGCCATGGACGAAGCGTCGATCACCGCCAGCACCGGCAGACCGAAGGCAGCCGCCAGGTCAGCGCTGCTGGGGTCGCCGTCAAACAAGCCCATCACGCCTTCAACCAGGATCAAGTCGGCGCTTGCTGCTGCTTCGGACAGCAAGGCGCGGCAGTGATCCAGGCCGCCCATGAAGAGGTCCAGCTGATAGACCGGCTGGCCGCTGGCGCGTTCCAGAATCATCGGGTCCAGGTAGTCGGGGCCGGTCTTGAAGACCCGCACGCGGCGGCCCAGGCGGCGCTGCCAGCGGGCGATGGCCGCGGTGACGCTGGTCTTGCCGGAACCGGAGGAGGGCGCGCTGATCAACAGCGCTTGGCATTCATTCATGGCGGGCCTTCAAAGGCAGGACATTGCTGGTGGTGGTGGCGGCAACTGAGCGTGGCGTGCTGGCGCTGGATGCCGGCGCACCGGGCAGGGCCAGCCACTGGCCTTGCCACTCAATCAGTTGCAGGCGATGGTCGAACACTTCTTGCAGGGCGGCGCGTGTGGCGGCCTCGGCCGGGCTGCCGCAGTGGCGCACCCGCCCTTCGCTCATCACCACCAGCCAGTCGGCCTGCAGGGCGACATTGAGTTCGTGCAGCACGCTGATCACCGTGTGATCGGCACGCACCTGATCGCGCACGATCTGCAGCCAGTCGGCCTGGTGCGGCGGGTCCAGATGGGCCAGGGGCTCGTCCATCATCAGCACCTGGGCTTGCACCGCCAGGGCCCGCGCCAGCAGCACGCGCTGGCGCTCGCCGCCCGACAAAGTGCCCAGGCTGCGGGCGCGCCAGTCCCAGCTTTGGGTTTGGCGCATGGCGGTCTCGACGGCGGCGTGGTCGGCCGCGCTCGGCGGGGCCAGCCAGGCGCGGTGGGGCAGGCGGCCCAGCATCACCACGTCTTGCGCGCTGAGTTCATCGCCGCTGGCCTCGTTCTGGCCAAGCCAGGACAGCTCACGCGCTCTTTGCTTGACCGGCCGGGCGTGCAGGGGTTGGCCGAGCAGCTCGATGCTGCCCAAGCTGGGTGTTAGGCCCGCCAGGGCACGCAGCAGGGTGGATTTGCCGGCGCCATTGGGGCCGACGATGGCGGTCCAACGGCGCTCGGGCAGGGCTAACTCGATGCGGTGCAGCACCGGGTGGCCGGACAAGCTGACGCTGAGTTCGCGCGCATGCAGGGCGGCGGGCTGTGTCAAATTCTTCGTGCTCATGCGGCCCTCCGGCTGCGTTGGCGGTGCATCAGGCGCAGCAGATAGCCACCGCCCAGGATGGCGGTGATGACGCCCACCGGCAACTCCTGCGGGGCCAGAATCCAGCGCGACAAGATATCGGCGCTGAGCAGCAGCAGGCCGCCGGCGCAGGCTGATAGCAGCAGCAATTTGCCATGCGGCGCGGGGCAAAGATTGCGCACCAGATGCGGCGCCACCAGGCCAACGAAGGCGATCATGCCGGTCTGCGCCACCGCCGTGCCGGTGGCCAGGGCGAAGGCCGCGATCAGGGCCATGCGCACCAGACTCAGGCGCACGCCCAGGGATTGCGCCGTGGCCTCGCCCAAGGTCAGGGCGTCGAGCGCCTGGCTGCCGCCCAAGGCGACGGCCAAGCTGATCAACAGCACGGCCGCCATCAGCGCCACGCTGTTCCAGCCCAGAAAACCGGTGGTACCCAGCACAAAGGCGGCCATGGTGCGCATGATGTCGGGTGTGGCCAGGGTGATCAGATCGGTGATGGCGCCCAGCACCACGCCCACCACCACACCGGCCAGCAGCAGGCGCAGCGTGTGCTCAACCCCGCGCGCCATCATCAAGGCCAGGGATACGCCCAGCAAGGTGCCGAAGAAGGCCGCGCCCGTCAGGCCCAAGCGCTCCAGCCATTGCAGCGATTGCGGCGAGCCGCCGAACAAGGCCAGCGTGATCGCCACCCCTAAGCGCGCGCCGGCCGCACTGCCCAGCAAATAGGGGTCGGCCAGCGGATTGCGAAACAGGCCCTGGGTGATGGCGCCGGCCAGGCCCAGCAAGGCGCCCGCCAACCAGG
>NZ_CAMFJS010000032.1 GCF_945956965.1 uncultured Roseateles sp.
GGCCCGCCTCAAATCATCAAGGCGCCAACTGCATATCCAAGAAGCCCGCGACGCGGTTCCAAAAGTCGATCTGATTCGCCGGCACACGCCAGCCATGGCCCTCATCGGCATAAACCACATACTCGACCTGCGTGTTGGCCGCCTTGAGCGCCTTGCTGAAGGCCTCGCCGTGCACCAAGGGCACGCGCTTATCAGCGCTGCCATAGGCCAGCAGTACCGGCTGCTTGATGCTTGCGGCATGCGTCAAGGGTGAATTGGCTTTGAGTTCGGCGGCGTCCTTGACCCGGTCGCCCAGCAGCTTGGGCATGCCGTGCTTTTTGTAGGCATCGGACACATCGTCCCAGCTGACCGAGTGCAGCATATCCAAGTCGGTCACGCCCACCCAGGCCACGCCGCAGCGGAATAGCGCCGGGTCGCGCAGCAAGCCCATCAAAGCCGCATAGCCGCCATAGCTGCCGCCCGCGATGGCAATGCGTTTGGGATCGGCAATGCCTTGCGCAATCGCCCAGGCCGCGGCATCTGCCAAATCCGTCTGCATGGCTTTGCCCCACTGGCGCCAACCGGCTTGGTGATGCGCCGCGCCAAAGCCTTTGCTGCCGCGGAATTGGGGCTGCAAGACGGCAAAGCCCCGCGCCGCCAGGAACTGCACTTCGGCATCCCAGCGCCAGGCCGGGCCGCGCACAAAAGGCCCGCCGTGCACCAGGACGACCATGGGCAGATTTTTCATGCCAGCTGCACCGGGCGGCAAGGTCAGCCAGGCCGGCATTTCCAGACCATCGCGCACCTTGATGCGCACCATGTCCATCTCAGCCATGGCCTTGGCATTGATGTCCGGCCGCTCGCCGCCCAGGCGGCTGAACTTGCGGGTCTCGCGGTTGAACAAATAGTACTGGGTCGGCTGAATGTCGGCAAAGGCTTCGATCAAGACCCAGGGCGCATCGCCCGTCCAGGGCACGCTGAGGCGGTTGACCGTGCGTGGCAGCACCGTGTCGATCTGCTTTTGCAGGGTCTGCATATCGGCGTCCAGCCACTGGGTGACTTCGGCATCGATGGTGAAGCGCAGGCCAAGCACCTTGTCCCGGCGCGCCACGACCTCGGCATCCACATCGAACTGAGGCGACTGCGCCAAAGGCTCGGCCGACCATTCACCGCTGACAGGATCAAGCAGCCAGCAGGCCTGCTTATCGCGCCCACGCTGCGCGGTCACAAACAGCTTGCCGTCCGCGCCGATTTGGCGCACGGCCAAGTCCCCGCCTTCGGTGAAGGCATTGAACTCCGCCAAGACCTGCCACTGCCCGGTCGTGGGGTTGCGCCAGCGCAAGGCGCCCTTCTCTGCCTCCTGGGTCTGGGCGACGCGCAACTCGCCCTGCGGGTCGGCCCACCAGCCGACCGAGTGCAGCGGCCCATCCACCTCGACGACGCGCCCGTTGCGAGTGTTCAGGCGCAGCAGCTTGATATAGCCGACGCTTTTGCTGTCGTAGCTCTCGGGCCGTACCACCAAGACCTCATCACCCACGCGCTGAGCGGAGCCATTGAGCAAAAAGGTATTCCAGGGCTGCAGCGACAGCGAGTCACTGCCATTACGCGCCCACACGCGTTGGCGCTCCACCAACTGCTTGAACTCCGAGCCATCGTGTTGCACCGCGAACAGGCCCGGCGCCGCATCGATCTTGCCTTGCGGCGTTTCACGGTCGTTCAAATCAAAGGCCAGGCGCTCGGGATTGACCCAGACGAAGTTCCCCACATCGGCAGCGTCTGAGCTGTAAACCACCTTGGGCGTCATGGTCTCCAGCGTCAGCACCGTGAGCATCATGCGCCCCGCCGGCCCAATGCTGCGCATGGCCAGACGCCGCCCGTCGGGCGACAAGCTCGCCCCATCCATTTGCGCTGCGCGGAAGAATTTCTCGGCCGTTGGCTTGGGCGCAGCCTCGGTGCTTGCGACTGCCGCTGGCGGGGTTTGCGCCTGGGCCAGGGGCCATGCGGCAGCAAGGGACGCAGCCAAGAGCGTGCGGCGCTTCAATGTTCTGAGCTGAAAAGTCATGGGGGTCTGGCCTGTGAGGCTGAAAAACTTTGAGATAGGCGCAAAGAAAAAACCCCTGCGGGCTGGAGCAGCCGGCAGGGGTTTCGAACTTGCAGAACTTAGAACTTGTAGCTGGCGCCCAGCATCACCGAGCGGCCCCACTTCAGGTATTCCAGCGGACGGTCCTTGGTGCCGGCATAGGTTTGGTAAGCCGCGTCACCCAGGTTGTTGACCTGCAATTGCAAGCCCAGGCCCTTCATGGCGCCGGTGTTGAAGCTATAGCCGATTTGTGCGTCGACGATGCTCTCACCCACCACATAGCGCAGGGTGCGGTTGCCGTTGAAGTTACCGATTTCACCGATGAAGTCGGAACGCTTGCGCTGGCTGATGCGGAACTCGAAGCCATCGGCCTCGTAGTAGGCCGTCAGGTTGTAGACCTGTTTGGACAGACCCGGCAAGTTGATATTGCCCGAGCCCACGCTGCTGGCGCTATCCGGATCCTTGATCGAGATATTGCTATCGGTGAAGCTGGCGCTGGCCACGATACCAAAGCCCTTCAGCACTGGGCTGACCATTTGCAGCGGCAAGGAAGCAGACAGCTCGATGCCTTGCAGACGGCCACCATTGCCGTTGTAAGGCGCGGTGTAGTCACCCTTGCTGGCGATGGTGGTGCCCGGAATCGGCTTGGCATCGGCGATATAGGCCGAGAAGTCGTAGTTCGGGTTGGTCTGGGTGTAGATATAGCTCTGCAGGTCCTTGTAGAAGTAAGCGGCAGCCACATAAGCCTTGGTGCCGAAATACTTCTCGTAAGACATGTCAAAAGCCACTGCACGCCATGGGTCCAGGCGCGAGTTACCACCGCTGGCACCGGGCTTGCGCACACCATTGACATCGGGGTTGTCGCCCACGCCGAACTCCAGGGCTGAGCGCAGTTGGTCAACACGCGGACGCGCCACTTGCTTGGCCAGGGCCATGCGCACGGTCTGATCATCACTCAGGCCGAACACCAAGTTCATGCTGGGCAGTGCATCGGTGTAGGTCTTGCCATCGGTCACCGGCTTGGGATCGGCGCCATTGGTCAGGCGGATGGCGGTGGAGGACTGGTCGGTGTGCTGAACTTGCACACCCACATTGCCGCGCACCGAGACGCCGCCCCAGTTGCTCTCGATATCACCCTTCAGGTAACCGGTGGTGATCTTCTCGTTGACGTCCCAGGCCTTGGCCACCAGATAGGGGAAGGCGGTTGCGCTGGGCTTGAAGGTCATGTACTTATCAACCGCGCCAGGCACATTCCAGGCCGGGATGGCACCGACGCCGGCAAAGCCGAGGTCAACCGAACCGTACTGGAACTCAGAGCCAACAGCGGTTTCGCCTTGGGCGCCGAGATTGATATTGCCTTCGGGCTGGCGCTTCTTCTTGGAGCGGTCTGCGTAGTTCAGGCCGAATTGCACTTCAGACAAGAGCGAGCTGGCGAAAGCCGGTGCAGGCAGGCTGCCGCCGAACTTCAAGCTCTTGAGCTCGTCTTCCACGCTAGGTGTCTTGCCGTAGCCAGAGCCGTAAATCGTGCCGCGCAGCAGCAGCTTGCTGGGGTCCGCATAGCTCAGGCTGGGGCTCAGGGTGGAGAAGCCACCGCTCACGATATTGAGCTTGAGCGTGTCCAGCGGTGCCGTTGTCGCATTGCTTGGCGGCAGCTGCAAATTGTTCTCGAGGTTGAGCTCTTCACGCTTGGCCTTGGAGTAGCTGGCATCAGCCACCCAGTTCACGCCAGCGGCCTTGAACTTGTTGTTCCAGCCCAGCGCGTCGATCTTGTCTTCGCGCTTGTTGTACATGCCACGCACCAGCGGGTACAGGCCGCTGATCGTGCCACCACCGAAAGTGCCGTTGGCATTGATGATGGGCGAAGTGACGTTCAGGCCGGGGTTGAAGCCGCCGTTGTAGCCGCTGAGGTTGACTTCGAACTGATTGGCCGTGTCTTCTTGCTTGGCTTGCGTGTGATACAGGTCGATCACACTGCTCCAGTCGGCCGAGGGGCGGAACTCGACGGTGGCCATCAAGCCATCACGCTTGGTCACGCCGGTGCGGCGCAGGGCCTTGATACCGTCCGAGTAGTAGGTGCCATCGGCCACGCCAGGACGCCAGCCGGTCTTGATCTGCTGCCAGGGTTCATACAGACCGACCTGGTTTTCTTGCACCGGGGTTTCGAGGTGGGCATAGCCCAGCACGACGCCGATGGTGCGGTTGGCAAACTGGTCGATATAGCTGGCGCTCAGGCGATTGCCGCGGTCCGAGGAGTTCGCGGCCTTGCCCAGCGAGTTCTGCGACACGCGGGCGCCGATGGAGACCACGCGGCTGCCGAAGTTCAGGGGGCGCACGGTTTGCATGTCCAGCGTGCCGGACAGGCCTTGGCCGATCAAGCCTGCATCGGGCGTTTTGTAAACGGTCACGCCGCTCAGCAACTCGGAGGGGAACTGGTCAAACTCAACGCTGCGGTTGTCACCGGTGCTGACCATCTCGCGGCCATTCAGCAAGCTGGTGGCGAAGTCGGGCGACAAGCCGCGCACGCTGATCACCTGGGCACGACCAGCCGCACGCTGGGCCGACAGGCCTGGCAAACGGGCGATGGACTCGGCGATGCTGTTGTCGGGCAGCTTGCCGATGTCTTCGGCGGACACGGCCTCAACGATGGAGTCGGAGTTCTTCTTCACCGAAATAGCCGCCTCGATGCCCTTGCGGATGCCGGTGACGGTGACGGTTTCCAGCTTTTCCGAGCTGGCGGCCTGTTGGGCAAATGCGCCCGCGGCCATCATCAAGACTGCGCAGCCAATGGCGACTTGCTTGACCTGGAAGGTTTCGCGCTGCTGGGCCTTGGCCTGCATGCGCTTCTCTGCGGAAGTATTCATGTTCAATGTCTCCTCAAGCTCTCTCTGGAACAACAAGGTGGCCCACACAAGCAGCCACTACCGGTCGCTAGGGGGTTGAGAACTCAATGTCTCAAGCGCGTTTGTACCAAAACTAGATATTCTCCATGCAAACGTAAACCCTAGACGTTGCATTACTACGACCAAATTTCAGCTTTATTCACTCGTTTTGTCAGGGTTAACACCAGTAATTTAGGCATTTCCGCACCAATAAAACCACTTCAAGACCAATTTCGCTGAAAGTTTATGTACTTCAACTACAGTTAAATTTGACATGAAGTACATGAGCCAGCAAAGCCTCAGCCAGCCACCAAAAGACAAAGCCGCCGAACCCTGCTGAGTTCGGCGGCTTGGATGGCTGGCGTGGTCTTTGCTGCAATGGCGACCCTGGCGGACTTCACAATTTGCGCCGCACAACAACCCACTCCTGGCGGCCCGACCGGCTCATTCATTCAATCAAACTGATCCTCAGTCACCCAACTGCTCAATGGCTACCGCCGCACCGGTCAGCGCCGCCAGCGTGTCGGTAATCAACGCCGTCGGGATGGCGGCCAGATAACTCTGGAAACGCCCCTTGGCCTCAAAGCGCTCGCGAAAGCGCGATGCGAAAAAGCGCTCACCCAGGCGGGGCACAATGCCGCCGCCGATGTAAACGCCACCCCGCGCACCCAAGATCAAAGCCACATTGCCAGCAAAACTGCCGAGCAAGGCGCAAAAGCTGTCCAATGTTTGCGAGCACAGCGCATCCTCGCCGGACAGGCCGCGCGCCACAATCTGCGCTGAACTCAAGGCCTCTTGCGGCAGTTGATGCAGCAAACCTTGCTGCGCACCCGTCACTGCCACCACGGCCGCATGAAGCACAGGCAAGCCAATGCCGGACAGCAAACGCTCGGCCGACACATGCGCATACTGCGTTCGCACATGCGCCAGCAAGGCACTTTCAAAATCATCCGCCGCCGACAAACTCGCGTGGCCGCCCTCACAGGGCAGCGCAATCCAACCCTGCGGCGTCGGCGTCACGCCAGCCACACCAAGCCCTGTGCCAGGGCCGATCACCGCCATGGTTGCGGCGGCCGAGGCCGGCAAATAAGGCCGAAGCGCATCACCCGCCTCCCAGGCGCGCAACTGCTCATCGCCCAGGCGCGGCAATGACAAGGCCAAGGCCTCAAAGTCATTCAATACCAGCAAGGGCGACACGCCCAAGTCCTGCTGCACCTGGCGCCGCGAAAAGCTCCAATGGCTATTAGTCAACTCCACCTGGTCACCCGCAACGGCCGTGGCCACAGCAAAAGCCGCCGAATTGGGCCGCAGCGAGGCCTCACCGAGTTGTTGGCGCAAGCCCTCCAAATAAGCATTGGCTGCCGCCACGGGGCCGCAATGCTCACGCACCGGCAAGACCGCGACATGACTGACCGGCGCATGCCGCGCAGCAAGCCAGCCGAAACGCGCATTGGTGCCGCCGATATCGGCCACCAAACAGGGATAGGTTGCGCTCACTGCACCAAGCTCCCGCTACGCGCGCGCCCACCACCACCCCGCGGCAGCTGGCACGCTGAGTCAAACCATAGTCGTTGAAGGGCTAGCACGTTCTTTTCTATTCCGAAGTTCCCAAGGCCAGACGGCTTGGCGCGATTGCGGCTCCGCCACTTGCCAAGCCGACCCGCCGCAAATCAAGCAGCAGCCAAGGGCGAGTCACAGGCAGAAGCTTGCGATCCACTGGCTCACAAGCACCAGCAAGCCTGGCAAGAGCAGAAGGTAGCAAAACTACAAGACCAATGCAATAGA
Source organism: uncultured Roseateles sp. (assembly GCF_945956965.1). GTDB lineage: Bacteria > Pseudomonadota > Gammaproteobacteria > Burkholderiales > Burkholderiaceae_C > Paucibacter_A. Next base: position 6,724 of record NZ_CAMFJS010000032.1, read on the forward strand.
TATATCCCAAGGTCTGGAGTGGCCATACCTAGCTGGAGTCAGGCCTGGCTCTTCCGTACAGGCTCAATTTGCCTGCAAAACAAGCCTATATTCACCTATCAACAGGCCTGGCTTGAAGTCAAAAGAGCCCGACAATGGCCGACGAATCGCTGCGAAATTGCAGCAAAAACTGTAGTCAAGCTACATCACTTCCATGTCTTATCGCACTTGCGAGCCATGCCAAGGCCGTGGCAAGCTTGCCGGCAAGCGCAAATGCGCAGCGGGACGGGTAGCAAGGGGCGCCGCAAGCGCGCCGCATAATGCAGCGCCAAACACGCAAGCTTGCCCGGGCTTGCTCATTTTTTTACCTCGCGCCCATCGCCAGACACAGACATGTCGCTCAAGTCAAACTTTGACAGCCCACGCTTGATTGCCGATATCGGCGGCACTTATGCGCGCTTCGCGGTAGAGCAAGCGCCCGGCCATTTCAGCCAGATCGCTTCCTTGCGCTGCGCCGACTTCGCCGACTTCCATGCGGCGGTCAGCGCTTATTTGAGCGGCCTGGCGCCTGTCGCCGCGGCTGGCCCGAATGGGCAGAACCACCACGGCATCCTGCATGCGGCCATCGCCATCGCCAATCCGGTCGAAGGCGATCAGGTGCGCATGACCAATTACCACTGGCAGTTCTCCATCGAGGAAATGCGCCAGCGCCTGGGCCTGGAAACCCTGGTGGTGGTGAACGACTTCACCGCCCTGGCCATGGCCCTGCCCAAGCTGGGCCCGGCCGATGTGCGCCAGATCGGCGGCGGCGAGGCCCGCATGCCCAGCGTGATCGGCCTGCTGGGTTCGGGCTCAGGCCTGGGCGTGTCGGGCCTGATCCCGGCGGCGGAAGGCTGGATCGCCCTGGGCACGGAAGGCGGCCACACCAATTTCGCCCCGCGTGACGAGCGTGAGATCGCCATCCTGCGCCACGCCTGGCGGCAGTTCGAGCATGTCTCTTTTGAGCGCCTGCTGTCCGGCCCCGGCATCGAATTGATTTACCGCGCCCTGGCCGAGCATGGCGGCGTGGCAGCCGAAGATTTGCAGGCGCCCGAAATCACCCAGCGCGCACTGGACCACCAAGACCCGCTGTGCGCTGAAACCCTGGATGTGTTTTGCGCCCTGCTGGGCACGGCTGCATCCAATCTGGCGGTGACCTTGGGCGCCCTGGGCGGCGTGTATATCGGCGGCGGCATCGTGCCGCGTTTGGGCGAGTATTTCGACAAGTCCTTGTTCCGCGCCCGTTTCGAGGACAAGGGGCGCTTCCACGACTATGTGGCCGCCATCCCCACTTTCGTCATCACCGCCGAGCACGCCACCTTCAAGGGCGCCTCAGCGATTTTGCAAGCGCAGTTGAAGACCTTGGAGGCCACGCCCGGCTCGGCGATTCTGGGCCAGATCCGGCGCGCTTGCGCCGAACTGTCACCGGCAGAATTGCGGGTGGCCGAGCATGTGCTGGCCCATCCGCGCGATGTGCTGGGCGCGCCCATTGTGGAAATCGCCCGCGCAGCGGAAGTTAGCCAGCCCACGGTGATCCGCTTTTGCCGCTCGCTCGGCTGCGAAGGCTTGTCGGACTTCAAGCTGCGCCTGGCCTCGGGCCTGACCGGCACCGTGCCCGTCACCCACACCCAGGTCAATCTGGATGACTCGATGGTGGAGCTGGGCGCCAAGGTGCTGGGCAATACCGCCTCGGCGATTCTGCAAGTGCGCAGCCAGCTCAATCGCGAGATGATCGACCGCGCCATCGACCTGCTGCTGGGCGCCGGCCATATCGAGTTCTATGCCGTCGGCCATTACGGCGTGGTGGCGCAGGACGCGCAGTTCAAGTTCCTGCGCTTTGGCATGTCCAGCGCGGCCTATACCGACACCCGCTTGCAGGCTCTGGCCGTCAATGTGCTCAAACCGCGCGATGTGGTGGTCATCATCAGCAATGGCGGGCGCCTGCAAGAGTTGCTGGAAGTGGCAGACAAAGCACATGAGCGCGGGGCCTATGTGGTGGCCATCACCGCCAGCCAGTCCCCGCTGGCACGCAAGGCAGATGCGGCCTTGATCGTGGACCATGTCGAAGACGTGGCCACCCATCTGCCCATGATCAGCCGCATCTTGCATCTGCTGGTGATCGACATCCTGGCCGTGGGTGTGGCCATGCGCCGCAACCCCGAGGGCGTGGAAATGCTCTCGCGCCTGGCGCAAGACGCGCTGGACGAAAAAGATTCGGCACGCCCCGCCGGCCAAAGCCCTCGCGCCCAGCGCACCGCACCGGGCGTCACCCTGGCCTCACCGCTGGCCAAGCTGACTTCGCACAGCCGCTGATCAAGCGATCAAGCGGCACCGACAAATCACGCCGGCTTAACGCCACCGGCCGCCAGGCCGGCAATTTGCGCCAGCACGCCGGGCAACTGGCTCACCCCGTCGATGACGAAATGGGCACCGCCGGCATACAGCTCGGCGCTGGCGCGGGCACGCAACTCGGCTTGCTCATGCTCCGGCAAGGCCTGCCACTGCGCTTCGCTCAAGCCCAGGGTATTGCCGGTCACCGCCAGACCCACCACCCAGCAGCCGATGGCGCGCCCCTCTTGCAAGCCGGGCACCGTGTCATCCACCTTCACCACGCTGGCCGGCGGCCACACACCCAGGTCGGCCAGGGTCTTGACCATCATCAGGGGGCCAGGCCTTGCCGAGGGCATATCGCCGGCGCAGACCAGGTTGTCGGGCACATAGCCCTGCGCCGCTGCCAGCGGTGCCAGCACCTCCATGATGGGGCGGTTGTATCCCGTCGTTGAGCCAATCTTGAGCCCCTGCTCGCGCAAGGCTTGCACCACCTCCAGCGCGCCCGGAATCAGCGTCGCATGCTGACTGACGCTGGCCATATTCATGGGCGTGAAGACCTCGTAGAGCTCGTCGCAATCGGGGTCGCTGAAAGCGCGGCCGTGCACCCGCGCCCATTCGGCCGCAATGCGAGGGGCATTGCCCAGGGCATGGATGTGGTCCCACTTGGCCAGCCCCATGGGCACGCGCGCCTCGTCAATGCTGATGTTCACGCCATAACGCGCGAACAGCTGCACAAAGGCGCCCATGGGGGCTTGGCTGCCGTAGTCCAGCATGGTGCCGGCCCAGTCGAACACCACCGCTTGTAGTTTGTTGCTCATCTTGTTTGCTCCAAAATTTTTCGGTCTGCAATTACCAGGCCGCAAAGACTTCTTCGGCCAGACCAAAAGCGGTGCTGGCACCGGTGCCGCTGCTGATGGTGATGGCGCGGGTCAGCGCATCGGGCGCTTCCACCAAGCAAGGCTCGGTGGCCGAGGAGGGGTAGGTGCCCACCCAGCGCTCAATCACCTGGGCTTCGCGCAGATGCAAGGCCTCGCGCAAATGCCGCAGGATCAAATCGTCCACCGCTTCGGAAGCGAAAGGCGGCAGCACGGGGCCGTAGTGATGCGAGTCCCCCACCACCAAGCTGCCATCAGCGCTTTGCACCACGATCAGGTGGATGCCATGGGCCAGGCTCTCGCCCTCCTCCGCCTGCAAGCGCGCCCGCAGGGCTTGCGCCTCGGGCAGCGCGGAATAGCCTTCATAGCGCACCAGGCTCAGCTCACCCATCACCGAGGCCGGCAGCTTGAAGCCGGCGTGGGGCCGCACCCGCAGCATTTGCAGCTGACACAGGCGCAGCTGGTGCGGAACCCAGCGCTCGGCAAACAGGCCGTGAAGCTCGGCGCCCGTGCACACCACCACTCGCTCGGCACGGTATTGGCCCCGTGAGCTCTGCACATGCGGCGTCTGCAGCGCCAGCACGCTTTCGCCAAAGCGGAACTCGACGCCATAGGTGCTGGCCAACCAGCGCGCCAAGAGCGGAATCGCCTCGCGCGACTCGACCCGCAACTCATGCGGGCTGTAAAGCACCCGCCCAGGCACCTGGCCCGAACCATTCCCCAAGCGCAGCGCCGGCGCCCTCGCGCTGGCTTCCGCTTCACTCAACAGTTCGCACTGCTCGGCCATCTCGGTGCGCATGAACGCTTCCAGCACGGTTTGCGCCTCGGGCCTTTGCGCGGCCAGATACAGACCGCGATGCTGCACCTCGATGCCTGCGAGCGGCGCCACATCGGCCCAGACCTGGCGCGAGCGCATGGCACGCGCCCAGCTGGCGCCGGCCTTCTGACCGGTTACCGTGACAAAGCCGAAATTGCGGATCGAGGCGCCGATGCACGCGGCATCCCGCTCCAGCACCACCACTTTGAGCCCGCGCTTGGCTGCGGCATACGCATGGGCCAGGCCAACAATGCCGGCACCAACCACCAGTAAGTCATAGGTCTTGCTCATTCCAGTTCTCAACTCCTATTTGAAAGAATGGCGCTGCGGCGCCAACTCAAGCGCACAGGCGCACAGGCATAAGGGATGGGCCGGCTGCGGCTGCGGTCGCCCTGCCCCACGCAGTTCACAGCCCGAATTCAGCGCGCTCGCCAGCGCTGCGTCTTGTTGATCAAGAGCCGCTCCAGGCCCGCCAACACTAGGCGGCTCAGGGCCGCAGTTGCGAAGATCAACACCGCCATCGCGGCCGCCGGCCCGATATCACCGGCGTCATCCATGGCCAGCACAGCCACCGAGGCCAGCGTCGTTTCGGGCGAATACAAAAACACCACCGCCGAGACCGTGGTCAGCGCATTGACAAAGAAGTAGCCCGCCACCTGCACCAAAGTCGGCAAGCTGACCGGCAGGTGCACCCACAGCAAGGTTTTCCAGAAGGGCACGCCCAGGCTCTCGGCCACTAACTCGTACTCGCGGTCCAGGGCGCGCAGCGCCGTCAGCTGGGTCAGATGCGCCACCGAAAAGAAATGCGCCGTGGTGCAAATCACCAGCAAACCCAGCGAGCCGTAGAGCAAGTGCAAGGGATTCCATGCTGCGTTGAAAAACAAGATATAGCCCAGGCCAAGCGCCAAGCCCGGCACCGCCATTGGCAAGCCGGCCAACCCAGCCAGCAGGCCGCGCGCGGCTGCAAACTGGCGCGGCTTTTCCACCAAATAGGCGCTCAAGAAACTCAGGCCCGTGCCCAGCAAGGCCGTCCCCAAGGCCAGCTTGAGTGAGTTGAAGTAACTGGCCCAGCCACCGCCATCCATCAGATCAAACTGGTAGTTACGCAGCGAAGGCTGCAGCTGATAAGGCCAATAGGTCGCCAATGAGGCAAAGATCGCCACGCCCATCACCAAGAGCAACGCGCCGGCCACCAAGCTGCAATACAGCAGCATGGCGCGGTCCAGCAGCGCTGCGTGCTTGGGCGAATACGGCACGGAGCGCAGGCCCAGGCTGGCACTTTGCGACGCGCGCAGGCGCTGCTCCACCCAGAAGGCCAGCAACGCCGGCAGAAGCAAGACCAGCGCCACCACCGCGCCCATTTGCAGCTTTTGCTGGCCGATCACCTGCTTATAGATGTCGGTGGCCAAGACTTGGGTGTTGCCGCCAATCACCTTGGGCACGCCGAAGTCGGTGATCACCAGCACAAACACCAGCATGAAGGCCATCACCAGGCCGTAGCGGCTGGCCGGCAGGGTCACCGTGCGGAAGACCCGCCATGGGCTGGCGCCCAGGCTGGCAGCAGCTTCGTACAAGCGGCCGTCGCTGCTGGACAAAGCTGTGAGCAAGACCAGCAAGGCGTGAGGAAAGGTCCACAGCACCGAGCCGGTGACGATGCCAAAAGGCCCGTAAGCACTCAGGCCCGGCAGCCAGCCTTTGAGCAAACCCTGGTTGCCGAACAGATAAATCAGGCTGATGGCCATCAGCAGCGAGGGCGCCAGCACCGGCACCAAGGCCACGGCTCGGAAAAAGCGCCGCCCCGGCATGCAGGTCTGCGTCAAGGCAAAGGCATAGCCATAGGCCAAGCTCACGCAAATCAGCGCACTCAGCAGCGAGAGCCACACGCTATTGAACAAGGAGCGGCCCACATTCGGGCTGCTGAAATAGGCCAAATGATTGGCCACGCCGCTGAACTGGCCATGGGCATCAAAAAAGCTCATGCCCACCAAGGCCGCGACCGGCATGCCCACCGACACCAGCAAAGTCAGCAGACTCAGCGCCAGCAAAGCGCGCAGCAAGAGGCGCTCGATTGACGCGCCTGGCCGCGCGGGCGTGCGCGCTGCGGCCGCGGCACCAAAATTCAGCTTGGCCACAACTTGGCTACTCATGCAGCCCGCCGCATCGACAAGGGTTGAGCCAGGGCATGAATCGCCGCCGCCGGAATGTCCAGCAAGACCTGACCCTGCAACCAGGCGGGCAGCGTGGCGTCGCGCGGTGTGGCCAATTCGGCCTCGATCACGCCGTCCGGCCCGCAGGCCTCACACTGCAGACGCACGAGGGTACAAGGGCCGAGGAAGACGGTTTCCAGTACCGTGGCGCGCAAGTTGTTCACCGCATCACTGGCAATGCCCACGGCGCCCTGCTGATCAGCCGGCCGCAGCGTGATCGCCTCAGGCCGCAAACCCAGCAGCACCGGGCTGCCGGTCTTGAATTCATGGGTGTCGCACTGCAGTTCCTGCGTGCCCACCCGCGCTTTGCCCGCTGCCACCACCAGGGCTTGCAGCAGATTCATGCGGCCAACAAAGCCGGCCGCAAAAGGACTGACCGGCCGCGCGTACAGCGCCTGCGGGCTGCCCTGCTGCTCGACCTGGCCCTGGTGCATCAGCACCACCCGGTCAGACATGGACAAAGCCTCGTCCTGGTCGTGCGTCACCATCAAGGTGGTGATGCCCAGCTGCTTTTGCAGGCGACGGATCTCGCTGCGCAAGCCGACCCGCACCTGGGCGTCCAGCGCCGAAAGCGGCTCGTCCAGCAGCAAGAGTGCTGGTTTGGGCGCCAGCGCACGCGCCAGGGCGACGCGCTGCTGCTGCCCACCCGACAACTGGGCCGGGAATTTATGGGCCTGCTCGGCCAGGCCGACCAGATCCAGCATCTCAAGCGCACGGGCCTGACGATCGCGCCTCGCCAAATCCTGCAGGCCATAGGCGACGTTCTGCGCCACGCTCAAATTCGGGAACAAGGCATAACTCTGAAAAACCACGCCAAAGCGGCGCTGCGAAGCGGCTTGTTGGGTAATGTCTTGGCCACCCAGGCTGATGCTGCCGGTGTCCGGCGTCTCGATGCCGCACAAGATGCGCAATAGCGTGGTCTTGCCGCAGCCCGAAGGCCCAAGCAGACTGATGAATTCACCGGCGGCCACGTCCAGCGCGATGCCGCGCAGCACCGGCTGCGCGCCGTAGCGCTTGCTGATATGTTTGATTGAGAGCATGGGGGTCAGTGGGGTCCGAGATGGCCGGGTATCGCGAGGCCCAAGCCCAGCGCTTCAGTCGGTGGGGTCGGAGCTCGCTGGGTACAGCGAAGTCCAAGCCCAAGTCGCCAGCTAGTGGGGTCGGAGCTCGCTGGGTACAGCGAGGTCCAACCCCAGGTCATTACTTCTTCGGTTCTGCCTTTGCTTCGTACCGGCGCGCCCACTCGGTCAGAATGCGTTCGCGGTTGTTGGCGGCCCAGACGAAGTCGTTCTTCACCAGCAGCTTCTCGATGTCGGCCGGCACATATTCCAGGCGCTCTTGCACCTGCGGCAGGGCCAGCACGGCGAAGTTGGCGGCGTAGAGCTCATTGGCCTTGCGGGTCACCGCCCAGTCAGCCAAGGCCTTGGCGGCGTCTTGCTTCTTGCTGCTCTTGAAGATGGCCGTGGCCTCCACATCCCAGCCCAAGCCTTCCTTGGGGAAGACGATGTCGATGGGGGCGCCATCTTTCTTGGTCTTGTTCGCGCGGTAGTCGAAGGACAGGCCGACCGGGAATTCGCCGGCACCGGCCTGGCGGCAAGGCTTGGAGCCGCTGTGGGTGTAGACGCCCACGTTCTGGTGCAGTGCGTCCATGAAGGCCCAGCCCTTGGCCTCACCCATGCTTTGCAACCAGGCCGACACCATCAAAAAGCCGGTGCCGCTGGAGGCCGGATGGGGCATGGTGATCGTGCCCTTGTAGGCCGGCTGGGTCAGGTCCTGCCAGCTGCTGGGTTTGGGCAGCTTGCGTTTTTCAGCTTCGACGGTATTGAAGCAGATGGCGGAGGACCACAAGTCCATGCCCACCCAGGTCGGCTGAGCTTGGGGGTCACGCATATTGGCGCGCACCTGGGCCAGGCCTTTGGGGGCATAGGGCTGCAGCAAGCCTTCTTTGTCGAGCAGCATCAGCGATGTGGCGGCCAGGCCCCACACCGCATCGGCCTGCGGGTTGGCCTTCTCGGCTAGCAGACGGGCGGTGATGATGCCGGTGCTGTCGCGCACGAACTTCAACTCGATGCTGGGGTTGTCTTGCTCAAAGGCGGTCTTGTAGGCCTTGATCTGGTCGGCTTCCAGGGCCGAGTACACCAGCAGCTCGGTCTTGCCCTGGGCCTGGGCGGTGCCGCCAGCCAGGCTCAGCAGGCTCAGCACGGTCAACATCAGGGGCTTGATCAACAGTTTGCGCATCTTGACTCCGGTAGTGAGGGGGACGAATAGGCGAAACTGTAGAGATGGCACATGAAAGCACCGCGTCAACGGGCGCAAATATGACAAAGCCGGTATTGGCAAACTTGTGGCGCGGGAGTTCGCCATGCTGGTGACCCAGCTCAAGTCCTTTTTTATCGTCGCCCGCCTGGGCAGCGTCACCCTGGCCGCCAAGCAGCTCGGTCTGAGCCAGCCCACGGTGACCACGCAGATCCGCGCCCTGGAAGAGCATTACGGCATCGAGCTGTTTCACCGCAGCAGTGGCCGCTTGGTGATCAGCGATGCGGGCGTGCGCCTGCTGCCCCTGGTGGACCAGTTGCTGCAACAAGAAATCGATGTGGAATTCGCCCTGCGCAATGCCGGCGAGCCGCAGCACGGCAGCCTGCGCCTGGGCGCCACCGCGCCCTACTACTTGCTGGACATCGTGCAGCGCTATCACCAGCGCTTCCCGCAGGTGGAGATCAGCGTGGCTGCGGGCAACTCGCGGCAGATGATCGCCACCTTGCTGGAGTACCAGGTCGACCTGGCCACCTCTTCCCAGCTGGAAACCGACCCACGCCTGTTCCGCTTGGAACTGGGTGCCGACCCGCTGGTGCTCTTGCTGCACGTCCAGCATCCCCTGGCCCAAATGGACGCGGTGCCGCTGGCCGCCCTGGCCGACTGCATGCTGCTGACGCGTGAACGCGGCTCCACCACCCGGCAGATGAGCGAGCAAATGCTCAGCGCCGCCGGTGTGCAGCCCCGCGCCAGCATGGAAATCGCCAGCCGCGAAGCCTTGCGGGAAGCCGTGCTGCGACAGATGGGCGTCAGCATCTTCGCCCGCAGCGAGGTCAGCACCCACCCGCTGCTATGCAGCCGGCCCTTCGTCGAGCCAGCACCGGTGTTGCCGGAATATCTCTACTGCCTGAAAGACCGCCGCAACGCGCGGCTGATCGCGAGTTTTCTGGCCGAATGCCAGGCGCAATGAGCCCTCTGTTTGACTTGTCGCAAGGACTGAAAAGCCCGGGAAAAGGAGTAGAGCAAGCTCACCATTTCCTGCTGGTCAAGCTGCATACTACGGACACAAACACTCTCAGCGGAGACCTCGATGCCCAAGCTTGTTGCCGAGAAGATTGAACTGAGTGGTCTGTTGGACCGCGCCGCCCTGCAGAGGTCGCTGGAGCAGGCGGCGGCCAAGGCCATTGCCGATGCCCAAGCCCTGGCCGTGCTGACCATCGATGTGGATCATTTCAAGGATTACCAGGACGCCAAAGGCCTGCCCCAGGCCGAAGCAACGCTACTGAACCTGGCCAAATTCCTGCAAACCCAGTTGCCCAGCGGCGCCACCTTGGCCCATCTGGGGGCCGATGCTTTTGTGTTGGTGCTGCCGGGCCGCGATATCGCCGCCGCCCTGGAATGCGCCGAAACCCTGCGCCTGGCCGTGCAGGCCGAAATGGCCGGCCTGGACAGCCCCACGCCGCTGACCATTTCACTCGGCGTGGCCGCAAGCCCGGCGGGCAATAACTGGACCGCGCGCGGCCTGCTCTCTCTGGCCGACACGCGCATGACCTTCGCCAAGAAGCGCCTGCTGCCGCACCACAACCACACCTGGGCAGGCACCCTGCCCTCGGACTGGTACGCACGCATGGACATTCAACCCGGAGCTTGGCCTAGCCTGTAAAGCAGCTTTGGCGGCGGGCTGAACGGGGCATCACCCCCGCGCGGCCCGCAACCGGCGATGCACCGCCCTGGCATGCGGCACCCACGCCAGGGTGGCCCAACGCCGCCACATCAACAGGCCACGCAACCACTCGTCCGCCGCGTAGGCGATCCACAGGCCCGGCAAACCCAGGCCGAAATATGAGCCCAGCAGCCAGCTGCCGCCGGCCAAGACCAACACCATGGACGCCGCCCCGGCCATCACCGGATAGCGCGCATCACCCGTGGCCCGCAAGGCATTGATCACCACCAGATTGAAGGTGCGGCCCGGTTCCAGCACGACGGTGATCCACAGCAAACTCAGGCCCAGCTCGATGATGGCCGCGTCTTGGGTGAAAAAACTCAGCAGCCAGCGCCCGCTCAAAGCCGCCGCCAGCGCCACCAAGGTGCTGACCACCAGGCCGCGCGCCAAGGCCTTGCGCACCAGGCGATGCGCTTCATGCAGAGCGCCCGCGCCAATCATGTGACCCACCACGATCTCGGCCGCAAATCCCGTGGCCAGGCCAAACATCAGCACGCCATACATCAGCTGCAAGGTATAGGCCTGGGTGGCCAAGGCGGCTGCGCCCATCGTCGCCGCCACGCCCACGGTCACCAGAAAGCTCAGGCGGTAGGCGATGTTCTCGGCCGCGCCTGGCAGGCCGATGTGCAGCACCGCCGCCAACGGCCCACGCGGCAAGCGCCACCAGTCCGACAACTGCGGCCGCAGCCCCAGATGCGCCCGCCACAGCCACAGCAGCAAGCCCAGGCCCAGCACGCGGCTGATCAGCAAAGCCAAGGCAAAACCGGGCAGGCCCAGCGCTGGCACCGGCCCCCAGCCCGACATCAAGGGCACAGCCAGGGCCAGGTGGGTGGACTGCATCAGCACGATCACCGCCAGAGCCGCACGGCTGTGCAGATGCGCGCGCAACACACTGGTCATGGACGCCAGCCAGGCATCCAGCAGCATCGCCGGCGCCAGGCATTGCAAAAAAACGGTGGCCAGGGGCAAGACCTCGGCCGGCGCCTGCAGCAGACGCAGCAGCGGCTCGGCAAACAGCAAGGCGGCCAGGGCCAAGGGCACGCCCATCCAGGTACTGGCGCCAAGCACAGCGCGCGCCACCCGGTCGGCCTCCCCGCGCTGACCGGCACCCAGGCTTTGCGTGATCACCACGCTGACACCAGCGCCGATGATGCGAAAGAGGATGAACAAGGTGGCCGAGAGCTGGTTGGCCAACGCAAACGCGCCGCCCGCCGCATCCGACACCCGCCCGGCCAACGCCGTGCACACCATGCCCACGGCAATGCCCAGCCACAACTCCATGAACAAGGGCCAAGCCAGAGGGAAAAGGCGAGGGGCAGGATGGGGCGTTCTATGGGGCATGGCAGGCGATTCGCCTCTGGTCAAGAAACGCCAAAGCGCATGGGAAGGGCGGGAATTCGAGCGCGCATTCTCCCCGAGAAGCGCGGCCGGCGCAGCGCCATCCCCACAAAGCCTGGAATGCAGGGACAATCAGCCCTTCCCCGCATTACTCTCTTATTGGAAAGCTCGCCTTGAAAAAGACTTATCAGCTGCGCATCGAAGGCAAACATCCCGACCGCCTCCTCGAAGCCATCAAGTTCGAGATCCGCAAATACATCAAGCGCGAACAGGGCAAGACCCTGCCCAAAGGCTTTGACATCTGGGACTTCGATTGCCATATCGGCGCCAGCGAAGCCACGGCCCAGGTCACCCATCCGGCCGAGATCAACCCGGCCATTGACGAAGTCGTCAAGACCGGCGCCACATCCTTCTACATCGAGCTGACCGCCAAGCCGGCTCTGCGCCGCCCGCGCCAAGCCCCCATCATCATTCCCCGCAACGGTGGTGAAGCCGACGACGCGCTGGACGACTGAATTCAGCCGGGGCTGCCGGTGAGGCGGCCCTTGCCGTGAACACGGCGCCGGGCCCGGCCCAGGCGCTCAAACTTGGCTGGCGGAGTAGAACCTCACCCCGCCCTGCCCCACGGCCTTGGCTTCATACATGGCCTTGTCGGCCTTGGCCATGATCTCGGCGCGGGTCTGGCCGTCCTCCGGGAAGCGGCCGATGCCTATGCTCGCGCCCAGCTGCAACTGATGGCCTTCGTAAGAAATGGGCGCAGTCAGGCAATGCAGCAGTTTTTCTGCGATGGCCTCGACATGGGTCATCTGGGTATGCGGGTCCAGCAGCACCACAAATTCATCCCCCCCTAAGCGCGCCACGGTATCGGCCTCGCGCATCATGCCCAGCAGGCGCCCGGCGACGATCTTCAAGACGGCGTCGCCCGCGTCATGGCCGAAGCGATCGTTCAGCTGTTTGAAGCGATCCAGGTCGATGAAGAGCACGCAGACCCGCCCCCCGTGCCGCCGGGCATGCGCGCAGGCGGTGTCGAGCCGGTCTTCGAGCAAGCGCCGATTGGGCAGGCCGGTCAACATATCGTGCTGAGCCAGGTGTTCCAAGGCCTCTTGCTTGCGCATCAGATCGGCCAGCTGCTCCTTGATCTGCTCTTGCATCTGCGCAAAGTTGCGCGCCAGGCTGCCGATCTCATCCTTGCGGGTCAAGGGCAAAGCACCCGCCGGCAATCCAAGCGCAAAGCGCTGTGCGGCGGCACTGACCGCATTGATCGGGCGCGTAAAGGCACGCGCCAGGCCGATCGCCAGCAGCAGGCAGAGCAGGCACAGCATCGCCACGATTTGCAGGGTGCTGAGAGCCAACTCCCGGGTCCGGCTCAAGACATCGTCGAGCGGTTGCGCCAGCCCCAAGACCAATCGCCCATCGTTGGAACGCACCCGAATGTCCTGCGCGATGAAGGCGGCAACGATGGGCTCCGAGGCATGCGGCCCCTCACGGGCCTCAAACACCGCCTGGGTGCTGGCGTCCGAGATCAGCTCAGCCAATCGGGGCATTTCATCTTGAATCAACTGGCGCTGGCCGCGATCGAAACCAAAAGTCTTTTGCGCATCCGGATGGATCAGGATGTCACCCTCGGCATTGGCCAAAAAGACCTGGTAATTGGGGGGCAAGTCGGCCTTGAGCATAGAGAACATGCCGTTCAGGTCCAGGTTCACCACCACCAGGCCCAAGGCCGGGGCGGCGGCATCTTCTTCGGTGCCGCCGGTCACACGCACCGGCATGGCCAGCTGCAAGGTGGGCTTATCCTGCCCCGCATGGGCGCCCCGCTCGTGATTGATGCTGATGCGGGAGAGATAGGTCTCGCCAGCGGCGAGTTTCAAAGTGTCAGCCACATAGTCGTAGTGGCCCTTTTCCTGCAAATCGGGTTCCTGCACGCGGCGCAAGCTGCCGTCACGCCGGTCCACACGCACCCGCTCCAAGCCATAGTCACTGGCCGAAATCAGGCGCACCTGAAAGTAAGCCGGATTGGCGCCCATGAACTGCGCAAACAAGGTGGCCAGTTGATCCGCCGCGGCCTGATCCCCGGGTTTGAGCAAGGCCTGCACCGCGGCCGGGTGGCTGCTCATCACCAAGAGGTGACGGCTGATCTCTTCGCGGCTCACCGCGATGCGGCGGGACAAAACCCGGGTTGAAGTCAGCAACTCCTGCTTGGCCGTGTTGACCAACATATCGCGGCTGGCCTCATAGGCGTAGAAACCCGTCAGGCCAGCGGCCAGCACACCCACGCCGGCCAAGAGCAAGCCCAGTTTGACGGCAATGCCTTGCGCCCAGACTTTCATGGCTCCAGCACCTTGGCCAGGCGATCGCCTGAGATGATGCGCGCCCACAATTGATTGCGCCGCTCTTCACTCTCCACAGGCTCCAGCCACAAGAGCTTGTCGTCCGGCGGATAGTCCTTGGACGTCATCATGGTGCTGCCCAGGCCTTGGCTGCTACCCAGCATGCGGCTGGTTTCGTCTTCCAGCATATGGTTGATCCAAGCATGCGCGAGCTTGCTGTCGGTTGCCGCGGCACTGAGCACCCAGCAGTCCAGCCAGGCCAAAGCGCCTTCCTTTGGAATCACATAAGCGGCGTCCACACCCGATTCTTGCAACTCCAGCAATTGCTGGCGACCGAAATTGGCGAACATCAGCGCCGCCTGACGACGCTTGAATAGCGCCACCGATTCAGCCGGCTGGGTGTAGAAGCCGCCCGCATTGCGGCGCAAGGCAATCAGTTGCTCGGCCGCCGGCGCCCAGTTCGCCGCGCTCAAATTGAAGGGCGTGGCCAAGCCCAAACGCAGCGCGGCCAGACTGAAGTTATGGGTGCCGCCGTTATAGGCGATGACACGCCCGCGGTAACGCGCATCCCACAGGTCGGCAATGGAGTCGGGCGCGCGCTGCACCTTGCTGCGGTCATAGATCAGGCCCATTTCCGCATAGGCGAAAGGCACGCCAAAATAGCTGCCGTTGACGCTCAGGCCCGGCAAGGCACTGGTCTGACGAAAACGAGGGAGTTGCCGCGCGAGATTGGGGATCAAGCCCGGGCTGATGGCCTGCACCAAATTTTCGCGTCGATACCGTCTAAGCTCCGCCGTATTGACCGCGAAAACATCAAAGTCGCGCCCCTTGTTGGCATTCATCTTCTGCCACAAGTCGACGTCGGAATCGATCACCGTCAGCACGACCTGCACGCCGCTGCGGAGCTCAAAACTGCGCATGGCCTCAGGATCGACATAACCCGGCCATGCCAGCACACGCAGGCGCTTCTTGTCCGCGGCCCATGCGGGCGCGGCCCCGGACAAGACCGAGGCGCCAAGAACTCCACAAAAACTACGACGCTGCCACATGAGCTGGTTTCACAAATTTGCAGTGCGGCTAGGCCTCAAGTGAGTCTTGAGAACCCTTCCAGAAGTCGAAGCTCTGATCTTCCGCGCTGCCAAGGGTATTTCACCGCATCGGCAGAGCGCAAAATCAAAATTCGATACTTTTTGCACACACAAAAAGCAACTCAGTCCATGCACGCCCCTTGGCCCGCGTATCGGCGGGCCAAATGGGTGACTCAGTGGCTCAAAACGCAGCAATCCCCGTCATGGCGCGGCCCAGAATCAGGGCGTGGATATCGTGCGTGCCCTCGTAGGTGTTGACCACCTCCAGATTGACCAGATGGCGGGCGATGCCAAACTCGTCGCTGATGCCATTGCCACCCAACATGTCGCGGGCGGTGCGGGCGATCTCCAGGCTCTTGCCGCAGCTATTGCGCTTCATGATGGAGGTGATCTCCACCGCGGCCGTGCCTTCGTCCTTCATGCGGCCCAGGCGCAAGCAGCCCTGCAGGCCCAGGGTGATCTCGGTCTGCATATCGGCCAACTTCTTCTGCACCAGCTGGTTCGCAGCCAGGGGCTTGCCGAATTGCTTGCGGTCCAGGGTGTATTGACGGGCCTTGTGCCAGCAGTCTTCCGCCGCACCCAGCGCGCCCCAGGCGATGCCGTAGCGCGCGCTGTTCAGGCAGGTGAAGGGGCCTTTCAAGCCGCGCACCTCGGGGAAGGCGTTTTCCTCGGGGCAGAACACCTCGTCCATGACGATCTCGCCGGTGATGGAGGCACGCAAGCCCACCTTGCCGTGAATGGCCGGGGCGCTCAGGCCCTTCCAGCCCTTTTCCAGCACAAAGCCGCGGATGGCGCCTTCATCGTCCTTGGCCCAGACCACAAAGACATCGGCCACCGGGCTGTTGGTGATCCACATCTTGGCGCCGGTGAGGCTGTAGCCGCCCGCCACCTTTTTCGCCCGCGTAACCATGGAGCCAGGATCGGAGCCGTGATTGGGTTCGGTCAGGCCGAAGCAGCCGATCCACTCACCCGTGGCCAGCTTGGGCAAGTACTTCTGCTTGGTGGCTTCGTTGCCGAAATCGTTGATGGGCACCATCACCAGCGAGCTTTGCACGCTCATCATCGAGCGGTAGCCGGAGTCCACCCGCTCCACCTCGCGGGCGATCAGGCCGTAAGCCACATAGTTGAGGCCGGGGCCACCGTACTCGGGCGCGATGGTGGGGCCCAGCAGGCCGATCTCACCCATCTCGCGGAAGATGGCCAGATCGGTGCGCTCATGGCGGAAGGCCTCCAGCACGCGCGGCGCCAGGCGTTCCTGGCAATAAGCAGCCGCGGCATCGCGGATCATGCGTTCGTCGTCGCTCAATTGCTCATTCAAGAGCAGCGGGTCGTCCCAGTGAAAAGAAGCTTTATTGGCCATTTTTAATCTCCAAGAATCTGCATCGTAATTCAGGCCGCGTCGAGTGCCGGCGCCACCGCCGTGACCTCGATCTCCACCTTGGCCCTATCCTCCATCAGCGCCACCACTTGCACCGCACTCATGGCGATTTGGTAGTCGCTGCCCAAAACCTCGCGGTAGACCTGGCCCAGTTCGCGGCCGCGCGCCAGATACTCGCGCTTGTCAATCACATACCAAGTCATGCGGGTGATGTGGGCGGGCAAGGCGCCGGCCTCGGCCAGCACGGCGCGGATGTTCAGCAAGGCCTGGCGCACCTGCGCAATGAAGTCATCGCTTTCGAACTGGCAAGCGGCGTTCCAGCCGATTTGCCCGGCCACGAAAATCTGCCGCCCGCTGGCCACCACGCCATTGGCATAGCCGCGCGGCGCGGCCCAGCCTGCCGGTTGCAAGACTTGTTTGTGCGTGTTTGTTGTCATGGGTTTACTGCTCCTAGCGCGCGGTTCAAGGCCTCGCGCAAATCATCGGGAAAAGGGGTGGGTTTGTGGGTCAGCAGCGAGGTGCAGACCAGCACCTGCGCGAAGCGTACCCGCAGGCCGTCGGTACCTGCGAATTCAATCGCCAGGCTCAGTGACGTACGGCCCAATTTGACGATCTGAATGCGCTGCGTCAGCCAGTCGCCCATGCGGCTGACGCGCTGAAAATCCGCACTCAAATGCACGCTGGGCATGCCGACCCGGCGCGGGCCCAGCAACTGCGCGTAGTCCACTTGCAGGCCCTGAGTGAACCAGTCTTCCACCAAGGCATTGAGCATCTCAAAGTAGCGCGGGTAGAAGACGATGCCGGCCGGGTCGCAATGACCGAAGCGCACCAACTCACGCCGCTCAAAAACAAAGTTAGTCACCAGCGTCAAACTCCAAGGTATCGATGCCACAGGGCGTGGTCCGCATCCAGCGCGGCCGAGTCCCCCTGCCACACCATTTGCCCACGCTCCAGAATGTGATGCCGATCCGCCAGGCGAATCAGGCGCTTGACGTATTTGTCCACCACCAGAATGGTCTGCCCCGCTTCGCGCAGAACCTGCAGACAGCGCCAGATTTCTTCGCGGATCAGCGGCGCCAGGCCTTCGGTGGCCTCGTCCAAAATCATCAGGCGCGGATTGGTAACCAAGGCCCGGCCGATGGCCAACATCTGCTGCTCGCCGCCCGAGAGCTGGTTGCCCATATTCGAAGCGCGCTCGCGCAGGCGCGGGAACAACTCAAACACCCGCTCCACACCCCAGGGCTCCGCCGCGCCGCCGCGATTAGCCGCAAAGGCCTGCAGATGCTCACGCACCGAAAGATTGGGGAACACCTGCCGGCCCTCCGGCACGATGGCCAGGCCTAAGCGCGCAATGCGGTCGGCCGACCAGCCGTTGATGACTTCGCCGCAAAATCGGATCTGCCCGGCCTGCGGCTTCATCCAGCCGGTCAGGCAGCGCAAGGTGGTGCTCTTGCCCATGCCGTTGCGACCCAGCAGCGTCACCACCTCGCCGGCTTGCACCGAAAAATCGAGGCCGAACAAGACCTGGCTGCTGCCGTAGGCGGCTTCCAAGCCGCTGATTTCCAGCAAGCTGCTCACAGCGCTGCCTCCATCTCTTCATCGCCCAGATAGGCCTTCTTGACTTCCGGGTGCGCGCGAATTTCATCCGGTGTGCCGCTGGCAATCACCCGGCCGAACACCAGAGTGGAAATTCGATCCGCCAGGCGGAACACCGCGTCCATATCGTGCTCCACCAGCAGCAGGGTCACCTCTTGCCGCAGCGATTGCAGCAACTCGACCATGCGCTCCGACTCGTCCGGCCCCATGCCGGCCATGGGCTCATCCAATAAAAGCAGGCGCGGCCTTGCCGCCAGGGCCAGGCCCAGTTCCAGCTGCCGCTGCTCGCCGTGGCCCAGCGCGCCGGCTTGGCGCTGCGCCTGCGCGGCCAGGCCGATGCGCGCCAGCAAGTCCTGCGCTTCGGCGCGCAGAGCCGCATCAGCCGCGGCCTTGCGCCACAAGCTGGGCCAGCCAGGGCGGCGCGCCTGCACGGCCAGGCAGAGGTTGTCCAGCACGCTGAAGCTCTTGAAGATGCTGGTGATTTGGTAAGAACGCACCAACCCGGCCCGCACCCGCGCGGCCATGGGCATGAGGGTCAGGTCTTGCCCGGCGAAGAGAATGCGCCCCGCGTCGGGCTTGAGCGCGCCCGAGATCTGATGAATCAAGGTGGTTTTGCCGGCACCATTGGGGCCGATCAAGGCGTGGACCTCTCCGGCTTTGACCTCAAAGCTGGCGTGGTCGGTGGCCGCCAAAGCGCCAAAGCGCTTGACCAAACCGTCCACCTTCAGCAGCGGCTGCGCGTCAGTCATTTCTTTTCCTTCCGCAGACGAGCGAAGCTGCCGGCCAGGCCCTTGGGCGCAAACAGAACCACCAACAAAAGCAAAAGCCCCAGACCCATCTGCCAATGCAAGGTGTAGCCCGACAGCACTTCTTCCAGCAGCAGCAAGACCGCCGCTCCCAAGACCCCGCCCCACAAAGCCCCGGCGCCGCCCAGGATCAGCATGATGAGCAACTGGCCCGACTGCGACCAATGCAGCATATGCGGCGTGACCAGGCCGTTCAGATTGGCCAGCATTGCCCCCGCCAAACCCGCCAAGGCCCCCGCCAGCACAAAGGCCTGCCACTGCACAGCAAACACCGGGCTGCCGACGGCGGCCATGCGCTGCTCGTTCTCCTTGATGCCTTGCAGCAGGTGGCCGAAGGGTGAATTGACCCAGCGCTGCAGGGCCGCCATCACCAGCGCGCCCAAAGCCAGAATCAGCCAGTAGAACTGCGCGTCGTTCTGTAAATCCAGGCCGGCGGCCAGGGAGCGCTGCGGCAGCGGCAGGCCGTCTTCACCGCCGTAGGCCTTCAGAGACACCATCAGGTAATAAAACATCTGGGCGAACGCCAGGGTGATCATGATGAAGTACACGCCCCGGGTGCGCAGACTGATGGCGCCGATCAAGGCCGCTGCCAGCGCGCTGACCGCCATGGCCAGCGGCCAGGCGACCCAGGCCTGCACCACGCCCGCCTCGGCCAAGATGCCCACGGTGTAAGCCCCAAGGCCCACAAAAGCCGCATGGCCGAAGCTGACCATGCCGCCAAATCCCAAAATGAGGTTCAGGCTGGACGCGGCGATGGCGAAGATCAGCACCCGGCTCATCACGCCCAGGTAGAACTCCATGCCCAAGGCGGTGAGCAGGGGCGGTAAGGCAGCCAGCAAGAGCAAGAGGCCGTAAGCCCAGACCCCTAAGCCGCGATGATGAAGCGATTGACTCATGGCGCTCAGCCCCGCGCCGGGAACAAGCCCGCCGGTTTCCAGAACAAGACCGCCGCCATGAGCACATAGATCAGGATGGATGCCAGCGCCGGGCCCAGATTGCTGGCGACCTCGGCCGAAGCCACCTGGCGCAGCAAGGCCGGCAGCAAGGCGCGGCTGCAGGTGTCCACCAAGCCAACGGCCAAAGCACCCACCAACGCACCGCGGATGGAGCCGATGCCGCCGATGACGATCACCACAAAGGCCAGGATCAGAATGCTCTCACCCATGCCCACTTGCACCGCCAGCAAAGGCCCCAGCAGCGAGCCGGCCAGGGCGCACAAGGCCGCGCCGAAGCCGAACACCAGGGTGAACAAGCGGCCGGTATTGACGCCCATGGCCATGGCCATGGGCCGATTCGATGCACCCGCCCTCACCCACATGCCGATGCGGGTTCGCGTCACCAACACAAAGAGCAGCAAGGCCACCGCCAAGCCAACGCCGATGATGAGCAGGCGGTAGGCGGGATACAGCAAGCCAGGCAACAACTCCACCGGGCCAGACAAGGCCGCCGGCGTGTTGAGCATCATGGGCTGTTCGCCCCAGATCATGCGCACGCCTTCATTGCAGATCAGGATCAAGGCGAAAGTGGCCAAGACCTGGGACAGGTGATCGCGCTGATACAGCCGGCGCAAGAGCGTCAGCTCCAGCAACATGCCAAAAAGCGCCGTGCCCACCAGCGCCGCCAGTACGGCGAGCGCAAAAGAGCCGGTGGCCTGCGCCGTGGCGGCGGCCAGATAAGCGCCCACCATATAGAGCGAGCCATGCGCCAGATTGATCATGTCCATGATGCCGAACACCAGCGTCAGGCCGGCGGCCAGCAGGAACAACATCAAGCCAAACTGCAGGCCGTTGAGGGCCTGCTCGGTGATCAAGATCCAGTCCATTGCGTCCTATTCAATTGAAGATCGGTTCACGCTTGCTTGTCGTGTATGCCCACTCGGCTTGCTTGGCTGCTTCGCATAGCGAAGTCAAGGAGGAGGCGAAGGCCGTAGGTCTGAGCCGGGGGACATGAGCGGCGCGAAGCAGCCAAGCAAGCTGATCCGTCCCAACCTTTGACTCGAACCCAGGAGAACAGGCGGGCGCTGCCGCTCATGTCCCCCGTCCACGGCCTGCGGCCGTGGCCTCCGCCTTAACTTCGCGGCAGCGCCCACCTGCTCCCCTTGGCCAGCTGGCTGGGGCGCAAAGCCTTTCGAGTTCACTGCATCTTGCAAGAGGCCGCGTAGGCATCGGCGTGATTACTGAAGATCTTGCCCAGAGTCTTGTTGGTGACGCGGCCTTGCGCGTCTTTGGTGATCACGCGCAGGTAGTAGTCCTGAATCGGGAACTGGTTGTTATTGAACTTGAAGCCGCCGCGGATGGAGTTGAACTTGGCGGCCTTCAAGGCCTTCAAGAGTGCGGGCTTGTCTTCGATCTTGCCTTTGACATCACGCACCGCGGCGTCCATCAGCAAGGCGGCGTCATAGCCTTGGGCGGCGAACATGGACGGCAGGCGGCCGTAGTCCTTCTGGAAGTCGGCCACAAATTTCTTATTGCCGGCGTTGTCCATGTCATGTGCCCATTGCGAGCTGTTGAACATGCCCAGCATGGGCTCGCCCACAGCCTTGATCACATCCTCGTCGGCCGAGGTACCGGGACCGAACAATGTGATGTCCTTGGAAAGGCCGGCGCCCACAAACTGCTTGATGAAATTGATGCCCATGCCGCCGGGCAGGAAGATGTACATGCTGTCGGGCTTGGCCGCGCGGGCTTGCGCCAGCTCGGCCGCATAGTCCAGCTGGCCGAGCTTGGTGAAGATCTATTCCACCACCTCGCCCTTGTAGAAGCGCTTGAAGCCAGCAGCTGCATCCTTGCCCGCCGGGTAGTTGGGCGCCAGGATCACCACCTTCTTGAAGCCCTTGTCCGTCATGGTCTTGCCAATGGCTTCGTGGACGTTGTCGTTCTGCCAGGCCACATTGAAGAAGAATGGGTTGCACTGCTCCCCCGCGTATTGCGAGGGGCCGGCATTGGCGCTGATGTAAGGCGTCTTGCTGGCGAAGACGCTGGGGCCTACGGCCAGCATCAAGTTGGAGAACACGATGCCGGTCATGAAGTCAACCTTGTCGCGCTTGATCAAGCGGTCCGAGGTCTGCTTAGCGACTTCGGGGTTTTGTTGGTCATCTGCCGTGATCAGCTCGACGGGCAGGCCGCCGAACTTTCCGCCGCTGTGCTTGAGCGCCAGAGCAAAGCCATCGCGAATATCCACGCCCAAGCCAGCGCCAGGGCCCGACAAGGTGCTGAGCAAGCCTACCTTGACCTTGTCAGCCGCCTGGGCCTGGGCGGCACCCAGCGCCATGCAGAGCGCCAAAAGGCTGAGGTTCAAACGCTGAATATTCTTGGCTGCCAACTTCATCATCGAGCTCTCCTTGATTGGAATTGGAATCACGCGGGGCCACAGGCCGAGGATCTGGTCTGGTTCAGGACGACTTCACCGCGACATCGCTGCGCAAGCGAAAGCGTTGCAATTTGCCCGTTTCGGTGCGTGGCAATTGGTTGGTGAACTCGATGGCACGCGGGTATTTGTAAGGCGCCAGTTGCGCCTTCACAAAGTCCTGCAAGGTCTTGACCATCTCGGCGTTGGCCGACTGACCTGAGCGCAAGACCACAAAAGCCTTGACGATCTGCCCCCGCGCTTCATCTGCCTGCCCCACCACACCACATTCCGCCACGGCCGGGTGCAATAAGAGGGCTGCTTCCACCTCCGGCCCGGCGATGTTGTAGCCCCCGGAGATGATCATGTCATCGGTGCGGGACTGGTAGACGAAGTAACCCTCATCGCCCACCAAATACGCGTCCCCCGTCAGGTTCCAACCCTTGAGCACATAGTTGGCTTGGCGCGGGTCAGCCAGGTAGCGGCAGCCCGTCGGCCCCTTGACCGCCAGGCGGCCGATTTGGCCGGGCGGCAAGACCTGACCCTCATCGTCCAGCACGCAAGCCCGGTAGCCCGGCACCGGCTTGCCGGTCGCGCCCGGCTTGGCCGTGGACTCCTCGTGCGAGATGAAGATGTGCAGCAACTCGGTGGCGCCAATGCCGTCAATCAACTCGATGCCGCTGGCGTCTTTCCACAAGGCCCGGGTGGCCGCCGGCAGCGCCTCGCCAGCGCTGACGCATTTGCGCAAGCTGCTGACATCATGCTGGGGCAGTTGCGGCGCCATCACCCGGTAAGAGGTGGGCGCGGTGAAGCACACGGTGGCGCGGTACTTGGCAATGGCGGGCAACAAGGCGTCCGGCGTGGCCTTTTCCAGCAGCACGGCAGAAGCCCCCACCGTCATCGGGAAAAGCAGCAAGCCCCCCAAGCCAAAGGTGAAGGCCAAGGGCGGGCTGCCGATGAAGACATCATCCGGCTGAGGCTTGAGCACATGCGGCGGCCAGCAGCGGCAGATCGCCATCACATCGCGATGAAAATGCATGCAGCCCTTGGGCTTGCCGGTGGTGCCGGAGGTGAAGGCGATCAGGCAGCAGTCGTCAGCCGCGGTATCCACATTGCTGAACTCGGCGGGCTTGGTGGCGGCGATGGCTTCCAGGTTGTCCGTCCCTTCTTCGGAGCTGCAATTGAACAGCCGGATCTCGCGCAGGGTCGGGCATTGCACTTGCGCGGCGCGCAACTCATCGATCAAGCGGGCATCGCACAAGGCATGGCTGACCTCGGCCTTTTGAATCACCTGGCTCAACTCACCGCCACGCAACATGGGCATGGTGGCCACCGCAATGCCACCGGCCTTTTGCACCGCAAACCAGCAGGCGGCCATCTGCGGTGTGTTGGCGCCGCGCAGCAGCACCCGGTTGCCTGGCACGAGGCCCATGTCTTGCACCAGCACATGAGCGATGCAGTTGGCTCTTGCCTGCAGATCGGCATAAGTCCAGCGCTCACCGCGATCACCTTGCAAGCACAGGCGCTCGCCCTGGCCTTCACTCACCCAGCGGTCCAGCAATTCGCTGGCGCAGTTCAGGCGTTCGGGGAATTGCAGCTCGGGCAGCTCGAAGATCAATTCAGGCCATTGCTCGGGGGGCGGCAGATGGTCGCGGGCGAAGGTGTCGAGGTGGGCGGTGTAGGTCATGGCTTGGCGCTCAAGGTTTTAACTTCCGGTCGACTTGGCAAAGGCTGCGTGAGCTTGACGGCCCTGCGGGGATTTCGCCCCCGCAGGCGACCTTCTTTCTTGGGCGCCCAAGAAAGAAGGCAAAGAAACCGCCCCTGCTGCATGGCCCCTGCGGGGTTCGCTGCGGTACTCGGCTTCGCCTGGCCGCGCAGAACTCGCTTCGTTCGCTAACGCTCACTGCGCTCAGACAGCTGCGCGAAGTCAGTTTTTGAAGTCGCTGCGCGACGCCAGGCGAATCCTCCGTTCCTCGCCCATGCAGAAGGGGTGGCTCAGGTCTCGGCTCGCTGCGCATCGCCTCGAGTAGCGGCCAGTGCTGCCCACTCGTCGCCTGAATTGAACCGAGGCGATGCGCAGCGAGCCGTGACGATGTTCGGCCCCATATGGCTGGGTGAGGAGCGGAAAATTCCAGGGCAGGCGCGCCAGCGCCTTCAAGTTCTAGCTTCGCGTAGCTGTCTGAACGCAGCGAGCGCCAGCGAGCGAAGTGAGTTCTGCGCGAGCCCTGGAATTTGAGCACCGCAACGGACCCCGAAGGGGCCAGACATCTGGGTCGCCTTTCTTTGCTTACTTTCTTTGGCGAAGCAAAGAAAGTAAGGCGGCTGCCGGGCCGCAATCCCGGCATGGGCCTGGCCACAAGCGCTTCGCAAAATGAGCCAGACACACTCATCGCAGCAAGTCCCGCCCGATGATGAGCTGCTGCACCTCGCTGGCGCCCTCGTAAATCCGCAAGGCGCGAATCTCGCGATAAAGCTGCTCCACCATCTCGCCGCTGCGCACGCCCCGGCCGCCAAAGAGCTGCACGGCGGCGTCAATCACCTGCTGCGCGCCCTCAGTCGCCATCAGCTTGGCCATGGCGGCTTCGCGCGTCACGTTCTGGCCCTGGTCACGCTGCCAGGCGGCGCGGTAGACCAGCAGCGCGGAGCTATCCACCGTGCAGGCCATGGTGGCCAGCTTGGCCTGAGTCAGCGGCAAATCCGCCAGGCGCGCGCCAAACATGGCCCGGCTCTTGGCCTGCGCCAATCCCTCTTGCAAAGCCCGGCGCGCAAAGCCCAGGGCAGCGGCCGCCACCGAGGTGCGGAACACATCGAGCGTGCGCATCGCGATCTTGAAGCCCTCACCCGCCGTGCCGATCAACTGCGATTTGGGCACCCGACAATTCACAAAACGCAGGCGCGCCAAGGGGTGGGGAGCGATCACCTGAATGCGCTCGGCGATCTCAAAGCCGGGCGTGTCGGCATCGACGATGAAGGCGCTGATGCCTCTTGACCCCGGAGATTCCCCCGTGCGTGCAAACACGGTGTAAAAGCCTGCGATGCCACCGTTGGAGATCCAGGTTTTCTCGCCGTTGAGTACATAGGCGTCGCCGTCTTCCACCGCGCTGCATTGCATCGCCGCCACGTCCGAGCCCGCCTCGGGCTCCGACAAGGCAAAGGCCGCAAGGACCTCGCCACTGGCCACACGCGGCAGATAACGCTCACGCTGCGCGGCGCTGCCGGCCAGCGAAATGGCGCCCGAGCCCAGGCCTTGCATCGCAAAGGCAAAGTCAGCCAGGCCGTTGTGGCGGGCCAGGGTCTCGCGCAGCAGGCAGATGGCGCGGGTGTCGATCACCTCGGCCGCGCCACCCAAGGCCTGACCGGCAATCGCATGGCGCAGCCAACCGGCCTCGCCCAGTTGCTTGACCAAGGACTGGCACTCAGCATCTACATCCGCCGCGTGGCCGGCGTGCAGATGGGCGCCGCACCAGGCGTCCAACTCGGCCGCCAACTCACGGTGAGGCGCGTCGAAGAATGGCCACTCCAGATGTTTGAGATGGGGCATGGCTCAATCTCCCTTGAATGCAGGCCGCTGCTTGGCGACGAAGGCGTGATAGGCGCGCTGAAAGTCTTGCGTCATCATGCAAATGGCCTGTGCCTGCGCTTCGGACTCGATGGCCTCGTCCACGCCCATGGCCCATTCCTGATGCAGCATCTTCTTGGTCATGGCATGGCCAAAGCTGGGGCCATCGGCAATTTGTTCGGCCCAGGCCACGGCATTGCTCAACACCTCATCGGGCTCAACCAGGCGATTCAAAAAGCCCCAGCTCAAGGCCTCCTCACCACCCAGATTGCGGCCGCTGTAAAGCAAATCAGAAGCGCGGCCCTGGCCAATGATGCGCGGCAAGAGACTGCACGCCCCCATATCGCAACCGGCCAGGCCGACGCGGCTGAACAAAAACGCGGTCTTGCTGCGGGCCGTGCCCACGCGCAGATCCGAGGCCATGGCGATGATGGCGCCGGCGCCGGCGCAAACGCCGTCAATGGCCGAGATCACAGGCTGCGGGCAGGCCCGCATGGCCTTGACCAAGTCGCCCGTCATGCGGGTGAAGGCCAGCAGATCGGGCATGCTCATCTGGGTCAGCGGCCCGATGATTTCATGCACATCGCCGCCGGAGCAGAAGTTCTCGCCGGCGCCCTGCACGACGATGGCGCGCACCTCGTCCACATAGCTCAGCGTGCGGAACAGATCGCGCAACTCGGCATAGCTCTCGAAGGTGAGCGGGTTCTTGCGCTCGGGCCGGTTCAGGGTGATCACCCCCACCATGCCGCGCTGCTCCCAGCTGAAATGCTGGGGCGCGAAGCCTTGCAGGCTGCACTGGTTGCCGGCCAGCAGGTGGCTGTCCATGGGCTTCTTCATTGAGGTGTCGCTCATCGCTTGCTCGTCCTGTCCTTGGCGCGTGGCTTGGGCGGGGTCAGGTCTTGCCCCGCGGCGTCCAGCGCGCCCAAATGTGTTTTCAATTCGGCCAGCAAGCCGTGTACTTGCGCTTGTTGCTCGGCATTCCAGCCGCCCAACAATTCCAGCACCCATTGCTCATGGGTGCTGGCCATGCGCTTGAACTGGCGCCGGCCCTGGGGCGTGAGTTTGACGGAAAAGCTGCGCCGGTCGCTGGGATGCGGGGCGCGCAGCACCAGGCCTTCGGCCTCCAGTTGATCGGTGATGCCGGTGATATTGCCGCCGGTCACCATCAGCCGCTGCGACAACTCCCGCATGCTCAGGCCTTGCGGGTGGCGTTCCAGTTGCGCCAGCAAGTCAAAGCGCGGCAAGGTGGTCGCAAAGTCTTGCGCCAAACGCTTGCGGATCACCGCCTCGACCCGGGTGGTGCAGCTGAGCATGCGCAGCCAGAGCCGGAGGGCTTGATGGGTTTGATGGTCCTGCCCCTGGAGGCGTGACTCCAAATCGGGGATCTCGGTGGCAGCGACGGTGCTCACATCAACTCTCCCCCGCACACAGCGACCGACTGCCCATTCATCGCACCAGCGGCGGGCCGCGCGAGCCACAACACGGCATCGGCCACTTCGGCAGGCTGCACCAGGCGGCCCTGCGGATTGCTTGCGGCAAAGCCGGCCAGGGCTTGCTCGGCCGTGCGGCCGGTCTTTTGCACCAAGGTGTCGACGGCGCGGCTGATGATGTCGGTTTCGGTATAGCCCGGGCATACCGCATTGACAGTGATACCGCGCTGCGCCACTTCCAGCGCCAGGGCGCGGGTCAAGCCCAGCACGCCATGCTTGGCCGCGCAGTAGGCCGCCACATAAGGGTAGCCCGTCAGCGCAGCCGTGCTGGCGACATTGATGATGCGGCCAAAGCCCTGCTCCAGCATCGCGGGCAAGACCTCGCGGCTGCACAGAAAAGTGCCGGTCAGGTTGACATTCAGCATGGTCTGCCAAAGGTCCAGGCTGCTGCGCTGCAGAGGCGCGGTTTGAACCTGGCCGGCGTTATTGACCAAAATGGCCGCTGGCCCGAAGGCCCCCTGGCTCAGGGCGCCGAAGGCCTGCTGGACGCTGGCCTCTTCGCTCACATCCACGGTTTGCAGCGCCAAGCGGCCGGGAGCTTGCAGGGATGTGGCTTGCGCTTCCAAACGTTCCAGACTGCGACCCATCAAGGTGACATTGGCGCCAGCCGCCAGCAAGGCCTGGGCGATGGCCGCCCCGATGCCACTGCCGCCGCCAGTGACGACGGCGTGCTTGCCGTGCAGAACAGCTTCGCTCATACCTGCCTCACTCATACGCCCAGCGCCTTCAAATCCTGCGCCTGTGCGGCGGCGCCCTGGGTGCGCTGGCGCTCAAACTCGCGCTCCAGCTGCTGCTTGCCAGCCAAGTAGGGCTGCGGCCAGGCCAGCCCGACCGGGCCGGTGTAGCCGATGCGCGCGGCTTCGGTCAGCGTCCAGGCCGGGTTGGCCAGATGCGGGCGGGCCACGGCGCACAAGTCCGCCCGGCCGGCCGCGATGATGCTGTTGACATGGTCGGCCTCGGAAATGCCGCCCACCGCCATGGTCGGGATGCCGACGCGGTTGCGAATGCTCTCGGCGAAAGGGGTTTGCCACATGCGGCCGTAGACCGGCCTTTCCTGCTTGCTGACCTGGCCGGAGGACACGTCGATCAGGTCTGCGCCGGCTGCCTTGAAGGCTGCGGCGATCTCCACCGCATCTTCGGGCGTGGTGCCGCCGGCCACCCAGTCATTCGCAGAGATGCGCACCGACATAGGCCGATCCGCCGGCCACAAGGCCCGCATGGCGGCAAACACTTCGAGCGGGAAGCGCAGGCGATTGGCTAGGCTGCCGCCGTAGTCGTCCTCGCGCTGGTTCGTCAGCGGCGAGATGAAGCTCGAGAGCAAATAGCCGTGGGCGCAATGCAGCTCCAGCCAATCAAAACCAGCGGCGACGGCGCGGCGGGTGGCGGCACAGAAATCGGCCTTGACTTGGGCCATCTCGGCAAAGCTGATGGCGCGCGCGGTCTGGCTCACGCCCACCAGATACTGCTGGCTGGAGGCGGACACCAGCGGCCAGTTGCCCTCAAGCAGAGGCTGATCGGTACCCTCCCAACCCACACGGGTCGAGCCCTTGGGTCCAGCATGACCCAGCTGCATCGCAATCTTGGCGCTGCTGTGTTGGTGCACGAACGTGACGATGCGGGCCCAGGCTTCGCCTTGCGCATCGGTATAGAGACCGGGGCAACCGGGCGTGATGCGGGCATCAGCCGATGTGCACGTCATTTCGGCAAACACCAGGCCCGCGCCGCCCAGGGCGCGCGCGCCCAAGTGGGCCAAGTGGTAGTCGCCGGGCAGGCCGTCCACGCAGCTGTACTGCGCCATGGGCGACACCACCACGCGGTTTTTCAAGGTCAAGCCGCGCAGGGTGAAAGGGGTGAACATGGGCGGCACGGCCGCATGCTCGGGTGCCAGTCCTGCCCGCTCACCCAGCCATTGCTCAAAGCCACGCACATAGCTGGGATCGCGCTGGCGCAGGTTCTCGTGCGAAATGCGTTGCGAGCGGGTCAGCAAGGAATAGGCAAACTGCTCCGGCGCCAGGTGGGCATGGCGGGCAACGTTCTCAAACCACTCGGTGGAATTACGCGCCGCATTCTGGATGCGCAGCACCTCAATGCTGCGGCTGGCTTGGTACTGCGCCAGGGCGGTAGGCAAATCGGACTCATGGGCGGCGATGTCTTGCGCCAGCGCAATCGCATCTTCCAGCGCCAGCTTGGTACCCGAGCCGATGGAGAAATGGGCCGTGTGCGCCGCATCGCCCATCAAGACCACCGGTGTGCCATGGGCGTTGACATGCACCCACTGCTTGCACACCACACGTGGGAAGCGAATCCACTGGGCAGAGCCGCGCAGATGGGCGGCGTTGGAGCGCAGCGAGTGGCCGTCCAGCACCTTGGCAAACAAGCGCTCGCAAAAGGCGATGCCCTCTTCCTTGCTCATGGCCTCGATGCCGGCGGCCTGCCAGACCGACTCCGGAGCCTCGACGATGAAGGTCGAGGTGTGCTCATCAAAGCGGTAGGCATGGGCCTGGAACCAGCCCCATTCGGTTTGCTGGAAATCGAAAGTAAAAGCCTCGAACAAGCGGCTGGTGCCCAGCCAGACAAAGCGGCATTGGCGCAGGTCGATGTCAGGCTGATAGGTGGCGGCGTACTTCTGGCGCAGGCGGCTGTTCAGGCCATCGGCGGCGATGATGAGATCGGCCTCAATCTCCCCGTCGTCCGGCACATCGGACTCGAAGCGCAAGTCCACGCCCAGCTCCACGCAACGCGCTTGCAGAATCTGCAGCAATTGCATGCGGCCGATGCCGCAAAAGCCGTGGCCGCCGGAGCGCATGGTGCGCCCCTGCACATGCACCTCGATATCGTCCCAGTGATTGAAGGCCTGCAGGATGGCGTCGGCCGTTTTGGCATCGGCCTCACGCATGGCGCCGAGTGTTTGGTCCGAGAACACCACGCCCCAACCGAAGGTGTCGCCGGGCTTGTTGCGCTCCAGCACGGTGATCTGGTGACTGGGGTTTTGCTGCTTCATCAGCAAGGCGAAATACAGGCCAGCCGGGCCTCCACCAATGCAGCAAATGCGCATATCAAATCTCCTCGGGTTGATCGCACTTTAGGCATGGATAGTTGAGGTGTCAATCAATTAATCGTGCTTGTGCATGGGACTTTCCCGCAGCGAAAATGCGTCGCACACTTGTTGCTTGCTTGTTGGGATTAACCGACACCACGCCCCGCCACGCCTTGTTAAGGTGCCGACCGTTCGAGCCAAGGGAGACTGATCCTAGATCCGGCAGTTGACCGCTTGTTTTGACTTGGGAACCTCAATGCCTGCTACCTTTGCTTCGATCAAATCCCTTCACCATTGGGATGACAGCGCTACGCACCCGCTTGGCTCGCGAGGAGGCCCGCAGTCTGCGTTGCTTCTCCTCGCGGGCAGTAGCCCACATCGTCGGCGCGCCTTGCCCGCGTGCCTCCTCGCGACCCCTTCGGGCGCGTCCAACTGCCAAATCTAGGATGATGAACAAGCCAGCAACACCAACACAGGCGCGACGCCTCTGGGATATTTCGCCCCTGGTGTCGCCGCAGTCGCCGATCTTTCCGGGTGACGAGCCGTACTCACTGCGCTGGACTGCCCAGCTCTCGCCCGAGTGCCCGGTCAACCTCAGCGCCATCACGATGTCGCCCCATGTGGGCGCGCATGCGGACGCGCCGCTGCACTATGCGAACGGCGCGGCCAGCGCGGCCGAAGTGGATCTGGCGGCATATCTGGGCCCATGCCGAGTCATCCACGCCATTGATTGCGGCCCCTTGATTCGCATCGAGCATTTGCAGCACGCAGCCAAAGACTTGCCCGCACGCGTGCTGGTGCGCTGCTGCGAGCGCGCAGACACGCAATGGAACCCCGAGTTCAGCGCCTTCGCCCCCGAGACCGTGGCCTGGTTGGCCGCGCAGGGCGTGCAGCTGATCGGCCTGGACACGCCCTCGGTGGACCCGGCCAGCAGCAAGAGCCTGGACAGCCACCAGCAACTGCTGGCCCTGAATCTGCGGGTGCTGGAGAACCTGGTGCTGGACGAGGTCGCTGAAGGCGACTACGAATTGATTGCCCTCCCCCTCAAACTAGCCGGGGCCTGCGCCTCGCCGGTGCGCGCCATCTTGCGCGAACTTTGATCACAAGGAAGACCCATGAACACGAGCAATATCAGCCGGCAAGACTGCCTGGCACGTGACCAAGCCGACCCCTTGCGCGGGCTCAAGGACCAGTTCGAGCTGCCCGCCGGCGTGATCTATCTGGACGGCAACTCGCTGGGCGTGCTGCCGCGCGCCACGCTGGGCCGGGTGCAGCAGGTGATCAGCCAGGAATGGGGTCAGGGCTTGATCAAGAGCTGGAATGACGCTGGCTGGATCGACCTGCCCGAGCGCATCGGCAACAAGATCGGCCGCCTGATCGGCGCCAAGCCGGGCGAGACCATCGTGGCCGACTCGACCTCGCTGAATCTGTACAAAGTGCTGTCCGCCGCGCTGACCCTGCAGCGCGAGGCCGATCCGGCGCGCACGGTGATCGTGTCCGAGCGCAGCAATTTCCCCACCGACCTCTACATTGCCCAAAGCCTGGCCCAGCAGCATGGCGCCCGCCTGCACTTGGTCGACGATGTGGCGGAGATTCCCGCCCTGCTGAACAAGGATTTAGCCGTGCTGATGCTCACGCAAGTGAACTACCGCACGGGCTACCAACACAATATGGGCACGCTGACCGCCGCCACCCACGCGGCGGGCGGCTTGACGGTGTGGGACCTGGCGCATTCGGCCGGCGCGGTGCCGGTGGACCTGAATGCAGCGAACGCCGACTTCGCCATCGGCTGCGGCTACAAATACCTCAACGGTGGCCCCGGCGCGCCCTCGTTTGCCTGGGTCAACCCACGCTGGGCCGAGCGGGCGCAGCAGCCCCTGGTCGGCTGGTTGGGCCACGCCGCGCCCTTCCAGTTCAGCACCGACTACCAGCCTGCTGCCGGCATCAAGCGCTTTGTCTGCGGCACGCCCGCGCTCTTGTCCATGTCTGCCCTGGAATGCGGCGTGGACACCTTGCTGGCCGCCGAGCAGTTTGGCGGCATGGCGGCGCTGCGCAGCAAGTCCGTGGCGCTGACCGAGTTGTTCATCGCACTGGCCGAGGCGCGCTGCGGCGAGCTGGGCGTGCGCCTGGCCTCGCCGCGCGAAGCCCAGCTGCGCGGCAGCCAGGTGTGCCTGAGCCTGGACGCGCCGCTGGAACATGCAGGCTACGCCGTGGTGCAAGCCTTGATCGCCCGCGGCGTGATCGGCGACTTCCGCGCCGGCGACCCACAGCGCCTGGACGCCGTGCCGCACATCTTGCGCTTCGGCTTCACGCCGGCCTACATCGGCTTCACCGATGTGTTTGACGCCATCGAACATCTCCGCGAGGTGCTCAGCACCCAGCAATGGCAAGAACCCCGCTTCGCCCAGAAAGGCAAGGTCACATGAGCTGCCCCTACCACCCACAAGACCCGCAAGACATCCAAAGCCAGCCCGCCCAAAACGCGCCCGGCCACACCGAGCAAATCGTTCAGCAAGAAGGCGCCCAGCTCGACTTCTCGAAAGACATGAGCTACGGCGACTATCTGCATCTGGACCAGATTCTGGGCGCCCAGAAGCCGCTTTCGCCCGAGCACAACGAGATGCTCTTCATCGTCCAGCACCAGACCTCGGAGCTGTGGATGAAGCTGATGCTGCATGAGATGGAGGCTGCCGTGGCCAAGCTGGCGGCAGACCAGCTGCCAGAGTCCTTCAAGATGCTGGCCCGGGTTTCGCGCATCATGGAGCAGCTGGTGCATGCCTGGGACGTGCTGGCCACCATGACGCCACCGGAGTACTCGGCCATCCGCCCCTACCTCTCGAACAGCAGCGGCTTCCAAAGCGCGCAATACCGCCGCATCGAGTTCATGCTGGGCAATAAAAATGCCGCCATGCTCAAGCCCCACGCCCATCGGCCCGACTTGCTGGCCGGGGTGGAAGCCGCCTGGCGCGCGCCTTCGCTGTATGACGAGACCCTGCGCCTGATGGCGCGGCGTGGCATTCAGGTCCCGGCCGAAGCCTTGAACCGCGACTGGACCCAGCCCTATGCCGCCAGCGAGGGCGTCAAAGCGGCCTGGCTGGAGGTCTACCGCCAACCTCAAGCGCACTGGGATCTCTACCAGATGGGTGAAGAGCTGGTCGATCTGGAAGACGCCTTCCGGCTTTGGCGCTTCCGCCATGTCACCACGGTGGAGCGCGTCATTGGCTTCAAGCGCGGTACCGGCGGCACCTCGGGCGTGGGCTATCTGCGCAAAATGCTGGATGTGGTGCTCTTCCCCGAACTCTGGGCCTTGCGCACCGAACTTTGAGGCGCTGAATTCGCAGCCTTGCGAACGGATTTTGGTGTTTAAGCCGCAACGCACAGGCCCGGCCTTCTGCTATAAACCCTTGAGCCCAGCAATCTCGGCTCAAGGAGTTTGTGGACATGGTTCGACGCGACCCGTGGCGCAAGTTTGTCAGCCAACTCGGCCTGAGTTGCTGCCTGGGCCTTGCCTGCGTGCTCACGCCATGCAGCATTCAAGCCGGCGAAGTGCTGCAGCGGGTGCTGCAATCCCACAAGTTGCGCACCTGCATCTGGCCGGGTTACTACAGCATCAGCTACCGCAGCCCCCGAACGCAGCAACTCAGCGGCATCGATATCGATCTGGCCAAGGCCTTTGCGCATGATCTCGGCGTTACCTTGGAGTTTATCGAAACGACCTATGCCCGCCTGATCGATGATCTGAGTCAGGACCGCTGCGATGTGGCCATGTTCGGCATCGCGGTCACACCCGAGCGCCAAGCCAGGCTGAGCTTCTCCTCCGCCTATTTACAAAGCGGCATCTACGCCCTGGTGTCACGCAGCAGCCGCGTCATCAAGACCTGGGCCGATATTGATCAGCCCGGCGTGCGTGTCGCCATACCGGCAACCAGCTTCATGACACCGATCGTGTCCAGCTGGCTACGCAAAGCGCAAGCAGTCCCGCTGCAATTGCAGCAAAGCTACGAGTTGGAGTTGGAATCCGGCCGTGTCGATGTCTTCATGGTTGACTTTCCGTTCAGCCAATACCTGCTCGCCAATACCGACTGGGTCCGGCGCCTGAGCCCCCCCAAGCCCTTGGCCGCCATGCCTTACGCCTATGCGGTCAAGCCGGGTGACGAAGCCTGGCTACAGCGCTTGAATGAGTTCGTCAGCGCCATCAAGGCCGATGGACGACTGGCCACCGCCGCCAACAAAAACGGCCTCGCTGAAATCATGGTGCGCCATTGAGCCCCGGCACCCCTGACACCAACCCAGCGCCGCCGCCCAGCGTGGCCGCCGGTCCGGCCCGACCGTTTGAGGCGCACGGCGCCTGGGAGGCCGAGCCCAAACGCCCACTGCCCAGCTGGCTGAATGCCACGCTGGCGCTCTGGGGCACGGCGGCCGTGACGGTTTTGCTCAGCATGCTGGCCATGGGCATGATGTGGCTGAGCTATGCACAAGAGCGGCAGTCCGAACAGGAGCAGGCCGAACTGTTCGCCAAGAACCTGGAATGGCATACCAATCAGACCCTGGCAGCCACCGAGCTGACCCTGCGCAGCCTGGCCCGCGAGCTCGACGGTGTTGAGGGCGATGACAAGACCCGCCCCCCTCCCAAACTGGCGGCCCAGCCGCCTGCACGCCAGCAGGAAATCCGCAATCAGCTGCTGCATCAAGCACTGGCCACGCGCCCCTTTGTGCGCAGCTTCTCATTGCTCGACGAACAAGGCCTGGTGCTGGCCAGCAGCAACCCAGCCAATATCGGCGCAAGCCTGTCCTTGGCGCAGCTGAGGGGTTCGGCCCAGCCATTACGAAGTCACCCCGATGGACTGGGTCGCCTGCAAGCCGGGCGCGATCTGCATGAGCGGCTTGACCCAGGCCGGCAGACGGAGGCTGAGCAGCGGGCTAACGCGAATGCCAATGCCAGTGCCGGTCACAGCAGTGGTCAGTTTTTCGTGCCGCTGAGTCTGCCGATTAGCCCGCAAGCTGACCGCGGCTATCTGGTCGCCACCCTGAACCCCGCCTATTTTTCGAATGTCTTCGACAGCCAGCTGGGCCGCGGCGGCCATATTGCCGCCTTGCTCAGCCTCAATGGTCAGCTGATCGTCGGCAGCGAGGGCTTGAAGCTCACCACCGGCAGCCTGCTGAACCAGCATCTGGTATTCAAACAAAAGCTACCCACTCAAGAGGAAGGTCAGTACAAGGATATTGGCATGCTGGGCCAGAGCAGCTTGGGCAGCTATCGCCTGACGCACAACTACCCCTGGGTCGTGATCGTGGAGGTGCCCAACAGCCAGGTGTGGGCCCATGTCCAAGCCGAGTTGCAAGCCGTGCTGGTGGCCTATCTGGGCAGCCTGGGCTTGATGCTGGTCCTGGGGATGCTGGCTTGGCGCGCCTTGTCGGCCTATGACCAAGCCCACATCGAGTTGGCCCAAATGCACCAAAGTCTGGCGGCCCGCGAGCGTGAGCAAAGCCTGCTGATCGAAAACGTGCAGGAGCTGATGTTCCGCACCGATACCCAAGGCGTCCTGCAATTCATCAACCATGCCAACTTCCTGACCAGCAAGGATGGCACGCCGGTCTTGGGTTCGCCCTTCGAAGCCCTGGTGGACGCGCGCGATCATGCCAAGGTCAGCAATCTCTTCCGCAGCGCCAGTGGCTTTCTGAAGCTGCCGGTAGCCCTGCGCATGTTGGCGCACAAGGGACGGCAGCGGGTGCTGGAGGTCAGCGTAACACCCTTCCGAGATACCGAAGGGCAGTTGGCCGGCTATGTCGGCTTCGCCATTGATGTGACCGAGCGCGAAGAGGCCCGCGCCCGCCTACAAGCCCAGCTCGAGTTCACTGCCCGCATGATCGATGTCTGCCCCATTCCGCTTTATGCCAAAGACGCCTCGCTGCGCTATGTGATGGTCAATCAGGCCTGGAGTGAAATCACCGGCATCGACAAAACCATTGCCATGGGGCGCCGCTTCAGCGAACTCAAACCGCCCTCCATCGCCACCCCCGTGGAAGAACGCGACCACTGGCTGCTCGGCCACGGCGGCAGCGAGCACAAAGAGATTCATGACAACCAGCGAACTTTGTTGACCCACAAAACCGTGTTCACCGACAGCCACGGCAAGATCGCCGGTGTGGTAGGCAGCGCCGTGGACGTCAGCCGCTTCATCGAGGCCGAAGAGCAAATTCGCGAAGCCCGTGATGCCGCCGAGCAGGCCAATCGCATCAAGACCGAGTTTGTCGCCAATATGAGCCACGAACTGCGCGCGCCGCTGCAAAGCATCATCGGATTCTCTGAGCTCGGGCAAGCCCGCAGCGGTGAGTCGCCGCGCCTGCAAACCATGTTTCAGCGCATTTTCAGCGCCGGGCATCGCATGCTGGAGCTGGTCAACAATCTGCTCGACTTGTCTCGGCTGGAAAGTTCGGTGGGGCATCTCAGCCTGCTCAAGCAGGATTGCCGCCCCTTGATCGAACAACTGCTGAACGAGTATGTCTCCTTGGCTACCGAGCGCAAGATCAATTTGCAAGGCCAGTTGGCCGAGCAGCCACTGATGGCTTCGGTGGACGCGGCCCGGCTTCAACAAGTGCTGCGCAATATGCTGGACAACGCGCTGCGCTTCTCCCCCCCGGATGGCCGCATCGAGCTCAAGGCCGCTTGCGACGCCCAGGGCCTGCGCATCAGCGTGCGCGACCAGGGTCCAGGCATCCCCGAAGCCGAAATGGAAAGCATTTTTGCCCCCTTCGTCCAGGGCTCGATGAACCAGGGTGGCGCCGGCTTAGGCCTGGCAATCTGCCGCAAGATCATGAATGCGCACGGCGGCTCCATCAGCGCCCACAATCACCGCGAGGGTGGCGCCTTGTTCGAGCTGCGCCTACCGCCTTGCTGAGCGCGACCTGGCAGGACGGTCAGCACACAGCGCACCCCGTGCTGGGCCTCAAGGCTCAGGCGCCTGATGCGGCGCATGGGGCAGCCTACAATCCGCCGATATTTTTCGCGGCTCAGACCCGAGCCCCGCCTCACCCTCGCTGACTGAACCCAGTTGGCAGCCGGTGGGCGCGCCACAAAATCGCTGGAGATTTGCTGCCATGGATTCCCGCACATCCACCATCACGCTGCGCATCGAGCATCTGCGCGACGCCATGAAATCCAATGGCGTGCACGCCGTGCTGGTGCCCTCCAGCGACCCGCATCTGTCCGAGTACCTGCCCGAGCGCTGGCAGAGCCGGCAATGGCTGTCGGGCTTCACCGGCTCGATGGGCACCTTGGTGGTGACGCTGGACCGCGCCGCCCTCTTTGCCGACACCCGCTACTGGACCCAAGCCGAGGCTGAGCTGGCCGGCACCGGCATCACGCTGGAAAAAATCTCCAGCGCCATGTCGCCCCAGTTCATCGATTGGATCATTGCCCAGCTCAAGCCCGGCCAAACCCTGGCCGTAGACGGCCAAGTGCTGAGCCTGGCCCTGGCACACACCTTGCGCGCGGCCATGGCCAAGGCCGGCCTGCAACTGCGCACCGATGTCGACCTGATCGACGCCGTGTGGACCGAGCGCGCCAGCCTGCCGCTGGCCCCCATCTACGAACACCTGGCGCCGCACGCCACCAGCAGCCGCGCCGACAAGCTGGCGCAAGTGCGCGCGGCCATGGCGGCCCTGGGCCAAAGCCATCACTTCATCTCCAGCGTGGACGATGTGGCCTGGCTGCTCAATCTGCGTGGCGCGGATGTGGACTACAACCCGGTGTTCATGGCGCATGCCCTGCTCAGCGAGCAAGACCTGACCCTGTTTGTCGCCCCCGGCAAGATTGACGCCGCCCTGCAAGCCCGCCTGGCCGCCGATGGCGTGCGCCTGGCCGCTTACGCCGACGCCGCCCCGGCTCTGGCCGCCCTGCCCGCCGGCGCCCGCGTGCTGATGGACCCTAAGCGTGTCACCCTGGGCCTGCGCGAAGCCGTGCCGGCCCAGGCCAGCGTGCGCGAAGCCATCAACCCCAGCACCCTGGCCAAGAGCCGCAAGAGCGCGGCCGATGCCGCCTTTGTGCGCGAAGCCATGGCGCAGGACGGCGCCGCGATGTGCGAGTTCTATGCCTGGTTTGAACAAGCCCAAGGCAAAGAGCGCATCACCGAAATCACCGTCGACGAGCAACTCACGGCCGCCCGCGCCAAGCGCCCCGGCTTTGTCGGCTTGTCTTTCCCCACCATCGCCGGCTTCAATGCCAACGGCGCCATGCCGCATTACCGCGCCACGGCCGACTCGCATGCGGTGATCGAGGGCAACGGCCTGCTGCTGATTGACTCCGGCGCGCAATACCTGGGCGGCACCACCGACATCACCCGGGTCTGGCCCATCGGTGAGGTCAGCGCCGCGCAAAAGCGCGACTACACCTTGGTGCTCAAGGGCACGCTGAATCTGTCTCGCGCGGTCTTCCCGCAAGGCACGCTCAGCCCCATGCTGGACGCCTTGGCGCGCGCGCCGCTGTGGGCCCATGGCTTGGACTACGGCCACGGCACCGGTCACGGCGTGGGCTATTTCATGAATGTGCACGAGGGCCCGCAAAGCATCTCCAAGGCCATTCCTGATGCGAATATGGCCATGGAGCCGGGCATGATCACCTCGATCGAGCCGGGCCACTACCGTCCAGGCCTGTGGGGCGTGCGGATCGAGAATTTGGTGCTCAATGTCGCCAAGCCCACCAGCGAGAACGGCGCCTTCGGCCAGATGCTGGCATTCGAGACCCTGACGCTGTGCCCGATCGACACCCGCTGCATCGATATGAGCCTGATGTCGGCCGAAGACTGCGCCTGGCTGAACAGCTACCACGCCGAGGTGCGCGCCCGCCTGCAGCCGCTGGTGAGCGGCGCGGCGCTGGAATGGCTGATGGTCCGTACCGAGGCGATCTAAACCGACCAGCCTGGCTGCTTCACGCTAGCCCTCTCGAAGGCGGGGGCTAGCCAATTCAGAAACTGTGCTTCGCCGGCTTGCGCGCGGCATGCGCACCAGCGCAACGCGCCCTCACATCTGCCGGAACAGATGCAGATAGCTGCGGCTCACCGGCAACACTTCGCCGCGGCCGCGCAAGTGCACATCGGCAGTCTCATTCGCACCGCGGGTGACATGGCTGATGGCGTGCAGATTGACCACCACCGAGCGGTGCACCTGCACGAACTTCTGCGGGTCGAGTTGTTCCATCAACTCACGGATGGGGGTGCGAATCAGCGCCTCGCCCTCGCTCCACACCACCAGGGTGTATTTCTCGTCGGAGCGCAGGTAGATGATGTCGTCTACCGGGATCAGCTTCAGCGTGGCGCCGACCGAGGCGCGAATCCACTGCAGAAATGGCTTGGGTTGGGCGCTGCCGTTCGCCGCTGCGGGCGCGCCCTCGCCATTGCGGTCCAGCTGCGCCAGCAACCGCTCGATACGATCTTCCAAGGCCTGAGTCGTGGCTTGAGTGGCGCTGCTGGCCGTGGCCGGGCTTGCAGCCGACGCCTCGCGTTCACGTAAGCGTTCCTGCAAGCGCTGCACCGTGTCGGCCAAGCGCTTGTCTTCCAGCGGTTTGACCAGATAGTCCAAAGCCCCTTGATCAAAGGCTTGCACCGCGTACTGGTCAAAAGCGGTGACGAAAACGATCTGGGCTCGCCGCGCCAACTGCCGCGCCGCCTCGATGCCATTCAAACCCGGCATGTGCACGTCAAGAAAGACGATGTCGGGCTGAAATTCCTCAAATAGCTCCAGCGCCTCGCGCCCATTGCGGGCCTGACCCAGCACCTTCAACTCGGGCCAGGCGGCCTTGAGCGCGCGCTCCAGGCTGTCGCGCAACAAAGGCTCGTCATCGGCGATCAGGGCCGTGGGTGGCTTGGGCAAGGTGATGTTCATGGCTGGGGAAACTCAATCTCGGCGCGCAGGCCATGGGGCAAATTCTCACTCAGGTCCAGGCGCGCCTCGGGGCCGAAGAAGATCTTCAGGCGCTCGCGCAGATTGCGCAGACCGGTGCCCGAGCCACTGCTCTGGGTCAGACCCACGCCGCTATCGCTGACCCACACGCGGACCTTGCCCGTGTCCAGCTCGGCCGACACCACAATGCTGCCGCCCTCCTCGCCGGGGTCAATGCCATGCCGAATGGCGTTCTCCACCAAGGTCAGCAAGGCCATGGGCGGAAAGCGCAGGGCGTGGAGCTCGGCCGGCACGGTGATGTCAAAGCTCAGGCGGTCTGGCATGCGCAGATGCATCAGCTCCAGATAGGCGCGCACCAGGCTCAGCTCGTCGCCCAGGCTGGCGGCCTCGTTCTGCAAGCGCGGCATGGCGGCGCGCAGATAGGCGATCAGGCTACGCAAAACGGGTGCTGCCTGCGGCGAACCGGTTTCCACCAAGGCGCGCACATTGGCCAGGGTGTTGAACAAGAAATGCGGCTCCACCTGGGCTTGCAGCAGACGCAGCTGGGCGTCCAGGGTTTGCCGCTCCAACTCGCTGCGCTCCAGATCGAATCGCAAAGCCTGGCTGCGCGCCTCGGCATCACGCTGGCGGTAAAGCGAAGCCATGGCCAGCAAGGGCGCCACCACCAGGCCTGAGCCGGAGATGAAGATCATACCCATCACCTTGCCCTGGCTGTTGAGCAGGGACTCCAGATCCCCGCCCACCGCCACCACATAGACCAGCAAGGTGGCCAGCGGCACGGTCAAGACCACCGCCACCACCTGCAGCAGCCAGCGTGCGATCCAACTCGGCAGCCGGCGCGGCCATTGCCCAGCGGCCGAGAAGGCCAGCAGGCCCAGCAGCCCCACCACCAAAGTGCGCCCCAGCAAGACCGAAAACGGCGTGATGAAAATGCCTTCCAAGGCCATGGCCGCCAAGGCCGACAAGACCAGCGACAGCCCCACCCGCGGCAGGGTCAGATAGGCAATGAACTGCCGCCAAGCCTGCGCATGACTGGGCAAGGCGGGCGCCGACTGTGAAGAATGAGTAGACATGCCGCAAGGGTAACGGCAGCACCGGCCTCACAGCGCCGTAGGCGGGGGGCAAAGCGACGAACAACGGTTTGGCGGCGTCAAATGGCTGCCCGGCGCCCGCCCATCAGGCCGTCAGACAGCAAGCACAAACCGCCAGCGGGCCGCCAAGCCCATCGGCTGAACACGCGTGCCCGCGCTCAAACCCGAGGCCAAACTGGCTCTCAAGCCAGCACCCCCACCCGGCACATCACCACCTCGCGCCCGGCATTGATGGCAAAACGCAAGGCCTCGGCCGCCGTGGCCCAGGCGAAACCACCGGCCAGGTTTTCGTCTCGAAAAGCCTCCTGCCGCTGCCCATCGCCGCGCACCCGCATCACCACCACCGCCGCCACATAGCCGTAGCGATTGGGGCGATCCAAGGCCCCCGCATAGATCCGAAAATCCCCAGCATCCACTTCGTCGAACTGCATGATCACTCCCTGGCGCCCCAACAGCGGCCGCCTGCGGTGCCCACTATCGGCGTTCGCGGGCGCGCAAGCATCCCACCCATTGGAGGGCACCCGAAAGAGGGATTGGTTAAGTCAAGCTTGCTGGCCGCAGGTTTCAAAGCCCAGCGTCGTAGGAGCGCCCGGCGCGTCCATTGCGGTGAACGAGGCCGCCTACGAGCTCGCCACACCTACGCTGCCTGGAGGCAAAGCCAGCCGTCTCGCTGCCGAAAATACTGCCGCAAACACCGGCCAAACCCTATAGTCAGCGCTCCACCACCCTGATCAGGAGCCGCCATGTCGACCGTGAAGATATTCCGTGTTTGCGCCCCGATTTGCTTGCTTGTTCTGGCCGGCTGTGCCTCCAGTCCGCCTGAAACAGTCGCCTCTCGCACGGAGGTGTGCAAGGCCAGTAGCGAGACGGAAATTGCCGCCTTGTTTGATCGCTGGAACCAGTCGTTGCAAACCGGCGACGCCAAGAAGGTGGTGGCGAACTACGCGCCCAAATCGGTGCTGCTGGCCACCGTGTCCAACACCCCCAGGCTGGACGCGGCGCAAAAACTAGACTACTTCGAACATTTCCTGGAGAACAAGCCCCGGGGCATGATCGACTCGCGCACGATTGAACTGGGCTGCAACACGGCCGTAGATGCCGGGCTCTACACCTTTGCCTTCGG
This sequence comes from uncultured Roseateles sp., assembly GCF_945956965.1. Classification (GTDB taxonomy): domain Bacteria; phylum Pseudomonadota; class Gammaproteobacteria; order Burkholderiales; family Burkholderiaceae_C; genus Paucibacter_A. The sequence continues at coordinate 49,026 of NZ_CAMFJS010000032.1, forward strand.
CAAGACCGGCGCCACGGTCAAAGCCCGCTACACCTACACCTACCGGTGGGACGGCACGCAGTGGCTGATCACCAGCCACCACTCTTCGGCCATGCCGGAGAAGTAAGCAAACAAGCAAGCAAGTATCTAGGCGCTCAATCTGCCAACTCCGCCCGCCCCAGGCTCGGCCCTAAGGCGCGGGCTGAGTCGGGCGGGCCATAAATCCCGCTACACTGCGCGCCAACCATGATCGCCATCCGCCGCATCCTGCTCATTCTGCTCATGCTGACCCTGGGCCTCCAGTCCAGCTGGGCGGCCGTGGCGGGCTTGTGCCTGCATGAGGTGGACGCGCGCGCCGCCACCCATCTGGGCCACCATGCGCATGAGCATGTGCAGCAGGCCGACGACGGTGATGATGGCCAAAGCACCAAAGCCAAGCAAAAGCCCGGTCAACACGCTGACTGCGCCACCTGCCACGTCAGCTGCGGCGTGCTGGTTCAAACCGCCGCCGCGGCCAGCCTGCAGCTGCCCAGCAGCCGGGTTGACACGCCTTATCTGCGCAGCGTCACCCAGGGTCAGCCCGAGCGCCTGATCCGCCCCCCACGCCACTTCCTCGCCTGACGCCCGGCTCCCTTGCGGAGCCGCCTTCACGCTGCACGCAGCCGCCCGAACAGGGGCGCTGCGACGAGGAAATTTATGAGCAAGAAATCGCCGTCGCGCCAGGCCCACGCCTGGGTGCGACTGAGCTTGGCCATGGGCTTGAGCCTGGGTCTGGCTGGGCCCGTCATGGCCGACCCTCCCAATCGTCAAAACACCCCAAACAGCAACACCACCCAGCCTGCCACCACGCTGGCCCAGGCCTTCGAGCAAGCCTGGGCCCAGCAAGCCGCGGCCCAAGCGGCACCGCAGTGGCGCAATGCCGCGCAAGCCCGCCAGCAAGCCGCACAGCAGTGGCTGGCGGACGCCCCGGCGCTGGATCTGTCCGCCAAGACCGACCGGCTCAACCGCAACGGCGGCAGCCGCGACTACGAAGCTGGCCTGAGCCTGCCGCTGTGGCTGCCGGGTGAGCGCGCCCGCAGCCAAGCCCTGGCCGGCGCCGAACTCAATGCCCTGGAAAGCCAGCTGGCGGCCGAGCGCTTGCGCCTGGCCGGCAGCTTGCGCCAAGCCTGGTGGGCCTGGCAGCTGAGCAAGCTGGATGAGCGCATCGCCCAAGCCCGCCACGCGGCCGCCGCCCAGCTGGCGCAAGACGTCGCCAAGCGCCTGCAAGCGGGTGACCTCACCCGCGCCGATCAGCATCAAGCGCAGGCCGCTGAAGCCGCCGCGCAGGCTGAGCTGGCCCAGGCCGCCGTGCAGCGCCTGCAAGCCGAGCAAGCGCTGGCGGCCTTGGGCTTAAGCGACATCGTCATGAATGCGCAGGCCGATGCAGAGCTCGAGGTGCCATCCGAAGCCCGCCCCGCAGCCATCGCAGAGCTCGCCCCCGAGCATCCGGCCTTGCTGGCCCTGCGCGACCGCGCCGCACTGGCGCAGCGCAATGCCGAGTTGGCCGCGACCCAGACGCGTGCCAACCCGGAATTGCGCCTGAGCAGCACACGCGAGCGCGCCGGCTTTGCCGAGCCCTACGCCCAAAGCATCACCGTGGGCCTGCGCCTGCCCCTGGGCAAATCGGCCGCCTCGCAGAGCAAGCAAGCCACGGCCCTGGCCGAGCAGTTGGAGGCGCAAGCCCTGCTGAGCCAGCAAAGCCTGGCCCTGCAAGCCGAGCTGCGCAGCGCTGAGGCGCAAATGACGGCCAGCAGCCTGGCAGCCGAGGCGGCCCAGCGCCGTGCCGAACTGCTGGCGGCCACGCGCGGCTTCTACGCCAAGTCCTTCGCCCTGGGGCAGAGCGATCTGCCAACCCGGCTGCGGGTCGAGCAAGAAGCCTTCGAGGCACAGCGCCTCAGCGCCCGAGCGCGGCTGCAAGCGGCGCAAGCCGTCTCCGCCCTGCGACAGGCCCAGGGCTTGCTGCCCTGATGCGCGGCAGGCCACGCGCCTCAGCGAACCACACAAACAAATTCCCGACCATGAAAAACATCTCCAACACCGCCGTCCTGGCGCTCTGCCTGCTGGCCTTGCCGGCTGCCGCCGGCCCCGGCCACGACCATGACGAAGAGGCCGCCCCCGCTCACCCCGTGAGCAGCGAACCCCAGTCCCGCGCCAGCAGCAGCGCCAAGCTGTTTGAACTGGTGAGCGTGCTGCAAGGACGTGAGCTGACGCTTTACGTCGACCACCAAGCCGACAACCGGCCGGCGCATCCGGCCACCCTGACGCTCACCTTGAACGGGCAGCCACTGAATGTCCAAGCTCATGGCGAAGGCGAGTTCCATGCCCAACTCGACGCCGAACCCTCCGCCGGGCCGCTGGCGCTCAGCGTGGCAGTGAACAGCGGCGGCAAGAGCGAAACCCTGCACGTCGAGCTGACGCCACCGGCTGCCGAGGGGCATGCCGATCACGCAGAAGACCAAGCCCATGCCGCCAGCGGCTCGGGCTGGAAGTCGGCCGCCGCGACGGCCGCCGCTGCACTGGGACTCAGCGCCCTGATCGCCTTCATCTTCATCCGGCGCCGCCGTCAGGCTGCCGCTCGCCTGGGAGCCAGCGCATGAAAACCATCACCTCACCATCCCGTCGCTTCCGCGCGCCCCTCCAAGCCCTGGTCCTGGCTCAAGTGCTGAGCCTGACATGGCCCAATTTGAGCCTGGCCCATGAGGGCGATGAGGACAAATCTGCACCAGCGGCAAAGCCTGGTGTTAGCCAAGCGGCCAGCGCAACAAGCACACCCAAGCGTCAGCCCGATGGCAGCATCTTCCTGCCCAAGCCGGCCCAGCGCCAACTGGATCTGCGCACCCTGGTGGTGACGCAAGCCGAACTGCCGCGCAGCCTGAGTTTGAACGGCCGCGTCAGCATGGACCCCAATGCCGGTGGCCTGGTGCAAGCCTTGCAAGCCGGCCGCCTGCAGCCGGGCCCGCGCGGCCTGCCCACGCTGGGCCAGCAGGTGAAGCAAGGCGAGCTGCTGGGCTATGTGCTGCCCGCCAGCGCCAGCCTGGACAGGGCCGACAAGCAGGCTCAGATTGCCGAGCTGCAAGCGGCTCAAACGCTCGCCCAAAAGCGCCTGGCGCGCTTGCGCGAATTGGCCGATACCGTGCCGCGCAAAGACATTGAGGCAGCCGAGAGCGAGCTGGCCAGCCTGAGCGGCCGCGACCAAGCCTTGCGCGCCGGCTTGACCGAGCGCGAACCCTTGCGCGCGCCGGTCAGCGGCGTGATTGCGGCCAGCTATGCGGTGGCCGGCCAGGTGCTGGAAGCGCGCGAGCGGGTGTTTGAGATCGTCGCGCCCGGCCGCTTGCAGATCGAGGCCTTGGCCTACGACCCCGCCGTGGCCCAGGATGTGGCCTCGGCCTTTGTGGCCGTGGGCCAGGGCCAGATTGAGCTGCGCTTTCTGGGCGCCGCCCGCAGCCTGCGCGAGCAAGCCCTGCCCCTGCACTTCCAGGCCCAGGGCGCCGGCTTGTTGAATCAGCTGGCGCTGGGGCAAAGTGTCAAGGTGGTGGTGCAGACCCGCAGCAAGATCAGCGGCATGGCCGTGCCCGCATCCGCATTGGTGAAGAACGCGGCCAATCAAAGCCAGGTCTGGGTCAAACGCGGAGCCGAGCAGTTCGAGCCGCGTGTGGTGAGCTGGCAAGCGCTGGACGCGACTTCGGTGGCCGTCACCGCCGGCCTGCAGCCGGGTGAGCGGGTAGTGAGTCAGGCAGCCGCCTTGCTCAACCAGATTCGCTGAAGCACAGAGGCCTCACATCATGTTCAAGTGGCTTCTCAATACCAGCCTGGCGAATCGCCTGCCCGTCATCATCGCCGCCTTGCTGGTGATGGCGTATGGCGTGTTCACCCTCTCGCGCACCCCGGTCGATGTCTTCCCCGACCTCAACAAACCCACCGTCATCTTGATGACCGAAGCGGGCGGCATGGCCGCCGAGGAGGTGGAGCAGCTGATCACCTTCCCGGTGGAAACGTTGATGAACGGCCTGCCCGGAGTGGAGTCGGTGCGCTCCAACTCCAGCGCCGGCCTGTCCTTCATCACCATCACTTTTGACTGGCAAGTGGAGATCTACCGCGCCCGCCAAATGGTGGCCGAACGCCTGTCCACCGTGGGCGATAGCCTACCGCCCGGCATCACGCCGCATATGGGGCCGATCAGCTCCATCATGGGCGAGATCATGCAGATCGCCATCCCCATCACGGCGCAAAACGACAAGACCACCGGGGAGAGTGGCGTAAATGGCGCCATGGTCGTGCGCGAATACGCCGACTGGGTCTTGCGTCCGCGCCTGCTGTCGATTCCGGGCGTGGCCCAGGTGATCCCCATCGGCGGCGAGGTGCGGCAGTTCCAGGTCCAGCCGGACTTGGCCCGCATGGCCGAGCTGGGCGTGACGCAAGCTCAGCTGGTGGGTGCCTTGCGCGGCTTCTCGGCCAATGGGGCCGGCGGCTTTTTGGAGCTCAATGGCCGCGAGCTGCTGATCCGCCAAATCGGCCGCAGCGGCGCGAGCGCCGCCGATAGCCTGGCCGATCTGCAAAACCTGGCCCTCGGCGCCAACAAGGGCCAGCCCTTGCTGTTGCGCCAGGTGGCCGAGATCACCTTCGCGCCCGCCGTCAAGCGCGGCGACGCAGGCTTCGAAGGCCAGCCGGCGGTGATTCTGGGCGTGCAAAAGCAGGCCGGCGCCGACACCTTGGCGCTGACCCGCGGCATCGAAGCGGCGCTGCAGGAATTGCGCCCCGCCCTGCCCCCAGGCATGGCCGAGCCGCGCGTTACCTTCCGCCAGGCCAGCTTCATCGAGGCTTCGATCAACACCTTGCAAGGCAAGCTGGTAGCGGCCTCGCTGTGCGTGGCGGTGATCCTGATGCTCTTCCTGGGCAATCTGCGCATCACGCTGATTGCGCTGGTGGCGATTCCGGTGTCGATCTGCGTGACCGCGCTGGTATTCCGTTACTTCGGCATGTCCATCAACACCATGACCTTGGGCGGCTTGGCGATTGCCATCGGCGGCCTGGTGGATGACGCGGTGGTGGACATCGAGAACATCTTGCGCCGCCTCAAGCTGGACCGCGCCAAACCGGCCGATCAGCGCATGGCCCCCATGGCCCTGGTGGCCAAGGCCAGCATGGAGGTGCGCTCGGGCATTTTGTACGCCACCGCCATCGTGGTGCTGGTCTTCCTGCCGCTGTTTGCGCTGCCGGGCATGGAGGGGCGTTTGTTCGTGCCGCTGGGCATTGCCTTCATCGTCTCGACCCTGGCCAGCTTATTGGTCTCGGTCACGCTGACCCCGGTGCTGAGCCTCTACCTGCTGCCGCGCTTGCGCTCGCTGGATCATGGTGACACCCGCTTGCTGGCCTGGCTCAAGCGCCTTTACCGCCCGGCCCTGCACGCCACGCTGGCCAGGCCGCCTGCGGCCTTGGCGGCTGGCTCGGTGGCCGTGTTGATGGCTTTGGCCGCCCTGCCCTTCTTCGCCAGCAGCTTTTTGCCGCCCTTCAACGAGGGCACGCTGTTGGTGGGCTTGCGCCTGAACCCTGGCGTCACGCTGGCGCAAAGCTCGGCCTTGGCGGCACAAGCCGAACAGCTGGTGTCTCAAGTGCCCGAAGTGACCCATGTGGGCCGGCGCAGCGGCCGCGCCGAGTTGGACGAGCATGCCGAAGGCGTACACGTCAGCGAGCTCGACCTCGGCCTGCTGCCACCGGCGCAGATGAAGCGCACCCTGGATGAGGTCAAGGCCGATATCCGCAGCCGGCTGAGCCTCTTGCCGGCGGCCATCAGCATCGGCCAGCCGATCTCGCACCGCATCGACCACATGCTCTCGGGCGTGCGTTCGCAAATCGCCATCCGCATCTTCGGCGAAGACCTGGACGCCTTGCGCGGCCAGGCCGAAAGCCTGCGCGCGCGCCTGGCCACCATTCCCGGCATTGCTGACTTGGAGGTGGAAAAGCAGGTGCTGGCGCCGCAACTGAAGATCCGCATCGACTACGCCGCGGCTGCCCGCTACGGCGTGCCGGTGCCGCAGCTGGTGGCCAGCTTGCAAAGCCTGTTGGTGGGTGAGCCGCTGAGCCAGATCGTGGAGCAAGGCCGCCGCTTCCCGCTGCTGCTGCGCCTGCCCGAAAACGCCCGCGGCACGGAGGGCCTGGCGCGCATGCTGATCGAGACGCCGATGGGCGCGGTGCCACTGTCCCAGCTGGCCCAGATCGAGGATGCCGACGGGCCGAATCAGATCAGCCGCGACGATGGCAAGCGCCGCATCGTGCTGGCCGCCAATGTGCAGGGCCGCGCGCTTTCGGACGTGGTCACCGACATCCGCGCCGTGCTGGCCGACACAAAGCTACCCGACGGCAGCTTCATCACCCTGGGCGGGCAGTTCCAGGCGCAAGAAGAGGCGGCGCGCTGGGTGGGTTTGCTGTCCATCGTCTCGGCGATGCTGATGTTTGTGCTGCTGTACAGCCGCTACCGCAGCTATCGCCTGGCCGGGCTGATCATGCTCAACATCCCGCTGGCCCTGGTCGGTGCGGTGCTGGGCCTGTGGTTGTCGGGCCAGCCGCTGTCGATTGCCGCGCTGGTGGGCTTCATCACCCTGGCCGGCATTGCGGTGCGCAACGGCATTCTCAAGCTCAGCCACTACATCAATCTGATGCGCTTCGAGGGTGAGCGCTTTGACCAAGCCATGATTGTGCGTGGCTCGATAGAGCGCCTCAGCCCGGTGTTGATGACGGCCTTGGTGACGGCATTTGCGCTGGCGCCCTTGCTCTTCGAAGCCGAGCGGCCGGGCACCGAGATCTTGCATCCGGTGGCGGTGGTGATCTTCTCGGGCTTGATCAGTGCCACTTTGTTGGACACCTTCCTGACCCCGGCACTGTTCTGGCTGATCGGCCGCAAGCCGGCGGAGCGCTTGCTCGAACAGACACAAGGGACGACACAGGAAGACGCGTTCTGACATCCGTCACCGCATGAGTTGACGGTAAGCTTGCGGCCTGTTGGCCGGCACCTCCACCAGACGAGGTGCCGGCCCCACTGGCCCGTTCACTCTTGCCCTCAGCCATGCCTTCAGTGATGCCCGCAGTCCTGCCCCGCCCTTGGCCCAGCACCTCAGCCCTGAGCCAGCTGGTCTTGGCCACATTCTTGGCTTGCGGCACGGTGCCGGCTTTGGCGCAGGCGGCGGCTGCGCCTGCAGACAGCGCGGCCACCGCTACACCGCTGGCGCCTGCGCCGGCCAATGTGCCCGCGCTGGTGGCAGACGTTCCCCCGCGCCCAAGCCGCCCCAAGATCTGCCTGGTCTTGTCGGGCGGGGGCGCGCGCGGCGCGGCGCACACCGGCGTGCTCAAGGTGCTGGAAGAGCTGCGCGTGCCCATCGACTGCATCACCGGCACCAGCATGGGCGCGCTGGTGGGTGGCGCCTACGCCACCGGCATGAGCGTGGCAGAGATGGAGGCCATCAACGCCGACATCACGGTGGAAAAGCTCTTCAAGGAAAGCCCGCCGCGCCAAGAATTGACCATGCGCCGCAAGGCCGACGACTACCTCAACCTGATCGGCCCCGAGATCGGCGTCGGCTCTGAGGCCACCGTCTTGGGCAAAGGCCTGGCCACCGGCGTGCAACTGGAGACGGTGCTGCGCCAGCTCTCCAAAGTGCATGGCTACCGCCGCTTTGACAATCTGCCCATCCCTTTTCGCGCCGTTGCCACCGATCTGGTGACAGGCAAGGCCGTGGTCTTCAATGCCGGCGATATGGCCAATGTGATGCGGGCCAGCATGTCGGTGCCGGGCGCGGTGGCGCCGGCCGAAATCAATGGCCTGCTGCTGGTGGACGGCATGCTCACCGAAAACTTGCCGGTAGCCGCCGCGCGGGACATGGGCGCCGACATCGTCATCGCCGTCAATGTGGGTACGCCCTTGCTCAAGCGCGAGGATCTCAACAGCATCGTCGGCGTGGCCGGGCAGATGCTCAGCATCCTGACCGAACAGAATGTGCAGGCCTCGCTGGCCTCACTCAAGCCGACCGACATTCTCATCTCACCCGCCCTGGGCAACTACGCCACCAGCGACTTCAACAGCTTGGCCAAAATTTCCCCGCTGGGCGAGGCCGCCGCCCGCGCCGTGGCAGACCGCCTGAGCCAGCTCTCCCTGCCCCCAGACGAATACCAGGCCTTGCGCCAGCGCCAGCAGGCGCCGCTGGCGGCTGACCCGCGCATCATCGACAAGATCACTTTCGCGCCGATGTCACGGGTCAACCCCGCCGCCGCGCTGGCAGTCATGACCACCGAGCCGGGCAAGCCCATCGACCAAGCCGCGCTCGACGCCGATATGCGCCGGCTCTACGGCACCGGCGACTTCGAGCATGTGGGTTACCGCGTCGAGGACAGCGCCGAAGAGCGCGTGCTGGTGGTGGAAGCCGCAGAGAAATCTTGGGGGCCCGACTACTTGCGAGTTGGCCTGAACATCGCCTCGGACTTTGGCAACGGCGTCACAGCCGGCCTGCACGCCACTTACCGGCGCACCTGGCTGAATGCTCTGGGCGCAGAGTGGCGCACAGATTTGCAGTTAGGCTCCGACATCCACCTGCGCAGCGATTTCTATCAACCCTTCAGCAGCGAAGGTGACTGGTTCGCCGCACCCTATTTCAGCCTGGGCCGCCTCTCCGCATCTGTCTATTCGGAAACCCAGAGACTGGCGATTTTTCAGCAAGACAGCGCTTTTCTCGGACTCGACCTTGGGCGCTACTTCTACCAGTACGGTGAGTTCCGCTTAGGCCTGCAATCCGGCCACATCAAGCAGATCGTCAACACCGGGCTGGAGCATGTGAAGCCCGATCCCGGCAAGGCCCGCCTCGGCGGTGTGCGCGCCAGCCTCTTGCTGGACCGCCTGGACAATGCCTACTTCCCCCGCTCGGGCTGGACCTTCAAGGGCGAGGTCTACAGCTCGCAGCCAGGCTTGGGCGCCGATGTCCGCTACGGCAAATGGGATGCCAACACCAGCGCGATCTATTCCCTGGGTGACAGCACCGTCAACCTTACCCTGCAATCCAGCGGACGCCTGGGCAACAACGCCCTGCCCAGCTACGAATACACCCAGTGGGGCGGCTTCCTCAAGCAGTCCGGCTATGCCAACAACCAGTTGCTGGGCCAACAACTGGACTTCGGCCGCCTGATGTACTACTGGCGCGTCGCCCCTGGCCTCTTGCTGGCCGGCAAGTACGCGGGCTTCAGCCTAGAACTCGGCCGCATGCGCCAGCCCTTGATTCCGACGATGTCCGACGGCTGGCGCAAGTCCTACGCCGCCTTCGTCGGCATGGACACCCCTATCGGCCCGGTCTACTTCGGTTATGGCCGCGCCGTGGACGGCCCCGGCAGCTTCTACCTGACCCTGGGCCCAGCCTATTGAGGCCGAGCAACCCAAGCACGGCGTCACGCAGCAGGCAGGCGAAAGAACTGCTGGCAGTTTGCCTGCCGAGACGACCGACTGAGGGCTCTGGCTGCCTGAGTCCACAAGGTCGGCCAGCCGCGCAGCCACCTGATCACAAAAGCCGCGCGGAAATAAGAAAAGCCCCAAGCGACTGAATCGCTTGGGGCTTTCTAACTGGAGGAGAGGGGG
>NZ_CAMFJS010000033.1 GCF_945956965.1 uncultured Roseateles sp.
TCGTGGCCGGCAATCTGAGCTTGAACGGCACGCTCAAGCTGACGTCTTGGAACGGCTTTGTGGCGCAAAAGGGCCAGAGCTTCGACCTGCTGGACTGGGGCACGCTGACAGGCACCTTCGCCGACATCGATGCCAGCGGTTTCAAGCTCGCCGCGGGGACGGCCTTGGACTACAGCCAGCTCTACACAAGCGGCGAGATCAAGGTGGTGGCCGCTGCGGTGCCCGAGCCTGAGAGCTATGCCTTGATGCTCGCGGGGCTGGCGATGCTGGCTTGGCGCCGGCGCAAGCTGAGCTGATCGGACCTGAGCGGGGCTGAAGCTCAGCTGAAGTCCAGGGCCGGCCGCCGGCCCATCCATCCCAGACAACCCTTGCCAGCCAGGAGCTGCCATGCTTTCACTTTCAACAAGCCCTGCCGCGCGCAGGCTGAGCGCGCCCTTGCTGGTGGTACTTTGCCTGGCGCTGCCGGGCGGCGCGGCCGTCGCGCAGACCGGCGCGCCAGCCAAGTCAGCCCCTTCAACTCAGGCCATCGAGCAAGTCGTCATCAAGCTGCTCAAGAGCCGGCCCGAGCTGGTGCGCGAAGCGCTGGACGAGTTGCAGCGCCGCGAGCTGGCGGGCCATGCCCAGCAGGAAAGCAAGGCCCTCGCCGCGTCTGCCAAAGCGATGGATGACGCCTCCGACGCGACGGTCTTGGGCAACCCGGCCGGCGATGTGACGCTGGTGGAGTTCATCGACTACCACTGCGGCTTCTGCAAGAAGCTCGCCCCCAGCATCGAGGCCTTGATCCAGCGCGACAGTCAGCTGCGGGTGCTGGTCAAGCACCTGCCCATCCTCGGGCCTGAGTCGATTGCGGCGGCGCAGCTGGCCTTGTCGGCAGGCCAGGGCAGCACGGCGCAGCAGGTGCACAAGGCCTTGCTGAGCGCCGATGCCATTGACGCCGCTAGCCTGCAGGCCATCAGCCGCCAGTTCGGCCTCAAACCGGTGGACGTGGTGGCCGTGAACCGCCAACTCGGTGAGGTGCGCGTGCTGTCTGAACGGCTGGGCATCCAGGGCACGCCGGCCATCGTCGTCGGCGATGTGATGTTCCGTGGGGCCGTCGGCACCGAACAACTCGCCGCAGCGATTGACGCGGCGCGGCGGGCCCAGTCGGTGAAGGCCGCCAAGGCGGGGAACAAGCCGGTGGCTGATAGCCGCCGCGTGGCGCGACCCACTTGACCGTCACCCTCTTGCACTCACCGGAGTCATCACCATGAATTGGCTTTCTCGCTTCTTGATCACGCTGTTGGCGACCGGCGCCTTCGCGTCGGCGCAAGCCGCTGACACCTCCTACAACCTCGTCGCCAGCAACGGCCAATGCCTGGACAGCAGCGGCGTTCTCAGCCCATGCGGCAAGGCCGAGCAGCGCTTCGTCTTCGGCGCCGACGGCACGGTCTATCTGCCCGGCAGCGACGGCAAGCGCTTTTTGCAGGGCAATCTGTTTGCGAGCAAGTCGGTCAGCTTCAGCACCGCGCTGTCCACCGGCAACGCCAGCACCTACTGGAGCCGCCCCGGCGGCAATCAACTGCAACTCAGCCAATCCCGGGCGATGTCGGCCATGTGCTTGTCATGGCAGTTGCTGAACACCGTCAAGCCAGGCCTCAGCGGCGGCAGCACGAGCGTGCTGAGCGCCGAACTCGCGCTGTGCTCGGCCACGGCAGCCAACCAGAAGTGGAGCTTGGCCAACCCCTTGCCCGTCGACTTGGCCGACGCCAGCAAGACCCAGGTTCGGAGCAGCACACGCAACTGCTTGCAGCAGGTGGACTTCACCTCGCCGCTGTCGACCAGCAAGTTGAGCGTGTCGGCATGTACGGGGACGGCAAAGACCGAGTACTTTCGCTTCACCAACCAGGGTGCCATCGTGTTGAACGGCTATTGCCTGACGGCATCGGGCGAGGCGGGCTCGGCCGTCGGCCTGGGCAGCTGTGGCGAGACCGGTGTGCCGCCCGCAGCCAATCAGAAGTGGAAGCGTGGCAGCAACTCCAGCATTGTGTCGCCCAGCGGCCTGTGCCTGAGTCAAAAAGGAACCGGCGTCGTCCTTGAGGCCTGCGATGCCGGCAATGTGCGCCAGTACTGGAGCACGAGCAGCATCGTGGCCAACAACTGGCCGCAGGGCCTGGCCGACAAGCCCACCACCTATGTCAAGGACCAAACCTTGAGCGCTGGGCAGGTCACGACGATCGTCAACTGGATCCAGGGAGAAACCTCGATCAGCAGCACCCCGTTCTGCTACAAGACCGCGGCCTATGACCGTGGTGTGGGCATCTTGCCCGGCTGCGCTGACGGCCAGTATCAGGACGGCGCTCTGTGCTATTCCAACTGCCGCAGCGGCTACCACCCCGTCGGCTCGGTGTGCTGGAGCGACCGCAAGCTCTCTTACCAGCCGGGCAACCACTGCACGGCGCGAGACGCACTGGGCACCTGCTGGGCCTGGGCGATGAACAGCTGCGACGAGGGCTATACCGGTGACCGGATTGCCACTTGCTGGCTCAACAAGCCCTCGTATCAAAACGGCGCCGGCACCTTGCTGAAGTCCTGCAAGTCCAATCGCGAGTTGCAAGCCGGCCTGTGCTATCTCAAGCCCCGCGATGGCTATCAGTGCAACGTCACCAACTGCAACCAGCGTTGCGCCACCGGCCTCGCCGATTGCGGCGCTGCGGCTTGCGCCAGCAATGCCAACCAATGCGTCAACACCATCAGCAATATGGTGGTCAGCACGGCCATGATGATTGGCAGCTTTGCCACGGCGGGCGCAATGGGCGAGGCCAAGGTGGGTGCGATGACCGCCAAAGAGGCCTACAAAATCGCCGACACCGCTGAAAAGCTGGCGAGTGCCACGGCCACACTGTCCAGCAACATCAACAATTTCATGAACCTGGCAGAGAAGAATTTGGCGTCGATTTCGAGCACCGATATCGAGGCCAAGGTTGCCGCCAGGTACCCGCGAGATTCGGCCGACTATAGGCACATCGCGCGTGAGTGGGCGGCGCGGCAGATGATGTTCTACATCTCCGACCTGATCAAGGATCTCGACACCATCATCATCACCTCGGTGGACCCGAGCGGCATCACCGGTGTCGTCGACGCCTTTGCCAAGCCGCCCTGCAAGGACCATACGCCCATGCCCTGAGCATGAGCGCCATGCACCCGACTTCAGGGTGCATGGCCATGGCACAGGGGTGCAGGTCTGAGACCTAAGCGCGGCATTCAGTGCCAACAGAGGGTAGCCATGGACCTCGTGCCCGAAGCCTTGCCCTGGTTGCTGGCCCTGGCCGGCCTGGTCTTGTTTTGCGCCAGCCTGGAGGGCCTGCTGCGCAGCTATGTGCTGCACCTGCCCTTCGACTGGCGGGCTTTTACCGCCTCCTTCGCAGATTTTGCGGGCCGTCGCTTGATTGATGGACTCGGCCTGACCTTGGCTGCGCCGCTGCTGAACTGGGCCTATGTGAACCGGCTGCAGACGCTTGAACTGGACGGCCCGCCGGCCTACCTGCTGCTCTTTATCGGACAGGAGTTCTGCTACTACGGCTACCACCGCGCAGCCCACCGCGTGCGCTGGTTCTGGGCCACGCATGCGGTGCATCATTCATCGAACGAGCTCAACCTCTGCGCCGCGGTACGCCTGGGCTGGACCGGCAAGCTCAGCGGCACGGCGGTATTCTTTGCGCCCTTGATCTGGCTGGGCTTTGCACCGATGGCCGTGGCGGCTGCAGTGGCGGCCAATCTGCTCTATCAGTTCTGGCTGCATGCCAGCTGGATACCCAAGCTGGGGCCGCTTGAGTGGGTCTTCAATACGCCCTCCCACCACCGCGTGCATCACGGTAGCAATACCGAATACCTAGACGCCAATTTCGGCGGCGTGCTGATCGTGTTTGACCGCTTGTTCGGCAGCTTTGTGGAAGAGCGGGCCGATATCGACATCCGCTATGGGCTGAACCCGCCGCTGCTCAGCCACAACCCCGTCCACATCGCCACCCACGCCTGGGTGGCATTGGCACGCGACCTATGGCACGCCGGCAGTTGCCGGCAGGCCGTGAAGATGCTTCTGGGGCCGCCAGGAGGCCGGCCCAAGCCTTGAATTCCTTCAGTGCCCGCCGCCCAAATACGCCGCCTTCACCGCCGGGTCATCACGCAGCTTTTCGGCCGGGCCGTGCAGGGAGATGCGGCCGTTTTCCAGCACATAGCCGTAGTCGGCCACGCCTAACGCGGCAGCGGCGAATTGTTCGACCAGCAGCATGGTCACGCCCTGCTCCTTGAGCCGTTCGATGATGCGGAAGACTTCCGCCACCAGAATCGGCGCCAAGCCCATCGAAGGCTCGTCCAGCAGCATCACATCGGGGTTGAGCATGGTGGCGCGGGCCATGGCCAGCATTTGCTGCTCGCCACCTGAGAGCGTGCCGGCGAGTTGCTCGCGGCGCTCTTTCAAGCGCGGGAAGAGTTCCATGGCGCGTTCCAGATCGGCCGCCACATCGCCCTTGGGCCGGCTGCCGGTGTAGCGCGGGAAGGCGCCCAGGCGCAGGTTGTCGGTCACCGTCATGGTGGCAAACACGCGCCGGCCTTCGGGTGAATGAGCCAGGCCGCGACGGGCAATGTCGTAGGACTCCATGCCGTCGATGCGCTTGCCGTTCAGGCTGATCTCGCCCGCCGTGGGCGCGATCATGCCGCTGACGGCGCGCATGGTGGTGGTCTTGCCGGCGCCGTTGGAGCCGATCAGCGTCACGACCTTGCCCTTGGGCACGTGCATGGAAATGCCGTGCAGCACTTGCACCTTGCCGTAGCCGGCGCTGAGGTTCTTGATTTCTAGCATGTCAGAAGTCCTTCAACTCAAGAGGCTTGGCCACCAAGGTAAGCCTCGATGACTTTCTCGTCCGCTTGCACCGCAGCGGGCAGGCCCTCGGCAATCTTCTGGCCGAAGTCCAGCACCGAGACGGTGTCGCACATGCTCATCACCACATCCATATGGTGCTCGATCAAGATCACGGTCACGCCATGCTCGCGGATCTTGCGGATGATGGCGATCAGCTCCTTGATGTCCGGCGCGGTCAGGCCGGCTGCTGGCTCGTCCAGCAGCAGCAACTGCGGGTCCAGCGCCAGCGCGCGGGCAATTTCCAGCAGGCGCTGTTTGCCGTAAGGCAGGTTGCGGGCTTCTTCGCCGGCCAGGTCGGCCAGGCCCACAAAGCGCAGCAGGCCCAGCGCACGCGCGGTGTTCTCGCGGTTCTCACGCAGGTAGCGCGGCAAGTGCAAGGCCACATCGAGCAGATTGCTCTTGAAGCTGTGATGCAGGCCGACCAGCACATTCTGCAAAGCCGTCATCTCGCCAAACAACTGCACGTTCTGGAAGGTGCGGGCAATGCCGGAGAGCGCGATGTCTGACGAGGTGCGCCCGCCCAGGCTGCGGCCACCAAAGCTCACGGTGCCGGCGGTGGGCACATAGATGCCCGTCAGCACATTCATCATCGTGCTCTTGCCCGAGCCGTTCGGGCCGATCAGGCCGTGGATGGTGCCGCGCTTGATCGACAGATCCACATTGTTCAGCGCCTTCAGGCCGCCAAACTGCATCAGGATTTGCTTGGCCTGCAGCAGCTCGTCACCGGCGGTGCCGCCGGGGTGGCTCAGTGCATCGCCCTTGCTGGGCAGATTGACCGCGTCATCGGCATCGCTGGCGGCATGGCCGCGCAGGTTCAGCGCGTTGCGCACAAAGCCGACGATGCCGTCTTGCAAGTAGTACACAACGAACAAGGTAATCAGGCCAAACACCGACAAGCGCCAGTCCGTCATGGTCTGCAGCTTGAAGGACAACGCCGCCAGCGCCACGCTGCCCAGCACCGGAATGGCGGCCGCCTTCAGCGTGGACTTGCCACGCTTGAGTGCCACGCCCGAAGCCACCATCACGATCACCGCCAGCACCACCGAGACGATGCGGAACAACTCCAGGTCATCCAGCAGCTTGGGCAGCATCACGATGATGGCTGCACCTAAGAGCGCACCTGTGCGGGTCTTGCGTCCGCCCATGATGATGGCCAGCAGGAAGAGCACCGTCTGCTCAAAGTTATAGGTATTAGGCGAGATGTACTGCTCGGAATAGGCATACAGCGCGCCCGCCAAACCGGCCAGGCCCGCGCTGATCACAAAGGCAAACACCTTGTACAGGTACACCGACACGCCCATGCAGTCCGACGCCACCGGGCTGCCGCGCAAGGCCTCAAAGGCCCGGCCCAGGTGCGAGCGCAGCACCCGGTGCACAAACACCAGCGAAGCCAGCAGCATCACCGCCACCACCCAGTAGTACTCAGTCTCATCGAGCTGATGGCCGAAGAGGCTGGGCTTGGTCAGCGTGATACCCATCGGACCTTCGGTCAGGAAGGTCATCTCATTGATGAGGATCTGAATGATGGTGCCGAAGGCCAGCGTGACCATGGCCAGATACGGCCCCATCACCCGCAGCGCCGGCAAGGCCAGCAAGGCGCCGAAGCCCGCCGTCACCAGAATCGCCGCCGGCAGCGTCACCCACAGCGGCGCCGCCAACTTGAACACCAGCACACCCGCTGTGTAAGCGCCAATGCCGAACAGGCCCGCATGACCCAGCGACACCTGCCCCGTGTAGCCCACCACAATGTCCAGGCCGAACAGCACGATCGCGTAGATCATGATGGTCTCGACCAAGTGGATGTAGTACGGGTTGCCGGAGATCAGCGGGAAGGCAGCCAGGGCCGCGATGGCCACGGCACCTGCAACAAATTTCTTAGCATTCAACATCGCGTCAGACCTTTTTGATCGCTGTCTTGCCGAACAGACCCGCCGGCTTCACCGCCAGCACGATCAAGAGCAGCACCAGGCCGGGCACATCCTTGTAGCCGGTGGACAGATAAAAGCCCGTGGTGGTCTCCACCACGCCCAGAATCACGCCGCCCACGATGATGCCCATGCCGCTGGTCAGGCCGCCGATGATGGCCACCGCAAAAGCCTTCAGGCCCAGCACCGCGCCCATGGTGGCGCCGGTCAGCGTCAGCGGTGCAATCAGCACGCCGGCGAAGGCCGCCGTCATCGACGACAAGGCGTAGGAAAAAGTGATCACCAGGCCGGTGTTGATGCCCATCAGCTTGGCCGCATCGCGGTCATTGAAGGTGGCCACCACGGCCTTGCCGTAGATGCTGCGGCGGTTGAACAACTCCACCGCCAACATCATCAAAAGCGCGCCCACCACCACCAAGATTTCCATCGGCAGCACATTGGCGCCCAGCAGGTGCAGGGGCGATTCAGGCAGCGGCGAAGGGAACTTCAGGTCGTCGCGGCCCCAGACGTTTTCGGCCACGTTCTTGAAGATGATGCCCAGCGCGATGGTGGACATGATCCAGCCGAACTCTGACTTCATCTTGATGGCGGGCCGCACACCGATGCGCTCCACCACCGCACCTTGCAAGGCGCCGAACAGGCACACCAGCGGAATCATCATCCAGTAATTCACGCCCCAGCCCACCAGCGACAAGCCCACCAGCGCGCCCAGCATCAGGGCGTCGCCCTGGCCGAAGTTGAGGGTGTCAGAGGTCGCGAATGTGAGCTGATAGCCGAAGGCGATGACGGCGTAAATCATGCCCAGGGCAATGCCGCTGAACACGAGTTGGGTCAAGATTTGCATGGCGTGGCCTTGCGTTCAAAAGGGAAACTGAAATTCAAAGGCAAGCAAGCGAACAGACAAGCAGACAGATACGGCAGACAACTTGGCCGACGGTGGCAGCAATGGGCTTGCACCCACGCTGCTCACCACCCAGCCGTCAGCGGCTTGACTGCCTACCTGCTTGCCCGCTCACTTGCTCAGCACCGCGCTTGCGTCAGCGCGAGCGTGTTCATCACTTCTTCTGGCTCAAAGCGCCCTTGGCGTTGACGTCTTTGACGCGCACTTCGGAGGCCTTCTTGAAGTCAGCCTCGTAGGCGTAAACCACGCGCTGGCCCTTGACCTCGCCGAACACCGGGATGTTGGCAGTGATGGCTTCGTGGTCCGTCTTGGTGAAGGGCTTGTTGTAGGTGGTCACCACACCTTCCACCGGTGCCTTCAAATCCTCCAGCGCGGCCTTGACCTTGGGGCCTTCGGTGCCACCGGCCTGCTTGATGGCCGCGGCCAGCAGGTAGATGGAGTCATAACCCTGCGCGGCCGAGACCGGCGAGTCGATGCGCGCGTTCTTGGGGTTGAAGGTCTTCAGGTAGTTGATGATGAAGCTCTGGCGCTTGGGCGTCGTGGGCTCCTGAATGAAGGTTTGCGGCATGCGCGCACCTTCGCCGCCAGGGCCGGCGTTGTCGATGAAGTTGGCCATCGACAGCGTCCAGCTGCCGATCATCGGCACCTTCCAGCCCAGCTTGGTCATGCCGTTGGCAATCTGCGCCAGCTCAGGGCCGATGGCGTAGGTCAGGATGGCTTCAGCACCCGCTTCCTTGGCCTTGAGCAGCTGGGCGGTCATGTCCACATCCTTGATGTTGAACTTCTCCACCGCCACGGCCTTCACGCCCTTCAGCTCCATCGCCTTTTCCAGGTCGGCGCGGCCGAGCTGGCCGTAGTTGGTGGAGTCCGCCAGGATGGCCACCTTCTTGTAGCCGCGGCGGCCAATCGCCTCTTCCACAATCATCGGCGCCTGAATGCTGTCATGCGCGGCATTGCGGAAGATGTAGTTGTCCGGCTGGTTGGCGAACTGCTGGGTGATCAAGGAGCCGGTGGCCACATTGTTCATCACCGGGATCTTGGCTTCTTGGTAGAAGCGCTGCGAGGCCAAGGCCACGCCGGTGTTGATGTAACCCACCGTGGCGGCGACCTTCTCTTTGTTGATCAGCTCTTGCGCGATCTGCACGCCGCGCTCGTTCTTGGCCTCGTCGTCGCGCTCCACCAGCAGCAGCTGGCGGCCCAGCACACCGCCGGCCTTGTTGATTTCATCGGTGGCCAGGCGCACGCCGTCGCGCATGCTCACGCCCATGGACGAAGAGCCGCCCGTGAAGGGGCCGGACACACCGATCTTGATCGGCTCCGCAGCCAGGGTTGAGAAACTGAGGGCCGCCAAGGCCACAGCGGTCAATGTCTGAGTGATGTGTTTGCTCATGGTGCTTGTCTCTTCCGTGTTGATCTATAGCGCTTCGCAAACGGCCCGCAACAACCGGGGCGGCGGATGCTAGGCAAAGTATGAGCCCGCGGCTTTCAGCTAGCTGACACTGGGCTTGCTGCTTCGGTACAAACCATGCCCAGACAAACCCTGATGGAGCCTGCAGGGACAATGCGCCAATGAAGACACCCAAAAGACTGCAGTCCCTCCTGGAAGAGGGTTTGATTGACAGCGTGCAACGCCAGCTGATGAGCGGCAAGGAAGCGCAGGTGTTCGTGGTGCGCTGCGGCGATGAAACCCGCTGCGCCAAGGTTTACAAGGAAGCCACCCATCGCAGCTTCCGCCAAGCGGTGGACTACACCGAGAACCGCAAGGTCAAAAACAGCCGCGAAGCCCGCGCCATGGCCAAGGGCAGCAAGTTCGGCCGCGAAAAGCAGGAAGAAGCCTGGCAGAACGCCGAAGTCGATGCGCTCTACCGCCTGGCCGCCGCCGGCGTGCGCGTGCCCAAGCCGCACCTCTTCTTTGAAGGCGTGCTGCTGATGGAACTGGTGTGCGACGCCGACGGCGCCGCCGCCCCGCGCTTGAACGACAGCCAGTTCACGCCTGAGCAAGCGCGCCAACACCACGCCAGCCTGATCCGCGAAGTGGTGCGCATGCTGTGCGCGGGCGTGGTGCACGGCGACTTGTCTGAATTCAACATCCTGCTGGCGGCCGACGGCCCCGTCATCATCGACCTGCCCCAAGCCGTGGACGCCGCCGGCAACAACCACGCCCAGCGCATGCTGCTGCGCGACGTAGAAAACCTGCGCAACTTCTTCGGCCAGTTCGCCCCCGACCTGCTGCAAAGCGACTACGGCAACGAGATCTGGGCGCTGTACCAGCGCGGCGCATTGACGGTCGAATCCCCCTTGACCGGCCGCTTTGAACGCAAAGCCAAGCCCGTGGATTTGCGCGGCGTGATGCGCGAGATTGACGATGCGCGGGATGAGGATGCGGCGAGGCGGTTGAGGATGCAGACGAGGGAGTGATTGGGGCTGGTGGGCGCGGGTGGCTGATGCGGGATGACAGTTTCCGGGCCGGCGCGGGTCAGCGTAGCTCGCCAGCATGCACTTGCGAGCTGAAGTCCTAAGTGCCGGCACATGCCGGCTCAAAGATAACCCGTCACCAGCCTTTGGTCGCCCGCCGCACCACGGGAAACTACCGAGTTAAAAATCCAAACCACCTAACGCTTTATTGCGCTGGCACTGGCAACATGGCGCCTGTTCCGGCTCGTCTGCATTTCTTTGTAAGCACACGCCGCTATTGCCGGGAATTTAATGCCTATTGAATGGCGCCAAAAAATGCCTTTTCCTCTTTTCCAGAAATCACTTACCTGTACTGCCAAGCACTGGTTTATACGGCAGCATTCCAGTTTAATTGGCAATGGCTATCGCCACAGAACACGTTAGACCCTATAACTTCCTCCTCTACTCTGTCACGTAACTATGGACTTCTGGATTCTCCTCGGGGCAGTTGGATCGTTTGCCTCGGTTATTGGCCTGCTTCTTCCCCTTCAGACCAAGCATCAGCGTCTGATGCACGTTGCGTATAGCTGCGCATTGGCACTCATATCCGCCGTTGCCGTCTGGTATTGGGGTCAGGCATACAGAGTCAAGAGCGTTGAAAGGCAGGCAACTGCGCTGGTAGCTGGCTTTTCCTCAGATTACACGGCAGAGGGATTTATTCTCGCAACACTGGCATTTCTAGAAAAGAATCGCGATCTCTATCCGGACGCCTACTCAAGGGCTCACAACATGTGCCTGAATGAAGCGTGCATCAAAAACAGGAGTGAAGTCACTAATCTCTCGTTTGCTTTCAAAGGACTAATCACGGGAATTGGAGCACTCGAACGCGGGGACTAACTCGCTATTCAACCGGACCCACCTTCGGCAATCCGGTTAAATATCAATGTTAGGCCGACACGGCCAGTGTTCATCCTTGTACAACCTGGAGCAATTGAAAGTGACTTTATTAGTGCCACAGCACAACTCAAATGGACAATCGCAATTTCTTTTGGAGCGCCAGATTCAGGCGTACTTGGCAGAAAACCTCCATCTATTAGGTGTCAATGGATTGGTGCTGGTCGCCACTGAA
Organism: uncultured Roseateles sp.; assembly: GCF_945956965.1. Classification (GTDB taxonomy): domain Bacteria; phylum Pseudomonadota; class Gammaproteobacteria; order Burkholderiales; family Burkholderiaceae_C; genus Paucibacter_A. The sequence goes on from NZ_CAMFJS010000033.1 coordinate 11,247, forward strand.
TTTCAAACGACAGTCGGGCGAATTGACATCCTTGCGAAGACAAAATCGAGTGATCTATTTGCGATTGAGCTCAAACGGGACGTGGCCTCAAGGGAAGACGTTGGTCAACTTCAGTCATATATGGGCGCTCTATCGATGGCGAATGTTGGGGCGTCTGTATTCGGAATACTGGTTGCGGCTGGCCTTACCGATGGGGCGCGTGCTGCATTGCATGTAGCCCAGGGCGTTAGCTTTTTCAAATACAAGACTACGTTTCTATTTGATTCAGTAGTGCGCGACCATAAGGACTATCCGGGCTTCTTTGTTCCGGCGCCGCCGCGAACTAGCAATCCCAACGAGATCGTCGGATCTGAGCGTAGGTATTGCATGTACTGCAAAGATTACCGTCGAGCAAATGTCCTAGGGAATGCTGTTCTGGAATGCTCCAGTTGCAAGAACGTGCTATGAAGTCCGAAACACGGGGACAAGCCTTAAATTTGAAGTCTTCGAAAGACATAACTAACTCGGCACATCGTTGCGAGCAATACATTTAGCCCTGCCCCCGTGTTCCACCATCCGCGCCGATGCACGGCAAGCGCGTCCCGTCGCGAGCTTCGCACCAACTCCTTACAGCCATTCTTCATGTCGAACTTAGAACAAAAGTGGTGGTTCTTTGCCCCAGTCACCGGCATCAGCGCCTGGCTGACCGTGCAACTCCTGTCCGTGGCCGGCATGTCAATGGGCGCGCCGTCCAACAGCCAGTGGCTGGTGTTCGCCCTGTGCTTCTTTGGCATCCAACGCGGCCTGTCGTTCACGGCCTGGCTCATCGTCTTGGCGGTCGCGCCCAAGTTGGTGAAGCAAGAGGCCTAAGCGGTGCGTGAGCGCGTAAGCCTGCGCCGGCACCTGCGAATCCGCACACCTTGGGGCATGGCATCCATCGCGCAGATTTCCTCCTGCGCTCGCCCTGCCCCACCAACGCAGCCGCTCGGCATCAAGATCAGAGCGCACGGCTGCTGAGCCGAGATTCGATCCATCCAGCCATATGCCTGCACTCCTGCTCATCGCCGCCCTCGTCGCCTTTCTGATTTTCATTGTCTGGGAACGCCGCCGGGCCGAGAGCGGCTCGGTCACGCCCTTGCCACGCGAGGCACTCAAGAATGGTTGGCGCGCGAGGCCCTTGCGAAGGTGGAAGGTCAATGCCGCCCTCGGGCTCTTGCTTGGTGTCATGGCAGTTGTTCAGTGGGTCCGGCCGACACAACCGCCGTTCACCGGGCGCTTGTCGCCAGTCATGTCCTTCTTCCATGCGCAGTTCGGCATCCATGGGGTGTCGTACTTTTGGGCTGCATTTGCGGCGGCCGTGCTGCTCATCGCCGTTTCTCAGTTCAGGTCTGACGGTGACTAACTGAATGAATGAGTGAACGCTCAGTGGTCGAGCCGCTGCTGCAATCCGGGCGCCATCGACTGCTAATCTGGCGCCCGTTTACTTTTTTGAATGATGAATGGCGTCGATGCGTTCCGGTCCTTTACTTCTTCTTCTGCTGCTGGCACGCCTATCCGGATCGGTTTTTGCCAACGACAACATCGCCGCGGTTCGCGACGCTGATGTGCCCATGAACCAAGCGATCCAGAAGGCGCGGGACTCCCTGGGCGCCTTCATACAAATCAAGGCGAACCCCAAGTCAGGCGCCGAGCACTTTGAGCTGAAGGTCTCGTTTGCGCGCGAGCTGATGTGGGTGTCGCCCTTTCGTGTGAGTGGGAGCGATGGCCATGGCAAAGGCGATAGCTATGAAGGCATTCTGAAAAGCGTGCCTCAGTACAACCCGACGCTGGCGTGGGGAAAGCAAGTGAGCTTTTCGCGGGACCAGATCGTCGATTGGGGCTACACCAAGGACGGCAGGCGGCATGGGCACTTCACCACTTGTGTGCTGCTGGCGCGGATGAAGCCCGACGAGGCCACCAAGATTCGCAAGGACATGAGGCTCGAATGCGTGCCCTAAGCTGGCGTGCCTGATGGGCATTCGCTTGGGTTCAAACCATGGGTATCGCTCGATCAAAGCCGCTTCAAAGCCGCTGAGCGGATGTCGCCGCGGACTTAGCCCCCACATCTCTACTTAGGCCTCCACATGCCCCGTCACCCCATTCCTCTGGCGCCGCTCCAAAAGCGGCTGGGGGCTTTCGTCATTGACCTCGTTCTGGTCGGTGCGGCGCTGGGCGCCTCGTACTGCATGCCGGGGTTTCCGCTTTACGGCACGCTGGCCTTTGGCCTCGTGTTCTGGGGGCTGTACGCGGCCTATCAGGTGTTTGGCGTTGTCCACCCAGATGCGGGCATTGGCAAAGTGCTGCTGCGCATTTCGGTGGTGTCGGCAGCCAGCGGGCAAGTGCCTTCGGCGCGGCAAGGGCTGCTGCGTTCTCTGGCGCGCTGCACCTGGGCGCTGTGCGGCGTTTCCATTGCCAGCGCCGCCGACAGCAGCTATCTGATGGGGCTTCCCGTTATGGCCGAGCTGGCCCTGGTGAGCCTGCACCCTTTGCGCCAAACGCTGGCTGATTTGCTGGCCGGTACGGTGGTGATTGCCACGCCGCCGGTGCAGCCCCACCGCGCGCCGGCTGCGCCGATGTACAGCAAGCACGATGCAGAATTCGGCCCGCCCAAAGAGTGAGGATAGGTGCTGACCCATCCTCCCCACATCCCAAGCCCCATTCCCCGATGCCCTCAATGCCAAGCTGCGATGCCGATGCCCCACCCTACTGCATCGACCCCGACCAGTTCCTTGACCTGAGCGGCGCTGTGCCGGTGGGGCGAGAGGATGTGATCGCGGCCTGGGATCGCGCGTATGCGCTCGCGGAGCAGCGGCTGCTTGAGCTGGGGCCTGAGGCGCATTTCTATTTGGTGTTTGGCCTGCAAGGGGCTGGCAAGTCCACCTGGGTGGCTGCGCAGCGCCAGCGGGGGCCGCGCCAAGCGGTGTATCTCTCAGGCCCACTGCCCTCGCGCAGGCACCGCGAGCGGGCCTTGCTGATGGCCGCGCGCGTGGGTTGCCGCAAGCGCATTGGCGTGTGGATCCATGCGCCCTTTGACCTCGCCATGGCGCGGAATGCGCAGCGCAGCGGCCTGGCCCGAATCAAGGAAGAAACCATGCGCCATGTCTTCGAAAGCCTGGAACCGCCGACGCTGGAAGAAGGCTTTGATGAAGTCATGGTGATCAGTTCATCGCCTAGCCCGGCCTAGGCCAAGGGCGGGCAGCCCCGGTGCGCTACATTCACCCGGGCTGGCGCCGAGCGCCTGCTGTGCTGCCAGCCGAGTGGATGGATAGATCGATGAACTGTTAGGAATCAAAGCTCAAGATGCGAGTGCTGTTTGTGGACGGGATTGGCGGCGCGAAGATTTATCGCGGCGAGCTGCTGCGGCGCATGGCCCAGAGCGGGCATCAGATTGAGCATTTTTCTTACCTCACGGCGCGGCACGGCTTCAGTGCCTTGCAGGCCCAGGTTGCGGAGCGCATTCGCGCCATGGCCGCTGGCGCGGACTACGCCCTCATCGGCTATTCCTTCGGCGGCGTGCTCTTGCGTGCGGCCTTGCAGCAGGCCGGGCCGGCCATCCGGCCGCCCAAGCACTTGTTCTTGTTGGGCTCGCCCTTGCGGGCATCGAAGCTCAGCAAGTCTTTCAGCCGCTGCATCGCCTACCGGCTGCTGACGGGTGATTGCGGCCAGGTGGCCGCTTCGCCGCAGCGGATGCAAGCAATCAGCCGTCCCGATGTGCCGAGCACCTGCATCGTGGGCACCAAGTCCATTGCCGGCCTGGCTCGGCTGGCCGGCCACCGCTCACGCAACGACGGCATGTTGTCGGAGTCGGAAACCTGCCCGCATGTTTTTGCGGACGCGCACTATCTGAACGAGAGCCATCCGATGCTGCCCAGCCACGGCGAAGCGATCACCATCATCTTGGATCGTCTGGCGCGCATTGAAGGCCGGCCGATCGGGGGCTGAAGGCGCAGCCGGCGTGCTGCGGCAAGCGCCAATGGGCTGATCTCCCTAAGCGTGCCGTTCTGGTGCCCGGGAAGCGCGCGCCTGCGGCACCGCAGCGTAGGATGAAATCCTCATCGCGACACGGTCCAACCCATGCCACGCTCAGCGAAACACCCCGCGCCCGTCAGCGCCAAGCGCGTACCGAAGCAGGCCGCCGAGCCGAAGGCCGCGCCAAAGTCCAAACCCAAGTCCGAAACAAAAGCGCAAGCCAGGCCGGACTCAAAACCCTTCTTGCGCTTCCACCATTCGCAAGCGCTGCGGGTGAAGACGCTCAAGGTGCTGCTGGCAGTGGAGGCCGCCGAACAGGCGACGGAACACGCCGATGCGCTGACGGACTTGGTGCTGGAGCTGACCGATCAGGGCCTGGACCAGTACTTCTTGCAAACGCTCAAGGCCACCCAGGCGAACTTTCTGGTGCAGCAGTCGGCCGCGCTGGGCATGGTGGGCGTTAACAAGCTGATGGGCTCGGTGATCCGCAACATCATGGGCCGCATGGACGATAAGCAGTTGCTGGTGGTGTGCGGCTCGATTCGGCAGTTCATGGCCTGAGGGCTCAGGCCTCAGGCCTCAGGCCAGCCTGGCAGCGATCAACTCACTGGCCCAGGCCTTGCAAGGCCAGTGCGGCTTTTAGGGCTTCAAAGCAGCGCGCGTCAATGGCGGTGCCTACCGTCTCGCCCATGATCTCCAGCGTCTTGGGGATGGGCACGGCGCCGCGATAAGGCCGCTCGGCGGAGATGGCGTCAAAGATGTCGGCCGTGGTGATGATGCGGGTTTCCAGGCTGATGTCGGCACCCATCAAACCCTTGGGATAGCCTGCACCGTCCAGTCGCTCATGGTGGGCGGCGGACACACGGGCCAGCTCCGCGAAGGGCTTGATGCGACCCAGAATCGCCTCGGTGTACTGGGCGTGCAGCTTGACCTGACCCCACTCCTCTTCATCGAGCTTGCCGGGCTTGTCCAGAATCGCATTGCTCACGCCCAGCTTGCCCACGTCATGCAACAAGGCGCCGCGCTTGAGCCAGCGCCGGCGGCCCGCATCCAGGCCTAGGCTCGCGGCGATGGCGTCCACATACTGCGCCACGCGCATGCTGTGGCCGCTGGTGAAGGGGCTTTTCGAGTCAACCACCTGGCCGAAGGCGGCGGCAATATCGTCCAGATAGTCGTCATCCAGCGGCAGGCGCTGATTGCTGGGCTCCAGGGCCAGCACCATGGCTTCAATGTCGGGCGACTCCATGCAGGACCAGAAGGCCTCGTCACGGGCCAGGGACTGGAAGGCGACGCACAGCTCTGGGTCGAACCAGGTGCCGGTGCGGGCCGACACTTCCTGCAGCGCAGCGGCTGGGCCATCGGCGGTGCGGAAAACGTCGATCACCTGGGACAGCAATGCAATGCGGGAGTAGAGCGGGATCTGCGGGCCCTTGAGGCCGCTGGGTTTGCCCAGGCCGTTCCAGTGCTCGTCGAGGCCGTGAATGCCATCGGCCACGGGCTCGGGGAAGCGCAGCTGGCGGGCGATGTCAGCGCCGCGCTGGCAGCGGGTTTGAATCAGCTCATGCGCGAGTTCCGGGCCGTTGCGCATGATGTTCATGATGGCGCGAAAGCGATCCGCCATGCCGGCATTCAAGCCCGTGTGGCTGAACACAAAGCGCAGCACTTGCGGCAGGCTGTCGCCCACGGTTTTGAAGTCGCGCTTGAACTGCAGATCGTCGGTCAGATACAGCTCGCAGATGCGCGCGGCATTGCTGCTGCAGCCCAGGTCTTTCAAAAGCAAGGTGTAGTACAGCTCCCAAAGCGCTTGCTCTTGCAGGCCGATGGCCTTGCCGATGTGCATGCCGATCCAGCAGCAGCGCACGCAATGGCCTTTGGGCTGGCCTTCGGTGATGTCCAGCGCGTGGCTGAGTGAGCCGATGAGCTCGGACAGAGTCAGGCCCATGTCGGCGTCATGCGCCTGCCCAGCTTGCCCAGGCTGCCCGCCGTGCGTGAGTCGTTCCATCCCAGTCCTTCCTCGCTGCGTCACTCTTGCATTGATTCTCAGTGAGAACACGCCCTGGCTGGCCTTTTGGCCGCGCATGGCCTCGCGGACTGTGTGACTTGCAGCCGCGAATGCCGGGAATGCCACTGCCGCGCCAGCCACAGGGCCGCGTCCCCTGCCCTGGCGACGCCGGATGCCCGCCGATTTGCGGGGCATCAACGCAAAGCGCTGAGATTGGTTTAGGCTCACAGCACCCGTACCAAACTGCGGAACATTGCGAGGCCAAAGCAGTCTTTCGGCCACTTCAACGTCCACTTTCAAGGGAAGCCCATGAATACAGATGCACGATCCTTCAAACGCTTGGTCCTGCCCACCACTTTGGCGTGCAGCCTGCTGCTCAGCGCCTGCGCCAATATGAGTGAAGAGCAAAAAGGCACAGCCACCGGCGCCGGCATCGGCGTGGCCGCTGGCGCCGTCTTGGGCGGGCTGATTGGCGGGCGCGATGGCGCCACCACCGGCGCCTTGCTGGGCGGCGCGGCGGGTGCTGTTGGCGGCAATATCTGGTCCAAGAAGATGGAAGCCAAGCGCCAGGCGATGGAGCAAGCCACCCAAGGCACCGGCGTGGAAGTGGCGCGCACGGCTGACAACCAGCTCAAGCTGCAAGTGCCCAGCGACATCTCCTTTGACACCGGCCGCGCCGACCTCAAGCCCGAGCTGCGCACGGTGCTGGAACAGTTCGGCAACGGTCTGAGCAACGACCCCAGCTTGCGCGTGCGCGTGGTGGGCCACACCGACAGCACGGGCAACGACACTATCAACGACAAGCTCTCGGTGGAACGCGCCAACGCTGTCCGCAACTTCCTGGTGGACCGGGGCATCAGCCCGGGCCGGATTGAGGCCGCCGGCCGCGGCTCCCACGAGCCCATTGCCGACAACGCCAGCGCCGAGAACCGCGCCAAGAATCGCCGGGTGGAAATCTTCCTGCGGGAGCAGGACAAGCCGGCCTAAAGCAGCGGGAACCTCAGGGCGCGAAGCGATGCTTGCGCCCTGCCCGCTTGCCTACCAAGCCCGCCGCAGCCGGCCTTCGCTTCCGCTATTCCTGCGGCAGCTTGCGAATCACGCTGGCGGGCCATTGCGCCAGCACCAGCATGCCGGCCATCAGCCACATCGGCGCCGCAGCCAGCGTGACGCCCGCCAGCAGGCCGAAGCCCACCGGCATCGCAACGGTGGCGCTGTTGACCACCATCATGCGCAGACCCAGGGCCTGACCTTGGCGGTCCGCCGGCGTGACCTGATGCAGCAGCGATAAAGCCATGGGCTGCACCGAGCCCAGCGCCAGGCCCAGCACGGCCGAGCCCATCATCATGCCTGCCGCGCCCGGCAGCCAGGCATAGCCCAGCAGCATCACGGTGGCCAGCAGCATGGCGGCGCGCACCGCCTTCAATTCATCGAGCGATTCCGCGAAGCGCACGATGGCCAGGCGCACACAGGTGGCCGCCACCGCAAACGAGCCCAGCACCAGGCCGATCTGCGAGGCGCTCAAGCCCTTGGCATGGCCCACCACCGGCACCACAAAGCTGTGCGCATCCCAGCTGGCCGACAGCACCACATTGACCAGCAGCAGATTGCGCAGCGCCGGCTCGCGCAGCAGGTCCCAGGCGGGCCGTGCCTTGCTGGCATGGCTGACCGGCTTGGGCGGGTGGCGCGGCACTTTTTGCGCCAGCGCCCAGGCCAGCAGCGGCAAAACCAGCGCCAGCACAAAAGCGGCGCGAAAAGAGATGTGGTCAATCAAGAGCCCCGCCGCCACCGGCGCCAGTGCATTCGACAAAGCCGGCCCCAAAGCCACCCAGCTGAAAATGCGCTTGAGCTCGGAGGGCTCATCCGCCATCAGCCCGGCCTCGCGCTGCAAGGCCACCGCAGCCACCGAAATGGCGCCGCCGCTGAGCAAGCAGCTGAAGGCAATGCTCCACAGCGACTGCCCCAGCAGGGCCACCACCGCGCCGGTGAAGGCCATCAAGACACCGATGCCCACTGGGCGGTGGAAACCGTGTTTATCGGCCTGCCGCCCGGCCCACAGCGAGAGCACGATGGGCGCCATGGCAAAGAGGCTCAGCAAGACCCCCACCGTCCATTCGCCATAGCCTTGATTGAGCGTCCACAAGCTGGCCGCCACGCGGGTGACGGCCATGCAGGCATGAACGGCCACCAGGGTGGCAATCAGCCAGGGGAAGGCACGGCGCAGGTAATGTGGCGGGGGGACGGCCCCGGCGCCGGGTTCAGCGGGATCAGCTTGACTCAAATGTCCGCCTCGTCTGCGCCGTCCAGCGCGTCAGCAGGCAAACCGAGCTTGAGCAGCTTGCTGGCCGCCTCATCGGGCAGCGACTCCACGCTGCGCAGCTGGCGCGTCATCGCGCGGGTGCGGGTTTCGGCCTGGTCGATGGTGTTGCTGGCTTCTTGCAGCTTCTTCTTGGTCTTGGCCAGCACATCGCCGAACTTTCCGAACTCGGTCTTCACCGCGCCCAGCACCTCCCAGACCTCGGCCGAGCGCTTCTCCAGCGCCAGGGTGCGGAAGCCCATTTGCAAGCTGGTCAGCGTGGCCAGCAAGGTGGTGGGGCCCACCAGCATCACCTTGTGCTCGCGCTGCAGGCTTTCCACCAAGCCGGGGCGGCGCAGGGCTTCGGCGTACAGGCCTTCGGTGGGCACGAAGAGCATGCCGAAATCGGTAGTGTGCGGCGGGGCGATGTACTTCTCGCGAATGGTCTTGGCCTCGGCACGCAAGCGCAGTTCGATGGCTTTGGAGGATGCCTCGACGCCGGCCACATCGGCGCGGTCTTGCGCTTCAAGCAGGCGCTCGTAGTCTTCACGCGGGAACTTGGCGTCGATGGGCAGCCACAGGGGCGCGCCGTCTTCGCGCTGGCCCGGCAGGGCAATCGCGAACTCAACCCGCTCGCTGCTGCCGGGGATGGTGGCCACATTGCTGGCGTACTGCTCGGGCGTGAACACCTGCTCCAGCAAGCCGGCCAGCTGCACCTCGCCGAAGATGCCGCGCGTTTTCACATTCGTCAGCACGCGGTTGAGCGAGCCCACATCGCGAGCCAGGTTCTGCATCTCGCCCAGGCCTTTGTGCACCTGCTCCAGGCGGTCGGCCACTTGCTTGAAACTTTCGCCCAGGCGCTGTTCCAGCGTGGCGTGCAGCTTCTCGTCCACAGTGGCGCGCATCTGCTCGAGCTTTTTCTCGTTGTCTTGCTGGATCAGGCTCAGGCGTTGATCAACCGCCGTCTGCACCTGACTCAGGCGCTGCTCATTGCTGGCGGCCATGGCCTTGAGCTGCTCGTTGATGCTGACACCCAAACGCTGCAAGGCCTCGGTCTGCGCCTGGGTGCCGCGCAGGGCGGAGGCATCTTGCGCCTCGCGCGCCGCCAAGGCTTGGGCGGCAAAAGCCTGGGTGCTTTGCTGCAAGCCCTGGCTGAGGCCTTGCTGCAGGCTGGCCAGTTGCAGGCGGAAACTGTCGATCTGCTCGTTCTGGGTGCGGGCCACATCGCCGCCTTGGTTCAGCAAGGCTTGCTGGAACTGGCTGAGCGTTTGCAAAAGTTCCTGGCGCACGCTGGCATTGCTGCGGGTCAGCTCGTCACGCAACTCACGCTCTAGGCGTTCACTGGACGCCTGGACCACCGGGCTGAGTTGCTGGCTGAGCGTCTTGCCAGCCTCCTCCGCCGCAGCCCCGCTGCGTAGCTGCAATCGCAGACTCCAAACAAGGAGCAAGACCAAGGCCAGAACCAGAAGAAGAATCAGCAATTCAAAAATACTCATGTTTGCCATTGTCTCAGCCTGCCAGCCAAGCCGCCCGAATAAGGGCGATACAAGCGCACGGCGATCGGCGTCATGGCTGCCCGGTATGTTTGCAGCCGTGCGGGTGCACGTGCGTGCGGCCAAACAAAAATGACAAGATCTGCAAACTTTGCATTCAGAAACATGGCTTCTGTCCTCGCATCAGCCGCGAGCGCGTTGTCCTTCATAGCGATAGTCGCTAACCTCCGCGTTCCACTGTCATCCGGCCAGCTTGCCCGCCATGCGTTTGCCCCTCACTGCTGCCTTGTTCGCTTCCGTGCTCACCACTGGCTGCTTGGTGATGAGCGGCTGCGCCAATCCCGGCCCTACGGCCGTTCAGGCCTCTGTGCCCCTGGACTATCCCTTGATCAACCGGCTGAGCTGGGGCGCCACCAGCAGCGCCGTGGAACGCGCTGCAGCGCAAGGCCTGCCCGGCTATTTACAAGCCCAACTTCACCCCAAAGGCGCCGCACTGTCCGGCGAGGCCCAGGCGCAGGTTGAGGCCATGAGCATCAGCAAAAAGTCTTTGCTGGATCTGGTGCAAGAGATGGAGCAAGGCCGCAAGAACGCGGACAGCATCAAAGACGACGAACAAAAGAAGGCGGCCCAGCAGGCCTATCAGCAAGACATGAACCGCCTGGCCCGCGAGGCGGCCAGCCGCCATCTCTTGCGGGCGCTGTATTCACCCCATCAGGTTCAGGAGCAAATGAGCTGGTTCTGGCTGAACCATTTCAGCGTCTTCCAGGGCAAGAGCAATCTGCGCGCCATGGTGGGGGACTATGAGGACAGCGCAATCCGCAGCCATGCCCTGGGCAAGTTCCGCGACTTGCTGGGTGCCGTGGCCACCCATCCGGCCATGCTGCGCTATCTGGACAATGAGCAAAACGCGGTCGGCCGCATCAACGAAAACTTTGCCCGCGAGTTGATGGAGTTGCACACCCTGGGTGTGGACGGCGGCTACAGCCAGCGCGATGTGCAGGAGCTGGCGCGGGTCTTGACCGGCGTGGGCATCAATCTAAGCCCGGCCACGCCCGGCATGAAGAAGGACTTGCAAGGCTTTTATGTGCGCAAGGGCTTGTTCGAGTTCAACCCCGCCCGGCATGACTTCGGCGCCAAGACCTTGCTGGGCCAGCCCATCAAGGCGCAAGGCCTGGGCGAACTCAACGAGGCGCTGGACCGCCTGGCCAGCCATCCGGCCACGGCCCGCTTCATCTGCCGCAAGCTGGCCCTGTTCTGGCTGAGCGATGAGCCGCCGCCGGCCTTGGTCAATCGCATGGCTCAAGCCTTCGGGGCTAACGGCGGGGATATTGCGGCCACGCTGGAGTTGCTATTCAGTTCCGCTGAGTTCACTCACCAGCCCGGTCCGCGCAAGTTCAAGGACCCGATGCGCTATGTAGTGTCCGCCGTGCGCCTGGCCTATGACCAAAAGCCGGTGCTCAATGTCGGCCCCATGCTCAACTGGCTGAACCGCATGGGCGAGCCGCTCTACGGCCGACTGACGCCCGACGGCTACCCCTTGACCGGTAATGCCTGGAGCAGCCCCGGCCAAATGAGCACTCGCTTCGAAATTGCCAAGGCCATTGGCACGGGCAGCGCCGGATTGTTCAAGAGCGATGGGCCTCAGCCGCAAGAGAAAGCCGCCTTCCCGCAACTCGCCAATGCGCTGTTTTACAAGTCCATCGCCCAAACCCTCAGCCCGGCCACCAAGCAGGCGCTTGAACAAGCCAATTCGCCGCAGGAGTGGAATGCCTTTCTGCTCTCATCGCCCGAATTCATGAGCCGCTGATCAGCTCAGCACGAAAAGGATCACCATGCGCCGCCGCACGCTTTTAGCCGCCACCTTGGGCACGAGCTTGGGCGCCAGCCATCTGCTGGCGGCCGGGGCCAGCGCCTCGGCGCCCAAATTTTTGCTGGTCTTTCTACGCGGCGGCTATGACGCCGCCAGCCTGCTGGTGCCCAGCACCAGCAGCTTCTACTACGAGGTGCGCAAAGACATTGCCATTGCCCCGCCGTCCAACGAGCTCAGCGCTGCCCTGCCTCTCAACCAGGACTGGAGCTTGCACCCCGCCCTGCGAGAGAGTCTCTACCCGCTATTCAAGCGCGGCGAGTTGGTTTTTGTTCCCTTTGCCGGCACGGACGATTTGTCGCGCAGCCATTTTGAAACGCAGGACAGCATGGAGCTGGGTCAGCCCAGCAACGGCCGTAAGGACTATGGCTCTGGCTTTCTGAACCGTCTGGCTGGGGTGCTCAGCGGCAGCGCACCCATGGCCTTCACCGATCAGCTTCCCGTCATCTTTCAGGGCAGCGAGAAGGTCCCGAATACCGCGCTCAAAGCGCTGGCCAAACCCTCGGTGGACGCACGGCAAAGCGAGATCATTGCCGCCATGTACCGCGGCACGCCTTTAGCCGCGACGGTGCAAGAAGGCTTTACGCTGCGCCAGGAAGTGATGCGCGACCTGGCCGGCGAGATGCAGGCCGCCAGCCGCCAAGCCATCTCGGCCAAGGGCTTCGAGCTGGAGGCCCGGCGCATCGCCAAGCTGATGCGCGAAAACTTCAATCTCGGCTTTGTCGATGTGGGTGGCTGGGACACTCATGTGGGCCAGGGTGCGGCCACCGGCTATCTGGCCAATCGTTTTGATGAGTTAGGCCAGGGCTTGGCCGGATTCGCCCAAGAGATGGGCAGCGCTTGGAAGAACACCACGGTCGTGGTGCTCAGCGAGTTCGGGCGCACCTTCAGGCAAAACGGCAACCGCGGCACCGACCACGGCCATGGCACGGTGATGTGGGTGCTAGGCGGCGGCCTGCGCGGCCAAGGCATCGTGGGCGAGCAAGTGGCGGTGGAGCGCGCCAGCCTGTTTCAGGACCGCGACTTCCCCGTGCTCAACGATTACCGCGCGGTGCTGGGCGGCCTGTTTCAGCGACAGTACGGGCTGAGCGCGGCGCAACTGGCCCGGGTCTTTCCGGCTGCGAAAGCCAGGGATCTGGGTTTACTTTGATCAGCCCGCCGAGTTCGTGCCTTGCGGGCTCGCCTGCCAGACGGTCTCCTGCCTCAAGACCTGTAGGCCAGCCTCAGGTGCGCCGCAACGAGAAGGCGCGCCAAGCAAGCAATTCGCTCAAGGCGCATTCAACACCGTTGGCATCACGCCGCCGGTCAACGCGGCAATCAAGTTGTCGGCCGCCAGATTGCACATGGCGCGCCGCGTGGGCACCGAGGCGCTGGCGATATGGGGCGTCAAGACCACATTGTTGAGCGCCAGCAGGCGCGGATTCACCGTCGGCTCGCCCTCAAACACATCAAGGCCGGCCGCAGCCAAGCGGCCTTCACCCAAGGCCTGCGCCAAAGCGTTCTCGTCCACAACGCCGCCCCGGGCGATATTGGTCAGCGTGGCTGTGCGCTTCATCAGCGCCAGTTCTGGGGCAGCAATCAGGTGGTGGGATTCAGGGGTGTAAGGCACAACCAGAACCAAATGATCGGCCTGCGCTAAGAGCTCATCTTTGCTGACCCAGCGCGCGCCCAGCGGTGCTTCTTGTTCAGGGCTCAAGCGGCTGCGGTTGTGATAGATCACCTTCATGCCAAAGCCCAGCGCGCCGCGCCGGGCAATGGCCTGGCCGATGCGGCCCATGCCCAGAATGCCAAGCGTGCTGCCGTGGATGTCTGCGCCGGCGAAGAGATCCACCCGCCATTGGGTCCAGTCGCCTCGGCGCAGGAAATGCTCGCTCTCGCTGATGCGGCGAGCGGCGGCCATCATCAAGGCAAAGCCGAAATCGGCCGTGGTTTCGGTCAGCACATCGGGCGCGTTAGACACTTTGACACCGCGCGCCGTGCAGGCCGCCACATCCACATTGTTGAAGCCCACGGTCATCAGGCACACCGCCTTCAGCTCCGGGCACGCGTCCAGCAACTCGGCGGTGATCTGCTCGGTGCCCGAGGCGAACAGGCCTTGCTTGTCGGCCAGGCGGCGCCGCAATTGGGCGGGTGTGAGCGGTTCGTTTTCGTCGTACCACTCCACCTCGAAATGCTCGCGCAGGCGCGCCACCACGTCGGGGAAAATGCGCCGTGCGATCAGGACTTTGGGCTTCATGCGTGGCACCCGTTCAAGCCAAAAAGCGGGTGAACTCGGCCACCGCAGCGCGCTCGGTCACCAGGCTGTTTTCCACCGCGGCGGGGTCGGCAAAGCCCAGGGCCATGCCGCACACCAACATCTGCGTGGGGGCGAGCTGAAGCTCATCCGCAATCAAGGCATGGAACTGGGTGAAGGCGGCTTGCGGGCAGGTGTGCAGGCCGCGGGCACGAGCCGCGATCATGATGTTCTGCAAGAACATGCCGTAATCCAGCCAGCTGCCTTGCTGCATCACGCGGTCGATGGTGAAGATCAGGCCGACGGGCGCATCGAAGAACTGGTAGTTGCGGCCATGCTGATGCTGCATGCGCGCCTTGTCGGTCTTGGCAATGTCCAGCAAACCGTAAAGATCCCAGCCCACTTTGCGGCGGCGGTCGATGTAAGGCGAGGTCCATTGCTGCGGGTAGTAGGCATATTCCTCCTGGTGCGCAGCGTTCTGGGCCGGGTCCAGATAGGCGGCCAGGATGCGGTCGCTCAGGCGCTGCTTGGCGGCACCCGTCAGCACATGCACCTGCCAGGGCTGGGTGTTGGTGCCGGAGGGCGCGCGGGAGGCGACGCGCAAGATGTCTTCCAGCGTTTCACGCGGCACAGCCTCGGGCGTGAAGGCGCGCATGGAGTGGCGGGTTTCAATCGCGGCGTCCACGGCGGCCGTTTCGGCGGGCGTGGGCATGGCAAAACGTTGGGCTTCAGGCGTAGGCGTTGTCACAGGGTCAGTCCTTTCAAAGCACTCAGATAAGCATCTGGCAATTGGGTCACCGGCCGCCGGTTCTGGCGGTCCACATAAACATGAACGAAGTGGCCGCGCGCGGCGCACAGGGCGGCGCCTTCGGCGAACAAGCCGATCTCATAGCGCACGCTGGAGCGGCCCTGGCTGTGCACCCGCAGGCCGGCCTCGATGCGCTGCGGATAGGCCAGGGAGTCGAAGTAATTGCAGTGCGTTTCCACCACCAGGCCGATGACCTCGCCCTGGTGCAGATCCAGCGCGCCGGCTTCGATCAGGTATTGATTGACCGCCGTGTCGAACAAGCTGAGGTAGACCACATTGTTGAGGTGGCCGTAGGCGTCGTTGTCCATCCAGCGGGTGCTCAGGGGCACAAAGCGGGCGTAGCTGTCGCGGCCGTCGGCCACGGGGCGAGGATTGTTGTTGATAGTGGTGCTGGGTGCGCTGGCAGTCATGGCTTGCATTCTTGCATTGGGTTCGGATTGGCAGCTTCGGCCGGCGTGGCGGGCAAGGCATCGCCGGGATTCGACGCAGCATCAGGCTGCCACCACTGCTGCCAAAGTTGCCAGCTGCGCGCCGCCGCCTCCAGCGTCGCGACCTGGCAGGCCACGGTGGTGCTGAGTTCGCGGCCGTAGCCGCCGGCCATGCTCAGGGCCACGGGGATGCGGCGCTGACGCAAAAAGTCCAGCACCTGCTGGTCACGCGCCAGCATGCCGGCGCTGGTCAGTTTGAGGCGGCCCAGACGGTCGCCCTCATGCGGATCGGCCCCGGCCAGGTAGAACGCCAGCTGGAACGGCCCGGCCGCATCGATCTGGCGCAGGGCTGCCGTCAGCGCGGCCAAATAGTCGCCGTCGCCGCAGCCATCGGCCAGCTCCACATCAAGGTCGCTGGGCTGCTTGCGAAAGGGGAAGTTCTTGGCCCCGTGCATGGAAAAAGTGAACACACTCGGGTCATCGCGAAAAATGGCCGCCGTGCCATTGCCTTGGTGCACGTCCAGATCAATCACCAGCACGCGCAGCAGCCGGGCGTTAGCGCCCTGCTTCGCATCACGGTGCCACTCCGCCTGCATCAGGCGCGCGGCCACCGCCACATCGTTGAAGACGCAATAGCCCGAGCCTTTGTCTGCCTGCGCATGATGGGTGCCGCCGGCCATATTGGCTGCCACACCTTCGCCCTCAAACAGGGCGGCACGCGCCGCCATGATGGTGGCGCCCACCGAGCGGCGCGAGCGCTCCGCCATCTGCGCCGACCAGGGAAAGCCGATCTCACGCTGCTGCGCGGCACTCAAATGGCCCAGCAAGACAGCGTCCACATAGTCCTGGGTGTGCGCCAGCGCCAACTCGCCCTCACTGGCCGGCTCAGCCGGTTGCATGCGCAACAAACCTGGGCTGGCCTCGAAATGCTCTCGCAGCAGGCGGTATTTGGACTGCGGAAAGGGATGCCCGGGCGGCAAGGCCAAACTGAAGGCATCGGAATGAAAGGCGCGCATGGAGGTAGACGATAGCCGCAACTGCGCTTGAGGGTCTGTCATGCCGGCGTCAGCGGCCGTGTTGCTGCTTTCTGTCTGCCGGAATTGGCCAGGCAGCAGGCCATCAAGCCTGCGTCATCAGCCCCGCGCCAAGCAAGCCCACGCCGAACAGCAGCCAGTCGTTCACGATATGGGCGCCGGTCGACACCCAGATGTTCTTGGTCAAGATCCAGGGCAAGGTGAGCACCAAGCGCGCTGAGCCGATCACGGCGATGCACTGGACCAGATTCCAGTCATAGGTCGGCAGATGAATCAGGCCAAACAGCAAGGCAGAGATCAGCCAGGCACCGATGATGGCGCCCTTGCGCCCAACGCTGAAACGGACTGAAAGCAGTTGCATCAAGGCCAGAAAGGGCAGCAGCGTGATCAGCTCTTCGCCAAACAGTTGCGGCACGGTTTTGGCGAAGAAGGCCAGCCGCCCCGCCGCGTCCATGGACCCCAAGAGCTGCGCCGCAG
Source organism: uncultured Roseateles sp. (assembly GCF_945956965.1). Taxonomy (GTDB): domain Bacteria; phylum Pseudomonadota; class Gammaproteobacteria; order Burkholderiales; family Burkholderiaceae_C; genus Paucibacter_A. Next base: position 27,869 of record NZ_CAMFJS010000033.1, read on the forward strand.
CATTGGGCGTGACAGCCGTCAACGCGCTCACGATGACGCCGACGCTCATGCTGACCACGATATTGAGCAAGGCAAAACCGAACATCAAGCGCAGCTCCCGCCCGCCCACCTTGCCGAAGATCACGGTCCAATGCTTGGGGGCAACCTTCGCCAGCGCGGCCACCGGAAACGCCGGAAACAAGATGGCCGGAATCAAAGCCCCGAGCGCCCCACCGGGCCAAGGGATGGGCAAGACCAACACGAGAAAACCGGCCGCGAGCGCCCCCAGGACAAACAGCCACTGCAACCAGGAGATCGCCGTGGGCTCCCCGTTGTAGAAGGGGAAATCGCCGCCGGGGTCTTCCAGGCGGCGCAGCCGTTGGGCGGGCGGGAGCGGGCTTGAGCTGTCCAAAGTCACGAGGGTCATCCTTTTACGTTGAACGGGTTGCTGACTTGAGTGGCGCTTGAGGGAGCACTAAGTCGGGTCTCCAAAACTGCAGCAAGCAAGCTGCCCGCTTCCACGCCAGCCCACTCAGCACGTGCACGCCCGCGACATCGGTCGACACCCGGCGCGCTCGAGTCTGCCCAGATTTGGCGGACCTGAGGCATGCAATATAGGCCTCTTCGCCACAAAGCCAGCTGCTGCGACAAGCACAAAGTCATGGCCGCGTCATGCGGGCGTCACGCCCTGCACGCATGCTGACTTGGCAAGAACTTGCTGGGCAAAAACCGCTGGCCGCGCCCTTATGAGATTTTTTTGCTGCATTGCAACAAAAAAGTGCTTGCAAAAGAAATGCCCCTCCCTATACTTCGGTTTGTTGCAGTGCAACATTTCACTGTCGAAGTTTGACTTTGCAAATAAACACGGGGGTAGCCCCCAATTCAAGGAGTGCTCCATCATGCTGACCGCAGAACAAATCATCGCCGCCCACAAAGCCAATATCGAAACCCTGTTCGGCCTGACGAACAAGGCGTTTGAAGGCGTCGAGAAGCTCGTCGAACTGAACCTGCAAGTGGCCAAGACGGCCCTGGGTGAAGTGGCAGAGTCCACACACGCTGCCCTGTCGGTGAAGGACGCCCAAGAGCTGCTGGCCCTGCAATCCTCGCTGCTGCAACCCAGCGCCGAGAAGGCCGCTTCCTACAGCCGTCATCTGTACGACATCGCTTCCAGCACCAATGCCGAAGTGGCCAAGGTGGCCGAAGCCCAGCTGGCCGACATCCAAGCCAAGTTCTCCGCCGTGGTTGAGAGCGCTGCCAAGAACGCCCCCGCCGGCACCGAGAACGCGGTTGCCTTGGTGAAGTCGGCTGTTGCCGCCGCCAACAACGCTTTCGAGTCCGTGCAAAAGGCCGCCAAGCAAGCCGCTGACGTCGCCGAAGCCAACTTCGAAGCCGCCACCAACTCAGCCGTCAAGGCCAGCCAGACTGCCACTCAGACCGCCACCCGCGCCACCAAGCGCGCCGCAGCCTGATCATTCAGTCGGCAAGCAGATTCGCAAACCGCTGCAAAAGGCCCGATGAGGGTCTCAGGGCAGCGGGCTTGCAGCCGGTGCACTCGCAGTGAACCGGTCATGTTTGTCTCCTCGGTGCTTGCCAGCACCGATTCAGCCCAGCGCTTGCGCTGGGTTTTTTTATGGCCGAAGCCTTTTCCGCCCACACGCGGCAAGACCTGCCCCCCCGCTGGGCCGGCTGGGCATGCGGCAAGTCAGCGAGCCCATAAGATGCGGGCATTGATCCATCGCCCCCACCACCGCGTCACTTCATTTGCGCCGCCCATGTCCGACCCAAGCTCGCTTGCCCCCGCCCCAGCACCGCTGGCGCCACGCCCACCCCGGCTCTGGTCGCGCTGGCTGGCGGTGCCGCCGGCGCAAGCCGACAAATGCCCCAACTGCGCCAGCCCGTTCCCGGACCCCAAGCCCAAGTACTGCGGTGAATGCGGCCAGGAAACCTTGCTGCGCGCGCCCAAGCTGGGCGAGTTCATGCAGCAATTCGGCGGCAGCTACCTGGCGATGGAAGGGGCTTTGTGGCGCACCCTGGCCAAGCTCATGGTGCCGGGCCAGCTGACGCTGGAATACTTTGCCGGGCGGCGCCGCCGCTATGTGCTGCCGCTGCGCATCTATCTGACCATCAGCCTGCTGGCCTTGGTGCTTTTGCGGGTGGTGACCGCCAACGAGATGGCGGCTGACCCCGATCACTTGGTCACGATCGACTCAGCGGACAAACGCGACTTCGAGATCTTGAGCGTTGGCGGCTTCGGCGCCGGGGTCAAGGACGGGGTGTTTTTCTGCAAAAAGCTGCCCACCTCAACTTGCGAGCGGCTCAAGCGCCGCTTCAATTTCGACCCCGCCACCATGGCCAACGAACTGCAAGAAGGCCAGGCGCGCTTCTTCAGCCATCTGGGCACCACGATGTTCTTGCTGCTGCCCAGTTACGCGCTTTGGCTCAAGCTGGTCTATCTGGACAAACGGCGCCGCTACACCGAACACCTGATCTACGCGCTGCACCTGCACGCTTTCTGGTTCGCCCTGATTGCCCTGGTGATGGTGGGCAAGCTGATGGGGCTGTCGGGCGCGCCCCAGCTGGCCGCTCTGGCCTCGGTGCTTTACCCACTGGTGGCGATGAGCCGGGTCTACCGCTCACGCTGGTGGAGCACCGGCCTGCGGGCCTTCGCCGTGCTCTTGCTCTACCTCATCACCATCAGCCTGGCCCTGGCCGGCTTGATGGTGTGGACGCTGCTGAGCTGAAGCCGGGGCGCCGAGGGCGCTGCACCGCCTGACAACGTTTAGCCCTGCGGCGGCAGGCCCAAACGGTCCAGCTGATCGGCCACCAGTTCGAGTCGCAGCAGTGGGTTGTCCAGTTGCATCAGGCGCTGCCGCTCGGCATCGGCCAGGGGCAGCATCTCGCTCCAGCGGTTGGAGAGCCAGCCGCTGTCCGTCCAGTGATAGGGCGGCTGAAAAGGCAGATCGACCGCCGCCGCGCCCTGCTCCAGGTTGTGCAGCAAGGTTTGCAGCAAAACGGCGGCCGGGGCCAAATCGGCGGGCACAGCCACCGCCACATCGTCGTCCAGCAGTTCAATCTCACCCATCCACAAACCATGCGGCAGGCATTCGCTGCGAAGCAGGCGAAAGCGCTGGCCGCCATGGCAGCGGATTTGCAGCAGGCCGGGGCCTTGCGGCTCCAGCCAATCGATATGGGCCAGGGTGCCGATGTCGTGAAAGCGCTCGCGCACAAAACCTGCGCCGTCGGCCGAGGCTTCGTCGCGGCGGCGCAGCTCGCCGCCTTCAATCAGGCTGACCACGCCAAAGGCCTGAGCGGCCTTGTGCTGGCGCGCAATCATGTCCAGATAGCGTGGCTCAAAAATCCGCAGCGGCAGATAGCCGCCGGGGAATAGCACCGACTGCAAGGGGAAGAGCGGAATCGTTGCGGTGCTCATGGGTCGGTGCCTCGCGGGATGAGCCCGGCCGGGTCAAGCGGCCAGGGAGAAGAACATGAACTAGCGCGTCTTGGCCTCAATGCGCGCCCGCAGCTGCGGCAGCATCAGGATAGCCGCTTCGCGCCCGGCCTGGATGGAGCGGCGCCGCGCGGCGAAGTCTGCACTGCCCACGCCGTCAAGTTTGGGACGAATCACCACATCGGCCTCACTGAGCTCGAAGTTATTGATGCTGCGGCCCATGATGGAAAAAGTCTGCATCAGCATGCGCATCGCATCACCCGGCGGGTTCTTGTCCGGCGGCGAAGAGATGTCCACCGCCAGCACCAAATCGGCCCCCATCTGCTTGGCAAAGCGCACCGGCACAGGCGCCACCAAGCCACCGTCCACATACTCTCGGTTGCCAATCTTGACCGGCTGGAACACCGCCGGCACCGAGCTTGAGGCTCGCACCGCCACGCCCGTGTCGCCGCGACGGAACAGCGCGCCCGAGCCGTCCGACAAATCAGTGGCAACAATGCCCAGCGGCAGCTTCATCTGCTCAATCAGCTTGCCGCCGGTCTTCTCGCGCACATAGCGCGCCAGCGCCTCGCCGCGGATCAGGCCGCGAGTCGGGAAAGCCCAATCGGTGATGGCGCCCTCATCCATGCCGTCGGCCAGCGTGGCCAGTTCACGGCCTGTCATGCCATAGGCATACAAGGCCGCCACCAGGCTGCCGGCCGAGGTACCAGCCACCAGGTCCACCTTGATGCCCTGCTCTTCCAACACCTGAATCACGCCGATGTGCGCAAAACCACGTGCCGCACCGCCGCCCAGCGCCAAGCCCAGCTTGGGTAAGACCGGCGGGAGTTTGGGTGCCGGCGCAGGGCTGGCGACAACCGGGCTGGGTGCCGGGGCCACCTCGGGCGCTTTGGTATGGGAAGTGCTGGAGCACCCGGCGAAAGCCAGGGCCGCCAACAACAAGCCACGGCGGCTGAATGAGGTGATGAAGGTGCGAGGGGAATCGGAAACAGGAGCGGAGAAAGAATGCATTCCGCGATTCTAGGGACCTTGCGCTCCTCCCCCCTAGATGTGAAATTGCGCGGCGCCAGGGCACTCCATAGACTCAGCACCATTCAAGGCAAGGCTTGCGCAGCGCAAGCTATTTGCGGACGGGCGAAGAGGCGAGCGACACGCTCGTCCTTGACGGGCCCAGTCTTACTTAGGCGCCAGCGAAGTGCCATGCGAGCAGCAAACCTCGCCATCTCGAGCTTTCATCTGGAAAAAATTCTTTGATTTGATTCACCGCGGCAGCCAGCGGTTGAAGCTGCTGCATGGCTGCTTGGCCGCCCTCGGCGCCGTCCGACTTCAGCGCCAGCCATCACACCGTTGATTTGCTTGTTCATTTTTTAGTTCAGTCAGTCAGGAGTTCTCATGAAGCTAGGTTTTCCCCACTCCATCCAGAGCCTGCTCCGCACGGGCACGCTACGCGCGTTGCTGACGCTTGTCCTGGCCAGCACGGGCTGGGCCGGCATGGCACAAGCCACGCCGCTCATCAGTGTCAGCGCCTCGAAGTCCAGCGTGCATGTGGGCGAAGTCTTCACCATTTACTTCGACATCAGCGGCTTCAGCCCGGCGGCCGGCAATTCGCTCAGCGGTTTCGACATCAATGTCTTGAACAATGCCGCCCTCGCGGGCTTGGGCACCGTCAGCTTCATCGACCCGGCCAGTGCCATCAATCAGCTCGACATTGACGAACTGGGGTCGCTGGGCTTCTTCGGCGATGCCACCCAAGGCGCGGGCATGGTTGATGCCGTTGGCTTGTCTGGCAATAGCACCGCGGTGCTGGACGCGGAACAAGCCGACAGCTTCCGCTTCCTGAGTCTGAGCTTCACTGCCTTGGCGGCGAGCAGCGGCGCCGAGTTTGCGATCGATTTGAGCGACCCCGGCATGCTGTTCTTGGACAGCCGCGGCCGGCTGATGGAAGTGGACTACCAGTCAGCCCGCGCGGTGGTGGCCATCACCGAGGGCGGCGGCGGGCAAGTACCCGAGCCAGCCAGCTTGGCGCTGGTGGCCTTGGCCTTGGCCGGCCTGGGCCTGAGCCGCCGCAAGGGCAAGCAAGTCGACAGCGCAGGCAAGACCCGACCCTCCGTGAGGGCCATCCGGCTACTCGGCCTGGCCAGCGCTGCCTTCGCGGTGGGCCAGGCCTCGGCGCAGACCAGCAATCCACCACCGCTTGCAATCGCGGCATCGGCACCGGCCGCCACGGCGGTTGCCAAAGGCACGCCGATTGAGGTCGTGCTGCTGCAAATCGCAGGCTCGCGCGCCAAGGTGCGGGCGGTGGAAGACGGGCGTGAGTACTGGATCACCACAGCCCAGCCGCTGCCGGCCGACAAGCTCGGCGGCCGCCTGCAGGGCCAAGCCCATGCGCGCGGCGACACCATCTTTGTCGCCGCCCCTGTTTTCCTCAGCAAACCCTGAGCCCCCTCGACTCAAAGGACGCCATCATGATGAAGACCTTTGTGCAGGCAGGCGCCAGCCTGACCCTGCTAGCCACCGGCGCCTGCGCGCTGGCGCAGACCACCTCGCCCTTTGCCCCGCCCGAGCAGGACATGGGCAAATACGTCATCAACTCCGGTGCGGGCCTGGACACCGGCTGCACCTACCGCGGCGGTGGTCCACTCGTGGTGCGCTTCAAGGTGCCGGCCCCCGTCAATGAGACCCAGCTCGATGGCCAGGGCAAACTGAAAGATCCGGGCAAACTCGTCGCCGACAAGGTGGTGGGCGCGCGCGCCAAGATTTCCTTCCCGGTCTACGACATTGACGACAAGGCCGTCACCGACGGCACCTACGCCCCCGAGATCGATAACCTTTCCTGGAACGGCACCTTCATCAAAACCCTGTCCGGTTTCAACAACCAATGGGTGAATGATTCCTTCGAGGTCGACATCGGCGAGGTCAAATTCGCCAGCCCGAGCAATCCGGGCGTGGTGAACGAATTTCAGGTCGACATCGACACAGCCAATGTCGGCAACGGTGAATACTGGTGCATGGCCATCGACTGGGTCGGCATTGAATTCGATGCCGCCTACCCCTTTGCCCTGATTCACGGCATCGCTGCCAAAGACAGCACCTGGGACGCCGCCGAGGCACCCGGCGTGCTCGACACCATGGACAAGAGCGGTGCGCTTTACAAGCGCTTCTTCACCGCCAACCGCAATGGTGCGGTGATGACGAATGCGGCGGACCTGAAGGGCCAGATTGCGAGCTATCTGGATCAGGTCAAGGCCAAGAAGGTCAATCTGATCGTGCACAGCAAGGGCGGGCTGGACTCCCAAGCCATGGCCGTGCTGAGCCCGCCGGAATTTGAAGTGCTGTCGCTGGGCACCTTGTCCACCCCGCACCGCGGTTCGGTGGTGGCTGACCTGACCCTCTTGCAACGCGCGCTGGCCAGCATCTACGAAGGCAATGGCCAAGACCCCAATGGCTATGCCCGCCGCTTTGTGGACAGCACCACGGCCGGCATTGCCAGCGGTTTTGGCGCCGGGCCCCAACCTCCGGGTCTGAACGACCTGACCACACAGTCGGCCAATCAGGCGATCTCAGCCGGCTTGCGCGGCAATGTGGGCAATACCTTCACCATCGGCGCGGACGCCGGACCCAACTGCAGCCGCGAGCCCAGCAATGGCGAAATCGATCCGATGAACCCCATCTCCGGAGTACCCATCTTCGGCAACTACACCTACAACGCGCTGCGTCTGGCCTATATGACCATTTGCAACTTCAGCTCGGCCGTGCAGCTGAGCTTCGAGGTGCTGCCCAACTTTGACCCATCGGCCCCGCCCATCACGGTGCTGACCTACCAGACGGTGCTGAACGCCAGCGCCAGCGCCAACGATGTGGTGGTGGCCTTGCCCAGCGCCAACCCGGGCTGGGGCACGCCACTGGGCAACCAGAACAGCATCAACCACTCGACGGTCAAGAACGGCGGCAATGTGCGCAAGATTCTTGATGAAACCATCAAACTGCGCTGAGCCAGGAGCCATCATGAGCTTGATTCGTCGCCACCCATTTCCTTCACTTCCGTCGCTGCGGCTCTCCACCCTTTGCCTGGCGCAAGCCCTGGCACTGGGCATGAGCCTGCTGGCGCCCGCTGCCCAAGCGCAGAACACCGGCCTGGTCAACGCCATGGCCACCAACACCCATGCCGGGCCCATCACGGCCGGCGCTACCCAGCTGCGCCTGCCGATTGCAGTCTCGGCCTTCAACAGCCTGAAGCTGCAACTGATCCTGCCAGTGAGCGGGGCAAAAATCAGCCTGATCGACCCACAAGGCACGGTGGTGATCGCGGCCGATGACCCACGCATCAGCTTTCTGGACGGCGCCAGCCTGACACCGCCGCTACCAGGCGGCCTGTTCATCACGCCCGAGATCGCCAACCCGGTGGACGGCAATTGGACCTTGCTAGCCACCTTCCCGCCCGCGCCCGTGCCCACCGTTGCACTGCTGAACCTCTACGCGCAGTCGCCCTTCCAGGTCGGCATGGTGCTGAGCGGACAAAGCTACCGGGTTGGCCAACCGGTGCCGCTGGGCGTGCTGGCCTTGAACCAGGGTCAGCCCATCCTGGGTCTGGCGCCCAACCTCACGCTCAAGAAAGACGGCAATCCGATTGCCAACGTCAGCGCGGTGGACAGCGGCCAAGCCGCTGACTTCGACGGCCTGGCCAACGACGGCATCTACAGCCGCGGCTACACCTTTAACCAGACCGGGCGCTACCAGGTCGACGCTCAGGTGGACATCCCCACTGCCGGCGGCGGCAATGTGCGACGCGCGGCCACCGGCTTTGTGGACATCGTGCCGGCCAACTTCACCTTTGGCTCAGTCAGCAGCTCGGTCACTCGCGGTGCCAACAACTGCATCAGCAAGCTCAATATCACGCTGACCGGCACGGTCGCCCTGCCCGGCACCTACAGCACGGCGGCCACCCTGCTCGGCCCCAATGGTGCCGCCAGCGGCAGCCTGCTCAAGCGCGCCAACACCACGCTGGCGGCGGCCGGGGCTTTGTCGTCCACCGTGTCATTCAGCTCGACCGAGATCCGCCAGCATTTCAGCGAAGGCGGCAGCTTTGTCGTCGAGCCGCTGGACCTGCTGGCCTTCGCGGGCGCCTCGCCACAGCTGGAAATGCGCCGCAACAATGCGCTGAGCTTCAGCGGCATGCCGCTGGAACAGTTCTGCGCCGCCGCCATCGAAGTGGCCAATGGCGCCACCGTCAGCCCGGTGCTGCGAGGCAGCCATATCGGCCAGCTGGACTTCAGCCTGCCACTGCGCGTGATCAACGCCGGCAACTATCAAATCTCCTTCAAGGTGATTGACGCGCAAGGCGCAGAGGTGGGCCAGTTCGGCCTCAGCCGCGCACTGGCCGCCAACAGCACGAACGCCATCACCGCCACGGTGCTGGCCGACAAGCTGCAGCGCAGTGACGGGCCTTACCGCATCGAGTCGGTGCTGGTGGTGGGCGGCGGCAGCACGGCGCAAGCCTCGCGGGTGCCGGTGGCCGCCAGCAGCATCTCACGCTGGCAGTATTACCCCACCATCACCGGCGACCTCAACGGCGATGGCAGCGTGAACCCCGCCGACCGCGACCTCTTGATGCAGTACCGCGGCCAAAGCCCGCTGATCCCGGGCGACCGCCGCGACCTCAACGGTGACGGCAAGATCGATCTGCAAGATGCCCGGCTTTTGATCCAGCGCGCTTGTACGGCGCCCAACTGCCCGCGCAACTGAGATCAAAGAGGCGTGGAGTGAAAGCAGCGCCCACTGGTCTGGCGGGCGAGTGAGTGAGTAAGTGATAGCAAGTGAAAGCGAACTCAGGGCCTACATACAGCCATGTAGACGGCCCTGAGTTCAGCTGCCTGCTCAGCGCTCAAGACCACGTCTTGCAACTCGGCCACCAGGCCGGCGTCGCTGGGCCCGAAACGGATCAGGCCCACCCGGGCCAGCGCCGTCAAGGGCCCGCCTAGAGCGGCCAACTTGTCAGCTGCCACCCGCACCGAGATGCGCCCCGGTCCTGCCGCCAAGGTGCTGGAGGCGCTGACCATGCGGGAGCCCGCCGGCCCGAGCAGGCTGATATTGCAGGCATAGCTGCCGGCAGCGGCCACATTCACCGCGAAGTCAAACAGCACCGCGCGGGCACAAGGCCCTGGCGTTCCCGCTTGTTGCTCCAGCCGCAGCCCACTCAAGGCCAGTGCGGCCTTGGGCGCAGTGGCATGCAGCAGCAACTCGACCTGCAAGGGCTTGGCAGAAGCGCGAAATTGGTGCAGGGCCGTGAGCCGGTACGCCCCCGCGGCAGGCAGACTGAGGCGGGCAATCAGGGCACCGGGCTCATCGCTGATCAAGAGGCCGGTCGCGGTGCGCGCGCCGGCCTCGGCCTTGGGGCTGGCGACGAGTTCACCCCGGCTATCGCGCAGGCTCAGCTGCGGCGCTGTTGCCGTCCAGTTGGTCATCGGTACGCCGTAATCCTGACCTCGCAGCACCAGCAGCAAGGGTTCACCGGCGGCAATCGCCGTGCCCGAACTGCCGCCGGCACTCAGCACGCTCAGGCTCAGTTCAAAACGAGGCAAAACCCGGTAGCTGAGCAAGACCTGACCCTTGGCGCCCGCCGCGGGCTCAAGCTGCAAGCGCCAGCGCCCAGGCGCCGCATCGCGCACGGCTGGCAAGACGATGGCATCGCCCAAGTCGGGCCGCCCGGCATCGGCTTGCGGCGTTAACCCCAACTCGGCCGGCGTCTTGCGCCAAACCAGGGAACCCAGCGGATCGAAAAGGCTGATGGCCGCGAGCTTGGCCGTGCTGCGCAGGGATGCAAACACGAGCCGATTTTCGGCCTCGCCCTGAACCTCAACGCTCAGGTTCAGCGGCCCGCCACCAGCCGGCAGCGCAGCGCTGAGCTGTAGCGACTTGATGGCTGCCGCGCTGCTGCTGGCCAGTTGCTGCTGCGCGGGGGCCGGGGCTTGTGCAAATGCATCCATACGGGGCCAAAGCGTCATGGCCAAGCCGCCCGCCCAGGGGCCGAACTGCCGGCGAGATACATGCTTGGCGAAAAACATGAGGTACATGGTCGCATACCTGAGTCTCAACATGGGGCAAGACCGGGGGGCCGGGTGCTCCGCGCCCACCTAGACTGCCTGACCATGACGAACACGCCCTCCCCCAAAAACTCCCGCCTGCGCCTGCTGCGCCGCAGTTTGGCCGCCCTGCTGCTGATCCTGCTCCTGCTCATTGCCGTGGCCTGGGCGCTGTTGCGCGCCAGCCTGCCTCAACTCAACGGCAAGATCACGCTGCCGGGCCTGCAAGCGCCCCTGAGCATAGGCCGCGATGCCCTGGGCACGGCCGTGCTGCAGGGCGAGCACCGGCTCGACCTGGCGCGCGGCCTGGGATTCGTGCATGCGCAAGAACGCTTTTTTGAGATGGACCTGACGCGCCGCTCGGCCGCGGGTGAGCTCTCCGCCCTGTTCGGCGCCAAAGCGCTGGAGCGCGACAAACAGCGCCGCATGCACCGCATGCGTGTGCGCCTGACGGAGCGCTTTCAGCAGCTCAGCGCCGCGGACCAAGCCCTGCTGACCGCCTATGCCAGCGGCGTCAATGCGGGCCTGGCAGCGCAAACGCTGCGACCCTGGCAATACCTCTTGCTGCAGGCCAAGCCGCAGCCCTGGACCGAAGTGGACTCGCTGCTGGTGGTGGCCGAGATGTTCTGGATGCTGCAAGGCAGTGGCATCGATGCCGGTTTTGAGCGTGCCCGTCTGCGCGAGCTCAGCGGCGACGCCTTGTTCGACTGGCTCAACCCGCGCGGCGGTCACTGGGACGCAGCGCTTGACGGCAGTCGCTTAGCCCCGCACGGCGCCATGCCCACGCCCGAGGTCTTTGACCTGCGCAAGCAGGCGGCGGCGGCCAAGCAGGCCTTGAGCTTTCAACAAGAAAACGGGAGTGGCTTTGAGCTTGGGCTGGTGGCCAGCATGGCTGGTGGTGAGGCGCCCGTCATCGGCAGCAATAACTGGGCCGTGTCCGGCCAGCGCAGCGCCCACGGTGGCGCCCTGCTGGCGGACGATATGCATCTGGGCTTGTCGGTGCCCAGCATCTGGTACCGGGCCCAGTTGCAGCTGGGCCAAGGTGGCAGCAGCCTGCGCGGTGCCGGGCTGACGCTGCCGGGCATGCCCAGCCTGGTGGTGGGCAGCAATGGCCGGCTGGCCTGGGGCTTCACCAATGCCTATGGCCAGTGGTTTGACTGGATCAAGCTGCCCGCCAATCTACCCACCGAGCAGATTCAGCGTTATCAGGAAACCATCGCCATCAAGGGCGAAGCGGCGCAGACGCTGGAAGTGCGGGAATTCAAAGGCGCGCCCATCGTGCGCGAAGACAAGGCCAGCGGCCAGGCCTACGCCCTGCGCTGGATCGCCCAGCGCGGCGAGGCCTTCAATCTGGAGCTGGACCGCATGCTGCAAGCCGGCTCGGTGGAGGAAGGCCTGCGCATTGCCCAGGCCAGCGGCCTGCCGCACCAGAACATCTTGCTGGCCGACAGCCGCGGCGCCATCGCCTGGACCATTGCCGGCCGCCTCTGGCGCCAAGCCGGCGTGGCACAGAGTTATGCCCGCTTTCAGTCACCCGACAGCTCAGCCCCCGACTGGCTGCCCAGCGCGGACTATCCCGTCGTCAAGAACCCCAGCCAGGGCCAGTTGTGGACCGCCAATAATCGCCAGATCGGCGGCGAAAGCCTGGGCGATGGCGGCTTTGACCTCGGCGCGCGCGCGCGCCAGATCCGCGACCGCCTGAGCGAACGTGCCCAGCACGACGAGCAAAGCCTGGCGGCAATCCAGCTCGATAACGAGGCCCGCTTCATGCAAAGCTGGGCTCAGCGCCTGGCCAAGGTGCTGGCGCGCAGCCAGCGCCACGACGAAGTGGCCGCCATGCTGCAAGCCTGGAATGGCCGCGCCGACGCAGACCAAGTGGCCTACCGCCTGGTGCGTGCGGTTCGCCTGAAAACGCTGGACCGCCTCTGGGCCGCCTGGACACAGCCCTTCCTGGGCGAGCAGCAGCTCGACGACAAGCGCCGCACGCCCTGGCGCGCCCAGTTCGAATACAGCGCCAGCGCCGCGCTGGATCAGGCCCCAGCCCATCTGTTGCCGCCCGCCTACGCCAGCTGGGACGCCCTGTTGCTGAGTCAGCTGGACATTGCCATCAACGAACTCACCCTGGGCGCCACCGAGCCGTTGGGCCAAGCCACCTGGGGCCGGCACAATGCCAGCAAGATCCAGCATGTGCTGTCCAAGGCCATCCCCGCGCTGTCGATCTTTCTGGACATGCCCAGCCAGCCACAAGGCGGCGACAGCAATCTGCCCCATGTGGCCCAGCCGGCCTTCGGCCAGTCACAGCGCCTGGTGGTGGCGCCGGGCCGCGAGGCGCAGGGTTTGTTGAGCATGCCGGGCGGTCAAAGCGGCCATCCGCTCTCGCCCTACTACGGCGCCGGCCACGCGGCCTGGGCCGCAGAAGAGCCCACGCCTTTGCTGGCCGGCAAGCTGACTCAGTGGCTGGAGGCCAGGCCGCAATAAGCAAGGATGGCCGGGGCCAGCCGTCCACGCAGCAGGGATCGGCGGTTCAGATCTTGCGCCTACAAAGCCAGCACTGCCTCAGCCAAGTCCGTCAGGGCCGCCACTGTGGCCTGCAGCTGAATGGGGAGGGCGGCCAGCCAGGCAAGATCAGGTGCCTGGCCTTGCTCCAGCTGAGTTTCTCCCCTGTCCAGGAACTGAGCCAGGCGCTCGGCCCCCAGAATGGCGGCCATGCCACGGCAGGCGTGTACCTGGAGCTCGCCCGCCGCCCAATCCCCCGCCTGCAAGGCCGCGTCAACTTGCGCCGGCAACTCGCTGGCTGAAGCAGCAAAGCCCCGCACCGTGCGCTGATACATCTCCGCCTGGCCCATGAATCGGTTCATGGCCTGCTGGATCTGTATGCCCTCAGTGTGCGCCCGCGCCAGCAGCGGCTCCGGCAGCTCCAAGGTGGCGAACTTGGGCGCAGCCAGGTCCATCGATGCCCCAGAAGTGGCCGAAGCCGGGCGGCATAATTGCCGAATCAGCTGCACCAGCCGCTCCAGATCAAAGGGCTTGCCCACATGCTCGTCCATGCCTGCGGCCAGGCAGTCGGCGCGGTCCGAGGCCATGGCATTGGCCGTCATCGCCACAATGGGCAGGCGCACTCCCAGTTCTTCGCGCAGGATGCGGGTGGCGGTGTAACCATCCATCACCGGCATCTGCACATCCATCAGCAAAAGGTCAAACGCCCCCGCCTCGGAACGCATCACATCCACCGCCTCCTGCCCATTCGAGGCCACGCGCACCGTGGCGCCTGCGTCTTCCAGCAACTCCTGCGCGACTTGCTGGTTATTGAGGTTGTCTTCCACCACCAGCAAACGGATGCCCGCCAGTGGGGCAGTGTCCTGGCTTGCGGGCGCTGCAGCTTGCTGACTGCTATGGGCGGCAGCGTCCTTGGCGGGGCTCAGGGCTTCACGCAAGGCAGCCGCCATCAAGGGCTTGACCAGGAAGGCGCTCAGCTGCGTTTGCTCGGCCTGGGTCAAGGCTTCAAGCTGCAGTGCCGTGCCGCTCATGACGATGGGCAGCGCGGCCAGGCCGGGCTGCTTGCGCAGCTGGGCCACACAGGCCCATACATCTTCATCCGGCAGCAGCGCATCGATCAATGCCAAATTCAAAGCCAGACCATCGGGGGCGGCCGCCGCCATCAAGGCCTGGGCTTCGGCCACGCTGGCCGCAGCCACCACTTGCCAGCCCTCGGCCGTCAACATGCGGCGCAGCACATCCCGGGCGCGCGGGTTGTCGTCAATCAGCAAGGCCAGGCCTGGCCGTGGCGCGGCTGCATGCGGGGTGCCGAGGCCAAGCTCAGGCGCGGCCTGCACCAGCGGCAAGTCGAGCTGAAAACTGAAGCGGCTGCCCTGGCCCAGCGCGCTTTGCAGCGTGATCTGGCCTCCCATCAACTCCAGCAGGCGCATGCTGATCGCCAGGCCTAGTCCGGTGCCACCGAACTGGCGTGTGGTGGAGGTTTCAGCCTGGCTGAAGCCGGAGAAGATCTTGGCATGGTGCTCCGGTGCGATACCGATGCCGGTGTCCGTCACCGTGAACTCCAGGCGCACCGCCTCGTCCTCGCGCTGCAAGAGCTTGACGCCCACCACCACCTCCCCGCGGGCGGTGAACTTGAGCGCATTGCCAGCCAGATTGATCAGCACCTGCAGCAAGCGCAAGGCATCCACTTGCAACAAGGGCGGCAGTTGCGGGTCCAGATCAAACAGCAGGTCCACCGGCTTGGCGCCCACATTGGCGGCCAGGATCACCGACAAATCGCGGAAGACCTGCGTCAGCGCATGCGGCTGCGGGTCCAAGGCCAGCTTGCCGGCCTCGACCTTGGAGAAGTCGAGAATGTCGTTGAGCAAGCCCAACAGCGAGCGCGCCGCGCCCTCGGTCTTGCTGGCGTAGTCGCGCTGGCGCGTACTCAGCTCGGTACGCTGCAGCAGTTTGAGCAAGCCCAGGATTGCATTCATGGGCGTGCGGATCTCGTGGCTCATATTGGCCAGGAAGCGGCTCTTGGAGCGCGAAGCCTCCTCGGCCTCTTGGCGAGCGCGCACAAAGTCGCTGATGTCTTGGAAGCTGTAGACCACGCCGATCACCTCGCCGCGATCCAACTGCGGGCGGGCGCGGCGCTCAAACAAACGGCCATTCTTGAGCTTGGTGAGCTCGCAAACCTCATGACCCGCCTGCTGGCTGAAGGCGGTGAAGTCGTCTTGCAGCGCCCACGGCGTGCTCAGCTTGTCCATCAAACAGGCGATGATGGCTTCGCTGTCTTGCAGCAGCACGGCCTCGGGAATTTCCCACATGGCGCTGAAGCGGCGATTCATATTGACGATCTGGCCGGCCGAATCAAGCACCAAGATGCCTTCCCAGATCGACTCCAAGGTCGCCTGCAACTGGCCCGACAGCGCCGCCAGCTTGGCCTCGCCGCGCTTCAAGCTGGCGCCGTCACGCACCCGCAGCACCAGGACGTCTTCGAAGTCACCGCGCAAACGGCGAATCGATTTGATCACCGGCAGCGCCACGCCGTCACCGCAGATATACATGGATTCGGCGTTGTCGATATCGCTGCCGCCTCCCATGCGCACATCTTCCCAGTAGAAGATATCGGCCAGGCTGCTTTCCACCTCGGTAATGGAGCGCCCAACCAGCGGCGTGGCCTCATAGCCCAGGGTGACTTCAGCCTGCCGATTGGCCGAGATGATGTTGAGCGACTTGGGGTCCACCACCAAGAGCATCTCGGAGCTCTGGTCGCACATGACGCGATCCAGGGTGGCAGCATCCCAGCTCATGAGGGCTTGCCTCCGTCAAAGAAGTAGTTGACCCGCTTGCGCGGCGCCAGGTACTCATACACCGCGGCCGGCAGCTGGCTGGGGCGGTAGGCCTTGCTGATGTGGACATCGCCCTCTTCGTTGAGGTCCAGCATCATGGCTTCGCTCTTCGGAATGCCAGCGTCGTAAGTGATGACGGTGGGCTTGAGCGGCCGGGCGGCATTGACGCGAATCACCAGGCCGATCACATCATTGGACAGGCCGACGATGGTGCCCGGCGGATACACGCCCATGAACTTGATGAAGGCCTGCAGAAAACGCGGATCAAAGCGGCTGCGCTGCTGGGCGAACATCTGCGACAAGGCCTCATGCGGTGTCAGCGAGTTGGCGATATTGGGCGCGTTGCAGAGGTTGTCGTAGGTGTTGATCACTGCGACCAGGCGGGCCAAGGGATCGATCGCCTCGCCCGACAGCTTTTTCGGGTAGCCGCTGCCGTCAAAGGCCTCGTGGTGCTGATAGATGATGTTGCACAGCACATTGGACAGGCCGATCTTCTTCGCCAGGTCCAGGCCGTATTGGCAGTGCAGTTCGCGCGCCTCACGCTCGAACTTACTCAAGGGCCCGGCCTTGCGCATGATGTTCTCGGGAATGTCATTGAGCCCGATGTCGTGGAACACCGCCGCCATGCCCACCATCTTGACCAGCTCGGCCGGCATACTCATCTCCTTGCCCAGCACCATGGCCAGCACAGAGACGTTGAGTGAGTGGAGATAGACATCCTCGTTGCCAGGCTTGTCGCCCATCACCTGAATGGCCAGATCCGGCGCCGCCAGCATTTCGTCGACGATGCCGCCGATCAGCTCGGTGGTGTCATTCAGCGCCTGCTGGGGCTGCGAGTAAATGGTTTTGTTGATGCCCTTGATGACGCCGGCGGCGTTGGCGAAGGCACGCTCCACTTTCTCGATCTTCTCGCGGTGCTCGGCCAGCTGCTGAATGCGCTGCTGCTTGGCGGCCATCAGGGCGACCAGCTCGGCCTGGCGGGCCAACTCCTCCGCGGTGGGCGGCGCCGGCGGCTGCTCGCTCTTGGCCAAAGGCTTCACATCGCTCAGGGACGGCGCCCAGCGCACACTCGCCAGGCCCAGGCTGCGAATGGTCTGCAGTTGCTCCTCGGTCTTGATCTTGAAGTTATTGAAGTTGAAGGGGTGATCCATCCAACCCACGTCCAAGTAGACGTAAACGCCCACGCGCAACTGATCAACGGTGATGCGATGTTCGTTTTCTGCAGCAGACATGGCGGCAATTATTTGAGCATGTTTCCAAGCGCTTGGGGTAGCCGAATCAGTGCTTGCAGCGCGCTGGCTGGGCCGGCACGCCGGGCCAGCCCAGCGGCTTTAGCCTTCATACAGCGGCAATTCCGAACACCTGGCGCAGATAGGCCAGAAAGGTTTGGTCCTCGCACATGGTCTTGCCCGGGCTATCGCTCAGCTTGGCCACCGCCTGGCCATTGCAGTGGGTCAGCTTCATGACGATGTTCAAGGGCGTCAGCCCCATATCGTTGGAGAAGTTGGTGCCGATGCCAAAGCCCAGCTGGGTGCGATCGGCGAAATGGCGGTACAGGGCCAGGGCGGCGGGCACATCCAGGCCATCGGAAAACACCAGGCGCTTGGTGTGCGCGTCGATGCGCAGCTTGGCGTAATGGGCCAAGGCTTTTTCACCCCAGACATAGGGGTCGCCGGAGTCGTGCCGCAAGCCATCGAACAGCTTGGCGAAATAGAGGTCGAAGTCGGCCAGAAAGGCGTCCATGCCGACCACATCGGTCAGCGCCACGCCGAGGTCGCCGCGGTACTCCTGCACCCAGTCTTCCAGGGCGGCTTTTTGATGGTCGCGCAGGCGCACGCCGGTGGCCTGGTAGCTTTGCAAATACTCATGCGCCATGGTGCCGATGGGCACCAGATCCAGGTCACGGGCCAGCAAGACATTGGAGGTGCCTTTGAAGAACTGCGGTACCTCCGCCTTCAGCGTTGCCACCATCTCGCGCTGCCAGGCGCCAGAGAAACGCCGCCGCACGCCGAAGTCAAACACCTCGAAGGGATGGGCGCGCCGCGGTTCGCGCTCGAAAGCGCGCAGCTCGGCGATTTTGCTGGCCAGCCGTGCGCGGCCCAGGCGCAGGGCACTGGCTTGGTCAAAGCGGCGGAAGTAAAGCTCGTTGACGATGGCCAGCACATAGATCTCAAAGCCCATCACATGGACTTGTGGCCCACGCGCCACCAGGGTCAGGTCTTGCCGACCATCGACCTCCGCCACGCCCAGCTCGATGAAGTCGCGCTGAAAGCGAAAGATGCGCAGGAAGTCGATGAAGTCAGACTTCATGAAGCGCAGGCCGCCCAGGTAGCGCAGCTCCTCGGGCTTGAAGCTGAGCGCGCACAGGGCATCTAGCTCGCGCGCGATGTCGGGCAGCAGCTCGGCCAGCGGGTAGTCGGGCTGGGAGCGGCAGGCGAATCGGTACTCGGCCTGCGCCTGCGGGTGGCGGTGCAGCATGGCCTGCCACATGGTGAATTTGTAGAGATCGGTCTCCAGCAAGCTGCCGATGACAGGGGCGGCGGATGAACCTAGCGCCGCACTCAAAGCGCGGCCTCCGCCAGCCACTGCCCAGTGCTGCACACGCGCAGGCCGCGCGCCTGCATCTCCGCCAAAATGGCCTGGCTCTGGGACTCAAAGCCAGCCACCGGGCTCATGCAATCGCTCAGCAGCACGATGCGGCCCAGTTGATCGGCTGGCCAATGGGCCACCAAATGCTCCAGCGTGGCCTTGACGCAATGGCTGCTGGCCTCACCCGCCACCAGCAAGGTGCCGGCGGTCGCCAGGCTTTGCTGCAAGCCCTGGTTGAATTGGCTGGCGGGGTCGGCGGCATCGGGCACTTCGGCCTGCAGGGCGCTGTAATGCTCGGTCCAGGGGTTGCTGCCCTTGAGCACCTTGCGCACCGGCAGCAAACGCGCCTCTTCCCAGGCGCTGCAAGCGGCTTGCACATCGGCATGCACGGCATGGCCCCAGCTGCCGATCTCGCAGTGCACCGGCCAGACCATCAGCTGATAGCGGCCGCCCGCCTCCAGCGCATCCAAATAGGCCTGGCAGCGCGGCGCCTGCGCCGGGTCACGCGGGCGGAACTGGCCAGCACGCAGGGCCTCGGCGCTGATGGTGGTGAACGGTGGCACGGGCAGGCCGCTGGCATCCTGCCACCAAGCAGGATGGGCAATGTCCAGGCGATGGTGCGAATCCAGGGTCAGCGTGATGGCATCCAGCTGCGCAGCAATCGTCCGCATGAATCGGGCCAGGCGCTGCATATCGGCGTGGGCGCCGGGCACTGGTAAGGCCGGCGCCAGCCGACCACCCGTGGCAGGATCGGGTGCCCGATAGGCCTCGGGCAGATCGCAAAAATCGTTCTGCGGATCGATGATCAGCAAATGCAGGGGATGGTGGAGTTGGCTAGGCACGATGAGAATTGAATCTTCGAGGCCTTCAATGTACAAGGGACGCCAGGAGTCTGCGCGGCGGCATTTGCTGATGCGACACTGCGGCAACACCCCAAATCACTTGCGAGAAGAATGACAGAAGTCCCGCGCATGCCCTTGAGCGAAGAACGCTTCCGCGTTCTGCCTGAGCCGCAGGCGGCCTCGGTGCGCTGGGTGTTCGCGGGCTCATGGCGCTTGAGCGACCGTTTACCCCAAGCCGCCGAGCTGATTGCTTTTGCCGCCGAGAGCCAAGCCGAAGGCAGCACCATCAGCCTGGACGGCCAACAGCTCAGCGCCTGGGACAGTGGCTTTGCCGTTTTGATACGCGGCCTGATCCAGCAGCTGCAGGCCCAGGGCGTGCAGCTGGAGCTCAGCGCCCTGCCCGAGGGCCTGCGGCGCTTGCTGCATCTGGCCGCGCAAGGCGAGCCTCCGGACGCGCCACACGCCGAAGCCAATACCGGCTTCCTCCATCGCCTGGGCCTGCTCATGCTGGAAATGGGCGCCGATATGCGGGCCTTCTCCCGCTTCATCGGTGAGCTGCTGCAAGCCACCATTGAGGCGCTGCGCGGCAAGGGCGCGTTTCGCGCCCGCGACTTCTGGAGCATCGTCGAGCAATGCGGGCCGCAGGCCTTTGGCATCGTTTCCTTGATCAGCTTTTTGGTCGGTTTGATCCTGGCCTATATGGGCGCGGCGCAACTGGCCCGGTTTGGCGCCCAGGTGTACATCGCCGATCTGGTGGGCATTGGCATGGTGCGGGAAATCGGCGCGCTGATGACCGGCATCGTGGTCGCCGGCCGTTCGGGCGCGGCCTTCGCGGCCCAGCTGGGCACCATGCAGGTCAACGAAGAGATTGATGCCTACCGCACCGCCGGCATGGCGCCGATGCGTTATCTGGTGCTGCCGCGCATGTTGGCCTTGATTTTGATGATGCCCTTGCTAACCATCTACGCCAGCGTGATGGGCATTCTGGCCGGCCTGAGCGTGGCGGTGCTGGTGTTCGGCCTGGACGCCACGGCCTATTTCAGCCAGACCGTGGAGACGCTGAGCCTGACCGACTTTGGCGTCGGCCTGGCCAAGTCTTGCGTCTACGGGGCGATGGTGGCGCTGGCGGGTTGTTTGCGCGGCATGCAGTGCGGGCGCAGCGCGCAGTCGGTGGGTGAAGCGGCCACCTCGGCGGTGGTGACCGGCATTTTGCTGATTGTGGTGACGGCCTCGATGCTGACCATCGTCTTCTACAAACTGGGCATCTGAGCCGGTGGAAACCACAGCGACGACACCTCAAGCCATGAGCGACAGCGCCCCCATCGTCATTGACGCACTCACCATGGCTTATGGCGAGCGGGTGATACAGCGCGAGCTCAACTTCGCGGTGCAGCGCGGTGAGATCTTCGTCATCATGGGCGGCAGCGGCTGCGGCAAGAGCACGCTGCTGCGCCACATGATTGGCCTGCAAAGCCCGGCCGAAGGCCGTGTGATGATCAAGGGCCAGGACTTCTGGGCCAGCAGCGACGCCGAGCGCGCCCAGCTGCAGCGCCAATGCGGCGTGATGTTTCAAAGCGGCGCGCTCTGGAGTTCCCTGACGCTGAACGAAAACGTGGCCCTGCTGATCGAACAACATCTGGACCTGAGCCCCGCCGAGACCAGCGCCCTGGCCAGCTTCAAGCTCGATCTGGTGGGCTTGCGGGGCTTTGATGATTACTACCCCAGCGAGATCAGCGGCGGCATGCGCAAACGCGCGGCCCTGGCGCGCGCCCTGGCCATCGACCCGGAAATCCTTTTCATCGACGAGCCTTCGGCCGGTCTGGACCCGATCAGCTCCAAAAACCTGGACGATTTGATCCTTGAGTTGCGCGACAGCCTGGGCGCCACGGTGGTGATGGTCACCCACGAATTGCCCAGCATACTGGGCATTGCCGACCGCTGCGTGTTTCTGGACGCCAAGACCCGTACCATGATTGCCTTGGGCAGCCCGCAAGCGCTTCTGAAAAATGGCCCGCCCCAAGTGAGCAACTTCATGAGGCGCGGCAATCCGGCCGCAATGAGTGAGCCCCAATGACTAGAAAAGCCAACCCGACCTTGATCGGCAGTTTCGTGATCGCGGCCT
The DNA here is from genome assembly GCF_945956965.1 of uncultured Roseateles sp. Lineage (GTDB taxonomy): Bacteria > Pseudomonadota > Gammaproteobacteria > Burkholderiales > Burkholderiaceae_C > Paucibacter_A. Next base: position 49,258 of record NZ_CAMFJS010000033.1, read on the forward strand.
GCCTGATCGCTTTTGTGGGCGTCTTGCTGCTGGCCCGTGGCACCTTGTTCAGCCGGCCGGAACGCGCCGTGATGTATTTCGAGGGCTCGGTCTACGGCCTGCAGGTGGGCGCGCCGGTGGTGTTTCTGGGCGTCAAGGTGGGCCAGGTCAGTAAGCTGGGCATCACCATGGCGCCCAACAGCAAAAAGTTCCTGATTCCGGTGGTGGTGGAGTTCTCACCCGAGGCCGAACGGCGCCTGCGCGTCACCGGCTTGAGCGATCTGGAAAGCATGCGCCACCTGGGCCTGCGCGCCCAGCTGCAAAGCCAGAGTCTGCTGACCGGCTTGCTGCTGGTCGATCTGAGCCTGCAGCCCAATACGCCAGAAAAGCTCTATGCCTTGAGCAACGAGATGGGCGAAATCCCCACCCTGCCCTCACGCTTCGACCAGATGACGGCGCGTTTGGAGCAGTTGCCGGTCGAGGAAATGGTGGCCGATCTGGGCAGCACCATGCGGGCCATCAAGGTGCTGGTGAATTCGCCCGAACTGAAGCATGTGATCGGCAATGCTGGTGGCACGCTGGAAAGCCTTAAACGCACGCTCAAAGCGATCGAGCGCCTGGAGCTCCACATCGAGCAGCAGCGCGTGCTGCCGCAGGCCACGGAATCGCTGGCGGCCATGCAGCAGGCGGCCGGCAAGACCGGCGCGGCCATGGAAAACTTGAGCCAGCTGACGGCCGAAAACTCCGCCACCCTGACCAGCTTGCGCAAGGGCCTGGACGAGGTGGCCGCCGCAGCACGCAGCTTGCGCGAGATGACCGGGCGCGACTCCACCGCCGTGTGGCAGCTGGAACAATCCGTGCGCGAGCTGGAAAACACCGCGCAGAGCCTGCGCCAGCTCAGCGACGCCGTTGAGGCCAAGCCCGATGCGCTGATCTGGGGCCGCAAGCCCCAGCCCGAGAACAGGAAGCAACCGTGATGCCAAGCCCGCACTCCTTTGCCGCCAGCGCGGCCGCCCTTGTTGCTGCGCTGCTGCTCAGCGCCTGCGCCAGCGATGTTCCGCCGCCGCGCAGCGTGGCTTTGCAAGCCATGCCCCCAGCCGCGCCAGTTGCCAGCAATAGCGCAAGCAAGGCCAGCATCGTGGTGGACCGGGTGATCCTGCCCGACCTGATCAAACGCAATCCCTTGCTGGAGCGGATTGCCGCGGGCGAGGTGCATTACCGCGACGCGGCGCGCTGGGCCGAGCCTCTGAGCGAAGCCGTGCCACGCGTGCTGGCGGACGATTTGTCGGCCCTGCTCGGCCGCAGCGTGACGCTGAGCAAGCTGCGCCCGCAGCCCAGCCAAAGTGACCCGGCCTGGCTGCTGTGGCTGGATGTGCGCAGCCTGGAGGCCGACAGCCAGGGCCGCGTCACGCTGGAGGCGCACTGGAGCTGGCTGCGCGAAGGCAAGCCGGAAGTGCGCTGGCAGCAGGGCCGCTTCGAAGCCAGCGCCAGCAGCCGCGACCCCGAGCGCATTGCCTATGCCCACAGCCAGGTGCTTCAGCAGCTGGCCCAGGCTGTGGCCGCGGAGCTAGCCCGGCATCCTTAGCCCAGCAGCTCGCCTGCCCGCTAGCTCGGCTGAGGCAGAAATCTACGAGGCCTTGTAGCTCTGCAAGTGAATACTGGTCTCGGTGGCGCCAATGCCCTTGATCAGGCGCACCCGCTCCAGCACCTCGGCCAGCTCACCCAAGGTGGCGGCACGCAATTCGGCGAGCAGGTCCCAGCGGCCATTGGTGTCAAACAGGCCCGCCACGCCCGGCTCACCCAGCAAGATGCTGATGACCTCGCGGGTCTTATTGCCTTCCACCGCAATGCTCATCCAGGCGGTGATCTCGTTGGGCGTTTCGTCCGGCCGTAAGCGCACGGTGTAGCCCACGATCACGCCCGCATCTTCGAGCTTGGCGATGCGATTGGTGACGGTGCCGCGTGAGACCTTGAGCTTGTGCGCCAGGGTCGCGACCGAGCTGCGCGCGTCCGCCCGCAGCAGGGCCAGCAGTTGTTGGTCCAAGGTGTCCATATTGGCATTTTGACAAATTTGTCTGCCGATATGGCAAATTTCTAGCGAATCTCAGGCATTTCAGCGGCTTCTCTTTCACTCTGCGGGCGAGAAGAATGGCGTCACCGAAGCATTGACCTGCCCGGCACCGTACCGGACGAAGGCAAAAACCCTTTTGGAGACAGCCCATGACCACCCTGCTCAACACCCAAGACATCGCCCGAATGGCCCAGGCCCTGGGCGTGCCTGCTCTGCTGCAGCGCATGTGCAGTTATATCGAGGCCGACTATCTACGCTGGCAAGAGTTTGACAAATGCGCCCGCGTGGCCAGCCATTCCGCCGATGGCGTGATCGAGCTGATGCCGATTGCCGACGCCCAGCTCTACACCTTCAAATACGTCAACGGCCACCCCAAGAACACCCAGGCGGGCCTGCCCACCGTGATGGCCTTGGGCGTGCTAGCCGATGTGGCCACCGGCCGGCCCGAATTGCTGAGCGAGCTGACCCTGACCACCGCCTTGCGCACCGCCGCCACTTCGGCCATGGCCGCCAAGCAATTGGCCCGCCGCAATGCCAAGACCATGGCCCTGATCGGCAACGGCGCGCAAAGCGAGTTCCAGGCCCTGGCCTTCCACCATCTGCTGGGCATTGAGGAGATTCGCCTCTTCGACCTCGACCCCGCTGCAAGCGCCAAGCTGATGCGCAATCTGCAAGGCCAGACCGGCCTGCGCCTCACCCTGTGCAAGAGCATTGCCGAGGCGGTGCGTGGTGCCGACATCGTCACCACCGTCACAGCGGACAAGAGCAATGCCACCATCCTCACGCCCGAGATGATCGAGCCCGGCATGCACATCAACGGCGTCGGTGGTGACTGCCCTGGCAAGACCGAGCTGCACCCCGCTGTGCTGGAGATGGCCAAGGTGTTTGTGGAGTTCGAGCCGCAGTCGCGCATCGAGGGCGATGTGCAGCAGATGCCGGCCAACTTCCCGGTCACCGAATTCTGGCGCGTGCTCAAGGGCCAAACCCAGGGCCGCGACAACGACGCGCAAGTGACCGTGTTTGATTCGGTGGGCTTTGCGCTGGAAGACTACTCCGCCCTGCGCCTGCTGCGTGACCTGGCTCGCGAGTTGGGCCTGGGCCAAGACGTCAGCCTGGTGCCCAACATGGCCGACCCGAAAGACCTGTTCGGCCAACTGCAGCAGCGCCCGGCGCCCATGTTGGCGGCGACCTTGGCCGCGGCCTGAAGCGGCATCAGCGCCTGATCAAGCCCGCTTGATCAGGCTGGCTTGATCAGGCCTGTGCGGCCAACGCAGCCACCACGCGCTGGTCCAGCTCGGCCAAGGGCAGCGCCAGCCGGGCCGCCGCGCCACCCGCCACCTCACGCTTGGCCTGGCCCCAGATCGGGTTGGGGAAATGGCTGTCCCAGTCGAAGCGGGCGATGAGATGCCAGTGCAGATGCGGCACCATATTGCCCAGGCTCGCCAAATTGATTTTGGTGGGCGCCAGGGCCTCAATCAAAGCGCGCTCCACCGCCGCCACCGCAGCCATGCAGTCCACGCGCTCGGCTGGCGTGAGATCACTGAACTCGGCCACATGGCTGGCCCAGATCAGGCGGTAAAAGGCGGGGAAGTTGCTGTCGTCCAGCACGCGCACCAGGCGCCACTGCGCGCTTTGCGCCACCAGCAAGCCGCCACTCTCTTGGCACAAAGGACATTGGGGCTGAATATTATTCATTTGTGCTCACGGGCTGACTAAGATGCCCAGACTTTAGCAAGCACAAGCGATAGGCCCATGACCCACAAGCCAGCAGCCCAAGTCACGACCAAGGTCCACACACGCCGCCAGGCCATCCTCAAGCTAACGGCCAGCCTAGGCGCCACGCTGATGGCTTCAAGCCCAAGCTCGGCATCCGCTGAAGGCAACGGCAACTGGCCCAATAAGCCGATCAAATGGGTCGTGGCCTATCCGGCCGGCGGCGGCTCTGACTTTCTGGCCCGCCAGCTGGCACCCGCCCTGGGCAAGCAGCTGGGCCAGACCCTGATCATCGACAACCGGCCCGGCGCCGGCGGCAGCATTGGCACCGACGCGGCCGCCAAATCACCCGCCGATGGCTACACCCTGCTCAGCGGGGACAACGGCGCGATGATCTTCAACAGCGCCATGTACAAAAAGCTGCCCTACGCGGCCAGCGACTTCACGCCGGTGGGCATGATGGCGCGCTTCCCGCTGATTCTGGCCGTTAACCCCAGCTCGGGCTTCAGCAGCGCCGCCCAGTGGCTGGCCGAGATCAAGAAGAACCCCGGCAAGTACAGCTATGCCTCGCCAGGCATCGGCAGCCCGCATCATCTGGCCATGGAGCTGATCAAGCAGCGCAGCGAGAGCTTTGTGGTGCATGTGCCCTACCGCGGCACGGCCTTCGCAATTCAGGACGTGATGTCGGGCATCGTGCCAATGGCAATTCTGGACAGCGCCGCCGGCCTGCCGCAAATCCGCGCCGGCAAGCTCAAACCCCTGGCGGTGCTGAGCAAGACCCGCATCCAGCAACTGCCCGATGTGCCCACCTTCGAGGAATTGGGACTCAAGGGCGTGGAGGTGTCGGCCTGGCAGGGTCTGTTCGTACCCAAGGGCACGCCCGAGCCCATCGTGCAGCGCCTGACGCTGGAGATGAACAAGGCCATCGCCCTGCCCGAGGTGAAGGCCAGGCTGGAAGAGTTCGGCCTGCAAGTCATCCCCGGCGATGGCCCCAGCCTGGCGCGCTATCTGCAGCAGGAAACGCAGATCTGGCACACGCTGATCAAGGAGCGCAAGCTGTCGGCGGAGTGAGCGCCGGGCCGCCAAGCGGGCTCGGCGGGGTCAGGTCTTGCCTGCACCAACATCGCTGGCTTACAGCCCTAGTGAAGACTCTTCCCAAAACCTGCCGGGCCTAAGCCAAGCAGGTTCTCGCCAGCGTCCCCTTACACCAGCACCCGCTCAATGCCGCCGTTATTGGCCTTGGCCACATACTGCGGCAGCCAGTCCTCGCCGAGGATTTGGCGTGCCATCTCGACCACGATGTAGTCGGCCTCCAGCAAGCCGTTCTGCAAGTCGCCGCCGTAACGGCTCAGTCCTTGCAGGCAGCTGGGGCAGCTGGTCAGGATCTTGAGGTTGTCGGCCGCTGCGACCTTGCCGCTTTCGCGCAGCTGGGTCTCGGTGGCGCGCAACTCTTCTTCCTTGCGGAAGCGGATCTGCGTGGAGATATCCGGCCGGGTCACACCCAAGGTGCCGCTTTCGCCGCAGCAGCGCTTGCTTTCCACCACGCTGTCACCCACCAACGCCTTGACCGTTTTCATCGGCTCTTGCAGCTTCATCGGCGTGTGGCAGGGGTCGTGGTAGAGATAGCTCTTGTCCGAACCCAGGGTGATGCCCTTTTCCAGCAGGTACTCGTGAATGTCGATGATGCGGCAGCCGGGGAAGATGTCCTCGAACTTATAGCCTTGCAACTGGTCATAGCAGGTGCCGCAGCTGACCACCACGGTTTTGATGTCCAGGTAGTTGAGCGTGTTGGCGACCCGGTGGAACAAGACCCGGTTGTCGGTGATCATCTTCTCGGCCTTGTCGAACTGGCCCGAGCCGCGCT
>NZ_CAMFJS010000034.1 GCF_945956965.1 uncultured Roseateles sp.
TTTTCAACGCTCTCACTTCACGCTACAAAACTGAATTCTCATTCAGCACTGCTTCGATGCCGAAGCAAACTTCCCTGTAGCGAAGCCCTCTACTGTAGCACAGGATTTTTGAGGTACGCGCAACTTTCGGTGAACTCTTTTACCGAAGAGCACAACGCGCCCGGCCCCGGCCCGCACTGACATGGGATGCAGTACGAGCGCTAGAACGCATTAATCCTCTTGAAACGCCTCTTCGCGTTTGCTCTTGATGGTCGGGAGCATGACCACCAGGACCATCAGCAAAGCCGCGATCAGCAAGCCCGCGGACAAGGGGCGCGACATGAAGGTGCTCCAGTCACCCCGAGATAGCAACAGCGCACGACGCAAGTTCTCTTCCATCATGGGACCCAAGATGAAGCCAAGCAGCAAAGGCGCCGGCTCACAGCTGAGTTTGTAGAACACATACCCAACCAGCGCAAAGAGCGCTGTCATATAGACATCGAAGCTGTTATTGCTGAGGGTGTAGGTACCGATGCAGCAAAAGACAACGATGGCCGGGAACAGAAAACGGTACGGGACTGTCAGCAGCTTGATCCAGATGCCGATCAGCGGCAGGTTCAAGACAACTAGCATCAAGTTGCCAATCCACATCGACACGATCAGACCCCAGAACAGTTCCGGGTTGCTGGTCATGACTTGCGGGCCTGGCTGAATGCCTTTGATGGTCATGGCGCCCACCATCAAGGCCATGACCGCATTCGGCGGAATGCCCAGTGTCAACATGGGGATGAAGCTGGTCTGCGCGCCGGCGTTATTGGCGGACTCGGGGCCGGCCACGCCCTGGATTGCACCTTTGCCAAAAGGGATGCGCGGGCGCTTGACGATCTTCTTTTCCAGTGTGTAGGCAGCGAAGGACGCCAGCAAAGCCCCGCCTCCCGGCAGGACGCCAAGCACCGAGCCCAGGGCCGTCCCTCTGAGCACCGCGGGCCAGGCCTCCTGGAAATCTTGACGGGTAGGCCAAAGCCCTTTCACGTCATTGGTAAAGACTTCCCGGTCATCCTCCGGCTGCCCGAGATTGGCAATGATCTCGCCAAAGCCAAAGACGCCCATTGCGATCACCACGAAGCCGATGCCGTCGGTGAGTTCAGGAATGTCAAAAGAAAAGCGCGGCGTGCCGGAGATCACGTCAGTGTTGATCTGCCCCAGAAGCAAACCCAGCAGGATCATCGCGATGGCCTTGATCAGCGAACCCGAAGCCAGCACCACTGCGCCCACCAGACCGAGCACCATCAACGAAAAGTACTCCGCCGGCCCAAAGCTCGAGGCCATCACGATCAAGGGCTGCGAAAAGGCGGCAATGAACAAAGTGCCGATGCAGCCGGCGAAGAATGAGCCCAGGGCCGCAGCCGACAAGGCCGCACCCGCCCTGCCCTGCCGCGCCATTTGATAGCCATCGATGGCGGTGACCACCGAGCTGGATTCGCCAGGCACATTGATCAGAATGGCTGTGGTTGACCCACCGTATTGGGCGCCGTAGTAAATGCCGGCCAGCATGATCAAGGCAGGCGTGGCATCCAGCGCGTAGATGGACGGCAGCAGCATGGCGATGGTGGCGACCGGCCCCAGGCCTGGCAAGACGCCGATCAAAGTACCCAGTACCGCGCCGCCAAAGGCATAGAGCAGGTTTTGCCAGGTCATTGCGACATGCAGGCCCAGCGCCAAGTTATCAAACAGTTCCATGCCTAGGCCCTCAGCCGCCGAACATCACAGGCCAGACCGGAAGCTGCAGCTTCAAGCCCCAGACGAACAACACCCAGCTCATGGCCGTTAGAACCAGACTATTGAGCAAAGCATCTCTCCAGCGGAACTGATTGCCCGCCAGTGCCGACATGGTGATCAATATGGGCAAGGTCAAGATCAGGCCCAGGCGCGGCAGAGCCAAGCCGAACACGATGATGGCGGCCACGATGATGAGCAGCGGCTTCCAGGCGATCTTGCCGATCGGGTCACCCCCATCAGATTCAATGCTCAGCGCCTTGAACAAGACCATGCCGCCCATCAAGGCCAACAACACACCCAGGAAGAATGGGAAATAGGCCGGTCCCGGCTGGGCTGAAGAGCCAAACTTGTAGCTCATGCTGCCCCAGGCAAAGGCAACGCCGACCAGCACAAAGATCAGCCCCGACCAGAAATCCCGCTGACTTTTGATTTTCATTTTTTCGCTTCCATTCCTCGAACATGCGGCGCCGATGAAGCGGCTCACACCCCGCCAGGCAAAACCTGACCCCAAGACGAAAGATCAGGGCTCAAGTCTGCCACTGCGGCGTGCTGCGCAAGATCTCTTCCAGCGTTGTAGCCCCCTCAGCCACCTTCATGGCCCCTGCCAGGCGCAGCGGCCGCAGCCCCTCCTGCATGGCCTGACGGCGCAGCGCTGAAATATCTGCGACGGGATGCAGATGCGCCTTGACGGACTCACCAATGGTCAGCAACTCGTACAGGCCAGCACGCCCCCGGTACCCGGTATGGCGGCATTCCAGGCAACCCACCGGCTTGTACGGCTTCACGCCGCCATTCATGCGCCAGTGTTTGAGCATCTCGTTCAAGGTGTCGCGCGTCACTGCCGGATCGGGCACCTTGCAATGCGGGCAGAGGGTGCGCACCAGTCGCTGGGCCAGCACGCCAATCACGGTGGCGCTGATCAGATAAGAAGGTACGCCCAAATCGGTCAGGCGGGTGATGGCCGACGCCGCATCATTGGTGTGCAGGGTTGAAAACACCAGATGGCCCGTCAAGGCAGCCTGAATCGCCATCTCGGCCGTGGCCAAGTCGCGGATTTCGCCCACCATGATGATGTCGGGGTCCTGGCGCATCAGTGCCCGTAGGCCTTCGGCAAAGCCCAGATCCAGCGCGCTTTGCACCTGGGTCTGGTTGAAGGCCGGCTCGATCATCTCGATCGGGTCTTCGATGGTGCAGACATTGACCTCTTCGGTGGCCAGGCGTTTGAGCGTGGAATACAGGGTGGTGGTCTTGCCGCTGCCGGTGGGGCCGGTCACCAGAATGATGCCGTGCGGCTGCGTCACCAGCTTTTCCCAGCGCTCGTTGTCATGGCTAGAAAAACCCAGCTTGGCCAGATCCTTGACCGCAGTGTCAGGGTCAAAAATCCGCATCACCATCTTTTCACCGAAGGCGGTGGGCAGCGTGGACAGGCGCATTTCCACCTCATCCCCGGCCGGATTGCGGGTCTTGATGCGGCCATCCAGCGGCCGGCGGCGCTCAACCACGTCCATGCGACCCAGCAGCTTGATGCGCGAGGTCATGGCGCTCATCACCGTCGGCGGCAACTGGTAAACGGTGTGCAGCACGCCGTCGATACGAAAGCGAATCACGCCCATATCGCGGCGCGGCTCCAAGTGGATATCGCTGGCGCGCTGATCAAAAGCGTACTGCCAGAGCCAATCCACCACCTGGACCACGCCTTGGTCATTGGCGTCTAACTGTTTATTGCTGCGGCCCAGCTCCACCAATTGCTCGAAGCTGGCGGCCTGGCTGGACTCGCCCGCCTTGGCCGCCGCCCGCACGGACCGAGCCAGGGTGAAAAACTCGGTCGTGTAACGCGCAATCTCCAGCGGGTTGGCCACAACGCGCTTGATCGGCTTGCGCATATGCGATTCGATCTGCGCAACCCAAGATGTATCAAAGGGCTCAGACGTCGCAATCGTCACATCGAGCAAGCCGACCTGCACCGGCAAGCAGCGCTTGGCCTCGGCATAACCCACCGACATCACATCGCTGACCCGGCCGACTTCCACCTTCAGCGGGTCAATGCGCAGATAGGGCAGCTTGGCGCGGCCGGCCACCCATTCGGTCAGCGCATCGACATCCAAGGTCTTGCCATTGCTGAGTCGGGTCAAGCCGGCATGCCCCAGGCGCACCAAGGGATGCAAGGAACTGTCCCCCGCCGCAAAGCGCGACTGGGTGCGCAGCACCTGAGGCTCGTCGATCAAGCCATCTTCCAACAGCCAGTGCAACATCGCCCGCCAGTCCAGCCGGCCTTCGAGCGGGCTGGCTTTGGGTGCGGAGGTGGCTTTCACGCTCATGTTGTGGACTCGGCTTGCAGCTGTTGGATGATGTTCAAGGGCAAAGGCCGCACCAGGCGCAACCACTTCCGCGCCGGCAGGCTGAACTGCGACTCGATATTAGCCGCTCTGAGTTCCAGTTCTTCGCGATCCGGCACCGCCACACCTCGCGCCGCCACCACGATGGTGTTGCCCTCCTTGGTCGGCGCCAAACTCCACACCTGATCGGAGCCGAACACCTTGGCGATGCGCAGGGCGCTGCGGGTGAAGCTGGCATCGCGGCCGAACAGATTGACCGTCATCAGCCCGCCCTCGCTCAGCAAATCACGGCAATGGGCATAGAACGCTTCATCATCCAGCACCGGCGAGGCAGCGTCGTGATCGTAGAGATCGATATTGAGCACATCGGCCGTGCCGGCTTGCTGGGGCTCGGCCACCCAGCAGGCGGCGTCGGCATTGATCACCGTGAGCTTGGCATCGTCCTCGGGCAAATGAAACCAGGCCCGGCAGGCGCTGATCACGGTCGGGTTGATTTCCACCGCCGTGGTGCGCATGCGCAGCATCTTGTGGCAAAAACGCGTGATGGCCGCGGCACCCAGGCCCAGTTGCACGGCATGACCCTCGCGCAGCTGCGCAGATTCGCGCCACAGCATCCACACCATCATGCGCTGGATGTATTCCAGTTCCAGCTGCTGCGGCTTGCGAATCCGCATGGCGCCCTGCACCCAGATGCTGTCCAGATGCAAAAAGCGCACGCCATCAAATTCCGACAGGGTGGCGGGCGCCCACACGGGTTTGGCGCCGCTCTTGTTTTTCTTATTGCTGATCATGTCACTCCAAAAGGCCATGGCGCTCAAACACCTCTCGCCAGGCCGCCAATTTGCGTTCCATCGTCCAGCTGGCATTGGCCGGGCTGGTAGACGGCAGTTGATAGACGGGCAGGCCCAAGCTTGCGGTGATGCGTTTGTGCCGGGCCGATTCCCCGCCATTGTGGGCGATCGCCTGCAGCAGCGGCATCTTTGCGGCCAAGCCGAGCAAATCATTGGGCTGGGCGGCCTGTATCGCTGCGTCCAGGCTCCCCTGGCGCTCACACGAGGCATAGACATCCCAGATGGCCAAGCCGCGCTGGCGCGCTATATCGAGACGCTGTTCATAGGGCAGCGGCCGCAAATCCTGCTGCCACAAGGCCGACAAAATCGGCCAGAACTGATTGCGCGGATGGCCGTAATAGGCCTGCGCGGCCAGCGAAGCCACGCTGGGGAAGCTACCCAAGACCAGCAACTTCGCGCGCTCGGACCAGACCGGGGCCAAACCCTGCAGACGGGCGGCATCATGCCCTGGGCCTGATCCGGCTTGGGAAAGCTCCGCCGCGGCCCCAATAGCATCGGGAATAGACATCGAACGCTTGCTCGTCATCGTCTCAAGCGATGGTTGCCGCCAGCTTGGGCAGGGCCGCACAGGCATTGGCGCTGGTGATGGCGGCGGTTTGCGCCAAGGTCCAGCCGCGCAAATCGGCCAGGCTGGCGGCAATGCGTGGCAGCTCGGCCGGCTCGTTGCGCCCAGTCACAGCGCCCTGCTCCCGCTCGGCGGCGGTCTTGTAAAGCCAATGCGGGGGAATATCGGGCGCGTCGGTTTCCAGCACCAGGGCCGACTCGGGCAGGCTTTGGGCCAGGCGACGAATCTGCTGGGCACGATCAAAAGTCAGCGTGCCGCCAAAGCCCAGCTTGAAACCCAGATCCACAAAATGCTGAGCCTGCTGGGCGCTGCCGTTGAAGGCGTGGGCAATGCCGCCCGGCACCGGCTGCCGCCGCAAACCCGCGAGCAGCTGATCCGCACTGCGCCGCACATGCAGCAGCACGGGCAAACGGTGGCGACCGGCCAGCTTGAGCTGCTCGGTGTAGAAAAAGCTCTGCCGGGCGGCATCCAGGCCGGGCACAAAGAAGTCCAGGCCGATCTCGCCCACCGCGACCAGGCGCGGGTCATCGCCGTAGCGACCCAGCAACTCGTCCAGCAGGGTCAGGTCTTGCTCGCGGGCCTGCGGCGTGTAGAGCGGGTGGATGCCCAGCGCATAGCTCAGGCCATGCGCATGGGCCAACTCCCGCATCGTGTCGAAATTGAAGGCCGCCACGGCGGGCAGGACCAGCTGCCCCAGGCCGGCGGCGCGCGCCCGCTGCAGCACCGCGCTGCGGTCGGCATCAAACTCCGGCGCGTCGAGGTGACAGTGGCTGTCGATCCACATGCCGGCTGGATGCTGCATGCCTGAAGCGTCAGCGGTCAGCGGAAGACCACTGTGCGGTTGCCATTCATCAGCACCCGATGTTCGGCATGCCATTGAATCGCCCGCGCCAGGGTCACGCATTCCACATCGCGGCCAATCGCCACCAGTTGCTCGGGCGCCAGGCTGTGGTCAATGCGGGCCACTTCCTGCTCGATGATGGGGCCTTCGTCCAGATGCGAGGTGACGTAATGCGCCGTAGCGCCGATCAGCTTGACGCCGCGTTCATGCGCCTGGTGATAGGGCTTGGCGCCCTTGAAGCTGGGCAGAAAGCTGTGGTGGATATTGATGGCCCGGCCGGATAAATCGCGGCAGAACTCGGGCGAGAGAATTTGCATATAGCGCGCCAGCACCACCAGGTCGATGTCGTTATCAGCCATCACCTCGCGGATCTTGCCCTCCTGAGCCTGCTTTTGCTCCTCCGTCGCGCCCAGCAAGGGGAAGTGATGGAAAGGAATATTGTGCGAGGCGGCCAGCTGATAGAACTCGCGGTGGTTGGAGACGATGGCCGGGATCTCGATCGGCAAATGCCCGGTTTGCACCCGGAACAGCAAATCGTTCAGGCAATGGCCCAGCTTAGACACCAGCAAGAGCACCCGCGTCTTGACCTGCGTGTCCACTAGCTCCCAGTCCATTTGCAAGCCGGCAGCCAGGGGCGCGAAGGCTTCGCGCAAGCGCTCTTGCTCGGCACCGGCGGCGCACTCAAACTCGATGCGCATGAAAAAGCGCTGGTGATCGGCGTCGCCATGTTGAGCCGAGGTCAAGATATTGCCGCCATGCTGCAGCAAAAATCCGGTGACGGTGTGGACGATGCCCGCCTTGTCGGGGCAGCTCAGTTTGAGGATGAAACGCTTGGCGCTGCGAGGACTGTTGCTCATCGATGACTTCTCTAATTCTTCAATTCTTGAATACTCAGGCTGCTACAGCAGCGGCTTGTTGAACATGGCCACCCACCAGATTCAGCTGGGCCTGGCACTGTGCCGCCAGGCTCTGGTCGTGGGTCACCATCACAAAGGCTGTGCCTTGCTCTCGCGCCGTGGCCAGCATCAGCTCGAACACGGCTTGCGAGGTGTTGCGATCCAGATTGCCGGTGGGCTCATCCGCAAGCACACAAGCCGGTTGCGTGACCAAGGCGCGTGCAATGGCCACCCGCTGGCGCTCACCGCCCGATAACTCGGCGGGCCGGTGCTTCAGGCGCGCGGCCAGGCCAACGCGGCTCAACATCGCCGTAGCACGCTCACGCGCCTGGGCTTGCGGCATGCGGCGGATGCGCAGCGGCATGGCCACATTGTCCAGCGCGCTGAACTCGGGCAAGAGGTGATGAAACTGGTAGACAAAGCCGAGATGCTGGTTGCGCCAGTCGCCACGCGCGCTCTCGCTGAGCTGGCTCAGGTCCTGCCCCAGCAGGCTGACGCGGCCGGCCGAGGGCTTGTCCAGCCCACCCAGCAAATGCAGCAAGGTGGACTTTCCGGAACCGGAGGCACCGACGATGGCCAGGGTCTGGCCGCGAAACACCGTCACGTCCACGCCGGCCAGCACGCGCACGTCCAACTCGCCTTCCTTGAAGCGGCGCTCCAGGCCCAGGCCTTGCAAAACAATCTGGGCTTCACTCATAACGCAGCGCCTCGGCGGGTTGCACGCGGCTGGCGCGCCAGCTCGGGTAAATGGTGGCCAGGAAGGCCAGGATCAGCGAGGTGATGACGATGGGCCAGATGTCGGCGCTTTGCGGGTCGCTGGGCATCTTGTTGATCAGATAGATGCTGCCCGGCAGGAAGCTGGTGTTGAGCACCCGCTCGATGAAGGGCACGATCACATCGATATTGAAGGCCACCAAAAGCCCCAGGCCAACGCCTGAAAGCGTACCGATCACGCCGGAGGTAGCGCCTTGCACCATGAAGATGCCCATGATGGAGCGCGGGCTGGCACCCAGGGTACGCAGAATCGCGATATCGGCCTGCTTATCGGTCACCGTCATCACCAGGGTGGAGACCAGATTGAAGGCCGCCACCGCGACGATCAGGGTCAGGATGATGCCCATCATGCGCTTCTCGACCTGCACCGCGTCATACCAATTGGCATTGCTGCGGGTCCAGTCACGCACCCGGATCTCCGGGCCCATGCTGCGCATCAACTCATTGCCGACCTCGCGGGCCTTGTAAACGTCTTTCAATTTCAGCTGCACGCCGGACGGGCCGGTGACGCGGAACAGCTTGGCGGCGTCGGCCACATGAATCAGGGCCATGCCGCTGTCGTACTCGTAATGCCCGGCATTGAAAGTGCCCACCAAGGTGAACTGCTTCATGCGCGGCACGGTGCCGGCGGGCGAGACATCGCCGCTGGGCGAGACCACCGTGACCTTGTCGCCGACCCGTAGCCCTAAGCTGCGCGCCAACTCCGCCCCCAGCACGATGTGCCAGGCGCCCGGTGTCAATTGCGCCAGGGGGCCGTCCTTGAGTTGGGCAGCCAAAGGCGTGACATGACTCTCCGCCTCGGGCTCGATGCCGCGCACGATGGCGCCGCGCATCTCGTCGCCGCGCGCCACCAGCACCTGCGAGGCGATGAAGGGCGCTGCCGCCTGCACGGCCGGGTTCTCGGCCGCCTTGGCCGCCGTGGCTTGCCAGTCGGGCAAGGCGTCGCCGTTGTAGCTCATCAGCTCCACATGGGCGATCACCGACAACATGCGGTCGCGCACTTCCTTCTGGAAGCCATTCATCACCGACAAAACGATGATCAGCGCCGCCACGCCCAGCGCGATCCCCAGCACCGACACGCCGGAGATAAAAGAGATGAAGCGGTTGCGCCGCCCACCACGTCCGGCGCGGGTGTAGCGCCAGCCAATCTGCAATTCATAAGGCCAATTCATGCCCGGCATGCTAACTGAGGCAAGCCAGACGCCTCCCCAGGGCGAAGCGCCTCAGCGACAAGCCGCACTTCAAAAGGCAAGAAAAAAGCCCGCGCGGCGATGCGCCGGGCGGGCTTGATGTGTGGACAGCTGAAAACTCAGGCAGTTTTCTCGCGCCCGGCGTTGCCACCACCGCCGCCTTTGGCCTGGCGGCGGGCAATGCCGCGCGCGCCCAGCAGCGCCATCAGGCCCAGGGCCATCAAGCCATAGCTTGAGGGCTCGGGCACAGGGCTGATGCCCAAACTCAGCGTGCCTGACAACCATTTGCCGTCCGTTGGCTCGACGCCGTTGTCCACGCCCTCAAAGAACTCCAAGCGCAGCAGGCCGTCCTCACCGACCTGAAAGGCCAGGCCGTAATCGACCAGATTGGCGCTCCCACTGTAGTGCGCGCTGCCGCTATATTCATCATTGATGCCGGGCGTGAAGGCCACAAGGCCCGCGCCGGAGCTGGGCCCCAAACTCAATTTGATGTGCGACAGCCAACTCGGGTCAAAGGCTTGCAACTGCAAATCCCAGCTGAGGGAGTTGATCAGCGCATTGGCACCCACCTGCAGGTTCAGCACCGTGTTGAAGGGGGTGCCCAGCGCATCCTTGCTGTCAATACCACTGACATCCAGCACCAGGCCGTTGCCCGCAAACGCCGCGGAACTAGTCGGCGGCGTTTGGGCCGACGCTGGCGTGGCGGCTTGCGCCGGCGCTGACAAGCCCCAAGCCAAGCCCAAGGCGGCGATCAGCCACTTGAAATCAGCCTTGTGCGTGCATGTCATGTGCCACCCCTTTTCTCACTTGAACTTGCGTGAACTTGCTTGAACGAAAGGCCGGCGCAAACCGCGCCTCAGCCAGTCGCAATTTGGCACAGCCCGCGTCAATTTGAAATGGGGTGAGGCCCCCGACTTCAGTGGGCCTCATCCCAGTTGGCGCCCACGCCCACCTCGGCCAGCAAGGGCACGCGCAGCGCAGCCACACCGGCCATCAGGCGTGGCACCTCGGTCTTGACCCAGTCCAGCTCTGCGTCAGGCACCTCGAACACCAGTTCATCGTGCACCTGCATGACGATGCGGGTGAGCTTGCCCTGCTCATCCAGGGCGGCCTGCACCGCGATCATGGCCAGCTTGATCAAGTCCGCCGCCGTGCCCTGCATGGGCGCGTTGATGGACTGACGCTCGGCCCCGGCCTTGCGTGGGCCGTTGCCGCCCTTGATCTCGGGCAGATAAATGCGCCGCCCAAACAAGGTTTCCACATAGCCCAACTCGGCGGCGCGGGCCTTGGTGTTGTCCATATAGTGCTTCACGCCGGCGAAGCGGTTGAAGTAGAGGTCGATGTAGTCGCGCGCGGCCTTTTGCTCGATGCCAAGGGACTGCGCCAGGCCGAAAGCGCCCATGCCATAGATCAGGCCGAAGTTGATGGTCTTGGCATAGCGGCGCTGCTCGGTGGTGACCTCGCTCAGCGGCGTGTTGAACACTTCTGCGGCGGTGGCTCGGTGCACGTCCAGGCCTTCGCCGAAGGCGCGCAACAGGCCCGGGTCTTCGCTGATGTGGGCCATGATGCGCAGCTCGATCTGCGAATAGTCGGCGCTGACGATGCTGTGGCCGGGCAGCGCCACAAAGGCCTCGCGCACGCGGCGGCCTTCTGCGGTGCGGATGGGAATGTTCTGCAGATTGGGCTCATTGCTCGACAAGCGCCCGGTCACCGTCACCGCCTGGGCGTAATTGGTGTGAACGCGCCCGGTCTGCGCATTGATCATCAGCGGCAGCTTGTCGGTATAGGTGCTCTTGAGCTTGGCCAGGCCACGGTATTCCAGAATCTTGGCCGGCAGCGGATAGTCCAGCGCCAGCTTGTCCAGCACCTCTTCGTCGGTGGATGGCGCGCCGGTGGCGGTCTTTTTGACGATGGGCAGGCCCAGCTTGTTGAACAAGATCTCGCCGATCTGCTTGGGGCTGCCCATATTGAAAGGCTGGCCGGCAATGTCGTAAGCCTCTTGCTCCAGCGTCAGCAAGCGCTGACCCAGTTCATGGCTTTGCGCTTGCAGGCGGCTGGCGTCGATCAAGACGCCGGTGGTTTCGATGCGAGCCAGCAAGGCGCTGGTGGGCATTTCGATGTCGCGGTAGATGCGCAGCAAGCCGGCTTCGGCCTCGATCTGCGGCCACAGCTGTTGATGCACCTGCAAGCACATGTCCGAGTCTTCGCAGGAATACTCCGCCGCCTTGGCCACTTCCACCTGGGCAAAGGGAATCTGATTGACACCCTTGCCGCACAGGTCCTCATAGCTCAGGCCAGCGCGGCCCAGATGGCGCTCACCCAAGGCGCCCAGGCCGTGGGTTTTGTGCGCCTCCAGCACATAGCTTTGCAGCATGGTGTCGTGCTGCACGCCGCGCAGCTGGATGCCGTGATTGGCCAGCACATGGGTGTCGTATTTGAGGTTCTGGCCGAGCTTGGGCGCATGGGCGTCTTCCAGCCAGGGCTTGAGCTTGGCCAGCACCTCGTCCAGCGGCAGCTGAGCCGGGGCATCCGGCCCTTCATGGCGCAGCGGAATATAGGCCGCCTCACCCGCTTTGACGCTGAAGGAGATGCCGACGATGCGCGCCCGCATGGGGTCGAGCGAATCGGTCTCGGTGTCCAGCGCGGCCAGGCTGGCGGACTGCAGCTTGGCCAGCCAGGCATCAAAGCTGGGCCAGTCGAGGATGGTGCTGTAGTTGCGCTCAAGCACGGCGGCGGGCAATTGCGGCGCCGATGCATCAGCAGATCCGTCGCCGAACAAATCGCCGCTGACTGCAGCCGGCGCGGCAATTTTGGCGCCAGCGCCAGCCAACTCCTTGAGCCAGGTCTTGAAGCCGAAGCGAGTATAGAAATCCTGCAAGCCGGCTTCATCCACCGGCTTGAGCGCCAAGGCGTCCAGTTCCGGCCAGCCCGGAACAAAACCGTTCAGATCGCAGTCCAGCTTGACGGTGACAAGGCGGCGACCCATCGGCAGCCAATCCAGGGCTTTGCGCAGGTTCTCACCGGCCACGCCCTTGACGGCCGCCGCATTGGCGATCACGCCGTCCAGCGAGCCATGCTCGGCAATCCACTTGGCGGCCGTCTTGGGGCCGACCTTCTCAACACCGGGCACGTTGTCCACCGTGTCGCCCATCAGGGTCAGGTAGTCAATGATGCGCTCCGGCGGCACGCCGAATTTGGCAAGCACGGCGGCCGGATCCAGCACCTCGCAGTCGATGGACGGACCGCCCCAGGGCGCCAGGCTGCCGGGCGTAGCGGCAGCCTTATTCATGGTGTTGATCAGGGTGGTGTTGCTCGTCACCAGCTGCGCCAAGTCCTTGTCGCCGGTGGACACCACCACCGCGTGGCCGCTTTCGGCCGCCACGCGGGCCAGGGTGCCGATGGCGTCATCCGCCTCAATGCCGGGCACTTCCAGCACCGGCCAACCCAGCAGCTTGACCACCTCATGGATAGGGGTGATTTGCTCGCGCAGCGCGTCGGGCATGGGCGCGCGCTGGGCCTTGTATTCGGGGTACCACTCGTCGCGGAAGGTCGGACCCTTGGCATCGAAGACGCACACCGCATGTTCGGCCGCCACTTGTTCGCGCAAGCGCTTCATCATCGCCACCATGCCGTGAATCGCACCGGTGGGCACGCCTGCCGGGCTACGCAGATCGGGCAGGGCGTGATAGGCGCGGTACAAATAGCTGGAACCGTCGACCAGCAGAAGAATGGGTTTGCTCATGCCGCGCATTGTCGTGCAGGCGCGGGGTGCCAGGGCAAGGCCTGGCGCGCAGCCGCTGTCGTGACGGGCGAGCAAGCAGGGGCGAACTAGAATGAGGCCATGGTTCGCTACATCCCTCATTCCGGCCCGACTGCCCCTTCTGCCTTGCTGGCTCAGCCAGCCCTGGCAGCATTGGCTCTGGCGCTTTGCTTGACCGCCGGCCTGGCCCGCGCCGAAGCGTCGGCGGACAAGCCCGCCAAGTCTGCCGAGCCGGTGGCGCCCGCCCAGGCTCCGGTGCTGAGGGATGAGCCTGCCACTCGCAAGACCCCCGATGCCAAGGTTGAACAGACCGTGATCGAGGACGACAGCAACCGTGTTGAAGAGACGCGTGTGCGTGGCCAGACCCAAAAGGTCACGGTCCAGCCCAAAAACAGCCCCCTGCCCAGCTACGAGATCATCATGGGCGACGCCAGCCGCGACCCCTCGCAAGGCAATTCCGCCAGCCGCGGCGCTGCCGGTGCGCGGGTCTGGCGCTTGCTGACCTTTTGAGGCGCAGCCGCCAGCCAGTTCACCCTGCTGCCCAAAGGCCCCAAGCGCCCTGCTCGCCTCAGCCGATCTCGTCCGCCTCACCCTCTTCTTTGACGCCCCGATAAACGCGTTCTGTTGCCATGGCCGTATTCACCCAAGTCACCGAAGCCCAGGCGCAAGCCCTGGCCACCCGCCTCCATCTGGGGCAGTTGCAGTCGCTGCGTGGCATCAAGGCCGGCATCGAAAACACCAACTACTTCCTGGACACCGACAAAGGCGAGTTCGTGCTGACGGTGTTCGAGCGCCTGAGCTTCGAGCAACTGCCCTTCTATCTGCAGCTGATGAAGCATCTGGCGGCGCGCGGCATCGCCGTGCCGGACCCGCAAGCCGATGCCCAAGGCCAGATCCTGTTCGAGTTGCAAGGCAAGCCCGCCGCGGTGGTGAACAAGCTCAGCGGTGGTCACCAGTTGGCGCCCGACCTCTTCCACTGCGCCCAGGTCGGTGCGGGCCTGGCCCGCATGCATCTGGCGGCACAAGATTTCCCGCTTGAGCAGCCCAATCTGCGCGGCCTGGCCTGGTGGAATGAGACCGTGCCCGTGCTGCTGCCCTATCTGGACCCGGAGCGCAGCGCCCTGATCCAGCAAGAGCTGGCCTATCAGCAAAGCCTGGCCGCTTCCGCCAGCTATGCCGAACTGCCGCGCGGCCCTATCCATGCCGATCTGTTCCGCGACAACGTCATGTTCGATGGCTTGCCCGGCCGTGAGCGCCTGAGTGGCTTCTTCGACTTCTACTTTGCCGGTGTGGACACCTGGTTGTTCGACCTGGCCGTGTGCCTGAACGACTGGTGCATTGACCGCGACAGCGGCCGCCTTGATGAAGCCCGGGCGCAAGCCTTTGTGGATGCGTATGAGACCGTGCGACCCCTGAGCGGCACCGAGCACCGTCTGCTGCCCGCGCTCTTGCGCGCCGCCGCGCTGCGCTTCTGGGTCTCGCGCCTGTGGGATGTTCATCTGCCGCGCGACGCCAGCCTGCTCACCCCGCACGACCCCAGCCATTTCGAGCGCGTGCTGCGCGAGCGCATGGCGCGCCCCTGGCATGCGCTGGCCAACGCCTAGCCTGACCATGGCTCGCACGCGCACAGCCAAACCGGCTTGTCCGGCCGCCTGAAACTCCCTACCCTTGAGCCTTTTGACCTTGAGCACTCCCTCCCCGATGATCTTGCACCTGCAAACCGTGCCCAGCCGCAATGGCATGTTGTGGATACGGCATGGCTTCAAGGTCTTTCAGCGCAAGCCCATGGCCCTGGCCGGGCTGTTCTCGGTGTTCTTGTTCGCCGCGATGGTGATGCTGATGCTGCCCGGCGCGGGCGTGATGCTGCTGCTGATGGCAGTGCCGCAACTCAGCCTGGGCTTCATGCTGGCCACCCACCTGGTGCTGCAAAACAAGACGCCCACGGCCGGTGTGTATCTGATGCCCTTCCGGCTTACCAAGGAGCGCCGCAACACGCAGCTCTTACTGGGGCTTTGCTACGCGATTGCGATCATCGCCATCAGCTACGTTTGCAGTCAGATGGACGACGGCAGCATTGCGCAGCTTAGCAAGTTGATTGGCGACGGCGCCTCTCCCGAGAAGATCGCCGAGGCGATCGACAACTCGATCCTTCCCTGGATCGCCGGCACATGGTTGATCCTCTTGGCCTTGCTGTCCATCCCCTTCTGGCATGCCGCAGCACTGGTTCACTGGGGAGGCCAAGGTTTAATGCAAGCTTTTTTCTCCAGCACCCTAGGTGTATGGCGCAATCGTGGCGCCTTCGCTTACAACGGCCTGCTGTGGGGTTTATTGCACATCTGCCTGGAACTGACTGTCAGCCTGCTGGCCAGTTTGCTCGGCCTGGGGCAGTTGGTGTCCATCATCGCCATGGCTTGCGGTTTGCTGCTGTCCACGGTGTTCTATGCCAGCCTCTACTTCACCTTCATTGACTGCTATATGTTTGGCGCGCCGGATGGCGTGCTGAACGACAAGCCCTAAGCGACAAGCCCTAAGCCCCTCCAGGCCCGCCCAGCACTGATCCAGACGGGCCACGATTGCGACAATCTCGTCGCCGTTCTGTCATCAAATAGACACTAGCTTTCCCTACATTCACGGCCGTGCCTGACGCGGGTTTCCACCAAGTTACGTGGACCACCCCGCCCAGCGCCTCACCGCAAACCGCCCGCCGGTTTGACCAAACAATGTATGGAAGGAAAGCAAGTGTCCAAACCCAACACGCTCGTCACGACCCGCCGCCAGGCTTTGAAGTTCCTGGGCGCGCCGATGATGCTGCCATTGACCGGCGCGGCCGGCGTGAGCGCGAGCGCACTGCTGAGCGGCTGTGGCGGCGGCGATGACGTCGAGGCCGCACAAATGGTCTCGGCCAGCTTCAGCCCCATGGCTGCCCCCACGCTGAGCAACCCGGCCGCCATGGCCACCACCTATGTGGCCTCCAGCCTGGACGTGAGCCTGAGCGACGGCAGCAAGCAAAGCTTCAAGCTGGCCTACGCCCCCTTCTTCATGACCGGCACCCAAGTGCCCGACGGCAAGGGCGGCACCGTGCTGGCCGGCGGCTATGTGGACATCAAGAATCAGCCCATCATCGACAAGTCGGTGGCGGGCAAGGAGCGCCAGTTCTTCTCCGACTGCCCGGACGGCACCTCCCTGCTGAGCGTGCCCGGCGCCAAGGTGGCGGGCGTCAAAGGCAATACCGTGTTCGCCGTGGTGCAATTTGAG
Source organism: uncultured Roseateles sp. (assembly GCF_945956965.1). GTDB lineage: Bacteria > Pseudomonadota > Gammaproteobacteria > Burkholderiales > Burkholderiaceae_C > Paucibacter_A. Next base: position 16,227 of record NZ_CAMFJS010000034.1, read on the forward strand.
TACACCACCCGCAACCAGGCCCTGGCCGACACCTACGGCACCCTGCCCTCGCCCATCGCCGTGCTGACCCTGGACCAAGACCCCGCCAGCGGCAAGCTGAGCCTGGTGAAGTACCACAACGTCGACACCTCGGCCGCCCACGGCCTGTGGATCACTTGCGGCTCCAGCCTCTCGCCTTGGGGCACCCACCTGTCCAGCGAAGAGTACGAACCCGACGCCTTCACCATCGCCTCGAACACCATGTTCAAGGCCTATAGCAAGAATGTGTTCGGCGACGAAACCACGGCCAAGCCTTACCACTACGGCCACCTGCCCGAAGTGACGGTCAATCCCGACGGCACCGGCTCGATCAAGAAGCACTACTGCATGGGCCGTATCTCGCATGAGCTGATCCAGGTCATGCCCGACAACCGCACCGCCATCATGGGCGACGACGCCACCAACGGCGGCTTCTTCATGTTTGTGGCCGACAAGGAGAAAGACCTCTCCGCCGGCTCGCTCTACGTCGCCAAGCTGGCCCCCGGCTTCACGCTCGATACGGCATCGGCGGGCACCGCCATCAGCTGGATCAAGCTCGGTTCTGCCACCAGCGCCGAGATCGAAACCCTGGCCAACACCCTGGCCCCCACCGACATCATGACGGTGTCCACCACCGACCCGGCCGACACCAGCTTCACCAAGATCTGGCTGGGTGGCAAGGTGCAATGGGTCAAGGTCAAGCCGGGCATGGAAAAAGCGGCCGCCTTCCTGGAAACCCATCGCTACGCCGCACTGAAGGGTGCCAGCATGGCCTTCACCAAGATGGAAGGCACGACGGTCAACATCAAGGACAAGGTCGCTTACTCGGCCCTGCAAAACATCGTTGACTCCATGGTGCGCGGCAATGCCAAGTGGAACGAAGCCTACGGCGTTTCGCTGGACAAGGCCGTGGTCGCCGGCGGCGTGCTGGCCCACAGCTTAAGCGCCGGCCAGAAAGACACCGCTGGCGCCGCCATCAACAGCGACTGGGTGCCTTCCTTGACCAAGGCCTTGCTGGTGGGTGAAGACATCGCCGCCGACGCCCTGGGCAACTTGGCCAACCCGGACAAGATCGGCAACCCCGACAACCTGAAGTTCTCCGAGAAGCTGCGCACCCTCTTCATCGGCGAAGACAGCGGCTACCACGTCAACAACTTCGTCTGGGCCTATAACGTTGACACCAAGCAGCTGAGCCGCCTGATGTCCATGCCTGCCGGCGCCGAAGCCACCGGCCTGGGCGTGGTGGACGATCTGAATGGCTGGACCTACATCACCAGCAACTTCCAACACGCTGGCGACTGGCTTGGCAGCTTGCACGGCAAGGTGCAAGCCACCCTGGACCCGCTGGTGCGCGCCAACTACAACGACCGCTTTGCATCGGCCGTGGGCTATCTGACCGCCGAAGCCACCAGCGTGAAGCTGAGCAAGGTCTAAGCAAAGACTCAACAAGGCAAGGCGCTGATGTCGAGTCAGCGCCGCGCCTATTTGCTCTTGCTCGAATGGCAAGGCCCGTGAAGGTCTTGCCATTTGTCGTTTCAGGGCCAGCACCTGGCCCCAAGCTGCATACACTGGCACCCCTTCCCTGCCATCGCCCTATGCAAGCCCTGCTCGACGCCATCACCGCCCTGCCCGCCCTTCCCAGCGATGCCTGCCGCATCTTTCACGGCCGCGGCGGCCTGTACCCGGGCTGCGAGCACTGGACCCTGGACTACTTCGCGCCCGTCTGGGTGCTGACCAGCTTCCAGCCCGTCAGCGAGATTGAGATCGACACGCTGCAAAGCGCCCTGGCCCAGCGCCAGCAAGCCCTGAGCCGCGATCAGCCTGAACTGAATCTGATCTACCAATGCCGCCAAGAAGGCGATAACACCGAGACCCGCTTGTTATCCGGCAGCGTGCCCTCGCCGCACATCGTCAGCGAGGCCGGCACGCGCTACCAGGTGCATGTGAGCCGGGGCCAAAACCATGGCCTGTTTCTAGACATGGCTGAGGGCCGGCGCTGGGTGCGCGAGTTCTGCGCCCAGTTCCACGCCGCCAATCCGCGCGGTGGCGCCAAGGTGCTGAACCTGTTTGCCTATACCTGCGCGTTTTCGGTCGTGGCCCTGCAGGGTGGTGCGAGCAAGGTGCTGAATCTGGACATGAGCGCCGGCGCCCTGTCCATCGGCAAACAGAACCACGCACTCAACGAGGTCGGCGCCGAGGCCATGGCCAAGGCCAGCTTCTTGCCGCACGACATCTTCACCACCTGGGGCAAGATCAGCCGTGGTGGCCCTTACGACCTGATCATCGTGGACCCGCCGAGCTTCCAAAAAGGCAGCTTTGTGGCCAGCAAGGACTACGCCCGCCTGATGCGCCGCCTGCCCGATTTGCTCATGCCCGGCGGCCATGCCCTGTTGTGCCTGAACACGCCCAAGCTGGGCCGGAGCTTTTTGACCGAGCAGATGAGTGAGCTGGCGCCCGACTTGGTCTTGGTCGAACGCCTGGCCAATCCGCCCGCCTTCGCCGATGTGGACGAAGACCGCGCCTTGAAGGTACTGCTTTACCGTGCGCCGGCGCTGGCCTGAAAACCTGGCCGCAGCCCCTCGCTCAATGCTTGGGGTAGTGAGTGATGTGGCGGATGGCGCGGTACAGCGGCGACAAGCGCGCATACATGCGGCGATAAACCTCGCGGTAGAGCCGGTCGTAAAGCTGCACCTTGTTGGCCTCGGGCTCAAACACCTGGCCGGGGCGCGACATTGCCGCCACCGCCTCGCCATGGGTTTTGAAGAAGCCCGCGCCCACCGCCGCGTTGATGGCCGCGCCCAGGCCCGAGGCTTCGTAGGTGTGGATGCGCTCGGCCGGCAGGCCGAAAATATTGGCGGTGATTTGCATCACGCGGTCGCTCTGCGAGCCACCGCCGGCCACACGCAGGCGCCGGATAGGCTGGCCGTTGCGGCGCTCCAATTGTTCCTTGCCCTGGCGCAGGGCATAACCCAGTCCTTCGATGATGGCGCGGTAGAGGTGGGCGCGGGTATGCACATCGCCAAAGCCGATCACCGCGCCCTTGGCCTCGGGGCCAGGGAAGCGCACGCCGGGGTTCCAAAACGGCTGCAGCACCAGGCCCATGGCGCCGGCCGGCGACTGCTCAAGCAAGCCGTCAAACAGCAGTTCCGGCGCAATACCCTGCTCTTGCGCCTGCAGCACTTCTTGCGCGGCGAATTCGCGCTTGAACCAGTTCACCATCCAGTAGCCACGCTGCACGATGATTTCGGAGTTGTAGCGCTTGGGCATGGCGGCCGGATAGGCCGGCACAAAAGGCATGGGCTCGACGTAGCGGCCATTGCTGGTGTTGATGGTGGCGGTGGTGCCGTAGCTGATGCAGCCCACCTCGGGGTCAATCGCGCCGCAGGCCAGCACCTCGCAGGCCTTGTCGGCGCCGGCGGCAAACAACGTTAGCCCTTGCGGGATGCCGGTGTGCTGCGCGGCCTCGGCGCTGATCAGCCCCAAAGATTCCGCTGCCTGCACCAGCTCGGGCATTTGCTCGCGGCGACTGCGCAGGGCGCGCCATTTAATGTCTGAGGCTGCCGCCCAGTCCTGGCGCTTGTGGTCGAAAGGCACATAGCCCACTTGCGAAGACACCGCATCGCGCAGCTGCCCGGTCAGCAGATAGCTCAGATAGGCGGATATCTGCACAAAGTAGCGGGTCTTGACCCAGACCTCGGGGAAGTCCGCCGCCAGCCAGTTGCACTCGGCCTTGGACTGCAGCTGGTACATCATGTGATCCAAGCCGCTGAGCTTGATGCCCGCGCGCAGCCACCAGGGCAGCTTGGGGTAGTTGTCGGTGCGGCGCGAATCCAGCCAGATGGTGGCCGGGCGCAGCGGGCGCATCTCAGCGTCCAGGCAGATCATGGAGGCGCGCTGGCAGGTCAGCGCCACGGCGGCAATGCGCTCGCGCAGCTGCGGATGCTCAGCCCACAAGTTCTGGCAGGCCTGGCCGAGGTTTTGCCAGAAGTAGTCGCCGTGCTGCTCGGCCCAGTTGGGCTGCTCAGAAAAATACGGCGTGATGTGCTGCTGCGACTTGGCGATCAAATTGCCGCGCAGGTCAAACACAATCGCGCGCACGCTTTGCGTGCCTTGGTCAATCGCGAGCAGCAGATCAGGTGTGGCCATGGCGAGCTTGAGGTGAAGAGAAAGGGAAATGAGGGCAGCAGCATTGACAGCAACTTAGGCCGCCGCCTCGGCGCGATAGCTGCGCGCGATGATTTGCAAATAGCGCGCACACTCGCCCGCCCAGGCCGCATCGTCCCAGCCCAGTTGGGCCTGGCACATAGCCTTGAGTTGGGGCAGCAAGCCCTCACCCGCATCGGGCAGCAAATTGCCCAGGCGCAGGCGGCGCAGCATCAGGTCGTCGAGATGGGTCACCATCTCGTGCTGCAAGGCCCAACGGGCTTGGGCCAGCAGCGCCTCACCCTGCGCCAGCGGCGCCAAGGGATGGCTCATGCCCGGCGGCTCGGCCAGCTCATGGTTGAAGCAGCGCTGGGCACGGTCACGATGGGCTCGTTTGTGGCTGGCCGCATCAATCAAACCGGCCGCCTTGAGGGCATCCAGCGCGATCTGACGGAAGGTGGTCAGCTTGCCGCCGGAGACCGAAATCACGCCCGGCGATTGCCACACCAAATGGTCGCGCCGCTCCTTCGAGGGCTTGAGCCCCTTGCCCGAGGCAATGATGGGCCGCACGCCGGCCATGGTGGACATGATGTCGGCCCGCGCCAGCCCCAATCCCGGCAGCGCGCCGTTGACGGCTTTCAGCAAATAGTCAATCTCGGCGCTGCTGCAATGCGGCTCATCTTGAATGTCTTGGCGGTGATCGAGGTCGGTGGTGCCGATGCAGGTCTGGCCGCGCCAGGGGAAGACGAAGACCGGCCGGCCATCCTCCGGATGCATCAGCGTCAAGCAGTCCTGCACCGGCGCACGCTCGGCCGCCACAAAGAGGTGGGTGCCGCGCTGCTGGCGCACCCGCGGCCCGGTGCCGGAGAGGCGATCCGCCCACATGCCGGTGGCATTAAAAACTTGCTTGGCGCGGATCTGCAGCTTGGCGCCGCTGATGGCGTCCTGCAGGCTCAACATCGCACCCTCGGCAGTGGGCGTGATGGCCAGCACCTCGGTATAGCTGCGCGCTTGAGCGCCTTCCAGGCAAGCTTCCTGCAGCACGCGCAGCACCAGGCGGGCGTCGTCCGTCAGGGCATCGGTGTAGCGCATGGCGCCCAGCAGATCCGCGCTTTGCAGCAGGGGATAGGCTGTGAGCAAATCCTTGCGCGGCACCCAGCGCTTGTCGCTGATGCCGGCCAACAAGTCGTAGACGCTGAGGATGAAACTCATCGGCCAGCGCCCGGGGAATTTGCCTTTGCGGATGGGGAAGAGATAGGGCAAGCGCAGCACCATCTCGGGCAGCTCGGTCAGCAGGCGTTCACGCTCTTGCAGCGAATGCCGGGTCAGGCGCACATCGCCCTGCGCGACATAGCGCAGGCCGCCGTGCACCATTTTTGACGAGCGGCTGGAGGTTCCCCAGGCAAAGTCTTTTTGCTCCAGCAGCAGCACCCGCAGGCCGCGCCGGGCGGCCTCCAGCAAGATGCCCGCGCCGGTGATGCCGCCACCGACCACCACCGCATCCCAAGGCGCGGCGGAGTCCAGCGCGGACAAGTCCTGGCGCTGATTCAGCAGGCCCGGGGCCGCCGCCGATGACGCAGCGCGGCCCGAGTCAGATTGATGGTTTGAAGTCACCCAGGCACCCCTTGTTCAACAACTGCTCGCCATCGAAATAGTTGATGACCTGGCCGATTGCCGCCATGCCCAGCGCCCCCTTCTCGGCCGGCAGCCAAGGCGCATGGTCGCGGCCCACGCCATGCTGGTGGCTGATGGTGCCGCCCAGGGCGCTGATGGTGTTGGACGCCGCCGCCTTCATGGCGCGCCAGCGCGCCAGGGTCTGCGCGTAACTGCTCGAGTTGCGGAAGAGATAGGTGGTGTAAATGCTGGAACCCTGGCTGTACATATGCGAGAGATGGCTGAACACATGCACGGGCTCGCCCTCGCCGCAGTGGCTGGCGATGGCGGCCTCGATCTGCTGCATCGCCTCCGTCACCTTGCTCCAGTTGACGCAGGTCTCCAAGGTGTCGACCGAATAGCCATGCTCCCAAAGCCCGTGGCGCAGATAGGGCGAGCGAAAGCGCGAGTGCTCCCACTTCTTGCCCATGAAGGTGCCCGCGTAAAAGCCGCCCGCCGGCCGCACACGGCGCTTGACTTCGCCGAGGATGAAGCTGGCCTGACGCGCGCTGCCGGTGGTGCCGAAGGTGACCATGCACTTGCCGTCACGGCAGCCGCGCAGGGTGGCATAACGGTCCAATAAAGCGGCCTGCCAGGCCTCAGCCCCAAGGCGCAGATGGGAGCGCGTTTCCTCCGCATTTGATAAGCGCAGCATGGACACCGCCACCTTGGCCTGCACCAGCCCACGCACAAAGCCCAGCGCCGACTCCCAGTCGGGCAAGAAGGCGACGTGGAAAGACTCATGCTCGGGCAGGCGCTGCACCCGCACATCGACCTCGGTGATGATGCCCAGGCGCCCTTCCGTGCCCATGAAGATCTCGCGCAAGTCAGGCCCGGCGGAAGAGGCCGGAATGGCCGGAATCTGCAAGCTGCCGCGCAGGGTTTCGATGCGACCACCGGCAAACAATTGCTCGATGCGGCCATAGCGAATCGACTGCTGGCCGGAAGAGCGGCTGGCGACCCAGCCACCCACGGTCGAAAGCTCAAAAGACTGCGGGAAGTGCCCCAACATATAGCCGCGCGCGGCCAGCTGGCGCTCCAGCTCCGGGCCCGGCGTGCCGGCGCCGAAGCGGGCCACTTGGCTGACCGGGTCGAGGTCGATCAAGACATTCATCCGCGCCAGGGACAGGGTCAAGACCGGCTGAGCGCTTTCCTGCGGCGTGATGTGGCCGGCCACCGAGGTGCCGCCGCCATAAGGAATCACCTGCACCTGCTGCGCTTGTGCCCATTGCAGCAAGCTCTGCACCTGGGCGGAGTTCTCGGGCTGCGCCACGCCGTCCGGAAAAATGCCGAACTCGCCCGAGCGCATGGCATACCAGTCCGGCAGGCTTTGGCCGCGGGCATGGCGCAGGCGCACTTCTGGGTCAGTGGACACCAAAGGATGCGCCGGCATTCGGCTGGGAGGCACACTGGCCAGCACCTGCTGCAGCGTGGCGTCGGGCAACACCCGGCCGGGGCCGATCTTGGCCTGGATATGCTTCAGGCCGCCTTCCCGCAGGGGAAAGCTATTGTTCTCATCGCCCCAACCATTCCATCGCCGCATCGGTCTTGCCCCTTGAGTTTGGCCGCGCCTTGTCGGCGCCGAAGTTCATGCTGGCGGATTGTGGTGCGCAGGTTGCCCTGGCGATAGACATTGGCGGTCAGGTTTTTGACATATCTCGCCAATGCACAGGCCCGCTGAGGCTCAAAGCCAAGCAAGTGCGGGCAAACCTGCAGGGCTCATGGCGATGGCAGGTGCACACGCCCGGAAACAGCCGCAGCCTGCTGAGCCGCACGCCGAAAGGCCAGCGGCGAGCTTTGCGTCCAGCGCCGGAAGGCGCGAGTGAATGCGCTTTGCTCGGAATAGCCCAGCAGGCCGGCAATCTCGGCCAGTTGCAGGCGTTGATCCTGCAGATACTGGCGCGCCAGGCGCAGGCGCAAGGCCTCCAGCACGCCGCGGAACTGCAGGCCCTGGGCCGCCAATCGGCGGTGCAAGGTGCGCGGGGAAATATGCAAGGCCAGCGCCGCCTGCGCCAAACTGGGCTCGCCGCTCAGCAGCATCTGGGTCAGGCACAGATCCAGCTGCCTTTGCAAGTCATCACGCGGCCCGAGTTCGGCCAGCAAGGCATCGGCCTGCTGGCTGAGCATCTCCAGCAGCGCCGGATCGGGCGAGCGCAAAGGGTGCTGCAAAGCCGTGATGGGCATGGCGATGCGGGTGCTGGGCTGATCAAACAACACCGGGCAATCGAAGTAGTCCAGATAAGGCTGCAGATCCGCCGGCACCGGGTTGACGAAGCTGACGTAACGCAGGCCTAAGCCGCCCTGCACCAAGTCGCGCGAGAACTGCACCAAGGCCGTCACCGCGCATTCATCCACCAGCGGGCCGGGGCGGCCCTGCTCCACGCCCCACTCGAACACCACCTCCTCGGGGCTGGCGATCAGGCGCAGCGGATTGACGTCATAAAGCAGGCGCTGGTACTGCTCGAATCGCGCCAGGGCCGCGCCCAGATCACCGCAGGCCAGCAAAACATAACCCAACATGCCCAGGTGCCGGGGCGTGATGGTGCTGCCCAGGTGCAGGCCCAGCAGCGGGTCTTTCAAGCGCTGCGCCGCCTTGGCCAGCAAAGCGCCCCAAGCCTGCACGTCATAACGCCCCGGGCCGCCACGGTCCACCGCGGGCTTGGGCGCGCCGAGCAAGCCCTCGGCATCCAAGCCCATGCGGGCCAGATACTCGTAGAGCAGATGGACGTAGGTGACGGGAACAATCCCTCGCGGGACGGGCGGGCTGATCATCAGGGGCAAATAGCTGTACGACTCGACGCGAGGCCGCCGCCTTCAACAAGCGCTGCGGGTGATGGAGCAAGTCCCGCAGTTTAAGCACCCGCACCGACCTCAGCGGGCCGAGCGCCCGCGCGGCGCTGTTCAAGCCCATCAGACCTTGACGGGCAGGCGCCTGTTCAAGCCGGCCAGGTCGCGGCAGAAGAACTCATCGCGCAGATAGGCGGGCTCGTATTCGCGCACGTCGTAATGCACCCAGGTCGGCGCGATATCGGCCGGCTCCAACGATTTGCGATTGCGCGCGAGCCAGCCAATTTGCGCATTCGCTTTTTCAACCAAGAGTCCGCGAATGGCATTGCAGCGTTCCATGTCCTCGCGCTTGCCCATGCCGAGCGGCAGCACCGTGTCGATGTCCACCGCCTTGCCGTGGTGGTTGGTGGTGGTGCGGCCCTTGCGCTCGTTCTCCACTGCGCAGCGGTAGCCGGAAGAGAACAGAAACTGCACATCCTCGCGGTAGGCTAACAAGGCCCGCGCCGCCCACAGAATCAGGCGGTGTATGCCCGGGTATTCGTAGCGGTTGAACTGCTCCAGCCCCTTGCCGCCGGGCATGTAGAGCCCTTTGAAACGGCCCTGGCCGAAGCCGTCGCACACACCGCAAGGGCAGCGCAGCTGGCGAAAGTCGATGGGGAAGCGATCTGCGAAGTCATCGATGGCCTGGAAGGTCGCACGGTCCACCACGCCGCTGGGCTGACTCAGCCGCATCACGTCGCGCTGAAAGGCCTTGACCTGCAAGGCCGTGCCGGGCCCAAAGTCACCGTCCAGCAGCGTGCCGCGAAAGCCTGCCAGCCGCAGCTGCAATTCCACGACGTCCTCACCGCGGACACCCTGTTGCAAGACACGATCGCCATAAGCCATGACTGCTCCTTGCTGCTGCACCGGGCAGCATTCCAACGGGCCTTGCACGCGGGCGACCACAGAGCGCGGCGCCCACCCAAGGCTGGCCTGACGGTAGGCGGGTGGTGCGCTGCGGTCAAGCCCGGGGGCGCAAAGCTTGAGCGGCCTGTCCTCTGCTTGCAGGACAGGCCGCCCAGCCGGGCCGGCCGCAGCGCCCTGATCAGAGCAGCACAGGCGAGTCCGGCCTGGGCGCGCCCTGCACCACCAAAGCCTCCACGACACCGGCGTAGTCGCCGCCAGGCTCGGGCATGTTCTCGGCCGCATGCAAGCAGCTGTCCAGGGCATTGCCACCGAAGCCATTGCGCTCGTCCCAATGCGCGCCATGCTGGATCAGCAGGCGCACGAGGCCTAAGTCGCCGCGAAAGGCTGCTTGGTTGAGCGCGCTGGCCCCCCAGTCGCCCTGGCAAGCCACCGGCCAGCCCAGCGCCAGCATCAGCGCGACTGCGGCGTACGCACCGCGCTGTGCCTGGTCCGGCAGCAGGCGCAGATCCGCCTCATCCAGTTCTTGAATGGCCAGCGGATGCTGGGCCAGATAGGCTTTGGCGCCGGCTTCGTCGCCCGCGGCACAGGCGGCCAAAAAGGCGGCACGACTCTGTGGCGCCAACCCCGCCTCCACCAGCGCTTCATCCAACTGCGCACCATGGGCTTGCAAGAGCGGCAGCAAGTGGCGCTCGCCCAGGCGCAAAGCATGTTCCGCCACCGATCGCCCCGCGCCGTCGCGCGCATTCACATCAGCGCCGGCCTCCAGCAAGAGCCGCAGGCAGTCTGCTGAGCGACCGCGGGTGATGGCGTGATGCTGCGGAGTGCTGCCGCCCGGGCCGGGCTCCTTCGGGTCGGCGCCCAGCGCCAGCGCCTGGGCCAAGCCGGCCGGGTCTTCAAAGTCCAACTGACGCAGCAAGGCATTGGTGCTCGTCCAGCGCGCCCCCGCTTGCACCAGGGCGGCCAGAATGCGGCGCTCGCTTTGCTCGGTGGCGTGATACAGCGATTCGCCATCATTGGGTTCGGCCCCGGCCGCCAACAGGCGCTGCACCATCTCAAAGCTGGCGGCCCGGTCCACCGCGCCATACAGGATCGGTAGCGGCTGCTCGCCGGCCTCCGGGTCCAGCAAGCCGGCATTCGGGTCGGCGCCCTGCGCCAGCAAGAAGTCCAGGCAGTCCAACAAGCCGGCGCGAAAGCTCGGCAGCCGCGCCAGCGAAGAAAAGCACACCCACACAATGGGCGGCGCCTGCAGTGGCGCCAAGGGCTGCATCAGCTGGGCCGGGTTCAGCTGCTGGCGCAGCATGGCCAGGTCGCCGGTCAGCAAGGCAGTCTGCAAACTAGGTCTGTGGTCTTGACCCAGCCAGGCCTGCGCGCGCTCAGGCTGCGGCCGGGTAAAGCCCTCGCCGATGGCCAAGCGCAGCAGCTTCGCCAGCCAAGCCGACTCATCCAAGGGCAGCCGCTGCTCCACAGCTTTGACAAGTTGCGGCCAACTGGCAAAGCCGTGTTCGCGCGCCAGCACCAACTGCGCTTGACTCAGGCGCGGCGGTGCCGGCAGGTGATAAGGGGCGGCGCGTTGCAGCGCCAAGAGATCGCCGGCTTGCCAAGCGCGCAATAACTCGCGGGCTTGACGGCGCAATTGGCCCAGATCCGGGCGTGCGGGCAGAGATTTGCTCATGAATCCTCCATGCGTGGTGCCTGTGATCCGCGCTTGATTCAGGCCGCACAAAGGTGGGCAAATATCGACAAGAAAAACGGGTGGGCTCAGCCCTTTGACGCGGATCCGCAGGCGCCCCGCGCTGGCGCCGAGGCGCATGATCGCCATGCGGCCACGGCCTGTCAAATCGGGCCGGTCACCTTGAACTGGCTCAGCCTTGGGCAGCCTTTCGCATGCGATCCATCCGCGGTTTCATATAGAAGCCCATGAAGAGGCCGATCAGCACGCCCACCGGCAGTGATCGACTGAAAGCCATCCACCAAAGCCGTGCGAACTCAGAGCTGCCTGAGCCACTGATCAAGGTCAGCGCCAAGGCCAGGATGCTTTCGATCATGACCGCCGTCAGCAAGGAAACCACAAGCGTGCGCCCGAATTTGGACAAGGTGGCAAACAGCATCTCCACCCGCTTTTCCAAAACGCCCAACAAGACCAAGACCATGTGCAGCACCAAGAGGCAGGTCACAAAACCACGCGCCCAGCGCGCCAGGAAGAGTTCACCAAAGCCCACATTGGCCCAGGTCATGACGGCACTAAGCATCAGCGCCACTGTCGGCAGCAAAAGCAAATCGGGCAGAACTTGTCGCAAGCTGGGGCGCTGGGGAGACTTTTTCATCGAGGTATTCATGCTTATCCATATCATTGACAAGTTCAACATTCTACAGATGGTTGATTATGTCAACAATACACCCAAGCCAGCCTGAGTACACGCTTTCTGCGGCAAACGACACGTTTGAAGTCAGCGCGTTTGTGCGCCTGATGGCTTTGTTCGGCTCCGCCCAGCAAGTCCTGAAAGCACGTATGCAGGCCGATGCCGAGCTTGGCCTGGGGCCCATCGACATGGCCGCCCTATGCCTTTGCCAGAAGAACCCAGGCGGCACTCAGCAAGATCTGGTCAAGGCCTTGGGCAAAGACAAGGGTCAGATCGCGCGCCTGACCGGTGAGCTCGAAAAGCAAGGCCTGTTGCTGCGCACACCCGATGCGCAAGACGGCCGGGTGTGGCGTCTATCGGTCACCGCCGCGGGGGCAAAAAAATGCAGTTGGTTCTTTGCCATTGAGGCCGAGTTGGCACAGGCGTTGTTCGGTGATTTCAATAAAGCCGAACGGTCCCAACTCGACGCCATGCTGACAGCACTGCGCGAGCGCATGGACAAGGTGATCGCCGATTCGGTTTAGTCGCCCCGCAATGAGGCTCAAAGGCTGGGGCTCGAAGGCTGAGACGACAGCGCAGCGATAGGCGGCGATAGGCCGTAATACCCGCGATTCTTGGCGATCTGAGGCCATTTGCCGCACTGAAAAGTCTTGAAGCGAGCCGCTTCTGTGCTGGGCCAGTTCTCGCAGTATGAGCAGCACTTCACGAAAGCGGCCACTTCGCCGCTACAGCGCCGCTTGTTTGGCCGCGCCTGGTCAGCACCGTCTAGATGATGAATTAGGATCAAATCCCCTAGGCCGGCAGGATCGCTGAAGGGAAGCAGCAAGCAGCAAGCAGCAAAATTCTTGGCGCATTGCGCGCCTCAATTGCCCCAGCCCAGTGCCTCATCCGCCTCTATGCCCGACCAGCCGTTTCGCCCGCTGACCTCCTATTTGATTCGCAAGACCACTCTGTGGGCCAGCATTTGCACGCTGCTGCTGGCGTCGGTACAGGGCTGGCTGAGCTACCAGACCGTCACGGAGCGCAGCCTTGCCAGGCTCGAGCAGGTGGCCTTGGCGCAGGCGCCTGCTTATGCTGAAGCGGTGTGGTGGGTGGACATCGTCAGCGTGCGGCTGATGCTCGAAGGCCTGCGGCGGACAACCGACATTGGCTATGCGGAGATTCGGGAACCGTCCAACTACGCCCCGGTTTCGAATCGACGCGAATTCAAAGTCGCCGTTCAAGACGGCGACGTCCGCTGCAAGACCCGCTGCGCCTCCACCACCGCGCCGCTGCTGCGCAATGGGCTTCAAGAACCGATTGGCGAGCTGTTTCTGACCATTGACCCGCGTCTTGTGTACCTAGAGGTGGGACGCACCGTCGCCGCCGTGCTGGTTGCCAGCGTGCTGAGCACCTGCTTGCTACTGGCTGTCATCATCTTGATCTTGAGACGCGATCTGCAGCGCCCCTTGACCCGCTTGAGCCGGTTCGTGAACGACTTGGCGGCCGCCGAATTGACGCAAAAGCTCGACCTCCAACGCCCACCACGGCGGCACCGAGACGAAATAGACCAAGTGGATGAGGGCTTCCAACTGCTGCAAGCACGCCTGGCCCAACACATCCACACGCTGGAAGAAAAAGTCGCCGACCGGACGGCCCATTTGGCCCAGGCGCTGGCCGAATTGCAGACCCTGTCCACCACCGATGCGCTCACCACCTGCCGTAACCGCCTGTACTTCTCTCAACAACTGAGCATGGAGATCCTGCGGGCTCAGCGCTACCAAAGACCGCTTTCCGTGGTCTTCTGCGACATTGACCACTTCAAGCAAGTGAACGATGTGCATGGCCACGCAGCGGGCGACCAATTGCTCAAGGCGACCGGCCAGATCTTGCGCGGCGCGCTTCGCGCCAGCGCCGATTGGGTCGCCCGTTATGGCGGAGAAGAGTTTGTTCTGGTGTTGCCAGAAACTGGCCTGAGCGATGCCGTCGCACTGGCCGAACGCATCCGCCGGCAGATTGCCGAAGGGGCCGGCATTCGCTTGCCCGACGGCAGCGTACTCAAGCGCACCATGAGTTTCGGCGTCGCTGAATTGGCGCCTGACGAGGCCGAGTCCGCCCTGCTCCAGCGCGCCGACCATCTGCTGTACGAAGCCAAACGCGGTGGGCGGAATCGGGTTTGTGCGGCCGAGCCGGTAACGGTTTGATCTCTGCGCCTCATGGCCGACAAACGGTGCGGGCAGCATCGAGGCAAAAAATATTGCAGCGAAACCACCTAAAACTTGGCCGCGCCCCCGGATCAGGGTAATGACTGAGTTAAGATACGCCCCCTAACGCGAAGGGTGAGTTGCTTCACCCGACCAGTTTCAAGGGTGGCTGTAGCTCAGTTGGTAGAGTCACGGATTGTGATTCCGTTTGTCGTGGGTTCGAGTCCCATCAGCCACCCCAAAGACAAAGCCCCCAGGCGCAAGCCGTGGGGGCTTTTTCATTTCTGCGGCGCAAAAACGCTTGCGGACATACCGGCTTGAGTTCAAACCCTGCGGCGCAAGGCCAGCAGCACGGCCGGCAGCAGGGTCAGCAATACGGCGGCCCGGCGCACAGATGCACGGAACGGTCAGTTCCCGCGCACGGCGACCAAACCAGCAGTTAGCGCATCAATCAATCAATCGGCGTCAGCTTGGCCACCGACAGCGCCAGCCACTTCATGCCGTGGCGGCCGAAGTTGACTTGCGCGCGCGCATCCTGGCCCGAGCCTTCCAGCGTCATCAGCACACCCTCACCGAACTTGGTGTGGAACACGCCCTTGCCGACCTTCAAACCGCCAAACTCGGCAGCCACTTTTTCGGCGGCGGCCGCCTTCATGCTGCGCGGCACGGGCGGCTGGGCGTACTCCGCCTTTTCGCTGCGCCCTGCCCCCACCACCGACTTCAAGCCCGAGCCACGTGACCAGGCGTCCTGATACTCCTTGGCATAGCCCGAGCCAAAGCCCTGGTTGCGCGGGGTCAGCCATTTCAGCGAAGCCTCGGGCAGTTCATCAAAGAAGCGGCTCTTGACGTTGTAGCGGGTCTGGCCGTGCAACATGCGGGTCTGGCTGAAACACAGATACAGACGCTGGCGGGCACGGGTGATGGCCACATACATCAGGCGGCGCTCTTCTTCGACACCGTCGTGATCGGTCAGGCTGTTCTCGTGCGGGAACAGGCCTTCTTCCAGACCGGTAATGAAGACCGCGTCAAACTCCAAGCCCTTGGCCGAGTGCACGGTCATCAGTTGCACCGCGTCCTGCCCGGCTTGCGCCTGGTTGTCGCCTGCTTCCAGCGAGGCGTGGGTAAGGAAGGCGGCCAGGGGCGACATGATCTCGCCCGTCTCAGCATCGGGTGTGGCGAAGTTTGCGGGGGCGACCGCCTGCGGGAAGCCTTCAGAGATCGCACCGGGCGAGAGCTCATCCACCGGCAAGGCCACGGCGTCTTTGCCAAAGCCTTCCTGGGTCACAAAGGCCTCGGCCGCGTTGACCAATTCACCCAAGTTCTCCAGGCGCTCGGCGCCGTCCTTGTCATTGCGATAGAACTCGGCCAGGCCGCTGGTTTCCAGAATCTGCTCGATGATCTCGCGCAGGGTCAGGCCTTGCGTGAGGTTGCGGGTGCTGTCGATCAGGCTGGTGAAACCCATCAGATTGCTGCCGCCCTTGCCGGCCACCGCGCCCACGCTTTGATAGAGGCTACGGCCACTGGCGCGGGCCGCGTCTTGCAGCAGCTCGATCGTGCGGGCGCCGATGCCGCGCGTCGGGAAGTTCACTACGCGCAGAAAGCTGGTGTCGTCGTTGGGGTTCTCCAGCAAGCGCAGATAGCTCAGCGCATGCTTCACCTCAGCACGCTCGAAAAAGCGCAAGCCGCCGTAAACGCGATAAGGAATGCCGGCATTGAACAGCGCCGACTCGATCACCCGCGACTGCGCATTGCTGCGGTAGAGGATGGCAATTTCCTTGCGCGACAGACCTTGGCGATGCAAGGCCTGGGCTTCTTCGATCAGCCATTGCGCTTCGGCGAAATCGCTGGGCGCCTCGTACACACGCACTGGCTCGCCGGGGCCAGCTTCGGTGCGCAGGTTCTTGCCCAGGCGCTTGGTGTTGCGGCTGATCAGCTCATTGGCGCTATCGAGAATATTGCCGAAGCTGCGGTAGTTGTGTTCGAGCTTGATGACCTTGGCGACGCGGTATTCACGCTCGAAGTCCACCATATTGCCGACCCGCGCGCCACGGAAGGCGTAGATGCTTTGGTCGTCATCGCCCACGGCGAACACGGCCTGCTGCTTGCTTGGCGGCGCGAACATCTTCAGCCAGGCGTATTGCAGCTTGTTGGTGTCTTGGAACTCATCCACCAGCAGATGCTGGAAGCGGCGCTGGTAGTGGTCACGCACGGCGGCGTTGTCACGCATCAGCTCGTAGGAGCGCAGCATCAGCTCGGCAAAGTCCACCACGCCTTCGCGCGCGCATTGGTCTTCGTAGGCTTGGTAAATGGCCACCATGGTGCGGCTTTGCTCATCATGCGGCTGGATATCGCCCGGGCGCTGGGCATCTTCCTTGGCCGAGGCGATAAACCAGCTCACCTGCTTGGCCACATAGCGCTCTTCATCCAGCTTCATCGCCTTGATCACGCGCTTGATGGCGGAGACGGTGTCGCTGGAATCCAGAATCTGAAAACCTTGCGGCAGACCGGCCAACTTCCAGTGCGCGCGCAAGAAGCGGTTGCACAGGCCGTGGAAAGTGCCTATCCACATGCCCCGCACATTGACGGGCAGCATGGTGCTCAGCCGCGTCTGCATCTCCTTCGAGGCCTTGTTGGTGAAGGTGACGGCCATGATGCCGCCGGGCGAGGCCTGGCCGGTTTGCAGCAACCAGGCGATGCGGGTGGTCAGCACCCGGGTCTTGCCCGAGCCCGCCCCGGCCAGAATCAGCACCGGCTCGGCCGGCGCCGTAACGGCGGCCAGCTGCTCGGGATTGAGGTTTTTCAGCAAGCCCCCAGGCTCGGCTGCGAAAGAAGGCGCGGCGGCCTCGGCAAACAAATGGTCATCAGGCAGAGGCAGGTTCATCCGTGCATTTTAGAGACCCCCGGCCTTCAGGCATGATGCGAGCCGATGAAAGATCCGAACACGCCCTGCCCCTGTGGCAAAGCCCTGCCCTACACCGCTTGCTGCGGACGCTTCCACAGCGAATTCGCTAGCAGCGGCAAGCTCACCGCGCCCGATGCCGAAAGCCTGATGCGCTCGCGTTACACGGCCTACACCCTGGACTTGCTCGACTATCTGCGCGCCAGCTGGCATCCCGACACCCGGCCCGCGCTCTTGCAGCCCAATGAGCCCGGCCTGCGCTGGCTAGGCCTGCAAGTGAAAAAGCATTTTCAAGGCCAGGATGCCGACCATGCATATGTGGAGTTTGTGGCGCGCAGCAAACTGGGCGGCCGCGCGCATCGCTTGCAGGAAGTCAGCAGCTTTGAGCGTGTGGATGGCGTCTGGCTGTACTGCGATGGTTTATTGAGTTGAGCTGAACCGATCAGATCCGCGCCGGCGCGGCCTCAGGCAAATTCCTGGCGCACGCCGCGCGAGTTCAGGCAATAAGCGATCCACACCAAGACCGCGCTCAAGCCCAGGCAGACCAGGGCGAGCAAGAGATTTGCACCGGTCAGCCAAGGCAGGGCCGGCAGGCTGGGCACCAAGGCGGCGAGCGGCCCCAAGCAAAGCTTGCGGCCCCACTCAAAGCGCCGCAGCAGACCCTGGCCACCGGCCAGCGCCAGCACAGACACCAGCAGCAAGCTAGGCAGGCCGATCAGGCCGATGAGGCTGCGCGCCGCGGGCGAGAAACCCAGCAAGTAGCCGCACAAGCCCAAACCCGCCAGCCCCAAACCCATCAATAGCCAAGCCACCGCGGTGACAAGGGGGGAACGGTATCCAACGTGGAAAACTTGCGGCATGGCGATCTACTCCAATGGCGACACGGGGCATGATGCGCGGTGTCTGTGTCAGCATTCTTTCGGCCGGCTCGGGTTAACACCACCCCCTCTTTTTGGGGACCGTCAGTAACAGGATGTGAGCGCGTGCAAAAGACCACGCTCAGCACGCGATTTAGGGCCAAGCCCGGCACAAGCAGGGAAAGAAATCACAAGTTCAATGTTGCCTATCATCCACATCGACGAGCACCTCGTCGCCATCAACAAGCCCGCCGGCATGCTGGTCCATCGCAGCGGCTTGGACGCAAAAGAAAGCGTGTTTGCCCTGCAGCTCTTGCGCGACCAGTTGGGCCGCCAAGTGTGGCCCGCGCATCGGCTGGACAAAGGCACTTCGGGCCTGCTGCTTTTCGCGCTGGATGCGCAGACGGCCTCCAGCCTGGGGCAGATCTTTGAGCAAGGCCTAGCACGCAAGACCTACCGTGCCCTGGTGCGCGGCTGGCCCGCCCAAACGCAAGGTCAGATCGACCACCCGCTGGCGCGCGACCCCGAGCTGCCATCGAAAGGCCAGCAGATGCTGGAATCACGCACCGATTGGCAACGCCTAGCCCGCGTGACATGGCCCTTCAGCAGCGACCCGCGTTTTGCCGACACCCGCTTCGCCTTGCTGGAGGCCTGCCCCTTAAGCGGGCGCCGGCATCAGATTCGCCGCCACTTCAAACACCTGACGCATCCCATCATTGGTGACTCCACCCACGGCAAAGGTCCGCTGAACCGGGCCGCGGCGCAGTTCCTGGGTTTGCAAAGGCTGTGGCTGCATGGGCTGAGTCTGGCCTTCACCCATCCGGTCACGCAGCAAGCCCTGCACTTGCAGGCGCCCCTGGGGCCGGAGTGGCAGGCGCTGCTAGAGCGGGGCGACTGGCTGCATGACTGACAATGGATGCCCAGAGCGACGCAGTTGCAGCAACTATTGCGCATACGCCGCCACCCTCTCAGCGCATGAACCCATGAGAAAGCCCAGCCGATGAATCAAGGCGTGATCTATGCCGCCCTGGCCTATCTGGCCTGGGGCTTGTTCCCCTTGTACTTCCGGCAAATCGCCCAGGTGCCCGCACTCGAAGTGATCATGCACCGCACCCTGTGGTCGCTGGTCTTTGTGCTGGGCATCTTGCTGGTCCTGCGGCGCTGGGCCTGGCTGGGGCCGGTGCTCAAGTCGCGCAAGCTTTTGGGCCGCTTCGCGATATCGGCATTGCTGCTGTCCTGCAACTGGCTGGTCTATGTGTGGGCCGTGCAGAACAACCATGTGCTGGACGCCAGCCTGGGCTATTTCATCAACCCGTTGGTCAATGTGGCCCTGGGCTTCATCTTCTTGCGTGAACGGCCTCGGCCCCTACAGTGGCTGGCTGTGGGCTTGGCCGCTGTGGGCGTGTTGTGGCTGGCCGTGCAGACCGGCCATATGCCCTGGGTGGCTTTGACCCTGGCGCTGAGCTTTGGTTTTTACGGCCTGATGCGCAAGGTGGCCAGCTTGGGCGCGCTGGAAGGCTTGGCGCTGGAGACCATGCTGCTGGCGCCCATCGCGGCCCTGGCCTTGGGCTGGATGACTTGGCAAGGCCACAGCGCACTGACTGAAGGCAATGCCAGCACCCTGGGCTGGCTGCTGTTTGCCGGGCCGCTGACCGCCGTGCCGCTGCTCTTGTTTGCAGCAGGCGCACGCCGCATCCCGATGAGCACGCTGGGCCTGCTGCAGTACATCTCGCCCTCTTTGCAATTCCTGCTGGGCGTGTTTTTGTTCAACGAAGGCCTGCAGCCGGCTCGGCTGATTGGCTTTGCCTTGATCTGGACGGCGCTGCTGGTCTACAGCGCCGAAGGGCTATGGGTCAGCAAGGCCCGTGGCCGCACTGACCCAGCCGCTTAGCTGCGCATCAAGTGGTCGAACGCACCCAGCGCGGCCTTGGCGCCATCACCGGCAGCAATGACGATCTGCTTGAAGGGCACCGTCGTCACATCACCGGCGGCGAACACGCCGGGCACCGAGGTCTGACCCTTGGCGTCAACGATGATCTCGCCGTGCTTTGACAACTCCACCACGCCTTTGAGCCACTCGGTATTGGGCACCAGACCGATCTGCACGAACACGCCTTCCAGCGCGATGTGATGTGCCGTGCCGCTGACGCGGTCGGTATAGCTCAGGCCGTTGAGCTTGCCCTCGGCGCCGGTGAATTCGGTCGTTTGGGCGCTGGTGTGGATGCTGACATTGGGCAGGCTCTTGAGCTTGTTGACCAGCACCGCGTCGGCCCGCAAGGCATCGCCGAATTCGAGCAAGCTGACATGCGCGACGATGCCCGCCAGATCGATCGCGGCCTCAACGCCGGAGTTGCCGCCGCCAATCACCGCCACACGCTTGCCCTTGAACAGCGGGCCGTCGCAATGCGGGCAGTAGGCCACGCCCTTGTTTTTGTACTCGACTTCGCCGGGCACATTGACATTGCGCCAGCGCGCGCCGGTGGAGAGGATGACGGTCTTGCTCTTGAGTGAGCCGCCATTGGCCAGCTTCACTTCGATCAAGTCGCCAGGCGCAGCCGCGGGGATCAGCGCTTCGGCGCGCTGCAGATTCATGATGTCAACGTCGTATGCCTTGACATGCGACTCCAGGGCCGCGGCGAACTTCGGCCCATCGGTCTCCAGCACCGAGATGTAGTTCTCGATCGCCAAGGTGTCATTGACCTGGCCGCCAAAACGCTCGGCTGCCACGCCGGTGCGAATGCCCTTGCGGGCCGCATACACGGCCGCCGCAGCGCCGGCCGGGCCACCGCCAACGATCAGCACGTCAAACGCTGGCTTGGCGCTGAGCTTGGCCGCGTCACGCGCCGCGGCACCGGTATCGAGCTTGGCGACGATTTCTTCCACCGTCATGCGGCCGGAACCAAACACCTCGCCATTCAGATAGACCGAAGGCACGGCCATGATCTCGCGGGCATTGACTTCGTCTTGGTACAGGGCACCGTCGATGATGACGGTTTGCACACGCGGGTTCAGCACGGCCATCAGCGCCAAAGCCTGCACCACATCCGGGCAGTTATGGCAGCTCAGGGACATATAGACCTCGAAGCGGTAGTCGCCTTCCAGGGCCTTGATCTGCTCGATCACTTCGGGCTCGACCTTGGGCGGGTGGCCCCCCACCCACAGCAGGGCCAGCACCAGGGAGGTGAACTCATGGCCCATGGGGATGGCGGCAAAGCGCAGGCTCATGTCGGTGCCGCTGCGCTGCAGGCTGAAGGAAGGCTTGCGGGCGTCTTGCCCGTCGGTCGTCAGCGTGATCTTGTCGGACATCGCGGCGATGTCTTGCAACAAGCCCAGCATTTCGCTGGCACTGGGGCCTTCGTTCAACGAAGCCTTGATTTCAAACGGCTGGGTGACGCGCTCAAGATAGGCCTTGAGCTGGGTCTTCAGGGTGTCGTCCAACATACGTCTTATCTCCTTGGGTTCAGGCGTGGCCAAGCAAAGCCACTCTGAAAACACCCACAGGGATGGACGTTTTCAGCGGGGCTTGAGAAGCCTTGGGGGGACTGCAAGCCCGCTGGGGCTTGCAGAAGAATCACGCATTGCGATCCTGTCTATCTAGTCAGTTGGGGACAGAGCTACTCGCTTCAATCCGTGACGCTCGGGAGGTATGTCCCGCAAGACTCTAGTCAGTTGGGGACAGAGCTACTCGCTTCACTTCGTTGCGCTCGGGCGGTCTGTCCCGCAAGACATTAGATCTTGCCAACCAGATCCAGCGAAGGCGTCAGCGTCTTTTCGCCTTCCTTCCACTTGGCGGGGCAAACCTGGCCGGGGTTCTTGGCCACGTACTGGGCAGCCTTGAGCTTGCGCAGGGTTTCCTTGACATCGCGGGCGATGGCGTTGTCATGCACTTCGGCCGTCTTGATCTGGCCTTCGGGATTGATCACGAAGGTGCCACGCAGGGCCAGGCCGGCTTCTTCGATGTGCACACCGAAAGCGCGGGTCAGTTGGTGCGTCGGGTCGCCGATCAGGGGGAACTTGGCCTTGCCCACAGCGGGCGAAGTCTCGTGCCACACCTTGTGCGCGAAATGCGTGTCGGTGGTGACGATGTAGACCTCAGCGCCGGCAGATTGGAACTCGGCGTAGTTGTCGGCCGCGTCTTCCACTTCGGTGGGGCAGTTGAAGGTGAAAGCAGCGGGCATGAAAATCAGCACCGACCACTTACCGGCCAGGCTGGCTTCGCTCAGGTCAACAAACTTGCCGTTGTGGAAAGCGGTGGCCTTGAAGGGCTGAACTTGGGTATTGATCAAAGACATGGCTGTGTTTCCGTCTTGGTTAAGGGATGACGGAATCATATCGAGAACAGCTAGGTCTTAGTTTTGATTAATCAAATGACCGCCATTGGCTTAGCCTATGCGGTCATTCGATCAACCCCATCAAAGGGCTTCCAGCGCCAGCAGTTCTTCCACACTTTGGCGGCGCCGGATCAGACGATCGGCCGCACCGTCCACCATCACCTCGGCCGCCAAGGGGCGGCTGTTGTAGTTGCTGGACATGGAGGCGCCATAAGCGCCGGTGTCATGAATCACCAGCAAGTCGCCCACCTGCGCGGCGGGCAACTCGCGCAGCTGCACCACGCCGCCCTCGCCCTGGGTGAACACATCTCCCGATTCGCACAAAGGCCCAGCGACCACGGTCGGCCGCATCGCACCAGGCTGCCCCGACTGCGGCAACACCGACATGGCGTGGAAGCTGCCGTACATGGCAGGGCGCATCAGCTCATTGAAACCGGCATCGACCAGGGTGAAGTGATTGGCGCCGGCCTGCTTGGTGGCGCGCACCTCGGCCAGCAAAACACCGGACTCGGCCACCAGATAGCGGCCGGGCTCGATCTCCAGCGCCAGGGCATGGCCCAACAGCGCTTCTGCCTGCTTGCGGGCCGCGTCCCAGAGGCCGAAATAGTGGGCGGTGTCGATCAGCGGCTCACCCGCGCGATAGGGAATCGACAAGCCACCACCGGCCGAGATGGCTTGCAAATCATGGCCGGCCGCTTGCGTTTGACGCACCAACTCGACCATGGCGCCACAGACTTCGGAAAGGTGGCCGTAGTCCACGCCCGAACCGATGTGCATATGCAGGCCCACCAATTGCAAGCCATGCTGGGCGATGGCGGCCAAGGCGGCGGGCAGATCGCTGTGCCAGATGCCGTGCTTGCTGTGCTCGCCGCCGGTATTGGTCTTATTGCTGTGGCCGTGGCCAAAGCCGGGGTTGATGCGCAACCACACCGCGTGGCCGGGCGAGGCCGCGCCCAGCTGATGCAGCATATCGATGCTGCCGGCGTTCACAGGCACCTGGTGCTCAACCACCGTGGCCAGGGTCTCGCGGTCCAGCAAATCAGCAGTGAAGACGATTTCCGCATGCACGCCGCCGCCGGCGCGAAAGCCCGCTGCCAGCGCCCGCAACAACTCACCACGCGAGACCGAATCCACCTTCACGCCCTGCTCGCGCAGCAGGCGCAGAACATGGGTGTTGGAGCAGGCTTTTTGCGCGAAACGAATGGTGTCAAACGCTGACAAGGCGGCCACACGGGCGCGAATGGTGTCGGCGTCATACACCCACAAAGGCGTGCCAAAGCGCTGCGCCAGGGCTTGCAAACGGGCGGGAGTGAAAGAGGTGGGGATGCTCATGGGTGTGGCCTAGTGTTCGATCTCAATTGCTGGCCATCATGCCGCCGGCAAGCCATTCATTCAAATGCTTTATATTTCCAATGTCATTCAAATTGGATATGCAAGAGCATGAGCCTGGCCATCACCCATCGGCATATCGAAGTCTTCCGCGCCGTGATGACCGCCGGCAGCGTGACCGGCGCCGCCGCCCTGCTGCACAGCTCTCAGCCGACCTTGAGCCGGGAGTTGGCCCGCCTGGAGCATTTGTTGGGCTATGCCTTGTTCGAACGCGGCCAAGGCCGCTTGCGACCGACCGCGCGCGCGCTGGCGCTTTTCGACGAGGTGCAGCGCTCCTATCAAGGCCTGGACCGCATCAGCAGCCGCGCCCAGCAATTGGGTCGCGCAGACGAGGCCCTGCTCTCGGTGCTCTGCCTGCCGGCCCTGAGCCACGCCTTGCTGCCCGGCGCTTGCCGGCGCTTCTTTGCTAGGCACGCCAGCGCCCGCCTGTCGATCACGCCGCAGGAATCACCGCTGCTGGAGGAATGGATGAGCGCCCAGCGCTTTGATCTGGGGCTGACAGAGCAGACCCAAGCCGTGCCGGGCACCGAGCTGCTGCCGCTCTTGAGTCTGGATGAGTTGTGCGTGCTGCCCGCCGGCCATGCCTTGCTGGCCAAAGCGGTTTTGACGCCGGCGGATTTCGAAGGCCAGGACTTCATCAGTCTGTCGGCCGAGGACCCCTACCGCCAACAGTTTGATGCCCTCTTTGCCGCCCAGGGCGTGCAACGCCGACTGCGCCTGGAGACCCACAGTGCGATTGCCGTTTGCGCCATGGTTCAGGCCGGCTTAGGCCTGGCCATCGTCAACCCGCTGACGGCATTGAGTTGCCGCGGCGAGGGCCTGCAACTGCGGCGGTTGAGCGTGTCGGTGCCTTTTCAGGTCAATGCCCTGACGCCGAAGTTTCGCCCCCGGCAAGACTTGCTGGAGGATTTGCTGCGCAGCTTGCGCGAAGAAATCAGTCGCTTGGAAGCCGAGCTGGCAAGCGCCTTGGCGGTTTGATTCAGGCGCTTGCTTTGGTCGAACGTGGAATTCAGGCACGCTCAACACGAGCTTCAGGCGAGCACTTGTGACAAGGGCTCACATCGCCTTGCGGTGTGAGCCCTGCATCACGCATTCGGGCGCCCTACGGACGCTTGCGAAACCCGCTATTTACGCGCGCTCAATGCGCGCATCAGTCCTGCACTTGTGACAACACTCACATCGCCTTG
>NZ_CAMFJS010000035.1 GCF_945956965.1 uncultured Roseateles sp.
CGCGACCTCAACCTTGGCAAGGTTGCGCTCTACCAACTGAGCTATTCCCGCATTGTCTTGACGACATCTCACTTCTTGCCGCGTAGTATTTGATTTTTCGTCAGAACCAAAGTTTTGACTTATTTACAA
Source organism: uncultured Roseateles sp. (assembly GCF_945956965.1). Lineage (GTDB taxonomy): Bacteria > Pseudomonadota > Gammaproteobacteria > Burkholderiales > Burkholderiaceae_C > Paucibacter_A. The sequence continues at coordinate 130 of NZ_CAMFJS010000035.1, forward strand.
ACTTGCGCGTTTCGAAGCAAGACCAAGATTGTATGCCGGATTTAAGTGGCTTTGCAAGCTTTTGAGAAATTTCTTCAAAAATCTTTCAATCGCTCTACTTCAACCCGGCTCAAGCTCAAACCGCGCTCAATGCGTCGCCGCTGGCGCGGCCACCACATCACCGGGCTTGGCTGCCACGGCGGGCTCTTCATCCGGCAAAGGCTGAGGCATGGATTCCAGCGCCACTTCCAGCACTCGGTCAATCCAACGCACCGGCACGATCTCGAGCTGGTTCTTGACGTTCTCAGGGATGTCCTGCAAGTCCTTGATATTGTCCTCGGGAATCATCACCGTCTTGATGCCACCACGGTGCGCGGCCAACAGCTTCTCTTTCAGTCCGCCGATGGCAGTGACTTCACCGCGCAAGGTGATCTCACCCGTCATGGCCACATCAGCGCGCACCGGAATACCCGTCAGAGCCGACACAAAGGCCGTGGTCATGGCGGCACCAGCACTCGGGCCATCCTTGGGTGTGGCGCCATCGGGCACGTGGACGTGCACATCGCGCTTCTCGAAGAGCTCGTCCTTGATGCCAAGGCGGCGGGCGCGCGAGCGCACCACCGTACGAGCCGCCTCAACGGACTCCTTCATCACATCGCCCAGCGAGCCGGTGCGGATGATATTGCCCTTGCCAGGCATGGCCGTGGCTTCGATGGTCAGCAGATCGCCACCCACTTCAGTCCAAGCCAAGCCCACCACCTGGCCAACTTGATTCTTCTTCTCTGCGCGACCGAAGTCGTACTTGCGCACGCCCAGGAAGTCGTTCAGGTTGTCTTCGGTGACAACGGCCTTGCCCTCAATCGTCTTGAGCGCGATGCCCTTCACCACCTTGCGGCAGATCTTGGAGACTTCGCGTTCCAGCGAGCGCACGCCGGCTTCACGGGTGTAGTAACGGATGATGCCGCGGATGGCAGACTCAGTGACCTCCATCTCCGCGTCCAAGACGCCATTGTTCTTGCACTGCTTGGGCAGCAAGTAACGCTGAGCGATATTGACCTTCTCGTCCTCGGTGTAACCCGACAGGCGAATCACTTCCATCCGGTCCAGCAGCGCCGGCGGGATATTCATCGAGTTCGAAGTGGCGATGAACATCACATCGGACAGGTCGAAATCGACCTCCACATAGTGGTCGCCGAAGGTGTGGTTCTGCTCGGGGTCCAGCACCTCCAGCAGAGCCGAAGACGGGTCGCCACGGAAGTCCATGCCCAGCTTGTCGATCTCGTCCAGCAGGAACAGCGGATTACGCGTGCCGACCTTGGACAAGCTCTGCAGCACCTTGCCCGGCATGGAGCCGATGTAAGTGCGGCGGTGGCCGCGAATCTCGGCCTCGTCACGCACGCCACCCAAGGCCATGCGTACGAACTTGCGGCCAGTGGCGCGTGCCACGGACTGCCCCAGCGAGGTCTTGCCCACGCCTGGAGGGCCGACCAAGCAAAGAATCGGCGCCTTCACCTTGTCCACACGGGTTTGCACCGCGAGGTACTCGAGGATGCGGTCTTTGACGCGATCCAGGCCATAGTGATCTTCGTCCAGCACTTCGGCGGCGTTGACCAGGTCGTGCTTGATCTTGGTCTTCTTGCTCCAAGGCAGATTGACCAAGGTCTCGATGTAGTTGCGCACCACGGTGGCTTCGGCCGACATCGGCGACATCAGCTTGAGCTTCTTCAACTCAGCATCAGCCTTCTTGCGGGCGTCCTTGGGCATCTTGGCAGCTTGGATCTTCTTATCCAGCTCTTCAAGGTCAGCACCCTCTTCGCCGTCGCCCAACTCCTTCTGGATCGCCTTGACCTGCTCGTTGAGGTAGTACTCGCGCTGGCTCTTTTCCATTTGGCGCTTGACGCGGCCACGGATGCGCTTTTCCACCTGCAGGATGTCGACCTCATGCTCCAGCAGATCCAGCAGCGTCTCCAGACGCTTGCCGACCTCAGACAGGTTCAGCACTGACTGCTTGGCATCAAGCTTGAGCGGCAGATGCGCAGCAATGGTGTCGGCCAGACGGCCGGCGTCATCAATGCCGCCGATGGACGTCAGGATCTCGGGAGGAATCTTTTTGTTCAGCTTGACGTACTGGTCAAACTGCTGCGTCACAGCGCGGCGCAGGGCCTCGATCTCGGGTTTGGTGTCCGGCTCGGGCGGGATGGGCATGACCTCGGCGACGAAGTGCTCCTCGCCATCGGTGATGGTGTGCGTAGTGGCGCGCTGCAGGCCTTCCACCAGCACCTTCACGGTGCCATCGGGCAGCTTGAGCATTTGCAGGATGCTGGACACGCAACCCACCTCGAACATATCGTCCGACTTGGGCTCATCCTTGCCGGCGGCTTTCTGCGCCACCAACATGATTTGACGGCCAGCTTCCATCGCCGCTTCCAGGGCTTTGATGGACTTCGGGCGCCCCACGAACAGCGGGATCACCATATGCGGGAACACCACCACATCGCGCAAGGGCAAGAGCGGCAGCGTGATGAGTTCCGCAGGCAGAACGGGATGACCAGACATGTAAACCTCTCTTTCTCAGCCCTAGCTGCGGGCTGAGCGGGCAATTGCAAGACGCCGAACAAAACAGAACAGGCGGTGATTCACCTGTTCATTCGGGGCTAGATAGATTGGTTGATTGATTGATGCTTAGGCGCTGGCCTTGGCTTGCTCGCGGTAAACCAGCAGAGGTTTGGCGTTCTCGTCGATGGTGTGCTCATCCAGCACCACTTTGGCCACACCATCCAGCGCGGGCAGTTCGAACATGGTGTCGATCAGCGCGAGCTCCATGATGGAGCGCAGGCCACGCGCACCGATCTTGCGCGCCAGTGCCTTCTTGGCAATGGCAGTCAAGGCCGAGGGGCGGATCTCCAATTCCACGCCGTCCATCGCGAACAATTGCTGGTACTGCTTGACCAGGGCGTTCTTGGGCTCGGTCAGGATCTGGATCAGCGCGTCTTCGGTCAACTCGCCCAGCGTTGCCACCACAGGCAGACGGCCCACCAACTCGGGGATGATGCCGAACTTGATCAAGTCGGCCGGCTCCACCTCGCGGAAGATCTCGGACACGCGACGCTCGTCCTTGCTCTTGACCGAAGCGCCGAAGCCAATGCCGGTCTTCTCAGAACGGTTCTGGATGACTTTTTCCAAGCCGTCAAAGGCGCCACCGCAGATGAACAAGATATTGGTCGTATCGATCTGCAGGAAGTCCTGATTCGGGTGCTTGCGGCCGCCCTGCGGCGGCACCGAGGCCATCGTGCCTTCCACCAGCTTCAGCAAGGCCTGCTGCACGCCTTCGCCCGACACATCACGGGTGATGGAGGGGTTATCGGCCTTGCGGGAAATCTTGTCGATTTCGTCGATGTAGACAATGCCGCGCTGTGCGCGCTCGACGTCGTAATTGCAGTTCTGCAGCAGCTTCTGGATGATGTTTTCAACATCCTCACCCACATAACCGGCCTCGGTCAGCGTGGTTGCATCGGCAATCACAAAAGGCACGTTGAGCAGGCGGGCCAGCGTCTGGGCCAGCAAGGTCTTGCCCGAGCCGGTAGGGCCGATCAAGAGAATATTGCTCTTGGCCAGCTCGACCGTGTCCTTGGTGCCGGCCATATGGCGCAGGCGCTTGTAGTGGTTGTACACCGCCACCGACAGCGTGCGCTTGGCAACATCCTGGCCAATCACATACTGGTCAAGGCTGGCCTTGATCTCGCTGGGCACGGGCAAGTCCGACTTGCTGGCGCGCGCCGCGGGCGTATCGGCAGGCACTTCGTCGCGCACGATGTCGTTGCACAGCTCGATGCATTCATCACAAATGAATACCGACGGGCCAGCAATCAACTTCTTCACTTCATGCTGGCTCTTGCCGCAGAAGGAGCAGTACAGGACTTTTTCGCTGGAGTTGCCTTTTTTCTCGGCCATGGATCTGCTTGTCTTTCAGGCGTTAATGCCTGCTGTGATGATAGTTCAAACGCATACGGGGCCCTTGTCTTGAAAAGGGCCCCCTTACGCTCGCTGTTAGAAGCGGCAATTCAGCGGATCAGGGGCGCTTCTCGAGCACACCGTCGACCAGACCATAGGCCTGCGCTTCAGCAGCGGACATGTAGTAGTCGCGCTCGGTGTCGGCCTGAATCTTCTCCAGGGTCTGGCCCGAACGCTCTGCCAGGATGCGGTTGAGTTGTTCACGCGTTTTGAGAATCTCGCGCGCATGAATTTCGATGTCCGTGGCTTGGCCCTGTGTGCCGCCAAGCGGTTGATGAATCATCACCTTGGCATTGGGCAGCGCAAAACGCTTGCCCTTGGCGCCGGCGGCCAACAAGAAGGCGCCCATGCTAGCGGCCATGCCCATGCACAAGGTCGAAACCTCGGGCTTGATGAAGTTCATGGTGTCAAAAATCGACATGCCGGCCGAGACGCTGCCGCCAGGCGAGTTGATGTACAGGAAGATGTCCTTGTCCGGGTTCTCGCTCTCCAGGAACAACATTTGCGCCACCACCAGATTGGCGACCGCGTCATTGACCGGACCCACCAAGAAGATGATGCGCTCGCGCAGCAAGCGGCTGTAAATGTCGTAGGCACGCTCGCCGCGGCCCGACTGTTCGATGACGATGGGCACCATGCCCAGATTGTTGATTTCCAGCGCGCTCATGTAGGTCCTCTGAAGAAAGTCTCTATGGATCAGGTGTTGGGGCTGATTATGTCGCCACAAGACCTGACCCTTTGAATTTGGAGCTTATCCGCAACTTGGCACGACTCAGGCAAACACGAAACCGGGCCATGGGCACGAGCACCAATGCTCGCAAGTAACGCGGACTCAAGCCCTGCGTTGGCCGCGCCCATCGGCGCCCTACCCTGAGCCCAAGTCAGCTCGCCGCCCTCCGCCGCGAAAAACTCGGACAAGAGTTCTGAGCCAAAAAGCAAAAAGCGCCGCCCTTGCGGTACGGCGCTCTCTTCAAGCTGATGATCGGGTGAGGATCAGTTGGCTTGTTGAGCCATCAGTTCGTCGAAAGGCAGAGCCTTGTCGCTGACCTTGGCCTTGGCCAGCACGAAGTCGGTGACGTTGTTTTCAACGACAACGGCTTCCACTTCGGCCAGACGATTGCGGTCGCTGAGGTACCAGCGCACGACCTCGGCGGGCTTCTCGTAGCTCTGAGCCAGGTCTTCGATGTGGGCTTGCAGTTGCTCAGGCTTGGCTTGCAGGTTGTTGGAGCGAACCAACTCACCCACCACCAGGCCCAGGCGCACGCGACGCTCGGCTTGCGGACGGAAGATTTCCTCGGGGATCGGTGCCTTGTCAGCATCCTTCACGCCACGCTTCTTCAGGTCTTCACGGGCAGCCGCCACCATGCGCTCGGTTTCACCGGCGACCAGGGCGTTGGGCACGTCGAGTTCAGCAGCAGCGACCAGAGCGTCCATCACGGCACCCTTGTTGCGAGCCAGCACGCGGAACTTGACTTCGCGCTCAAGGTTCTTCTTGATGTCGGCGCGCAGGCCTTCAACGCTGGCGTCGCTGATGCCCAGGGACTTGGCGAAAGCCTCGTTCACTTCGGGCAGATGCTGGGACTCGATCTTCTTGACCGTGACCAGGAAGTCGGCCTCCTTACCAGCGACGTCCTTGCCGTGGTAATCCTCAGGGAAAGCCAGCGGGAAGGTCTTGGAGTCGCCGGCCTTCATGCCGCGCACGGCCTTCTCGAACGCTTCCAGCATCTGGCCTTCGCCGATGATGAATTGGAAACCTTCGGCCTTGCCGCCTTGGAAGGGCTCGCCATCGAGCTTGCCTTCGAAGTCGATGGTGACGCGGTCGGTGTCGCCAGCCACATCGGCAGCGCCACGCTGGGCGAAGCTGCGGCGCTGCTTGCGCAGGATTTCAACCGTCTTGTCGATGGCTTCTTCGGTCACTTCGCTGACCACACGCTCAACTTCGGCGCCAGCCAGATCGCCGATCTTGACGTCCGGGTAGACCTCGAAAGTAGCGTCGAAAGCCATTTGGCCTTCGGGCGACTCTTCCTTCTGGGCGATGCGGGGTGCGCCGGCCACGCGCAGCGCGGCTTCGTTGGCGGCGGCCGAGAAGGCCTCGCCCAGCTTGTCGTTCATGACTTCGTACTGGACGGAGTAGCCATAACGTTGTGTGACAACGCTCATTGGCACCTTGCCGGGGCGGAAGCCATCGGCCTTGACGGTGCGAGCGAGTTTCTTCAGACGTTGCTCGACTTCGCTGTTGATGTCAGCAGCCGCCAGCGTGAGCGTGATGCGGCGTTCGAGCTTTTCGAGGGTTTCGACGGTGACAGCCATAGTTGACTCAATACAAAGTTATCTGGTGCGCGGGGCCGGACTCGAACCGGCACGCCGGTGAAGGCGTCAGGACCTAAACCTGGTGCGTCTACCAATTTCGCCACCCGCGCTAGAAGGATTTCAGGCCCGCTCTTCCGGCTGATTGGCGCCAGGCTTCTGGCACCAACACATCCGAGCAAGCCTGCGGCATTTCGGCAAACCGTGGATTGTAGCCATTTGCGGAGCCGATTTTCGCGACCCGGTGAAAGCCCGGGTCGGAAATCTACATCGCCCCGCGATTTTTCGCAGCCTATTCAGGCCGTTTGACGCGGAACCAGGCCGCATACATGGCCGGCAGCGCCAGCAAAGTCAGCGCTGTAGCCACGATCAATCCGCCCATGATGGCCACGGCCATCGGGCCCCAGAACACGCTGCGCGACAGCGGCACCATGGCCAGCACAGCCGCTGCTGCGGTCAGCACGATGGGACGGAAACGCCGCACCGCCGACTCCACCACCGCCGCCCAATCGGGCACGCCACGCGCCCGGTCTTGCTCGATCTGATCGATCAGGATGACCGAGTTGCGCATGATCATGCCCATCAAGGCGATCACGCCCAGCAGCGCCACAAAACCGAAGGGTCGATTGAAGACCAGCAAGGCCGCGGCAACACCGGCAATGCCCAGCGGGCCAGTCAAGAAGACCAGCATGGCGCGAGAGAAGCTCTGCAACTGCAGCATCAGCAGCGTGAAGATGAGGAACAGCATCATCGGCACACCGGCCGCAATCGAGCCCTGGCCCTTGCTGCTTTCTTCCACCGCGCCGGCCACCGAGATGCTGTAGCCCACCGGCATCTTGGCCTGCAAAGCCTGCATCTGCGGCCACACCTGGGCGGTGACAGTGGCACCCTGCATGCCCTCAGCCACATCGCCTTGCACCGTCACCGCATAGTCACGCGCTTCACGCCAGAGCACGCCCGGCTCCCAGGCAAAACTGACCTTGGCGATTTGCGTCAGCGGAATCGAGCGGCCGCTGGCCGTGGGCACATAGGCGTTGCCGATGTCGCTGATCGCATTGCGTTCATTCAAGGGCTGGCGCAGCACGATGTCGATCAGGCGGTCGCCATCTCGATACTGGCCGATGGTGCTGCCCGAGAACATGGTGCGCGCCGCCTGAGCCAAAGCCTGGCTGCTCACACCCAAGGCGCGCGCCTTGTCCTGATCGACCTCCAGGCGCAAGACCTTGATCGGCTCGTTCCAGTTGTCATTGACGCCACGCATATTCACATTGGCCGCCAAAATCGCCTTGGCCTGGTCACCCCATTGGCGCACTTCTTGCGCATTCGGCCCTGCCACGCGGAACTGCACCGGATAAGGCACCGGCGGCCCGTTAGGCAGCAGTTTGACCCGCGCCCGCACCTCTGGGAACTCCGCGGCCACCAGGGTTGGCAGGCGCTTGCGCAGTTCCTCGCGCTCGGGCAGGTCCTTGCTGAGAATGATGGCCTGGCTGACATTGGCCTGCGGGAAGATCACGTCCAGGGGCAGGTAGAAACGCGGCACGCCGCTACCAATCCAGGTGCTGACCGACTCCACGCCCTGCTCTTTGAGCATGCGGGCCTCGAAGCGCTTGGCGACTTCGCGGCTTTGCAAAATGGTGGAGCCTTCGGGCAAGGTCAGGTCCACCAGGATCTCCGGTCGCGACGAATCCGGGAAGAACTGCTGCTGCACCCGCCCCATGCCGACCAAGCCCAGCGCAAAGGTCAGCACCGTCAAGCCAATGGTCTTCCAACGATTCAGCACGCACCAGCGCACCAGGCTGCGGAAGCGGTTGTAAAAAGGCGTATCGAAGAGCTCATGCGCCTCCCCGCCCTCATTGGACTTGTGGGCGCGCAAGAGCAAGGCACCCAGATAAGGCACAAAGTAGACCGACACCAGCCAACTGATCACCAGCGCCGCGGCGGTGACCGCAAAGATGGCGAAGGTGTACTCACCCGTCTGCGACTTGGCTAGGCCGATGGGTAAAAAGCCCGCTGCGGTGATCAAGGTGCCGGTCAACATGGGCATGGCCGTGGCGTCGTAGGCGAAGGTGGCCGCCGTCATCTTGTCGTAGCCCTCTTCCAGCTTACGCACCATCATCTCCACGGCAATGATGGCGTCATCCACCAACAGGCCTAGCGCGATGATCAAGGAGCCCAGCGAGATTTTGTGCAGGCCCACGCCCCAGTAAAACATGGTCACAAAAGTGATCGCCAGCACCAGCGGAATGGTGATGGCCACCACCATGCCGGGCCAGATGTCGATGCGCAGCGGCTTGGTGTGCAGCCCCAGGGAGATGAAGCTGACCGCCAGCACGATCACCACGGCCTCGATCAAGACCTTGATGAATTCATTCACCGAGCGGGTCACAGCCCGGGGCTGATCCTGAATCTGCTCCAGCTCGATGCCGGCCGGCAGCTGGGCGCGAATGCGTGTGGCCGTCGCTTGCAAGGCCTTGCCCATGGCCACGATGTCGCCCCCCTTGGCCATGGACACACCCAGCGCAATCACGTCCTTGCCCTGATGCCTCACCATGACCGCCGGCGGGTCAGCGTAGCCTCGCGTGACCTCGGCAATATCCGCCAGGCGCAGGCTGCTGGCTTGGCCTGTCGTTGGATTGACGGCGCGAATCGGAAAGTCCTTCAGCGCTTGCACCGACTGGAACTGACCCTGCACCCGCACCTGCAGATTGCCACTGCCAGCATCCAGAATGCCGCCGCCTTCGATTGCGTTTTGCGCGCCGATCTGGGCAATCACCTGATTGAAATCCAGGCCCAAGGTGGCCACCCGCTTTTGCGAGATCTCGACAAACACCTTCTCGGCCTGCACGCCGAAGGGCTCAACCTTGGCCACATCCGGCACCTTGAGCAGGGCCGAGCGCACCCGGTCCGCATGGGCACGCAACTCCTCAAACGAGAAGCCTTGCGCCGAGAGCGCAAAAATGCTGCCGTAGACATCACCGAACTGGTCATTGAAGACCGGCCCCACCACGCCTTGCGGCAAGGTGTGCGCCATGTCCCCGACCCGTTTGCGCACCTGGTACCAAACATTGGGCACCTCGGCCGCTGGCGTGTGCTCTTTGAGCTGGAAGACGGTCAGCGATTCACCCGGCTTGGTGTAGCTGCGCACCCGGTCAGCGTAAGGCACCTCTTGCAAGGTCTTTTCGATCTTGTCGGTGACCTGCTCGGCCACCTGTTCGGCCGTGGCACCGGGCCAAAAGGCCTGCACCACCATCACACGAAACGTAAAGGGCGGGTCCTCATCCTGGCCGAGCTGGAAATAGGCAGCAAAGCCCATCAGCATGAAAACGACCAAGAGGTAGCGCGTCAGCGCCGGATGTTCCAGGGCCCAGCGCGAGACGTTGAAATTGCGGCGCCCTCCGGCGCCCGAAGGCTTGCTTGACTTGACTGGCTTGATGCTCATGAAGGCGGGCTCCGGGCTTACTTGGAAGCCGCAGGGGCTGTGCTGTTCGGCGCACTTGGAGCCGTCGGCACCGCAGGCACAGTGGGCACGGAAGTACCCGCTGCCGCCGGCTGCACATAACGGCTAACCTTCTGGCCGGCCTTGAGCACATGCACACCCGCCACCACCACCTCCTGCCCGGCCACCAGGCCGCCGGCAATCAGCACCTCATTGCCATCGGCACCGCCCACTTGCACCGGCTGCGCCTTCAAGGTCATGCTGGCCGGGTCCAGCACCCAGACCGAACTCTTGCCCTGATCCTGGCGCAGCGCGGCCAGCGGCAGCTTGATGACTTGCTCGACACGAGGTGATTGCAGGGTCACGGTGGCCGTCTGGCCCAGCTTGGTGTCCAAGCGCCCCACATCCGCCTTGACCATGAAGGTGCGCGTGACCGGATCGGCCGCCGCAGACATTTCACGCAGCACCGCGGCGCGCGGCGGCTGGCCTGTGCCCCACAAAGTGAATTTCAAGGCCCCGGGCTGGCTGGCAGCGGCGCGGAACTGATCCAGCTGGTCCTCCGGCACGGCAAACACCACATCGCGCGGGCCGTCCTGGGCGATGCGCACAATCGGCGTCCCGGCCGTCACGACCATGCCGGGCTCGGCGTCCACACCCGTCACCACGCCGGCCGCATCGGCGAGCAAGCTGGCGTACTCGGTTTGATGGCCCTGCGCCTCGCCTTGCGCTTTGGCTTGATCGAGTTGCGACTGCGCGGCCTTGAAGGCGCTGTTGCGGCGCTCCAATTCGGCGGCACTGATGAAACCCTGCTGTTGCAGATCGATGAAGCGCTTGTAATCGGCGGCAGCTTGGTCGCGATTCGTCCTGGCAGCGGCCACCGCGGCGTCAGCGGCGCTGCGGGCCAGCACCAAGTCTTGCGCGTCAAGTTGGGCCAGCAGTTGCCCCGGCTTGACGGCATCACCCAGATTGACCTTGCGCGACAGCAGCTTGCCGCCCACCCGGAAGGACAGGCGGGACTCCACCCGCGCGCGCACTTCAGCCGCGTATTCAAAACTCGTGCCTACCGGCGCTGTCTGCAGCACCAGGGTGCGCACGGCACGCTCGGGTTCGGCCGCCGGTTCTGGTTTGCCGCAGGCCACGAGCAGCACGCTCAAGCTGAACACCGGCGCCAAGCGCAAGAACCTGGAAGATCGCAAAGACATGGATAACCCCGAGATGCGGAACTCAGGCGCGCCATCAAAACCGCCCCAAAAAGCAGCACGATGACGGGCCTGAATCCTTATTGACTGATTGGTCAGTAATGTATGCAAGGGCCTAGTGCCTGTCAAACCAAGCAGTCACGCCGCCAACTCAGGCGTAAATGCGCCTTGACAAGACCGCCCAGCGGCTGAGCAGCCCAAATCCCCGACACAATCTCGCCCGTGAACATCGACCACTACGAAAACTTTCCCGTTGCCTCCTGGCTGTGCCCCAAGCCGCTGCGCCCGCCCATCGCCGCGATCTACCATTTCGCCCGCACGGCCGATGATCTGGCCGATGAAGGCGATGTCAGCACCGCGCAACGCCAAGCCGATTTGCAGGCTTACCGCGCCGACCTGCACGCCATCTTCCAAGGCCAAGCCTGCTCGCCGCGCTGGGCCGCCAGGGTATTTGAGCCGCTGCGCCACGCCAGCTTGCAATATCGGCTGCCCATGCGCCTGCTTGACGATTTGCTGGACGCCTTCGAGCAAGACCTGCACCAAAACAGCTACGCCGACCGGCCCGAGTTGCTGAACTACTGCCGCCGCTCCGCCAACCCGGTGGGCCGCTTGCTGCTGCATCTGTACGGCATTGATGACGCCCTGGCCTTGCAGCGCTCCGACGCCATTTGCAGCAGCCTGCAGCTGATCAACTTCTGGCAAGACTTCAGCCGCGACGGGCCACGCGGCCGCGTTTACGCCCCGCGCGCCGACCTGCAGCGCCACGGCCTCAGCGAAGAGGCGCTGCGCCAATGCCAGGACAGCCCTGCCGCCCGCGCCCTGATTGCCGAGCTATGCGCCTGGGCTGAGGACTTGATGCAACAAGGCGCCCCCCTAGTTCACCAGATTCCGGGCCGCGCCGGCTGGGAATTGCGGCTGGTGGTGCAAGGCGGCCTGCGCATTCTTGAGAGAATCCGCGCCATGCAATTTGCCAGCCTGACTCAGCGGCCTCAGATCGGTGCGCTGGACGCGCCGCGACTGCTGCTGCGCGCCATGCTGATGCGCCCCCAATCCAACCCGAAGGAAACCTTGTGAGTCCCGAGCAGTACGTGCAGGACAAGGCAGCCAAGAGTGGCTCCAGTTTTTACTACGCCTTCTTATTTTTGCCGCCGGCGCGCCGCGCCGCCATCACCGCCTTCTATGCCTTCTGCCGCGAGGTGGACGATGTGGTGGACGAAACGCAAGACGCCGGCGTGGCCGCGACCAAGCTGGCCTGGTGGCGCAAGGAAGCCGCCAGCGCCTTCGCCGGCCAGCCCCAGCATCCGGTGATGCGGGCCCTGATGCCCCATTGCCAAAGCTATGACATCCGCTTGGAGCACCTGAACGCTGTCATCGACGGCTGCCAGATGGATCTGGAGCAGACCCGCTACCTCGACTTCCCCGGCCTGCAGCGCTACTGCCACCTGGTGGCCGGCGTGGTGGGCGAGGTGGCGGCCAGCATCTTCGGCCAGACCCAGCCGCAAACCAAGGCCTACGCCCACAAGCTGGGCCAGGCCATGCAGTTGACCAATATCATCCGCGACGTGGGCGATGACGCCCGCCGTGGGCGCATCTACCTGCCCGTGTCGGAGCTGCAGCAGTTCGAGGTCAAGGCGCATGAAATCTTGCTGCGCCAAAAGCCCTGGGGCTATAGCGAGCGCTTCACCGCCTTGATGAAGTTCCAAGCCGAGCGCGCCCACCGCCTTTACGACGAAGCCTTTGCCCTGCTGCCCGAGGCCGACCGTCGCACGCAAAAGCCCGGGCTGATGATGGCCAATATTTACCGCGCCTTGCTGCGCGAGATCGAAGCGGAAAACTTCCGCGTACTGGAACAGCGCATCTCGCTGACCCCGCTGCGCAAGCTCTGGATCGCCATGCGCACCAACTGGACGGGTCGTTGAGCCCAAGCGCCCCAGATCAGCAGCAGCGCCAGCGCAAGCTCGCCGTCATCGGTGGCGGCTGGGCAGGACTGGCGGCCGCCGTCAGCGCGGTGCAGGGCGGCGCCGAGGTCAGCGTGCTGGAGATGGCGCCCCAACTGGGCGGCCGCGCCCGCAGCCTGAGCGCCGAGGACAAGCAGGCGCAACTGGACAACGGCCAGCACATCCTCATCGGCGCCTACACCCAGAGCCTGGCCTTGCTGCAGAGCCTGGGCGTCGAGGCCGAGCAAGCTTTTTTGCGCACACCCTTGCGACTGCGCTATCCGCGCCAAGAAGGTCTGCGCCTGCCTGGCGGCGCCCCGCTGCTCAGCTTCACGCGCGGGGTGCTGGGCAACCGGGATTGGCCCTTGTCGGCACGCCTGAGTTTGCTAATGACCGCCGGCCGTTGGCTGCTCAAAGGCTTTCAATGCCCGCCGGACTGGAGCGTTAGCACTTTGTGCGCGGGTCTGCCCAGCTCTGTGCGCGAAAGCCTGATCGATCCGCTGTGCGTGGCCGCCCTCAACACCCCGGCCACCCAAGCCAGCGCCAGCACTTTTTTGCGTGTGCTGCGCGACGCCCTATTCAGCGGCCCCGGCAGCGCCGACTTGCTGCTGCCGCGCCTGCCGCTCAGCGACTTGCTCGCCACCCCCGCGCAGCACTGGTTGCTCGCCCATGGTGCCGAGCTACGCCTGGGTCAGCGCGCGCAAAACCTGCAAGCCGAGGGCGCGGGCTGGCGCCTGGAGGGCGAGTATTTCGACCAAGTGGTGTTGGCCTGCACCTCGGTGGAAGCGGCCCGGCTGTGCCGTGAGATTGCGCCAGCCTGGTCACAGCAAGCGCAAGCCTTGCGCTTCGAGCCCATCTTGACTGTCTATCTGCAAAGCCCCGGCAGCCGCCTGCCCGCGCCCATGGTGGCCTTGAAAGAAGGGCCGCAAGCCCCCGCCCAATTTGCTTTCGATCTAGGGCAGCTGGGCACCCACGCGGGGCTGTTCGCTTTCGTCATCAGCGGCGCGGCGCCCTGGGTCGAACGCGGCTTGACTGAGAGCGGCCACAGCACCCTGGCGCAAGCCATTCAGGAATTCGACTGGGCCACACCGCCGACGGTCTACCGCGTCTTGGCCGAAAAGCGCGCCACCTTCGCCTGCACACCCGGCCTGGCACGCCCGCCCATGGCGATTGCGCCGGGCCTTTGGGCGGCGGGTGACTATGTCACCGGCCCCTACCCCGCCACGCTGGAAGGGGCCGTGCGCGCCGGGCAAGCCGCAGCCGCGCAGGCTTTGCGTTAGGGCATCAGCGCAGATGGACCCAAGTTGATCAGAACTTTGGCGTCAATGGAGAAGTAAAAGGTGAAGTAAAAGGCGCCGCCAAAGGCTCGCCAATGAACACCCCCTGCCCGGGCCACAGCACGCTATGCCAATAGGCCTCCAAGGCTGACAAGCCCTGCACATAACTCAACAGCAAGACTTGAGGATGCGGGAACTTCTGGCGATGGTTGCAGGGTTCTGTGACCGTGCCGTAGCTGGCCGTGGCGCCCGCCTCCAGCCAATCCATGGCACTCATCTGCCCGCTGTCAGGCCGGCGCTCCAGTTGACCACCGTACGAGGTCAGGTGGTCGGCCAAGGCGCCTGGCACCCAATCCACCTGGTCAAGACCTGGCACCACAGCCAAGCCGGTTTGGTAAATCAGGGTGCGTCGAAGCGCCGGCAGATCTTTATGGACCGGGGTATGCGCCTCCACGCCCAGGCCGCGCAGCGAACCTGCCGGGGGGAACAGAGTGGCCCGCACATTCCGTGCCGCATCCGCCGTGTTGACGAAGTAGACATTGGCGGGCGCAAAGCCCGGCAAGCTTTGGTCGGCCGCAATGCCGCGCTCGATCAAGGCTTGCGCACTCTCCACCGTGCGTGCCGCCAGCAACATGGCCGGCCGCATGCCCAGATCGGCAAACGGCTTGGCCCCCTGATAGCTGAAATAGGGAGACGGCTTGGACGGCCCACAGCTATTGCTGCAAAGTTCGGCCTGATAGCCCAACGCCAGCGCGCCGGTGATGGAGTTGCAGCCCACGGCGTAGGGCTGCGTCCAGGCCAAGGCCAGGCCCTGAACCTCGGGGCCTAGCTTGCTTTTGATCTGGGCCTGCAAGGCCTCGAACTCATCGGGCTGCAAGCTCGCGCGAGTTGGCAGTGCAAGCCGGAGCACATGGGCCTCGGGAATGCCGCGGCGGCGGGCGTAGTACTCCCCCACGGCCACCGAATAGGGATCGGCCGTGTTGATCACCAAACCCAGCTCCGCCGCCGTGATGCGGCCTTGTAGGCGAGGCATGCGCAACCAGCTTGGCGCCGGTGCGCTTGGCGTCATCGCCGGGCCGGCGCTTGAAGCGCCGCCGCCAGCTGGAACGCTTGCTGTTTGTGCTTGTGCAGCCACCAGCGCCAGCAGACCCGCCAGCAGCATCAAGGCCTGGCCAGCCACGCGTCGCCAAGCTGTTGCGGAGCGGTCACCATACCGAGGGGCGAATCTACTTTTCGCAATACAAAACAAAGAAATCTCCCGCACAATCAAGGCATGAAAAACACAGAGGAAAAAACACCTGCCATCCAGGTGTTGGAGCGCATGTTTTCGCTGCTGGATGTGTTGGCCAGCCATCAGGATCCGGTCTCGCTGAAGGAAATCAGCGCCAGCACCGGTCTGCACCCCTCCACGGCCCACCGCATTCTCAACGACTTGGCGCTCGGTCGCTTCGTTGACCGGCCCGAAGCCGGCAGTTATCGCTTGGGCATGCGCATGCTGGAGCTGGGCAATCTGGTCAAAGCCCGGCTGGACGTGCGTGACGCCGCCATCGGGCCGATGCGCGAGTTGCACAAATTCACCCACCAGCCCGTGAATCTGTCGGTTCGCCAAGGCGACGAAATCGTCTACATCGAGCGCACTTACAGCGAACGCTCGGGCATGCAGGTCGTGCGCGCTGTGGGTGGCCGTGCGCCCTTGCACCTGACCTCGGTGGGCAAGCTCTTCCTCGCCAGCGATGACCCGGCGCGGGTGCGCAGCTATGCCGCCCGCACCGGCCTGGCTGGCCACACGCGCAACAGCCTCACCGATATTCAGGCCCTGGAGCGCGAAATGGCCCTGGTGCGCCAGCGCGGTGTGGCGCGCGACGATGAAGAGCTGGAACTCGGCGTGCGATGCATGGCCGCCGGCATTTATGACGACCAGGCCAAGCTAATTGCCGGTTTGTCGATCTCCGCCCCCGCGGACCGGCTGGAGGAATCTTGGATGGTGCGACTGAAGGAAACCGCCGGACAAATCTCGGCCGAGCTGGGTTACCGAGGCGGCTGAGCCACTCGCGCCAAGCGGCCACAAAAAAGCGCGCTCGATGAGCGCGCTTTTCATTTGAGGACTCCGCGACTGGCGAAGCCCTAGAGGCCACCCTTCAGCCTACAACCTTGATCTTGTTGTGATTGAGCTCGGCAGGGTTGCTGGTGATCCACTTGCGCACCCGCTCTGCATCGCCAATCCGCGAATACTTGCCGGTCGAGTCCAGGAACACCATGATCAGCTTGCGGCCCGCCATGCGGGCCTGCATCACCAAGCAGCGACCGGCCTCGTTGATGAAGCCGGTTTTCTGCAGACCGATGTCCCAGCCCGGATTGCTCAGCAAACCATTGGTGCTGTGGAAATTGACCTGGCGGCGGCCCAGCGCGACCTGATATTCACGCGAGGTCGACAACTCACGCAGCAGCGGCACCTCATGCGCCACCTTCACCAAAGCCGCCAAATCCTTGGCGCTGGACTGGTTGCGACTGGACAGGCCGGTGGGCTCAACATAATGCGTGTCGGTCATGCCCAGGCTCAAGGCCTTCTGGTTCATGGCTGCCACAAAAGCACTCAGGCCACCGGGATAGTTGCGTCCCATGGCGTTGGCGGCGCGGTTTTCCGAGGACATCAGGGCCAAGTGCATCATCTCGCCGCGCGTCAGCGTGGTGCCAACGGCCAGGCGCGAGCGGGTGCCCTTCTCCGAGTCAATGTCTTCGTCGGTGATGGTCAGCTTTTCGTCCATGGCCTGGCCGGCATCCACCACCACCAGGGCCGTCATCAGCTTGGTGATCGAGGCAATCGGCAGCACGGCCGATGGATTCTTGGAGAACAGCACCTCGTTGGTGTCTTGATCCAAGACCAGCGCAACGCTGGACTTCAGATCCAGCGGGTCTTCCACCGCGTGCAAACCATACAACTGACCATAGGTCGGCTTGGCGGCAACGACGGCAGCGGCACCAACAACAGCGGCCTTGCGAACGCCAGAACGCGTTTGAACCGTGGTCTTGGCTTTGCGCACGCTCTTGACCTGCGGCTTCTGAGCCTCAGACTTGGCCGCCGTGGAAACCTTGGATTTGGCGCGCGTTGCTTCAGCTTGCGCGGGCGTCACCAAGCCCGTGGCCGCCAAAGCGGCGCACAAGACGGTACGCGACAACAATGAATAAATGTTCTTCAACTCGGTCCCCAGCGACTGTCACTCAGTTTAAGTGATCAGGAAAACACACGCAAGATCAATCGCTTAACCGCGGCTCTTAAAGTCAAGCCTCGTTCAGCATCGCATCAATCGACGGCCCCAAATCTAACGCAGCTGTCAGCCCGAGCGATGACAAAACGAGGCCGGGACTTCCCTAGCCCTGCGCCGCCACACGCTCCAATTTGCTTCGCAGCTTGTTCAAAGCGCTCAAATAGGCCTTGGCGGACGCGACCACGATGTCGGGGTCGGCGCCCACGCCGTTGACGACGCGGCCGGCATGCTGCAGGCGAACGGTCACCTCGCCTTGCGATTCTGTGCTGCCACTGGTGATGGCATTGACCGAATAGAGCAGCATCTCGGCGCCACTTTGGGCGGCCGACTCAATCGCCTTGAGCACGGCGTCCACCGGGCCGTTGCCCTCGCTCTCGGTGCGGCGCTCTGCCTCACCGGCCGCGAAGACGACGCTGGCGTGCGGGCGCTCGCCCATTTCGGAGCGCTGCGCCAGCGCCACCAGACGGTAATGCTCTTGCTCGGCGGTGACCGACTCGTCCATCACCAGGGCGATGATGTCTTCGTCAAAGATTTCGTTCTTGCGGTCGGCCAGGTCCTTGAAGCGCACAAACGCCGCATTCACCTCGGCCTCCGACTCCAGCGAAATACCCAACTCCTGCAAGCGCTGCTTGAAGGCATTGCGGCCGCTCAGCTTGCCCAGCACGATTTTGTTGGCGGCCCAGCCCACGTCCTCGGCCCGCATGATTTCGTAGGTGTCGCGTGCCTTGAGCACGCCGTCCTGGTGGATGCCCGAAGCATGGGCAAAGGCGTTCGCCCCCACCACCGCCTTATTGGGTTGCACCACAAAGCCAGTGGTCTGCGAGACCAGGCGCGAGGCGGCCACGATGTGGGAGGCGTCGATATTGCAGTCCAGGCCAAAGTAGTCGCGCCGGGTCTTGACGGCCATCACCACTTCTTCCAGCGAGCAGTTACCCGCCCGCTCACCCAGGCCGTTGATGGTGCATTCGATCTGACGCGCGCCGCCGATCTGCACACCGGCCAGGGAATTGGCCACCGCCATGCCCAGGTCGTTATGGCAATGCACCGACCAGATGGCCTGATCCGAATTGGGCACACGCTCGCGCAAGGTCTTGATGAAGTTGCCGTACAACTCGGGGATGGCGTAACCCACCGTGTCCGGGATGTTGATGGTGCGCGCGCCTTCCTTGATCACCGCCTCAACGACGCGGGCCAAAAACTCTGGATCCGAGCGATAGCCATCTTCGGGCGAGAACTCCACGTCATCCGTCAGATTGCGGGCAAAGCGCACCGCCAGAATGGCTTGCTCCAGCACCTGCTCACGCGTCATGCGCAGCTTCTTCTCCATGTGCAACTCGCTGGTCGCAATGAAGGTGTGAATGCGCGAGCGCGCCGCACCCTTGAGCGCCTCGGCCGCACGGGCAATATCGCGGTCATTCGCACGCGCCAAGGAACAGACCGTGCTTTCACGCACCGCGTCGGCAATTGCCTTCACCGCCTCAAAGTCGCCAATGCTGGAGGCGGCAAAGCCGGCCTCGATCACATCCACTCGCAGGCGTTCCAACTGGCGCGCAATGCGCAGCTTCTCGTCCTTGGTCATGGAGGCGCCGGGGCTTTGCTCGCCGTCACGCAAGGTGGTGTCGAAAATGATCAGTTGCTGGCTCATGGCTGGATATCCTTTAATCGCGGATGCGGAAGTTTATTGATTGATTCATTCGATCGCTTGATCAGGCGCGCGTTCGGTCAGTCGACCGCGATGGCCGCGCGTGCCACGCTAAGCTGGCCTTTGCCGGCCGCCCGGTTCAGGCCTGAGACCACAGCTTTGAGCGAGGCCGACACGATATTGGCATCGACGCCCACGCCGAAGAGCGTCAAGCTCTCGCCAATGCGCAATTCCAGATAGGCCACGGCGCGGGCATTGGCGCCGCTGCCAATCGCGTGTTCGTGATAGTCCAGCACCCGCACGGCGGCGCCGAGCTGGCGGCTCAAGCCGGCAACAAAGGCATCGATGGGACCGGTGCCCTGTCCGTCGATTTGCAGCGTTTGGCCGGCCACTTGCGCTTGGCCGCGCAAGCTGGCGATGCCGCCCGCCGCTTCACTCAGCTGCGCCTGCACGCTGGTGCTGGCCAGGCCGTATTCGCCTTCAAAAATACCCCACAGATCGGCGGCGGACAACTCCTTGCCAGCGTCATCCATCACCGCCTGAACCACCTGGCTGAATTCAATTTGCAGGCGGCGCGGCAACTCCAGGCCGTACTCGGTTTCCAGCAAATAGGAGATGCCGCCCTTGCCCGACTGGCTGTTGACGCGGATCACCGCGTCGTAGCTGCGACCCAAGTCCTTGGGGTCGATGGGCAGATAAGGCATGTCCCACAGATCACCCTCGTTGCGGGCGGCAAAGGCTTTTTTGATCGCGTCCTGGTGCGAGCCCGAGAAGGAGGTGTAGACCAGATCGCCCACATAAGGATGGCGCGGATGCACGCTGAGCTGATTGCAATGCTCAACACAGCGGCGCACCTCATCGATGTCAGAGAAATCCAGCTGCGGGTGTACGCCCTGGGTGTAGAGATTCAGCGCGATATTGACCAGGTCGACATTGCCGGTGCGCTCGCCATTGCCGAACAAGCAGCCTTCGATGCGGTCGGCCCCGGCCATCAGCGCAAACTCACCCGCCGCCGTGCCGGTGCCGCGGTCGTTATGCGGATGGACCGACAAGATGATGGAATCACGGCGCGCCAGATGGCGATCCATCCACTCGACCATATCGGCAAAGATATTGGGCGTGGAATGCTCCACCGTGGCAGGCAGGTTGATGATGCATTTGCGCTCGGGCGTCGCACCCCAGGCCTCGGTCACGGCATCCACCACCTGCTTGGAAAAAGCCAGCTCGGTGCCAGAGAACATCTCGGGCGAGTACTGGAAAACAAACTCGGTATCCGCCTGCGCAGCAGCCAGTTCACGCACCATGCGGGTGTGATGAGTAGCAAGCTCGACGATCTGCGCCTCATCCAGCCCCAGCACCACCCGGCGCATCACCGGCGCCACGGCGTTGTAAAGATGGACGATGACGCGGCGCGCGCCGATCAGCGATTCAAAAGTGCGCTCAATCAGGGGCTGGCGCGCCTGCGTCAGGACCTGGATCGTCACATCCTCAGGGATATGGTTTTGCTCGATCAGCAGGCGCACAAAATCAAAATCAGCCTGCGAAGCGGAGGGGAAGCCGACCTCGATCTCCTTGAAGCCGATCTTCACCAGCATCTGGAACATGCGCAGCTTGCGCTGCGGATCCATGGGCTCGATCAAGGCCTGGTTGCCATCGCGCAGATCGGTGCTCAGCCACAGCGGCGCCTGCGTCAGCTGGGCATCGGGCCAAGTCCGGTCGGGCAAGGCGATGGGGGCAAAAGCGCGGTACTTGGTCTGTGGCTGCTTCAACATGGGGAATGCTCCAGAGTGATTGATTTGCAACCCACAGACACGAAAAAAGAAACGGCCCGCTGCAGATTGCATACGGGCCGTTGAGATCAGATTGACGTTCTTGTAGAGACGCGCGCGATCACCGAACCCGTGGGGTTCCTAGTAGTAGACCGAGCATGTTCAACGAGAAATTCATAGCGCCGAATATAGCACGCAAGCGCCCAGGCGCTTGGCGCACAAGCTTATTGATGCAAGCCCTTTTCATCGGGCTCATCTGTCGAGGTGGCAATCACGCTGACAGGCTTACCCTTGAGTTTTTTGTAGGTGTAGACCGCGTAACCCGACAGGCCGTAGAGGCAGAACAAGAAGAACAGCACCCGCGGCGGATCGATATTGATCACCGCGATCAAAAGCGCAATCGCCACGATCACGATGAAGGGCACCGAACGCTTGAAGCTCACATCCTTGAAGCTGTAGAAGGGCACGTTGGTGACCATGGTCAGGCCGGCATACAGCGTGACCGCAAACACCAGCCAAGCCTGCGTGGGCTGGGCATGCACATTCTTGAAGCCGGCTTCATCCATCACCCACACCAAGCCGGCCAGAATGGCCGCCGCCGCCGGGCTGGGCAAGCCCTGGAAGAAGCGCTTATCGACCACGGCTAGATTGGTATTGAAGCGAGCTAGGCGCAAGGCCGCGGCGGCGCAATACACAAAGGAGGCGAACCAGCCCCATTTACCCAGGCCTTGCAGGCCCCAGATGTACATGATCAAGGCAGGCGCAGCGCCAAAAGACACCATGTCGGAGAGGCTGTCCATCTGCTCGCCGAAGGTGCTTTGGGTGTTGGTCATGCGGGCCACGCGCCCGTCCAGGCTGTCCAGCACCATAGCGCTGAAAATGCCGAAGGCGGACTGCTCGAAGCGCCCGTTCATCGCCATCACGATGGCGTAGAAGCCGCTGAACAGGGCCGCCAGCGTGAACAGATTGGGCAGGATGTAAATGCCCTTGCGACGCGGGCGCAGGGGTTCTTGGAGTTCGGTGTTGTCGTCTTCGGGAAGATCGACGGAGGTCTTTGGCTCAGTCATGGGGCGCAAGGATACAGCAGACGGGCCATGGAAAAAGCCGCGTGGCCTGCTGGCGCACGCGGCTCTCGGCGCTGGTGAGATCAGTGCTTAGTTCTTCGACTGATCGACCAGGCGGTTCTTCTTGATCCACGGCATCATCGCGCGCAGCTTCTCACCGACTTGCTCGATGGGATGCTCGGCGGTCAGACGGCGGCGGCTCAGCAGGGTCGGTGCGCCGGCCTTGTTTTCCAGGATGAAGCTCTTGGCGTATTCGCCGGTCTGGATGTCCTTCAGGCACTGACGCATGGCGTTCTTGGTGGCTTCGGTGACAACGCGCGGGCCGGTCACGTACTCGCCGTACTCGGCATTGTTGGAGATCGAGTAGTTCATGTTGGCGATGCCGCCTTCATAAATCAGGTCAACGATCAGCTTCAGCTCGTGCAAGCACTCGAAGTAAGCCATTTCAGGCGCGTAACCGGCTTCGGTCAGGGTCTCGAAGCCGGCCTTGATCAGCTCCACAGCGCCGCCGCACAGCACGGCTTGTTCGCCGAACAGATCGGTTTCGGTTTCTTCGCGGAAGTTGGTTTCGATGATGCCGGCCTTGCCGCCACCGTTGGCGGAGGCATAGCTCAGGGCCAGGTCACGGGCCTTGCCGGTTTTGTCGGCGTAGACAGCGATCAGGTGAGGCACGCCGCCACCTTGGGTGTAGGTGCCGCGCACGGTATGGCCGGGAGCCTTAGGCGCCACCATCCAGACGTCCAGGTCAGCGCGGGGCGTGACTTGACCGTAGTGCACATTGAAGCCGTGGGCGAAGGCCAGCGAAGCGCCTTGCTTGATATTGGGCTCGACTTCGTTCTTGTAGACCTCAGCGATTTGCTCGTCGGGCAAGAGAATCATCACCACATCGGCGGCGCGCACGGCGTCGGCGATTTCGGCAACCTTCAGGCCGGCGTTCTCGGCCTTGGCCCAGGACGCGCCGCTGCGGCGCAGACCGACGGTGACCTTGACGCCGCTGTCGTTCAGGTTTTGTGCGTGGGCATGGCCTTGTGAGCCGTAGCCGATGATGGTGACGTTCTTGCCCTTGATCAGGCTCAGGTCAGCGTCTTTGTCGTAATAAACGTTCATGTCGTGCTCCAGGGTAAAACGGTGTGTTGGGTAGAAAAATTCGGGGAGTTCAAGTTCACAGGCGCAGGATGCGCTCGCCGCGGCCGATGCCGCTGGCACCGGTGCGCACGGTCTCCAGAATGGAGGCCCGGTCGATCGAGTTGATGAAGGCGTCCAGCTTGGACGAATCACCGGTCAGCTCAATGGTGTAGGTCTTCTCGGTCACATCGATGATGCGGCCACGGAAGATGTCGCTGGTGCGCTTCATTTCCTCGCGCTCCTTGCCGACGGCGCGCACCTTGATCAGCATCAGCTCACGCTCGGTGAAGTGGCCCTCGGTGAGGTCCACCACTTTGACCACTTCGATCAGGCGGTTCAGGTGCTTGGTGATTTGCTCGATCACCTCGTCCGAGCCGGTGGTGACGATGGTCATGCGCGACAGCGAGGCGTCCTCGGTGGGGGCCACCGTCAGGCTCTCGATGTTGTAGCCACGGGCCGAAAACAGCGCCACGACGCGCGACAAGGCACCTGCCTCGTTCTCGATCAGCAATGCAATGATGTGTTTCATTTGACTCGTCCTTCGCGCTCTTCAAACCGGCAGCGGTAACTGCCGATTCTTGGCCACGCTCTTCGATTGATGGGAGTAGGTGTCCGAACTCGAAATCTGGTTTGCCGGGCCATTGGCCGTGCGCGGTAACGCAGCGGCCCCAGCCCCGCTCACAAGACTCAGAGGTCTTCGGACCCCAGGCGCATTTCGGAAATGCCCTTGCCGGCCTGCACCATGGGCCAGACGTTCTCAGTCTGGTCGGTGCGGATGTCCAGAAAGACCGTGCGGTCTTTCAAGCGGATGGCCTCTTTCAAAGCGCCTTCCACATCTTCGGGCCGGGTCACCAAGAGGCCCACATGTCCATAGGCTTCGGCCAGCTTGACGAAGTCAGGCAGCGCTTCCATATAGCTGTGGGAGTAGCGGCCGCCGTAATCCAGCTCTTGCCACTGCCGCACCATGCCTAGATAGCGGTTATTCAAGGCGACGATCTTGACCGGCGTCTTGTACTGCTGGCAGGTGGACAGCTCCTGAATGCACATCTGGATCGAGCCTTCGCCCGTCACGCAGAACACATCCGATTCCGGCTTGGCCAGCTTGATGCCCATGGCGTAGGGCAGGCCCACGCCCATGGTGCCCAGACCGCCGGAGTTGATCCAGCGGCGCGGCTGCTCAAAGCGGTAGTACTGCGCCGCCCACATCTGGTGCTGGCCCACATCGGAGGTGATGTAGGTGTCGCGATCCTTGGTCAGGCGGCACAGGGTCTCGACCACCATCTGCGGCTTGATGACCTCGGTGGACGGTTTGTAGACCAGGCAATCCTTGCGGCGCCATTCATTGATCTGGCTCCACCAGGCGTTGATGGCGGCCGAATCCGGCAAGGCGCGTGCTTCCTTGATCTGGAAGATCAATTCCTGCAGCACATCCTTCACATCGCCGACGATGGGGATGTCGACCTTGACCCGCTTGGAGATCGACGAAGGGTCGATGTCCACATGGATGATCTTGCGCTCAACGGAAGCGAAATGGGCGGGGTTGCCAATCACCCGGTCGTCGAAACGCGCGCCCACGGCCAGCAGAACATCGCAGTTCTGCATGGTCATATTGGCTTCGAAGGTGCCGTGCATGCCCAGCATGCCGAGGAACTTGGGATCGCTGGCCGCCGTGGCACCCAGGCCCATCAAGGTATTGGTGACCGGGTAGCCCAGCAGATCGGTCAGCTCGCGCAACTCGGCGCAGGCTTCACCCAGGATGACGCCGCCGCCCGAATAGATATAAGGGCGCTTGGCCTGCAGCAGCAGTTGCACGGCTTTGCGGATCTGGCCGGAGTGGCCTTTGCGCACCGGGTTGTAGCTGCGCATCTCCACATGCTGTGGGTAGGCGAAATTAGGCAGTTTGGCCATCGAGACATCCTTGGGGATGTCCACCACCACCGGGCCGGGGCGGCCGGTGCGGGCGATGTGGAAGGCCTTCTTCATGGTCGTGGCCAAGTCACGCACATCCTTGACCAGGAAGTTGTGCTTGACGATGGGCCGGGTGATGCCGACGGTGTCGCATTCCTGGAAGGCGTCCAGGCCGATGGCGGGTGTCGGCACCTGGCCGGTCACGATCACCATCGGGATCGAGTCCATATAGGCGGTGGCGATGCCGGTGATGGCATTGGTCACGCCAGGGCCCGAGGTCACCAGCGCCACGCCGACATTGCCGGTGGCACGGGCATAGCCGTCAGCGGCATGCACGGCAGCTTGCTCATGGCGCACCAGAACATGCTGGATGGTCTCTTGCTTGAAGAGTGCGTCGTAGATGTAGAGCACCGCGCCGCCTGGGTAGCCCCAAAGGTACTGAACACCTTCGGACTGCAGACAACGAATCAACGCTTCGGAGCCATTGAGCTCAGACGAGGTCGAATAGTTCGGGGGAGTAATGTGCGACTGTGCCGCGGAGGCACGCTTGAAGTCCGCGCTTTGCAATTCCATATAAAACCTTTGTGAATTTCTCTAACGAAAAACCATCGGTGCTCCTTCTCGCACCCTTGTGAGGTGGACTCGGAACCTGCGCAATCAAAAAACATGGCGCCCCGGTTGGGCAGCCAGCTTGAGACCAGAAAATTCATTGTGCGAAGCAGCATTATGCACTGAGTTCGCACAGCCCCGGCTGGAGTGACTAGTCAATTCGCTTGGAATGCGATACTGCGACCCTATTTGCCAGCAGCGGGTTCGCCCCTTTCCTCCTTGGCCACCGACAAAGAACTCAACGATTTCCTGAAAAGCGTGGACCGCCGCGCCTTCAAACGCACCGTCTATTTGGTGCGTGACGATGATGGCGCGCTGGACATCGTCCAAGACGCCATGATCAAGCTGGCGGAAAAGTACTTCGACCGCCCGGCGGCCGAGCTGCCGCTGTTGTTTCAGCGCATCTTGTCGAACGCGACCATGGATTGGTTCCGCCGGCGCAAGACGCGCACGGCCGTCATGCAGAACATGTCGGACTTCGAGTCCAACGACCCCGACAGTGATTTCGACCTGATGCAAATGCTGGACAGCCAGGATGGCGGTCTGGGCGCGCTCAGCGCGGCCGACGAGGTTTCGCGGGTGCAGATCTTGCATGCGATCGAAGCCGAGGTGGCCGAATTACCCGAACGTCAACGCGAAGCCTTCCTGCTGCGTTACTGGGAGGAGTTGGACGTCGCAGAGACGGCCGCCGTCATGGGTTGCTCGGAAGGCAGCGTTAAAACGCACTGCTCGCGCGCCACCCATTCATTGGCAAAATCGTTGAAGGCCAAGGGAATCACACTATGAGTACAACAACACATTTCGCGCAGGAGCTGGACGCCCGCGTGGCACGCTTTGGCCTCAGCGTTGCGGCCAGCCTGAGCGAGGCGAACGACACCCTGCCCCACGATATTTCCGAGCGCCTGCGCGTCGCGCGCGATCAAGCCATGCTGCGCGCCCGCTCAGCCCGTGCCACCCAGGTGCAATTGGCACCCAAAACGGTGCAGAACACAGTCCAAATGGGCGCCACTTTGGCACTGGGCGGCGGCCCCTCGCCGCGCTGGCTCAAGTTCGCCTCGGTTTTGCCCTTGCTGATGCTGGTGCTGGGCTTGGCACTGATTCAGCAAAGCCAGTGGTACCAGCAGATCAATGCCTCGGCCGAGGTCGATACCGCCTTGCTGTCCGACCATCTGCCGCCCGCTGCCTACAGCGACCCTGGTTTCACGGAATTTCTGAGCGAAGAGCAACAGTGATGATGGGTATTGCATGAGAGAGTCCGCTATCGCCTTTGCACTCGTTTTCACGCCATGGCTGAGTTGGGCCCAGGTCAGTGACGGCGCTTCCGCCCCCGTGGCAGCGCCAAGCGTCGGTGTCGCCGTCGCCGCCAGTGCGGCACCGGCAACAGCGCCAGCACCCAGCTTGACTGCGTCGAGCCCGATCTCAGTCAAGCCCGCGCCCCTGCCGCGCACCACCAGTTCGCCTCTTTTGTCCGCCCCAGTGTGGAAGAACCTGAGCGCGGCTCAGCAATCGGCCTTGCAGCCGCTGGAGCGGGACTGGAACAAGATGGACGACTTCGGACGCAGCAAATGGCTGGAAATTGCGGCCCGCTACCCTGCCCTGCCCGCGGCGGAGCAGAGCCGCATGCAAGAGCGCATGCACAGCTGGGCCCGCATGAGCCCGGCCGAGCGCCAGCAAGCGCGCCTGAGCTTCCAAGATGCGCAGCAACTCAAGCCAGACGCTCGCCAGGCCAAATGGGAGGCCTATCAGGCTCTGACGCCCGAACAGCGCCAGGCTTTGACCGAAAAGGCCATCAGCAAGCAGATCAAGCGACCGGCCGGGGCTGAGCAGCCAGAAGCCGGCGCTCAGCAACAAGCCAAGTCCAACCTGATCCCTGCCACCAGCAAGGGCTTGCCGAATCGCTCGGTGGCGCCTGCCGTGGTGCAGGCCAAGTCGGGCGCCAGCACAGTGCTGATCAACCAGCGCCTGAGCCAGCCCAGCCATCAGCAAGCCGGCCAGACCAAGGTGTTCGCCGACCCCAGCCTGGTAGACAGCAAGACCCTCTTGCCCAAGCGAACCCCGCCCACCCAGCAATGAGTGCCACCGAGACGACAACTGCCGCGCCCATCGAGCGGCCCGGTCTGGCGCGCCGCATGGCCGCCTTCATGTACGAGGGCGTGTTGCTTTTCGGCGTGGTGTTTGTGGCGGGCTATTTCTTTTCGGCCATGACCCAGCAGCGCCACGCCATGCAGGGCCAGCATGCCTTGCAGGCCTTTTTGTTTGCGGTGCTGGGCATTTACTTCGCCTGGTTCTGGTCGCGCGGCGGCCAAACCGTGGCAATGAAAGCCTGGCATATCCGGGTGGTGGACCGCCAGGGCCGCGCCTTGAGCCAAGCGCGCGCCTTGGCGCGCTATGTGCTGAGCTATCTGTGGTTTGTGCCTGCGCTGCTCAGCGCCTGGGCCTTAGGCCTGCACAGCACTGGCGCCATTTTTGGCGCCCTGCTGGCCGGCATCGCCGCTTATGCCTTGCTGGCCCTGCTGCAGCCACAAAAGCAATTCCTGCACGATGTGCTGTGCGGAACGCAGCTGATCACTCAGCTGCCAGTCAAGCGTGCTGAAAAGCAGCCGCTGAAGAACACTTAAACCGCGTCTTCGTCGGTCTCGCCGGTGCGGATGCGCACCACTTGCTCCACCGGCGTGACGAAGATCTTGCCGTCGCCGATCTTGCCGGTCTTGGCGGCCTTGAGGATGGCGTCGATGCAGCGCTCCACATCCTCGTCCTTGACCACCACCTCGACCTTCACCTTGGGCAGGAAGTCGACCACATACTCCGCGCCGCGATACAACTCGGTGTGGCCCTTTTGACGGCCAAAGCCCTTGACCTCGGTCACGGTCAAGCCGGAAGCGCCCACCTCGGCCAGTGACTCACGCACTTCGTCGAGCTTGAATGGTTTGATGATGGCGGTGATCTGCTTCATGGACTTGGACTCCGAATGGTCAATAAAAAGGGCTTGCTTGATTTAAGCACGGAACTTTGAGGTGATTGGATAGCGCCAATCTCGGCCAAAAGCGCGATGGGTGATGCGTATGCCCACCGGCGCCTGCCGGCGCTTGTATTCGTTGATCTTGATCAGGCGAGTCACCCGCTCCACATCGGCCGGGGCATAGCCGGCCTGGATGATGTCCGCAATGGACTGGTCCTGTTCCATGTAGAGCGCCAGGATGCCGTCCAAGACCTCGTAGGGCGGCAGGCTGTCTTGATCCTTCTGGTCGGGTCGCAGCTCGGCCGAGGGCGGGCGCGTGATGATGCGCTCCGGGATCACCGGGCCGATGCTGCCATCGGCGCGCCGTGTGGGCTGCTGATTCTTCCAGTTAGCCAGGCGGAACACCAAGGTCTTCGCCACGTCTTTGATGACCGCAAAGCCCCCAGCCATATCGCCGTAAAGCGTGCAGTAGCCGGTGGCCATCTCGCTCTTGTTGCCGGTGGTCAGCACAATCGCACCAAACTTATTAGACAAGGCCATCAGCAAAGTGCCGCGGATGCGTGCCTGGATATTCTCTTCGGTGGCATCCAGCGGCAGTCCGGCAAACTCATCGGCCAGGCCGGCATTGAAGGCATCGAACATCGGCACGATCGATTTCTCGTCGTAGCGCACGCCCAGGCGCTCGGCCATATCGCGGGCATCGATCCAGGAAATATCAGCTGTGTAGGGCGAAGGCATCATCACCGTGCGCACCCGGTCCGCACCCAGGGCATCCACAGCAATCGCCAGCACCAGGGCCGAATCGATGCCGCCGGACAAACCGATGATGGCGCCAGGAAAACCGTTCTTGCCGATGTAGTCCCGCACGCCGGTCACGAGGGCGGCCCAGGCTTGCGCCTCCATTTCGGGCAGAGGCAAGACCTGACCCTGGACGCTGCCGTCGGCGCCCACCTCGATCATGGTCAAGGCTTCTTCAAACATCGGTGCCCGCGCCGCGACCTGGCCGCGTGCATCCAGCGCGAACGAGGCGCCGTCAAACACCACCTCGTCCTGGCCGCCGACCAAGTGCGAATACAGCAGCGGCAGGCCCACATCGGCGACTCGCTCGGCCATGCGCTGTTCGCGCTCTTCGACCTTGCCCAAATGGAAGGGCGAGGCATTGAGGACGCACAGCACCTGGGCGCCGGCAGCCTTGGCGGCGCGCGCCGGCTCGGCGAACCAGGCGTCTTCACAAATCGTCAGGCCAAAGCGCAGGCCATCAACCTCGAACACCACCGGCGCCTGGCCCGCATCACGGCCGGAGACGAAGTAGCGGCGCTCATCAAACACCTGGTAGTTGGGCAACTCGCGCTTGCAATAAGTCTGCAAGACCTGACCCCCAGCCAGCACCGAGGCGGCATTGAAGCGCGCCGGCACGGCCCAGCTCTTGCTGCGCTGCTCGGCCGCACCGGCCTGCTGATGAGGGTGGCCCACCACCAGATGCAGGCCCTCGCAATCGCGCAGCTCATGGGCAATCCAGCGCAAGGCTTCATCGCAAGCCTCGATGAAAGCCGGACGCAGCAAAAGGTCTTCCGGGGGGTAGCCACACAGGCTCAGCTCTGGCGTGAGCAACAATCGGGCGCCTGCGGCGTGCGCCCGGCGGCCCCAGTCGACCATCTTTTGGGCATTGCCTTGGATGTCACCGACGGTGACATTGATTTGCGCCAGCGCGACTTTGACGGACATGAGGATTTGGATTGAATACGAGGCCGCACGATTATGTCATTCGGGTACACAGCGACCCGCACGCGCTGCCACTGGCCGCCTGGAACGCACTGCTTGCCTCAGCTGCCCAGCCCACCCCCTTCATGCGCCTGGAATACCTGCGCGCCCTGCACGCATCCAACAGCGCCGTGGCCGCCAGTGGCTGGCAAGCGCAGTTCATCAGCGTGTGGCTGAATGAGGCACTGGTGGCCGCCTGCCCGGCCTATCTGAAGAGCCACTCCTACGGCGAGTATGTGTTTGACTGGGCCTGGGCCGATGCCTACCAGCGCCATGGCCTGGCCTACTACCCCAAGCTGCTGGTGGCAGTGCCTTTCACGCCGGTGCCAGGCAGCCGCTTGCTGGCCCAGGACGACGCTGCGCGCAGGGCCTTGATGCAAGGCTTGCAGGCGCTGGCCAGCCAGCAAAAACTCTCATCCGCCCACCTGCTGTTTGGCACCGAGCAAGACCATGCGGCAGCGCAACTTCAGGGCTGGATGGCCCGGCACGGCGTGCAATTTCACTGGCAGAACCGTCAGCCTCTGCCCTACGCATCCTTCGAGGAATTTCTCGCCTCCATGCAGCGCGAGAAGCGCAAAAAGATCCAGCAAGAGCAGCGCCGTGTGCGCGAGGCCGGCATTGTTTTTGAAGCCCGCGAAGGCGGGCAAATCACGCCGGCTGACTGGGACTTTTTCTACCGCTGCTACCAACTCACCTACCGCGCTCACCACAGCACCCCCTATTTGACGCGCGACTTCTTCACTCAGATGAGCGAGAGCATGCCGGCCAACTGGCTGCTCTTCATCGCCAGGCGTGAAGATGGCGAGCGGGTCGCAGCATCACTGATTGCGCTTGACCCCGCCAACGGCGCAGCCTACGGCCGCTACTGGGGCGCGCTGGAGAGCATCTCCTGCCTGCATTTCGATGCTTGCTACTACCAGCCGCTGCAATGGTGCATTAGCAAAGGCTACCGCCGCTTCGAGGGCGGCGCCCAGGGCGAGCACAAGATGGCACGCGGCCTGCTGCCGGTGCCCACCCAGTCCAGCCATTGGCTGGCGCATGCCGGCTTCAGTGATGCGGTGGCGGACTTTCTGGCCCAGGAGGGTCAGGCCATACGCGGCTATGTCAACGAGTTGGAATCTCACCTGCCCTTTAAGCCCGCGCCATGAAAAAAGCGCCGGGCTTTCGCGCGGCGCTTTTACTGGGTAGGCTTGAAAAGAAGGCTTAGGCCTTGTTGGCAGCCTGGTAAGCGGCCATGCCCGAGACGATCTCGGCCTTGGCGGCTTCTGGGCCTTCCCAGCCCTTGACCTTGACCCATTTATTGGGTTCCAGATCTTTGTAGTGCTCGAAGAAATGCTGGATGGCGTTGAGGCGCATCTTGTTGACGTCCTCAGGCTTTTGCCAGTGGGTGTACATCGGCAGGATCTTGTCGATGGGCACGGCCAGCAGCTTGGCGTCGCCGCCAGCTTCGTCGTCCATCTGCAAGACGCCGATGGCGCGGCAGGTCACCACCACGCCAGGGGTCAGCGCGAAGGGGGTGATCACCAGCACATCCACCGGATCGCCGTCATCAGACAGCGTTTGCGGGATGTAGCCATAGTTGCACGGATAGTGCATGGCCGTGGTCATGAAGCGGTCGACGAAGAGCGCGCCGCTCTCTTTGTCCACTTCATACTTGATCGGATCGGCATTCATCGGGATCTCGATGATGACGTTGAATTGCTCGGGCGCCTTGGCGCCAGGGGTCACGTTGTGCAGGCTCATGGGATTGTCAATTTGCCGAGGGGAAACCCGGATTCTAAGGGCAGGCCTTGCCCAGAACTGACGTGATGATGAATCCAATCCACACACCCTTGTTTACCCGCACACATTGGGTAAACACCCACACGCCTCAATTGCATTGCCGCAAGCCCATCACTTAAGCTCAAGTGGCGTGACCTGACCCCATGGGGCGCAGGCCTAGTTGCATACGGACATTCCATCCATTACGGCAATCACTAGAACGGGAGACAGCTACATGTCGACGAGTTTGGCGCTGTATTTTGCTTTGGCCTGCGGTTTCGCCGCGGTGCTCTATGGCTTCATTCAAAGAAGCTGGATCTTGAGCCAGGACGCGGGCAATGCCCGCATGCAGGAGATCGCCGCCGCGATTCAACAAGGTGCCGCCGCCTACCTGGCGCGGCAGTACAAGACCATTGCCATCGTGGGCGTGGTCCTAACCCTGTTGATCGGCGCATTTCTGGACCTCACCACTGCCGTTGGCTTTGTGCTGGGCGCGTTCTTGTCGGGCGCCTGCGGCTTCATCGGCATGAATGTGTCGGTGCGGGCGAATGTGCGTACCGCGCAAGCCGCCACCAAGGGCATTGGCCCGGCGCTGGACGTGGCCTTCAAGGGCGGCGCCATCACAGGCATGTTGGTGGTGGGCCTCGGCTTGCTGGGTGTGAGCCTCTTCTTCTGGTACCTGAGCGGCGGCGAAAAGGTGGACGGCGCCACCTTGAAGCCGCTGCTGGGCTTTGCCTTCGGCTCCTCGCTGATCTCCATCTTCGCCCGCTTGGGAGGCGGCATCTTCACCAAGGGCGCCGATGTGGGCGCGGACCTCGTGGGCAAGGTGGAAGCCGGCATCCCCGAGGATGACCCGCGCAACCCGGCCGTGATTGCCGACAACGTGGGCGACAACGTCGGCGACTGCGCCGGCATGGCCGCCGACTTGTTCGAAACCTACGCCGTCACTCTGATCGCAACCATGACGCTGGGTGCCTTGATGGTGGCCAACGCGCCGATGGCCGCGGTGCTTTACCCGCTGATGCTGGGCGGCGTATCCATCATCGCTTCCATCATCGGCTGCTACTTCGTCAAGGCCTCGCCGGGGATGAAGAATGTGATGCCGGCCTTGTACAAAGGCCTGGCCGTGGCCGGGCTGCTGTCCCTGGTCGCCTTCTACTTCGTCACCAATGCCGTGATTCCGGATGACGCCTTGGGTGCCGGCACCCAGCTGCGCTTGTTCGGCGCCTGCGCCGTGGGCCTGGTGCTGACGGCGGCCCTGGTCTGGGTGACCGAGTTCTACACCGGCACGCAATACTCGCCGGTGCAGCACATCGCCCAGGCCTCCACCACAGGCCACGGCACCAACATCATTGCTGGCCTGGGCGTGTCGATGCGCTCCACCGCTTGGCCGGTGCTGTTTGTTTGCGCGGCCATTCTGTGCGCCTATCAACTCGGCGGCCTCTACGGCATCGCCGTCGCGGCCACCTCCATGCTCAGCATGGCGGGCATCGTGGTGGCCCTGGACGCCTACGGCCCCATCACCGACAACGCCGGCGGCATTGCCGAAATGTCGGAACTGCCCAAGGAAGTGCGCGATGTGACCGACCCGCTGGACGCTGTGGGCAACACCACCAAGGCCGTCACCAAGGGCTATGCCATCGGTTCGGCGGGCTTGGCGGCGCTGGTCTTGTTTGCCGACTACACCCATTCGCTGGAAGGTCGCGGCATCTCGGTGGCCTTTGATTTGAGCGACCCCAAGGTGATCGTCGGCCTCTTCATCGGCGGCCTGATCCCCTATCTGTTCGGCGCCATGGCGATGGAAGCCGTGGGCCGCGCCGCTGGCGCGGTGGTGGTGGAAGTGCGGCGCCAGTTCCGTGACATCAAAGGCATCATGGACGGCAGCGGCAAGCCCGAATACGGCACCGCAGTGGACATGCTAACGACGGCAGCCATCAAGGAGATGATCATCCCCTCGCTGCTGCCCGTTGTTGTGCCGGTGCTGGTAGGTTTGCTGTTAGGACCAGCCGCCTTGGGTGGCTTGCTGATGGGCACCATCGTCACGGGCCTGTTCGTTGCCATTTCGATGTGCACCGGCGGCGGCGCCTGGGACAACGCCAAGAAGTACATCGAAGACGGCCACCATGGTGGCAAGGGCTCTGAAGCACACAAGGCCGCCGTCACCGGCGACACCGTGGGCGACCCCTACAAGGACACGGCCGGCCCCGCGGTCAACCCGCTGATCAAGATCATCAACATCGTGGCCCTGCTGATCGTGCCACTGCTGCCTGCAGCCGTCAGCACCAAACCCGTGGCGACAGCGCCGCACACGGCCACTGCGCCCTTGCTGGCCGATGTGCCCAGCGTGCGCGCCAATGCCGACGGCTCGGTCGCCTTCTACTTTGCCAGCGGCAAGGCTGAGTTGGCGGCAGATACGGCGGGCTCGCTGGCAGCCGTTGTCAGCGGCGCTGCAACGGGTAAGCAGGTGATTCTCAGCGGCTACACCGACGCCAGCGGCGACCCGGCCAAGAATGAAGAACTGGCCAAACAGCGCGCCTTTGCGGTGCGCGATGCGCTCAAAGCCGCCGGGGTTGCTGAGGACAAGATCGAGCTGAAAAAGCCCGAAGTCCTGACCGGCAGCGGCGATGCCGCCGAGGGCCGCCGCGTCGAAGTCCGCTTGCAACCCTAAGCCGCCGAGGAACGAAGGCTCAGACGATGGAATAAACAGCCCGCATGCGGGCTGTTTCTACTTTGAAGCGCCCCGCTAACAGGCCACAATCAGCCCATCCGAAAATGCAGCCCGAACAGCCCCACATGTCGATGTCCTCTTCCGCGCTGTCACGCCATGGCCTAGAACGCCGCCGCAGCCAGCTGAATGATCTGCATCGCTTTCTGGCTCAACAAGAGCAGGCCTTCGTCTCGCTGCGTGAACAGGTGCAGGCCTTTGTGGATCGCTACACGGAGAGCTTGGGCGAGCATTACCTGGAACTCGACGCGCTGGAGTCTCAGCTGCATTGCGCCACCCATTACCTCGCCGAAGCCTTGCGCCGCAATGGCATCGAAGTGCCCTTGCCACGCGCCCCACAGGCCACCGCGCTGCCGGTGCTGCCGCAGCTGCCCACAGGTACCAATTTGCCAGCGCCGCCGGAAGCTAGCCATGTCGAGCTGGCCCCACCCAGTTTGAAAACCTTGTATCGCCGCGCCGCCATGCGCATGCACCCTGACTTTGCCGCCAGCACGGTCGAGCGCCAGCGCCGCGAGCAGGCCATGATGACGGTCAATGAAGCCTATGCCGCCAATAATCGCGCGCAGCTGGAAGCCTTGCTGCTGGCGGCCGGTGAAGATCCTCTGCGGGTGATGGGCGGCAACGCCGACGCAATGCAGACCTGGCTGAGCCGCAGCGAACAATTGGTTCAGGGCCGCCTGCGGGTGGTGCAGGCGCATTTGATTGCCCTGCAGGCACACCCCATGCATCAGCTCTGGCAAGCGATTGCTCAAGCTGAGCTCAAAGGCCTGGATCCCCTTTGCGTGATGGCCAACCGCCTGCGCAGCCAGATTCAAGAACGCCGCCGGGAGCTCTACATCGGCCAGCGACTCTTACCCGAATCCAGCCTGGCGCAAGCCTTTTTACGCCGCCGTGTGGAGCGCATGGGCGTGGCCCCCATGCCGACTGGCGCAAGCAGCCATCAAACGAGGCGCTCCGCGTCGGCTGAGCAGCCGCTGTAGACGCGCTCAATTCCTACGGTGGACAGCGCTGCGGCCTCGCAGGGCGATCAATCTAGCTCGCCGACCAACCGGACCGAACCGCCCCTGCACCGTTCAATCCGCCGAGAGTGAAATCGTTGCCGGAGCCACCGGCAGCGCTAACTCTCGCCCCTCCCACACCAAGGGTTTGCCATCCGCAGCTGCGCGGGGCAGGCTCATGCTGCCGGGCCAAAGCAGACGAGTCGGCGCACCCGCCTGCTCCAGCGACAAGCGCCAACCCCAATCCGTGCGCTCCAGGGCATAACTCAAAGGTCCATAGCTCGTGGCCAGCCCGCGCACGCTGAGATTGCCCTGACTCAACCACTCGGGCTTAAAGCCCGCACCGATCAGCAATTGGCCCGGCTTCTCGCGCTCGAAAGCAAACATATCCAAGGCCGAGCGAATGAAGTCCGATGACACCCAGGCATGGGGCATCTCGCCCAAGAAGCGCGGCTCGCGTGCCTCCGGCAGCACCACCTCGGCCCATTGATTCCAGCCCGCCGGCCGCTGATGCTTGAAGAAGAAGTTCAGCATGGCATGAGCCCGCTCAGCTTGTCCCAGCCGCAGCAAAGCGCCCACTGTGCGCAGCTCATACGGGGTGTAGTCGGTCCAGGTGCGCTGGCCTTCGCTGCGGGCATTCATCTCACTCCAGTAGCGCTCAAAAGTGCCGGCCAACAAGCTGGCCGGCAGCACGTCTTGCGCCTGGGCGGGATCAAGCGCAATCGACGACGAGGTCGGATCAAAGTCCCCCCGATCTGCCGCACCGGCAATGGTGTCGATATGAAAGCGCTTGGCCGTTGCCGCAATACTGGCCATCAACTCAGCTTGAAATTCATCTCGCTGCGCCGCCCATTGCTCAGCCTGCTGATGCTGGCCCATGGCACGCGCCACGACGACCGCATCTTTGTAGCCACGCAGCGCCCAGAAGTCATCCCAGTAGGAGTAAGCGGGCTTGTCCGTATAGCCTTCATGGCTGATCGACGGCGGCAAGAGCCCAAACAGATGTGCCCGCTCAATTTGCCGGTTATTGCTCTTGCGCTCAGCTTGCCGCAAGCCCTCCATCCAGCCCATCACCGCCTGCACCCGTGCCCAGTGATGTTGCAAAAAATCATGATCATGGCCGTGCCGCCACACTTCCGCCACGGCATACAGATACTGGCCCTGGCTGTCGTATTCATCCACCGGATCTACGCCGCGCGCATCCACGCAGCAAGGCACTTTGCCACCGAAGAAGATCCGGTCGCCATACCAGTCGACAAAATCACGCGCGGCCTCCAACTCACCCATGCGCAACAAGGCCGCAGCCATCATGGCGCCTTCGCGTATCCAACTGCGCGGATAGGCCCGCGTGCCAGGCCGCAAAACAAGCCCGTCGCGTGACATCAGAATATGGGCCAGCGAACTGCGCAAGCTGTCGACAATCGGCTGGGCGTTGCCGGGCGCTTGAATGCTGACGCGATTGAGTCGTTCGCGCCAAAGCGCAGCCGCGAGATCCATGCGCTGATTCAGCTCCGCCGCACCCAGTTGCCCCATCTTGCTGGACTTCACGTCGGCGCCACCCAAAGGCGCCACCCAGCCCAAGCTGCGGGACTCGCCTGGAGCGAGCAAGAATCGGAACTGCAACATGCCCGAAGCCAGTTCCTGCGGATCGTTCAGACTACCCAGACTCGCAGCACTCAACAAAGCCTTGAGGCTCAAGCCACCGTCAAAAGGCAGGCCAGTGATGAGTTGCGGCGCCTCAGTGGGGTGCAGCCCTGTAAGCCCATTGACCAACAGCTCACTGTTCTGCCAGCGCAAGCTCCGCACCGCGCTGGCGCCGCCTGGCACCGTCAAGTACTGCTGCGGGGGATTCACTTGCCAGGGCCTCAAGGCCAGTGCCAAGGTGTAAAGCTGTTTGCGATCACTCGTATTGCGAAGTACATAGCGCGCGAGCAAGCTTGGCGACTGCCGCGGCCCGTCCGCAGCCGCCTCAATATCCAGACTAAACGCCGCATGCTGCCAATGCACACCGGGAAGTGGCAGATAGCCGTCGCGCAGACTCTGCGTCAGGGACACATTGGCCCAATTGACGAGCGTGCCATCGTCCAATTTCACGAGAGGCTCGATGCTGAAACCGCCACGGCCGACCTCCAGAGCTCCGTCTTCGCTCATCAAGGCAGAACGCTGGCCGCCACCATCCACGCCCACCAGCGTCCAATAGTTCTGCTCGCCCAACCAAGCGCGTGGCACATCACCACGCAGCACCTCGGCCCGCGGCTTGTCCTGCGCCAAGCTGGCCAAAACAGCATTGATATGGGGCCATTGCGCGGCCGAACGCAGTTCCAGCAAGGGTTGCGCCATCACGCTAGACTTGATGCGCAACCAACGCGATTCGCTATCGGGCAAAAAGACAGCATCCAGCCCGCCGTCGCTGCCCTTCACGGTACGCAAGGATTGCCAGGCCTTGCCATCTTGGGACGAGAGGATCTCGTAATTGATCCCACGCGCAAACGCCGGCCAACGCAAAGCCAAACCATTGAACTCGCGCGGGCTATGAAAATCGAAATCGACAAAGCCGCTATCCACCAACACCTTGGGCTCAAGGGTGGCGACAGGCTCTGCCGAACGTTCAATCAGACTGAGATTCGACAAACACAAAGTGCCCTTGCCGCCCGCGCGCTCACCAGAACCCGATGAGACCACAAACTCAATGCTCTGAGTGCTGCGCAAGCGCTTGTCTTTTGCCGGGCCCGCCGCGAACTCGAACTGCCTGCTGCGAAGTTTGAACTCACTGTATTTGGCAGGGAACATCATCGCCGGCCTATTGGCCAACCAAACGTTGTCGCCAGAGCCATCCAACAACTTGATCTGCACATCATTCGGTCCGCCGACGCCTCTCAGCTTGGCCAGCAACTCGAATCGATCAGGCCAAGTCACCGGCAACTGACGCCGCATAAGCGCAAAGCCCACGGTGCCGCTGAAGTCGTAGTCCAGGCACATGCCCGCTCCAACTTCGTGCCGCAAACTGGCCCGAACCAGTTCTGAGCCAGACGCAGTCCAGGGGGAACTTGAAAGCGCTGCCTTGTTCCCTTTGCTGGACTTGGTGGTGGCGAGAGACGGGGAGCCGGCTTTGAAATCGTCCAAAACCTCTAGCCGCAAGGGCGAACGTTGGCCTGCATTCAGCACTTCCGCCGCCAGCACCCAATGGGACGCAAGCGAGGCCAAGACCCAAATGACTACGCTTCGAATCAACCCCACTTCACGCCCCTTTCAATGAGCTAAGCCGCCCATTGCCTCAAAACGAACAATCGTTCAAACACCCACCGCATCATCGTCAAAAAGCGAAGTTGCACGGCGCACCGCTATATATTCTTCTCGGCCCCGCGCCCGCGGAGGCCATGAGCTTATTATGCGGTCCCCGCCAAGCATGTTGAGGCAACACGCAGGGAACTGTTTTTCAGGACACGTTCAGTTGAACGTCTAGGCTGCCCAGGCAACAGGCGCACTGAAAAGATCCGCCTGGAAAGGACTAACTATCTTGCTAAAGAGATTTAGCGCCGCCAAAGCAAAAAGCCCCCAACTCTTTCGAGCTGGGGGCTTTGCATAAATATTAGCC
>NZ_CAMFJS010000036.1 GCF_945956965.1 uncultured Roseateles sp.
ACCACCTTGACATGGTGGGGGTCGTTGGTTCGAGTCCAATCGCGCCTACCAAATTTGGTAGGCGATACTTCAAAAGTGTCGTCCCTGACGATCAGCGAAAGCCCGGTAGATCTTGTGATCTGTCGGGCTTTTTGCTTTGCGGATCAACGACTTAGCACGACTGCCCCTGAGAGCTTTCCTACAGAAATTCCAGTGACTCAGTTCTGCGCCGATGCTTGCTTTGGCGAGATTGCCTTGCATAGACATCGGGCACGATTGGAGCAAATCTTGGCCAAGTTTGGAACAGATTTGGCTACCGCTTTGGTCTCTGGCTGGGATGGATTGCTCCGGCCAAGCTAGGCTCTACCTGAGTCATTTAAAGAGTGTTTGAATGCTGGCTAAGGTCGGGCTATCAGGGAATGGGCATCGGCCTCGCCCTATTGCTTGTGCCGAGGTTGATCGCCATCACTGGCCGCCATTTGATGGCTTGCCTCCTAGAGCGTCCGCCCGCCTTTTGCCCGGAGCGGAAATACATGCTCTGGGCGGAATAGCCGCACTGCAGCGCTTGCTGCCCTCCGCGTTCGGCTGCGGCATTTCCGGTGTCCGGCAATAAGCGGTCGTTGGCCGAAGCAAAGATGTGCTTTGTGAAAGCCGGCTGGCGGGGCGTAGCCCAGGGGTTCCAACAAGCGATGACGCTTGAACTAAGCCATTCATTCCACCGCTTTTAAATCCGCGACCAGCTTGGTCTTCTGCCGGCCCTGGGCGGCGGCACACCTCGGCCTTGTAGCCCTCGTTGATGGCTTCCAATCTGGGGCTCTGCTGTACATGCAAGGCACAATCCAGGCGATCGGGGCAAGCTTGGTGTTGGGCCAGCCAGGAAGCCCAACTTGAAGAATGGAACAACCTCAATGGCACTGACGAAGAAGGGCGAGTTCTGGTACGGAACAACGTCGGGCGACACCCAAGCCGAGCTGCGCAGCTACAGCATTGCGAATCGCCATGAGGCCGTCCGGTTTGCCGCGTCCAAATGCGACTGCGGCTGCCGGACTTTTGCGCTGCAGACCGATGAAAAAGCCGGCGTGGCAATCCGCACCTGCACCGACTGCGGACAGGAGTACCTGATGGGCAACAGCGCGGACTTCCTTGAAGAAGCCGCGCCCGAGACGCACGAGTGCGTGTGCGAGAACGAAGTGTTCGAGCTGATGTCTGGCGTCTCCGTGTATGAGGGCACACATGACGTGCGCTGGTACTACATCGCTTGCCATTGCGTGGAATGCAATCTGGTCGGGGTCTTCGCGGACTGGAAGTGTGAAGCGGGTGATGCGGCGGCTTTCCTGGCCAAGGTATGAGTGGCCGATCCCGGCAGAGGCGCAATGCGTTCGCGACCTGTCCCTGAGGCTTGGGGTAGCTATCGGCAGCGCAACTGCGTTGCTGTTTGGCTACTTGTGGTTGGGCTTCCGCTTGTAGTTGTATTCGCCATCGCCGCGAAGGTCCTACTTGGAGCCTCCAGCGAGTTCATTTTTCTCGGCGCAGTGGTGTTGTGGTGCGCAGCATGGGGTTACGCCGCTATGCGCGTTTCCCGCTGGCCATGTCCGCGTTGCAGCCAACCTTGGCTTTCAAACCAAGAGGCTAGGCTTGGCGCGCATCGGAGGTGCGCAAACTGTGGGCTCGGTCTCTATGAAGCGCCTTAGCCAGTTGAGAGAGTGGACCCGCGCCAGTTGCTCTTGCTGACCCGCTTGCCGCACACGTTAGGCTTCCCATGAAAACTGCCATCGTTACTGTTGCATCTGCCCTGCTATCAACATGCACATACGCAGCAACCGAGCTTGTTATGCGCGAGGGCGTGACGATTGAAGCGAGGACGGACAACACATCAGTAAGAGTGATTTCCGGCAAGGGGTTTGACAGGATCTACGAGTGGGGTCGCTGCAAACTTAAGAGCTCTATGGGTGCAAGAGTTCAAAGATGGTATGGGAGTTTGGGCATCTATGACGCAGCCGCATCATTTGGCTTTTCCTTCGGTGACTGTTCTGGAATATCAAGAACAGTAGTGGAAGAAGGCCAAATCCATTTCGATGATATGCAGTTTGCGCAAAAGTGGATCGGGCGTCGCCCAAAAGGCTACAAGACTGTTTGGACTAATGACGGACTACTTGTTTCATGGGATTTTGTCGCTGGACGGAAGCAACTGAATGTCGATGTTTGGTTGATCTGCATCAGCGGCAAACGCCCTAAGCAACTCACAGGTGCGCTTGACCCCGACATAAGTGTCTCACCAGCTGAGCCGGGGAAAAGCATTCATGACTGTGCTCAAGTTGGCCAGGATGTCATTGACCAGACGCGCGCTCAACTTGAAGCGGATTGGAAGAAGATCGATGAATGGATTGCGAAAGATCAAGCGTATCGCGAGCGTGGTCAAGAGTCGAGAAAATAGCCATGCCGTCTTCCCCGCACAGGCCTTCTGCAACTAGCCATCAGCCTAGGCCGGCGGTCAAGGCTGCTCCCTAAGGTAGGGCGATAACGCACTTCGCGGCGCCCCTTACCTTCGACGTTGATATGGCTTTTTTCAGTCAAGAGGCAAGACCTGACCCTCTGCAATGCAGATGGCGAACGGTTGAAGCTGTTGCCGGACGAGGAGCGCGACGGAGCCCGTTGAATGCCGCCCGATGTAGATGCGCGAGGGCTGCTCAGGCTGATATTCGAGGTTTGGTTACCTCAAGACAGGTTTTCGTCACAGGGCTGCCTTCGGTCTAGGGGAAGAGGTCGATGCTGCTTGCGCAACCCGCTCAATAGCGTTGCCGGGCCGTGGCGGCGCCACATTCCCAGTCCAGCCGCTGGTTTGAATTTGGCTGGCCGGCCTCCTTTCTCGCTTGGTCGAATGCCAAGAACAGTTCAGTGTTCGGCGGGTGTGGTCTTCACGCCCAGCCCGCCCGAGAGCTGTACTTCGGGCTAGATGGCCCACACAAAGCCGGCCAACTCACGCGCCACTGCAACGATCACCTTGGTCTTCATCACCCGGCGGGCGCACATGCTTGGACTTGTTGCTTAAGCGCAGCAAGCCGGCTAACTTCCGCTTAGCCGCCCCATTCGTCTTTACAGACGGTAGTCTGCTGAAGCCACAGGCACCAGCCCCTGCTGAAAGTCATCTTGCTGCGCCTGCGCGCATGGACTACCCTCGCCAGCTTTCGTAAACAAGGCATTGGCATGAAGTTTTTGCGACTCGCCCCCTTGGTGGGCATGATTTTTCTGGCGCATGGGGCGATTGGCGCCGAAGCGGTGGCTCCAGCTGCTGGTGTGCTTGGCACGGCTGCCGCGGCCGCGAAGCCGCCTATTTCTGGCTTGGACCTGAGTGCCTTCGAGCCCAAGGTGCGGGCGCAAGACGATTTGTTCCGCGCCGCCAATGGCACATGGTTGAACACGGCCACCATTCCCGCGGACAAGTCGGCCTACGGTGCTTTCGAGCAATTGGCTGACAAGTCGGATGCGCAGGTGCGCGCCATCATCGAGTCCCTGAGCGCCAAGCCTCAAAAAGAGGGTAGCACCGAGCAGAAGATTGCTGCCTTCTACAGCAGCTATCTAGACCTCGCGGCCATCGACAAGGCGGGCTTGGCGCCGGCGCAAGCGCGGCTCGACAGCATTGCCGCCATCAAGACCAAGGCCGAGTTGGCCCTGTGGCTGGGTGCAGCGCAAGGTATTTCCAATCTGCCGATCAATTTGTATGTGATGGCGGATGTGAAGCAGCCCACCATCAACCGCGCCTTGGCCACGCAAGGTGGCTTGGGCCTGCCTGACCGCGACTACTACCTCAAGGCCGATGCCAAGCTGGCGCAAGCGCGCAAGGCCTATCTGAGCTATCTGAGCACCTTGGCCAAGCTCAGCGGCGAAGCGGCGCCCGATCAGGTGGCGGCCCAGGTGCTGGCGCTGGAAACGCGCATCGCCAAGCTGCACTGGAGCAATGTTGCGAACCGCGATCCGGTCAAAACCTATAACCCGATGACCCCGGCGCAGCTGGCCAAGAAGGCGCCGGGCTTGGATTGGTTGGTGTTTCTGAAGGCCGGTCAGCTGGATGGCATTGATCGCCTCTCGGTGACCCAGCCCAGTGCCATCATCGGCTTGGCGGGTTTGCTGAACACCGTGCCCCTGGCGCAATGGCAGCAGTACCTGAAGCTGCGCGTGCTGGACGAAAACGCTCAAGTCTTGCCGCAAGCCTTCCGTGAGGCGCATTTCGCGCTGCACGGCGCGGCCCTGACCGGCGCCAAAGAGCCTCTGCCGCGTTGGCAGCAAGGCATTAACGATGTCAACCAGGCCTTGGGCGAGGCTCTGGGTCAGGTCTATGTGGCCGAGCATTTCCCGCCGGCTTACAAGGCGCGCATGCAGGAGCTGGTGGCCAATTTGATGGCGGCCTATCGCGATTCGATCGATGGCTTGAGCTGGATGACGCACGCGACCAAGGCTGCCGCACGCGAAAAGCTGTCGAAGTACATGGTCAAGATCGGTTATCCCGACACCTGGCGCGATTACTCCAAGCTGGATGTGCGTGCCGGTGATGCCTTCGGCAACGGCGCCCGCTCGGCAGCCTTCGAGTACCAGCGCATTGCGCAGCGCGCCGGCAAGCCGGTGGACCGCACGGAATGGGGCATGACGCCGCAGACCGTCAATGCCTACTACAACCCCACGCTCAATGAGATCGTGTTCCCGGCCGCCATCCTGCAGCCGCCGTTCTTTGATATGGCAGCGGACGATGCGGTGAATTACGGCGCCATCGGCGCGGTGATCGGTCATGAGATCAGTCACGGCTTTGACGACGAGGGTAGCCAGTTCGATGGCGACGGCGCTCTGCGCAATTGGTGGACGCCGGCCGACCGCAAGGCTTTCGATGCCATCGGCGCCAAGCTGGTGGCCCAGTACAGCAAGTACGAGCCGCTGCCGGGCAAGCAACTCAATGGCAAGCTGACGCTGGGTGAGAACATTGCCGACTTGTCGGGCCTGCAGATCGCCTACAAGGCCTATCGGCGCAGCCTCAATGGCAAGCCGGCTGTGGTGTTGGACGGCATCGGCGGCGAGCAGCGCTTCTTCCTGGGCTGGGCGCAAGCCTGGCGCTACAAAGCGCGGGATGAAAAAGCCCTGCAACAGCTGACCACCGATCCGCACTCGCCGCCGAGCTTCCGTACGAACGGCGCGGCGATCAATAACGATGGCTTCCACCAGGCCTTCGGCACCAAGGACGGTGATGCCATGTTCAAGCCCTCGGCTCAGCGCATTCGCATTTGGTAATTCGCTTGGGGCTTGCGCAGCCCGAGTGCTGAGTCGCTCGGGTTCTGGCGCCCCATAATGTCACCGCCCCCTTGCCGTAAGGCGTGGGGGCGATCTTTTTTGCGGGGCCGTGGCGCGCGTTGATCCGC
Source organism: uncultured Roseateles sp. (assembly GCF_945956965.1). Taxonomy (GTDB): domain Bacteria; phylum Pseudomonadota; class Gammaproteobacteria; order Burkholderiales; family Burkholderiaceae_C; genus Paucibacter_A. The sequence continues at coordinate 5,382 of NZ_CAMFJS010000036.1, forward strand.
AGGGGTATTCCCCGCCAGGGCCTCAAAAGCGGGCTTTTAGAATGGTCCGAGCAAACATTACAACAATTGGTCTGACAGACAAGGAGCTTTTCATGGCGACTGCCCGCAAAGGCAAGGCGGCGAATCCGGTCGAGGGCGATGCGCAAGCGAGCGCCGCGGTGCGGATATTGAAAAAGTATCCCAATCGCCGGCTCTACGACACCCAGACCAGCAGCTACATCACGCTGGCCGACGTCAAGAAGATGGTGCTCGAGGGCCAGAGCTTTGAAGTGCGCGACGCCAAAACCAGCGAAGACCTGACGCGCTCCATCTTGCTGCAGATCATTCTTGAAGAAGAGACGGGCGGCGTGCCCATGTTCAGCACCAGCTCGCTGGAGCAAATCATCCGTTTTTATGGCCATGCCATGCAGGGCGTGATGGGCGACTATCTGGAGCGCAATGTCAAAACCTTTGGCGAGCTGCAGTCGCGCTTTGCCGAGCAAAGCAAGGGCCTGGCCTTCAGCCCCGAGCTGTGGACGCAGTTCATGGGTGCGCAGTCGCCGGTGCTGCAGAACCTGATGGGCGGCTATGTGGAGCAAAGCAAGAGCTTGCTGACGCAGATGCAAGAGCAGCTCAAAGAACAGATGCAGCAAGCCGGCGCCCTGTTCCCCGTGATGCCGGGCATGCCGGGCTTTCCGCCCAAAAAATAGGCCTAGAGTCGAGCTTGGTGGCGCCTCGCGGCAGCGGGGCAGGGCGGAATGAGGGAAAATCGCGGGATGACTGCAATCCAAACTCCCAGCCCGCTGGCCGCCAGCGCCCCCAAGATCGCTTTTGTGTCGCTCGGCTGCCCCAAGGCCCTGACCGATTCCGAGCTGATCCTGACCCAGCTCAGCGCCGAGGGCTACGAAACCTCCAAGTCCTTTGCGGGTGCCGATCTGGTGATCGTCAACACCTGCGGCTTCATTGACGACGCCGTCAAGGAAAGCCTGGACACCATCGGCGAAGCGCTGGCCGAGAATGGCAAGGTCATCGTCACCGGTTGCCTGGGCGCCAAAGCAGGTGCCACCAGCAGCGATGCCGGCAGCTTGGTGCGCGAGATGCACCCCAGCGTGCTGGCCGTGACCGGCCCCCATGCCACGCAAGAGGTGATGGACGCCGTCCACACCCATGTGCCCAAGCCGCATGACCCCTTTGTGGATTTGGTGCCCGCGTATGGCATCAAGCTCACGCCCAAGCACTACGCCTATCTGAAGATCAGCGAGGGTTGTAACCACCGCTGCTCGTTCTGCATCATCCCCAGCATGCGTGGCGACTTGGTATCGCGCCCGATTGGTGATGTGCTGAGTGAGGCCAAGGCCTTGTTCGCCTCCGGCGTCAAGGAGTTGTTGGTGATCAGCCAGGACACCAGTGCCTACGGCGTGGATGTGAAGTACCGCACCGGTTTCTGGGATGGCAAGCCGGTCAAGACCCGCATGTATGACTTGGTCGCACAGTTGGGCGAGATGGCCCGCGAGCATGGCGCCTGGGTGCGCTTGCACTATGTCTACCCCTATCCGCATGTGGATGAGGTCTTGCCCCTGATGGCGCAGGGCTTGGTCCTGCCTTACCTCGATGTGCCGCTGCAGCACGCGCATCCTGATGTGCTCAAGCGCATGAAGCGCCCGGCCAATGGCGAGAAGAATATGGAGCGCATCCTGCGCTGGCGCGAGACCTGCCCGGACATCGTGATCCGCTCCACCTTCATCGCCGGTTTCCCTGGCGAGACGGAAGAGGAATTCCAGTATCTGCTGGACTTCATGCAAGAAGCCCGCATCGACCGCGCCGGCTGCTTCGCCTACTCGCCGGTGGAGGGCGCCTCGGCCAATGATCTGCCCGGCGCCTTGCCGCAAGAAGTGCGCGAAGAGCGTCAGGCCCGCTTCATGGCGGTGGCCGAAGCTGTGTCTATCGCCAAGCTGCGTTCGCGCATTGGCGCCACCATGCAAGTGCTGGTGGACTCGGCGCCGGCGCTGGGTCGCAAGGGTGGCGTGGGCCGCACCTATGCCGATGCCCCGGAAATCGACGGTACCGTGCGCATCCTGCCGCCCGAGAAGGCCAGCCGCATTCTCAAGGTTGGCGAGTTCACCAAGGTGCGCATCGTCGCGGCCGAAGGGCATGACCTGATCGGCATGCCGGTCTGATGGTGTTGCGGGGCAGGCCGATCGGGTGATCGCACTGTTTCCGCCTGATCCCATCGGGGCAGGGTGAGGCAGGGCGGTTTGCGCCAAGCGTCTCGCGCTGTCCTTGGCAGAATGGGTAGAGAATCCACGGCGGGCTTTGGCCCGCTTTTTTGTTTTCACCGTGAGATCGATTCGTGAGCAAACGCGCCATTTCCACTGAGCAAATCCACCACCCTTACCGCGCCCCCGAGGGCTGGGATGCGCATCCGGTGGGCGTCTTCAAGGCCTCGACGGTCTTGTTCAAAAACACCGCCGATCTGCATCAGTACCGTCCGCGCGATGGCAAGAGCTACCGCTACGGCTTGCACGGCACACCCACCAGCTACACCCTGGCCGCCCGCATTGCCACGCTGGAGAGTGCCGAGCATTGCCTGCTGGTGCCCAGTGGCTTGGCGGCGGTGACTCTGGTGAGCCTGGGCCTGCTGCGCCCGGGCGACGAGGTGCTGGTGCCCGATAACGTCTACGGCCAAAACCGCTATCTGAGCGAATCGCTGCTGCCGCAGTTCGGCATTCAGTACCGCTTCTACGATCCGCTGGATGCCGCCGGCTTCGAGGCGATGCTGAGCGAAAAGACCAAGCTGGTCTGGCTGGAGGCTGCAGGCTCCATCACCTTGGAATTCCCCGATCTGCTGGGCTTGATCGCCGCTTGCAAAAAGCACGGCGTGCTCACCGCGCTGGACAACACCTGGGGCTCAGGTGTTGCCTTCAATCCCTTCGAGATCGCGCCTGGGGTGGGCGTGGACGTGTCCATGCAGGCCTTGACCAAGTACGCCTCGGGCGGCGCCGATGTGCTGATGGGTTCGGTCTGCACCCGCGATCTGGCCTTGCATGAGCGACTCAACCATATGCACGAGCATCTGGGCTATGGCCTGGGCCAGAACGATGTGGAGTTGGTGCTGCGCGCCTTGCCGACCCTTGAGCTGCGTTATCGCGCTCAGGACGCCAGCACACGAGCCTTGGCCCAGTGGATGCTGAGCCGCCCTGAAGTGGCGCAAGTTCTGCACCCGGCCTTGCCGGATTCGCCCGGTCATGCCTATTGGCAGCAGACCAGCAGCGCTGGCGCGGCCTGCTTGTTCTCGGTGATTTTCAAGCCCGAGTACAGCGCGGTTCAGGTCGACGCTTTTGTGGATGCGCTGAGCCTGTTTGGCATTGGCTATTCATGGGCAGGCCCGATGAGCTTGGCCGTGCCCTACGACATGGGTCGTAGCCGCTCGCTGCCCTCCCGCCTGGCGCCAGGGCGTGTGGTGCGCTTTGCCATCGGCCTGGAGGCTGCGGCCGATCTGCAGGCGGATCTGGCGCTGGCTTTTACCGCTTTGGCGCGCTGAGGCTTGTGATGATGGGCCGAGCAAGCTCGGCCTCAAGAGGGGCGGCGAGCCGTGGGGTGTGAAGGCGGCATCCGCAACCCTCCTTGCCCCCGGCTCCAAGCCTGGGTGGCGCTTAGTGGCTTTTTGATGCGTGTCGCATCAACTGACCCTTTTCGCGCTCCCAGTCGCGCTTTTTCTCGGTGTCGCGCTTGTCGTGCTCGGCCTTGCCCTTGGCCAGGCCGATTTCGGCTTTCACATAGCTGCCCTTGAAATGCAGGTCCAGCGGCACCAGGGTGAAGCCGCGCTGCTCGATCTTGCCGATCATGCGGCGGATGTCTTCCTTCTTCATCAGCAGCTTCTTGGTCCGGTCGGCCAAGGGGCTGATGTGGGTGGATGCGGTGCGCAGCGCGTTGATGCGGCAGCCGATCAGGAATAGCTCGCCGCCTTTGATCATCACATAGCCATCGGTCAGCTGAACCTGGCCGGCCCGAATGGCCTTGACCTCCCAGCCTTCCAGCACCACGCCGGCTTCGTACTTCTCGCTGATGAAGTAGTCGAAGCGGGCGCGGCGGTTTTCGGCGATGGGCTTGGAGCTGACGGCGGGCTTGGCCTTAGGTGGCGGCCGGTTGGCACTAGCGGATGTGGACATGGGCTCGGTTCTTTTTGGGCAGGCGGGTGCCAATACAATTCGCCCATTGTATGAAGCATGTAAAAAAATCCGTCCTCCTTTGGTACTCGCCGCGCGAGATGTATGAACTTGTGGTCGGCGTGGAGCGCTATCCGGAGTTTTTGCCCTGGTGCGAACGCGCTGAAATCCTTGAGGACAAGGCTGAGCCGCAGGCCGATGGCGTCCTGGTGGAAACCGTGATGGCTAGGCTGCACATGGCTTATGCAGGCGTGCGGCATGCCTTCGCCACCCGCAACACCCACAGCCTGAATCGGCGCGTCGACATGCAATTGGTGGACGGGCCTTTTTCGGTGCTCGAAGGAGGTTGGCAGTTTCTGCCGCTGAGCAAGCCCGGCACGCTCACGAGTGCGTCGGAGGACGCGAATGAGCAGGCCTTGGCGTGCAAAATTGAATTCGAGTTGCGCTACGCCTTCTCCTCCGCGGCGCTGGAGGCGGTGGTCAGCCCGGTGTTTGACCGGGTGGCCAACACCTTGGTCGAGCGCTTTGTGCAGCGGGCTGAGGCGGTTTATGGCCCCCGTTGACTTGGCCGGCCCCAGCATCTCGGTCGAGTTGGTGTGGAGCCCGCAGGCCGGTGAGGTTCATCAGCGCCAGTTGCTGCTGGCGCCCGGCAGCAGCGTCGAGCAGGCCTTGCGCGCTTGTGCCGACTTTGCGCCTTACTTGGCCCAGTTCGCAGACTTGGCGGAATTGCGTGTTGGTGTGTGGGGTCGCGTCAGACCGCTGACGACGCTGCTGCGTGAGAACGATCGCATCGAGGTCTACCGCCCCCTGACCGTGGACCCCAAAGAAGCCCGGCGCCAGCGCTACAAGGCGCGTGGCCAGCGCATCGTGTCGCGGCATCGGCCATTGGCGGGTAAGTCCAGCGCCTGAGAGGCGCACTTGGCTCTCGCTTCGGCGCGGATTTGGTGCTGAGCCTTGGCCGGGGCGGCTCAAGCGCCCAGCGTCAGCGGCATTCGGAATTGGCGGCCGTGCGGGCGCGTTGCATTTCAAGTTCGCGCTGCTGGTCGTCCAGCACCACGGGCTCACCGCGCTCATTGCTCCGCGTCACCCGGATGCCGCTTTGCAGCAGGCTGAGGTTGTCTTGCGCGCTCTTGCAATTGGCGCGGCGCTGCTCGGCTTGCCGGCGCTCCTCGTCTTTTTGCTTGGCCAGGGCTTCCTTTTCCTGTTGCTTGTTCTTGGCTTGCTGCGCGAGCTCTTCCTTGCTCGGGCCGCTGGCTGCTTTGGCGGGCGGAAGGGCGGCGCTGGCGGCTTGGCCTGCTTGGCCATAGGGAACAACAGTCACCACGCTGCGCTTTGAGCTGGCCGGTCGCTGCAGGATGTCGGCTTCGGGCGTGCCATTGGGCGGGGGCAGGTCGCTGAACTGCATCTTGCCCGCGGGATCGCGCCATTTCCACTGGGCGGCGGCCGGCGTTGCCAGGCTCAAGGCCAGGGCGAACAGGGCCGCAAATCGGGCAATGGCAGTGGTTTTTGGCATCAGGGACATGGCGTCAGTGTAGTGGCGCAGGGTTGGCGGGTAGCTGGGTAAAAGCGTGACCAAGTGGGCATAAATTAGCCCCGGTTTGGCTTCGGCCGACACCGCCCGCAGGGAAATTATTGAGCGGGTGCGCAGGCAGAGCCCCGGCCTCCGTATAATGCCGCTTTGCGACTGGAGCTTCCCTCATGCGCCTTTTAGGAAAAGCGCTCACCTTCGACGACGTTTTGTTGGTGCCAGCGTTCTCCCATGTGTTGCCTCGCGACACCTCTCTTGCCACTCGGCTTTCCCGCAATATCCGCCTCAACCTGCCCCTGGTCTCAGCGGCCATGGACACGGTGACGGAAGCACGTTTGGCAATTGCCATCGCGCAAGAGGGTGGCATCGGTATCGTCCACAAAAACCTCACGGCCAAGCAGCAAGCCATCGAAGTGGCGCGCGTCAAGCGCTACGAGTCGGGCATTGTGCTGGAGCCCTTCACCATCACGCCCACGACCACGGTGCGCGAAGTGGTGGAGTTGCAGCGTCAGCATGGCGTGTCGGGCTTCCCGGTGCTGGACGGCAAGAAGGTCGTCGGCATCGTCACCGGCCGTGATGTGCGCTTCGAGACCCGCATGGATCTCGCCGTGCGCGAGATGATGACCCCGGCTGAGCGCTTGGTCACCGTCAAGGAAGGCGCTTCGCTGGAAGAAGCCAAGGCCTTGATGCACAAGCACAAACTGGAGCGTGTAGTCGTCGTCAACGACGCCTTCGAGTTGCGCGGCCTGATGACGGTCAAAGACATCACCAAGCAAACCAGCTTCCCCAACGCCGCCCGCGATGCCCAAGGCAAGCTGCGCGTCGGTGCTGCCGTCGGTTTCGGCGACGACACCGAAGAGCGCGTCACCATGCTGGTCAAGGCCGGTGTGGATGCCCTGATTGTGGACACAGCCCACGGCCACAGCGCTGGCGTGCTGGAGCGCGTGCGCTGGGTCAAGCAGACTTTCCCCGGCGTGGATGTGATCGGCGGCAATATCGCCACCGGTGCGGCTGCTCTGGCCCTGGTCGAGGCGGGTGCTGACGGCGTCAAGGTCGGTATCGGCCCTGGTTCCATCTGCACCACGCGTATCGTGGCCGGTGTGGGCGTGCCCCAGATCACCGCCATCGACAACGTCGCCACCGCCTTGCGCGGCACCGGCGTGCCGGTGATTGCCGATGGCGGCGTGCGCTTCTCGGGCGACTTGGCCAAGGCCATCGCTGCGGGTGCGGACTGCGTCATGATGGGCGGCGCCTTTGCCGGCACCGAAGAAGCCCCTGGCGACTTGATCCTGTACCAAGGCCGTAGCTACAAGAGCTACCGCGGCATGGGTTCCATGGGCGCGATGGCCAAGGGTTCGGCCGACCGCTACTTCCAGGACACCTCGGCCAACAACCCCAACACCTCCAAGCTGGTGCCCGAAGGCATCGAAGGCCAAGTGCCTTACAAGGGCTCGGTGGTGCAGGTGATCTTCCAGATGGCCGGTGGCCTGAAGGCGTCGATGCACTACTGCGGTTGCGCGACCATCGCCGACATGCAGGAGAAGGCCGAGTTCGTTGAGATCACCTCGGCGGGCATGCGCGAAAGCCATGTCCACGATGTGCAGATCACCAAGGAAGCGCCTAACTACCGGTCGGAGTGATCGTTCGCGTTGGAGCAATAGGGGCCTCGGCCCCTTTATTGCTTTCAGCGCTGACCATCCTTGCCAATTCCCAGGAGCACGAGTGAGCGAAAGCGCGACGACAAGCAGCCCAGCCCCCGAGGCGGACCAGCGCCCAGGCAAGGGGCGCAGCGCCGGCATGGGCTTCATCATGGTGGCGGTGCTGATCGACATGATCTCGATCGGCTTGATCATTCCGGTGCTGCCGCCCTTGGTGGGCACCTTCACCAGCAACCAGGCCGACCACGCGTTTTGGTATGGCGCGGTCGCCCTGGCCTTTGGCTTGGCCAACTTCTTCGGCTCGCCCATTCTGGGCTCCTTGTCTGATCGCTTCGGGCGCCGGCCGGTCTTGCTGATCGGCTTTGCCGGCCTGGCGTTGAGCTTTTTCGGTACGGCTCTGGCCTCGGCCTTGTGGATGCTGATCGTGATCCGCTTGATCAGTGGTGCGATGCAGGCCAATGTGTCGGTGGCCAATGCCTATGTGGCGGACATCTCCAGTCCAGAAGAGCGCGCCAAGCGCTTTGGCATGTTGGGCGCGGCCTTCGGCATGGGCTTTATTCTGGGCCCGGTGATGGGCGGCATTCTGGGCGGCATCAACCTCCATCTGCCCTTTGTGGTGGCCGGCAGCCTGGCCGTCATCAACTGGTGCTACGGCTTTTTCATCCTGCCCGAATCGCTCAAGCCTGAGTTGCGGCGGCCCTTCCTCTGGCGCAATGCCAACCCGCTCAGCGCACTGAAAAAGCTCAACAACCTGAAGGGCGTCGGCCCCTTGGTGTTGGTGATTGCGCTGAGCGGCCTGGCGCAGATGATTCTGCAAACCAGCTGGGTGCTTTACACCACCTTCAAGTTCGGCTGGGGCCCCAAGGAAAACGGCTGGTCGCTGTTTGCGGTAGGCGTGATGTCGGTCTTGGTGCAGGGCTTTTTGCTGCCCAAGCTGCTCAAGGCTTTCTCGACGCAGCGTTTGGTGGTGATGGGTTTGCTGTCCAGCGTGCTGACCAATTTTGTTTGGGGTGCCGCCTGGGAGGGTTGGATGATGTACGCCATCATTGGTTTCAATGTGCTGGGCTTTGCGGTCAGCGCGGCGATTCAAAGCCTGATCTCCAACGCGGCCAGCGCGACCAATCAGGGCGAGACCATGGGGGCCGTGTCCTCACTCAATAGCATGATGGCGGTGATGGCGCCCGTCATCGGTGCGGCTTTGCTGGGCCTGGTGTCTCACCTGCCCAAGGGGGATTGGCGCATCGGCGCGCCTTTCTATTTCTGCGCCGCGTTGCAGGCCCTGTCCTTGCTCTTTGCCTGGCAGCATTTCAGCCGATCCAAGGCCGCGGCTGAGTCCGCTTCGGCCGCCGCTTGAATTCGAATTTAGAGATAACAGAAGTAGCTTTCACCATGCATGACAAAGTCCTCATCCTCGATTTCGGTTCTCAAGTCACCCAGCTGATCGCACGCCGCGTGCGCGAGGCGGCGGTGTTTTGCGAGATTCACCCCAACGATGTGAGCGATGAGTTCATCCGCTCCTTCGCGCCCAAGGCCATCATCTTGTCGGGCAGCCATGCCTCGACTTATGAGGACCACGAACTGCGCGCGCCGCAGGCCGTGTGGGATCTGGGCGTGCCGGTGCTGGGCATTTGCTACGGCATGCAAACCATGGCCGTGCAGCTCGGCGGCAAGGTGGAGTGGAGCGATCACCGCGAATTCGGCTATGCCGAGGTGCGCGCCCACGGCCACACCAAGCTGCTGGACGGCATTCAGGACCACGCCACGCTGGAAGGCCACGGCATGCTCAAGGTCTGGATGAGCCATGGCGACAAGGTCACCGCGCTGCCGCCGGGCTTCAAGCTGATGGCCGAAACGCCCAGCTGCCCCATCGCCGGCATGGCCAATGAGGAGAAGGGCTATTACGCCGTTCAGTTCCACCCCGAGGTGACGCACACCCTCAAGGGCCAGGCCATGCTGACGCGCTTTGTGCGCGACATCGCCGGCTGCAAGGGCGACTGGATCATGGGCGACTACATCGAAGAAGCCGTGGCCAAGATCCGCGAGCAGGTCGGTGATGAAGAGGTCATCCTGGGCCTGTCCGGCGGCGTCGATTCATCGGTGGCTGCGGCCCTGATCCACCGCGCCATCGGCGACCAGCTGACCTGCGTCTTCGTGGACCATGGCCTGCTGCGCCTGAACGAAGGCGATATGGTCATGGACATGTTCGCCGGCAAGCTGCATGCCAAAGTGATCCGTGTGGACGCCAGCGAACTCTTCCTGGGCCAACTGGCCGGTGTCACCGACCCCGAGAAGAAGCGCAAGATCATCGGCGGCCTCTTCGTCGATGTTTTCAAGGCCGAGGCTGCCAAGCTCAAGGCCGCCAATGCCGATGCCAAGGGCGCCAAGTGGCTGGCCCAAGGCACCATCTACCCCGATGTGGTGGAAAGCGGTGGCACCAAGACCAAAAAGGCCACCACCATCAAGAGCCACCACAATGTGGGCGGCCTGCCCGAGCAGCTGGGCCTGAAGCTGCTGGAGCCGCTGCGCGAGCTGTTTAAGGATGAAGTCCGCGCCCTGGGTGTGGAGCTGGGCTTGCCGGCCGATATGGTTTATCGCCACCCCTTCCCAGGCCCCGGCCTGGGTGTGCGCATCCTGGGCGAAGTGAAGAAGGAATACGCCGACCTGCTGCGCCGCGCCGACGCCATCTTCATCGAAGAGCTGCGCGGTTGGAAGGACGAGTCCACAGGCAAGAGCTGGTACGACCTGACCAGCCAGGCCTTCACCGTCTTCTTGCCGGTCAAGAGCGTGGGCGTGATGGGCGACGGCCGCACTTATGACTATGTGGTGGCACTGCGCGCCGTGGTCACCAGCGACTTCATGACCGCCGACTGGGCCGAGCTGCCCTACGGTCTGCTGCGCAAGGTCTCCGGCCGCATCATCAACGAAGTGCGCGGCATCAACCGCGTGACCTACGACGTGTCGACCAAGCCGCCTGCCACCATCGAGTGGGAGTGATGTGTTTGGCGCTTAGCCGGCAAGGAGCTTTTTGATGCGCGCAGCCTTGAGCATTCTGGGCTTGGTGATTGCCTTTGCCTTCGTCATGTTTTTGATGAAGAAGCAGTTGGTGAGTCTCAAGCCGCCGGCCGCTGCAGCCAGCGCGGCCGCGAGTGCTGCACAGCCGGGCGGCGCTGGCGCTTTGCCGCGGCCAGATGCGCTGCGCTTGCAGCTTGAAAGCGCCTTGCAGCAAAGCGCGCAAAAGGCCTCCGAGGCCATGCCCTGACGCATTGTTGGCGGCATCGGTGCAGCTTGATCGCCCCTCGTCATGATCGGCCCACGCCTCGGCCTCATGATGAGCGATCCAGGCGCTGGCACTACACTGAGGCCGACTCTTTATGAATGCGAGTGCCACGCCCTTGACCGTGATTGAATCCACCCGAACAGCGGCCAGCGCCGCTGCGGACGAATACGCCATGCGCATCGCGCTGGACCAAGCACATAACGCTTGGTTGGCGGGCGAAGTGCCGGTCGGTGCGGTGCTGATGCGCCAGGGCCAGGTGATTGCCACCGGCTACAACCGCCCCATCACCACCCACGATCCCACTGCGCATGCAGAAATTGTGGCGCTGCGCCACGGCGCCACCTTGCTGGGCAATTACCGCCTGCCCGAATGCGAACTCTTCGTCACCCTTGAGCCCTGCGCCATGTGCGCCATGGCCATGTTGCATGCGCGCCTCAAGCGGGTCGTGTTCGCGGCCACTGATCCCAAAACCGGCGTGGCTGGTTCGGTGCTGAATCTGTTTGAACAGCCTGCGCTGAACCACCACACCTGCGTGCAGGGCGGCGTGCTGGCCGAGCCCTCGGCCAAGCTGCTGCGCGAGTTTTTTGCCCAGCGCCGCGAGGCCGCCCGGCAGCGCCGCGCCGCTGCCCGAGCGCATGAAGCGCAGGACTTCGGTGGCGCCAGCGCAGAAGCCATACCCACCGGGGATGCCACGCATCTCGACCCCACCCCGGCCCCTGAGTCCAACTAGAAAGCTGCCATGAGTAATAGCCTGACCCTTTTCACTCCCGCCGGTGTGCTGCTCAAGAGCCAGCCCCTCAAGCGCGCGGCCAAGCGCCTGGCCAAGCTGGGCTTTGATGTGACGATTGACCAGGATGCTTTCGCCAAGCACCAGCGTTTTGGTGGTGATGACGCCACCCGTTTGGCGGCGCTGCACCGCGTGGCCGAGGCCGCGCCCAGCATCGCCATGGCTACCCGCGGCGGCTACGGCATGACCCGTTTGCTGGATCGCATCGACTGGGCCTTGCTGGGCAAGAGCGTGCAGAACGGCACCCGTTGGGTCGGCTTGAGTGATTTGACCTCGCTGCACATGGGTTTGCTGGCTCATGCCAAGGCGCAGAGTTGGGCGGGCCCCATGGCCTATGGCGACTTTGGCCGCAGCAGCAAAGAAGGTGGTGTAGATGATGTGACCCAGGACTGCTTTGTGGAAGCCATGAACGGCTTGCTCGAGGCCGTGGGTTTCCGTTGCCCCAAGTCAGATGCCGGCCATGACGGCCTGGCCGTGCGCGGCACGCTGTGGGGTGGCAATCTCACAGTGTTCAACTCCTTGCTGGGCACCAAGCACATGCCCAAGATCAAGGGCGGCATTCTGTTCCTGGAAGACATCAACGAGCATCCTTACCGCGTCGAGCGCAATCTGCTGCAACTGGCGCAAGCCGGCATTCTGGATGCGCAAAAAGCCATCGTGCTGGGCGACTTCGGCGGCTGGAGCAAATCGCCCAACGACCGCGGCTACGACTTCAAGTCCGCCGTGGCGGCGCTGCGCGAGCACACCAAGACGCCCGTCCTGACCGGCCTGCCTTTCGGTCATGTGGACACCAAGGTTAGCCTGCCGGTGGGAGCGCAAGTGGACCTGATCGTGCAAGGCCGTGATGTGCTGCTGGACTGGCAGAACGACCCCCAGCACAAGCGCGCTCATGCGCATGCGCATGAAGAAGGCCATGCGCACGATCACGACCATGATCACGCCTCGCATGCGTAAACCCTGACTTTGGGCACTCGGCTTTGGCCGAGCTGCCCGCTATGATTCAGCCACTGCCTCACAACCACCGGCCCATGGGTCGCACTGGTTTGGAGGCTTTGTGTTTTTGGGCTGGTCTTGAAGCGGAAGGAAGTCTTGTGCCTTGTCAGGAGTTCGGGGTCTGGGCCCGTCGTTTGAGCTGCTGCGTGCTGCTATGCCTGGGCCTGAGCGCTTGCAATAACAGCCCTTATCCGCAAGGCGCCGAGGGCGAGAACACGCTGTACATGGCGTTTCAGGAACGCTCGCCGCGCTACCTGGACCCCACCGCGTCCTACACCGCGCCCGAGTCGGTCTACGCTTACCAGATCTACGAGCCGCCCTACGGCTACCACTACCTTAAGCGTCCTTACGAGTTGGTGCCGCGCGCAGCCGAGTCCGTGGTGCAGCCTTACTACCTGGACGCCCAGGGCCAACGTCTGCCGCAGGACGCGCCTGCCGAGCGCATTGCGCAAAGCGTCTATGACGTCAAGATCCGGCCCGGCCTGAAGTACGCGCCGCACCCGGCGTTTGCGCGCGACGCGCAGGGTCGCTTGCTTTATCACGCGCTGAGCCGCGCCGAGTTGGGCGACAAGCGCTCGCCCTGGGAATTTCCCGAACGCGGCACGCGCGAGTTGGTGGCGGATGACTTTGTTTTCGCCATCAAGCGCCAGGCCACGCCGCGCATCGAGGCACCCGTGTTCGGGCTGTTCTCCGAGGTAGTGCTGGGCCTCAAAGACTATGGCGAACTGGTCAAGGCTGAGAACCTCAAGCTGTTGGGCGGCCTGCCCGAGAACGCGCCCGACAAGCCTTTTCTGGACTTCCGCCGCTGGCCCCTTGAAGGCGCGGTAGCGGTGGACAAGTACACCGTTCGCATCCGCATCAAGGGCAAATATCCGCAGTGGAAATACTGGATGGCCAGTACCTTTCTGGCGCCAGTGCCCTGGGAGGTGGATGCCTTTTATGCCCAGCCCGGCATGAATGAGCGCGGCCTGTCCTGGAACCAATGGCCGGTGGGCACCGGCCCTTACATGATGACGGAATACAGCCAGGACCGTCGCCATGTGATGAGCCGCAACCCCAATTACCGCGAGGACACCTATCCCTGCGAGGGCTCGCCCGGCGACAAGGAGGCGGGCTTGTTGGATGACTGCGGCAAGCGCGTGCCCTTCATTGACAAGATCGTGGCCACCTCGGTCAAAGAGGTCGTGCCGATCAAGGAAATGTTCAAGCAAGGCTATCTGGACCTGCCTGAGCTGGACCGCGCCGATTGGGGCGTGGACTTCATGGTCGACAAGACCGACTCCGAGGCGGTGAGCCGGCGCTTCGATGAGCGCGGCTTCAAATTCCCCATCAATGTCGACATCACCAACTGGTATCTGGGCTTCAATATGCTGGACCCGGTGCTGGGCCGCGGCGACACGCCCGAGCAGCAGCGCCGCAATCGCAAGCTGCGCCAGGCCCTGTCGATCGCGATTGATTGGGAGGAGGGCTATGGCCGCATCTTCCGCAACCGCGGCGGCGACGCCGCCCATGGCCCGGTGCCGCCCGGCGTGTTTGGCTCGCAAGAAAGCCTGGCGGGCCAGCCGGGCCACCCGCTGGCGCACAACCCCATCACGCATGAAATCGTGAACGGCAAGCTGCAACGCCGCAGTCTGGCCGCTGCGCGGGCGCTGATGGTGGAGGCCGGCTACCCCGAGGGGCGCGACGCCAAGACCGGCCAGCCCCTGGTGCTCAACTACGACTATATGCGCGCAGTCACGCCCGAGGTGAAGGCGCAGAACGACTGGATGATCAAGCAGTTCGCCAAGCTGGGCGTGCAGCTGGAGGTGCGTGCCACCGACTACAACCAGTTCCAGGACAAGGTGCTCAAAGGCAAGCATCAGGTGTTTTGGTGGGGCTGGTTTGCCGACTATCCGGATGCCGAGAACTTCTTCTTCCTGCTCTACGGCCCCAACGGTAAATCGAAGAGCGAGGGCGAGAACGTCAGCAACTACGACAACCCCGAGTTCAACCGCCTTTATCGCCAACTGCAAACCCTGGAAGACGGGCCGCAAAAGCAGCAGGTGATGGACCAGATGCTGCAACTGGTGCGTGAAGACGCGCCCTGGGCCTGGGGCTTTTGGTCCTACTCCGGCTCGGCCTTTCAGAGCTGGCTTTACAACGGCAAACCCGGCGTGGTGGTGCGTGACCCGGTGCGCTATTTGCGTCTGGATGTGGCGCAGCGCAAGCAGAAGATTGCCGAATGGAATGAGCCGGTCTGGTGGCCGCTGCTGGTTTTGCTCGGAGGCTGCGGCCTGATCGTCTGGCGCACCCGCCAGAGCTTTCGAGCCCGAGAGCAGGCGCGCGCGCCGGGTTACCAGGCCGGCTATCAGCCTAGCGAAAAATCCGCGTCAGGAGGCGCTTGAATGTTGAGTTATGTGTTGCGCCGCTTGGGCTATGGGCTGCTGGTGCTGATCGGGGTGAATCTGCTGACCTTTGTGCTGTTCTTCTCGGTCAATACGCCGGACGATATGGCGCGCCTGAATATTGGCGGCAAGCGCGTCACCCAGGTGCAGATCGAGAAGTGGAAGACCGAGCGCGGCTACGACAAGCCGATGTACTGGAACGCCTCGCAAGCCGGCACCGCCAAGCTGACCGACACGATTGTGTGGGAGCGCTCGGCCTCGCTGATGCTGTGGGACTTCGGCCGCTCGGATGCGCGCCAGGCCGTGGACATCGGCCATGAGATCAAGACCCGCATGGCGGTGAGCCTGCAGCTGGCTTTGCCGCTGTTCTTTTTGCAGGTCTTGGTCAGCGTGGCTTTTGCCTTGCTGCTGGTCTACTTCCGCAATTCCGCCTTGGACTTTTGGGGTGTGGTGCTCTGCGTGCTGATGCTGTCCATCTCCAGCTTGTTCTACATCATCGTCGGCCAGTATTTCTTCTCGCGCGTGCTGCGCTTGGTGCCCATCAACGGCTATGCGCCGGGGTTGGATGCGATCAAGTTTTTGGCCCTGCCGGTGCTGCTGTCGCTGCTGTCGCGCCTGGGCAGTGAGGCGCGGCTGTATCGCGCCATGTTCCTGGAAGAAACCGCCAAGGACTATGTGCGCACCGCCCGTGCCAAAGGCATGAACGAGCAAGTGGTGCTGTTCCGCCATGTGCTGCGCAATGCCTTGATTCCCATCCTCACCAGCGCGGGCAGCTATCTGCCTTACGTCTTTCTGGGCAGTCTGGTGTTCGAGAGCTTCTTCGGCATTCCCGGCCTGGGCGCCTTCATCATCGAAGCCATCGCGGGTCAGGACTTCGCCATCGTGCGCAGCATGGTGTTTCTGGGCGCCGTGCTTTACATCGCCAGCAATGCGCTGATCGACATTGCCTACACCTGGGCCGACCCCCGGGTCCGCCTGAGCTGAGCCCCGCGTATGGATTTCAAGTTTGTATTCCTCTGGACCGATGCGGCGCTGTGGGCCTTGATGGCGGGCCTGCTGGCCTATGCCTTGCGGGTGCGCGGCCAGGCCACGCTGAAGGCGAATTGGCAGCGCGTGCTGCGTGACCCGGTAGCGGCCAGCGCCGGCTTGCTGCTGAGCTTGTTTTTGCTGCTGACTCTGCTGGACAGCGTGCATTTCCGCAGCCGAATTGCCGTGTCGGCTGAAGCGGCGGGGCAGGGCGCCCATGCTGTGTACGACACCCAGACCCGCTCCCTGCTGGACCTGCTGCTGCAGCGCCCGATCAGCATGCGTGAGTTGAGCTACTCCGAGCCTCTGGCCTACCAGGGCTTCAACAAGGAAGCGCAGCAAGACTCGCTGCAGCGCGACTACCCGCGCTTGCAATTTGGCGGCGCTCATTTGCAGCAGCCTGCCACGCAATGGGCGGGTGATGTGGCCAGCCGCGCGGCCCAAGGCTTGCTGCTCGGGGCCGGCGTGTTCGCACTGGCCTGCGTGGGCGTGGCCGGCGCACTGGCGCGCCACCACGGTGGCTTTGGCCGTGCTTGGCGCGACCTGGCGGCCGACCGCACCCATTACCCTTGGCGCGCCATGCTCTTCACCCTGGGCGTGGTGGCCTTGCTGGCAGGCCCGGTGCTGATGTTGATGCCGCACTACCATGTCTTCGGCACCGACCGCACCGGCAACGATGTGCTGGTGCAGGCGCTCAAAAGCGTGCGCACCGCCTTTGTGATCGGCGCCTTGTCCACCTTGGCCACCTTGCCCCTGGCGCTGGGCCTGGGCGTGCTGGCCGGCTACTACAAGGGCTGGGTGGATGAGCTGATTCAGTACTTCTATACCTTGCTCAGCTCGGTGCCCAATGTGCTTTTGATCGCCGCTTGCGTGCTGATGGTGCAGGTCTATTTGGACACCAATCCTGAGGCTTTTGAGACTGGCGCGGAGCGCGCCGATCTGAAGATGTTTCTGCTCTGCCTGATCTTGGGCCTGACCGGCTGGGCCGGCTTGTGCCGCTTGGTGCGCGGCGAAACCTTGAAGCTGCGCGAGCTGGACTATGTGCAGGCCGCCACCGCCTTTGGCGTCAGCGATGCGCGCATCATGCAGCGCCACATCGTGCCCAATGTGATGCACCTGGTGCTGATCACGGTGGTGCTGAGTTTTTCGGAGCTGATTCTTTACGAAGCGGTGCTCACCTATGTGGGCGTGGGCGTGGACCCCAGCATGAACAGCTTCGGCGGCATGATCAATCTGGCGCGCAGCGAGATGTCGCGTGACCCGGTGGTGTGGTGGAGCTTTGCCGCGGCCTTCGGCTTCATGGTCACCCTGGTGCTGGCCGCCAATTTGTTTGCTGACGGCGTGCGTGATGCCTTCGATCCGCGCGCCCGCCAGACCCGCCCGCGGGTGCCCGCGTTCGTGGCCCATCAGGCCAGCAAGAGTGAGGGCTGAGCGGCATGCTGACGATTGACAAACTCTCGGTCACCCTGGACGCGGATGCGGGCCAGGTCCATGCCATCGACCAGATGCGCCTGACGCTGCAGCGCGGCGAAACCTTGGCCCTGGTGGGCGAATCGGGCTGCGGCAAGAGCATGACCGCGCTGGCCCTGATGCGTTTGCTGCCCGATGCCGGGCGCATCAGCGGCGGGCGCTTGCTGCTGGACGAGCAAGACCTGTTTGCCCTGCCGGAAGCGCAGATGCGCGCCGTGCGCGGCGGGCGCATCGGCATGATTTTTCAGGAGCCTTCGACCAGCTTGAATCCAGTGCTGCGCATCGGTGCGCAGATGGTGGAGGCGATTCAGGCGCACACCCGCTGGCGCGGCGTTGAAGCGCGCCGCAAGGCCATTGATTGGCTCAAGCGCGTGGGCATCCCGGAGCCCGAGCGTCGCATCGACGCCTATCCGCACCAACTCAGCGGCGGGCAAAAGCAGCGCGTCATGATCGCCATGACCCTGGCCGCCGAGCCCGACTACCTGATTGCCGACGAGCCCACCACTGCGCTGGACGTCACCATCCAGGCGCAGATTCTTGACCTGCTGCGCGAGCTGCAGCGCGAGCGTCGGCTGGGTGTGCTGCTGATCACCCATGACTTGGCCGTGGTGGCGGGCATGGCGCATCAAGTGGCGCTGATGTATGCCGGGCAGATCATCGAAGTGGCGGCCGCCGCCACCTTCTTCGCCCAGCCTCGCCACCCTTATGCACGCCTGCTGCTGCAGGCCTTGCCGGATGCCGCCAAACGCGGCGAGCGCCTGGCCGCGATTGCCGGCACCGTGCCGCCGCTGTGGACCAAGTTCCAGGGCTGCCGTTTCGCGCCGCGCTGCGACCGCGCTTGGGCGCAGTGCCATGCGCAAGCACCTGCGCTGGATGTGCTGCCGCAGGCCCTTGCGGGCGAGCCTCAGCAGTCGCCGCAGCCTCAGCCTCATGAGGTGCGCTGCTGGTTGTACAGTCATGCCGATGGCGCCGCTCAGCCTGCGCTGCCACCGGCAGAGCTGCAGCTGAGGCCGGCAACAACAACCGCCGCTGCAGTGCCAGAAGCTGACGACAAGCCCTTGCTGGAGGTACGCAATCTGAGCGTTCGCTTTGCCCTCAAGCGCGGCTGGTGGGGTGGGGCGCAGACCTACTTCAATGCCGTGGATGATGTCAGTTATGTCATCCAGCCCGGTAAGACCTTGGCCTTGGTGGGCGAGTCGGGCTGTGGCAAGACCAGCTCGGGCAAGGCCATCGTGCAACTGCTGCGTCGCAGCGCGCAGCTGGAGGGGCAGGCCTTGCTGGAGGGGCAAGACCTGTTCCAGCTCCATGGCCAGGCCTTGCAGCAGGCGCGCCGCGCGGTGCAAATCATCTTCCAGGATCCCTTTGCCTCGCTGAACCCGCGCCTGCGTGTCAGCGATGTCTTGGAGGAGGGCTTGCTAGCCCTGCGGCCCGATCTGGATGCCCGCCAGCGCCGCCAGAATTTGGAGCAATTGCTGGATCAAGTGGGCTTGCGCCGTGATGCCTTGCAGCGCTGGCCGCATGAGTTCTCGGGCGGCCAGCGCCAACGCCTGGCGATTGCCCGTGCTTTGGCCGTGGAGCCGCGCCTGATCGTCTGCGACGAGCCGACCTCGGCCCTGGATGTGTCGGTGCAAGCGCAGATCCTCAACCTCTTACGCGACTTGCAGCGTGAGCGCGGCCTGGCCTTTTTGTTCATCACTCACAACATCGGCGTCGTCGAATATGTGGCCGATGAGGTGGCGGTGATGCAGGCCGGGCGCATTGTTGAGACCGGGCCCTGCGCCAGCGTGCTGGCTGCACCACAACAGCGCTATACCCGCGAGCTTTTGGCGGCGGTGCCGCGCTTGCGCACGCCCCTGGTGCGTTAGCCGCACCAGAGTTGGGAAAAACACGCTGGGAAGCGCTGTTTTTCCCAAGATTTCAGTGGCGGACATGGCGAAAGTCACTTCCACGGCGCCTGTGAAGGCGCTAGCGACTTGGTCGCAGCGGCGTCAGTTCTGCGCAACGAATTTGCCTTTTCAGCGTTCGCCCGCTTAGGGGTTAACGCGGCTTTTTCGGGCAAAACGGGGGCGAAAACCTTCGTCCTAGGGAGACCACGGGGGGAGGGGCTGCGGAGCCAATTGGACACTTGCTCGGCCGATCGCTGGGCCCAACATGCTTCAGCGAAGTCTCGGACCCGATGGTGGTTCTGGTTGGAGTGGAACAACTGCTCGCCCCGCAAATTTTTAGGAGTTCGTCATGTTTCAAAGAAAACGCGTCAATCTCGCTGTGAGCCTTGCCATCTCGGCAATGGCTCCTGGTCTGGCCTTTGCACAGGCCAGCGCGCCAGTCGCTGAAACCCTGCAACGGGTTGAAGTCACGGGTTCACGCATCAAGACCCTCGACGTTGAAGGGCAAAGCCCCATCGTCGTGATGACCGCTGAGTCCATCAAGGCCGACGGTATCCGCACCGCTGAGGGCTTGCTGAACAGCCTGCCGCAGGTGTTTGCTGACTTCGGCGGCTCGGTGTCCAACGGCGCCACAGGTACTGCCACGGTCAATTTGCGCAACCTCGGCGCTAGCCGCACGCTGGTCTTGGTCAATGGCCGCCGCCTGCCTGCTGGTAGCCCCCGCAATGTGGCCGCCGACTTGAACCAGATCCCGGTGTCGATGATCAGCCGCGTTGAAGTGCTGACCGGCGGTGCCTCCGCTGTGTACGGTGCTGACGCCGTTTCGGGCGTGGTCAACTTCATCCTGAAGGACAACTTCCAGGGCGTGGAGCTCGACGGCACCTACTCCTTCTACAACCACCAGCAAGGCAATGCGGTGGGTGATGTGGTGCGCACCCGCGGCTTCCCCACACCCGGCAACAAGGCCCACGACGGCACGACCCGCGAATTCAGCGTCACCATGGGTGGCAACTTCGCTGACGGCAAGGGCAATGCGGTCCTGAACTTCACGGCGCACAAGGAAGATGCCTTGCTGCAGTCGGAGCGTGACTTCTCGGCTTGCTCCTTGGGCGTGACCGGCGGTGGCAAGGCCTTCGCCTGCTCGGGTTCCTCGACCAGCTATCCTGGCCGCTTCTACCTGAATCAAGGCAGCTTCACGGTGGCCGATGACAAGGGCGGCGTGCGTGCCTACAAGTCGGCGACTGACGCCTTCAACTTCGGCCCGATCAACTATTTCCAGCGTCCTGCTGACCGTTACTCGGCCACCGCTTCGGCCCACTACGACATCAACGATATGGCCCGCGTCTACACGCAGCTGGCCTTCCACGATGACCACACCGTGGCCCAGATCGCGCCTAGCGGCTTGTTCACTTTCGACACCTCGACAGCCGGCGGCCTGCATTACGAGAACCCGCTGCTGTCTGACGCTTGGAAGGCAGCCCTGGCCGCTTCGAATGCAGAAGACCCGGCAGCTGGCAGCTTCAGCAAGGCTGGCGACATTGCCAACATCCTGATCGGCCGTCGCAACAAGGAAGGTGGCGGACGTCAAGACGATCTGCGTCACACCTCCTATCGCGCCGTGGTCGGCGTCAAGGGCGATATCGGCCCCTGGAGCTATGACATCTTCGGTCAGATCGGCCGCGTGGTTTACCAAGAGACCTACAAGAACGACTTCTCCAATGTGCGCATCGGTCGCGCCTTGGATGCGGTCAAGGATCCGCTGACGGGCAACACCGTTTGCCGCTCCAAGCTGGACGGCACCGATCCCAATTGCGTGCCTTACAACATCTTCGCGCTGGGCGGCGTGACGGCAGATGCTTTGAACTATCTGCAGACCCCTGGCTTCCAGAAGGGCTTCACCAATCAGGGCGTGTTCGGCGCTTCGGCATCGGCTGACCTGACGCAATACGGCCTGAAGCTGCCGACCGCACAGACCGGTCTGGGCGTGGCGGTGGGTGTTGAGCACCGCACCGAGCAGCTCGACCTCTCGGTTGACAGCGCCTTCAGCACCGGCGACTTGGCTGGCCAGGGTGGCCCAACCAAGAGCGTGTCGGGTAACTACAGTGTGGACGACGTCTTCGGTGAGTTGCGCTTGCCGCTGATGGATCGCCAGCCGCTGGCCTACGCGATGAATGTCAATTTGTCGTATCGCCACTCCAAGTACAGCACCGGCAACTCGACCAACACCTATGGTTCCGGCCTGGAATGGTCGCCGATCAAGGAAGTCAAGTTCCGTACCAGCTATCAGCAAGCCGTGCGCTCGCCCAATGTGGTGGAGCTGTTCACGCCTTCGGCTATCGGCCTGTACAACAACGACGCTGATCCTTGCGCCGGTGAAATCGATCCTAAGACCGGTCTGGTCGCAGGCGGTGCTACCTTGGCAGCTTGCCAGCGCACGGGTGTGACCGCCGCGCAATACGGCAAGATCCTGGATAGCGCAGCTGGTCAGTACAACGGCTTGTTCGCTGGTAACGCAGCGCTGAAGCCCGAGACCTCGAACAGCTTGACCTTCGGCTTGGTGGCCAACCCCCTCAAGGACCTGACCGCCACGATCGACTACTTCTCGATCGAAGTGAAGGATGCCATCGGCAGCGTGCCGCCGACCACCTCGCTGAACCAGTGCTTGGACAATGGCGACCCGTACTTCTGCAGCAAGATCCATCGCGACAGCAAGGGTTCTTTGTGGCTGCTGCCCACGGGCTATATCGATTCGGGTAACTTGAATCTGGCCAAGTACAAGACCAAGGGCGTTGACCTGGGTCTGGACTACGGCATCCGCCTGGGTGAGAAGGGCAAGCTGGACCTGAGCCTGATGGGAACTTACCTGAAGGAATTCAGCGTTGAGACCGCGCCTGGCCTGGGTGCTTACGATTGCGCCGGCTTGTACGGCTCGACCTGCGGCACGCCTGCACCTAAGTGGCGCCATAAGCTGCGCGCTTCGTGGGCGACCCCATGGAACGTGACGGCCGCACTGACCTGGCGTTACTTCGGTGCTGTCGATCAAGACACCACCAGCAGCAATGCGCAATTGGCCGGTACCGTGAACGAGATCACCAAGACCTTCAAGGCGCAAAACTACCTTGACTTGGCCTTGTCCTATCGCCTGAACAAGACGATCACCTTCGCAGCCTCGGTCAACAACCTGCTGGATCGCGATCCTCCGATCGGCGTGACTGGCGCACCTTTCGGCAACGGCAACACCTACCCGGTGGTGTACGACGCTCTGGGCCGCCGCATCACCCTGAACGTGAACGCCAAGTTCTAAGTTCTCTTTCGTGAGTTGAAGCGCCTGTGTTCGCACAGGCGCTTTTTTTATGCTTAGATTGAACGCAGTCATTTATTGGGTCTCGATTTGCCCTGCACCGATCTCCTGATCTCAAGGTCTCTGAATGAATAGCCCTTTCGCGCCAAGCGCCGCCGGCAAGCCGGCCCAGTCTGATGCCGACTTTTTGCTCGCGCAGCAGCATCTGCAACAAGGCCAAGCCGCACGGGCGAGCGCATTGCTCCAGTCCACATTGACGCGTGAACCGGCGCACCAGCCCAGCTTGCGCCTGTTGGCCCAATTGGCCATGGGTGCGCGCGACATGGCGCTTGCCCAGCAATGCCTGGAAAAACTGACCGAACTGGATTCGGGCAATCTTCAGCATTGGCTGCAACTGGCCATGCTGCATCGCGCGGGAGGTGATGCGCAGAAGGAAGAGCAGGCACTCTTCCAGGTCTTGTGCATCGAGCCGCGCGACCTGATGGCGCTGCTGATGCGAGGCGATCTCTTCGAGCGACTGGGTCGCAATCACGATGCGGCCAAAGCATTTCAGGCGGCCGTCGCGGTGGCGCCTGACACCGAGCAACTGCCTGCGCCGATTCGAACCCTGTTGGCCAAAGCGCATCGCTACTGCGAGCGTTACAACCAAAGCTATAGCGATCAGGTCGAGCGCCTGATTGCGGGCGCGGCGTCGCAGTTTTCGGGGGCAGAGTTGGATCGCTTTCGCCTCTCGCTGGACATCATGTTCGGCCGCAAGAAGCGCTACGAGTCGCAGCCCATGAATTACTTCTTCCCCCAGCTGGCGCCGGTGGAGTTTTTTGAGCGCCGCCATTTCCCCTGGATGGAGGCGTTGGAGGCGCAGACCGGGCAGATTCGCGATGAATTCCTGGCGGTGCTGCAAGACGATCAGGGCTTTATCCCCTATTTGAGTTACAGCGAGGATCAGCCGCTCAACCAGTGGGCGGGGCTGAATAAGTCGCCGCAGTGGAGCGCTTTCCACTTGTTGAAAGATGGTGTGCCGGTTGCTGGCAATGCGTCGCGTTGTCCTGTCGCCATGGCCGCCATGGCCTTGGCCCCGCAGCCGGACCAGCCAGGCCGCACGCCCGTGGGCATGTTTTCGCTGCTCAAGCCGCGCACGCGCATTCCGCCGCATGTCGGCGTTAGCAATGCGCGCTTGGTGACCCATCTCCCTCTGATCATTCCGCCTAACTGCGGATTTCGTGTGGGCAACACGACGCGCCAATGGGAGCCAGGCCGGGCCTGGGTGTTTGATGACACCATCGAACATGAGGCCTGGAACAACAGTGACCTGTTGCGAGTCGTGCTGATTTTTGACGTCTGGCACCCCGAACTCAGTGAGGCTGAGCGCACCATGATCACCGCCATGTCGGGCGCCTTCAATCAGTTCGCCCAAAGCGGCGGCGGCTTTGATCTATAGCGAAACAGCTTGGTAACAATGCGCAGTTCGCACGGCGCTTGTAGGGGTTAGTACCCAGACGAAACCGGCGCGTCTTTTTATCGACACCAGTAAAATACCACTTCAGTCACATGCGGTTCGCGCTCGATTTTCGGGTCAGGCCGTGGCTGATGCTGGCTTGTAAGCTGCGGGAAAGCCCCATAAGGGTGGCTCTTTCGTTCTCGCTTATGATGCGGCACCGTAAGAATCGATGGCAGCAGGCTCAGGCGGGTTGCTCGTGAAAGCTATGCGGGTTCGCCGTGCTTTGTACGGCGATTTTTGATTGGGCTCTCGTTGAACCCGGGTTTTGAGTATTTGTGTCCATGCTGCACTCAGCGGCCCTAGCCCCGAAGGCCTTTGCGCCAAGGGTGTAGCGGCCCCAAACAAGGCTTTGCGCCTTTTTGGCTCCAAGCTGTTAGCGTCACCGGTTGCTTTGCTCAGGGCGCGTGTTGATTGAGCGCCGAGTTAGAGTTTCAAACTGCGTGGGCTGATGCGTTGAGCGGGTCTTCCCCAGGTGTGTTGATGAAGGTATTTCGCAGTCATATGAAGGAGCGCGCATGAACTTTGCGCAGGAGAAGAACGGCCCATCCCGCTACACCGGGATTGGCGTCGTTGTGCTGATTCACGTGTTTATCGCCTGGGCATTGGCCAGTGGTCTGGCACGCAAAGCCGTTGAAATGGTGAAGGGCCCGATCGAGACCAAGGTCATCGAGGAGAAGGTCAAGCCGCCGCCACCGCCTGAGAAGGTTGTGCCGCCGCCGCCGGATCTGAAGGCCCCGCCGCCGCCATTCGTGCCGCCGCCGGAATTCCAGGTGACAGCACCGCCGCCGGTCAATGCGCCGGTGATCCAGTCCACGCAAGTGGCGCCGCCCCAGACAGTCGCCAAGCCGACGCCCGCACCCGCTCCTGTCGTGGCGGCACCGCCACCAGCGCCGCGGGTGGGTCCGCAGCGCGCTGGTGCTGTGTGTACCAAGATGGGCAAGCCGGAAATGCCGTCGGTCAACTTGAACGGCGACGCGTTGTACAAGGCGGTTGCGGTGGTGAAGGCAGGCCGCGTGGTGTCGGTGGAAATCACCAGCCTGCGTGCCGGTATCGACCGCAAGGCGCAGCGCGCTTTGGTGTCGGCGATTGAAACCACGCTGCGTGACACCTATGAGTGCCCCGGCGATGTGGTGATCGAGCAAGAGTTCCAATTCCGTCAAACGGATTAAGTCTTAGGCAAGGCCCAAGTATTTCGACCCCAACAAGGGGCTAGGCAAGTGCCGAGCCCTGTTCTCTCAAACCAGTTTCAGATTTCTTCCGTAGGAGTTGACTACATGTTCTCTCGTATTTCCGGCCTCGTTGCCGCCGTTGCTATCGCTGCAACCATTGGCTTCTCGCCCGTTCACGCTCAAGAAGCCAAGCCGGCTGAAGCCGCTTCCGCTGCTGTCGAAACCGCTGCTCCTGCCGCTGCTGATGCTGCTGCACCTGCTGCTGCTCCCGCCAAGGAGCATCTGGACAATCCTTACGGCCTGCAAGCCATGCTGGCTCACGGCGACATGGTGTCCAAGGGCGTGCTGGCCCTGCTGCTGATCATGTCCATGGGCAGCTGGTACATCCTGATCACCAAGCTGTGGGACACCCACAAGCTGGCCAAGGAAGCCAAGGACGTCCGCGCCACCTTCTTCAAGAAGGCTACGTTGGCTGACGGCGTCAAGGGCCTGAGCGAAGGTAGCGCATTCCGCTACATCGCTGGTTCCGCCATCGAGGCTTCTGAGCACCACGAAGGCGCGCTGACCGAGAACATCGACCGCAGCACCTGGGTGACCATGAGCATCGACCGCTCGGTGTCCGACGTGCAAGGCCGTGTGCAAACTGGCCTGGGCTTCCTGGCTACCGTGGGCTCGACTTCTCCTTTCATCGGCCTGTTCGGTACGGTGTGGGGTATTCTGCAAGCGCTGACCGCCATCGGCGTGGCCGGCCAAGCTTCCATCGACAAGGTGGCAGGTCCTGTGGGTGAAGCGCTGATCATGACCGCCATCGGTCTGGCAGTGGCCGTTCCCGCCGTGCTGGGTTACAACTGGCTGGTCAACCGCAACAAGTCGGTGATGACCCAAGTTCGCAACTTCGCTGGCGACCTGCACGGCGTGCTGATGGGCAACCGTCAAGTGACCAAGCGCTAAGTCCTGGCTTCAGCAAGATTCGCATCTTAAAAAGCCCGGAGAAACCACCATGGGAATGAATGTCGGATCCTCTTCCGGCGAAGACGAAGTGGTTTCGACCATCAACACCACGCCCCTCGTGGACGTGATGTTGGTGCTCTTGATCATCTTCCTACTCACCATCCCGGCTGTGATCAACTCGGTGAAGTTGAATCTCCCCAAGGAGACCAACGTCGTCCGCGTCACCAAGCCGGAAAATATTGAAATTTCGGTCTCGAAGGAAGGTGACATTTACTGGGGCACGACCCTGGTGAATGACACCGATGACCTCGTCAAGCGCCTGGGCAAGGTCGCGGTGTTGAACCCGCAGCCTGAAGTCCATCTGCGCGGCGACGACAAGTCCCGTTACGAGTCCGTCGGTCGCGTGGTTTACGCTTGCCAACGTGCCGGCATCATGAAGGTCAGCTTCGTCACCGAGCCTCCGGCGCGCGGTGGTTGAAGTCAGGCCAGGAGCTAAAGCATGGGAATGAATGTAGGCAGCTCGTCTGGCAGCGATGAGCCGGAAGTGATGATGGACGTCAACACCACGCCCTTGATCGACGTGATGTTGGTCTTGATCGTGATGTTGATCATCACCATTCCGATTCAGTTGCACAGCGTGAATCTGGACATGCCGCCACCAAGCAATCAGCAGCCGCTGAAGGAGCCCGTGACGCATGAGGTCTATATCGACTTCGACGGCACGGTGTCTTGGGACGGCGTGGCCTTGCCCGATATGGCGGCTGTGACCGCCAAGCTGGCCGAAGTCGTGGCCGAGCCCGATCAGCCTGAAGTTCACATCAAGCCCAATAAGCTGGTGGACTATGGCTATGTGGCCGCCGTGATGGCCGCTTCGCAGCGCCTTGGCGTGAAGAAGATGGGCATGGTCGGTAACGAGCAGTACGTCAAGTAAGACGGACCCGCTAGTACACAATTGGGCATTGATGTTTTGATGCGCAAAATGAAGCGCGCTTCCCGCAAGGGCGGCGCGTTTTTTTTATCCGCTGTGCAATGATTGCGCGCGTGATTCTCTGATCGACGCATGCGCTGCTCGGCTACCCGCTGAGCAGCCATCGAGGAAAAGTAAAAGCGAGGAATGAAGCGATGACGAAAGCGACACACAAAGCCTTGAAGCTCAACAAGACGCTGGCCGCCATGGCGCTGGGTCTGGTGGCCTTTGGCTTCAATGCGACGCCTCAAGGCCAGTTCGGCTTTGCGCAAGCGCAGGCCCAGGCTGAAGGCGTGCGTGCCGATGTGGGCAAGCACCTGAAGGACGCCAGCGCGCTGATCAAATCGGGCAAGTACAAGGAAGCCCTGGCCAAGGTGCGTGATGCCGAAGGCGTGAACGGCCGCAATGCCACCGAGAACTACGCCATCGAAGGCATGCGCGTGGCCGCTGCTTCGGGCGCGGGTGATGCCGACTCCATGGTCAAGGGCTTCGAAGCCATGAAGGCCAGCGGCAAGCTGGGTACCGCAGATCAGCTACGCATGATGGAAGCCATCGCCGGCACCTATCTGCGCAACAAGGACAACGCCAAGGCTTTGAGCTGGGCGCAGCGTTACTTCAAGGAAGGCGGCAACAGCCCCACCATGAAGCAGGTGCTGACCAATGCGCAATTCCTGTCGGGCGACATGAGCGCCATCATCAAAGAAACCAGCGAAGACATCGCTGCCGATGAAAAGGCCGGTCGTGCACCCTCCAAGGACAAGCTGAACCTGTTGCTGAGCGCTGCTCAGAAAAAGGGTGATAGCAATGCCGAAGGCCTGGCCGTCGAGAAGCTGCTGAACTTCTACCCCAGCAAAGAGCTGTGGGCGCAAGTCTTGGGTGGCTTGCAGGCTAAGAAGGGTTTCTCTGATCGCTTCAACTTGGACGTGCTGCGCCTCAAGCTGGCTACCGGCAATTTGAAGGACGGCAACGACTACTTTGAGATGGCCCAGCTGTCGGCCCAAGCCGGCTACCCTGAAGAGGGCAAGATGGTCGTTGAGAAGGGCATGGCCGCTGGCCTTTTGGGCCAAGGCGCTGAAGGTGCGCGCCACAAGCGCCTGCTGGACTTGCTGAACAAGCGCATCGCCGAAGCCAAGGACGCATTGCCAGTCACCGAGAAGGCTGCCAACGAGGCCAAGGACGGCAACGCGCAGGTCAGCCTGGGCTTGGCCTATGCCTTCCAAGGCGCGGCCGCCAAGGGAGCCAAAATCATTGCTGAAGGCATTGAGAAGGGCAATCTGAAGCGTCCCGAAGATGCCAAGCTCTACCTCGGCCTGGCCCAGTCCATGGCCGGCGAGGGCAGCAAGGCCGCCGCAACCTGGCGTACCGTCAAGGGCGCGGATGGCTCGGCTGAGTTGGCCCGCCTGTGGATCATTCAAGCTCGCGGCAGCAAGCGTTAAACAAACCTCGCTTGACGTGGAGGCTTTAAGCCTCCAAATTGAAAAAGCCCCGGGCGCAAGCGCGGGGCTTTTTTGTTTTGGGCATTGATCAGGCCGATCAACGTCGGCCCGTCAGCACTGTGTACTTACTTTGGTGCCAAGCGAATCGCGCCGTCCAAGCGAATGACTTCGCCATTGAGCATCTCATTCGTGATGATCTGGTGCACCAGCTTGGCATAGTCCTGAGGCGTGCCCAGGCGCGAAGGGAAGGGTACGTTGGCGGCCAATGCATCTTGCACCTCTTGCGGCATGCCGAAGAGCATGGGTGTGCCGAAGATGCCGGGGGCGATGGTCATATTGCGGATGCCGTTGCGCGCCAGGTCGCGCGCGATCGGCAGGGTCATGCCGACCACGCCGCCCTTGGACGCGGCGTAAGCGGCCTGGCCGATCTGGCCGTCGTAGGCCGCCACCGAGGCGGTGGAGATCAGCACGCCGCGCTCGCCGGTGGGCTCGGGCTCGTTCTTGCTCATGGCTTCGGCAGCCAGGCGGATCATATTGAAGCTGCCGATCAGATTGACCGTGATGGTCTTGCTGAACAGGGCCAGCGGATGGGCGCCGTCCTTGCCCACGGTCTTCACGGCCGGTGCGATGCCTGCGCAGTTGACCAGGCCAAACAACTTGCCCAGGCCGAGCGCCTGGGCGATGACGGCCTGGCCGTCGGCTTCCTGGCTGACGTCGGCCTTGACGAAAACGCCGCCCAGTTCTTTGGCGATGGCTTCGCCACGCTCTTGCTGCAGATCGGCGATGACGACCTTGGCGCCGTTGGCCGTCAACATCCGCGCCGTGCCTTCGCCCAGGCCCGAAGCGCCGCCGGTGACGATGAATACCTTGCCTGCGATTTCCATATGAACTCCTTGCTGATTTAAGACTGAAAGCGACCAGATCCGAGTCGGCTTAGTTTACGTTGACGTAAACGTCAATTTTGAGTCAAAAAAAGGCCGCATCGCTGCGGCCCATTTTTCTTAGCCAAACCGCGGTTTAGCCGAGTGCGACCAGCGCGCGCTGGGTGATGTCGTCGACCGAGCCCACGCCTTCAATGCGGCGGTACTTAGGCGCTGCGGCATCGCCTGTGGCGGCCCAGTTCGAGTAGTAGTCGACCAGGGGGCGGGTCTGCGCTTGGTAAACGTCCAGGCGCTTGGTGACGGTTTCTTCCTTGTCGTCCTCGCGCTGCACCAGGTCTTCACCGGTGACGTCGTCCTTGCCTTCCACCTTGGGTGGGTTGAACTTGACGTGATAGGTGCGGCCCGAGGCCACATGCACGCGGCGGCCGCTCATGCGCTCGATGATGGCGCTGTTTGGCACGTCGATTTCCAAGACCAGATCCAGCTTGACGCCGGCAGCTTTCATCGCATCGGCTTGCGGAATGGTGCGGGGGAAGCCGTCGAACAAAAAGCCCTTGGCGCAGTCGGGTTGGGCAATGCGTTCCTTGACCAGGCCGATGATGATGTCATCGCCCACCAAGCCACCTGCGTCCATCACCTTCTTGGCGGCCAGGCCCATCTCGGTGCCGGCCTTGACGGCAGCGCGCAGCATGTCGCCCGTGGAAATCTGGGGGATGCCGTATTTTTGGCAGATAAAGGCTGCTTGAGTGCCTTTGCCGGCGCCGGGGGCGCCCAGAAGAATCAGTCGCATGGGTCTCCTTGATGCTTTAAAAAGGCGCTTGCTGGCTCAATTGCTTGAGCCCAAGCGCCTCCGTTCACTGCGGCCGAGGATAGCATGCGTCGCCCTACGCTTGGCTGACACCTGCCTCCCAATTTGCCCGGGGTTGCCCTTCGCGGGCCGCGAAATTTGCGGTTCTAGCCGCCCAGCAGGGCGCGTACGCGCGCCAGGTCTTCGGGGGTGTCGACGCCGGGGCCGGGGCGCTCGTCGCTGATGTGCACGGCGATGCGCTCGCCATGCCACAGCACGCGCAGCTGTTCCAGCGATTCGATCTGCTCCAGCGGGCTCACTGCTAGGCTGGGGAAACGGCGCAAAAAGCCGGCATGGTAGGCGTAAATGCCCACATGGCGCAGGGCTGCGCCGGGCTTGGCACTGCCTTGGCCATCGCGCCAAAACGGAATCGGCGCGCGCGAGAAGTACAGGGCGAGGCCGTCCTTGTCGGTGACGAGCTTGACCACATTGGGGTTGGCGAATTCGGCCCGGCCTGCGGGCGTGTCATCCAGCGCATGGCCCACCGTACTCATCACGCATTGCGGGCTGGCGCGCAGTTTGGCGGCACAGGCGTCGATCATGGCGGGCGCAATCAAGGGCTCATCGCCTTGCACATTGACGACCACATCCTGGCCATCCAGCCCCAGCAGCTCGCAGGCCTCGGCCAGACGGTCGCTGCCGGAGACATGGTCGGCGCGTGTCAGCACGGCTTCCACCTGATGGGCTTGGCAGGCGGCCAGCACTTCGGGCGCGTCGGTGGCCACCACCACGCGTGCGGCTTGCGAGAGTGCGGCGCGCTGGGCCACCCGCACAATCATGGGCAGGCCGGCCAAATCAGCCAGCGGCTTGTTCGGCAAGCGGGTGGAGGCCAGGCGTGCCGGCACGATGACGGTGAAGCTCATGGTTCTTTAGCCCCTCAAGCCTTGAGGCCTTCGGCTTCGAGATCGACCGCGCGGGCCTCGTTCTCCAGCATCACCGGAATGCCGTCGCGCACCGGGAAGGCCAGGCGGTCGGCGCGGCACAGCAGCTCGCGCTTGTCGGCGCTGCGCAGGTCTTCCAGCGGCCCTTTGCAAAGGGGGCAGACCAGGATTTCAATCAGGCGGGTGTCCATCGGGTGGGGTCCAGTTAACTTGCGGTAATCGTTCGGTTCAATGCGGGCGCAGGCCCAGCGCGGCCAAGCGCACTTGCACGGCTTGCGCGAAAGCCGGCTCGGGGCAGAAGTCTAGCGCCGCCACCCAGACTTGGGTGGCACCGCAGCGGGCCGGATCGAGCTTGATGGCGTCTTTCTCGGTCACAAGCACATGGCGGGTGCTGGCGGGCCAGGGCAGGGCGGCGAAGTCGAAATGATCCGCCAGGGGCAGGGTGTTGAAGCGCAGGCCCTGGGCGCTGAGCATGTCGAAAAAGCGCTGCGGTTGGGCCATGCCGGCGGCCGCCAGCAACTGATCCGCCGGCAGCGTGCGCAAGGCCTGCAAGGCTTCCTGCGTGGCAGGCTGGCCGGCCCACCAGTCGCTCAGGGCAACCGCGCCACTCAAACGTCGCTGGGCCAAAAAGCCCGGTAAAGCCGTGCTGGGCGCTGCGGCGTTGTAGAGCACGATCTCATTCGCCTTGGCCGCCGCCGTAGCAGGTTGGCGCAAGGGGCCGCTGGGCAGCAACTGGCCATTGCCCACGCCGCGCTCATCAAACACCAGGATGGCCAGCGCACGAGGCAGGCGCAGATGTTGTAGGCCATCATCGCTGACCAGCAATTGCAACTCGGGGTGGGCATGCAGCAGGGCGCGCGCGGCGGCAACGCGGTCCCGCCCCACGGCCACCGGTACGCCGCTGCGCAAGTGGATCAGCAGCGGCTCGTCACCCACTTCGGCGGCGCTGCTGCTGCGCGTGACCAAAGCCAGCGCATCGTCCTTGCGGCCATAGCCGCGTGAGATGACACCGGCCCGCAGCCCCATCTGCTGGCATAGCGTGAGCAGAGCAAGGGTCGTGGGCGTTTTGCCGGCGCCGCCGACGATCCAGTTGCCCACCACCACCACGGGTACGGGCAGCGACTCGGCGCGCAGCAGGCCGAGGCGGTAGAGCCCATTGCGCAGGCTGTTGAGCAGGCGATGGAGCAGGCTCAGGGGCAGCACCGCCAGGCTCAGCAGGGGCCAGGTCTTGCCCCCAGCATGGGCAGCGCCTTGGCTGCTTTTGCTGTACCACTCTCGCTGCAGCCTTGTGGCCAGCAACTGGCCCAGGGGCTTCATGCTCAGCGGCCGCTGGACTGGGCGGCGAAGGTCAGTCGCGACAAGCCGGCGCGGCGCGCTGCATCCATCACATTGACCACCGACTGGTGGGCCGAGGCGGCATCGGCCGACACCACGATCATGATCTCGGCATTGCCGCCCGCGGCCTGGCTGAGCGCGGCGCTGAGCAATTCGACCGAGCGGCCATCCACCGGCTGTGAATTGACCACATAGCGGCCATCCGCTGCGACGGCCACGACGATCTCGCGCGGCCTGTCTTTGAGTTGCTCGGCGTCGGCCACCGGCAGGCTGACCTGCAACTCGGTGAACTTGGAGTAAGTGGTGGAGAGCATCAAAAAGATCAGCACCACCAACAAGACGTCGATGAAAGGGATCAGATTGATTTCAGGCTCTTCGCGTGGACGCTGTCTGAACTTCATGGCGGACTCTGCAGTTCGAGCTTCAGGCCAGGAAGCGCTTGAGGTGGGAAAGCAGGCGATCGCTGGCCTGTTCCATCTCCATCACCCGGTCTTCCACCCGGCCACGGAAGTAGCGGTAGAACATCAGGCTGGGGATGGCCACCATCAAACCGAAGGCGGTGTTGTAGAGCGCAATCGAGATGCCGTGCGCCATTTGCGTCGGGTTGTTGCCGGTGGGGCCTTGGCTGCCAAAGATCTCGATCATGCCCACCACCGTGCCCAGCAAGCCCAGCAGGGGCGCAGCTGTGGCGATGGTGCCCAGGGTGTTGAGGTAGCGTTCCATACGGTGGATGGCGCGGCGCCCGGCGATCTCGAAGACCTGGCGCAGCTTGTCCTCGCTCAGGTCGGGCTCATTGCTGGCGGCGCGCAGGCCGGCGGCCAGCACCTCGCCCAGAGCCGAGTTCTCGGCCAGCCGGTTGATCAGCTCGGCATTGGGCAGGCTTTGCTGGCTGATGCCCAGCACCTCTTCCAACAAGCGCGGCGGCGCGATGCGGTTGGCGCGCAAGCTGGACAGGCGCTCAATGATCAAGGCCAAGGCCAGGACGGAACAGATCAGCAAGGGCCAGATTGGC
Source organism: uncultured Roseateles sp. (assembly GCF_945956965.1). Lineage (GTDB taxonomy): Bacteria > Pseudomonadota > Gammaproteobacteria > Burkholderiales > Burkholderiaceae_C > Paucibacter_A. The sequence continues at coordinate 38,814 of NZ_CAMFJS010000036.1, forward strand.
CAGCCAGCGGCTTGTATGATGGAAAACAAAGACGACCCCTGTCGAAAAAATCCTGATCCAGCCGCAGGCCAGTCAGATGCGCTGGCCGGTGCGGAGCAAGTGAATGCGCGCGATTATGGCCTGAAGCAAAGGCCGCTTTCATCACGCGTCAACTTGCTTGGCAAACAATCCACCGCAGCTGTGGATAACTTTGTGGGCAAACCTCGTCACACGGGCCGCAGGCCTTGAAAAATCAAGGCTTTGGACAAATTGCTTAAATCTTGAGCAGGAAAAAATAACTTGAAGAACAAGCGTTTATGTGCGAATGACGGTTCCGTGACGGCTGCGGTGCCAGGTCTTGCCCGCCGTCGCGAAATTGTGGAAGACCGCCTGTTTGCCGTGACGCTTGGAGCCGCCTTGTGGCCATGAA
>NZ_CAMFJS010000037.1 GCF_945956965.1 uncultured Roseateles sp.
GGGTCGTCCTGGGCTTTGCCCAGGCAGGCGAAGCCTGAGGCACTTTTCTTCGGGGAGCACTCATATCCGCGCAGCGGATGTGGGTGATCACCAGAAGACGTCCGGCCTGACCCGCAGGGTCGTCCTGGGCTTTGCCCAGGCAGGCGAAGCCTGAGGCACTTTTCTTCGGGGTCGAAGTCAAATTCGCGCCAGCTCTGGCGCGCTTTGCCGCGCTATGTAAACTGTGCGCCTCATGGCCAGCCCCAAAATACAACTCGTCACGCCCGATTCCGCTGAGGCTTGGTCTTTGGTGCGCGAGATGTTGCGTGACTATCAAGCCAGCTTGTCTGTGCACTTGGGCTTCCAGAATTTCGAGCAGGAATTGCTGGATTTGCCCGGTCAGTACGCCCCCGAGCCTGGAGGCTTTTTGCTGGCGCTGGTGGATGGCGCGCCCGCTGCCTGTGGCGGATTTCGGCGATTGGCCGATGTGGACTACGCCAATGCCTGTGAGATGAAGCGCCTGTATGTGCGTCCGGCATTTCGTCGCTTCGGCTTGGGCCGCATGTTGGCGCAAGGCTTGATCGACGCGGCCCGGCAGTCGGGCTACTCCGTGATGTTGCTGGACACCCTGGACGATATGGAGGCGGCGCGCGGGCTATACGAGAGCCTGGGCTTCGAGTCCATTCCGCCTTATTACTTCAACCCGATTCCGGGTGCGCATTATTTGAAGGTCGAACTCGACTGAGCGAGTCGGTTTCATGCGGTTACCACCGTAGGATGGCGCTTTGCTTGTTGCGAGCCTCCAGCCATGTCCGCCAGCCCTGCGCCCTATCTGATTGAATTGGCTCACGCCACACCCGCCTCCCTGGGGGAGTCGCCGCTGTGGGATGCCGCTACGCAAAGCCTATTCTTTGTAGACATTCCTGAGCGCCGCGTGTTGCGCCTGCAGACGGAGACGGGCGAATTGCGGCAATGGCAGCTCGATAGCGAGCCGGGCTGTATTGCCCTGATCGAGGGCGGAGGTTTGCTGGTCGCGCAGCGCAACGGCTTGTGGCGCCTGGATACCGAGACGGGTGCGCATACCCAGGTGGCTGCTGCGCCCTTCGATAGCGCGGCCCAGCGTTTCAATGATGGCAAGCCAGATGCGCAGGGGCGATTCTGGGTCGGCACCATCGATGATGCGCGCCTGCCGCACGCTGGTTTGTATCGTTATGCCGGCGGCGCAATGACGCGCATGGCCGACGGTATCGTCACCTCAAACGGCGCGGCCTGGAGTCCGGATGCGACGCGCATGTATTGGTCAGACACCAAGGCGCACGAGATCTATGTGCTGAGCTTCGATGCTCAGAGCGGCAGCATCGGCGAACGTCAGCTGTTTGCCAAATTCCCGCCGCGGGCGGCCGATCAGCCTTTGGAGACTTATGCTGGCCGGCCCGATGGCGCTGCGGTGGATGTCGAGGGCTGCTACTGGGTGGCCATGTTCGAAGGTCAGCGCCTGCTGCGGCTCTCGCCGGAGGGGGCAGTCTTGAGCGATATTGCGCTGCCTGTGCGCTGTCCGACCATGCCTGCGTTCGGCGGCGCTGACCTGCGCACGCTCTACATCACCACGGCGCGCGCGGGTCGCTCGGCCGAGGAATTGGCCGCCCAGCCCTGGGCTGGCTGCGTGTTGCAATTGCGTGTGGACGTGCCTGGCTTGGCGCCGAACCGGGTCAAGCTCTGAGGTGTGAGCGTGCTTGCAAGGGCGCTGTGAAGCGCCTATCAGGCGTCTGTGGGTGCTTGGCCTGAGCAGTCGGCTCTAAAAATCCTCGGGTTTGCCCATATAATCTTTGGGTTTTGCCGACAGGCGTTCCGAAAGTCATGGGTCAACACCAAGTGCCGAATAGCAATGATGGCCGTGGTAACCATGGCAGTAGGGGGCTTGTAAGCCAAGGGGTGCAAACTCCCGCGCTTGATTCGAAGTCATGGCCGTCTTGGGATGATGAGGTCGAGCCAGAGACTTTCAAGGTGCTGTCGCGAGAAGAAGCGCAGGCCTTGCGAGTCAAACACCCGCCGGTGTCGCCCTGGCGAGTGGTCGCGGCGCAAGCTGCGGTGGGCGTGGTGATGGCTGTGCTTTGGGTGTTGTTCACCGGGCAGGCCGGCAAAGGGTGGTCGGCGCTTGCGGGCACGGCTGCTGTGGTTTTGCCAAATGCCTTGATGGCGTGGGGCATGACCGGGCTCTCCAGAGGGATTCCAGGCGCTGAGGCGCTGGGTTTCATGTTCTGGGAGTTGATAAAAATTATGTCGAGCGTTGCCATGCTGGCAGCGATCGTGGTTTGGATGCCTGATCTGAGTTGGCCGGCTTTGCTGGTGGCTTTGGTCGGGTGCTTGAAGGTTAATTGGTTGGCTCTGCTTTGGCAGGGTCGGTTGAAACAAGTACAGCGGGACGGTATCTGACGATGGCAGCCGAAGAGCACGCACAAGTTGCACAACAGCACGCGCCGAACGCGGGCGAATACATCCAGCACCATTTGCAGCACATGCAAATGAACTTCTCGGGTGAAATGGTCAAGCAGACCAGCATCGTTGACTTCAGCCTGTTCAATCTGGACTCGCTGATCTACTCGGTGATCCTGGGTCTGATCGGTTGCTTCGTGCTCTGGCGCGCAGCCCGCAAGGCGACTTCCGGCGTGCCGGGTCGCTTCCAGGCTGCAGTGGAAATCTTGTCCGAAATGGTCGAGAACCAGGCCAAGGGCGTGATCCACAATGCCGCCAGCCGCAAGGTGATTGCACCTTTGGCACTGACCGTGTTCGTCTGGATCTTCCTGATGAACTTCATGGACATGCTGCCGGTGGATCTCTTGCCTGCGCTGTGGGCCAAGGTTTACGGTGGCATGGGCCACGACCCGCATCACGCTTATATGCGTGTGGTGCCGACGGCTGACTTGTCCACGACCCTGGGCCTGTCGACCAGCGTGCTGTTCATGTGCTTCTTCTACAGCGTCAAGATCAAGGGTGTTGGCGGCTGGACGCATGAGCTGCTGGCTGCGCCTTTCGGTGACAAGTGGTTCCTGTATCCGGTTAACTTCCTGATGCAGCTGATCGAGTTTGCAGCCAAGACCGTGTCTCACGGTATGCGGTTGTTCGGCAATATGTTCGCTGGCGAGCTGGTGTTCATGTTGATCGCGCTGATGGGCGGGGTCTGGGCCTGGGAGTTGAACCCCTTGTCGGGTGGCTTCTGGCTGGGCCTTGGCCATCTGGTGGCCGGGACCGTGTGGACGCTGTTCCACATCCTGATCATCACCCTGCAGGCCTTCATCTTCATGATGCTGACCTTGATCTACACCGGCCAGGCTCACGACTCTCACTGAGTTGGCGGCACTGACTGATTGCTGATCACGTATTTCCCTAGTTTTACCTTTCTTTTTTCTTTTCTTTCTTAAATCCATTCAGGAGCAAATCATGGAAAACATCCTCGGTCTCGTCGCGCTGGCTTGCGGTCTCATCGTTGGTCTGGGCGCTCTGGGCGCTTCTATCGGCATCGCGCTGATGGGTGGCAAGTTCCTGGAATCCTCGGCTCGCCAGCCTGAGCTGATGAACGAACTGCAAACCAAGATGTTCATCTTGGCTGGTCTGATCGACGCTGCCTTCCTGATCGGTGTGGCTATTGCTCTGCTGTTCGCATTCGCCAAGCCTTTCGCCATCTAATTGATGCGCCAACCTTTCACGGTTGAAAGGATCGTGCTGTGAATATCAACGCAACCCTGTTCCTGCAAGCAATCGTCTTCGCGATTCTTGTGTGGTTCACCATGCGCTTCATCTGGCCTCCCATGATGAAGGCCTTGGATGAGCGCGCGCAAAAGATCGCCGACGGCTTGGCTGCGGCCGACAAGGCCAAGGCCGAGTTGGCTAACGCCAACAAGAAGGTCGACGAGCAACTGGCACTGACCCGTGGCGAAACCACCAAGCTGTTGGCCGACGCTGAAAAGCGCGCCGCTGGCATCGTGGCCGCTGCCGCCGGAATCGCCGAAGAGAAGGCTGCCAAGATCGTGGCTGACGCGCAAGCCGAAGCTGCGCAGGAGTCCGTGCGTGCCCGTGAGGTTCTGCGTGAGCAGGTCGCCGCATTGGCCGTCAAGGGCGCCGAGCAGATTCTGCAGCGTGAGGTCAATGCCAGCGTGCATGCCGAATTGCTGGGCCGTCTGAAGACGGAGCTGTAATCATGGCAGAGCTCGCAACCATTGCCCGCCCGTACGCTGAAGCGCTCTACCAAGTCGCTCAGAAGCACGACGTCAAGGCTTGGGCTGACAAGCTCGATGTGCTGGCCGCAGTGTCGCAAGACGCCAATCTGCGCCAGTTCGCCGACAGCCCCAAGTCAACGCCTGAGCAGGTGCTGGCCGTCCTGACGGCCGCCGCCAAGCAAGACCTGACCCCCGAGCTGCAGAATTTTCTGCAGGCGGTGATCGCCAACGGCCGGCTCGCTGCCTTGCCTGAAGCGGTGGCACAGTTTCATGTGCTGGCCAATGCGGCTGCGGGCGTGGCTGATGCGCATATCTACAGTGCCTACGCCATCGAACCGGCCCAGTTGGCCGAGGTGATGGTGTCGCTGGAGAAGCGTTTCGGTCGCAAGCTCTTGCCACAAGTCACGCTCGAGCCCTCACTGATTGGCGGTATCCGTGTGGTGGTGGGCGACGAGGTGCTGGACACCTCGGTCAAGCACCGTCTGGAACGCATGAAAGTGGCGCTCACCGCTTAAAAGCGAAACGAGCGCGACGCCGACACCTAACCGTTCATCCCTGCGTCGGGCACTGGCAACAGTGGCCCGGCCAGGTGGGAGCCTCGCAATGAATTTGAATCCTGCAGAAATTTCCGAACTGATCAAGAGCCGTATTGAGGGTCTTGGCGCTTCGACCGATGTGCGCAACCAAGGTACGGTTGTGTCGGTGTCCGACGGCATCTGCCGCATCCACGGCCTGTCCGATGTGATGCAAGGCGAAATGCTGGAGTTCCCCGCCGGTGCCGATGGTCAGCCCACTTATGGCCTGGCTCTGAATCTGGAGCGCGACTCGGTCGGTTCCGTGATCTTGGGTGCTTACGAGCACATCTCCGAAGGCGACACCGTGAAGTGCACGGGCCGCATTCTGGAAGTGCCGGTGGGTCCTGAGCTGATTGGCCGTGTGGTCAACGCTCTGGGTCACCCCATCGACGGCAAGGGCCCGATCAACGCCAAGATGACGGACGTGATCGAAAAGGTCGCTCCCGGCGTGATCGCCCGTAAGTCTGTGGACCAGCCTGTGCAAACCGGTCTGAAGTCCATCGACTCCATGGTGCCCGTTGGCCGTGGCCAGCGCGAGCTGATCATTGGTGACCGTCAGACCGGCAAGACTGCCGTCGCGATCGACGCCATCATCAGCCAGAAGGGTCAGAACATGACCTGTATCTACGTTGCGATCGGCCAGAAGGCTTCGTCGATCAAGAACGTGGTGCGCGCTCTGGAAGCGAACGGCGCGATGGAATACACCATCGTCGTGGCAGCCTCGGCCTCTGAATCGGCTGCGATGCAGTACGTGTCGGCCTACTCCGGCTGCACGATGGGCGAGTACTTCCGCGACCGCGGTCAAGACGCGCTGATCGTGTACGACGATCTGTCCAAGCAAGCTGTGGCTTACCGTCAGGTCTCGCTGCTGCTGCGTCGTCCTCCAGGCCGTGAAGCCTATCCTGGCGACGTGTTCTATCTCCACAGCCGTCTGCTGGAGCGTGCAGCTCGCGTGAACGCCGACTACGTCGAAGCATTCACCAAGGGCGAAGTGAAGGGCAAGACCGGTTCTTTGACCGCGCTGCCTATCATCGAAACCCAAGCTGGTGACGTGTCCGCTTTCGTTCCGACCAACGTGATTTCGATTACCGACGGTCAGATCTTCCTGGAAACCTCGCTGTTCAACGCTGGTATCCGTCCCGCCATTAACGCCGGTATCTCGGTGTCGCGCGTGGGTGGTGCTGCTCAGACCAAGCTGATCAAGTCCCTGTCCGGCGGTATCCGTACCGACTTGGCCCAGTACCGTGAGCTGGCTGCCTTCGCGCAGTTCGCTTCCGACCTGGACGAGTCCACCCGCAAGCAGCTGGACCGTGGTGCCCGCGTGACCGAGCTGCTCAAGCAAGCTCAGTACTCGCCCCAGCCGATCAGCCTGATGGCCTCGACGCTGTACGCGGTGAACAAGGGCTTCATGGACAGCATCGACGTCAAGAAGGTTCTGGCTTTCGAACACGGCATGCATCAGTACCTGAAGACTAGCCACGCCGCTCTGCTGGCCAAGCTGGAAGCTGACAAGGCGATGGACAAGGATGCTGAAGCCGAGTTGAACGCCGCCATCACGGCCTTCAAGAAGTCCTTCGCTTAATGCCCATGACGGGGCGGCTCACGCAAAACTGAACCGCCCCATCTGAACAGGAGAAATCATGGCATCAAGCAAGGAAATTCGCGGCAAGATCAAGTCGGTCGAGAACACCAAGAAGATCACCAAGGCCATGGAAATGGTCGCGGCTTCGAAGATGCGCAAGGCCCAGGAGCGCATGCGCTCTGCTCGTCCTTACAGCGAGAAGATCGGCAATATCGCCGCCAATCTCGCCCAGGCCAATCCCGAGTACCAGCACGCTTTCCTCGTCAAGAACGAAGGCGCCAAGGCAGTCGGTTTTGTCGTAGTGACGACGGACAAGGGCTTGTGCGGTGGTTTGAATACCAATCTGCTGCGCGCTGCGACGACCAAGTTGAAAGACTTGGAAGGCGCAGGTCAGAAGGCTGAGGTCGTTGCCATCGGCAACAAGGGCCTGGGCTTCATGAACCGTATCGGCGCCAAGGTGGTGGCTCAGGTCACGCAGATGGGCGATCAGCCGCATATCGACAAGATCGTCGGCCCGGTCAAGGTGTTGCTGGACGCGTATGTCGAGGGCAAGCTCTCGGCCGTCTACCTCTGCTACACCAAGTTCATCAACACGATGAAGCAAGAACCGGTGGTTCAGCAGCTCTTGCCGCTGAGCGCCGAAGGCATGAAGACCGGTGGCGGCCAGCACTCGTGGGATTACATCTACGAGCCGGACGCGCAATCCGTGATCGACGAGCTGATGATGCGCTACGTCGAGGCACAGGTCTACCAAGCCGTGGCAGAAAACATGGCGTCCGAGCAATCGGCACGCATGGTGGCGATGAAGGCTGCGACCGACAACGCCGGCACCCTGATCGGTGAGCTCAAGCTGGTCTATAACAAGACCCGCCAGGCCGCCATCACCAAAGAGTTGTCCGAAATTGTCAGCGGCGCGGCCGCTGTGGGCTGATCTCAGCCCCAGCACGCTCCAGCAATAGCTACGAATACTGATTGAAGGAAACGATATGTCGAACACTCAAACCAACGCCGTTGGCAAGATCGTTCAGTGCATTGGCGCGGTGGTGGACGTGGAGTTCCCCCGCAACCAGATGCCGAAGGTCTATGACGCGCTGAAGATGGAAGGCTCCACGCTGACGCTGGAAGTCCAGCAACAGCTGGGCGATGGCATCGTGCGTACGATTGCTCTGGGTTCTTCCGACGGCCTGCGCCGCGGCACCCAAGTCTTCAACACCGGCGAAAACATTCAAGTGCCGGTCGGCAAGGCAACCCTTGGCCGCATCATGGACGTGCTGGGCGCGCCCATCGACGAGCGTGGTCCCGTGGCTCAGACGCAAATCGCGTCGATCCACCGCGCAGCCCCTGCTTACGACGAACTGAGCCCCTCGCAAGAGCTGCTGGAAACCGGCATCAAGGTGATTGACTTGATCTGCCCGTTCGCCAAGGGCGGCAAGGTGGGTCTGTTCGGTGGCGCCGGCGTGGGCAAGACCGTGAACATGATGGAACTCATCAACAACATCGCCAAGGCCCACAGCGGTCTGTCGGTGTTCGCTGGTGTGGGCGAGCGTACTCGTGAAGGTAACGACTTCTATCACGAGATGGCCGATTCCGGCGTGGTGAACTTGGAGAAGCTCGAAGAGTCCAAGGTTGCCATGGTTTACGGTCAGATGAACGAGCCTCCAGGCAACCGTCTGCGCGTGGCCCTGACCGGCCTGACCATCGCGGAATCCTTCCGTGACGAAGGCCGTGACGTGCTGTTCTTCGTGGACAACATCTACCGCTACACCTTGGCCGGTACCGAAGTGTCCGCGCTGCTGGGTCGTATGCCTTCCGCCGTGGGTTATCAGCCTACGCTGGCCGAAGAAATGGGCCGCTTGCAAGAGCGGATCACTTCGACCAAGGTCGGTTCGATCACTTCCATCCAGGCCGTTTACGTGCCAGCGGACGACTTGACCGACCCCTCGCCTGCGACGACTTTCGCTCACTTGGACTCCACCGTGGTGTTGTCGCGTGACATCGCTTCGCTGGGTATCTACCCCGCTGTGGACCCGCTGGACTCGACCTCGCGTCAGCTGGACCCCAACGTGATCGGCGAAGAGCACTACCTGACCGCCCGTGGCGTTCAGCAAGTGCTGCAGCGCTACAAGGAACTGCGCGACATCATCGCGATTCTGGGTATGGACGAGCTGTCACCTGAAGACAAGCTGGCCGTGAGCCGCGCTCGTAAGATCCAGCGTTTCCTGTCGCAGCCTTTCCACGTGGCCGAAGTGTTCACCGGCTCGCCTGGCAAGTACGTGCCGCTGAAGGAAACCATCCGCGGCTTCAAGATGATTGTTGCTGGCGAATGCGACCACCTGCCCGAGCAGGCCTTCTACATGGTTGGCACGATCGACGAGGCCTTCGAGAAGGCCAAGAAGCTCGGCTAAGTTGCCGCAGTGAGTGCAGCTTGATTGGATCGGTCGGTGGTAACGCTGCCTGATCCCTTCAAAGCCTCACTTGTTCACTCAAAGGAAGATTGAAATGGCAACTATCCATGTGGATGTGGTCTCCGCCGAAGAGCAAATCTTCTCCGGCGAGGCCAAGTTTGTTGCATTGCCGGGTGAGAGCGGTGAGCTGGGCATTCTGCCCAAGCACACGCCCTTCATCACCCGCATCAAGCCCGGTGCTGTGCGCATTGAGAAGGCTGAAGGCGGCGAAGAGTTTGTCTTCGTGGCCGGAGGCATTCTGGAAGTGCAGCCAGGCAAGGTGACCGTGCTGGCCGACACCGCGATTCGCGGCAAGGACCTGGACGAGGCCAAGGCCATCGAAGCTCGCAAGATCGCGCAAGAAGCCATGAAGAACGCCAAGTCGGACATCGACTTTGCCGCCGCTCAAGGTGAATTCGCCGTCATGGCCGCACAGATTGCTGCCTTGCAGAAGTTCCGCAAGCGTTAATTCAGTTAACGCGCAAGCGCAGCGAGGGAACGCCCGCCAACGAGAGTTGGGCGGGCGTTTTTCATCATGGCGTCAAGCCACGCCCCGAACCTTTCCGGTTCGACCGAATATCCGCAGTTTTCTCCATCCGTTATGTCTACACCGATTGCCATCACCCGCCACCAAGGCCTGGATGCCTTGGAATTGCTTGCCCCTGACGGTGCCCGCGCCACCGTGTTGCTGCACGGTGGCCATGTGTTGTCCTGGGTGCCTGCAGGCGGCGCCGAGCAGTTCTACGTCTCGCCGACCTCGGCCTATGTGTCCGGCCAAGCCATTCGTGGCGGCGTGCCGGTGATCTTTCCGCAGTTCGGCGATCGCGGCCCTTTGAAGAGCCACGGCTTTGCACGCAGCAAGCCCTGGCAGCTGGTGATGGCCGAGCAAGGGGAAGATGATGCCTTGGCCGTGCTGCGCCTGACGGATGACGCCGCCAGCCGCATGTTCTGGCCGCACGCTTTTGAGCTTGAGCTGAGCTTGCGCGTCAGCGGCCAGGTTCTGCAAATCGAACTGGCTTGCATCAACAAGAACGAGAGTGAGCCCTTCGACTTCACCGCGGCGCTGCACAGCTATTTCCGCATCAATGATCTGGACGAATGCAGTGTCCACGGTCTCTCGGGCTTGCATTACTGGGACAAGGTGGACGGGTCCGAGAAGACCCAGCGCGTCGAGTTGCTGCTGCCTTCTGGCGAGTTGGACCGGGTCTATCACCAGGTCAAAGAGCCTTTGCTGCTGCGTGAGCAGGGCATCAGCACCGAGCGCCGTTTGCAAATCCAGCAACAAGGCTTTGATGATGCGGTGGTGTGGAACCCGGGCCCAGCAAAGTGCGCAGCGCTGAGCGATATTCCCGACCAGGACTACAAGCAGATGCTTTGCATCGAAGCGGCGACCGTGGCGCACCCGATTCGCCTGCAGGCGGGTGAAGAGTGGATCGGTCGCCAGGACCTGATCTTGCTCTGAACCGGCCACTCGGCCGGCCTCTCCGGGCGTTAAGCTCCACGCTTCAATTCAAACATTGACGATGGAGATGCTGATGGGAACCGGAAAGGCGAAAAGCAAGCTCAAGCCAAGCGCACCCGCGGCCGACTCCGCTGAGCCCAAGCGGCTCAGCAAGTCGGACTATCTGTCGCAACTCGAGCCCCTTCATCTCGAACTCAACAATATGGCCCGCTGGTTGCAAAAGACCGGCAAGCGTCTGTTGGTGCTGGTGGAGGGCCGGGACACTGCGGGCAAAGGCGGCGTCATCTCGGCGATCTCCGAGACCCTGAATCCCCGCCAATGCCACACGGTGGCCCTGGGCAAGCCCAGCGATCGGGAGCAGGGCGAGTGGTACTTCCAGCGCTATGTGCCGCACCTGCCGGTGGCGGGTGAGATCGCCTTGTTTGACCGCAGTTGGTACAACCGCGCCGGTGTCGAGACGGTGATGGGCTTTTGCACCCCGGCGCAGACGCAAGCCTTTTTGCAGCAGGCGCCGGTGTTTGAAAAGCTGCTGGTTGATGACGGCATCTTGCTCTTCAAGTACTGGCTGACCGTGGATCAGCAGCAGCAGGAGCTGCGCTTTGCGGAGCGCCTGGCCGACCCGCTCAAGCGCTGGAAGCTCTCGCCCATCGACCTGGAAGCGCGCGCCAAGTATCAGGAGTACGGGGATGCACGCGAGGCCATGCTCAAGGCCACGCACAGCAAGCATGCGCCTTGGACCTTGGTCGATTTCAATGACCAGCGGCGCGGACGCCTGACCCTGATCCGCCATTTGCTGGACCATCTGCCCGATGTGTCCTGCGCGCCAACCAAGCTGAAATTCCCGCCCTTGGGTCAGGCCCCCCTCAAAGAGAATTTCAGCGGCCGGCTCAAGCCCTTGGCGAGCAAGTTCTGATCGACCCAGCCCTGCCTCTCGGGCGATGTCGGCCAAGGGCATTTAGGCAACGCGAGCGGTGGTGACGCGCAGGCCTGAAGCGCGGCGTGCGCCCTCAGCTCAAAGAATCACCACCCGGTCTGGCAACTCATTGCGGTTGACCGTGCCGGGTCGCAGGGGGAAATGCTCGCTTAGCAAGGCGTCCACGGCCGAGACGGCCTCAATCAATCCGGCCTCGCAGCCACCGGCCTTGAGGTGTTCGCGCAGCGCGGCCACCACGCCTAGCCATTCCGCCGCCGTGACGTGGGCGTTGAGGCCGCGGTCGGCCACGATTTCGATCGCCCTGTCGGCGATTTGCAAATAGATCAGCACCCCGTTATTGGCCTCGGTGTCCCAGACCCGCAGCTTGCCGAACAGGGTGACGGCGCGCTGGCGCGCGCTCAGCCCCTTCCACAAATAAGACAAGGGCAGACCGCCCTCCACGCAAATGCAGATCTCGCCGTTGTGGTGGCGCTCGCTTTGTTGAACCAGCGTCTGTAGGTTCTCGACCGCGGCTTGCGGCAGCAGGCGTTCCACGTCCTTGTGATCGATCCAGCGGTGCTTGAAAAAGCGTTGCAAGTTCATTTCTTTCACCAATCGCCGGAGGCACCGCCGCCGCCAAAGTCGCCGCCGCCACCGGAGGAGAAACCGCCACCGCCGCCGCCTCCACCAAAGCCGCCGCCACCTCCGCCGCCGAAGATGATGGGGCCGCTGCCGCCGCCCAAGCCTCCGCCGCCTCCGCCACGTCGGCCACCGCCGCCCCCCACGCCCATCACGCCAACCAGAACGAGTGCGACCACTCCCGCCAGCGCCGCCACGATCAAGCTGCCCGCCAGCACCCAGCCCAGGGCGCCAGCGGCGCCGCCGGTCAGCAGGCTGCCGAGCTTGCGGCCGAAGATCCCTGTTAACACGGCGCCCAGCACCGGCACACCAATGAAGATCAGGGCGCCGAGTTCTTCAAAGTTCAATCCTTGTGAGGAGGCCTTCTTGCCGCCGGAGTGCTGCTCGGGCAAAGGCAAGTTTTCGCCGCGGATGCGCGCCAGCAGCTGATCGACACCGAGATTCAAGCCCCCTGCATAGTCGCCCTTGCGAAAGGCCGGGGTAATGGCGCCTTGGATGATCTGGCTGGCTGCCAGATCGGGCACCGCGCCCTCCAATGCCTTGGCCACCTCGATGCGCACCTTGCGGTCATTCTTGGCCACAACGATCAGCATGCCGTCGCCCACACCGCGCCGGCCGATCTTCCAGCTGTCACCGACGCGTTGCGCATAGGCGGCAATGTCTTCCGGCTGTACGGTGGGCACGAGCAGAATCACCAGCTGCGAGCCGGCCGCTTGCTCGAAGGCGGCCAGCTTGGCCTCCAGGGCCGACTGCTGCGCTGCGCTGAGCGTGGCGGTTTGGTCGATGACACGGCCACTCAGAGCCGGCACGGGCAATACATCCTGGGCCCACAAAGCCGGTGCCCAAGCCAGGCACAGCAGCAAGGTCCAAAGACTTGCAAGGCGGCGCAACATGGGCGCTGCCTTATTTGGAGGCAGCTGGGGCGGCGGGCTTGGCGGTGTCAAAACTCACCGCCGGCGCGGTGCTGATGGCTGCGGCGTTTTCCACCGTGAAGTTGGGCTTGACCTCATAACCCATCACCTTGGCGGTGAGGTTGCTGGGGAAGCTGCGCGCCAGCACGTTGTAGTCGGCCACGCTCTTGATGTAGCGATTACGCGCCACGGTGATGCGGTTCTCGGTGCCTTCCAGCTGCACGCGCAGGTCTTGGAAGCCTTGATTGGCCTTGAGGTTGGGGTAGTTCTCGCTCACCACCAGCAAGCGCGACAAGGCGCTCGACACCTCGCCCTGCGCGGCCTGGAATTTCTTCAGCGCTTCGGGGTCCTTGGCCAGCTCCGGCGTCACCTGGATGCTGGTGGCCTTGGCGCGAGCCTCGATCACCTTGGTCAGCGTCTCTTGCTCGAAATTGGCTTCGCCCTTGACGGTGTTGACGATATTGGGAATCAGGTCGGCACGGCGCTGATACTGGCTCAGCACCTCAGACCAGCTGGCCGTGACGCTTTCGTCCAGCTTCTGGAACTCGTTATAGCCGCAGCCCGACAGGCCCGCGGAAGCGGCGATGACAAGAGCGGCCAGGGACGTGCGTTGGAACATGCGGGTCATGAAAATCCTCCAGAAATTGAACGTGCACCGGGGCGAAGTATCACTCTGCTTTGAGCCATATCGAATGGCAAGGTTCACGAGCAAGGATAATCGCCGCCCATGAGCGCACCATTACAAAACGACACCTTCCTGCGCGCCTGCCTGCGCCAGCCCACCGACTACACGCCCGTCTGGCTGATGCGCCAGGCTGGACGCTATTTGCCCGAGTACCGCGACACGCGTGCCAAGGCCGGCAGCTTCATGGGCTTGGCCACCAATCGCGATTACGCGACCGAGGTGACCCTGCAGCCGCTGGAGCGTTATCCGCTGGATGCCGCCATTCTGTTCAGCGACATCCTCACCGTGCCCGACGCCATGGGCCTGGGCCTGACGTTTGCACAGGGCGAGGGCCCTAAGTTCGCCAAGGTCGTCCGTGACGAAGCCGCCGTGGCCGAGTTGGCCGTGCCGGACATGAACAAGCTGAAGTATGTGTTCGACGCTGTGTCGTCGATCCGCAAAGCCTTGAACGGCCGTGTGCCTTTGATCGGCTTCTCCGGCAGCCCCTGGACGCTGGCCTGCTATATGGTCGAGGGTGGCGGCTCGGACGACTACCGTCAGGTCAAGAGTCTGATGTACGCGCGCTCCGATCTGATGCATCGCATCTTGGCGGTCAATGCAGACTCGGTGGCCCAGTACCTCAACGCGCAGATCGAAGCCGGCGCGCAGGCTGTGATGATTTTTGACTCCTGGGGCGGCGTGCTGGCCGACGGCATGTTCCAGCAATTCAGCCTGGAATACTCGCGCCGCGTGTTGGCGCAGGTGAAGACCGAGCATGAAGGCAAGCGCATTCCTCGCTTGCTGTTCACCAAGGGCGGCGCCCTGTGGCTGGACGAGTTGGCCGATGCCGGCGCCGATGTGGTGGGCCTGGACTGGACCGCCAATCTGGGCCGTGCCCGCGCTCAGGTGGGTGACCGCGTGGCCTTGCAGGGCAATCTGGACCCCAATGTCTTGTTCGCCCCGCCAGACGCCGTGCGTGCCCAGGTGCGCGCCGTGCTGGACAGCTTTGGCAACCCGCGCCGGGCCGACGGCAGCTGGGACGGCCATGTGTTCAATCTGGGCCATGGCATCAGCCAGTTCACGCCCCCAGAACACGTGACAGCTCTGGTGGACGAGGTGCATAGCTATTCACGCAAGCTGCGCGCTCTTTGACGGAGCAAGCGCCACGCCAGAGTGTTTTCTGGCGTGGATAAAACGTGAAGTAAGCACTCAGGTTTTGACTTATCCCCAAAACAGGGCAGCTTGCCCACAGGGGGAATCCATATCGTTACGCAGCCTATGGTTTTCCCGATTGAATGCTAAGTGCTTGATTTAAAACAGTTTGTAAACTTTCCCCCAAAATTCGTCGTTGACGGCTGGCTTGGGTGACAGAGACAAATTGACACGGTTGCCAGCACTTTTCCCACAAAGTTATCCACAGCTGAATTGGCGCTCAAATCGCTGCCTTTCCTGGCCCTTCTAAATCATGCACTTAGCGCGTCAATCTAAGGTTAGGACTAAACAATCGCCGAGCTTTGGCGCGGCATCCGCGCATGAGTGAGCCAGCGGCTGATGCGCCCGCCGACCCGCCCGCAGCGATGCTGCGGGTTCGTGTGGCGGTGGATACGCCGCAGCACAGCGGCCTGACCGGGCCGCTGGACTATCTGAGCCCTCAAGCCCTGGCGCCGGGCAGTTTGGTGCGGGTGCCCTTGGGGCGGCGTGAGCTGATGGGCATTGTTTGGCCGGGGGAGCCGGCGGGCGACACCGACCCGGCCTTGTTGCGGCCCATTTTGTCGGCCTTGGACGGCTTGCCGCCACTCAGCGCTGCTTGGTGCCAATTGGTTGAATTCGCGGCCAGCTATTACCAGCGCAGTGTGGGCGAGGTGGCTTTGTCAGTGCTGCCGCCACAGTTGCGTGAGCTGGACGGGCAAAAGCTCAAGCTGCGCCTCAAACGCGTGGCCAAGCTGGGGGCCGAGTCCAGGGGTGCGCAAGGAGACGCGGGCCATGTTGCCGCGGCTCAACCGCCCGAGCTCAGCCCTGCGCAAGCCGAGGTATTGCGTCAGCTGGACGAGATGCTTACCAGCCCGGCCCCTGCGCCGGTCTTGCTCTACGGCATCACCGGCAGCGGCAAGACCGAGGTCTATCTGCGCGCGGCCGAACATGCGCTGCAGCAGGGCCGGCAGGTACTTGTCCTGGTGCCCGAGATCAATCTGACGCCTCAACTGGAAGCGCGCTTCGCCGAGCGCTTTGCCGACTGCAGCATCGTCTCTTTGCACAGCGGCCTGACGCCGGCGCTGCGCCTGCGCCACTGGCTGGCCGCCCACTTGGGCGAGGCCGAGCTGGTTTTGGGCACACGCCTGGCCGTGTTCGCCTCGATGCCCCGCTTGGGCCTGATCGTGGTGGACGAGGAGCATGACCCGTCCTACAAGCAGCAAGACGGTGCGCGTTACTCGGCGCGTGATTTGGCGGTGTACCGCGGGCATCTTGAGAAGTTGCCGGTCATCCTCGGCTCGGCCACGCCTTCCCTGGAAAGCTGGCAGCGTGCCAACGTGGGGCGCTACAAGCGCCTGGCCTTGCCCGGCCGCATCGGCGGCGGCGCCTTGCCCAAGGTGCGCTTGTTTGACATGAAGCTCTTGCCGCTGAGCAAGGGCGTCACCACGGCGCTGACGCGCCCGCTGATCGAGGCCTTGCGCAGCCGGCTGGAGCGCGGTGAGCAGAGCCTGATCTTTCTGAACCGGCGCGGCTATGCACCGGTGTTGCACTGCGGCGAGTGCAATTGGAAGAGCGACTGCCCGCACTGCAGCGCCTGGCGTGTTTTCCACAAGGGCGACCGCACGCTGCGCTGCCACCACTGCGGCTTCACCGAGCGGGTGCCCAG
Source organism: uncultured Roseateles sp. (assembly GCF_945956965.1). Lineage (GTDB taxonomy): Bacteria > Pseudomonadota > Gammaproteobacteria > Burkholderiales > Burkholderiaceae_C > Paucibacter_A. The sequence continues at coordinate 16,241 of NZ_CAMFJS010000037.1, forward strand.
CGCCTGCCCGACCTGTGGCAACCAGGACATCGCGCCGTTGGGCCGCGGCACCGAACGCCTGGAGGAGCAACTGGCCGAGACCTTCCCCGAGGCCCGCGTCGCCCGCATCGACGCCGACTCCACCAAGCACAAAGGCCAGCTCGAAGCCCAACTGCAGGCCGTGCATGCGGGCGATGTGGACATCCTCGTTGGCACGCAGATGATCACCAAGGGCCACGACTTCCGTGGCATCACCCTGGTTGCCGCCATCAACCCGGATGGCGCTTTGTTCAGCAGCGATTTTCGCGCCCCAGAGCGCTTGTTCGCGCTCCTGATGCAAGCCGGCGGCCGCGCCGGGCGTGACGCCGCCCAGGCCGCCCGCAGCGAGATGTGGGTGCAGACCTGGCACCCGGAGCATGCGCTGTACAAGGCCTTGGCCAAACATGACTTCGAGGCCTTCGCCGCCAGCCAGTTGGCCGAGCGAGAGGCCGCTGGACTGCCGCCCTATGCCCATCTCGCATTGCTGCGAGCCGAGGGACGCACGGCGGAGGCGGCCAAAGGCTTTCTGGACGCCGCGGCCGCTTTTGCGCAGCAAATGCCCGAGGCTGCGCAGGTCTTGGTCTACCCCTGTATTCCGATGAGTGTGGCGCGGGTGGCCAATGTGGAACGCATGCAGATGTTGGTGGAGGCCAGCAATCGCAGCGCCCTGCAGCGCCTGCTGTGGCACTGGATGCCCGAGCTGCACGCTTTGAAGCGCGAACACAAAGGCTTGTTGCGCTGGGCGGTCGATGTGGATCCGCTGGCGATCTGAGGCCTCAGCGCCAAAGCCCGCAGGGCGGCGCGGCTGCGCTCAGCGTAGTTGCGCGAGTACCTGGCGCAGGCGCAGCCACAAGGGCCCGGCAGCCGCCATATCACGCTGACCCGCCATGCGCTCCAGCTGTTGCGCGAGGTCATGCCCCTCGGTCTCGCCCAGCATCTGAAGCGCCGACTTGAGGCTGTGCGCCAGCAATTGCAGTGCGCCAGCATCTGCCCGCGCGCAAGCCTGGTCGCCGCTGGTTTGATCGGCCGGGAACTGCTTCAAGCAGCTCTGCCGGAAGGCCGTGTACAGGGCTTGGTTGCCTTGGAAGTGCTGGGCCAGCACTTGTGCTTCTGTGTGGGGCGCAACAGGCGTGAGCGCCAGTGCTTCTTCCACACAGGCCAGCAAATCCGTCAGCGAGCAGGGCTTAGGCAGCAAGCGCCAGATATGGGCTTGCTGCAGGCGCGCACGCACTGCTTCATTCAGGCCCGCGCTGAAGATCACCAGCTTGGCCTGGCCTTGCAGGGCGGGCTGTTCGCCCAGGACCTGCACCAGGTCGAAGCCGGTGCGCAGCGGCATCATCAGGTCGGTCAGGATCAGTGCGGCGGGGTGTTCGGCCAGGCTGGCCAAGGCGGCATCAACGCTGCTGCAGCAATGCAGTTCAATCGGCAAATCTTCCAGCGCCGCGCGCACGAAATGCTGGACGGGGACGTTGTCCTCGACCAGCAAAACGCGCGGCAGACTCATGAATGGCTGTCGGCCAGGTCAGCGGCGGGCGCGGTCTCCGCCAAGGCCTCGCGCAGCAGGGGCGGCAGGTCACGCACGAGATTGGGCTTGTGCACCACCGGCACGCCGGTCAGCGCAAAGGCGTAAGGGGCGCGCTGTGCTTCGTCCAGCGAGGTCACCACGATCAGCTTGCTTTGCGCGAACTGTGCCTGCGAGCGCAGGCTGGTGATCAGTGTGGCGCCGTCAATGCCTGGCAACAAGATGTCGACGATCAGCACATCGGGCAGCAATTGTCCGCACATGGCCAGGCCGACGATGCCGTCCTGCGCGATGTGCAAGTCCACGCCGGGGAAATGTTGGCCCACCAAGAGCGACATCAGATTCTGGAAGTGCACCGAATCTTCGATCAGCAGCAAGCGTGGCGCCGCGGCCACTCGGCCACTGCGGTTGCCGCGCGGGCGTGGCTGAAGGCCTGCGCCCGCGTTGGGCTCGGGGCGGCGTTCGCTGCGTGCGTTGGCGGCATTACCGCCTCGGCGCTGAGCCGTCCAGGCTTCGACCGAATTGCGCGAAATGCGTCTATGCCCGCCTGGCGTTTTCCAGGCCACCAGATCACCGCGGTCGACCATCAGCTGAACCGAGCGCACGGCCAAGCCCAGCATGCGAGCGACCTCCATGGTGCTGCAGTCCGGGCTGTCGGTGGCGGCTTGTGCTTTATTGTTGGGCATCGTTCGATTTTGCCGAAATTTGGCACAAGCTGGCGCAAAATTGCCCAGCAAATCAGCACCATTGATAAATTCATTGTTGAAAATAGCACTTGGCGCCAGGGTATTTGCCGGCTGGCGCCGCAGTGGGTCTAGCCGTCGAGCAAGCCGCGGCACTTTGATCGAGTGCGAATAAGGGCCGCTTTTTGTGATTGCCATGCATTCATGCGCGGGTGAATCGGCTTTGCAGCGGAGATGATGCAAGGCGCGCGGTGCTTGATGTCGGGGCGGCGCGCAAGGTGCTGGATTTTTGCTCTGCCAATTCACCCAAGCCCTGGAGAAACGAAAGATGTCGCAAGCAGGAACGTTCGCCGGCCAGTGGGCTGCGGCGCTATGCCTGGTGGTGCTGCAAGCGCTGCAGCCCGCCTGTGCGCAGGCGGCGCAATCCTCGCCGGGCGCCAAACCCAGCCCGGCAGGGCCAGCCGTGCTGGAGCGGGTGCGCAGCAGCGGCGTGCTGCGGGTCTGCATTTGGCCGGACTATTACGGCGTCACTTACCGCGACCCGCGTAATCAGCAATTCGGCGGCATCGACATCGAGTTGTCCGCCGAGTTGGCGCGTGATCTCAAGGTCAAGCTCCAATATGTGGAGTCCTCTTTTGTGCAGCTGATTGCCGACGTCACCGGGGATCGCTGCGACATCGCCATGTTCGCCATCGGCGTGCTGCCACAGCGCAAAGAGCATTTGAGTTTCAGCCAGCCCTATTTGCGCAGCGATATTTACGGCGTGGCCAGCCGCACCAGTCGCAGCGTGCGCGAGTGGGCTGATATCGATAAACCCGGCGTGGTGGTGGCCGTGCAGGCCGGCACCTTCATGGAGCCGGTGATGGCCGCCGCACTGAAGAATGCCCGCATGACCGTGGTCAAGCCGCCTGCCACCCGTGAGCAGGAATTGGAAAGCGGCCGTGTCGATGTCTTCATGACCGACTACCCCTACAGCCGGCGTCTGCTGGAGAACGCGGACTGGGCCAAGCTGATCGCGCCGCCGCAGCCCTTCTACACCTTGCCTTATGCCTATGCCGTCAAGCCGGGCGACGCGGCCTGGCTGGCGCGGGTGGATGAGTTTGTGGCCGCCATCAAGCGCGATGGCCGTTTGGCCGCCGCAGCCAAGCGCCATGGCCTCAGCGCCATCGTGGTGAACTGAGCGTAGCAGCCGCCGCCGACGCCGACTCTCAAATGACCGCCGCGCCAGCCTTCAGCCGCTTCGTGTTTCGCCGTGCGTCCAACCGCATCGTGTTGGCCTCGGGGGCTTTTTTGGCTGTGGCCTTGGTGCTGACCTTGGCGAGTTTGGCCTGGTACGAGCGGCGCGAAGCCTTGCTGAGCACCTTTGAGCGCAGCGAGTTGTTGGCGCGGGTTTTGTCTGATCACGCCACTGGCAGCGTGGAGACCTCGTCCCTGATGCTGCGCACCTTGGCGGAGACCATTTCCCAGCAATCGCAGGCCGACCCTGGCCGGCTGCAACCTTTGCTGAGCAACTCCCTGCAAGGCCTGCCTTTTTTGCGCAGCCTGGCGGTGATCGACCCGCAGGGCCGGGTTTTGGCCAGTTCGGTTCATGACGATGTGGGCCATGTGATCGACCTGAATCGTCTGGGCCCCTGGCCGGCCGTGGGGGCCGAGCGCCTGCATAGCCTGCTGGCGGGCCGTGGCTTGGCGAATCTGGTGCCTGGCCCGACACCGGCGCGCGCCACGGTCACCATGCTGCCCCTCTTGCGCCAGGTGCGCACCGCCAATGGCGCCAACCTGCTGCTGGTGGCCCTGATCAACCCGGAGACCTTGGCCACCTACCAGCAGCTAACCATGGCGGGCAGCAAAAGCATTGCGGCGCTGATGAGTTACGAGGGCCAGGTGCTGGCCGCCACGGAGACTGTCAGCGTGGAGCCCTCGGCACGGCTGCTGTCGCACCCGATCTATACCGACTGGCTGCCTCAGCGTGAGCATGGCAGCTATGTGGGCGGCGGCGTGCTGCCGGGCGAGCAGGTGGTGGCGTTCCGGGTCTCGCGCAGCCGACCATTGCTCGTGACGGTCGAGCTGGACTTGCCCACCGCCTTGCAAGGCTGGCGCGACAATATGGTGTGGCTGCTGGCCTTTGGCGCCGGCGCGCTGGGCTTGATTGCCGGCGCCTGCGTCATTGCCCTGCGCAGCTTGCGGGTGCGTGAGTCTGCCCGCAAGGCCTTGGACGCGGCCCATGAACAGGTGGCTTGGCGTGAGCGTGAACTGCAGGTCTTGCTGAAAAGCTTGCAGGAGCTGGTGTTCCGCACCGATGCCCAGGGCGCCATCAGCTACGTCAATGCGCGCTGGGAAGTGCTCAGCCAGGAGCGTGCCGAGCAGGCCATCGGCCGCCATCTGGAGGAGTTGGTCGAGCCCGCTGACCGGCAGCAGGTGCAAGCCTTGTTCAATCCGGACGACCGCATCGGCATCCGTACCGCCGCGATCACGGTGCGCGCGGCCAGCGGCGAGCGCTTGTACTTCGATGTGGCGGTGATGCCGCTGTTCGGCCCGGTTGCCGGGCGCACGACCTTGATTGGCTTTGCTGGCAGCGCCATCGACGTCACCGACCGCACCGTCTCACGCCAGCGTCTACAGCAGCAACTCGCCTTGACCGGCGTGCTGCTGGAGATGAGCCCTTTGCCGGTGGCCATGTACGACCAGCATTTCAACTACCTCAGCCTCAATCAGGCCTGGGAGCAATTCACCGGCCTGCGCCGCGGCGATGTGATCGGCAAGCCGCTGGGCAGCAGCCTGCTGGCGTCCGATGTTGCCCAGCATCGCGAGCAAGACAAAAAGCTGATGGCGCAGGCCAAGGCCCATGGCATGGCGCTGGGCGGGCAGCTGCGTTACGAGGCCCAGCTGATGGGGGCCGACGGTCAGCGGCACGATGTGCTGATCACCAAGGTGCTGGTGCCCGATGAAAACGGTGGTGTGCGCGGCACCTTGTGCACGCTGATGGATGTGACCGAGTTCCGCAATGCCGAGCGCGCCACCCGTGAGGCCCGCGATGTGGCGCAGGAAACCTCACGCGCCAAGTCTGAATTCGTGGCCAATATGAGCCATGAGCTGCGCACGCCGCTGCAGTCCATCCTGGGCTTCTCGGAGCTGGGCATCAAGAAGGCGCGCGAGCATGCCTCGCTGGTCGAGATGTTCGGGGAAATCCATGCCTCGGGCCAGCGCATGCTGGCGCTGGTCAATGACTTGCTGGATGTGGCCAAGATCGAAAGTGCCGTCGGCATTTTTGAGCTGGAGCGCACCGATTTGCGCGGCCTGGTGCAGCAGGTGCTGCGCGAGCTGCGGCCCTTGCTGGATCAACGCCATCTAAAGCTGAGCCTGCAACTGCCCGATCAGCCCCTGGCCGCTCAGGTGGATGCGGTGCGCTTCTCGCAAGTGCTGCGCAATGTCCTGGCCAATGCGATCAAGTTCTCGCCGCTGGGCGGCCAGTTGCGCATCCATGCCGAACGCAGCGCCAACGGTGAAGCTCATCTCAGCGTGGCTGACCAAGGCCCGGGCATTCCGGAGGCCGAACTGGACAAGATTTTCGAGGCCTTTGTGCAGTCCAGCCAAACCAAGGACGGGGCCGGTGGCACCGGCCTGGGCCTGGCGATCTGCCGCAAGATCGTGGAGGTGCACGGCGGCCGCATTTACGCTGAAAACGGCGCCGGAGGTGGCGCCGTGCTGCACATCGTGCTGCCACCGCGCTCCTCACCGGACTCTCAGCTGGGCAGCTTCTGATCCGAACGGCGTCGTGCGCGGCGATTTCAGTTGTCGCCGCGCGGGTCGCCCAAATAGCGCTTGAGCCATTGGCTCATTTCCCACTGCACATGGCCCACCGATTCGCGCGCGGTGTAGCCGTGCGATTCGAAGGGCAGCGAGACATAACGCACCGTGCCACCGGTGCCGGCCAGGGCTTGATAGAGGCGCTCTGACTGCAGCGGGAAGGTGCCGGAGTTGTTGTCCGCCTCGCCATGAATCAGCAGCAGCGGTTCACGGATCTGGTTGGCCACCAGGAAGGGCGACAGCTTCAGGTAAACATCGCGCGCCTCCCACAGCGAGCGCCGCTCGCTCTGGAAGCCGAACGGTGTCAGCGTGCGGTTGTAAGCGCCGCTGCGGGCGATGCCGGTCTTGAACAGCGAGGTGTGGGCCAGCAGATTGGCAGTCATGAAAGCGCCATAGCTGTGGCCGCCCACCGCCATGCGCTTGGGGTCCACCACGCCCAATTCCTCGGCCTTGTCGATGATGGCGCGGGCATTCATGGTGATCTGCTCGACGAAGCTGTCGTTCACCGTCTTGGGGTCGCCCACCACCGGCATGGTGGCGTCGCTGAGCACCACAAAGCCGTCCATCGCCAGCATCAAGGGGCTCAGAGGCGCGAAGCTGGCGAAGCGGTTGCTGGAGCCGCCCACCTGGCTGGCCGTGCTGGCATCGGTGTACTCCAACGGATAGGCCCAGACCAGGGCCGGGCGGCGCTCACCCTGCTTGTAGTCGGGCGGCAGATACAGCCAGAAGCTCAACTCCACCCCGTCGGCGCGCTTGAAGCTGACCAGCTCACGGCGGATCTGGCGCAGCTGCGGGCTGGGGTCTTTGTTGCGGCTCAGGGCTCGCGCCTGGCTCAGGCCGGCTCCTTGGCGCAGAAAGAGATTGGGCGGCTCGGTTTCGGTTTCGCGCTGGGTGATCAGGCGCCCGCGGTCCAGCAGCATCACGGCCTGCTCGTAGGCGTCTTCATCGGACTGGAACAGTCGCTGCGTGCTCAGGTCCTGCAGCGAGAAGCGGTCCAGAAACGGCCGCTCACCCTTGGGGCCAGCGCCCGGCCCGGCCATGAGCAAAGCGCCCTGGTCGTTGATGACCGCGCTGCGGCCATTGGCCAGCATATGGGTTTGCGGCGTACCGGGGTGGCGATAGCGTTCGCGCATGGCGTGTTCGAACAAGGTCTTGCCCGGCCCGCCCGCCAAGGGCTGCAAGCTGGTGCGCAGCCAGGACTTCTGGCGGTCGAACTCGGTCAGCAGGGCGTGTTCGCCGTCGTCCAGAAAGCCCAGGCGCGTCAGGCGCTGGGGCAGTTGGGCCACGACTTGCGGCTTGCCCGAATAGGGTGGGTCCAGGCGCATCAGGCGGTCGCGCAGGGCGGCGGCCTGATTGGGGTTACCGCCGTCCAGCGCTTCGACCCAGTAGATGGCCGCATCTTTGCCCGGCGAGGCCTGGAAGCCGCGCGGCCCCGGCAACACGCCTTCCAGCACCACGCCTTGCTTGAGCGGCAATCGGGCCAACTCGCGCAGCGGCTGGCCGTCGCGGCGGCGCAGCTCAACGCTGCGCGCAAAGTCCTGCCAGGGCAGGGTGTAGCTGAAAGGGCGCAGCAGGCGCTCACTCAGAATGACTTGGGCGGCGCCCTCGCCGGTCACGGCCAGGCTGCTGAACAGGCCGGGCTCGCCCAGCGGGCGGGTGGCGCCGGTCAGCAGATTGACATGGGTGATCTGGCTGCGGCCGTGATAGGCCAGCAAGGCCTCGTCATGGGCGTTTTTCAGCAGGTCTTGATAGGTGCGCTCGGGCGAGTTGCGGCCCAGGCTTTCCTGAATTACCGGCCCGGCGGGCGCGGCCGGCAAGCTGGGCGGCGCGCCGCGTGGCGAGGGCAGGGCCAGCACCAGCAGCTCGGTGGCGCTGAGCCAGACCGGCTCGGTGCCGCCCAGCACCAAATTGAGCTGGAGCTTGGGAATGGGGTGGATGTCGCCCGTGCGGGCATCACCCACCCACAGCTCGCTGGCCGTGGCGGTGCGGCGGCTCAGGATGAAGCGCTGGCCGTCCGGCGCCCAGTGGAAGGCGTGAAAGGCCTGGAACTTGCCTTCGCTCGGCAAGTTCACCGTGCGCTCGGGCGCTTGCGGATCCAGCAGCGCACGCAGGCGCAGGTTCTGAATCACCGGTTGGGCTTGCGGGCAGGCGCAGCCGGGGTCAATGCGCAGGCCGGCCAGGCGCAGCACCGGGCGGGCCAGCTCTTCCAGATTGTTGAGGCGGCGCAGTTGCACGCTGGCCAGGGTTTTCTGGTCGGGCGAGATGATGGGCCGGGGCAGATTGGGCGCGTCCAGCAGGGCGCGCACCGGGGCCGAGGGCTGCTGGTAGCTCAGGGCCAGGGTTTTGGCGTTGTTGCCATTGCCCTTGCTGTTGTCATTCGCCAAAGCTTGGCTGGGCAGGGCCAGGCTCAGCAATGCGGCCGAGGCGACAAGCAGGGCGGCGGGCGCGCGGCGGTGGGGCCGGGGAGGCTTTTGCATGGTTGTTCTTCAGATTTAGGGACGATTGCCCCAAGCTAGGGGCCTCAATTTCGGCCCAAAAGCTGGGATGATGCCAGTTCGCGCCAGGATCGGCGCGGCCGCAGCACTGCGCCGGCGCGTCCCCCCTGGGTGAGTGGCGGCGGCCCGCGGGCTCCCCCAGATGCGGGGATGCAGTGCCCGGCTCGGCCCTTTGAGCAACCTAACATCAGCGAAAACCCGCCATGCGCATGCCTGAACTTGCCCTGCCACCGCCTGCCGCGCCAGCATTGCTGGGCGTTGGCGCGGCGCTGGGCGTGTGGCGGGTGCGTCAGGCCTTGGCTGCGACCACGGCAGCGGCCCGCGAGGCGACATCGGCCGTGCCAGTGGCGCAATGGTATGAAGCCAGCCACGCGCTGGCCAAGGACAAGCAGGCCACCGTGCTGCTGCTGCCGCGCAGCGAACGCGCCATGGGCCTGATGCTGCGTTTTGGTGATCTGGCGGCTGACTTCGAGCAGCTCGGCCAGCCCATGATCGCCGTCCCCACCGACAGTGGCGTGACACCGCAAGGCCAGCCCTATCTGGTGTTTGAACAAGTGCAGGGCGGCCAGCCGCTGCTGCAGGCGGCTGCCGGCATGCCGTTGCGCGCCCGGGTCGAGTTATTGCTGAGTTTTTGCGAGGCCTTGCGTGCCTTGCACGCCCAAGGGTGGCTGTGGGCCGAAATCGACCCGGCCATGTTGTGGCTGGACCGCAGCCAGCAACTCAAACTGATGGCCTTGGGCTTGCTGCGCATGGCCGACCCGAGCGACCCTTTTGAGCATGTGATGGCGCTCAGTTCGGCCACCGGCTATGCCAGCCCCGAGGTGGCGGCCGGCCATCCGCCCAGCTTGGGCAGCGAGGTGTTTGGCGTCGGCCAATTGCTGGCGACTTGCCTGGACGAGACCAGCCTGGCCAGCCTGAGCCCTAAAGACCGCTTCAGCCTGGAGGCTTTGATCCGCAAGGCGCAGGCCAAGCAGGTCGATTTCCGCTATGGCTGCGTGGAGGCTTTGGCGGATGATTTGCGCGCCTGGCTGGCCGGTGAAGGGCATTCCGCTCTGCGCTTCCAGCCCATGCCCGCGCAGCGGGCGCCACAAACGCAAACGCAAACGCAAGCTTTGGTCAGCGACGCTGCTGCGGCCAGCTGGGGCGGACGCAAACCCCGGCGCGGCCTTGGCCTTTGGCTGGCGGCCGGCGGGGTGGCTGTGAGCCTGAGCCTGGCGGGCTGGCTGGGGCGTGAGGCGCTGCCTTCGGCCTGGGTGCCAAGGCTGGCGGGCGGCGTGTTGCCAAGCCAGAGCCCGATCCCGAGCCAAAGTGCCAAGGCCAAGCCCAGCTTGTCCGGCGAGCGCAGCGGCTCAGCCATGGCGTCGCCCGGCGATGCCGATGCCAATGCCGCCGCAGCAACGCCAGCGGCGACCCAGTCCGTACTGACGAATCAGCCCGAGCCTGCCGCCGGGTTGGCCAATGCCGCCCCCAAAACGCAGGCACCGCTGGTGCGCCCACGCAGCACGCCTGCGCCAGCCAGCAAACTGGCGCCGCTGCCGACCAGCGGCCCGGACGCCAAGCAAGCCGCCGCCCAGCCGGCCATGCAGGGCCCGAATGCCGCCCGGCCCGAACTGCTGATGAGCGGCGCGGTCACCGAGGCCACGCCCGCCGCGCCGGGCAATGCCCAGGCCGAGCAGGCACCGCCCGGCGGCCAGCGTCCCTGAGCGGATCGCGTTCCAGCTCAATCAAGCCCTTCGGCCCGCCTGCCTCCGCCCGGCTGGCTATGATTCGCGCCCTAGCCCGAGAAAGTCATGGCCGAAAACACCCTCAATCCTGCCCAATTGGCGGCCGTCCACCATCTGGACGGCCCTTGCCTGGTCATTGCCGGCGCCGGTTCCGGTAAGACGCGGGTCATCACGCAAAAAATTGCGCGCTTATTGCAAGCGGGCTACCAGTCCAAGCAGATTGCCGCCATCACCTTCACCAACAAGGCCTCGCAAGAAATGCGCGAGCGTGCCAAGCACCTGATTGGCGCGCGGGCGGCCAAGGATCTGGTGATCTCTACCTTCCACAGCCTGGGCGTGCGCATCTTGCGCCAGGAGGGCACGCTGGTCGGCTTGAAGGAGCAGTTCTCCATCCTCGACAGCGACGATGTGCTGGGCTTGCTGCGCGATGCCGGCGGCACCGTGGACGCCAACCAGGCCAAGTCCTGGCAGTGGACCATCTCGCTGTGGAAGAACCAGGGCCTCACGCCCAAGCAGGCGATGATGATCGCCAAGGACGATAACGAACGCGCCGCTGCCGCGGTGATGGAGCGTTACCAAGAGCGCCTGGCCTCCTACCAAGCGGTGGACTTTGACGACTTGATCAGCCTGCCCCTGCGCTTGCTGGAGTCCAACCCCGAAGCGCGCGGCCGCTGGCAAGACCAGCTGCGCTATGTGCTGGTGGACGAATACCAAGACACCAACGCGGTGCAGTACGACTTGCTCAAGCAATTGGTGGGCAAACGCGCCATGTTCACCGCCGTGGGTGATGACGACCAAAGCATTTACGGCTGGCGCGGCGCCACGATTGAAAACCTCAAGCGCCTGCCGCTGGACTTTCCCCAGCTCAAGGTGATTCCGCTGGAGCAGAACTACCGCTCCACCGGCGCCATCCTGCGTGCTGCCAACAACGTCATCGCCATCAACCCCAAGCTGTTCCAGAAGACGCTGTGGAGTGACTTCGGCGACGGCGACCCGGTCAAGCTGATCGAAGCCGATGGCGAGGAACACGAGGCCGAACGCGCCGTCAGCCTAATCCAGGCCTTGATGGCCGAGGGCAAGGCCAAGGAATACAAGCAGTTCGCCATCCTCTACCGCGCCAATCACCAGGCCCGCATCTTCGAGCAAGCCCTGCGCCGCGCCGAGATTCCCTACAAGGTCTCCGGTGGCCAAAGCTTCTTCGACAAGAGCGAGATCAAGGACTTGTGCGCCTGGCTGCGCCTGCTGGTCAATCAGGATGATGACCCGGCTTTTCTGCGCGCCATTACCACGCCCAAACGCGGCATCGGCCATCAGACCCTGGGCGCACTGAGCCAGTTCTCCGGGCGCTGGAAGTGCAGCATGTTCGAGTCGCTGTTTGCGGAAAGCCTGGCCACCGTGATGACGACGCGGGCCTTGGGCTCCCTGCACGAGTTCGGCCGTTACATCACCGATCTGGAATTCAAGGCCAAGACCACCAGCGGCAATAAAGAAGCCAAGGCCTTGCTGCTGGAGTGGCTCAAAGACATCGGCTACGAGCAACACCTCTACGACAACGAAGAGAACGAGAAGGTGGCCGCTGCCCGTTGGAACAATGTGCTGGACTTCGTCGACTGGGTGGCCAAGCGCTGCGGCGGCGAAATCACCCAGGACAGCGGCAGCCAGTTCGAGAGTGAAAAGCAGACCGTGCTGCAGGTGGCTCAAACCATCAGCGTGATTCTGTCCATGGCGGAGCGCGGCGATGAGCAAGACCAAGTCACGCTGACCACCTTGCACGCCTCCAAGGGCCTGGAGTGGCCGCATGTCTTCTTGGCCAGCGTCAACGAAGGCCTCTTGCCCTTCAAGGCCGACGACGAAGAGATGACCGCCCAGCGCCTGGAAGAAGAGCGCCGGCTGATGTATGTGGGCATCACCCGCGCCCGCACCACCTTGGCCGTCAGCACCCTGCGGCGGCGCAAGAAGAGCCGCGAATTGGTGATGGGCATCCCCAGTCGCTTCATCACCGAAATGCGCCTGAACGAAAACGAGGTCAAGGAAGACCCACGCGAAAAACTCAAGCGCTTGCGCGAGACCTTTGCTGCGAAGGGCGCGGCTTCGACGGCGGCGCAGCAGCAACAAGACAAAAACGTCTGAGGCGGGGAAAGGCAGCTGCTGATGCTTTTTGATCAGCGGCCTGCTTCAAATGGACATGAGATTGATGTCTAAGGGCAGGCTGCAGTCTCAAGCCCTGCCGCTGCCCTTTAGGCTTGGCTCAATGGTGCTCAAACATCGCACGTGGCCCCAAGTCTTCGCCCATGTGTTGGATGAGTATTTTTCGCATGCTGCCGTCGGCCAGCATTTGGGCGATCAGCCTTTGCCAGCCCTCCGCCTGTGCGGGTGTGAACGTCTTTTTGGACATGACAAGGCCGCTGGGCGTCGGAGGATCAGGGTCCCAGTCCTCAATGCGTTTGGGAGGGGGCAGCTTCAGGACCTTGAAGTAATGCAGTGAAATGAACTGCGAGGCAATGAAGATGTCATACCGCCCCCGATCAAACATGCGAAACAAGGTGATGGGGTCGCTGACGTTGTAGACGCGATTGGCGTCTGCCAGGGTCCGCAACTGACGGTCGTAATTGGCGCTGTAGCTGTAGGAGCGCACGCCGCCAATGATCAGCGTTGGGTTGGCGATGAAGGCCTCCATGGAGCCGATGCTCGCTGGCACCTTGGGGCCGATGTGGACGACGTTGTCCTCCAGCACGTAATGGGCAAACCAGGCGAACTTGTCTCTGGCCGGTGTCTGGATGCCGGAGCCTGCCATGTCCAGGAGGCCGCGCTCCAGCTCTATCCATATCCGCGCACGGGGCCGCAAGCTGGTCACGAACTCGCACCCGCTGCGTTTGGCCAGTTCTTTCAGCACATCGTCATCAATGCCGCCAATGCCCTCTGCATGGAGCAGACCGTACTCATAGTGCGCAAAGCTGATGGGGCGGTCCAGGCAGAGCGATGTGGCGCGAACATCGTCGCCATGGCCTGCGCCAAGCAGCAGCAAGGACAAAAGGACACAAATCCTGAGGCTCATGGTCTTGTGCTTCGAGAGTGTGGGCGGAGCCCGCTTGCCAGTCGCTTGCGCCAAGGTTGGGGCTCAGGTCTCGAACTTGAAGACATTCCCAACTCTTGCGGCCTTAGTCTTGTGGCCAGTTTAGCGTCAGAAACCTGCCATGCCAGGCCGTCATCGGGGTCTGATAAAGGGGCCTACTGCGCAGTCTGCGCCATGTGCGCGCCCCGCGCTAACCCTTCGTGCTTGCGGACAAGCGCTGTGGCTTGAGAACGCCTGCCCGTCAGCCTTGCCGCCGAATGTCTCGATCCAGTTCGCAGGCTTTTGTCTTGCTGATCAGCCCTGGATGAGGCCCTGCGTTGCGCTGGGTCTGCCAAAACAGTGAAAGGTCCAAGGCCGCTGTCAATGAAACAGCACTTCTTCCACTCCCACGCGTCAATAATGTGACGATATCGCCACTGAACTTTGGATCACTATGGTTGCTGCACTGCTAGCTAATGACGAGCCTGCGCGCATCAAGGCTTTGGTGGATCTTGACATCCTCGATACGGGGCCGGAGGTGGAGTTCGATGCGCTGGTGCAGGCCGCGGCGGCTGTTTGCGAGGTGCCGATTTCGCTGGTCAGCCTGGTCGATGTGGAGCGCCAGTGGTTCAAGGCCAATGTCGGCTTGCCTGGCGCGGAGCAAACGCCGCGTGACATTGCGTTCTGCGCGCACGCCATCCTGGAAGACGACCTGTTTGAGATCGACAACGCGACGGATGACCCCAGGTTTGTAAGCAACCCCTTGGTCACCACTGATCCCCATATTCGCTTTTACTGCGGCGCCAGCCTGACGCTGAGCAGCGGTGAAAAGGTGGGGACTCTGTGCGTGATTGATCGCAAGCCCAGACACCTCAATGAACACCAGCGCACGGTTCTGAAATTGCTTGCCAAGGCCGCGGCGGCCGCGCTGGAGCGGCGCCGCGATGCGCTGGCCTTTTATAAAACAGAGGCCAAATTTCGGACCTTGAGCGATGCAGCGCCGATCGGCATTTTTAGCGCCAACGCCGCAGGAGAGTGCACCTACACCAATGTGCGTTGGCAGCAGATTCACGGCCTGACGCTGGCGCAGAGCTTGGGCTCAGGCTATAGCCAGACATTGCACCCTGAAGATCGCGAGTTAGTGCTGGCGGAGTTGCGCGCGACCTTGCGGGCGCGGCGGGATTTCCGCTTGGCCTACAGAGTCATTCCCACGCCCGGTGTGGTCCGCAATGTGCGCGCTTGGTCCAAGGCCGTCCTGGGGCAGGATGATGAATTGCTGGGCTTCGTGGGTTCGGTCGAGGACATTACGGAGGCCGTCGCCGCCGAGCAGACCCTGAACGATGAGCGCCAGTTTCTGGCTTCGGTGATCGAGGGCACCGGCGCGGGCATCTGGGAGTGGAACGTCCAGACCGGGGCGCTGAAGCTGAACGAGAAGTGGGCGAGCATGCTGGGTTACACGCTGGCGGAACTAGGCCCCACCGACCTCACGACTTGGCAGCGGCTTTGCCATGATGAAGACTTGGTCCGAGCAACTGCCGCCTTGACGGCGCACTTTGAGGGAAGAAGTGCCTACTACGATGTCGAGTTGAGAATGCGGCACCGCGAGGGCCATTGGGTCTGGGTTCAGACGCGGGGCAGCCTCAAGTCAAGGCTCGCAGGTGGCGAGCCGGAGTGGATGTTCGGCACCCACCTGGACATCTCGGATCGCAAGCAAGCGCAGGCAGAGCTGATTGAGCGTGACCGATTCATGCGCATCCTCATCGATGTGCTGCCGGGCCTGGTTGCGTATTGGGATGCCAGTCTGCACTGCAGATTCTCGAACAGTGCCTACCAACAGTGGTTTGGACGAACACATGAGCAGATGACCGGCATTTCGATGGCCGAATTGTTTGGGCCCGATTTGTTTGCCAAGAACACGCCCTATATCCAGGCGGTACTGCGTGGTGAGGCCCAACATTTCGAGCGGACGCTGACCAAAGCCGACGGGTCAACCGGCTATACCTGGGCGCACTATGTGCCCGATATGGAGGGTGCTGAGCTGCGAGGCTTCTTCGTGCTGGTGGCCGACATCACCGAAATCAAGCAGGGGCAGGTCAAGCTGCAGGCCTTGAACGAAGAGCTTGAGCTGAGAACGCAGCAGGCTGAGGCTGCCAGCGCGGCCAAGGGCCAGTTTCTCGCCAATATGAGCCACGAGTTGCGCACGCCGATGAATGCCGTGTTGGGCATGCTTCAGCTGATGCGGCGCACCGATCTGACACCGCGCCAGTTCGACTATGTCGAGAAGTCACGGCTGGCCGCCAAGTCCTTGCTGTCTATCCTGAACGATATCCTCGATTTCTCCAAGATCGAGGCCGGCAAGATGACGCTGGATCCGCAGCCCTTCAGCTTGAGCCGGTTGCTTGATGATCTTGCCGTGATCGTGTCGGCCAGCATCGGCGAGAAGAACATCGAAGTCCTGTTCAAGCTCTCCACGCAGATACCCAATGACTTGATCGGCGACGCCCAGCGCTTGAAGCAGGTCTTGATCAATCTGGCCGGCAATGCCATCAAGTTCACCAGTCAGGGTGAGGTCGTGATTGCCGTCGACGCCATCGCTCAGGACGAACATGTTGTGAAGGCCAAGTTCTCGGTGCAGGACTCCGGCATTGGCATTCCGGCGGACAAGCTGCAGTCCATTTTTGAAGGCTTTTCACAGGCCGAAGCTTCAACTACCCGCCGATTCGGCGGCACGGGGCTGGGGCTTGCGATCAGCCAGCGCTTTGTGGCCCTGATGGGCGGCGCTCTGAGCGTCCACAGCGATCTGGGTAAAGGCAGTTGTTTCAGCTTTGAAGTGATATTTGAGAGGGCGCCGACGGTCGATGAAGCGCCCGCCGGCTCACCTCCCGCTCAACCCTTGCGAGTGCTGGCCATCGACGACAGCGCGCTTTCACGTGAGCTGATTTCGACCTATGGGCGCGCGTTCGGCTGGCAAATGCAGGTGGCTGACAGCGGTCAGCATGGCCTGAGCCAAGTGACCGATGCGGCGGCGAACAAGCATCCCTTTGATGTTGTGCTGGTGGACTGGCGCATGCCAGAGCCGGACGGCTGGGGGGTGTACGAGCGGATTCGCCAACTTGGCGAGGACGGCCCGCCGGTGCTGATCATGGTGACCTCCCATGAGCGCGAGCTTCTGGCGAAGCAGGCTGAGTTGTCGGGAGAGGGCTTGGACGGCTTCCTGATCAAGCCGGTAACACCCTCGATGCTTTTGCAGGCTGTGAGCGAAGCGCGCGCCAGGGTGAACTCGAGGGCAGAAGTGGCCGCCCGGCCCGGCCTGGTCAGCGCTCTGCAGCTCCAGGGTTTGCACATCTTGTTGGTCGAGGACAGCCCGCTCAATCAGCAGGTGGCGACCGAGTTGTTGATGGACGAAGGTGCCACCGTGTCGCTGGCGGTGGATGGTCAGGCCGCGGTTGATGCGGTGAGGGCAGCCCGGACGCCGTTTGACCTGATCTTGATGGATGTGCAGATGCCAAGGATGGATGGCTATGAGGCCACCCGCCAGATCCGCTGCGAACTGGGGCTGGCGGCGCTGCCCATCATTGCCATGACCGCCAATGCCCTGCCTGCCGACCGCCAGGCCTGTCTTGATGCCGGCATGAATGAGCACATCGGCAAGCCGATAGATTTCGCCGAATTGGTCGAGGTCGTCAGGCGCCATGTCAGCCGTTCGAATCCGTCACCCGTCGACAGTGCGGGGCGGCTATCCCGTGGTGGAACCACCGCCTTCGCCACCGTTTTGCCCGTGCTGGATATGCCCCTGGCCCTCTACCGTTACGGCGGCCACGCTGCACTATTGCAGCGCAGCATTCGCCACCTGCTCGCTTCGCTTGCCTCCCTGCCGGATGAGCTGCGGGCAGAAGGCAGTCGGGACAGTGGCGCAGCCATCCGGCTCTTGCACACCATCAAAGGCAATGCAGGCATGATCGGTGCTGTCTTGCTGGCGGATGTGGCCAGTAAAGCCGAGGACCGAGTTCAAGAGCAGGCCCGCGCGGGAGGTCTGGCACCCGCCTTCATTGACGATCTGCTGCGCAGCCTGGCGCTCGTGGTGCAGCAGACCGTCGAGGCCCTCGATGCCTACCTGGCGCAGCACGCACCACAGTCGGCCGAAGCGGTAACAGCAAGTACCGCGCAGGCAGGTGAAAACATGGCACAGCAGCTCGACGAACTGCGGGCGCTTTTGCGTGACGGAAATATGCGTGCCAGCGAAGCGTTTGACGCCCTACGATCAGACTTGGGTAAGGTCTTCAGTGCAGACTTGGCGGCGCTTGACTCAGCGATGGCGAGCCTCGACTTTCAGCAGGCCGCCAAGGTCTTGCAACAACTTGGGAAAGCATCATTGTGAAATCGGGCTTCTTGGACTTGCCGGACGAAATTGAAGAGGAGTCAATCAAGCCTTTGCGGCGTTCGTCCATCTTGATCGTGGATGACCAAGCGGCGGTACTGCAATCGCTTTACCAGCTTTTCAAGGATGTCTACGAGGTGTTTGTGGCCACGAACGGTGCCCAGGCACTGAGCATGGTGAAGATGAACCCGCCGGACCTCATCCTGCTCGATATGGTGATGCCCGGCATGAGCGGCATGGAGGTTTGCAAGCAGTTGAAAAGCGACCCGGAGACGCAGAACATTCCGATTATTTTTCTAACTGCGAGTTCAAGCGTCGATGACGAAGCCTTGGGCCTCGATGCCGGGGCGGCCGATTTCATTTCCAAGCCCTTCAATCCGAGAATCGTTCTGGTTCGCGTCAGCACCCAGCTGCGGCTCAAAACCAAGTCCGATCTTTTGCGGCGGATTGCCAGAACCGATGCCTTGACCGGCCTGAGCAATCGACGGTATTTCAATAGCACCTTGGTCAAGGAGTGGCGGCGCTGCGCGCGCAGTTCGCAGCCCTTGTCGGTGATTTTCATCGACGTGGATTTCTTCAAGCGCTTCAACGACATCTATGGGCACCCGATGGGGGACTACTGCTTGTCCTCGGTCGCTGCGGCCATGAAGTCGCGCATCTGGCGGCCTGCTGATCTCTTGGCTCGGTATGGCGGCGAGGAGTTCGTCTGCCTGCTGCCGGAAACCCCGCTGGAGGGCGCGATTCATAAGGCCCAAGAACTCGAAGCCTCGGTGCGCTCCTTGGCAATCGCCCATGAGGGATCGAGTGTGGCGCCCGTGGTCACCATCAGTTTGGGTGCGGCGACGGCGCATCCTGCCCAAGGCGATGAGCCCGGCAGCTTGATCGACGCGGCTGACCGCATGCTTTATGAGGCCAAAGCCAGCGGGCGCGGCCAGGTCAGGTTTGTTCAAATCGATGGCGATGCGCCAGCTACTGCTGGCAGTGCTTCACCTCCCTGAGCCTGCTGCAGCGGGCCGCCGCGCTCGGCACTCCACCCGAGGCGCCGGAATATCGGCCTGGGCCCATTGGCCCAAGGGGCTCACATGCCCTTGAACAACTGCGTATAGCTGCGGCTGACTTCGAGCTTTTCCGTCACGCCTTTGACGCCCACCATTTGGCGGCCGCGGAAGTCGCGGGTGATGCCGTCGATGGCGCGGGCGTTGACCAAGGTGGAGCGGTGGATCTGCCAGAACAGGGCAGGGTCCAGCTCATCGACCAGTTCTTTGATCGGCTTGCGGATCAGGGCTTCGACGCGGGCGGTTTGCACCCGGGTGTACTTCTCGTCGCTGATGAAGAAGAGCACGTCTTCCACCGGAATCATCTGGATGGCCTGGCCCACCGTGGCCTGGATCCACTGCAGGTATTTGGGCGCACCGCCGGGGTTGAGCTGGGAGGAGAGCTTGTGCAGCAGCTGCTGCAGCGGCGCGCTGGCGCGGGCGACCGAGGCTTCGTCGGCGCCGTCGCCATCGGCCTGCTTGAGTGCCAGGCGTTTTTTGATTCGCTCCACCGTCACCAGCAGGCGCTCACGCTCGGCCGGTTTGAGCACATAGTCGGCCACGCCTTGCTCGAAGGCTTCGACGGCGTATTGGTCGTAGGCGGTGATGAAGACAATCTCGGGCACCAGCCAGTCGTCGTCCTCAGGCAGCTGGGCAATTTGGCGGGCGGCATCGACGCCGGTGAGGCCGGGCATGCGGATGTCCAGAAACACCAGCTCGGGGCGATGTTGGCGCACCAGTTCCACCGCCTCGATGCCGTTCTTGGCCTCGGCCACGATTTCCAGCTCGGGCCAGACTTCCATCAGCCGGCTGCGCAGTTGCTCGCGCATCAGGCGCTCGTCGTCGGCAAGAATGGCGCGTACGGATTTGCTTTGATTCATGGTGCTGGAAAAAATGGAGGGTGAGTGTGGAGTTTCACACTGGCTGGCTGGGAGCGGATTCTGACTGAATCAATCGGTCTTGGTGGCGGAATTGGCGGGCCTTGCGGGCGGCGCCGCATGCTTCTTCGGTGAGCGCAGCAGCAACCACAAGAGCAGCAGCATCAGCAGCACCGGGGAGGCCAGCAGGCTGCCCAGGCTCAAAGCGCCCAGCAACACGGCGCCGAGCACCAGCCCGATGACCAGCAGCGGCAGGCCCACACTCAGCAGCAGTACCAGGGGCAGGGCGATGCAGGCCACCACACCGATCAGCAGGCAGCCGGCCAAGGTGGGGTTGACGCTGTCGCCGAAGAAGTCGCTGCCCTCGAACAACTCCTGGCCATTGATGCTGACGTGGATGCCCGGCATGTCTGAGAGTGCATGCCACAGCGCGCCGCCGGTCAGCACGGCCAAGAGCGCCATGCCGATGGCCAGAATGATCAAAACCTTGAAGACATTGGCAATCGCTCTCATGCGTGGGCTCCCTCATAGCCTCGGCTGCGGTAGGGCACGGTGATGCACACCACGCAACCCGAGGGTTGGTTTTCTGTAATGGACACGGCTGCTTTGGCGCCGTACAGCAGGTTCAGGCGTTCACGGATATTGGCCAGACCCACGCCGGTGCCGGCGGTGGCCGCGCGGCCGAAGCCCAAGCCCGTGTCGGCCACGCTGACGGCCAGCTTGCCGTGCAGGATCTCGGCCTTGACGGTCAGCGTGCCGCCCTCGGCCTTGGGCTCCAGGCCATGCTTGATGGCGTTTTCCACCAGACTTTGCATCATCATGGGTGGGAACTCGGCCGACAGCAGACCATCGGGCACATCGATCACCGTGTGCAGCCGCTCTTCCATGCGCACCTTCAAAATTTCCAGATAGGGCTTGATGACGGCCAGCTCACGGCCCAGGTCGCGTACGCCGCTGGCATTGGCCTCGCGCATGGTGGGCATGGAGGCGCGCAGCAGGGCGATCAGGTTCTTCTGCATGGTGGAGGCGCGCGCCGGGTCGGTTTCGATCAGGTGATCGATTGAGGCCAGGGTGTTGAACAGAAAGTGCGGCTCCACCTGGGCTTGCATGGCGGCCATGCGGGCCTCCACCACCTGGCGCTTGAGCGATTCGGCCTCGGCCGTTTCGGTGGCTTGCGCGGCCTTGACTTCGGCCTGGATGCGGCCCTTGTAGGTGACCTTGATCACCGCCGAGGCCAGCACCAGCAGCACCGAGAGATTTTGCAGAAAGTCGCCCAGGCGGATCACCGTGGTGCGGTGGCGGGTGCCGCGGGTGGCCTCGCGCACGGCGTCTTTGGCTTCCCGGGCGGCTTGCTGCGCGGCCTCACGGGCATCCTTGACGGATTCCTCGATGCTTTGCTGCGCCTCTTCGATGGCCCCGCGAATCTCCTCGGTGTTGGCGCCCTGGGGCAGGGCTATGCGCACGCCGGGCATGCTGTCGTCCATCTCGCCTTCATTGCCCGAGGCGGCAGAGGCGCCCGCGCTGGCGGCCGCCGCCGGTGCGGCGCCCTTGCGCGGGGTGATGCGCACGCCCTTGTCGTCGATGCTGATCTCGAAGTGGATGGGCTTGTCGAGCTTGGGGACAGGTTTGGCGGGCTTGCTGTTGCTGGGCGGCGTGTGCGGCTCGGCTGGTTCTGGCGGGCTCACCGGCTCGTCAAACAGCACTTGTTCGTTGATGCGCCAGGTGAAGGGGGGCAGGTCTTGCAGGATGTTGGCCGCGATGATCAGGGCCAGCGACAAGACCACAAAGCGCCGCCAGCTGATGCTGACCAGCCAGCTGGCATAAACGTGGAAACCCGCCACCACGGCTTTGGCGAAAGATTGCCAGCGCGCGTAGATTGTTGGGGACAGGGGGGCTGCGTTCATGGGAGGGGGACCTAGCTG
>NZ_CAMFJS010000038.1 GCF_945956965.1 uncultured Roseateles sp.
CCCGCCTCTAGACTCGGCTTTGCCGGGAACAACGTCCTGAGAAACTACAACTAGCCACAGGCGCTGGCCCCAAGGCAGCTTCATCTTGAACTCAAGCATTGCCACATCCGCCTTTGTTTTCCGCTTTCTTGTGCGCACGCATTTCGCCACCGATCTGGCTCAGGTGAGCGAGGTATCCACATCGCGCCGCTCCAGCGCCAGATACTCCGACGACTGCATCTCTTGCAGCCGCGACACGGTGCGCGGGAACTCATGCGCCAGCGGGCCTTCGGTATACAGGGCCTCGGCAGGCACAGCGGCCGAGATGAACAGCTTGACGCGGCGGTCGTACAAAACGTCGATCAGCCAGGTGAAGCGGCGCGCCTCGCTGCTCAAGCGCGGCGGCATCTCGGGCACATTGGACAGAATCAGGGTGTGGAACTGGCTCGCCAATTCCAGATAGTCGTTTTGCGATCGCGGCCCGCCACACAGGGCATTGAAGTCAAACCAGACCACGCCACCGGCTCGCCGGCGCGCGCGAATCTCACGCTGCTCGATGCGCAGCAGTGGGCTCTCCTCCTTAGCCTCGGCCAGGCCCTCGAAAGCGCTGGTCAGGGCCGCCTCCGCCGCCTCACCCAGCGGCATGTGATACAGCGCCACATGATCCAGCGTGCGGCGCCGATAGTCGAAGCCGTTGTCTACATTGATGACCTCAAGCTTCTCATTCAAGAGCGCGATGGCCGGCAAGATGCGATCGCGGTGCAGGCCATTGGGATAAAGGTCGTCGGGCCGGAAGTTGGAAGTGGTGACGATGGAGACCCGGTTGCGGAACAAGGCATCCAAGAGGCGATGAAGAATCATCGCGTCGGTCACGTCGGACACATGAAACTCGTCAAAGCAAATCAAGCGAAAGCGTTTGGCAATGCGCTTGCCCAGCTCTTCCAGCGGATCTGCAATGCCCTTGAGTTCCTGCAATTCGCGATGCACCTCGCGCATGAATTCATGGAAATGCAGACGGGTCTTGCGGGTCAGCGGCACGGCCTGAAAGAAGCAATCCATCAGAAAGCTTTTGCCCCGCCCCACCCCGCCATACATATACACACCACGCGGCAGGGGCGGATGGCGCAGCAGCTTGGTGACGGCATTGCTGCGGCGGGCTTTGTAGTCGGCCCATTCGTCTTGGCAGCGCTGCAGGGCCGCGACGGCGCGCAGCTGCGCCGGGTCGGCGGTATAGCCGCGTTCTTGCAGGGTCAGCTGATAAAGCTCGGTGACGGAGGTCATTCAGGATTCCAACAAAAAAGGGCGACCACGGTCGCCCCTTGTTCTGCTCAGATCAGCATCAGAAGTTGAGCGTGCGCTTGTCCACAGCCAGGGCGGCTTCCTTGGTGGCTTCGCTCAAGGATGGGTGGGCATGGCAGATGCGGGCGATGTCCTCGGCCGAGGCCTTGAACTCCATCGCGACCACGGCTTCGGAGATCAGCTCCGAGGCCATGGGGCCAATGATGTGCACGCCCAGGATTTCGTCAGTCTTAGCGTCAGCCAGGAACTTGACGAAGCCATTGGTATCACCCAGGGCACGCGCGCGGCCATTGGCCAAGAAGGGGAACTGGCCGGCCTTGTACTCAACGCCGTCGGCCTTGAGCTGCTGCTCGGTACGGCCCACCCAAGCGATCTCGGGGCTGGTGTAGATCACCCAAGGGATGGTGTTGAAGTTGACATGGCCATGTTGACCGGCAATGCGCTCGGCGACAGCAACGCCCTCTTCCTCGGCCTTGTGCGCCAGCATGGGGCCGCGCACCACATCACCCACCGCCCAGACATTGGGCAGATTGGTCTTGCAGTCGCCGTCCACCTCAATGGCACCGCGCTCGTCGAGCTTCAGGCCAACCGCTTCGGGGTTCAGACCGATGGTGTTGGGCACGCGGCCGATGGAAATGATGAGCTTGTCCACGGCCAGGGTCTGCGCCGCACCCTTGGCGTCGGTGTATGCCACAGTGACGCCGTCCTTGGCGGACTTGACTTCACCGATCTTGACGCCCAGCTCGATCTTCAGACCTTGCTTCTTGAACAGCTTGGCGGCTTCCTTGGCGACGGACTCGTCGACAGCGCCCAGGAAAGTCGGCAGACCTTCCAGCACGGTCACTTCCGCGCCCAGGCGGCGCCAGACCGAGCCCATTTCCAGGCCGATCACGCCGGAGCCGATCACGCCCAGCTTCTTGGGCACGGCGCCGATGCGCAGTGCGCCGTCGTTGCTGAGGATGTTCTCTTCGTCGAAAGGAGCGCCGGGCAGTTGGCGAGCATTCGAGCCGGTGGCCAGAATCACATGCTTGGCCAGGATCACTTCCTCGCCGGCCTTGATCTCGTACAGGCCATCCTTGGCGGCGACAAAGGAGCCGCGGCCGTGGAAGAAGCTGACCTTGTTCTTCTTGAACAGGTACAAGATGCCGTCATTGTTCTGCTTCACCACCATGTCTTTGCGGCCGATCATCTTGGCCACATCCATCTTGATGTTGTCGGCCGAGATGCCGTGGTCGGCAAAGTGGTGGTTGGCGTGCTCGAAATGCTCCGACGATTGCAGCAAAGCCTTGGAAGGAATGCAGCCCACATTGGTGCAGGTGCCGCCCGGTGCGGGGCCACCCTTGTCGTTCTTCCACTCGTCGATACAAGCAGTGTTGAAGCCCAGCTGGGCTGCGCGGATGGCGGCGATGTAACCGCCAGGGCCGCCGCCGATCACGACGACGTCAAATTGTTTTGTGCTCATCAAATGCTCCTGCGCCCACGCTTCAGTGGGCGAGCTTGAGGGTGATAACGCCGCCGACGATCATGGCCACGCCCAAGAATCTCCCCAGCGTGGCGGCATCGCCAAAGAACATCACCCCGATCAAAAAAGTGCCGGCGCCGCCGATGCCCGTCCAGACGGCATAGGCCGTGCCGATGGGAATCTCACGCTGCGCCATCCAGAGTAGCCAACCACTCAAACCCATGGACGCTACGGCTGCCACGATGCCGCTGATCCGGTACTCCGCTTGCTGAGACAGCTTGAAGCCCAGGGGCCAGCCGATCTCGCAGACACCGGCCAGCAGCAGGTAGACCCAGGCCATGGTTTGAGTCATTGCGCCGTCGACAGGCTTAGATGTCGAACAGCAGGCGAGCCGGATCTTCCAGCGCTTCCTTCATGGTCACCAGACCCAGCACGGCTTCGCGGCCGTCGATGATGCGGTGGTCGTAAGACATGGCCAGATAGTTGATCGGGCGCACCACCACTTGGCCGTTCTCGACGACGGCACGGTCCTTGGTCGCGTGCACGCCCAAGATGGCCGACTGAGGCGGGTTGATGATGGGGGTCGACAGCATGGAGCCGAACGTGCCGCCGTTGGAGATGGAGAAGGTGCCGCCGGTCAGGTCGTCCAGCGAGATCTTGCCTTCCTTGGCCTTCTGACCGAACTCGGCGATCTTCTTCTCGATATCGGCGAAGCTCAGCTGGTCCGCATTGCGGATGATGGGCACCACCAGGCCGCGCGGCGAACCGACGGCGATACCGATGTCGAAGTAGCCGTGGTAGACGATGTCGTTGCCATCGACCGAAGCGTTCAGCACCGGGTACTTCTTCAGGGCAGCAACAGCGGCCTTGACGAAGAAGCTCATGAAGCCCAGCTTGACGCCGTGTTCCTTCTCGAACTTTTCCTGGAACTTCTTGCGC
This sequence comes from uncultured Roseateles sp., assembly GCF_945956965.1. Taxonomy (GTDB): domain Bacteria; phylum Pseudomonadota; class Gammaproteobacteria; order Burkholderiales; family Burkholderiaceae_C; genus Paucibacter_A. The sequence continues at coordinate 3,680 of NZ_CAMFJS010000038.1, forward strand.
ATCTCCATCACCGGAGCCATGTTCACTTCGTTGAACGTGGTCAGGATGGCATTGGTGGCTTGCGATTGCAGCAGACGCTCGGCAACGCGGGCGCGCAGACGCGTCATGGGCACGCGCTGCTCGGGGCGGTCACCCAGGTTCTGGGCGACAGGCGCGGCCACGGCCGGCAGAGGCTTGGCAACCGAAGGTGCAGCAGCCACAGCCACGGGTGCCGGCACAGCAGCAGGCTTGGCGCCAGCGGCCAGGGCGTCGCCCTTGGTGACGCGACCGTCTTTGCCGGAACCGGCCACGTCGGTGGCGGACAGGCCCTTCTCAGCCAGGATCTTGGCAGCGGCAGGCATGGCGACATCGCCCTTGCCACCGGCCACAGGGGCAGTTGCTGCAGCGGCAGCCGGCGCGGCGGCGGCCACAGCCTTAACTTCCGGAGCGCCGGCCTGAGCCTTGCCTTCGGAGTCGATGCGGGCGATGACTTCCTCGCTTGCCACGCTTTCGCCGTCGTTCTTGATGATCTCAGCCATCACGCCGGCGCTGGGCGCGGGCACTTCCAGCACGACCTTGTCGGTCTCGATTTCAACCAGGATCTCGTCGATGGCCACGGCTTCGCCGGGCTTCTTCTTCCAGGTCAAGAGCGTGCCTTCGGACACAGATTCAGACAGCTGGGGGACTTTGACTTCGATGATTGCCATGATGTTCTAACTTTCTATTTGTTCGGAGAGCAGATCGGGCCTTGACGCCAATCGATCAAACGACCGAGAACAAAGCGGCGCCATCCAGCGCCGCCCTGTTCTTATTTGGTGAGGATGAAACCCTTGAGCTTGCCGAAAGCCTGGTCCAGCAGCGACTTCTGTTGCTCCTGGTGCAGGTGGGCGTAGCCGCAAGCCGGCGAGGCGGACGCGGGACGACCCGCGTAGCCCAGCTTCTGGCCGTCGAGCATGTTCTCGTGCACATAGTGCTGAACGAAGAACCAAGCGCCCTGGTTCTGCGGCTCGTCTTGGCACCACACCAACTCGGTCGCGCCGGGGTATTTCTTGATCTCGGCGGCGAAAGCCTTGTGCGGGAAGGGATACAGCTGCTCGACGCGGATGATGGCCACGTCAGTCGCCTTCTTCTCCTCGCGCTTACGCACCAGGTCGTAATAGACCTTGCCCGAGCAGACGATCACGCGCTTGACCTTGTCGGCGGCGATAGCCGCATCCTGCTCACCGATGACGGTGCGGAACTCACCCTTGGTGAATTCGCTCAGGGCAGAGGTCGCATCCTTGGCGCGCAGCAGGCTCTTGGGCGTCATGATCACCAAAGGCTTGCGGAACATGCGCAGCATCTGACGACGCAGGACGTGGAAGATCTGGCTGGCCGTGGTCGGCTGGACGATCTGCATATTGTTGTCCGCGGCCAACTGCATGAAGCGCTCCAGGCGCGCCGAGCTGTGCTCAGGGCCTTGGCCTTCATAGCCGTGCGGCAACATCATCACCAAGCCATTGGAGCGGCCCCACTTCACTTCGCCGGAAGCGATGAACTGGTCGATCACCACTTGCGCGCCGTTGACGAAGTCGCCGAACTGCGCTTCCCAGATCGTCAGCGTGTTGGGTTCGGCAGCGGCATAGCCGTACTCGAAGCCCAAGACCGCCTCTTCGCTGAGGATGGAGTCGATGACCACGAAAGGAGCCTGACCTTCGGCCACGTTTTGCAGCGGAATGTAGGCGCCTTCGTCCCAGTTGGTCCGGTTCTGATCGTGAATGACAGCGTGGCGGTGGGTGAAGGTACCGCGGCCGGCATCCTCGCCCGACAGGCGGATCGGGTAGCCGCTGGCCACCAGCGAAGCGAAAGCCATGCTCTCGCCCATGCCCCAGTCCACATTGATCTCGCCACGGCCCATCGCAGCGCGATCGGCGTAGAGCTTTTGCACCAGATTGTGGGCAACCAGATCCTTGGGCAGCGTGGTCAGCTTGTCAGCCAGGCGCTTCCACTCAGAGACAGGCAGCGCGGTGTCGCAGCTGTCGGTCCACTTCTTGCCGAGGAAGGGCGACCAGTCGGTGGCGTACTTGCTCTTGAAGTTGGTCAGCACCGGATCGACAGTGTGGCGACCTTCGTCCATGGCGGCGCGGTAAGCCTTGATCATCTGATCGGCACCGGCGGCGTCCACCACGTTTTGCGCGGCCAGCTTGTCGGCGTAGACCTTGCGGGTGCCAGGGTGGGCCGCGATCTTCTTGTACATCAGCGGCTGGGTCAGCGAGGGGGTGTCCTGCTCGTTGTGGCCCAACTTGCGGAAGCAGACGATGTCCAGCACCACGTCCTTGCGGAACTCTGCGCGGTAGTCCATGGCCAATTGCATGGCCCACACCACCGCCTCAGGATCATCACCGTTCACGTGCAGCACCGGCGCTTCGATCATCTTGACGACGTCGGAGCAGTAAGTGGTGGAACGCAGATCGCGCGGATCGCTGGTGGTGAAACCGATCTGGTTGTTGATGACGATGTGCACGGTACCGCCGGTGCCGTAGCCACGGGTCTGGGCCATGCACAGGGTTTCCTGCACCACGCCCTGGCCACCGAAGGCGGCATCGCCGTGCACCAGCACGGGCAGCACTTGGCTACCGTTCTTGTCACCGCGGCGCTCTTGACGCGCACGCACGCTGCCTTCGACCACCGGGTTGACGATTTCCAGGTGCGAGGGATTGAAGGACAGGGACAGGTGAACCGGGCCGCCCTTGGTCGACACGTCGGAGCTGAAGCCTTGGTGGTACTTGACGTCACCGGCCGGCAGATCTTCGGCGGCCTTGTGTTCGAACTCGGCGAACAGGTCGGCAGGCATTTTGCCCAGCGTGTTGACCAGCACGTTCAGGCGGCCGCGGTGGGCCATGCCGATGACGATTTCTTGCACGCCGCGTTGGCCGGCGCGCTGGATCAGCTCGTCCATGGCGGCGATGAAGCTCTCACCACCTTCCAGCGAGAAGCGCTTCTGGCCGACGTACTTGGTGTGCAGATAGCGTTCCAGGCCTTCGGCCGCGGTCAGGCGGTCGAGGATGTGGCGCTTTTCTTCGGCGGTGAACGTGGGCTTGCCGCGGGCCTTTTCCAGGCGCTCTTGCCACCAGCGCTTTTCGCCGGGGTCGGTGCAATGCATGAACTCGGAACCCACCGAGCTGCAATAGGTTTCGCGCAGGGCTTGCACGATCTGACGCAGGCTCATTGTCTCGCCACCGAAATAGGTGTTGGCGGCCGAGAAGCTGATGTCCATATCGGACTCGGTCAGGTCGTAGAACGAGGGATCGAGTTCGGGAATCTTGGGGCGTTCGGAGCGCTTGAGCGGGTCCAGCTCGGCCCAGCGGTTACCCAGGAAGCGGTAAGCGGCGATCAGGCTCTGCACATGCACTTGCTTGCGGGCCACGGCCAGATCGGCGCTGGAGGCCTTGTTCGCAAAGGCATTGGCCTTGGCGCGCTGGGCAAAGGATTCGATCACCGGGGCGTGAGCCACGTCGCGCCCGTCGCTACCGTCGGTGGCCGGCACATGCTGGAGCGCATCGAAATACGAACGCCAGTTGTCAGGCACGGAGCCCGGATTGTCGAGGTAGGCCTCGTACATCTCTTCGACGTAAGGGGCATTGCCCCCGAACAGGTATGAATTTGACCTGTGTTGCTGCATCATCTTCGCTCACCTCTAACCCCGGCTTCCAGGGCATTGGCTGGTTGAGAAACCTTCCGCGACACGGCTCGACCGGTTGGCGGATTGCGACCCGCCTTCGCTGTTGCCAGAAAAGGGGACGGGAAGGACCTAAGTCTTAAAAACAGCTGGCACTTTAGCACTGTTGACATATTGCGGCATACGCGACTCTACGCAGACCTCAGCTGATATCGGACCCAAGACCGCTATTCTGAAGCGCTTGCCGCCACATGTGGGCTTAATTTCTGCTGTCAGACTGAGGTAATTGTCTTGACCTATGCCAATGTGCGAATGGCAACCTGGGCGCACCGCAACAACATCTGCCGCACACCGCCCAAGCTTGCAGCGCCGCCCTCTCTGCCACACCCTGCCCTGGCGCCCGGGGCAGCGGGTTTGCCCGCAGCCAAGGCGGCAGGGATACCCTAAACTCGCCGCCTGATTCCCTCCAGTCGCAGGAAGCCTGATGCAAGTTCAAGTCGTTGATTACCGTGCCCCCGATGCCGCCCAAAAATTCACCCAGTCGCTGCACGACACGGGTTTCGGGGTGCTGGTCAATCACCCCATTCAGCAAACCTTGGTGGAAAAGATCTATGCCGATTGGCTGAACTTTTTCAACGGCGACGAGAAGCTGGCCTTCCCCTTCTCCAAGGAAAAGCAAGACGGCTACTTCTCTACCGAAATCTCCGAGACGGCCAAGGGCAGCAGCCTGAAGGACATCAAGGAATACTTTCACATCTACCCTTGGGGACGCATTCCGGAGAGCCTCAAGGCCGACGCGCTGCAGTACTACCAAGAGGCCAATGCCCTGGCCGGTGAGCTGCTGAGCTGGGTCGAGCGCTACACCCCGCCCGAAATTGCCAAGCATTACCGCGAACCGCTCTCCCAGATGATCGAGGGCAGCCAGCAAACCCTGCTGCGAGTGCTGCGCTACCCACCGCTGACCGGCCAAGAGCCGGCCGGCGCCCTGCGCGCCGCCGCGCACGGCGACATCAATTTGCTGACCATCTTGCCGGCCGCCAACGAACCGGGCCTGCAGGTGCAGAACATGGACGGCGCCTGGTTCGACGTGCCCTGCGACTTCGGCATGCTGATCATCAATATCGGCGACATGCTGGAAGAAGCCTCGCAAGGCTACTACCCCAGCACCCAGCACCGGGTGGTGAACCCGACCGGCGAGGGCGCCACCCGCAGCCGCGTCTCGCTGCCGCTGTTTCTGCACCCGCGCAATGAAGTGGTGCTGTCGGACCGCCACACGGCCCACAGCTATCTGCAAGAACGCCTGCGCGAGTTGGGCGTCAAGACTTAAGCGAGGGCGCCGCTGGGCCACCCCGTCATTCACATCCACCCCGAGGCGCCGCCCAAGCCGGCCCTCGGTGCCGCCTGCAATGGCTGTGGCCTGTGCTGTTTAAGTGAGCCCTGTCCCATCGGCATGCTGCTGAGCCGACGCCGGCACGGCGCCTGCAGCGCCTTGCGTTGGTCAGATGAATTCAGCCGCTATGTCTGCGGCATGCTGAGCGATCCCGGCGAGGTGTTGGGCTGGCGCGCACAAGGCTGGCTGGACCGCCACCTAGCGCCCTGGCTGGCGCGGCGCAGCCGGCGCTGGATTGCTGCGGGCATCGGCTGCGATGCCGACTTGCAAGCCGAACCCGCCGCTGAGCGCAGCCAAGACTGAGGCTGCCGCAGAGCGCCCAGGCAGCACAAGCACTGCGGGCAATCCTCTAGCCTAAGCGCTGACGGCCAGGGCTAGCATCGCTGCACCCCTGGCCAACCATGCAAGGCAGAAGATGCAGTCCACCCTGGTCCGCCCTCGATTCCTGGCGCAAGCGCTGCTGGCCCTGGCCGCTTGCTTGAGCTTGCCCGCCCAAGCCGCCAATCTGCGCTGGGCCGCACAGAACGACATCCTGACCCTGGACCCCCATTCGCAGAACCACACCACCACCATTGCGGTGCTGATGCATGCTTATGAAGGACTGACGCGCTACAACGAGAAATACCAGGTGGAGCCGGCGCTGGCGACCAAGTGGACCGCCATCACCCCGACCCAGATTCGCTTCGAGCTGCGCCAGGGCGTCAAGTTCCATGACGGCTCGCCCTTCACCGCCGATGACGTGGTGTTCAGCTTCGGCCGCATCATGCAGCCGCAGGGCACGATGCAAATCTATGTGGCCGGCATCAAAGAAGTGAAGAAGGTCGACAACTACACCGTTGACTTCATCCTGAGCGCGCCACAGCCCATCTTGCTGCGCAGCATCATCGACTTCCGCATCATGAGCAAGAGCTGGGCCGAGAAGAACAAGGCCCTCAACACCCAGGACTACAAGGCCAAGGAAGACAGCTTCGCCGCCCACAACGTCAATGGCACCGGCCCCTACAAAATCACCAGCTGGCAGCCCGACCAGAAAATCAGCATGGTGGCCAATAAGGACTGGTGGGACCAGCAGCGCAGCAACGTCACCGAGCTGAGCTATCTGCCGATCAAGAGCGACGCCACACGCGTGGCCGCACTGCTCTCCGGTGACGTGGACCTGCTCACCGACCTACCCACCCAAGACGTGGCCCGGCTGCGCGCCGACCCCAAGCTCAAGCTGATGGAAGGGCCCGAGGTTCGCACCATCTTCTTCGTCATGGACCAAGGCAGCGAGGAACTCAAAGGCGCCAGCGTCAAAGGCAAGAACCCCTTCAAAGACCGGCGCGTGCGTGAGGCAATGAGCGTGGCCATCGACCGCGAAGCCATCAAGCGCAGCATCATGCGCGGCCTTTCGGTGCCGGCCGGCATCATGGTGGCGCCGGGCGTCAATGGCAACACGCCCGATCTAGACGTGCCGCTCAAGGCCGATGCCGACAAGGCCCGCAAGCTGCTGGCTGAGGCCGGCTACCCGGAAGGCTTTGAGGTGCCCTTGAACTGCCCGAATAACCGCTACGTCAATGACGAGGCGATCTGCCAGGCCGTGGTGGCCATGTGGGCGCGCATCGGCGTCAAAGCCCATCTGATCGCCCAGCCTTTCTCGCAACACAGCCAGACCTTTCAGCGCTTTGAAGCCCCGCTCTTCATGCTGGGCTGGGGCGTGGCCACTTACGACGCGCAGTTCACCCTGCAGTCGCTGGCGCGCACCAAGACCAGTGGTGCCGACGGTAACTTCAACTTCGCCAAGCTCAGCGATGCCACCATGGACCGCCTGGTAGATGCCATGAAGGTTGAGCCCGACCTGAGCAAGCGCAACGCCATGATCCGCGAGGCCTTGCAGCGCATTCGTGATGAGAGCCTATTCATCCCCATCCATCACCAAGTGCGACCCTGGGCCATGCGCGCCAATGTCGACACCGTGCATCGCTCGGACGACCGGCCCGAAGCCCGCTTCACCACGCTCAAATAATCCGCTGCAACACCATCATCCTGAGGAGGCCCGTCTTGAAATTCAAACCATTCACCGTCAACGCCCTGCTGCTCAGCATGGCCGCGCTGTGCGGCGGCATCAGCAGCCCCGTGGTGCAGGCGTCGCCGCTGCGCTGGGCCGCGCAGAACGACATCCAGACCCTGGACCCCCATGCGCAGAACCACGCCACCACCAACACCATTGCCGGCTTCGCCTACGAGGGCCTGACCCGCTACAACGACAAGTTCCAGCCCGAGCCGGCCCTGGCCACCAAGTGGACGCAAATCAGCCCCACCCAGGTGCGCTTCGAGCTGCGCCGCGGCGTCAAGTTCCATGACGGCACGCCCTTCACCGCCGACGATGTGTTGTTCAGCTTTGCCCGAATTCGCCAGCCGCAAGCCAATCTTCAGATTTTTGTGAGTGGCATCAAGGAGATCAAGAAGATCGACGACTACACCGTCGACCTGCTGTTGGAGGGGCCTAACCCCATCTTGCTGCGCAATCTGATCTTCTTCCGCATCATGAGCAAGAGCTGGGCGGAGAAGAACAAGGCCGTCAACACCCAGGACTACAAGGCCAAGGAAGACACCTACGCCTCCCGCAATGCCATGGGCACGGGGCCCTACAAAATCACCGGCTGGCAGCCCGACCAGAAGATCAGCTTGGTCGCCAACAAGGACTGGTGGGACAAGCCCAGCGGCAATATCAGCGAGATCAGCTATCTGCCCATCAAGAGCGACGCTACCCGCGTGGCCGCCCTGCTCTCCGGCGACCTGGATCTGCTGACCGACCTGCCTACCCAAGACGTGGCCAAGCTCAAGGCCGACCCCAAGCTCAAGGTGCTGGACGGCAATGAGAACCGAACCATCTTTATCGCCATGGACGAGGGCAGCGAAGAGCTGAAGGGCAGCAATGTCAAAGGCAAGAACCCCTTCAAGGACAAGCGGGTGCGCGAAGCGCTGAATCTGGCCATTGACCGCGAAGCCATCAAGCGCAGCCTAATGCGAGGCCTATCCATGCCTGCGGCCATCATGGTGGCGCCGGGTGTGAATGGCCACACGGCCGACATCGACCAGCCCCTCAAGGTCGATCTCGACAAGGCCAAGAAGCTGTTGGCCGAGGCCGGCTACCCGAGCGGCTTTGAAGTGCCGCTGAACTGCCCGAATGACCGCTACGTCAATGACGAAGAAATCTGCCAGGCGGTGGTGGCGATGTGGAGCAAGGTTGGCATCAAGGCCAAGCTCAGCACCAGCCCGATGTCGCAGCACTCGCAGCTGCTGCAGCGCCTGGATTCACCGCTGTATTTGTACGGCTGGGGTGTCAACACCTTTGACGCCCAGTACACCTTGCAAGACATCGTCCACACCAAGACCAGCGGCGCCGACGGCAAGGGCAACTACGCCCGCGTCAGCGATGCCAAGCTCGACGCCTTGGTGCAGGCCATGAAGGTGGAAAGCGATCAAACCAAGCGCAACGCCATGATCCGCGAGGCCTTGTTGCGGGTGCGGGACGAGTACCTCTTCATCCCCATCCACCATCAAGTGCGCCCCTGGGCCATGCGCAGCAATGTGGACACGCCGCACCGCGCCGACGACAGGCCCGAGCCGCGCTGGACCACGATACGCTGAGCCGATCTTTCAAGCGGCTTGCGAGGCTCGGCGGCAGCGCCGGGCCTGAGCACAACACCTACGCCGCCCTTCTACCCCGCCCTCAGGCCCGATCGCCCTGTAACTGAGCCCGCAGGGCCGAGGGCGTAAGCCCATACCAGCGGCGCACCGTGCGCGCGAAGTTAGAGGCATCTTCAAAGCCCAGCTGGGCAGCGATGGCCTCGATGGGATGCGCGGTATTGCGCAGCTGCCACAGCGCCTGCTCCTGGCGCACGGCGTCCAGCAGGGCCTGAAAGCTCTGGCCCTCGCTGCGCAGGCGGCGGATCAGGGTGCGTGCCGAGACATGGCAGGCCTTGGCCACCTCATCCAGCGTTTGAAAGTGCTCGCCCTCACGCCGCAAACGCATCTGCGCTTGCACCCGCTGCGACCAATGGCCCAGATGCTGCCCCGCCAAACGCAGGGCTTGCTCACAGTCCTGACTGGCTTGCTCGAAGACCTTGGCATCAGCGGTCAGGCAGGGCAATCGCAGCTGGGCCGGGCTGAAATGCAGGGCCAGATGACTGGCTGAGAACTGCAGCTGCGCATCACCACAAACCTGCAAGTACGGGGCAAGCTCGGCCGGCGCCGGCAGCGGAACATCCACCCGTAAGCCGCTGGGCCGCAGGCCAACTACAGAGTCAATCAAGCGCAGCGCGGTGCCCAAGGCCATGTCCAGCACAAAGCCGCGCGCGGCGCCAAGATCGAGGCGCTCATGCACGCGCAAGGTGGCGCCCACTTCATCCTTGGCCTCCTCGCCCACCGGCGGTTCATGCAGCTCGAAATCAAAACGCAGCAGGCTGTTGCGCAAGCTGGCATAGCGGCAAGCCGTGGCCAGCGCCTGCGCCAGATCGCGGCTGGCCACCACGGCATAGCCCATCGCGCCATGGGCCGATAGCTGGGCCATCTGCCCCAACGCCAAGCCGAGATTGGGCTGCTGGCTGACCTGCAAGGCCGTGCTCACCAAGGCCTGCACAAGGCTGTAGTCGAGCATCTGCTCGCGGGTCGCGAGCTGCTCCCAGCTCAGGCCCGCCCGATTCAGCACCGCTTCCAGATCGCCACCCAGGCTACGCACCAGCACGCAGAGCAGGCGGGCATAGGTGGGATGAACCAAGGCATGGGTGGACGCAGAGGGCAAATGCATCTTGGCACTTTATGACGAGACCCTGCCACTTGATACGGTGTTTGCCCCGGCTACCCCGCGCCACACTGGGCCTCCCATCAAGCAAAATTCCAGGAGACACGCATGCCCACAACGATTGCGGCCAGCCCGCCCTACCGCGACCCCAAACGCTATGCCTGGCTGCTCAGCTTGGCGGTGCCCAGCTCGGTGCTGCTAGGGCCAGGGCTGTTGTTGCTAACCGGTCAGGTCTGGACCTTGTGGCTGCCGGTGCTGATGCTTTACGGGCTGATGCCGCTGCTGGATTTGGCGCTGGGCCTGGACACCAGCAATCCGCCCGAAGACGCGGTGCCGGCCCTGCAGGCCGACCTTTTTTATCGCCGCATCACCTACGCCCTGGCGCCGATTCTGTGGGCCTCGTTCGTGTTCTGCGTCTGGTTTGTGGCCACGCATCCGCTGCCTTGGTATGGCTTGCTGGCCATGGTCATCATCGCCGGCTCGGTGGGCGGCTTTTGCATCAATTTGGGTCATGAGCTAGGCCACAAGCCGACTGCTCTGGAGCGCTGGCTGGCCAAGATCGTGCTGGCGCCCTCGGGCTACGGCCACTTCTTCATCGAGCACAACCGCGGCCACCACCGCGATGTGGCCACGCCGCTGGACCCGGCCTCTTCCCGCATGGGGGAAAGCATTTACCGCTTTGTGCTGCGTGAGATGCCGGGTGCCGCACGCCGCGCCTGGGTGCTGGAATCCACCCGCCTGCGCAAGGCCGGCCTGCCGGTGTGGTCCTTGCAAAACGAGATCTTGCAGCCCGCGTTGATCACTGTGGCGCTATGGACCGCTCTGGTCTTATGGCTGGGCCCGCAAGTCTTGCCCTTCATCTTGGCCACGGCTTTTTGGGCCAACTTCCAGCTGACCTCGGCCAACTACATCGAGCACTACGGCCTGCTGCGCGCGCAGCGGCCAGACGGCCGCTACGAACCCACCCAGCCGCATCACTCCTGGAACAGCAATCACCTGCTGTCCAACTGGGCCACCTTCCATCTGCAGCGCCACTCGGACCACCACGCCCACCCTTTGCGGCGTTATCAAGCCCTGCGGCATTTCGACAATCTGCCGCAACTGCCCAATGGCTACTTCGGCATGTTCAGCGTGGCCTATATACCGCCGCTGTGGTTCAAAGTGATGGACCAGCGTTTGCTGGACAGTGTGGGCCGCGACCCGCAACGCATCAACTTTGAGCCCAGCCAGCGCGAGCGCTTGATGCGCAAGCACGGGCTGGTTGAAGAGGCTTGATCAGCCCAGGCTGAGGCGGCGACGCGCCGCCTGGTACTCGCTCACCAAGCGAGCGATCAGCTCGGCGGTGGGCTGCACCTTGTCGATAGCGCCAATGCCTTGGCCGCAACCCCAGATGTCCTTCCAGGCCTTTTTGGAATCGCCGCCGAAGTTCATCTTGCTCGGGTCGCTCTCGGGCAAGTTGTCGGGGTCCATGCCGGCATTGACGATAGAGCCGCGCAGATAGTTGCCGTGCACGCCGGTGAAGAGGTTGCTGTAGACGATGTCGTCGCTATTGCTGTCGACAATCATCTGCTTGTAGCCGTCTGCTGCGCGCGCTTCATCGGTGGCGATGAAGGCCGAGCCGATGTAGGCGAAGTCCGCTCCCATGGCCTGCGCCGCCAGCACCGCATCGCCCGAAGCAATGGAGCCCGACAGCGCCAGCGGGCCGTCAAACCACTGGCGGATCTCCTGGATCAGGGCGAAGGGGCTCTTCACACCGGCATGGCCACCCGCGCCTGCGGCAACGGCGATCAGGCCATCGGCGCCCTTCTCGATCGCTTTCTTGGCGAACTTATTGTTGATGATGTCGTGCAGCACGATGCCGCCCCAGGCGTGCACAGCCTGGTTGACATCCTCACGCGCGCCCAGCGAGGTGATGATGATGGGCACCTTGTACTTGGCACAAACGGCCAGGTCATGCTCCAGGCGGTCATTGCTCTTGTGCACGATCTGGTTGATGGCGAAAGGCGCCGCCGGCTTGTCCGGGTTGGCCTTGTTGTAAGCGGCCAGCTCGGTGGTGATTTCGTTCAGCCATTCGTCCAGCAGTTCAGCCGGGCGGGCATTGAGCGAAGGCATGGAGCCGATCACACCGGCCTTGCACTGCGCGATCACCAGCTTAGGGTTGCTGATGATGAACAGTGGCGAGCCGATGATGGGCAGGGGAGCGTTTTGCAGAATGGGAGGCAGGGCCACGAAAGTCTCCAAAAGTCTTTTGTTGTACGGAATGGCACGAGGGCGGCGGCAAGGCGGCTGAGCGAACTCAGCCGCCCCACCACCTGCCGAATCAGAACGCGTCCAGGGCCAGGGCGGTGACGCTGTCGGCGCCTTCCACGATGGCATCGCGCAGGCCACCGGCACGGGTCAGAATGTGCTCGGCGTAGAAACGCGCGGTAGCGATCTTGGCACTCATGAAGGCCACGTCTTCACCGGCGGCTAGCTTGTCCTCAGCCACCATCAGGGCACGGGCCAACTGCCAGCCGGCGACCAAATTGCCGGCCAACATCAGATAAGGCACCGAGCCGGCATAGGCCGCATTCGGGTTGCCCTTGCCTTGCGCAGCGATGAAGTCCACCGAGTCCAGATAGGCCTGGCGTGCGGCGCTCAAGCGCTTGAGCATGGCCTTGGCGGCGGCGCTGTCGCGCTGGGCCAGCAAGCCCTCCGTGGCCTCGATCTGGCTGGCGACGGCGCGGGCCATCTGGCCGCCATCACGGCTGGTCTTGCGACCCACCAGGTCATTGGCCTGAATCGCAGTGGTGCCTTCGTAAATGGTCAGGATCTTGGCATCGCGGTAATGCTGGGCCGCACCGGTTTCCTCGATGAAGCCCATGCCGCCGTGCACCTGCACGCCCAGGTCGGTCACTTCCAAACTCATTTCGGTGCTGTAGCCCTTGACCAGGGGCACCATGAATTCGTAGAAGGCCTGGTTCTGCTTGCGGACATCCGCATCCGGATGGAAGTGAGCGGCGTCATAGGCCGAAGCAGCCACACTGGCCATGGCGCGGCAACCTTCGGTCAGCGAGCGCATGGTCATCAACATGCGGCGCACATCGGGGTGATGGATGATGGCGGCGCTGCCGGCCACCGAACCGTCGACCGGGCGGCTTTGCACGCGGTCGCGAGCGTAGGACACGGCCTTTTGATAAGCGCGCTCGGCAATCGCAATGCCTTGCACGCCCACGCCAAAGCGGGCGGCGTTCATCATGATGAACATGTATTCCAGGCCGCGGTTCTCCTGGCCCACCAGGGTACCGATGGCGCCACCGTGATCACCGAACTGCAGCACGGCCGTGGGGCTGGCCTTGATGCCCATCTTGTGCTCGATCGACACACAGTGCGCATCATTGCGCGCGCCCAGCGAGCCATCGGCATTGACCAGGAATTTGGGCACGATGAAGAGGCTGATGCCCTTCACGCCTTCCGGCGCACCGGCCACACGGGCCAGCACCAGGTGGATGATGTTCTCGGCCATATCGTGATCACCGTAGGTGATGAAGATCTTGGTTCCGAAAATTTTGTAAGTGCCGTCAGGCTGGGGTTCAGCGCGGGTGCGCACCAGGGCCAGATCGGAGCCGGCCTGGGGCTCGGTCAGATTCATGGTGCCGGTCCAGCTGCCGTCGATCAGCTTGGGGATGAAGGTGTTGCGTTGCTCTTCGCTGCCGGCGGTCAGCAAGGCCTCGATGGCGCCGTCGGTCAGCAAGGGGCACAGGGCGAAGCTGATGCTGGCACTGTTCATCATCTCGCCGCAGGCGGCGCCAATGGTCTTGGGCATGCCCTGGCCGCCAAAGGCCGTGGGGTGTTGCAGGCCTTGCCAGCCGCCTTCGGCGAACTGGCGGAAGGCTTCCTTGAAGCCGGGCGTGGTGGTGACCTGGCCGTCCTTCAGATACGAGGGGTTCTTATCGCTCTCGAAGTTCAGCGGGGCGATGATGTCCTCGTTGAGCTTGGCGCACTCTTCCAACACGGCTTGGGCGGTGTCGATGTCGAAGTCGGCAAACTCAGGGATCTTGTTGAGGGCTTGCAGGCCAGCGAGCTCCTGCATATTGAAGAGCATGTCTTTGACGGGGGCGCGGTAAGGCATAAATTGCTCCAGAGCGAAGTGAGGGCAAAACAAAGGCGCCGCGACCGTGAAGTCGGGCGCCTGTTGAAATCAAGCGTTAGGCGAGCGCAGTGCTCAGAGGCTGTTCACCAGCTCAGGAACAGCCGCGAACAGATCGGCTTCCAGGCTGTAGTCGGCCACGCTGAAGATCGGGGCTTCAGCGTCCTTGTTGATGGCGACGATGACCTTGGAGTCCTTCATGCCGGCCAAGTGCTGGATCGCGCCGCTGATGCCGCAGGCGATGTAGAGCTGCGGGGCGACGATCTTGCCGGTCTGGCCAACTTGCCAGTCGTTGGGGGCATAACCCGCATCAACCGCGGCGCGCGAAGCACCCAGTGCGGCGCCCAGCTTGTCAGCCAGGGGCGTGAGGACTTCCATGAACTTCTCGTTCGAGCCCATGGCGCGGCCACCGGAGACGATGATCTTGGCAGCGGTCAGCTCGGGGCGGTCGTTCTTGGCAATCTCGCGGCTGCCGAAGACGGAACGGCCACTGTCGGCTGCAGCGGCCAGTGTTTCCACGGCGGCGCTGCCGCCGCTGGCGACTGCGGCGTCAAAGCCGGTGGTGCGCACAGTCAGCACCTTGGTGGCGTCAGCGCTTTGCACGGTGGCGATGGCGTTGCCGGCGTAGATCGGGCGCTCGAAGGTGTCAGCGCTGATGACCTTGGTCACATCGCTGAGTTGAGCCACGTCCAGCAAGGCGGCGACGCGCGGCGCCACGTTCTTGCCCGAGGCCGTGGAAGGGAACAGGATGTGGCTATAGCCAGCAGCCACGGCCAGCACTTGGGCGGCGAGGTTTTCGGCCAGGCCGTCCGCCAGCTGGGCGGCGTCGGCGTGCAAGACCTTGCTCACACCTGCGATTTGCGCAGCAGCGGCAGCGGCGGCGGCGGCGTTGTGGCCGGCGACCAGCACATGCACATCAGTGCCGCAAGCCAGCGCAGCGGTGACGGTGTTGAGGGTTGCGCCCTTGATGGAGGCGTTGTCGTGTTCGGCAATAACGAGAGCGGTCATTGAAATTTCTCCGGATCTTTTTCGTGCGAGGAACCTGGTCAGCTAGAGGCAGAACGGCGCGCATTCACTGCGGCCGCGGCCTGCCCCACAAAGCCATCAGATGACCTTGGCCTCGTTCTTCAGCTTGTCCACCAGCGTGGCCACATCGGCCACCTTGATGCCAGCGCTGCGCTTGGGCGGCTCTTCGACCTTGAGGGTCTTGATGCGCGGGGCCACGTCCACACCCAGATCGGCGGGCTTGACGATGTCCAGCTGCTTCTTCTTGGCCTTCATGATGTTGGGCAGGGTGACGTAGCGCGGCTCGTTGAGGCGCAGGTCGGTGGTGACCACGGCAGGCAGAGTCAGCTTGACGACTTCCAGGCCACCGTCCACTTCGCGGGTCACGGCTGCCACGCCATCGGCCACTTCTACCTTGCTGGCGAAAGTCCCTTGGGGCATGCCGGTCAGCGCAGCCAGCATCTGGCCGGTCTGGTTGCAATCGTCGTCGATCGCTTGCTTGCCCAGGATCACCAGGCCGGGTTGCTCTTTGTCCACCAGGGCCTTGAGCAGCTTGGCCACGGCCAGGGGCTGCAGCTCGGCGTCGGTTTCGACCAGGATGGCACGGTCAGCGCCGATGGCCATGGCGGTGCGCAGGGTTTCCTGGCACTGCGTGACACCGCAAGACACCGCGATCACCTCGGTGACCACGCCCTTTTCCTTCAGGCGCACGGCTTCTTCGATGGCGATTTCATCAAAGGGGTTCATCGACATCTTGACATTGGCGATGTCGACGCCTGTGCCGTCGCTCTTGACGCGCACCTTGACGTTGTAATCGACCACTCGCTTGACTGGAACCAGAACCTTCATCGAAGTACTCCAAGGCTAATTGACGTTAACGTTAATCAGATTCTACGGGCGGCGCGGCCAAATCAGCGGCGCGGCCAAAAAGAAAAAGCACGATCGTTCTATTTTAGACATGATTTCCAGCCTGACCGGGCGAGAAAGTTAGACTGCGGCGCTCAATGAATGCATCCGCCCCCCTGTCCACCTCCGCTACCCGCGCCCCTGCCAGCCCCTGCATTGGCGTGTTCGACTCCGGCGTGGGCGGCCTGACCGTCTTGCGCGAGTTGCACCGCGTGCTGCCGGGCGTGCCCCTGCACTATGTGGCCGACAGCGCCAATGCGCCCTACGGCCAGCGCACGCCCGAATTCATCATCCAGCGCTGCCTGGTGCTGACCGAGCATTTGCGCCAGGCCGGCGCGCAAGTGCTGGTCCTGGCCTGCAATACGGCAACCGCACACGCGATCGGCGCGCTGCGCCAGCGCTGGCCCGACTTACCCATCGTGGGCACCGAACCCGGTATCAAGCCCGCCGTTGCCGCCAGCCGCAATGGCCGCATCGGCGTGATGGCCACCACCAGCACCATCAGCAGCGCACGCTATCGCGGCCTGATCGAACGCCATGCCGGCACCGCGCAGGTGCACAGCCAGGCCTGCCCGGGCCTGGTCGATTTGATTGAGACGGGCGAGCTGGACTCGCCAGCGATACAGCAACTCTTGCGCGAACTCTGCCTGCCGCTGCAGCAAGCCAGTGTGGACACCGTCTTGATGGGCTGCACCCATTACCCGCTGATCCAGGCGCAGATTCAGGCCGTGCTCGGCCCCCAGGTGCAATTGCTCAATATTGAAACGGCCGTGGCCCAGCAAGCTGCTCGGCTGTGGGGCGAACACAAGCTCGCCGCCACAGCGACTGAACTCGTGCTGGAAACCACCGGCGACGCCACCGCCCTGAGCCGCTTTGTGCAGCGCGCCTTGGGCTGGCAGCTCCAAGCTAGGTCCCTGTCGATCTGAGCCCGCATGAAGCTTGGCCAGGCGCGCCTCGCCGCTGTCCGGGCTATTTCACTTCTCGAGCCAGCTTGAGCATTTGAGAGCTGAGCACCAGACCGCGCCGCTTGGCCTCGGTGTGGTTGATGCGAAAAGCCAGGCCATTGGGCTCGGCCACCAAGGCGATCACCGCGCCGTTGCGAAAAGCCTCGGCGCTCTCACCCACCACCAAGACCGGCTCGTTGGCCAAAGCCGCCTGCCAGCGCTGCAGATCGGCCCGCTCGCCAAAACCCAGCAACACCAGTTGGCAGCCTGCCAGCTGCTGCGGCTCGGTCAAATAGCGCATGCGCACGCTGGCCACGCCATGCGCTTTCAGGGTCAGGGCTTGCATGGCCTCTTGCATGGCCAAATTGCCGGCCACGCAATAGGTGAACTCACGCAGCGGCGGGGGCGGCCATTGGGTGAACTGGGCAAATCGATAAACAAAGGCCGCCCGCAGCTGCGCATCTTCTTGCGCGGGGCCTGGCGCTGGACTATTGGCAGCCGCAGCATGGTTCAGCATGGCCTGGCCCATCCAAGCGGCCAGCGCCAGCAAGCGCGCCAGGGCGGCCCTCATGAAGGGAGCCTCCAGCTCACACTGAGTTGAAAGGTACGCCCCTCTTGCTTGATCGCCGGGGCAGCCGATGCGGGGCGATCCAGATAGCGCGTGCCGCCCAAGTTGTAGACACCCAGGCTGAGGTCCACATCCAGGCGCGGCCGCCACAGCAAATTGAGGTTATTCAGCCAATAGCCGGGCAATTCCTGAAAAGCCGTGTGGCGGCGGCTCATGGCAAAGGACTGCCAAGACAATTGCAAGGCATCGCCCGCCAACGGCTGGCTGTAAAAGAGCTTGAACAAGGCACGGGGCGAGTTGCTCAAGCCAGCGCCGTGCTGGTCCCGCGTGCGCTGCAAGGACAGGCCGATACGCAAGCTGGCCCCTTGATCCCAGCGCCGCTCCAGATCCAGCTCGCTGCCGATATTGCGCAGCTGGCCGCTGTTCTCGTACACCGGCAAGTCCACCTGGTTGAGCTCCATCAGGTTCGACAGGCGCGAGGCGTAGAGCGCGGCACGGTACTGCAGCTGCGGCGTCAGCGCTTGCTCCCAAGAGGCCTCGTAGGTCTTGATCTGCTCAGGGACCGGCGTGGGCACGCCCAAGGCACTATTCAAGGCAAATTCGTTCAGATTTGCCGCCCTGAAGGCGCCGCCGTACATCAGCCGCAAAGTGGCATCCGGCACGCCATTCCAGACCCAGGCCAGCCTGGGGTTGAGCTTGGGCTCGGCCACATGCGAGGTATCGCGCCGCAGGCCCAGAATCAAGCGCTGCGTGGCACTCAGCTGCCACTCATCCTGAATGAACACCCCGACGCGCCGGTTGATGCCAAAGAACTCTTGAAAGGGCGACTCCCCCTCTAGCGCCTGCGAGATGCGCATCAAGTCATCGTCTTGCAACTCCACACCGGCCATCACGGTGTGATCAAGCCACCGCCGTGTGCTCAGGCGCAGATCCCAGTTAGACCAGCGGCCACGCGCTGTCGTCCCGTAGTAGCGCCGTTGCTGCGTCTGCTCGAATATCAAGGGGTAGCGCTCTTGGTACCTGCTTTTCTTGAGCGAAACGCTGGCAAACAGATCCCAGTCCGGGCCCAGGCTGCGCTCATGGCTGAGCGAGACAAAGCTGTTGTCGCTGATCAGATAACCCTGATCCAACAAGTCCGGGTTCTGCTCGGATATTTGAACTGGCACGCCCTGCGCCAAGCTCGTCGCACCGCCTCTGAAGGCCCAGCCGCCGGCATTGAAACTCAGCAGCAACCGTTTGGCCCGATTCCAGAGCTGATCACGCAGCTCGCTTTCCAAAGGGTCAGGCGTCTCACCCGTGTCAAAGGGATAGGGCCGCCTATCCTGCATGGTTCCACTCAAGGCCAGCCAGCCTTCCCAGCCGGCCTCCGAGCGATGCCCCCAGCTGGCGCGCAAATGTTGCACGCCGACCGAATCCACGCTGGCACGCGCCTCCACGCCCGCCATCTTGTCGACACGCTTGGTGATGACGTTGACCACGCCCAAGAAGGCGTTGTTGCCATACAAGGCCGAGCCCGGGCCGGGCGCGAACTCAACGCGCTCGATCAAGTCCGCATCGACAAAAAACTCTTCGCTGATCAGCGCGGCGTCATAGACGTTTTCATTGATGCGCATGCCGTCGATGAGAAACAGCAAGCGCGTATTGAGATCACCCGGCCGCCCCAAGCCGCGCGCACCCACATAGCTAAAACCGTTGTCCTTGGTGATGTAGAGGCCGGGCATGGCGCGCAGAATGTCGGACATATTGCGATAGCCAAAGCGCGCGATGTCCAAGGCCGTGACCACATAAGTCGTGGTCGGCGCTTGCGAGGCGCTTTGAGTAAAGCGCGCCGCGGTACTCACCTCAATATCACGCGGCACCTGTTTGAGCGGCTGGCGCAGCAGTTCCTCCAAGCCCGGCTCCGTCTCAAGCGGCTTGGCCGAAGCGGCATCCTCCTGAGACTGCACACTGGCTGTGCCGCCCATCAGCAGCCCAAGCAAGAGTGGCCGCCAGCCGCGGCCCGCGCCACGGAGGGCTGCCATCGCCCTAGGCCCGCGACGCATGGGTGGCCCTGCGGTATGTGTTCTTGCCCGCACGTTTAGCCGCATACATGGCCACGTCCGCCGCACTCAAAAGACTGGGCGCGTCGACCTCATCGGTCGGGCAGAAAGCCAGACCCACGGTGGCGCCAATCGGCATCAGATGCCCGCCGATGATCATGGGTTCACGAATGGCGGCAATCAGGCGCAAAGCCAGATGCTCAGCCGCGGCTTCATCCGGCAGGCTAGGCAGAATCAAGGCAAATTCATCACCGCCCAGGCGGCACAACACATCGCCGGCGCGCAAGACCTTGCTCATGCGGGCCGCCACCTCGCGCAGCACTTCGTCACCCGCATCGTGCCCATGCCTGTCGTTGACGGTCTTGAAATTGTCCAGATCAATGAACATCAGCGCCATCAAGACCACTTCCTGGCAACTGGTGGCCACATGGCGCTGTAAGGCCGATTGGAAGAAGAGGCGATTTGGCAGCTGGGTCAGGCTGTCCCGATGCGCCAGCTGCTCAAACTCCTGCCCAACTTTTTGCTCCTGGCGCAGCTGTTGATTGAGTTCCGCCTGGCCGATCTCTACCCGCTTGAGCATCTGATTGAAGCGCTCGCTCAAGCGCCCCACTTCATCGAAGCGATGGACTTTGGCGCGCTGGCTGTAGTCTTGGCTGATCGACACCCGCTCGGCTAAATCAGACAGCTCGACGATGGGCGCCAGCGCTTTGCCCTGCACCCAGCGCAAGAGCCAAGCGGCAATGACTATGGCCAGGCCAATCAACACCGCCGCCAGCCCCGCCATGCGCATGACGGCCAACTGAACCTGCTCCAACCCTTCTTGCAAATGCAGCCAGCCAATCAACTCGCCTTTGAGTTTGACGGCCACCCAGACGTCCACATACTCCAGATGCATCTGGCGCGCCACTCCCGCCTGCGCCAATGCCGGTGGCTGGGCCTGAATTGCTGGCGGCGGCTTGCCAGAATCAGCCGGCCATTGGGCAAACACCTCGCGGCCCGCCGTGGCCACTTGAGCCATGCGCCACTCGCTGCGTTTGGAAAAAGCCTGTAACTCAGCGGCGGCGGCCACCTGGTCTTCAAAAACCAGCATGGGCGCCAAGCTATTAGCCAGCAGCTGGGCGCTGCGCTCAGCCGCCTGTGCCTGTAACTCCCTTGCGGCCAGCAAAGATGCACCGGCAATCAAGGCAAAGGTCAGCAGCATGGTGATGCTCAAGACCTGCAGGTTCAAGCGCGTCAGACGCAGAACCAGGGAATCGGCCTCAGGCGTAGCCGCGCTCACCTGGCCTTCAGTGACAAGCAAGCCGATGGGATCGGGTTTCAAGGCCTGTTCTTGAGTCACAGCGGATGGAGCTCACGCCCAAAAGCCCAGGCAACCCTCCCCCTGAGGGCTGCATGCCAGCATTTCTATCACGCCCGGCTCTTGGCCGGCAGATGAATTACGGGCGCAGCGGAGCCCTATTCAGCGCAACTCAGCTCGCCACCAAACCGTTGCGGATGGCGTAGACCGTCAGCTCCGAGTTATTGGCCAGAGCCAATTTCTCCAAGACCCGGGCGCGGTAGACACTGACCGTCTTGGGGCTGAGCATCAGTTCCTCGGCGATGTCCGAGAGCCGCTTGCCGGAAGCAATCATCACCAGCGTTTGCAACTCACGATCCGAGAGCTTTTGATGCGCTTGTTCATTGACCGGCGCCGTCAGGCTTTCCACCAACATCTGCGCAATTTCAGGCGTCACGTATTTGCGACCCTGAGCCACCGTGCGCACTGCCTGCACCAGCACTTGCGGGTCGCCGCCCTTGTTGACATAGCCATAGGCCCCGGCGCGCAAGGCGCGAATGGCATATTGGTCTTCCGGGTACATGGACACAATCAAGGTGCGGATGCTCGTCCCTTCATCCTTGAGCACATGCAAGACATCCAGGCCGCTGCGGCCCGGCATATTGATGTCCAGCACCAAGACGTCGCAGCCATTGTTGGGGCCCAGATCGCGCAGCAGGCTGCGCAATTCGCCATAGTCACCGGCCTCGCCAATGACCTCGATATCAGCCACATCGGACAAAGTGTCGCGGATGCCGCGCCGGATCAGCGCATGGTCGTCACACAGAATGACCTTGATCATTTTTTCAGCCCCCAGGATGAAGGATCGTGGGCAGCTTCCTCTCCGTCGTCCATGCCGACGGCCTCCAAGTCCTGGTTTTGCAGCGGAACCGAAAGAATCAGGCTGACGCCTTTTTTGCTTGTGCTCAAGTCCACCCACCCTCCTACCGTTGCCGCGCGCTCATGCAGACCGCGAATGCCAAAGCTACGCGCCTTTGCCAAAGCACCGGGCGCAATTCCTCGCCCATTGTCACTGAGCTCAAGGGTCAATACGCCGGAGTCCACACTCAATTCGATATCCACCCGCGTCGCGCTGGCGTGTTTAGACACATTGGTCAATGCCTCCTGCGCCGTGCGATAGGCCACCAAGGGCACGCCGGGCGGCAGTTGCATCTGCTCATGGCTGGTGCGCACGGTGGTGACGATGCCGGTGCGGCGCTCAAAACGCGCCGCCATCCACTGCACCGCGGCCACCAAACCCTGCTCAAGAATGGCCGGGCGCAGGTTGTGCATGATGCGTTGGCTGGCCTCAATCGCCGAGGTGACTGTTTCCAGGGCCGACTGCACCCGGCTCAAGACCGCCGCATCTTTGGAATGGCGGTTGATCCAGGCCAGGTCGAACTTCAGCGCCGTCAAGGATCCGCCCACATCGTCATGAATCTCACGGGCAATCGCCGCCCGCTCCATTTCGACGCTGGTTTGCAAATGGCCGGCCAGTTCATGCAAACGCTGCTTGGACTTGAGCAACTCACGATCGGCCTCAATGCGAGCACGCTGCGACTCGCTGGCCTCAATCGCATGCAGCAAAGCAGGCGCCAGTCGCGCCAAATCCTTTTTGAGCAGGTAATCCGACGCACCGGTTCGCATCGCCGCGACAGCGGTGTCTTCACCAATTTCACCCGACACCAAGATGAAGGGCAGCAGGCGACGGCTTTCCTTGAGCATGTCCAGCACCACCAAGCCAGAAAAGCCCGGTAGGTTGTAGTCGGAAATGATGGCGTCCCAATCGTGGCTCAATGCCGCGCCCACTTCCGCCAAACTGTCCATGCGCACGAGTTCAAGATCCAAGCCCGCACGGCGCAGCTGCGCCATGATCAGTTGATGGTCCAGTTCGGAGTCTTCAATATGAAGGATGCGCAAATGGCGCTCAGCGGTTTGGCTCGACATGGGCGGAAGTATGCCGGCATTGCATGCCTCCTCCGCGACAGGGGCTCGGCCACTTGCGCTCTTATTTGAGTCGCAATCGATAAAATCAAGGGTAAACCCTGATACTGGAAGAATTCGCCGCGCCGATCCCGACAAATAGGCCGATTCTGCACGCCTTGTCCTGTCGACACGGGAACAAGAACTGCCGATGATGGCAAACAAGAAGCAGTCGCCAAATGGTCTAGTCGAAGCCTGCCCGCGGGGCATATCGCAGCCATCACAGGCCTTGGAGCGTGGAGCAAAGATGCTGATGAATGAAACGCCGGAAACTTCCGGTCCTGGAATGTTGCCGCTGCTGGCTGCGGCCGAGATCCAAGACCATTTGATGACGGTCACCAATGATTTAGAGCGTTTGCAACGCTTGCTAGATGATGCTGGCGAGGCTTTGTCCGAGCATTTCTACAGCGCATCTGGCTTGGCCGCCAATTTGCGGCGCCAAGCGCAAGACGTTGCTGGCCCTGAAGTCGAAACGCTCGACAAAATCATGACCCATATCGCCAGCGCCATCACGGCGCTGCAATTTCAGGATATGGCCACACAGTTGATTGCACACACCAGCCAGCGCCTGCGCAACTGTGCGGATCAACTCGCTATGGAAACTTTTGGTGATGACGAAGACGGCGCCGCCGTGGTCGAAGTCGCGCCATTGCGCCCCAATCCCGTCACCCAAGACGAGATGGACGCAGGTTCTATCGAATTGTTCTAAAGAGCCCCTGAGATTTACCGAAATCAGCTTGATACCCGGAGATTCAACAATGCATTCAATTCTTGCTGTGGACGATTCGGCCTCCATGCGCCAAATGGTCTCTTTCACGCTCAAAAACGCTGGGTTCAACGTCGTTGAAGCGGTGGATGGGCAAGATGCCCTGGAAAAGTCGAGTTCGCGCGACTTCGATCTGGTGCTGACCGACCAAAACATGCCGCGCATGGATGGCATTAGCCTGACCAAGAAACTGCGCGACAACCCCAAATTCAAGACCACGCCCATCTTGATCCTGACCACCGAGTCCAGCGATCAGATGAAGCAAGCCGGCCGCGCGGCCGGTGCTACTGGCTGGCTGGTAAAACCATTCGACCCGGCAAAACTGATTGAAGTCATTGGCAAAGTCATTCGCTGACGCCTGCTTTCTTTTCTTTCAACCCAATTGGAGTAAGGCATGGGAGAAATGACTTCCGAAGGCGCCAGCCTGAGTGCAGGTATCGACCTGAGCCAGTTTTACCAAGTCTTCTTTGAGGAAGCGAGCGAGAACCTCGACAACATGGAACAGCTCTTGCTGAACCTGAATGTCGACACCGCCGACGACGAAGAACTCAACGCCATTTTCCGCTGCGCCCACTCCATCAAGGGGGGCGCTGCGACCTTTGGTTTCAGCGATGTGGCTGAGTTGACCCACCAGATGGAAACGCTGCTGGACAAGCTGCGTCGCCATGAATTGGCCCCCAATTCGGAAATGGTGGACGTGTTGCTGCAGTCCGGCGATGCGTTGCGCGCACAACTCGGTCGCCACCAAGGCTCCGGCGCC
Source organism: uncultured Roseateles sp. (assembly GCF_945956965.1). Taxonomy (GTDB): domain Bacteria; phylum Pseudomonadota; class Gammaproteobacteria; order Burkholderiales; family Burkholderiaceae_C; genus Paucibacter_A. Next base: position 27,908 of record NZ_CAMFJS010000038.1, read on the forward strand.
GACCCAGTCGACACCACTGATCTGCTGACCGCCATCCGTGGCTTTGTGGAAGGCGAGTCTGCGCCAGCCCCGGCGCCCGCGCCTGCCCCAGCGGCGGCCGCAGCGCCCGCGCCCGCCCCGGCGCCAGCTGCCCCCGCCAAAGCCGCCAAGCCCGCGGCACGCGAGCTGGAATTGCAAGTCGGCCCCCTGACCGATATGAGCCTGGCCGACAACTTGGTCGACCTGTTCAAAGAAATCACCGATCTGGGCACCATTGAGCCCCTGGACGGCGGCATCTCGGCCGATGGCGTGCGCCGATTCAAGGTGCTGACCAGCAGCAGCGACAGCGATTTGCTGGACCTGTTCACCTTCCACGTGGCCCGCGAGCAAGTGCAGCTGCTGCCTTACGGCCCCGGCTTTGGCTTTCACGACGGCGCGCCGGGCGCACCGGCGGCCTCCACCGCGCCGGTTGATCCCGGCTACGGCTTCTTCGACAACGCCCCCGGCGTACCCGAGAGCAGTGCCGCGACCAGCAGCGACCTCAAGGTGCAAGCCAGCGAAGCCAAGCCCGTGGCAGCAATCGCCAAGCCCGCCGCCAAGGTCGAGGCCAAGCCTGCCGCCGCCGGCATGGATCAATCCACCCTGCGCGTGTCGATTGAGAAGGTGGATCAGCTGATCAATCTGGTCGGCGAGCTTGTGATCACACAGGCAATGCTGGCACAAAACAGCCGCGATCTGGCCCCAGGTCTTTATCAGCAACTGGCCTCAGGCCTGGCTGATCTGGAGCGCAACACCCGCGACCTGCAAGAGTCGGTCATGTCGATTCGCATGATTCCGATGTCGGTCGTGTTCAACCGCTTCCCGCGCATGCTGCGCGACTTGGCGGCCAAGCTGGGCAAGAAGGTCGAGCTGGTCACGCAAGGTGAAGCCACCGAGTTGGACAAGAGCCTGGTCGAGAAGATCACCGACCCGCTGACCCACCTCGTGCGCAATAGCTGTGACCACGGCATTGAGTTGCCCGCTGAGCGACTGGCCAAGGGCAAGCCGGAGCACGGCACCATCACCCTGGTGGCCTCCCACCAGGGCGGATCCATCGTGATCGAAGTGCGCGATGACGGCAAAGGCTTGAATCGCAACAAGCTGATTCAAAAGGCGCGCGAGAAAGGCATTGATGCCCCCGACTCCATGACGGATGCCGAGGTCTGGGGCCTGATCTTCGCCCCGGGCTTCTCCACCGCTGATGTGGTGACCGATGTGTCCGGCCGCGGTGTGGGCATGGACGTGGTCAAGCGAAACATCACGTCGCTGGGCGGCACGGTCGAGATTGACTCGGCCGAGGGTTACGGCATGAAGGTCTCGGTGCGCTTGCCGCTGACCCTGGCCATCATGGACGGCATGAGCGTAGGCGTCGGCGAAGAGGTCTATATCTTGCCGCTGTCTTCGGTGGTCGAGTCCTTCCAAGTGCAATCCACCACCATCAAGACCGTTGCCGGCTCAGGCCGCGTGGTGGAAGTGCGCGATGAGTACATGCCGGTGATCGGCCTGGAAGACATCTTCAACGTGCCGCGCTTCGACTTCGAGCATGTCTCCACCATCATGGTCGTCGTAGAGGCCGAAGGCGGCCGCGTCGCCTTGTTGGTCGATGAACTCCTGGGGCAGCAACAAGTCGTGGTGAAGAACCTGGAAGCCAACTACCGCAAGGTCACTGACGTCTCGGGCGCCACCATCATGGGTGACGGCCGCGTGGCGCTGATTCTGGACGTTGGCAGCTTGGTTCGCCGCTCTCGGCACTGAGCCCCTTTCACCCATTTAACGCCCTGTTTGAAGGGCCTTGAGGTAATTGATGAATATGAGCGCGATGCTTCGGCAGTTCAGCATCCGCACCCGCATGATCGGCGCGATCGCCATGGTGCTGGCTCTGCTGTTATTGGTCGGTGGGGTGGGCTTGTTTGGCATGAGTTCCATGCGCAGCCAAACCCAGCAACTGACCGACACCTCACTCGCCAATGCCAAGCATCTGACCGACTTGACGCGTGCCTTGGGTGATCTTCGTCGCTCTGAGAAGGACATGATCATTCGCTATCAGAAGCCTGAGACGGTGAAGGACGAGCGCCAGCGTTGGGAAGCGACCTTGCTCACGGCCACCAGCACGGCAAAGAAGATGAGCGCCGTCTCCCATGAGAGCAGCGCCAAGGTGCTGGAGCAGTTGATGGCGCAGGTGGAGATCTACGCCAACAAGTCCAAGCCCGTATTCAGTCAACTCGAAACCGGCACGCAAGAGAGCGCCACCGCCGTGGACGCCCAGCTGAACGAGGCAAAAACAGCCATCTGGCAGGCGCAAAAACTGCTTGAAGAGTTGCATACCGCCATCGACAAGAATGCCGATGAGGCCTTGGCTCAATCGCGCAGCACACAAGATCGGGTCTTGACCATCTTCATCATCGCCCTGGTGTTGAGCGCCGTCGTGGTCGTGCCCTTGACCCTGCTGAATATGCACAGCATCTGCAAGCCCCTGGCCGATGCGGAAGACTTGGCCCAGGCCATCGCTGCCGGCGATCTGACCAAGGAAGCTGTCGTGGTGGAAGGGCAAGATGAGGCCTCACACCTGATGCGTTCGCTGCAACACATGCAGCACGCTTTGCAGGTGCTGGTTGGCCAGTTGCGCACCTCTGCTGACAGCATTCGCACCGCGTCGGTGGAAATTGCGACCGGCAACCAGGATCTTTCGGGTCGCACCGAGCAGACGGCTTCAAACCTGCAGCAAGCCGCCTCCTCCATGACCCAGCTGACCGGCACGGTGAAGCAAACAGCCGACTCGGCACGCACCGCCAATCAGCTGGCCAGTTCTGCGTCCAATGCCGCCGCCAAGGGCGGCGAAGTGGTCGGCCATGTCGTGGCCACCATGGACGACATCAACACCAGTTCCAGAAAGATCAGCGACATCATCGGTGTCATCGATGGCATCGCTTTCCAGACCAATATCCTGGCCTTGAATGCCGCCGTGGAAGCCGCCCGTGCGGGTGAGCAGGGACGAGGCTTCGCCGTCGTAGCCAGCGAAGTTCGCTCACTGGCACAACGCAGCGCCGAAGCAGCGAAGGAAATCAAGACCCTGATCGGCGCCAGCGTCGAACGGGTGGAAGTAGGCACACGCCTGGTGCAAGAGGCCGGTGAGTCGATGACCGAAATCGTCACCAGCGTGCAGCGCGTCTCCGACATCATCGGCGAGATCTCCGCAGCGGCCAGTGAGCAGAGTGACGGCATCGGCCAAGTCAATCAGTCGGTGCTGCAACTGGATCAAATGACGCAGCAGAACGCGGCGCTGGTTGAGGAATCAGCGGCCGCCGCTGAAAGCCTCAAGGATCAGGCAGAGCGCCTGGCCGAGGCGGTCGACAAGTTCAAGATCACGCAGTCACATGCCCAAGCAGCGAAAGCGCCCCGCTCGGCAGGCTTGAGCAGCAAGAGCGGCAGCAAGTCGGCCTCGGTTCAGCATGGCACAAGCGGCCACACCGCCAAGGCGGCTCCGGTGGTCAAGCCGGCAAGCGCCATGTCCAGCACGCCAATGGCGCATAGCTCTGCCACGAACACCAGCCCAAAGGCAGCAAGCGCCGCACCGAAGCCCAGCCCGGCTCGCAGTGAACCCGCACCGCGGGTGGCGCAGGCCGCGCAAGCCGAAGGCGACTGGGAATCCTTCTGATTCGCCCCGACGCTCATCTTTCAACATCCCCACCTTCCGCACACCAAAAGAGGTAAGCCATGGAATCCACCCGAGACATCGTTCCGGCCGGCCGCCAAGACGCAGGCAATCTCGCCTTGAAAACCCACGGCCCCGCCAGTGGCGAGTACCTGACCTTCCGCCTCGGCGCCGAGGAATACGGTATCGACATTCTCAAGGTGCAGGAAATCCGGTCCTACGAGCCGCCCACCCGCATCGCCAATGCGCCGGACTTCATCAAGGGCGTTGTCAATCTACGCGGCGTCATCGTGCCCATCGTCGACCTGCGCCTCAAGCTGGGTTGCCCGACGGCCGAGTACAACAGCTTCACCGTGGTGATCGTGTTGAACGTCCGTAGCCGCGTGGTCGGCGCAGTGGTTGACTCGGTTTCCGATGTGCTGGAACTCAACCGCGATGCCATCCGTCCTGCGCCTGAGCTCAGCTCGGCCGCGGTGGACACCAGCTTCATCACCGGCATTGGCACGGTCAGCGACCGCATGTTGATCCTGATGGATATCGAAGGTCTGATGAGCAGCGCCGACATGGGGCTGATGGACTCATTGAGCCTTTGATTGGCAGCGGCGCGAGCAGCGCCGTTCATACCGTGCCGCACCGCTGATGCTCGTGCGCCCGGGGCAGCGAGCAAGGGCGCAGCAGCCAACCTTGTCAAAGTCGCTGACCAAGGTCATTCATGTCTAGTAGAGGGGCTGTCATGGTCAAGGGTCACAGTTCTATCGCTCGCCGTGTGTCCATGACCGGCGTGCTGGTCTTGGCGGCAGTCTTGCTGACCGTCAGCGGCGTGCTCAGCGTCTTGCTGACCCGTGTCGCCCATGAGCGCGTTGTCAGTTGGGCGGGCGACAAGGCGCAGTCGGTGGTCGAGGCCATGCATGCCATGGACGAGACTTCACGCGTGTTGGTGGAGCGCAACTTCGGCTCCTTTCGCCAAGAGTTCGGGCCCAGCTTCACACTCGACGAAGCGACCGGCGACTTGCGGGACTGGGGCCCCAAGCTCAACGGCAATACCACCCAAGTCGACAAATTCGCCAGCAGTACCGGCGGCGTGGCCACGGTCTTCGCCGCCAAGGGCGATGACTTCGAGCGCATCACCACCTCGCTGAAAAATGCCAAGGGCGAACGCGTCATTGGCACCCTCCTCGGCAAGCAACATCCGGCCTACCCGTCTGTCAGCGCCGGCAAACCATTTTCGGGTCGTGCCGTGCTGTTTGGCCGGCCCTATATGACTCACTACGAGCCGATCAAGAGCGATGCTGGCAAGTTGATCGGCTTGCTATTCGTCGGCTTTGAGCTGGATGCCTTCGAAGCCGCCATGAACAATATGGCCGCCAATGCCAAGTTCTTCGATAGTGGCGGCATCTATTTGGTAGCCTTAAAGCAAGACCCGGCCGACTCCTTTTTTGTCTCCCATCCCACGGCCAAGGGCAAGAAAGTTCAAGAAGTCTTCCCAGGCTTCGAAAAGACCCTGGCTCAGTTCCGCGAGCAAAAAGAAGGCTACCTCTCCGACGCCCCCAAGGTGCTGGACTCGCCGCGCGATGACAATTTCGCCATCATTCGTAAAAGCGAGAAGACCGGCTATTGGGTGATCGCCCAGGTCTCCAGCAGCGAGGCCATGGCTTCGCACTGGGCCACCATGGTGCCCTTCTGGATCATGCTGGCCCTCACGACCGTCGGCTTAGGGATGGGCCTTTTTTGGATGATGCGGAACTGGGTCGCTCAGCCCATGCGTGAGTTGACCAGCGCCGTCAGCGCGATCGCCCAGGGCGACTTGTCTCACGCGGTGAATAGCAAGCGCGACGATGAAATCGGCGAGTTGATCCAGCAAACCGAAGCCATGCGCCAACGCCTGGCTGCCACCATCGGCGTGGTGCGTCAGTCGGTCGACTCCATCGGTACCGCCAGCAAAGAGATCGCCACCGGCAATCTCGACCTCAGCCAGCGTACCGAGCAAACCGCTGGCAGCCTGCAAGTGGCCTCCAGTTCCATGAACGAGTTGACGGGCACGGTGAAGCAGACCGCCGAATCGGCGCGCGCCGCCAACCAGTTGGTCACCAACGCTGCCGCAGCCGCAGCCAAGGGGGGCGGAGTGGTGGGCCAAGTGGTGTCCACCATGGAAGACATCAACACCAGCTCGCGCAAAATCAACGACATCATTGGCGTGATCGATGGCATCGCTTTTCAAACCAATATCCTGGCGCTGAATGCCGCCGTGGAAGCGGCCCGGGCGGGTGAGCAGGGCCGCGGCTTCGCCGTGGTGGCGAGCGAGGTCCGCTCCCTGGCCCAACGGAGCGCAGAAGCCGCCAAAGAGATCAAAACCCTGATCGGCGCCAGCGTCGACCGGGTCGAGGCCGGCTCGCGCTTGGTTCAAGAAGCCGGTACATCGATGCAGGACATCGTCAGCAGCGTGCAGCGCGTGCAAGATGTGATCGGGGAAATCACCGCCACCTCGGCAGACCAAAGCGATGGCTTGGTGCAGATCAGCCACTCAGTCTTGGCGCTCGACCAGATGACGCAGCAAAACGCAGCCCTTGTGGAAGAGTCAGCCGCTGCGGCGGAGAGCTTGCGGGATCAGGCCCATCGGCTGGTGGAAGCCGTTGCGGTGTTTCGCCTGTCCAGTGAAGATCAAATCCACGCAGCACCTAGCCCCAAACCCAGCCCGGCGCCAAAGCCCCAAGCTGGGCCCGCGAGCTTTAAATCCAGTGGCCTGAGCAAGCCTTCAGCAGCGACCGGCGGCGCCAAGGCCAGCCCGAAGCCAAGCGCCGCAGCAAGCCATTCGGACGCGAAGCCTGCTCTCTCACGCCAGGCCTCGCCACCTCCCGCGCGCCCAGCACCCAAACCCGTCACGAGCAGCCCACCGGCTAGCCAGGAAGGCGACTGGGAGAGTTTCTGAATCATCCCCGGCCCTGCTCATCAGGCGCCAAGCAAGCAATTCGCTGTTTAGGAGATAGACGATGTTTGACTCCATCAAGACCCGCTTGATAGGCCTGAGCATTAGCGTGGTGGTGCTGACGCTTTTTGTCGCCACCGCAGCCAACTATGTGATCGTGCGCGACCACACCCGCAGCAAAGTGCTGAGCAGCCTGAATGCCTTGGTCGCGGGGCGGGCAGCGGTCATCAACGAATGGGTGCAGAACCAGCGCAGCATCGTCAGCGCCCTGGTGCCCTCCGCCGATGTCGCGGAACCTGTGCCATTTCTCGTGCAGGCCGCCAAGTCGGGCAAGCTGGAAGCCGCCTACATCGGCTTCGCTGACAAGCGCATCCTCTTCAACGCACCTCAAAACCTGCCGCCCGGCTATGACCCGACTGGCCGCCCCTGGTACACCGCCGCGGCCTCGGCCAGCGGCACCGTGCTGACCGAGCCCTATATGGATGCCGCGCGCCAGCAATTGGTCGTGACATTCGCCCTTGGCGTCAAAGATGGTGGTCAAACCAAGGCCGTGCTGGCTTCTGACGTGTTTCTGGATGCCGTGGTCGGCACCGTCAAGGCCATCAAACCCACCGAGAACGGATTCGCCTTCCTAGTCTCCAACAAGGGCACCATCATTGCCCACCCGGACGCCAAGTTGTCGCTCAAGCCGGCCTCTGAGCTCTCCGCGCAACTCGACAGCAAGGCGGTCAAGCAACTGCAGGACTC
>NZ_CAMFJS010000039.1 GCF_945956965.1 uncultured Roseateles sp.
AATAAAAAACGGGCCGCTAGGGCCCGTTTTTGCTTACTTTCTGGCGGAAGCTGTGAGATTCGAACTCACGGAGGGGATAAACCCTCGCCGGTTTTCAAGACCGGTGCCTTAAACCGCTCGGCCAAGCTTCCTGTAACTCTGATTAACAGTGCCAGCGACGTGTCGCCGGTTTTGCCTGCACTCACATCGCTGTCGCGATATGAGTTTCGGCGCAATCGCCGCTGATGCGTCGATTGAGCAAGACCGGTGCCTTAAACCGCTCGGCCAAGCTTCCTGTAATGGAGGCGGCATTGTAGCCGCGAACCTGCGCTTCATTTGCCGGGTTTCTGGGCTTGTTCGCACTTCACTTGAATCAGCTCCCGCATTTGCCCGTTTTCGACGCGTGCGGCGCTGAGTTTGCCGCCCCAGACGCAGCCGGTGTCCAGGGCCAGCAGGTCGGGTCGGGTGATTTGGCCCAGGGTGGACCAGTGTCCGAAGGCGATGGGCGTGCCGGCCGTGCGGCGGCCGGGCGTATCGAACCAGGGGTAAAAGCCGGCAGGGGCTTCGCCGGCGCCATCCTTGGTTTTGAAATCGAGCCGGCCGGCCGCGTTGCAAAAGCGCAGGCGGGTCAGGGCGTTGATGACGAAGCGCAGGCGGTCGGCGCCTTGCAGATCGTCGCGCCAGGTGTGAGGCTCATTGCCGTACATCTGGGCCAGGAAGTCGTGCAGATCGGGGCCGCGCAGCAGGGCCTCGACTTCGCCGGCGAGTTGCAGCGTTTGGGCCAGATCCCATTGCGGCACCACCCCGGCGTGCACCATCAGCCAGCCTTGCTCGAACAGGGCCATGTTTTGCTGGCGCAGCCATTGCAGCAGGGCTTCGCGCTCGGGCGCGTCAAGAATTTCCTGCACCGTGTCATTGCGGTGCGAGGGGCGTATGCCTTGCGCCACGGCCAGCAAATGCAGGTCGTGGTTGCCCAGCAGGCTGCGGGCACTGTCGCCCAGGGCCATCAGGCGGCGCAGGGTGCGCAGGGACGTCGGGCCCCGGTTGACCAGGTCGCCCAGCAGGTAGATGCGGTCGCGGGAAGGGGAGAAACCGATTTTGGTCAGCAAGCGATCGAGGGCATCGCAGCAGCCTTGCAGGTCGCCGATTAGGTAGTTCATTGCGGGATTGTGCTGTCAGAACTTTCAAATGCTTCTGCTACCCTACGCGGCTCTTGCACAGTCAGGCGCACGTTGGGAGGCAATTCCGGCTCAGCGGCGCACTCAATGGATACCGCTTTTCTCATTTTTCTTTTGTGTTTGAACGCCTTTTTCGCCGCGTCGGAAATGGCCTTGTCTGCCAGCCGTAAAGCCCGGCTGCAGGTGTTGGTGGAAGCGGGGGAGTCCGGTGCACGCTCGGCCATGGCCTTGCATGACGACCCGACCAAGTTTTTGTCCACGGTGCAGATTGGCATTACCTCGATTGGCGTGTTGAACGGCATTGTGGGCGATGCGGCGTTCTCGGCGCCGCTGGCGAAGTGGCTCTCGGCCACCTTCGGCTGGCATGACCGCGTGGTGGACATCACCGCCACGGCCATGGTGGTGGTGATCATCACCGTGGTGACGATTATTTTTGGTGAACTGGTGCCCAAGCGTCTGGGCCAGATTTACCCGGAAACAGTGGCGCGCAAGGTGGCGCCCATCATGGATTTCCTCTCCATGGCGGCGCGGCCCTTGGTCAAGGTGTTGAGCGTGTCAACGGAAGCGACCCTGGGCCTGATGGGTTTTGGTGGCCATGTTCCGCGCAGCGTGACGGAAGAAGAGATTGCCGCCAGCCTGGACGAGGGGCGTGAGGCCGGCGTGATTGAAGCGCATGAGCACCAGATGGTGCGCAATGTGTTCCGCCTGGATGAGCGCGAGATCGGCTCGATGATGATTCCACGGGCCGAGATCGCCTGGCTGGATGTCAGTGACACGCCGCAGCAGGTGCTGGAGGTGCTCAAGGGTCATGGCTATAGCCGCTATCCGGTGTGCCGCGGCAGCCTGGCGGAGGTCCAGGGCATTGTCTCGGCCCAGGTGCTGCTGCAGCGGGCCTTGAGCGGCCAGCCCTTGGCGCTGGCGGAAGATTTGGAAGCCGCGGTGTTTGTGCCGGAGACGCTCTCGGGCATGGAGTTGCTGGAGCAGTTCCGCGTCTCGGATGCGCCGCTGGTGTTTGTGGTGGATGAATATGGCGAAGTGCAGGGGGTGATCTCCGTGCGCGATGTGCTGGAAGCGATTGCGGGCGAATTCAATGCGCCCAGCGACGGAGATGCCTGGGCGGTGCAACGCGAGGATGGGAGCTGGCTGCTGGACGGCCTGATCCCGGTGCCTGAGCTGAAGGACCGCCTGGAGCTGAAGGAACTACCCGAGGAGGACCGTGGGCGCTACAACACCCTGGCCGGCATGATCATGCTGCTGCTGGGACGTTTGCCGCGCACGGCCGATGTGGTGGAGTGGAACGCCTGGAGATTTGAGGTTGTGGACCTCGATGGCAAGCGTGTAGACAAAGTGCTGGTCAGTCGACTGGCTGTTGATGATGATGGAGAAGTGAAGTCATGAGTACGCCCCCCCTGTACGGCAATTTGGTGCCCCTGGACCGTGAGGCCCACAAGCACCTGCGCCTGAAGACCGAATTGCCCACGGTGGACCGTGTGGCGGGTTTGAATTCCCTGTTCCTGGCCGTGGTTGAGTTCGCCGAAGCCTGCAAGGAATTCCCCATCGTGTTCGTGCGTGTGGGCGAAGCCCCCACGGACGGTTCCAAGCAAGCCGTTGCCCCGCTGGCCGTGATGGGCCTGCGCGCTGGTAGCAATTTGTTCGTCAAGGACGGCAAGTGGACCGGCAACTATGTGCCCGCCTATCTGCGCCGTTACCCCTTCGCGATGGCGCGCCTGGAGCAGGACAGCGACACCGTGGCGGTTTGCTACGACAGCGAATGGCCTGGCTTTTCGGTCACCGAAGGTCAGCCCCTGTTTGGCGCCGATGGCGAGCCGACCGAGTTCCTGAGCAATGCCCGCACCTTCCTCGAGAACTTCGAGCAAGAGTCCGAGCGCACCCGTCACGCCTGCCAGGCCCTGCAAGAGCTGGATCTGCTGCAAGACATGCGCTTCGAAGCCACGCTGGGCAACGGCGAGAAACTGGACGTGGACGGCTTCCTGGCCGTGGACGAAAAGAAGCTGGCCGAACTGCCTGACGCCAAGGTGGTGGAGTTGCATCGCAACGGTCTGCTGGCCCTGTTGGAAATGCACCGCATTTCGATGGGCAATATGAACCGTTTGGCTGTGCAACAAGCCAATCAGGCTTGATGGCCTGAGGCCAAAGAGGCCTGTTGGGAGTGCGGAGAACTGGGCCGTTAGCGCCCATGGCTCCGTGCCCCAGGCAAACCCTCTGAGGGTTTGCCGATATCAGCCAAACCCCGCCGCATGGCTAGGATGCTCGCGAAGATCCTCTGAGGTGCGGTATGTCGGTGTTGGTGTTTGAGGGTTTTTTGTCCACGCCCGAAATGTTGGCGGTGTTGGATAAGTCGTCCATCGTGCAGGCCATGATGGACTTTGAGGCGGCGCTGGCCCGTGCCCAAGGGCGCGTGGGGGTGATTCCGCAGTCGGCCGCGCAGGCCATTGCCAGCCTTTGCCGGGTTGAGCTCTACGATATTCATGCCCTGATGGCCGCCAGCGCCCACGATGGCAGCTTGGCCATTCCGGTGGTGCGCCGCTTGGCCGAAACCGTGGCCTTGTTTGACCCGGACGCTGCTTCCTTTGTGCATTTGGGCAGCACCAGCCAGGATGTGATCGATACGGCGCAGGTCTTGTTGGCGCGCCGTGCGCTGCGCCTGATCGAAGACGATTTGCTGGAACTGGTGGGCGTGCTGCTGGATCTGGCCGATGCGCATCCGGCCCAACCCATTCTGGCGCGCACCTTGATGCAAGCGGCGCAGGTCAGCAGCTTGCGTTTTCGCATCGCGAGCTGGGCCTTGCCCTTGCTGCGTTGCGCGCAAGGCTTGCGGCATGCGGCCGACGGTGCCTTGCAACTGCAGTTTGGCGGCGCGGTGGGGACCTTGTCGGCGCTGGGCGAGCAAGCCGAGGCAGTCAGCCAGGCCTTGGGTGCCGAGCTGAAGCTGCCGGTGCCGGAGATGTCCTGGCATTCGCAGCGCGACCGCTGGGTGCGCTTGTGCGCCGAGTTAGGCATTCTTTGTGGTTCGCTGGGCAAATTGGCGCGCGATGTGTCGCTGCTCTCGCAGTCCGAAATCGGCGAGATGGCCGAGCCGGAGGACCTGCCGCCCTTGAGCCCGCCTTCGGATGGGCTGGCTTGCCACGATCCGGCCAGTGCCGTGCCCGCTGCGCCTCCACCGTCTTGGCTCAAGCCAAGCGCCAAGTCGGCCAAGGTGGGCGCAGTGGATGCTGCGCATATGGGTTTGCCTGCGGGCTTGCCCCTGTCTGTTCGCAAGCGCAGCCATTCGCGGGCCATGCCGCATAAGCGCAATCCGGTGTCTTGCATGCTGGCGCTGGCGGCGGCGCAGCGGGCGCCGCAGCGTGTGGCGGCTTTGCTGAGCAGCATGCTGCAGGAGTTCGAGCGCGGCCTGGGCGGCTGGCAGGCGGAACTGGCTGAATCGGTGAGCCTGCTGATGCACAGCCATGGCTCGGTGCGGGCGATGCTGACGGCCATGGCCGGCATCACCCTCTATCCCGCGCGCATGGCGGCCAATATCGAAGCGCAGCGGGAGTTGGTGTATTCCGAGGCCTTGACGCAATGCCTGGCCGGCGTATTGGGGCGGCTTGAGGCCCAGTCCCTAGTGGGACAGTTATGCGATGAGGTCTTGGCGGCGCAAGAGGGCGCTCACGGCGGGCTGCGCGCCTTGGCTGAGCAGCTTTGTGCGCGTGACGCCCGTTTGCGGGCCGGCATTGAGCCGGCCGCGCTGGCGGCGGTTTTTGACCCGATGAAGGTGGCGCAGCATGCCGATCAGCGGGTCAGCAAGGCCCTGGCGCAAGCACGTGTGGACTTGTCTGCCTTGCTGGACCGCCCGCAGTGGTGAAGGGCGCCGGCGCCCCGCGCTGTTGGGTCGCCGCGACCTGTAAGGATGGAAGCAGGGTTTCGCGTGCACACTCTTTGCTATCCCCCTAGCGATTGGTGTCCACCATGTCAGTCCAAGATCTATACAAGCAAAAACTGCGCAGTGCTGCGGACGCGCTGACCCTGCTGCGCAATGACGATTTCATCATCGTGCCCACCGGCGTGGGTGAGCCGCCGGCCCTGTTGAACGCGCTGTCGGAACAGCGGCGCAGCTTCCGAGGCATCAAGATCGGCCAGATTCTGCCGGTGCGCAAGTTCGCCTACTTTGACCCCGAGACCGTGGACCATGTGCGCCATGTGGCCTTCTTCTACGGCGGTGCCTCACGCCAGGGCGGCAAGGAAGGCTGGATCGACTTCATCCCCAGCTATTTCTCCGAAATGCCGGCCTTGATCGAACGGGGCCTGATCCCCGCCGATGTGGTGTTTGCGATGGCTTCGCCGATGGACAGCCACGGCTATTTCTCCCTCAGCCTGGGGGCTGACTACACCATGGCCGCAGTGGCCAAGGCGCGCGCCGTGGTGCTGGAAGTGAATCCCAACGTGCCATTTGCTTTCGGCAACTGCCATGTGCATATCTCGCAGGTCAGTGCTCTGGTGGAAAGCTCAGATCCGCTGCAAGAAGTGGGGCTGCCCAAGATCGGCCCGGTGCAGCAGGCCATCGGCAAATATGTGGCCGATATGATCGACGACGGCTCGACCCTGCAAATCGGCTACGGCGGTATTCCGGACGCGGTGGTGATGCAGCTGACGGCCAAGCGCGACCTGGGCATCCACACCGAGATGATCGGCGACGGCATCCTGACCTTGATCGAAAGTGGTGCCGTCACCAACCGGCGCAAGAACTATCTGCCCGGCAAGATGGTGGCGACCTTTGCGCTCGGCTCGCAAAAGCTCTACCGCTTTCTGGATCGCAACCCGGGCCTGGAAATGCACCCGGTGGACTTCACCAATGACCCCTATCTGGCCGGCAAGAACGACAAGCTGGTCGCCATCAACGCGACGCTGCAAATCGACCTGCTGGGCCAGTGCGGCTCGGAAAGCTTGGGGCCGACGCCTTACTCCGGCACCGGCGGACAGAGCGACTTTGTGCGGGCCGCCAATCGCTCGCTCGGTGGCAAGGCCTTCATCGTCGTGCCTTCCACCGCCAAGGACGACAGCATCAGCCGCATCGTGCCCACGCTGACGCCGGGCACCCATGTCAGCACCAGCAAGAACGACATCAACTACGTCGTCAGCGAGTACGGCGTGGCGCAGCTGCGCGGCAAGTCGGCCAAGCAGCGGGCGCAGGAAATGATCGCTATCGCGCACCCCAGCTTCCGCGCGGAGCTGACCGAACAGGCCAAGAAGCTCAAGCTGCTTTGATCGGCTGATCGATCCAGACCGGGCCTGGAAGGGCCTCGGTCGCGCGGAAAAGTCAGCAAGCCCAAACTATGAAATGCCTTGGCGCTTGTTGGCACCATGGCGAATGGCCGGCGCAGGAGCGCGCCGGCACACTTTTCGAAAATTCAAGCCAATGTTGCCAAAGTTCCCCATTTTGTTGTCAACAGCGGCGTTCTTGAATTTGAGGCCCTCATTCGCTCCGTAGTTCTTCTGCTTTTTGCGCCAGATTGCGCCTTCTGATCTCGATTGGCCCTTATCACTGGGGCAAATGGTGTCAACTGCAATCTAGGGGCTTCTTGTGTAACTTCTCGTATTTCTGGTCAGGAATTCACACATTGGTCGATAGACTGGCGCCCGTAGCTTCCGCCCCCGGGGTCCGGTGATTGACAAGTGAGTACCTGATGATCAATTTCCAAGAGTTATCTGAGCTGCGATACCAGGCGCCCGGTCTGACCATTCAGACCGTTGAACAGGCGTTTTGGGGCCATGCACGTGGGCTGGTGGCGCGCCGCTACGCGGACCGCGGCTATCTGTGCAAGGACTTGAGCACCGCGCCGGATGGGGCGGAAATCATCTGCTCGGCGTTTTCCGGCGCCACCACGGTGGGCACCATCGCCGTTCGCTTTGATACCGAGCATGGCCTGCGTGCGGAAGACTTGTTCGGTGCGGAGTTGCAGGCGCTGCGGGCACAAGGCCTGCGCTTGTGCGAATTCGGCCGCCTGGCGCTCGACCAGGATGTGGCGGAAAGCAAGGAGCTGCTGGCCCATCTGTTTCACCTTGCCTTCATGCACGCCTACCGCTTGGCGGCCTGCAACACCTTGGTGATTGAGGTGAACCCACGGCATGTGCCCTTTTATCGCCGCATGCTGGGCTTCAAGGTCCAGGGCGAGGCGCGCCACAACACGCGGGTCAATGCGCCGGCGGTGCTGATGGTCTTGGATCTTGTCTGGGCGGGTGAGCAGGTGAGCAGCTACGGCGGCTGCCCGGCCAGTGCCAGCGTGACGCGCACCCTGTACCCGTTCTTCTATGGTGTTGAGGAAGAATCCGCCATTCTGGCCAAGCTGCGTCAGTAAGCCGCCCTTGATGCTTTTCTGCGCGCAAGCCTGAGCCAGCGCCGCAGCGCTTCATTCATTTATTCAGTCAGCAAGCCAGCCGAGCTGCCGCGACAGTTCTTTCCCGGCTCGCTTGAGCGCGCAGGCCAGCGGGCCGCGCGCATCCAGGTCGAAATGCCCGCTGGGGCCGATGGCGGTCAGGCTCAGCACCATGCGGCCCTGGTCATCAAACACCGGCGCCGCCAAGGCGCTGACGCCTGGCACAACCCCGTCCAATGAGCGGGCCAGGCCTTCGGCGCGCGCCTGGCGCAGTTGCTCCTCGAAGTCTTTGCTTTTGCCGGGTTTGCTGCCCTCGGCGCTGTCTTCTGCAGCCAGGGCGGCTTGCACCGCGGCAGGCGGCAGGTAGGCGGCAAATAAGCGGCCCGAGGCGGTGCCGCGCAAGCTCATCACCGTGCCGTGGCGCATGCTGATGTGGACGGGGCTGGGTGCCTCGGCCACCCGCACGATGGTGGGGCCGCGATTGCCCCAGACCGCAATCGCCACCGTCACCTGCAACTGCGCCGCCAACTCTTCGATGCGCGGCGTGGCTAGGCGCACCGGCTCATATTGCTGCAGGCTGATCAAGCCCAGTTGCAAGGCCAGCGGCCCCAGGCCATAGCGCCCGCTGCTGGCTTCTTGCTCGACCAGTCCAAGCTTGATGAAGCTGACCAAATAGGGGTGCGCTTTGGCGGGCGCCATCTGCCCCACACGCGCCAGGTCTTTCAATGCCATGGGTCGGCCATGATGGGCCAAGGCAATCAGCAGCTGCCCGCCCACTTCGATGCTTTGTATGCCGCGCGGGCTGGCTTTTTCTTCGTTGGGCAGGGTGGGCGTGTTCATGCCCTTCATTACACCCGATCTCGCTGAACTCGCTGCGCGATAAATTCGCTATAGACAAACGAATTTAACTTTGTTTAAATTCGAGGCCTTGGGTTTCGGGTCTGCCGAAGCCTTTCCTTGCTCAACAGCCGACGCCCATGACCCAGCCGACCAAGACCTTTGCCTCCCAAGCCGACCTCGACGTCAAGCAAGTCAGCTTCGACAAGCTTTCCGAGCATGCTTACGCCTACACCGCCGAGGGCGACCCGAATACCGGCATCGTCATCGGTGACGACGCGGTGATGGTGATCGACACCCAGGCCACACCGGCAATGGCGCAAGACGTGATCCGCCGCATCCGTGAGGTGACCGACAAGCCCATCAAATACGTGCTGCTGAGCCACTACCACGCGGTGCGTGTGCTGGGCGCCTCGGCCTACCAGGCCGAAGGCTGCGAGCAGATCATTGCCAGCCAGGACACTTATGACTTGATCGTCGAGCGCGGCGAACAAGACAAGGCCAGCGAGATCGGCCGCTTCCCGCGCCTCTTCGCCAATGTGGAAACCGTCCCGCCCGGCCTGACCTGGCCCACGCTGACCTTCACCGGCAAGATGACTTTGTGGCTGGGCAAGCTGGAAGTGCAGATCCTGCAACTTGGCCGTGGCCATACCAAGGGCGACACGGTGGTGTGGTTGCCGCAGGACCGGGTGCTGTTCTCGGGTGATCTGGTGGAGTTTGATGCCACGCCTTATGCCGGCGATGCCTACTTCAGCGACTGGCCGCAAACCCTGGACAACTTGGCCGCCCTCAAGCCCGCCAAGCTGGTGCCCGGCCGTGGCCCGGCGCTGCAAACCGAAGCCCAGGTGGCGGCCGGCCTGGCTGGCACGCGCGCCTTTGTCAGCGAGTTGTATGCCAGCGTGAAGGCCGGTGCGGCGGCCGGTCAAGAACTCAAAGCCGTGTACCGCGACACCTATGAGCGCCTGGCGCAGAAGTACGGCCAGTGGGTGATCTTTGCCCACTGCATGCCATTTGATGTGACCCGCGCTTTTGACGAAGCCAGCGGCCATGTGGACCCACGCATCTGGACGGCTGAGCGCGACCTGGCCATGTGGCAGGCCTTGGAAAGCTGAGCGCCTGATCGCTTCTCGGCTCAGCCGCCAAGCACCGCGCTGATGAGCCCTCCCCACCGAATTGAGAGAGTTGCAAGACCATGAAGATCCAACGCATTCACCACGTCGCCTACCGCTGCATCGATGCCAAGACCACCGTCGATTGGTATGAAAAGCATCTGGGCATGAACTTTGTGCTGGCCATTGCCGAAGACAAAGTGCCGTCCACCAAGGCGCCCGATCCCTATATGCACATCTTCATGGATGCGGGTGGCGGCAATGTGCTGGCCTTCTTCGAGCTGCCTAATTCGCCTGCCATGGGCCGCGACACCAACACGCCGGAGTGGGTGCAGCACATCGCCCTCAAGGTCGACAGCGTGGCCGAACTGGAGGCGGCCAAGGCGCGCCTGCAAGCCGCTGGCATCGATGTGATCGGCATCACCGACCACACGATTTTCAAGAGCATCTACTTCTTCGACCCCAACGGCCACCGCCTGGAATTGGCGGCCGATGTGGGCACGCCGGAGATGTACGCCAAGCTCGACGCCTGCAAGCGCGAGATGCTGGATGAGTGGACCCGCACCAAGCAAGCGCCCAAGCACGCCGCTTGGATGCATGACGGCTCCCACGCCGCCTGAAACCGCCCTGAGCTGGAGCCCGGCGTGCAGCAGACCTATCAATACCCCGAATTCCCTTATGTGCAGAGCGCGGAGCAAGCGGCGGGTGAGTATCTGCAGCACCCGCTGGTGATCATTGGCGCCGGACCCGTGGGGCTGAGCCTGGCGCTGGACTGCGCCATGCGCGGCATCCGCACCCTGGTGCTGGATGACAACAACAGCGTCAGCATCGGCTCGCGCGCCGTTTGCTACGCCAAGCGAACGCTGGAAGTTTGGGAGCGCCTGGGCGTGGCCACGCCCTTGCTGGCTCAAGGCGTGAGCTGGCAGCATGGCAAGGTCTTCCACCGCGATGAGCTGGCCTATCAGTTCGACCTGCTGCCCGTGGCCGCGCAGCAAATGCCGGCCATGATCAATCTGCAGCAGTACTACCTGGAAGAAGAACTGGTGGCGGCCTGCGTCAAGCATCCGCTGGTGGATCTGCGCTGGAAGCACAGGCTGCTGAGCCTGAGTCAAGAAGCCGAGGCCGTGCGTCTGCAGGTCGAAACGCCCGATGGCCAGTTTGAGCTGGGCGCGCAATGGCTGGTGGCTTGCGACGGCGCCAGCAGCGATACCCGCCGCATGGTCGGGGCGGACTTCAGCGGCCAGTTCTTCCAAGACCGCTTTCTCATCGCCGATGTGGTGATCAAGCCTGACGCCGCCAAGGCCGAAGTGCCCATCGACGCAGAACACAGCAACGGCCATGGCGCGGGCCTGACGCGGCCCGGCGCCGCACCCGAACGCTGGTTCTGGTTCGACCCGCCATTCCACCCCGGCCAGTCGGTGCTGTTGCACAAGCAAAGCCATGACGTCTGGCGCATCGACTTTCAGCTCGGCTGGGAGGCCGATCCGGTGGAGGAGAAAAAGCCCGAGAACGTCATCCCGCGCATCCGCGCCATGTTGGGTGAGGGCGTGCCCTTTGAGCTGGAATGGGTCTCGGTCTATCAATTCGCCTGCCGGCGCATCGACCAGTTCCGCCATGGCCGGGTGCTGTTTGCCGGTGATGCGGCGCATCAGGTCTCGCCCTTTGGCGCACGCGGTGCCAACACCGGCGTGCAAGATGCCGACAACCTGGCCTGGAAGCTGAACGCGGTGCTGAACCAAGGCGCGCCCGAGCGTCTGCTGGACACGTATCACGAGGAACGCGCCTACGCCAGCGACGACAACCTGGCGCAAAGCACCCGCTCCACCGACTTCATCACACCCAAGAGCCGCGCCTCGCTGCGCCTGCGCAATGCGGTGCTGGAATTGGCGCGCAGCGAAGCCTTTGCCCGCCCGCTGGTCAATAGCGGCCGCCTGTCAACGCCGACGCCTTACCTGAACTCCTCGCTCAACACCCCGGACGAGCAAGCCTTTGCCGCCGCTAGCGTGTGCCCGGGCAGCCCTTGCTTGGATGCACCGGTGCATGTATCAGGCCAGTCTGATTGGCTCTTGCGCCAATTGGGCCGTGGCTTTGCGCTGCTGAGCTGGGGCCCTGCGGCTGCGGTCACCTGGGCCGGCGTGACGGCTCAGCCTCTGATCGTGGGCCGCGATATTGCCGACCCGGACGGCTTGCTGGCTCAGCGCTTTGACGCCCAGCCCGGCACCGTCTACCTGATCCGCCCCGACCAATATGTGGCCGCGCGTTGGCGCGAGTTTTCTCCCGCCAAAGTCATGGCCGCCTTGCGCCGCAGCCTGGGAGCCATTCAAGCATGAGCCATCTGAACCGCAGCCCCAATATCCCCGACCCCGATGGGTTTTACGAGGCCTTGATCCAAGCCCAGCGCGATCTCAGCGATGCGCAGGCCGACGCCTTTTTGGCCAAGCTGGTGCTGATTCTGGCCAACCATGTGGGGGACCGCGCGGTGCTGGCTGAGGCGATGGCGCTGGCTCGCAGCAATACCTTGGCCAATCCATCGCAATGAGCACCGCAATGAGCTGCAATCAGCACTTCACCGCCGAATTCAATCCACAAGACTGAAGCAATAAAAAAGTAGTCCACCACGATGAGCCTGATCGACCATACCCACCGCCCAGACGCCCAAAGCTGGGTCGCCAGCGCCAATGACGCTGACACTGAATTCCCGATTCAGAACCTGCCCTACGGCTTGTTTCGCCGCGCCGGCAGCAATGAAAGCGCCCGCGTTGGCATCGCCATCGGCACGCAGATTCTTGACCTCCACCGGGCCAGCGCACTGGGCAAATGGTCCAGCGCCGTGCAGGTGCTGTTGCAGCCTTTGGCGCAAGGTGATTTGAATGCCTTCATGGCCCAGCCCGCCGCGCTGCGCCGCCAGCTGCGCCATGCCTTGTTTGACGCCTTGCTGGCCGGCAGTCCGCAGGAAGCGGCCCTGCGCCCGGCCTTGGTGGCGCAAGCCGAGGCGCAGATGGCCGTGCCTTGCCGCATCGGCGACTACACCGACTTCTACACCGGCATCCACCACGCCACCACGGTGGGCAAGCTGTTCCGCCCGGACAACCCGCTGCTGCCCAACTACAAATGGGTGCCCATCGGTTACCACGGCCGCAGCTCTTCCATCGGCGTGAGCGGCGGCACGGTGCGCCGGCCCCTGGGCCAGCTCAAGGCGCCGGATGCGGAAGTGCCGACCTTCAGTGCCTGCAAGCGCCTGGACTATGAGCTGGAGCTGGGCGTGTTCGTGGCCGCCGGCAATGCGCTGGGCGAGCCCATCGCCATGCAAGACGCCGATGAGCATCTTTTCGGCGTGACCCTGCTCAACGATTGGTCGGCCCGCGATGTGCAGGGCTGGGAGTACCAGCCCCTGGGCCCATTCCTGGCCAAGAATTTCGCCACCACGCTGTCGCCCTGGATCGTCAGCATGGATGCGCTGGAGCCCTTCCGCACCGCCTTCGCCCACCCGCCCGAAGACCCGCAGCCTCTGCCCTATATCGACTCGGCCAAGAACCGCGCCGAGGGTGGCTACGACATCGAGCTGGAAGTCTGGCTGCAGACCGCGCAGATGCGCGCGCAAGGCCTGCCGGCCACGCGCCTGATGCGCTCCAATTTCAAGCACGCCTACTGGACGCTGGCGCAAATGCTCACCCATCACGCCAGCAATGGCTGCAACCTGCAGCCGGGTGATTTGATGGGCACGGGCACCCAGTCCGGGCCGGAAGCGGGTGAGGGCGGGTCGATGTTGGAACTGTCGCTGGGCGGCAAGCAAGACCTGACCCTGCCCAATGGCGAAACCCGCAAGTTCCTGGCGGATGGCGACACGGTGATCCTGCGCGGCTACGCCCAGCGCGAGGGTGCACGCCGCATCGGCTTTGGCGATTGCAGCGCCACGATCACCGCAGCACCGGTGCTGCCTTGATTCATTGATTGATTGATACACCGGGCATTGGCGCCGTCGGGAGACGTCCGCGCCAATGCCCGCTTTCTTGGGCGGGACCCTTCCCTGCCCGCGCCAAAAGTCGTGGTTTGCCGAAGGCCTCTGAGCGCGGCAGCTGAAGCGCCCGGCCGCTTTGTAAGCACCATGCAATGAAGTCCATCAAAGCGCAACGTGGCGATTCAAGCCGGCCTTGAACCGCTAAATTAGCATCACCGAAAAGCACCCGCTTAGCGGAGAGACCCGCCAGGCTCGATCAGCACCATGCCTCTTCATCCCCATGCGCCGCGTGGTTTGAATCGAGTGCTGAGCGCCCGGGAGTCATCGTCAGATCCTCGCCAAAAAATCATCATTTAGGAGCAACCCGTGTCCGACGCTGTATTCAAGAAGAAACTCTTGCCTCAACTCATCACCCTGACGCTGGCTGCGCTGGCGGTGCATGCGGCGCAGGCGGCCGATGAGGTAGCTCCGGCCGCGAACCCTGCGGCCAGCGAGAAGCTGGACTTGGTGGAAGTGGTGGGCGTGCGCGCCACCCTGAAGAAGAATCTGCTGGAAAAGCGCGAGTCCAACAATATCGTGGACTCCATCCGCGCCGAAGACGTGGGCAAGTTCCCTGACAAGAACGTGGCTGACTCCCTGCAGCGCATGCCCGGCGTGTCGGTGGACCGCGGCTGGGGTGAGGGCAAGGCCATCTTCGTGCGCGGCACGGACAAAAACCTGAACATGACGCAGCTCAACGGCCAGGCCGTGGCCTCGGCCGAATGGTGGTTGAACGAAGCGCAAACGCGCAGCTTCAACTACGACGTGCTGCCGTCTGAAATCGTGGGTAGCCTCGATATCTACAAAAGCCCCTCGGCCGATCTGGACGAAGGCAGCGTGGGCGGCCTGGTGGTGGTGAAAACGCGCAAGCCGCTGGAGTTCAAGGAGCGCCTGACCCTGCAAGGCTCGGCCGAAGCGACTTACAGCAAGCTGCCCGGCAAGACCGACCCACAGTTCAGCGGCCTGCTGAACTGGCAAAACGAGAACAAGACTCTGGGCGTGCTGGTCTCCATCAGCGAGCAAAAACGCACCATGCGCCGCGACGGCCAGGAGAACTTCCCCGACGGCAAGTACAACATCGTGCCGGTCGACAAGAACAACACCCCCACGGGTGCGGCGGCCACCAATGCCTACGCCTCCTGGGGCGGTGGCTCGGCCATCTTCCGCCAGGATCGTGAACGCACGACCGGCAATCTGGCGATTCAGTTCCGCCCCACGAGTGAAACCGACTTCGTGCTGAATTACATGAATTCAGACATGAAGATGAATAACAACAATCAGAACTACCTCTGGCAAGCCAGCGGCCAAGCCGATGCCAAGGGCAATATCAGCGTCCAGAACCCCAGCTTCATCACCACATCGGACGGCGCCAAGGCCTTGGTGGGCGGCACCATCGGCAACACCAATGTGTCGTTTGAGCCCATCTACCGCGAGTCCTATGTGAAGTCCAAGGTGCTGGACCTGGACGGTAGCTACCAGGGCAGCAACTGGAAGCTGCACGGCCAGGTCGGCAGCACCGAAGCCGAGGGCGGCAGCAAGCATGACCGCCACTTCTGGATGGAAGGCAATGCCACCACCCAGATCGATCTGGGGCCGGACAAGTACGGCGTCAAATACCTCAATATCGACCCGCTCACCTACACCGGACTAACCCTGCAACCGGGCGGCGGCACCAGCGACCGCGTGCGCATCATGAAGAGCAAAGAGAACTACGGCCAGGCCGACTTCTCGCTGTTCTTTGACGACTCCTTCATCAATGCCTTGAAGGTGGGCCTCAAGCTGCGCGACAGCACGCAAGAGAACCAGCGCAGCCAGGGCCGCGCCGATGGCACGGCGGCCAGCTGGCAGTCCTTCACGCTGGCTGACCTGTCCACCGGCGCCTCGCCTCTGCTGAGCCAGAAGGCCGCCACGCCCGGCGCGCTGACCCAGTACCGCTGGTTTGATGATGGCTTGGTGGCCAGCAAAGCCATCCCCATGTTCGACAAGAACATGGTCTATACCGAGCTGAAGAACGAGGAATACAAGATCCACGAACGCATCAGCGCCGGCTATGTGAAGGCCGAGTATTCCAGCAATAAGTGGCGCGGTGACTTCGGCGTGCGTCTGGTCAAGACCGAGCAAACCTCGGATGGCAATGCCATCGTGACGGGCGGTTATGCGCCCATCAGCGTCAAGAACAGCTACACCGATGCGCTGCCCAATCTGAATGTGATCTACGACTTGCAAAAGGACTTGATCGTGCGCGGTGCGGTGTCTCGCGTGATGTCGCGCCACCCCTTCAATCTGCTCAGCCCCAGCATGACGCGTGACGGCACGGTGCTGACCGCCGCCACGGCCGGCAACCCCTTGCTCAAGCCGGTGCATGCCAATCAAGGGGAGTTGGGCGCCGAGTGGTATTACGCCGAAGGCGCGGTGCTGGCCGGCACGGCTTTCGTCAAGAAGCTGGACACCTTTGTCTACACCGTCGCGGCGCAAGAGCAGGTGTTGGGCCAAACGCTCAACGTCACCCGCCCCTACAACGCCGACAACGGCGCCGACATCAAGGGCTTTGAGTTGCAGTGGCAGCAGCCCTTCGGCAATAGCGGCTTCGGCACGGTGATGAACTACACCTACACCGACGCCAAGGCCGGCGCGGTGGCCGGGCAGCCCAAGCTCAATGTGCTGGGCAACTCGCGTGACCAGTTCAATTTGAGTGCCTACTACGAAGCGCATGGCTTCAGCGTGCGGGCCTCCTACAACTACCGCTCCAAGTCCTACGGCGATATGCACTTCGGCGGTCAGGACGTGAACAGCGCCTACGGCCAGTGGGACGCCACCGCCAGCTGGGACATCACGCCCAAGCTGAGCTTGTACGGCTCGGCCGTGAACATCACCAACGAGGTGGTGCGCACCAACACGACGGATGGCATGCCCATCGGCGTGTACGAGAACGGCTCGCGCTACTCGATCGGCCTGCGCGCCAAGTTCTGATCGGGCGAGGCACGCCAGCGCCTGAGCGTTTGGCGTGCTGGGCTGCAGGCGCGGGGTCGGCGCATTCATTCATGGATGTGCCGGTCCTTGCCTCAGCTGCCGCGCTTGCCTGGCGCTTGAGATGCGTCCTCGCAACCCTTGGGGGCCGGCTTGATTACTTGGGGTGAGTTGCGGCCATTGCCAAGAGCGCCGTGGTTTGCGCGGTCTCCCTGGTTTGCATCCACGGGCTTGATGGTTTGCGGCTCACCCCTTGTTTTTCGTCTCGCCTCGTCTCGTCTCGCTTCGCTTCTTTCCTCTTCGCTTCACCCACCCACCGCCCGCTGGGAGTTTTCGCCAAAAATGGATTCCGTCATGCCAACAAGCCCTGATGTTCAGGCGCCGCCACGCTCGGCGCGGGACGTGGTTCTGCCCATGTTGTTCATTGGCCTGCTGTTCTTCATCCTGGGTTTCGCCACCTGGTTGAACGGCTCGCTGATTCCTTTCCTCAAGATCGTTTGCGACCTGAATAACTTCCAGGCGCTTTGGGTCACGTTTGCCTTCTATATCGCCTACACCGTGATGGCCTTGCCGGCCGCCGCCGTGCTGGGCCGCATTGGCTACAAGAACGGCATGACGGCGGGTCTGGGCATCATGGCCATCGGCGCCTTGCTCTTCATCCCGGCCGCGCGCTCCAGCTACTACGGCATCTTCTTGTTGGCCCTGTTCACCCTGGCCACCGGCATGACGCTGATGCAAACCGCCATCAACCCCTACATCGTCTGCATCGGCTCGCGCGAGAGCGCGGCCATGCGCATCAGCATCATGGGCTTGTTCAACAAGGGCGCCGGCATCGTCGTGCCCTTGGTGTTCTCGGCACTGATCCTGTCGGGGGTGGATAAGTTCTCCGACAGCGCCCTGGCTGCGCTGGATGCCGCCGGGCGCGAAGCCGCACGGGCCGAACTGTCGGCCCGCCTCGTCTACCCCTACGCCGTGATGGCCGCGGGCTTGCTGTTGTTCATGATCATCATCCACTTCTCCTCGCTGCCCGAGATCGAGCTGGATGATGAGCCGGCGAAGGGCGGGCCCGAGCTGACGCGCTTTGGCGTGTTCCAGTTCCCGCAAGTGGTGCTGGGGGCGCTGGCCTTGTTCGCCTATGTGGGCGTGGAGGTGATTGCCGGCGACACCATCGGCCTTTACGGCCACAACCTGGGCGTGGCGCATTTCGCGGTGCTGACCTCCTACACCATGGGCTTTATGGTGCTGGGCTATTGCCTGGGCGTTGCCTTGATTCCTCGGCTGATGACGCAAAAGACGGCCCTGCTTTTGTCCGCCCTCAGCGGCATCGTCTTTACCTTGGGTGTGGCCACCAGCTCCGCCACCGACACGGGCGTGAGCCAAATGCTTTTGGGATGGGCGGGTGTGCCGGCCGTGCCCAATACAGTGATGTTCCTGGCCTTGCTGGGCTTGGCCAATGCTCTGGTCTGGCCTTCAATTTGGCCGCTGGCGCTGGAAGGTTTGGGCAAGTACACGGCCGCTGGTTCGGCCCTGCTGATCATGGGCATTGCCGGTGGTGCCTTGCTGCCCATGCTGTATGGCCGAATCTCCGACGCCAGCGGTGCGCAGGCGGGCTACTGGCTGCTCTTGCCCTGCTATGCGCTGATATTTTTCTATGCGCTGGTGGGCCACAAGCTGCGGCGCTGGAAGTAAGCGCCGCACGGGCGGATCGCCCGTTTAGAAGGTCACAAAAGCCTTGGCGTCTTCGGCGCTGAAGTACTTGCGCATGATCTTCAGCAGGGTGCCGTCGCGGCGCATGCCGTCGATGATGGCGCGCCATTTCGCTTGCTCGGCCTCGGGGATCGATTTCTTGGACATGATCAAGCCGTGCAGCACCGGCGGGTCGCCGAAGTCCATCGTGCGTGTCAGCTTGTCGAGCGCGGCGCGCTCCACCTGCGAGTAGTTGAAGGGCTCGATGATCATGCCTTGGATGCGGTTGCGGTTCATCATCTCCAGCAACTGGGCATGGTCGGCCACTTCGTTGATGCGGCCCTTTGCCGCCAGGCGATCCGCCAGTTGATTGGCGCGCTCGCTGTAGCGGAAGCTGCGTATCTGGCCCAGAAAGAGCTCGGGGTTTCGCTCGAACGCCTCCAGCGTGTTCACCTGCGCATCCTTGCGGACCAGGAACTGGTATTTGTTGTACAGGTACCAGGCGAAACCGGCGAACTTCTCGCGTGACTCATTGCTGATGCCCGACATGCTGAAGTCCAACTCGCCCGATTCGATCCACACCCAGATGCGTGAGCGCGGCATCACGCTGGTGTCGAAGGCGCAGCCGCTGCGCCGGATCAACTCGTTGGCCACATCCCGGTCAATGCCTTGCTGGGTCGCTTTGGAGTAGAGCAGGCCATGGTCGTGAAAAGCCAAGCTAAAGCGCCGTGAGCATTGCGGCAAATCGGCTGCGGCGGCCAAGCCTGCCGACAGCAGAAGCAGCCCGGCAAGAACACCCGTCACGCAGCAGCGCGCAGCCAGGCGGGGGAACAAGCGAGTCATGGTTTTTTCGTGCGAGTGGTCGCCCCGCTTGAGGGGGCGAGGCGGCCCGAGTTTATTGCACCCGGCGAGGGCGCGGCGCTGGCGTTCATCAAGATGAGAGGTGGCCTCTGCGGCGCTTCTTTCACAGGCTCCGGTGGCCCCAGGTTTTCTGACTTCGGTCTTACGCGAGCGCTTGATGCCTGAGCCTGCCCGAAGCGCGTGGCGCCCTGGTTCACGCCTTCCGTGTGCACTATGACCGCCATGGGGCCTGCTGCCATGTTCATGTCATGAAAGCCGGCAAACCGCCCCCGTAAAATTTCCGCCATTCTTTCACTCCAAAGCTCAGGTGCCCTGTGTTGGATCGCAGTTCATTCCAGCCAGTGGCTGACTCTCTGTCATGCGCCGTCGCGCACTGAACCTCGCGGCTTTGGGCCTCTTGAGTGGCGTTGCCCCTCATGTGAGCGCGACAGAGCATGCGAGCTTGCAGGGCTTTACCGAACCACTGCCGCCGCTCAACTATGCCGATGACTCCGGCAAGGCGCAGGGCTTCAGTGTTGACTTGCTGCGCATGATCGCGGCGCAAGCCAAGGTGCCGCTGGAGATTCAAGTCACGCCCTGGGTGCGCGCCACGCAACTGGCCGCCGGCACGCCCAATAGCATCCTGTTCTCGCTGACCCGTCTGCCCGAACGTGAGGGCAAATTCAAATGGGTGGGGCCCATCAGCGAGCGGCGCATTCTTTTGTATCGCCTGAAGGAGCGCAGCGATCTGCAGATCAAGGATTTGAAGAGCCTGCAAGGCTTGAAGATTGGCGTGGTGCGCGAATCAGCCGCGGCTAAGCGTCTGCAAGCCGAGGGCTTGCGTGTGGGTGAGGAGCTGGAGTTGGCGCTCGACGACGCCAGCAATCTGCGCAAGCTGCTGGTCGGCCGCATGGACTTGCTGGTGATGCTGGATTGGGCGGCCGCCTGGAATCTGCGCCAACTCAAACTGCACTATGCAACCCTGCGCCCGGTGCTGGAGTTGGACAACGCTTATGAGTATTGGTATGGCTTGCATCCCGATTGCGATGACGCTCTGGTGCAGCGCCTGCAAGCCGGCTTGAACACGCTGCGTCGCAACGGCCAGTACGACAAGCTGAGGCGCCAGTATTTCAGCTGAGGCCGGGCCTTGGCTTCAGGCCAGGCTTAGGCCTGGGTCAGCGGCTCTGACTGCTGCTGCACCTGCTGCTGCAAATAGGCCCGGTGCCCCCAGAACTCGCTGGCCTTTGCCGCCAGGGAAGAGCGGGCTTGTTCTCCGCTGATCGACCCGCTGGGCGCCGCTGGCCGCAGACCGGCAGGAAAGCGGCCCATGCCCGCGAGCAGGCAGTACCAGGAGGGGCGGATATACATCAGCGCCTCGCCATGCCGGGTCAGCTCGGCCTCGAAGTCAGCACCGCTGTCCCACACTTCCAGAATGCTGGCCAGGCGCGCCGAGATCTTGTGGTTGGCACGGTTGGCGCGCCAGTACTCGGTGTCATCACGGCTATTGAGTTGGTAGTGCCCCACCACATAGTCGCGCACACCCTCGAACATCTGCCGGCTGCGCGCGTTGAAGCTGGCTTGACCCGCGCGGCCGAACTGGGCTTGTTCCAGCGCGGCCATGAATTGATCGAGCGAGAACTGGATCAGCATCAAGGCCGTGGCCTCCAGCGGTTCGATGAAGCCTTGCGACAAACCGATGGCCAGGCAGTTGTGGCGCCAATGCTCCGACACTTGGCCCACCCGCATCTTCAGATGCCGCGCCTCGCTGCCCTCGGCTGCAGGTCCCAGGTGTTCGCGCAGTTCTTGCTCGGCTTCTTCGGCGCTGACAAAGGCCGAGGCATAGACATAGCCATTGCCATAACGGGTGGTCAGCGGAATCTGCCAGGCCCAGCCATGGCGCAGGGCGGTGGAGCGGGTCGCCGAGGGGATGTCCTCGCCTTCGTCCAGCGCCGTGGGCATGGCGATGGCGCGGTCATTGAACAGGTTGTCAGCAAAGGATTCGAAGGGCACGCCCAGGGCCTGGTTGATCAACAAGCCCTGGAAGCCGCTGCAGTCGATGAACAAGCTGCCCGCCAGGACTTCCTCGCTGCCGTTCAGGCGCAGGCCGCTGATGTCGCCATTCTCCTGCCGCAGCACCTCGGCCACGGTGCCGATGCGATGGCTGACGCCCAGTTTGAGCGCATGTGATTTGAGGAACTGCCCCAGCAAGCCGGCGTCGAAGTGATAGGCGTAATCGGTCGGCGGGCTGGCCCGGCCGTCAGCGCGCGGCAGATAGAAGGGCGCTTTGCGCTGGCGCGCCAGTTCGGCCGCAATGAAGAAATCCTGTGGGTTCGCATCCGCCGCGCTACCGCGCCGACGCAGGCAGGCTTGGGTGAAAAAGCGGGTGCCCAGGCTCAGGTCATCCTGATTGAAGAAGGGGTGCACATAGCTTTCGAAGCCTGGCTGGGTGGACCATTGCGGGAACTCGATGCCGCATTTGTAAGTGGCATTGCAGGCCGGCATCCACTCGCGCTCAGTCAGGCCCAGGCGGCGGAAGAACTCGCGCAGATAGGGGGTGGAGCCTTCGCCCACGCCGATGGTGGCGATCTCGCTGGATTCGATCAGGGTGACGCGGCAGCCGAGGCCACGCCACTGCTGCATCAAGAGGTTGGCGCTCATCCAGCCGGCCGTGCCGCCGCCGACGATGATGATGTGCTTGATGGCTGCCGGGGTCGTCGTGGCGTTAGCGTAGGCTTGGGCGTGCATGTGTGCTGAACTGATTGCGAGTTAGGGCGCGCGGCTAGGTAAAGCCATGCGCACCTCAAAGCCGCCTTGCGGATGGTTGCGAAAGCGCAGGGCACCGCCATGGTCGGCCACGATATCGCGCACGATGGACAGGCCCAGACCCAGCCCTTCTTTGCGCAGCTTGGCGCCATGTTCCAGGCGCGTGTAGGGCTGGCCCAGCTTGGCCAAGGCGCTTTCGGGCACGCCGGGGCCGTGGTCGCGCACGGTCAGCAAGACCTGACCCTCTTCCGGGCTGCCGGCCTCGCCCTCGCTCATGCGCAACTCAGCTTTGCGCTCTGCGCCGCCGCCGTAGAACATGGCGTTGTCCAGCAAATTGCCCAGCGCGCGTTTGAGCGCCAGCGGCTTGCCGAAGACGGTCAGCGGCTTGTCCATCAGCTCGATGTGCTGGCCGGCCATGCGGGCGTCGCGCACCATTTTCTGCAGCACCAGGTCGATGCGCACCGGCACGCGGTTTTCGTGGATGTCGGTGTCTTTGACGATCTGCAAGGCGGTCTTGACCATCATGTCCAGCTCGTCCAAGTCCTCATGGAATTCGTCCTGCACCGCCAGGTCGTCCAGCAGTTCGCTGCGCAGGCGCAGCCGGGTGATGGGCGTGCGCAAATCATGCGAGATGGAGGCGAACAGGCGCTCGCGGTCGCTGAGGTAGCGGCGGATGCGTTCTTGCATCTCGTTGAAGGCCTGGATGGCATGACGCACCTCAGACGTGCCGCTGAGCTTGAGCGGCTTGGGCGTGGACTTGTGCCCCATGCGGGCGGCTGCGCGGCTGAGTCCGCGCAGCGGGCGGGTCAGTGCGCGCGCGGCGATCAAGGTCATCAGCAGGGCCAAGCCCAGGGTCAGCAGCTGCGGGGCCATGCGTTGCCAGGTAAAGAACTCCAGCTGCTCCAGAAAGTAGGGGTCGGGCAGGGCGCTGGTGAGGTAGAGCCATTGACCCGGCTCGGTCTCGGCCTGGATCACCAAAAAGGGTGCGGGCCGGTCCGGCGTCAACAAGGAGGGTTCCACCCAGCTGTCTGGCAACTCCGACAAGAGCGCGCCGCTGGGCGCCACTTGCAGGCCAACCGGCGAGGCCAGGGTGACCTTCAGCGCCGTGCCGGGCTTGAGCTGGGCGCGCAACTCTTGCAGCACGGCTTCTTCCATGCGTCGTGCCAGGTCTTGCCCGGGCAGCGGCGTCACGCTCACCGCAGCGCTGTTGAAGAAGACCAGAAAGCGGGTGCCGCCCATGGTGCGCAACTGCTCGATCAGCAAGGGCCGGTAAGCGGCGGGCAGCTCCCGCAGGGCGCGCAAGGCGCCGAGCGCGCCGCTGGCCACATGGTGAGCGGCCAAGTCGGCCTGATGCTTGGTGCGCTGCTCGATCTGGCTGTACCACAGCAGATTGATCAAGAGCTGCACCAGCGCCAAGCCGCCCAACATGGCCAGCACGAAGCGGCCTTGCAGGCTGTCGAACAAAAAGGCCAGGAAGCGCTGCGGCCAATGCCGCCAGGCCTGCCGCCAGCCACGCCCACCCAGCGTGGCGCTGGCCTCAGAGGGCATGGCCGGTGTCTACCGTGGTGGCAAACACATAACCCGAACCTCGCACGGTCTTGATCAGTGCGGGCTGCTTGCCATCGTCTTGCAAGCGCTGGCGCAGGCGGCTGACCTGCACATCCAGCGAGCGGTCCAATGGCCCGAGGTCGCGACCGCGGGTGACTTCGGCCAGGCGGCTGCGGTCCAGCACCTCGCCGGGGTGTTCCACCAGCAGCTTGAGCAGCTGGAAGTCCATGCCCGAGAGGGCCGACGCCACACCGTCCGGGTCGATCAGGCTGCGCTCCAGAATGTCCAGGCAAAAGCCATTGAAGCGGAAGAAGCGCGGCGGCTGTGGCGCTTGTGGCGGCGCTGCTGGCAGGGCGGTGGGCGGGCGGTCTTGGCCGGAGCGGCGGTGGATGGCCTTGATGCGGGCCAGCAGCTCGCGCGGGTTGAAGGGTTTGCCGATGTAGTCGTCAGCGCCCAGTTCCAGGCCGACGATGCGGTCAGTTTCCTCGGCGCTGGCGGTCAGCATGATGACCGGCACTTCGGAGCGCTTGCGCACCGCCTGGCACAGCGCAAAGCCTTCGGTATCGGGCAGCATGACGTCCAGAATGCACAGGCTGATCTGCGCTTGGCTGCGCTCGAATTCGGCCAGAAAGCTGGCGCCGTCGTGGGCCAGCAAGACCTCGTACTGGTTCTTTTCGAGATAGGTCTTGAGCAGGGTGCGGATCTTCTGGTCGTCGTCAACGATCAGGATGGTGCGGTTGGTCGTCATGGATGGGTTCAGGAGGATTTGTGGCCCAGGGCGCGCAGCAGGCCTTGCAGCTTGCGCTGCGCGGCGGCCGGGCTCTGGCTGGGGTCCAGGGCGAAGCGGTGCACGGTTTCGATGATGGCGTTCTTGCCCACCTCGCCAAAGGCCATGCGGTGCACCAGGCTGGGCACGCGCGGCGTGTTGGGGTTGGCGAAGAGGCGGAAGGATTGCTGGGCGCAAAGATCAAGTTCATCCACCGGCACATCACGCCGCACCGGCACCGAGCCTTTGATGCGGTTGTAGCCCAGCTGCAAAGCGGCGCTGCCCAGCAGCTCGGCCATTTTTTCTTGGCTGGCTTGTACGTTGTTGCTGCTGCCGTTGCCACCATTGCCTTCATTGGCCAACATGGCCAGGGTGTCGATGCTAAAAAGATGCGCCTGCGCCGTGCCGGGCACGGCCTTGCAATCAAAGTCACGCCCGCCTTCCAGCCCCAGGGTGCCTAGCTCGCCGCGCGCCCAGTCGCCCATGATCAGCATGGCGGAGCGGCCGGCGGCGAAGTCGGCCACCAGCTCGGTCCAGGGGCGCTCACCGGGCGCGCCGCTGCCGGCAGCGCTTGCCGCAACGCTGCCGGGGTTGGCATTGGCGGCCAGGCTGCGCCAGGCGCGCAGGCGCGCAAATGCGCGTTCCAGCGCGGGGTCGGCGAAAGCCTGCGGGTCGCGCTGCACCAGCATGCGCCGGTACAGGGCCGGGCCGGCTTCGCCGAGCAAAAAGGCTTCGAACACGGTGGCCACTTGCCAGGGTTCATCGCTGAAGGCCACCGGCGTTACCCCGGCGGCGCGCAGGGCGCGGGCGGCGCGCTGCAGACCGTCCCAATCGCTGGGTAGCTCGATCTTGTGCTGGGCGAAGACGGCCTTGTTGAGATAGAGGTTGTTGATGCGGTGGATGCCCAGCGGCGCGGCCACCACATGGTCGCGCACCGTCACCTGCGCCATCACTTGCGGGAACATGGTCTTGGCCCACATGCGCTTTTGCGCCACGCCGTTGAGGTCCAGCAGCAAGCCCAGATCGGCCCATTCACTCATCGATTGGCCGTTGAGTTGCGCCACCTTGGGTGCCATGCGGCGCAGCGTGCGCTCGTTCAGCACCTTGATGGCGGCACCGCCGCCGCCGCCCGCCACCGCGCCGTCCACCCAGCGCAGGCCCACCTCGGCCATGCGTGCGGCGACATGGTCGGCGGCTGCGCGTTCGCTGGCCGAGGTCCACCAATGCAGCACATTGAGCTCGCCTGCGCCCTCGCCACTGGCTGCTGAGCTGGCCGGGGCGCTGCTTGAGTTATTCGTGGGGGCCGCATGGGTCGAGCCCAGGCTGGTCCAGCCAAGCGGAAGCAATGCAAGCGTTGTGAGCATGCGCCGAATCTTGCCCCGCGGACCTGGCCTGCTGGCTTTGTAAAGGTTGGACTTTGGTGAGCTTGTGTAAGACAAAAGACGGATCCGCGACAGCTGTTGTGAGCATTTTGGGTGCCTGCGTTCCGGGCTGACGATTGGGGGTTTCGCTGCACCGGGCCGCTGGGCCCCCGTCTCTCCCATGAGAGCGGGCCTTGGAGCCTACGTTAAAAAAGGTAACACGAGGCCCGCGCGCCACAGAATGGCAGTTTGCACGCTGCTGTCCTAGGGCTCGGCAGCGTCCATGATCTCAGTTAGGCTGCGCGCACAAAGGCCCGCAATGGGTCAGGGCGCGGGCCAGGATGCCGCCGGCAAGGCAGGTGTTGAGCCCTTGCGTTTCACGCATGCTCCTCGTTCCCTGCGAGCCGCCTCACCCGACCAATGCGGGGTGGCTCGCAGGCTCTTTCTGAGGGATGCCGATCAGTGCGCGTCAACGCGGCCCCAGCCAGCGTGATTGAGCAGCTTGAGCAGCGTCGTCACAATCAGCCAGCCCAGCGCAATGCCCAGGCTGTCCGCGAACAAGTCGGCCCATTCACAGCTGCGCCCCGGCACGAAGTACTGGATCAGTTCAATCGCAGCGCCATAAGCCACCAAGCCCAGCGGCAATGTCAGCAGGTGCGCACGTGGCCAGGCCAAGCGGCCGACAAAGGCCAGCGAGCCAAAGGCCAGAAAGTGATTGGCCTTGTCCCAGCCGGTGTCCAAGTCCTTAGGGGGCACAGGCGTGAGTGCCAGGAAGCTGATCACGCAGATCAGCAGCAGGAATAGGCATTGCCAAGCTGCAGGCGCCAGCACACGACTCAGCAAGCGTTGATGCAAAGGGGCTGGCTGAGACTCTTGATGCATGGCGTGGGCGTTGGTGGCTGGTGAAAGGCGAAGGTCGAAGGGGCGACCTTGAATTGCAGCCGGATTCTGCCTCGCCTTTGTGAAGGCCCTGCGGCGCGCCTGAGGCCTGGCCCTGGTGGCCAGCATGCCACCGCGATCAAGGCATCAACGCATCAACGGACAAGAGGACGCACGCTGGTGAAGCCACCGTCCACCGCAATCACCTGACCGGTGATGCGCGAGGCGCCATCCGAGAGTAGCCAGGCCATGGTCTGCGCCACCTGCTCCGCGGTTTGCACGCCGCCCAAGGGGTATTGCTTGCCGGCGCCCTCGCGCATGGCATCGGCGCGCAGCATGCCGGCGGTCAGCGGTGTTTCGGTCATGCCCGGGGCGACGGCGTTGATGCGCAGGCCCAGCGGTGCATAGGTGGCAGCCGCGCTGCGGGCCAGGGCTTCGATGCCTCCCTTGGCCGCGGCAATCGCCTCATGGTTGGCCACGCCGATGCGCGCCACCACGCTGGAGGCCAATACCGCCGCCCCCGGCTGCCCAGCGCTGCGCAGGCCTTCTACCCAGGCTTGCAACATGAATATGGCGCTGTCCAGATTGACGCGAAGCACCTCGCGGATCTGGGCCGGACTGCTGCGGTGCAAGGGCGCGATCAGCGTGCTGCCTACACAGTGCGCCAGCAAGCTGGGCGGGCCGCCCAGTTGGGCGATGCAGGCGGAGATGGCGGCGGCTGCGCCTTCGGGTGTGGTGGTGTCGGCGCAGATGTGGGCGTCGGCCTCCAAGTCGGTCAAGGTGGCGGCGTCACGCCCCACGGCCGCCACGCGGTGGCCGGCGGCGCGCAACTGCGCCAGCAAGGCGCGGCCGATGCCGCCGCGCGCGCCGGTGATCAAGGCGATGTCTGAGCTTGATGAAGAGGTGGTGGTGCTTGTCATGGCGGGCTTTCCTTGGCGGTGGGGGAGGGGGGCTGTGCTGGCCGGCCTGATGCCGATCTGAATGGCGACTAGGCCGACGCGTCCATAGCAGCGCCAACAGCGCCGCTGCGTATGGCCTCGGCGCGTTCTTGCACGGCTTGCCTGTCGGCATCGCTGAGCCGGCTCAGGTTCTTCACCTGCAAGGCGGTGCGGGCGTTTTGGCTCAGCAGGGTTTGGTGGCGGATCAAAAAGTCCCAGTACAGGGTGGTGTAAGGGCAGCCGCGCTCACCGCTACGCTGCGCAGGGTCATAGCGACATTGCGCGCAGGGCCCGCCCATGCCTTGGATGTATTTGCCGCTGGCGATATAGGGCTTGCTGGCCATCAGGCCGCCGTCGGCGTACTGGCTCAGGCCCAAGGTGTTGGGCAACTCCACCCATTCCACTGCGTCCACATACACGGCCAGATACCACTCGTGCACCTGCTGCGGCCGCACACCCAGCAGCAGCGTGAAGAGGCCGGTCACCATCAGGCGCTGGATGTGGTGGGCATAGCCATGCGCCAGGGTTTGCGTGATGGCGTCGCGCAGGCAGGCCAAATCGGTCTGGCCGGTCCAGTACCAAGCGGGTAGAGGCTGTTGCGCATCCAAGGCATTGCGCTCGGCATAAGCCGGCATTTGCGTCCAGTAAACGCCGCGCACAAACTCGCGCCAGCCCAGAATCTGGCGGATGAATCCTTCGGCGCTGGCCAGCGGCACCCGGCCGGCGCGGTAGGCGGCTTCCGCCGCCTCCACCACTTCGCGCGCACTGAGCAGCTTTAGGTTGAGCGCAGCCGAGAGTTGTGAGTGATACAGCCAGGGCTCGCCCGGCCACATGGCATCTTCATAGCGGCCGAATAGCGGCAGGCGTTCCTCGATGAAGCGCTGCAGGGCTTGCAGCGCCTGCTCGCGCGTGACGGCCCATGCAAAGCTGTCCAGCGTGCCGGGGTGGTCGGCGAAGCGCGTGTTCACCAGATCGATGACTTCGCGCGTGATGGCATCCGGCTCAAAGCTCGCGCGTCCCGGCAGCATGCCCGGGCCAGCCGGGCCGAAGGCGGCGCGGTTGTCGGCATCGAAATTCCACTGCCCGCCGCAGGGCTGGCCCTCGTCCATCAACACGCCGTGGCGCTGGCGCAGTTCGCGGTAGAAGTACTCCAGGCGCAGCTGCTTGCGGCCCTTGGCATGAGCGGCGAACTGGCGCACCGTGGTGTAGAAATGGCGGTCCTCGCGCAGCTCCAACTGAGGCCCGAGGCTTGCTTCCCCATGCGTTGCAGCGGATGGCGCGGCCGCTTGCACGCAGGCTTTGATGGCCAGCCAGACCCGCCAGTCCCCCGGCGCCGTCATCAGCACCCGCTGTGGGCGCAAAGCGGCGAGCGTGGACTGCAACTCAGCGGCCAAGCTGCCGAGATTGCCGGGGTCATCCAGCCGCCGGTAATGCAGCGGTCTGCCCGCTGCATGCAGTGCCTCGGCGAAATGGCGCATTGCAGCCAGGAAGAGGGCGCTGCGCTGTTTGCTGGACCAGACCTGGGTGGACTCCTCCGCCACCTCGGCCATCCATACCGCGTCTTGCTTGGGATCGAAGCCGTCGAAGGCGGCAGCGTCCAGGTCGAGCTGGTCGCCCAGCACCAGCACCAGATGGCGCAGGCGGCTCATGGCTGGCTCCACGCGGATTCGTCGTTAGGCGCCTCGGCGCGACTGGCAGCTTTGCTTCGTCGGCAGGCCTCTGAGCAGTACTTGACCTCATCCCAGCTGCGCGCCCAGCGCTTGCGCCAGCTCATGCCGAGGCCGCAGGCCACACAGGGCTTGCTGGGCAGCGCTTGCTTATTGCCTTTGAAGGAGGCGCCGGCGCCGGTGGCCGGCTTCGCGGCCTTCATGGCGGGCTCAGCCGGGCCAGCGGGCAGGCAAAAGTGGCGTGGTAGTTCACGCGGGTGTCGCGGCACCAGCTGGCGCGGTGCAGCACGGGCAGATAGCGCATGCCGCGCAATTCAAGGGTTTGCAGCCCGGCGCGCTCTGCCTCGGCGCGCAACTCGCTCGGGCGCACAAAGCGCCGCCATTGATGCGTGCCGCGCGGCAGCACGCGTAAGAGGTATTCTGCGCCGACGATGGCGAAGAGAAAGCTCTTCCAGCTGCGGTCAATGGTGGAGGCCATCAGCAGCCCGCCGGGCGCGACCCGCTGCGCCACGCTGGCCATGAAGGCCGGCACATCTTCGACATGCTCGACGACTTCCAGCGCCAGAACGAGGTCGAAGCGCTCTTGCGGCTGCAGCACATCGCTCACTTCGCCCAGCCTGTATTCCAGTCGATCTTCCAGCCTGAGCCCAGCGGCATGGCGCTGCGCAGCCGCCACATTGCCGGGCGAGGCGTCCACGCCCACGACTTGGGCGCCACGCTTCGCCAGCGGCTCAGCCAACAAGCCACCACCGCAGCCCACATCGAGGATGGTGAGGCCGGCGAGCGAGCCACCGGGCGCCAGCTTGAAGTGGGCCTCCAAACGCGCCAGCACCAACTGCAGCCGCAGGGCGTTGACGATATGCAGCGGCCGCATCGGCCCAATCGGGTTCCACCAGCTGGTGCTGAGGCGATTAAACCGTTCAATCTCGGAGGCGATGGCGCTCATGCGTGTGCTGGCCGGTCATGGGGCTGTAGGGTCTTGCCGCTTGCGTTGATGGCCGCCGCCAAGGCGCGGGCTGAAGCCCAAGCGCCTTCAACACCGGCGCCACCCAGGGCATCGCCGCAGGCGCCGAGGCCGCTGGCAGCGTCCCAGCGGTGGCTGGTGGGCGTGCTGGCATTTGACGCTCGCGGCACCGAGGCATAACGCCAGCGGTGCACGGTGCTGTAGTGCCAATGGGGCTGGCGGCCGAGTTGTTGAGCCAGGGCTTGCTTGAGGGCGGCTTCCACCTCGGCGGCCGGCGCTTCTAGATGCGTTTGGCTCCAGTCCACTGTGGCGTGCGCGACCCAGTGGGCCAGGCCGGGCTGCTGCTTGCGCCCGGGCTTGGCATCGTCGCGAATCACCCAGGCCAGCGGCCCGCTGCTGGGCCAAGCCAGGTCCCAGGCGTGGGCATCGGCCGAGGGCGTTGTTGCTTCATCGGTAACGGCCATCAAGGCCCAGCCGGGCAGCATCTTTTGAGTCTGCGCTTGTTGGGCCCAAGCGGCCTGGTGGTCTTGCAGCAAGGCGGCGGCCTGCGCGGGTGGAATCGCCACCACCACAGCCGCGAAGCCTTGGTCCACCGTCGTGCTGCCGCTCTCCACGCGCCAGCCGTTTTCGTCACGGCGCAGCGCGTCAATGGCGCAGCCGGTACGCAGCGGCACGCCTGCCAGCAAGCTGCGGCACAGGGCCGGCATATCCGGCGTGGGCAGCCACAGATCCGGGGTGCCGAGCGGCAGATAGCTGCTGGGTGCCATGCGCGGTGTCCAGCGGGTCAGTAGGCCGTCGCCAGCAGCCTGGGCCACAAAGCCGGCGAAGTCAGCTGAGTGTGCACTGAAGCAGGGCGCGCCATGATCAAAACTGGCCGGGTGTGTCGCGCCGCCGGCGTCCATCCAATCGAGCCGTCGCGTGCTCATGCGGCCGCCCACGCCGCGCGATTTGTCGAAAACCTGCACCGCCCAGCCAGCGCTGGCCAGCAAGTGGGCACAGCTGGCGCCCGCCATGCCGGCGCCGATGATGGCGATGCGTGGTGCTGCACTTGTCTTCATGTTGGCACCTTCACTTGGGCTGGCGCCAAACGCGCCGAATGAATAGAAAGCCCCGGTAAGCCGGTTCCAGCAGCTTGAGCGCGAACGCAGAGCCCAGCAGCCGGCCCAGCCATGCCCAGCGCGGCATCGTCTGCCACAGGGTGGTGAAGGCCTGCGCGCCACTGACCAGGCGACCGTCCGGGTGGCGCCAATGCAGGCGGGCCATGGCGGCTTCACGGCTCAAGCCGGGGCCCAGCTCGCCGGCCTCGCAGCGCGTCACGTCCAGCCACTGGATGTGCTCAGCGCCGGGCTGGCTGCGGTACATCGCCACCTCGCGGGAGCAGACCGGGCAGGCGCCATCGAAGTACAGGGTCGGAAGCGGCGTGGCGGCGGGCGTTTTCATGGCTGGATGATAAAACAAATCAACTCATGATGAACTCGGTGGTCTTTTCGTACCTATTTGTCGCTAATAATCAAACTCAAAATCAACTCAAATGAATGATGATGCGCAAATCAATGCCGCCGCCGAATGAAGCTGCCGAGGGGCTGGGTGAAGAAGCCGCGCCGTCCTTCCGCAGCAGTGCGGTGGCGCGCATGGCGCAGATGCCGGTGGCCACCTTGCGTATATGGGAGCAGCGTTACCAGGCCGTGCGACCAGGCACGGCGCGATCGGGCCACCGGCTCTATAGCGCGGCCGATGTGCAGCGGGTGATGCTGCTGCGCCAGTTGGCCGAGCAGGGCCATGCCATCGGCGCCACGGCTGGTTTGTCCACTGCGCAGCTGCAGGCCTTGGCGGCGCAGCAGTTGCGTGGGCAGCAGAGCAGTCCGACTTCGGGTAGAGGTAATAGCAAGAATGCGCGGCCGCGAGCCTCCGCCTTGCGCGTGGTGGTGGTGGGCCATGCCCTGGCTGCGCGTTTGCAGCGGCCGGCGGTGGCGCAAAGCCTGGGCCAGCCGCTCAAGCTGCTGGCCGTGTTTGAGAGTTTGGAGGAAGCCGCCGCTGCTCACGCGCCCGATGTGGCTCGCGACTTTCTGATTTGCCACTGGCCCGCGCTGCCGGCCGAAGTGTTGCCCGCCTTCAAGCGCGCGCAGCAAGCCTGCTCAGCGACCAGCTTCGCCGTCGTCTACCGCTTTGCCGGCGCCGCCGCCAAGCGGGCCTGGGCCGAAGCAGGCGCGACGCTATTGCGCGAGCCGCCCGAGGATGAGGATCTCGGCCAATGGCTCGGCGCGATGCAAGCAAGCATCCAAGCCAAGTCTGATGGGCTGTTTGCCAGCGCTGCGCCAGCGATCGCAGCCGAAACGCTGTTGGCCGATGGCGTTAGCACACCGCCGCGCCGCTTTGACGATGCGGCGCTGACGGCCATTGCGGGCTTGTCGCCCACGCTGGCCTGCGAATGCCCCCGCCACATCGCTGAGTTGCTGATGCAACTCTCCAGCTTTGAGGCCTACAGCGCCGCCTGCATCAACCGCAGCCCGGCCGACGCCGAACTGCATGCCTATTTGCAACGCACGGCGGGTGCGGCACGGGCGATGTTTGAGGCGGCGATGGTGACACTTGCCGAGCATGAAGGCTTGAATCTGCCGTGAGTTGATGCGATTGCCATGCTTCGGTGCAGCAAGGCAATGGCCGTCGATCCCGCCTTAGTCAGGAACTTTGACGCCCCAAAGCCGCCCCAACTCCCTCAACGCGCCGGAGTTGTGCAGCGCCTCCAAACCAAGGTCAAAACTCAGCCGCAACTCCTCGCCCTGCGCGTTGCGGGGGTAAGCGAAGTGCCCTGCCTGTACCTCGATCGGCGCTTGCAGCACGAGCATTTGCTGCGCTAGGTGTAGTTTCTCAGGACGTTGTTCCCGGCAAAGCCGAGTCTAGAGGCGGGA
>NZ_CAMFJS010000040.1 GCF_945956965.1 uncultured Roseateles sp.
ACTTCGCATAGCCCTCGGGATAGCGATGCCCGTACTGCATATGGCTGCCCAAGGTGTGCAGAACGATGAATTGCTTGCTTTCGTTAGCTCGCGCCAATATCTGCTTCAGGTGCGGCAGCAAATCGCCATCCAAGGCCCCCGCGCCACGGTAGTCCACCGCATTGATGAAGTGTTGTTCGTCGGCCTCTCTCGCCAATACCGATATCGGCGTTTCATGTGCCCCCGCCGCGCCTTGCGTGCTGAGCCAGTATGTTTTGAAGCCGGCCTGCTTGTAGGCCGTCAGCAAAGAGGCCTCAACGGGCGGGGCCAGCATGTTTTCGGGTGGCCGCCGCGTCAACATCAAAGGCACCGACTCACGGGTGGCCGATGCCGCGCTCACCACATCCTTGAACAAAAGCAAGTCTTGGCGCGCCGCGAGATGCGGCGTGGTGGCACGCTGCGCGCCGAACAACTGCCAGCGGTCGGGGCGGCCTGTCTCACCGATCACCAGGATGTGAATCTGGGCCTGCTTGGCAAAGTCGCCCTCGCGCAGCTTTACACCGAAGTCAAATCCTTCTATCGCGCGGCGATGATCTTGCAAGGCTTGGTGGTGCTCCATGTAGCGCGCCCATCGCAGCGGCAGGCCCAAAGGGAACAAGGGCTCCAATTCGCGTAGAAAATCGGGCTTGGCCTGCTCCAGGGAATGGGTCAGATAAGGATTGAATTCCGGCTCGTCCGCACGCTGCAGGTCTTTTTCCGCCCACAGCAACAAGGCTTGACCGAGGACCAACAAGGTGCCGGCAATGGCGACCCAGTAGCGGGACCGATGAGACCAGAGCCGGTTGCGAGCCCAGATAACACCCGCCGCCCAAAGAACCGCAGCGATTAGCACGCTAACGCTCAGGATCAGGGGCGCCACCCACGGACCAATCCAAGCCAAAGCCTCAGCCCGATTGGTTTCCGCGATCACGCCAAACACATGGGCGCCGGCGGGCTGGGCGAAGTGAATCAAATAGAAGAGTTCAAAAGGCGCCAACAGAGCACTGGGCACCAGCAAGACCAGCAAGTACCGACTGCGCCCAACGAGTGCCAGCAACCACAGCGTCACCGACAGGCAAAGCAGCACAGGCATGGCCCGGTCGATGTCGGCGACCTCGCGGCCCTGGATTTGCCAGCTCAGCCAACAAGCCGGTAGCAGGGGCAAGACAAACACAATGGCGGCAGCCAGTGCTTCACGCCAATCGCGGCCGCGCTCAATCTCTCGCATCAACAAACTCGTCGTTCTCTATCTCGTCAGAGCAGCAACTCTGGCCGGCTGCGGCAATGCCAGCCCTTGCACCGGAGAGGTCAGATGAAAAAGCCAAAGCCATCAAGACGTTGAATTCTTGACGATGGCGTCCTTGATCGAGGCTGCATCCACATCGGTCGATACCGCCCAAGACAGGCGTGAATTCTGCAGGGTCGGCGTGAAGGTGATGGATTTGCCCCCCAGATCTGCGCCGACATTGGTTGCCGCAGTGAAGGTGGCGACGATCACGCCGTCCGTGGCCTCGACGCTGCTCAAGACATTGGTAGCCGTCCAGGCCGGGATGCCATTGCTGCTTGTATTGCATCCCGTGACGGTGCCACTGTCTTGCGCGCAAATCGCAACGGCCAACTTCACGCTGTCCATGCTGGACACGGCCGAAGCGACCCTGGCCTTGGCCACATAGTCCTTGTACTGAGGAATCGCTACCGCCGCCAAGATGCCGATGATCGCCACAACGATCATCAACTCGATCAAGGTAAAGCCGCGGTGGCTGCGTTTCATGCATTGGCTCATGACTCACTCCAAAGAACTTCGTGTATTGAACCGCAGGATTAA
Source organism: uncultured Roseateles sp. (assembly GCF_945956965.1). Classification (GTDB taxonomy): domain Bacteria; phylum Pseudomonadota; class Gammaproteobacteria; order Burkholderiales; family Burkholderiaceae_C; genus Paucibacter_A. Next base: position 1,844 of record NZ_CAMFJS010000040.1, read on the forward strand.
GGTTCTGACTGCCTCACTGAGGGCAAGGTCTTGCCCGGTGCGCCATCAGAGCAAAAAGAAAGCGCCGGAAAGGGCGCTTTCAAGGTGCCGCCCGAACGGTCGGCTAGGGACTTTAAAGTTTTGCCATCAAGAAGCTGTCGAGTTCTTCTCGATCGCATCTTTGACCGCTGCGGCGGTGACGTTGGTCGCAACGGTCCACGAAAGGCGGGCATCCGTGACCACAGGAGTAAAGGTGATGGTCTTGCCACCCAGATCAGCGCCCACATTGGCAGCGGGCATGAAGGTAGCGACGATGACGCCATCGGTTGCCACGACCGTGGTCAAGATATTGGTCGCGGTCCAGGCTGGGACGCCGTTTGCACCAGAGTTGCAACCCGTCAAGCTACCGGTTTCCTGGACGCACAAAGCAACTGCCTTCTTCACCCCGTCCATGCTGGACACAGCCGAACCGGCCTTGGTCTTGGAGGTGTAGTCCTTGTACTGAGGAATGGCCACTGCGGCCAAGATGCCGATGATGGCCACAACGATCATCAGTTCGATCAGAGTGAAACCTTGTTGGATGCGCTTCATGTTCATGATGTGAAACTCCAGGTTATCAAGCAGACAGTTAAGGAGAGGAACGCAAGCTCAGGTACGCAGGGGTCGTGCCAAGGCCGCCAGGCGCCATTTTTGTGAACTCCATCACGGATAACTTGGTCCATCGACTCGCAACTGACAACAAACGTCAGTGGCTGTGACACAGACCGTCGGATCAAAAACAAGTGTGACAAATGTCGCCGATCAGACGCCGACCCACACTTAGCCCCAGCGCCCGCTAGGTTGACGTCACATCGGAGAAAAGCATCTCGCCCGACCATGCCGCGCAGGCGGACATGATGTGACTGATAAAAATGGCAAAAAAAAGAGCGCCTCAAGAGGCGCTCTTTTGATTGGAGCCGACAAGCATGTCGGCCCTAACTCACATTCAATATCAGGAAGCTGTCGAGTTCTTCTCGATGGAATCCTTGACTGCGGCTGCAGTGACGTTGGTGGCCACTGTCCACGACAGGCGGGCATCTGTGATGACCGGGGTGAAAGTGATGGTCTTGCCACCCAGATCGGCGCCGACGTTGGCAGCAGGCGTGAAGGTAGCGACGATGACGCCGTCAGTAGCAACAACCGTCGCCAGGATATTGGTGGCGGTCCAGGCGGGGATGCCATTGGCGCCCGAGCTGCAGCCGGTCTTGGTGCCAGTTTCCTGGACGCACAGAGCCACAGCCTTCTTCACACCGTCCATGCTGGACACAGCCGAGCCGGCCTTGGTCTTGGAGGTGTAGTCCTTGTACTGAGGAATGGCCACAGCAGCCAGAATACCGATGATGGCCACGACGATCATCAGTTCGATCAGGGTGAAACCTTGTTGGACGCGCTTCATGTTCATGATGAAAACTCCTGGCCGAAGCCAAATAAAAAAGCCGTTGAGGGGTGGGGGACAACCCCCTTGAATGCAGGGGTCGTGCCAGCTTGTTTCGGCCCCACTCTCGTGCGTTTCTTCACGCTCCGACTGGGCCATGGACTTCTGTGCTGACAAAAATTGTCAGTTTGGGTGACACAAAGCGATTGAAGCGGAAAGAAGTGACAATTTCTGTCTGCGGTGGCACGGCGCCACAGAGCTTGGAACGCTTGGCGATCGGCCAAAAAATTTGGGGTCAGAGTCGATTGATCCCAGCAAGGATAAATCGACTCTGACCCCACAAAAGGGATCGAAGGCCTTGGCCTACAGCCGCATCACCTGGCCAGCCTGCAAAGGCGCGAGTTTGTGGGCGGTGCTCAGAGCGGCGATCTCGCTCATCACGGCATCCACCTCACCGGGCTTGATGTGGGTGATGTGCACCTCCACCGGCCCCTGCAGATGCTGCAGTTCCAGGGCCAGGGCGGCCGGGCAAAGGTGTTTGCTGACGGAGGCAACTTGCTGTTCTTCGTCGCTGAAGGCGGTTTCGATCACCAGATGCGAGAGCTTGAGTTCGGCCAAGCGGCGCCACAGGGCCGGGTTGGGCCCGGTGTCGCCGGTGAACACCCAGTGGGCGTGGCCGCTGTCCGGCCCGCCGTCCACAGCAAAGCCGACCGCCGGCACGGTGTGCGCGGCGCTCAAAACCTCGACCTGACGATCGCCCAATTGCAGGCGATCACCGATTTCAAAAGGATGCAGGCTCAGCACCGGGTGTTCGGCCGAAGGCAGGCGGGTGAAATCGGGCCAGATCACGCCGTTCAGGATGTGATCACGCAGCGCTTTGAGCGTCGGCGCCAGGCCATGCACCTGAATCGGCGGGCGGCCGGCCGCGGCGCGCAAGCGCAATACCGAATCGGCCAGCAGCGGAATGGCCAGCACATGGTCCAGATGGGAGTGGCTGACCAGAATGTGGTCAATACGGGCCAGTGCTTCCAGCGACAAATCGCCCACACCGGTTCCGGCGTCGATCAGCACATCGTCGTCCAGCAAGAAAGCGGTGGTTTTGAATCCGGCGGCGATGGCGCCTGAACAACCGAGGACGCGAATTTTCATGAAGGGGGTCAAATGGGGATTTTGGAATCCTGCCGCGGCATGTGTGAGATGCTTTGCTCTCACGCACAAACGCGCCCAGAGACCGCAATGTACGCACCCAGCCAAGACACGCAAGTGCGCAATACCGGTTTTTTCCGGCAGGCGAACGCCCCGCGTATGCCCCGGCGCGAATGCGTGATTTCCTTCACATCGGCAAAGCGGCCAAACACCCCAAGCTGGGCGCGCCAGCCCTTGGCATACTCCGCCCTTCACTGCGGGGCGCATCATGGCTACCAATGACAAAAACAAGGGCGCTACCAGCCTGAAATTCATCACCCCCACGGGCAAGACCGGCATGACGTTGGAGGAGTTGCTGGAACAGGCGCGCGCCTTGAAGGCGGCCGGCGAGTTGGAACGACGCAAAGCCAAAGACACGGGCACGACCGGGCGCATGCATCAAACGGCTGAGGACGAGTTGGACGGCGTGCCAGACGACGACACTGACGACAGTCCGCCCTCAGGCGCACTCAGCGCCGACGAACAAGTGCTGCTGGACGCCCTGCTGCTGGCCGGCAACACGCGCGGCGTGGACGGCCTGCGGCTGTGGCTGCAAGCGGCTGATGCGCAACGCTACCCCTCGGGCCGCGCCTTCACGCCGGCCGAGATCAGCAAATGCCTGAAGTCTCTGCACCGCCGTGGCCTGTTGCATCTGCAGCAAGGGCGCGGCTATGTGGCCGATGTGCGTGACCATAGCGAGCGCCTGCAGACCCTGCTGCTGCTGCCCGAGGCCAAGGACTACTGGCGCTGGCTGGCCTGGGTGCTGGCCGGTGGCCACGGCAGCCCGCTGCAGCCTAACAACTGGCTGAGCTTTCGCAGCGGCGATGAATGCAGCAAATTGCTGCGCCTGCTGATGTTCTCGGGCATGCCACGGGTCGACTTCGAATCACGCCTGGTCTATTGGCATGAGTTGCAAGAGCCCGCGCGCATGAGCGATGTGCTGTGCCGCCCCTGGATGCCCGAGGCCCTGGGCCGGGTGGCGCCGGATCTGCTGGAAACCCTGCTGGCCCAAGCCCTGCGCATCTTGCCGCCGGACGATGCCCGCGCCTTGCAGTTGGAGCAATGGCTGCTGGCGCGCTTCACGAGCAAGCCACTGGATGTGCCTGCGGCGCAGCGCGCCATGCTGGCCGAGCGACAAGCCTTGGGCCTGAACTTCACCGCCATGCGTGAGTTGCTGGCCGGCCTGGAAGACCCTGCCCTGCCGGCCTTCCAGGCCCTGGAAGCCGCCGCTCGCGGGCAGTGGGCCGAAGCCGCCGCCAGCTTTGAGTTGGGCATCAAGGACGTGCGCAAGGCTCACAAGCTGCGCCGCGCGCCGCTCAGCGAAGACCTGTCACGCATCTATGTCTGCTGCTTGCTGGCGCAAGACGACCCCAAGCTCTGGGACGCGGCGCGCAAATACTGCGTGAGCGAATCGGGCTCGCGCAGCCCTTCGCCGCATGAGCTGTGGGGCCGCTGGGCCCATGTGATTGGCGCGCGCCTGGGCGAGGTCACTTTCGACCCGGCCTGCCTGCAATATGTGCCAGCACTGGAGATGCGAGAACATGGCCTGCCCCAGGCGGCCGACCGACTCTTGCTCGCCGCCTGGCTGGGCAAGCCGGCGCCGGACTGGGAGCCGCTGGCCGCCCAAACCCTGGTGAAGCAATTGACCAAGACCGGCCAGCTCTGGCATGCCGTCTGGACAGCCCAGGCCGCCGAACGGCTGGAGCTCGGCAGCATCCCGGTCGCGCTGGGCGGCCAAGCCCAACCCCCCGCCTCCTTCCTCGGCAGCCCGCGCGAAGCCTGGCGCGACGCCCTGGCCGCCATCACCGCGCTGGCGATTGAGCCCGAGGGCAAGGCCGGTGCGACGGCCAGCGCCCTGGACCTGGCCTGGTCCCTCACCCTCGACAGCCAAGCCCGCGTGCAAAAGCTGGAGCCGCTGGAGCGCAGCGTGAGCGCGCGCGGTATCGAGAAACTCAAGCCCATCAGCCTCGCCAAGCTGAAGAAAATCAACCAACCGCATGCGCGCGACAACGCCGTGCTGCGCCACATCGAACGCAGCCCCTACAGCGGCGCCAACAGCTTTCAGCTCGATGTGACGCAGGCGGCCATTGCTCTGGTCGGCCACCCCGCCGTGATGCTGGCCGACGCGCCCGGCCAATGGCTGGAGCTGCTGGAAGCCCAGCCCGAGCTGGAAGTGCAGAAAAAGACCGGCCCCGAGGGCGAGCATTTCGAGTTCCGCATCCTGCCCGATCTGATCCCGCGTGGTGCGCCCCGGCTGGACGGCTGGATGGGCACGAATTACGAGCTGGAATGCGCCAAGCGCGAAGCCTTGCGCATCGTGCGCGACGGCCCGCAACGCGCCCGCCTGATCCGCATCAGCGCGGCGCAACGCCGCGTGGCAGAGCTGGTGGCCCAGGGCTGGACCGTGCCCGCCAGCGCCACCGCCGAGCTGGGTGCGGCCCTGCAAGTGCTGAGCGCGCATTTCCAGCTGCATAGCGATGCCACGGCCGGCCAGGTGGTGGCGGGCGACAGCCGCTTGCGCGCGCAACTCAAGCCCCTGGGCGAGGGGCTGCAACTGCAACTGGTGGCCCAGCCTTTCGGCGCCTTCGGCCCCGCCGTTACCCCAGGCCAGGGCCGCGCCCGCCTAATGTGCATGCACGAAGGCGTGAGCCTGGCCACCGAACGCGACCTGGCCGCCGAGCAAGCCGCCCGCGAGCAGGTGCTGGAAGCCCTGCCATTTTTGGACCCCGAACTCAGCCCCGCCTCGCCCTGGCAGCTCAATGACCCGGAAGAAGCCCTGCACGCCGTGGAGCTGCTGCCCGGCCTGCCCGGCATCGCCGCGCTGGACTGGCCCAAGGGAAAGCCTCTGCGCGTCAGCCCGCTGGCCAGCCCGGCGCTGCATGTGCAGGTCAGCAGCGGGCGCGATTGGCTGGGCCTGCAGGGCGAGGCCCAGCTGGACGAACAACGCGTGCTCAGCCTGCAAGAGCTGATGAGCTTGGCGCGCGCCTCGCGCAGCCGTTTTGTGCGCCTGGGCGAGGGCGAATACCTGGCCCTGAGCGAGCAGCTGCGCCAGCAATTGCGCGACCTCGACGCCCTGGCCGTGGCCAAGAAAGATCAGCTGCAACTGCCCCAGGCGGCGGCCTCCTGGCTGGAAGAAACCTTGAGCGATATGCAGCTGGCCGGCGATTCGCCTTGGCAGGCCCGCATGGACGCGCTGGCCCAGGCCGCGGCCCTGCAGCCCGCCGTGCCGCCAAGCCTGCGCGCTGAATTGCGCAGTTATCAGCAAGAGGGCTTTGCTTGGATGAGCCGGCTGGCCCAAGCCGGCCTGGGCGCCTGCCTGGCCGATGACATGGGCCTGGGAAAAACCGTGCAGACCCTGGCCCTGCTGCTGACCCGCGCCGAAGCCGGGCCGGCCCTGGTGCTGGCACCCACCTCGGTATGCGGCAACTGGCAGGCCGAGACGCAAATCTTCGCCCCCAGCCTAACTTGCAAAATATACGGCGAAAGCGCGAATGCGGCCGAGCGCGCCGCCATGATCGCCACGGCTGGGCCGGGCGATGTGATCGTGGTCTCTTACGCCTTGGCGCAGATCGATGGCGAGAGCCTGGCCGACAAGCCCTGGGCCACGCTGGTGATGGACGAGGCGCAAGCCCTGAAGAATGCGGCCACCAAGCGGGCCAAGTCGGTGGCCGAGTTCAAGGCCGAGTTCCGCCTGGCCTTGTCGGGTACGCCGGTGGAAAACCGCTTGGCCGATTTGTGGTCCATCATGAACCTGATCAACCCCGGCTTGCTGGGCACGGCCAGCCAGTTCAGCGAGCGCTTCGCGACGCCGATCGAAAAACACCAGGATCACGCCGCCCGCCAACGCCTGCGCCGCCTGGTCAGCCCCTTCTTGCTCCGCCGCAGCAAAACGCAGGTGCTGCAAGACCTGCCCCCGCGCACCGAGATCGTCCATCTGGTTCAACCCAGCAGCGAGGAAAAGAGCTTTCTGGAGGCGCTGCGCCGCAATGCCAACGAGGCCGTGGCCAAGGCCGCCGCTGGTGGCCAGGCCGCGCCCATGCAGGTGCTGGCCGAACTGATGCGCTTGCGCCGCGCCGCCTGCGACCCGCGCCTGGTGGCGCCGGAGCTGGGCCTGGTGGGCGCCAAGATGGCCGAGTTCGAACGCGTGGTGCGCGAGTTGGTCGACGGCAGCCACAAGGCCTTGGTGTTCAGCCAGTTCACCGACTACCTCAAGCTGCTGGCCGAGCGACTCGACGCGATGGGCGTGAGCTACCAATACCTGGACGGCAGCACCCCGGCGGCCGAGCGGACCAAGCGCGTGGCGGCTTTCCAGCGCGGTGAGGGTGAGGTCTTTTTGATCAGCCTGAAGGCGGGCGGCTTCGGCCTCAACCTGACCATGGCGGACTACGTCCTGATCGTCGACCCCTGGTGGAACCCCGCCGCCGAAGACCAAGCCACCGGCCGCGCCCACCGCATGGGCCAGAAGCGCCCGGTGACGGTCTACCGCCTGGTGACCGCCGGCTCGGTGGAAGAGCGCATCATCGACCTGCACCGCGACAAGCGCGGCCTGGCCGATGGCATTCTGGAGGGGCAGGAAGAGGCCAGCGTGCTGGATGCCAAGGCCCTGGCGGAGTTGTTGCGTGGCTGAGTGGCTGCGCAGCCGGAACCAGGTGAAAGAATGAACCGTGTCTGATTCAAGCATTGTGGTGATCGGCGCCGGCCTGAGCGGCCTGCATGCCGCCTGGCGTTTGCAAGCGGCCGGCCGCGCAGTGCTGTTGGTGGAAGCACGCGAGCGTGCGGGTGGCCGCATCCTCAGCCTGCCCTGCGCTGAGGCCGCCACGCATCGGCTGGACCTGGGCCCGTCCTGGTACTGGCCCGAGCTCAACCCGCTGCTGAACGCCTGGGTGCAGCATCTGGGGCTCAGCAGCTACCCGCAGCACAGCGTGGGCGCCGGCCTGTTCGAAGGGCCGGACGGCAGCCTGCGCCGGCAGGGCCAAAGCTGGGAGCAAGCGCCGCGCTCCATGCGCATTGCCGGCGGCATGGCCGCTCTTGTGGCGGGCATGCAAGCCTTGTTGAGCGAAGTGGACTACCGGCCCGGCACGGTGGTGGAAGGGCTGCAGCTGCGGCCCGAAGGCGGCGTGGAGTTGCTGCTGCGCCAGGGCGAACGCCGCGATGTGCAGCCAGCCGCTGGCGTCATCAGCGCGCTGCCGCCGCGCCTGCTAGCGGAGTTGCCGGCACAACCCGCCTGGCCGCCCGAGCACATGCAGGCCTGGCGCCGGACGCCGACCTGGATGGCGGGCCAAGCCAAGTTTGTGGCGGTCTATGAACGTGCGTTTTGGCGCGAGGCGGGCTTGTCGGGTGCGGCCATGAGCCAGCGCGGACCCATGGCAGAAATCCACGATGCCTCCAGCGCCAGCGGCGAGGCGGCGGCGCTGTTTGGCTTCGTCGGACTATCAGCCGCCCATCGCCAAAGCATGGGGGCTGAGGCCTTGCGCCAGCAGGCCTTGGCCCAGTTGGTACGCCTATTCGGACCCCAGGCCGGGCGGCCGCTGAGTACCGCGCTGCAAGACTGGGCCAGCGAGCCCTACACCGCGCATGCCCTGGACCAGATGCCCCTCGGCCATCACCCCAGCTATGCGCCCGGCCGCGTGCCGGCCGAATGGCAAGGCCGGCTCTGGCTGGCGGGCACCGAATTCGCGCCACAGTCGGGGGGCTATCTGGAAGGTGCGCTGGAGGCGGCCGAGGCCGCCGTGTCCGCGCTGCTCAAACCGGCGTCGTAAAGCCCGGCGTGGGCTGCGGCACTGCGCCCGTCAGCGCCAGTCGGGTGTGAAAGCAGCGCTCCTGCCCCGTCACCGGATCGATAAAGCTGAGACTGCGCGCCAGCAGTTGCAGGGCTTGGCGATAGTCCGGTTCGGTTTCTTCCGGCAGGAGGCGCGGATAGATTCGGTCACCCAAAATCGGCAGGCCCAAGGCGCTCATCTGCGCGCGCAGCTGGTGCTTTTGCCCAGTCTTGGGACGTAACTCATAACGCGCAAAACCATCGGGCAGCTGCTCCAGCAAGGCGATCTGCGTCTCGGCATTGGGCTCACCCGCCACCTCCTGCATCTGCATAAAGGCCTCGCTGCGTTCTTCCAAGCGGCTGCAGCGCAGCAGCGGCAGGCTCAGCTCTGGCCGGAAGGGGGCGATGGCCTCGTAGACCTTGCTGACGGCGCGGTCGCGGAACAAGTTTTGATAGGCGCCGCGCGTGGCCGGCTTCAGGCTGAACAGCACGAGGCCAGCGGTTTCCCGGTCGATGCGGTGGGCGGGCGTGAGCTCGGCCAGACCGGTGGCCTGGCGCAAGCGTGTCAACAGCGTCTGCTGCACGTAGCGGCCGGCCGGCAGCACCGGCAGAAAGTGCGGTTTGTCGGCCACCAGCACGTACTCGTCCTGAAACAGGATCTCTGCCTCGAAGGGAATCTGCGGCTCTTGCGCCAAGTGGCGCCAGTAGTAGATGCGGCTGCTGGCCCGGTAGGGCGCCGTGGCAGGCAAGACCTGACCCTGCGCATCCAGCACCTCGCCAGCCTGGAGGCGCGCCTGCCAGTCGGCGCGGCTGACGCGCGGCAGGCGCTCGCTCAAAAAGTCCAGCACAGTGGCCCAAGGCCCGGCCGGGCAAGCCAGCGCACTGGCGGCCACGCCCTTGCGCAGCGGCAAATCAAGCTTGGGCGGGCGGCTCACGGCTGGCTCACAAGCGAATCATTCGATTTGCGGCCCGCTGCGCGCGCGTTCATCCATATAGCGGCGGATATTGGCCAGGTCCTGCTCATCGGCCTGCGGGCCGCGCCAGGCACGGATCCAGGCCTCGCGCTGCGGATCTTGTGCCAGCTTGCGCACCACCTGGTCGATGGCGGCAATCGCCTTGCGGCCCTCGGGCGTGCGGCTGCAGGCGGCCGTGGCCACCGCCGTGCTGCGGCCCTCGGCAATTGGCAGCTTGACCAACTCGGGCCCGGCCCCGCTGCCCTCGGCGCTTTTGTCGAACTCATCAACGATGGAGGGGTACTCCAGCGTGTAGTCCATGCGCTGCGCCCGCAGCATGGCCAGCAAATGGTTGCCACGCCCGCTCGGCAAGGTCTTGGGCGCTTGCTCGCCCTGAGCCTGCAGCAAGGCATCGATCTTGGGGCCGAAAGAGCGCCCGCGCGGCAGCAAGCCCACCAGGTCCTTGCGCTGCAAGATGTCGCTCAAGCTCAAAGGCTGGGCTGCGTCCGGGGTGAACTGGGCCAGCTTGTCGCGCCGCACGATGACGTGGATCTGGCGCGAAAACTGCGGCGGGTACAGATGGGTGAAGTAGAGCCAGCCCAGGCGCTCCGGCGTGCGCACATGCAGGACCGAGCAGATGGTCTGACCCTGGCGCACCAGGGTCTCGAAGCGGGGCATGCCGGCATCGACAAACCCATGGCGGAACTGAGGCATGCGCTCGACCATGAGCCGCAAGAAGCCGTCGATTTCACCGCGGCCGAGATCGTCGATGCTGCGCGGCGCACGACCGTTGATGTAGCTGAAATGAGGCGGGTAGTCTTGCACCAGCCACTGCATCGTGAACGGTGGCTCTGCGGCGGCGACCACCGGCGGCGCGAGCGCCGCGCCCGGTGATGCAGCCGGAGATGCGTTCGTAGCGGCTGTCACTGGCGCGGCGACTGCGCTGCCAGCGCTCAGGGCCATGGCCGCCAAAGCTGCAAGCATCGCTTGCACCGCACCCACCCTGGCGCGCATCAAGAACAACAGCGCCGCCACCTGGCCTTACTCGCCTTCCACCCACTCGATGCGGGCGCCCAGGCTGCAGATGTTTTCCACAAACTGCGGGTGGGCACGGCGGATCGGCGTGGCATTGCGAATCACCGATTTGCCCGGGATGCTGGCCGCCACCATCAGCAAAGCGATGGCGACGCGGATGATGTAGGGGCTTTCGACCTCGGCGGCATGCAGGGGCTTGCCGCCAAACGTGACCATGCGGTGCGGGTCAGACAAGAAGGCATGGCCGCCGAACTTGCTCAGCTCCGAGGTCCAGCCCATGGCGCCGTCGTAAATCTTGTTCCAGAACATCACGCTGCCTTCGGCCTTGATGCCCAGGGCCACAAAGATCGGCAGCAGGTCCACCGGCACATAAGGCCAGGGAGCGGCTTCCACCTTTTGCAAGATGTTGCGGGTGAAGGGTTCTTTGACCTTCAGCGGGCCATTCGTCACCGCGCGGGACCAGCCGTTCTCATGCACGATCTGCACGCCGAACTTGGCAAACGTGCGATCCAGCAAGGGGAACTGTTCGGGCGTGGAGTTGCGCACCTCGACCTGGCCGCCGGTGATGGCGCCCAGGGCCAGGAAGGTGACGATCTCGTGGAAGTCTTCGGCAAAGGTGAACTCGCCGCCGCCCAGGGCGTCGACGCCGGTGATGCTCAGGCGCGAGGTGCCCAGGCCGTCGATCTTGGCGCCCAGCATCTGCAAGAAGGTGCAGAACTCCTGCACATGCGGCTCGGAGGCGGCATTGGTCAGGGTGGAACGGCCGGCCGCCAGGGCGGCGCAGAGCACGAAGTTCTCGGTGGTGGTGACCGAGGCATAGTCGGTCCAGTGATCGTTGGCGCGCAGCTTGCCTTGGGGCACTTGCAACACCAAGCCGTCGGGCTGGCGCGTTACCTCGGCGCCGAAGCGCTGAAACACTTCCACATGCGGGTCAATCTCGCGCACGCCCAGGGTGCAGCCGGTCACATCGTCTTCGATGCGCGCGGCGCCGAAGCGCGCCATCAGGCCCGGCACCAGCATGATGGAGCTGCGCATTTCCTCGGGCAGGCGGTCTTTGGCTGCGTCGAAATGGGTGTCGCGGTGGTGCACATCGAGCACGCCGCTGGCGTAGTCCATGGACACCAAGCTGCCCAGATTGCGGAACACCTCAAGGATCTTCTTGACGTCGGTGATCTCCGGCACGCCGCGCAGGCGCACCGGCTCGCGGGTCAAGAGCGTGGCGCACAGCACCGGCAGCACGGCATTCTTATTGGCCGAGGGAATGATGCGGCCGGCAAGTGGCGTGCCGCCGTGGACGATCAAATTGGACATGAGGCGTGGGCGTGTAGGGAATGGGCCGCCCGCAGGCGCGGGGCGGCGGTGGAGATTATCCGTGTTTGCTTTGGCCCGCTCAGGCGCCAGGGTCTAGCCGCTTGGCCCGGGCCAGGCGCCAGGCTTCATTGGGCAGGCCGGCGTAAACATCCTCGGCCGTGGTGGCGGTTTCCTGCAGCTTGGTGTCGATGGCGATGCGCTTGTCGAACACGAAGAGTTCGCCCTCCCAGTCGCGCTCGGCGTCGGGCAGGGCTTCGAAATAGTTGACGATGCCACCGTCGAGTTGGTAGACGTCCAGGCCCTGCTCCTGCATCCAGGCGCTGGTCTTCTCGCAGCGGATGCCACCGGTGCAGTACATGGCGATGCGCTTGCCCTCGGCCTTCCATTCTTCGGCATGGCTGGCCACATAGGCCGGAAAGTCGCGGAAATGCGCCACTTCCGGGTCCACCGCATTCTTGAAGCGGCCGAGCTTGAACTCGAAGCTATTGCGGTTGTCCAGCACCAGCACATCGGGCTGGGCAATCAGCTCGCGCCACTGCGCCGGCGGCACATGGGTATTGGGCTTGCTGGCGTCAGGCAGACCGCTGACGCCCGGCACACCGAAGGCCACGATCTCGGGCTTGGTGTGCACCTTGATGAGGGTGAAGGGCTTGGTTGCACAAGCGCTGTGCTTGAACCACATGCCGGTGAAGGCTCCCTCAAAAACGGGGTCTTGCTGCAATGCCAGCTCGAACTTGGCCAGCGCCTGCGCCGGCCCAGCAATCGCCGCGCTGATGCCTTCGGGTGCGACCAGGATATTGCCGCCCAGCTCGGTACTGATCTCACGCAGGCGCTGCGCCACACGCTCGGGCTCGGCCAGGGTGACGAAGCGGTAGAAGGAGCTGTGGATATGGGGGTCGGAAAGGTCTGACATGGGCGCTGGAGCAAGAAAGTTCTGACCCCGCAAGAACTGCCGGGCCAGCGCCTATTTGACCATTCATTGCCGGGCCTGGCCCAGCGGGCATGCGCACTGCAGCCGCTGGCACCAGCCTGGCCAAGCCGACCTCAGACCATCAAGGCAGGATCGCTGAGCGCGGCGCCCACGGCCGCCTGAGCCGGCAACAGCGCCAGCCCGCCGCTCAGCGACCAGGCTTGCGTGTGCCCCAAACGCGCCAGCGCCTGCGCGGCCTGACGGCTGCGGTTGCCGCTGCGGCAGTACAGCAGCAGGGGGCGCGGCGCGGCCAGCCAATCCGGCAGGGCATTGAGCAGGCGTGACAGTGGCACGGCCTGGCGTGGGCCCAGGCCCGCCAGTTCGAGGCTATTGGTCAGGAACTGCTCATAGGGCTCGCGCACATCGATCAGAAGCGCGTCGGGATGCTGGGCCACAAACTCGGCCAGCTGGACCGCGTCGAGTTGCAGGTCCGGCGTGGCGCCTTCGGGGCTTGTGCTGTCCGGCCCGGCGCGCTGCGCCAGCGTTTGCGCTGCGTCCTGTGCCGGCGCGAACAAGGCGTGGGCGGGCAACGGCGCCAGCGCTTCGGCCGGCATCTCTTCCACGCCCAGCGGCGTGAAGACGATGTAGGGCGCTTGGCCGCTACGGCTCAGCAGCAGGGCTTGTTGCGGGCGCTCGCTTGGCGAGCCCAGGCGCACACGGCTGAGCTGCTGGGCGCCCAGATCAATACTCGTCGCCTGCGCCGGCCAGCCCAGGGCGTCGATGTCTTGCGCGCAAGTAGCGCCCAGGCTTGGCAGCTCCTCCGCCAGCAATTGGCGCGCTTCGGCATGCAGGGCTTCGCCGCTGGTGCTGAGCACGGCCAGCAGCGGATAGCCCTGGCAGGCCAGCAATTGCGCCAGGCGCGGCAATTGTTCGGGCAAGGGGTCGATCAGCACGCAGCGCTTGGCGGCGGCATCGGCAATCAAGTAGCAGCAAGCGCCTTCCAGCGTGAAGCGGGTGATGCCTTCGCCCTCCACCGCCAGGTTGTCCGCCGGGCTCATGCAGTTGCGGCGCAGCGATTCGCCGCAGGCGCGGATGCGGGCGCAGGCTTCGTCGATGAAGGCCTCGTCCACCGCCGGGCCGATGGACAGGCGCACCGCGCCGGCCGCCTGCCACTCCGGCAAGCCCATGGCCTGCAGCACAAAGCTAGGCTGGGCCTTGGCGGCACTACAGGCCGAGCCGCCACTGATGCGGCATTCGGCCGCGTCAAACAAGTCTTGCAGCAGGCGCGAGCTCAGGCCCGGCACGGCGAAATTCAGCGTGGTCGGCAGGCTTTGATCCAGCGGCACATTGAAGACCAGGCCGGGGAAGGCCTCCAGCAAGGCATCGGCCAAGCGCTGGCGATAGACGCTCAGCGTGGCGTGGTCACGGAAGGTCTGGCCATCATTCAGCGCCGCCAGCACCGCGCCCAGGGCGGCAATGCCGGACATGTTTTCGGTGCCGGAGCGGCGGCTGCCCTCCTGCCCGCCGCCCGCCATCAGCGGCGTGAAGGGCGCGCCCTCACGCACATAGAGCAGGCCAATGCCCTTGGGCGCATACAGCTTGTGGCCGGAGAAGGGCGCGTAATCGATGCGCGTACCGGCCAATTTCAGCGGCAACTTGCCCAGGGCTTGCACGCCGTCCACCATCCAGAAACAGGGGCTGTTACCCAGCGCGGCGGCAATGCCGGCCAGATCGCTGATCACGCCGGTTTCGTTATTGGCGGCCATGGTGCAAACCAGGCCGGCGCGCGGCGCCTCGCGGCGCAGCCAGTCCAGATCGTGATGGCCCAGGCGGTCAACCGGAATGGCCAAAACCTGCAGGCCCAGGCCCAGCACATCGTTCCAATGCCGCAGCGCCTCGGGCACGGCCTTGTGCTCGGTGGCGCCATAAAGCAGCACTTCAGCCTGGCGGTCACCGCCATCGCGGCGCTCGCGCAAGGCGTGCAGGGCCGACAGCACGGCGGTTTGAATGCCCTCGGTGGCGCCGCTGACAAAGAGCAATTGGCCGCTGCCGGTGTCCAGCAGAGCTTTGGCCCGCTCACGCGTGGCGTCCATCATGGCGCGGGCCTTCAGGCCGGTGCTGTGGACGCTGCTGGGGTTGCCAAAGTCGTCCGCCATGGCCTGCATAGCGGCGCGGGCGGCTTGCGCCAGCACCGGGGTGGTGGCATTGGCGTCGAGGTAGATTTCCATGCTGTCCATACGTTTTGATTCCAAAGGCGACGCTGAATAAGTCCCCGTGATGCGGCGCGCCTCGAGTCGGGATGACCAACTATGCGCAAACCGCAGCCATAGCCCAAGCTATGGCGAGGATTTGCAACGCCGTTGGGCGCCCGAAGCGAGGATGCGCAGCGCACGAGGGACTTGTTCAGCGTTGCCCTAAGTCACTATCGTAACCACCCCCGCCTGAGCGCCCGGCGGCCACCTACAATCCCGCACCGCTTCAGCTCACCTGTCTTCACTGTGCCTAACGCCCGCATCAAAGTCCTGCCCCAATACCTGATGCCCAAGCAGGCACTGACCTGGATCGCCGGCAAATTCGCCTCGGCCCGGCTGGGTGGCTTGACCACCAGCGTGATTCGCCGCTTCGTGGCCCGCTACGAAGTCAATATGGCGGAAGCGGCCAATCCCGATATCGCCAGCTACCCGAGCTTCAACGAATTCTTCACCCGCGCCCTCAAGCCCGGCGCCCGCCCGCTGGCGCCGGCCGAGTTGATCTGCCCGGTGGACGGCCGCATCAGCCAGTTCGGCCGCATCGAGGGCGAGCAGATTTTTCAGGCCAAGGGCCATCACTTCAGCACCACCGCCTTGGTGGGCGGTGACGCGGCGCTGGCGGCGCAGTTCCGCGACGGTCTGTTCGCCAACCTCTACCTCAGCCCACGCGACTATCACCGCATCCACATGCCTTGCGATGGCCGTCTGCTGCGCATGATCCATGTGCCGGGTGAGCTGTTCTCGGTCAACCCGGTCACGGCCGAGGGCGTGCCGGGCCTGTTCGCGCGCAATGAGCGCGTGGTCTGCGTGTTCGAGGGCTCGCAAGGCCCTTGGATCATGGTGCTGGTGGGTGCCACCATCGTGGGCAGCATGGCCACCGTGTGGCATGGCGTGGTCAACCCGCCGCGCCCGGGCCATTTGCGGGACTGGCAATACGCCGATCAGAACATCGTGCTCAAACAAGGCGATGAGCTGGGCCGCTTCCTGCTGGGCTCCACCGTGGTGATGCTTTTCCCCAAGGCGCAGGGCGATGCCCTGGGCTTCAACCCGGCCTGGCAGCCGGCCGGGCCGGTGCGCCTGGGCGAGGTGATGGCGACACGGCCTGCCGCGAATTAGGAGCAGCCCAAAAACGGCCAGCGCTGAGCCGCGCTGCCACACCCGCCTTGCCGCTGGCCTAAGCGACCCTTCCTGCCCAATCCGCCAGCAAAGCGCCCGCTTGCTCGGCTGACAAAGGCCGGCCGAGCAAATAGCCCTGCAGCTGGGTGCAGCCCAAATGTTCGGCGGCGGCGGCCTGCTCTTCGGTTTCCACCCCTTCGGCCACGATGTCCAGGCTGAGCGCCTGACCCAGGGCGCAAGTCACCTTGACCACAGCACTGGCGCCGGCCTCGGGCAGCGGGGCGATCATGCTGCGGTCCAGCTTCATCGCGCTAATCGGCAGATTGCGCAGCATGGTCAGCGAGGACTGGCCGGTGCCGAAGTCGTCCAGCGCGCAAAACACACCGGCCGCGCGCAGCAGGCGCAGCTGCGGCATCACCTGGTCCAAATGGGCGATGGCCGCGGTTTCGGTGATCTCGATTTCCAGGCAGCTGGCGGGCAGGCCACGGGACTTGAGCTCACCCAGCAAGCCGCTGGCAAAAGCGCCATCCTCGAACTGCAGCGGCGAGACATTGACGGCCAGGCTCAAGACCTTGCCGTGCAGATCCAGCCATTCACGCAGCTGGCGCATGGCGATGTCGAGGATCAGGCCGCCCAGGGCATTGATCTGCCCGGTGCGCTCCGCCGCGGGCACAAAGTCCGCGGGGCTGACCCGGCCCCAGTCGGGGCGCTGCCAGCGCACCAGGGCCTCGAAGCCGCAGAGTTCGCGTGAATGAGCCAGGAACTTGGGCTGGTACTCCAGTACAAACTGCTGCTCGGCGATGGCGCGGCCAAGCGCCTGCTCGGCCTCCAGCCGGGCGCGCGAATCCCCCTTCATGCTGGGCTCGAAGAACACAAACGCAGTGCCGGCCCGCGCCTTGGCCCGGTGCATGGCGGCATCGGCGGCTCGCAGCAAGTTGGCCCCGTCCAGGCCATCACGCGGAAACAGGGCCACGCCGACCGACATGTGCACATACAGCTCGGCCCCGCCCACGGCGAAGGGGCTGTGCAGCAAATCCAGCACTTGCTCGACTTGGCTCTGCACCGCCTGCGGCTCGGCCACGCCTTCGAGCAGCACCAAGAACTGGTCTTCACCCAGGCGCGCCAAAGTGGCTTCCACCGGCAGTTCCAGGCTCAGGCGCTTGGCCACGGCGCGCAGCAAAGCGTCACCGACCTCATGGCCCAAGTTTTCATTGACCAGCTGAAAGCGGTCCAGATCGGCTGAGATCAGCGCAAAGGGCGGGGAGCCGGTGCGGGTGAGCTGGCGCAAGCGCTCCACGGCGAAATTGCGGTTGGGCAAATCGGTCAGCTCATCGTGCATGGCCTGGCGCAGCAGCGCATCCACGGCGCGCTGGCGCGAGCTGTCGTCAATCATCACCATCAGCTCGGCGGGTTGACCGTCCCACTGGATATGGCTGGAGAGGCCGCGCACATAGATCTGCCGCCCGTCCAGCGTCATGCGCCCGCCCTCCCATTCGATACAAGCCTTGGGGTCGGCCATCACCTGGCGGTTGCGCTCACGCACCGCCTCTTGCTGATCTGGCGGTATCAGGCGCGTCAACAGATTGCGGCTGACCGCCAAGTCCGCATCCGTCACGCCGTAAATGCTCTTGGCCGCTGGGTTGCCATAAACCAGCTTGTGGTTCTGCACCACCAGCAGGCCTTGCAGGGAATGCTCGGCCAGCTGAGAGAAGCGCTCGGCCTGCTGGCGCGCCTCCTTGTGTGCGCGCGCCACCGACAAAAACATCAGCCCCAAGGACAAGGTGGTTTGCACAAACAGGCCCGCGATATGCGGCACGGCCGATCGCCCCAAGGGGTCGAAAGCCGGCGTCATGACATGGGCAAAGCCAGCTGTGACAAAGCACAGGGCCACAAAGCGCTCGCCCGAGTTGCCGCCCCGGCCGGTCCACCAAGCGCATTGCCAGGCGCCCACGGCCAGATAGATCGAGGCAGCCAGCACGGCGTAGCGGTGATCCCATTCGGCCAGGACCACCAGGCTACCCATCAGCAGGAGATAAATCGGCAGCCAGACCCGGCGCTCCCAGCTCAGTTGGCGGTAAATGCGCGCGCCCCCGGTGCGCAAGGCCATGGAGCCCATCGCCAAGGCAGCGGACGTGCCCACCATCAGTTTGTGGAACCAACTGCCGTCCTGATCGGGCAGCAAGCCCAGGCCCAGCGCCAGGGCACCCGACAGCAAGATCCAGCTCCAGCCCCAGTAGCGCACATACAGATGCTGCGGCGCCTGACGCCACAGCATCAACAAAGCCAGCCCCAGAAGGGCATTCAGTCCGGCGCCAGTCAGGATCAGGGCGGTCATGAAACTCCCTCAGCGTTGCAGCCAGGCGGCAAGAAGGGGCGCGGGCCGCAAAGGCCTTGCAACGAGAACGTCTGAACCATCCTAGCCGCTGGCGCTCCGTGCGCCACATGATTCTTGCTGGCCTCAGGCCGGCTGAGCGGGCTGGCGCATCGTTTGGGCAACAAATCAGGGCCGCTCACATGCTGAGACAATGCGGGCAGACATGGCGGCAGACATGGCGCCACCCGCGCTGGCCGCTGCCCGCGTTTCCGTTCTCAAGCACAGCATCCTGACCCACCATGACCCAACGCGTTCTGACCGGCATCACCACCACCGGCACCTTGCACCTCGGCAACTTCGTCGGCGCGATTCGCCCCGCCATTGCCGCCAGTCAGGAAGCCGGCGTGGAGAGTTTCTTTTTCATGGCGGACTACCACGCCCTGATCAAATGCGATGAGCCCGAACGGATTGCACGTTCGCGCCTGGAAATCGCCGCCACCTGGCTGGCCGCCGGCCTGGACACCTCGCGGGTCACCTTCTACCGCCAGAGCGACATCCCCGAAATCCCCGAGCTGACCTGGCTGCTGACCTGCGTCACCTCCAAGGGCCAGATGAACCGGGCCCACGCCTACAAGGCCGCCACCGATGCCAACACCGCCGCTGGCGAGGACGTGGACGCCGGCATCACCATGGGTCTCTACAGCTACCCCATCCTGATGGCCGCCGACATCCTGATTTTCAATGCCCACCGCGTGCCGGTTGGCAAGGACCAGGTCCAGCACATCGAGATGGCGCGTGATGTGGCCCAGCGTTTCAACCACCAGTTCGGCGGCGGCCAGGACTTCTTCGTGCTGCCCGAGGCAAATGTGGAAGAGGACGTGGCCCTGCTGCCCGGCCTGGACGGCCGCAAGATGAGCAAGAGCTACGACAACAGCATCCCGTTGTTCGAAGGCGGTGCCAAGGCACTGAAAGAGGCGATTGCGCGCATCGTCACCGACTCCAAGCTGCCCGGTGAGCCCAAGGACCCCGAGGGCCAGGCCCTGGTCACCATTTACGACGCTTTTGCCACGCCGCAGCAGCGCGCCGACTTCCGCGCCGCCTTGCGCGCCGGCCTGGCCTGGGGCGAGGCCAAGCAGCAGTTGTTCGAATTGATCGAGGCACAGATCGGCCCGATGCGCGCCCGCTATGCCGAGCTGATGGCCCACCCAGAGCGCCTGGAAGCCATCCTGCAGGAAGGTGCCGCCAAGGCACGCCGCCTGGCCGGCCCCTTGCTGGCCCGTGCCCGCGAGGCTGTGGGCTTGCGCAGCTTTGTGGCCAGCGCCGCTGCCCCACAAGCCGCGCACACCAAGTCAGCCAAACCAGCGCTGCCGGTCTTCAAGCAATACCGCGAGGCCGACGGCCAGTTCTACTTCAAGCTCAACGCCGCCGACGGCGCGCTGCTGCTGCAAAGCCAGGGCTTTGCCGAAGGCCGTGCCGCCGGGCAATGGGTGGCCCGCCTCAAGCGCGAGGGCGCCGCAGCCCTGGCCGAGCTGCCCCAACAAGCGGACTTGGCCGCCGACCCGGCCGTGCTGAACGCCGCCCTGAGTGCACTGCAGCAGGCCGAGGCCGGATAAGCAGATCGACGGCAGAGCGGCCCAGCCGCGCCAGCGCCCCGGCCCTGCAAACGGACGAAGGGCGCGGGGCGCCCCCATACCTTGAGATCACATGAGTTGCGGGCGCGCGCAGGCGCAGCCCTTGGCAAGTGGGCGCCAAAAGCACGTTTGTTCGAGCTACGGCTCTAATCGACGCCTTCTCCCGACTTACCCGCTGATCACAAACGCACGAACGCGCTAGATTGCGTGACATAAAAGACAGGAGACAAAATCGATGCCTACCCTTGCCGCCGATAGCTTGGCCTTGCAACGCTTCTATCACTGGGAAAAAGCGGACCCGACACGCGTGGTGCTGACGCAACCCATGGGCGACGGCCAGGTCAAGGAATTCACCTGGGCCGAGGTGGGTCAGCAAACCCGCCGCATGGCCGCGCATTTGAAAGCGCTCGGGCAAGCGCAGGGCTGGGAACCGGGCGCCAAGGTGGCCATCCTGTCCAAGAATTGCGCCTGGTGGTTGCTGAGCGATCTGGCCATCTGGATGGCGGGTTATGTCTCGGTGCCGCTCTACCCGACGTTGGCGCCGGAAACCATCCGCCAGATCCTCACCCACAGCGAGGCACGCGCCTGCTTCATCGGCAAGCTCGACGGCTGGGCCGGCATGAAGCCCGGCGTGCCCGAAGGCCTGCAATGCTTCAGCTACCCGCTGTCACCGGCGGACGCCCAGAAAGACTACGAAGGCTGGGACGCCATCTGCGCCCGCAACGAGCCCCTGCAAGGCCAGCCCCTGCGCCAGGCCGATGAGCTGGCCACCTTGATCTACACCTCGGGCACCACCGGTGCGCCCAAGGGCGTGATGCACAGCTTCGGCGCCTTCGCCTGGGCGATGGGCGCGGCGCGTGAGCGCATCGAGATCGGCGCGCAAGACCGCATGCTGAGCTATCTGCCCTTGGCCCACGTCGTTGAACGCGTGCTGGTCGAGCATGGCTGGCTGCACTTTGGCTTCTCGGTGTTTTTCGCCGAAAGCCTGGAGAGCTTTGCGGCTGACCTGCAGCGCGCCCGCCCGACCATCTTCTTCTCAGTGCCGCGCCTGTGGGTGAAGTTCCAGCAAGGCGTGCAGGCCAAGATGCCGGAAAAGAAGCTGTCGCTCTTGCTCTCGCTGCCCCTCATTGGTGGCCTGGTGCGCAAAAAGATCCTGAAGGCTTTGGGCCTGGATCAATGCCGCATCGCCGCCGGTGGCGCCGCCCCCATGCCGGTGGCGCTGCTGAACTGGTACCGCCGCCTGGGCCTGCCCATCAACGAGGGCTATGGCATGACCGAGAACCTGGCGGTCTCGCACATCACCATCCCCGGCCGCGACCAGACCGGCAGCGTGGGCCCCGCCTACAAGGGCGTGGAATGCCGCATCGACCCCGCCAATGGCGAGCTGCAAATGCGCAGCCCCGCCGTGATGCTGGGCTATTACAAAGAGCCCAAGCTCAGCGCCGAAGTCCTGACCGCCGACGGCTGGTTCCGCACCGGTGACAAGGCCAGAATCGACGAGCATGGCTGCGCCCACATCACCGGTCGGGTCAAAGACTTGTTCAAGACCAGCAAGGGCAAGTATGTGGCGCCCGCGCCCATCGAAGACAGCCTGGGCGCTTACCCCGGCGTGGAAGCCTGCGTGGTGACCGGCGCTAATCTGGGCCAGCCGGTCGGCATCGTGATGCTCTCGCCCACGGTGGCCAGCGCCAGCGCGGCCGAACGCAGCGCCATCAGCGAAGGCCTGAGTGCCCACCTGGCGGCCGTCAATGCCAAGCTGGACCCGCATGAGCAACTCGACTGCGTCACCGTGATCACCACGCCCTGGACGGTGGACAACGGCTTCATCACCCCGACCTTCAAGGTCAAGCGCAACCATATCGAAGAGGTCTACGGGCCCAAGCTCGAAGGCTGGGCGGCGCAGCGCAAGCCGGTGGTCTTCGGCGACTGAAGCCCACGGGAAGGGGCGCGGGGAAAGGCGCAGCGAGGGGCACGCTGACGGCGCCGGGCCACAATGGCCCGGTCACCCTCAGCCCGAGCCCGCCTCATGAGCCCTGATCCAAAGCAGCAAGCCCCCGCAATCCAAGCGCCCGTCAATCTGGCCCTGCAGGGCGGCGGTTCACACGGCGCCTTCACCTGGGGCGTGCTGGACGCCTTGCTGGAAGACGGCCGCATCAGCTTCGAAGGCATCAGCGGCACCAGCGCCGGCGCCATGAATGCGGTGGCCATGGCCCATGGCTTCGCGCAAGCGCAAGTCAAGGCAAGACCTGACCCCCGAGAAGCCGCGCGGGAAGCGCTGAAAAGCTTCTGGGATGGCATCGTGCGCATGGGTGCACTGGGCAATGCGCTGACGGCCGCTGAGCGGGCGCCGTTCTCCCTGCTCTTCGGCCCCTGCGGCAGCGACTACTCCCCCGCCGCCAGCTGGATGAATGCGATGAGCGCTTTTTGGTCCAGCACCCTCTCGCCCTACCAAAGCAATCCGCTGGACATCAACCCGCTGCGCCACTTCGTGGCCGAGCAGATCGACTTCGACGCCTTAGCGCACGCCAGCCAAGCCCGCACCGCGCCCAAGGTTTTCGTGGTGGCCACCGAGGTGCGAAGCGGCAAGGCCGAGGTGTTCTCGGGCAAGCGCCTGACGCTGGACGCGGTGATGGCCTCGGCGTGCCTGCCCACCTTGTTTCGGGCGGTTGAAATCGAGGGCCTGCATTACTGGGACGGCGGCTATTGCGGCAACCCCGCCATTCATCCCTTGATCTACCAATGCCAGGGCCGCGACATCGTGCTGGTGCAAATCAACCCGATCCGGCGAGACGAACTGCCCACGCACAGCGCGCAAATCATGGACCGGATCAACGAGGTCACCTTCAACGCCGGCCTGGTGGCCGAGATGCGCGCCATCGATTTCGTCAAACGCCTGCTGGCCGAAGGCAAGCTGGACCCCACGCATTACAAAGACGTGCTGATGCACCGCATCGACGGCGGCGCCGAACTGGACGCCTTTGGCGCCAGCAGCAAAACCTCCACCGACGCCGCCTTGATCCAAGGCCTGCACAACTTGGGCCGCAGCCACGCCCAAGCTTGGCTGAGCCGGCACAGCGCGGACCTGGGCCAGCGCAGCAGCATCGACATCAAGCGCGACTATCTGGACGATTTGCGGATGCCGGTGCATGGCGACTGAGGCCCGAAGTCAGGGACATCAGGGACAAGTCACGAATTCGTCACCCATGCCGGGCTTAGCCACCGCAGAATGAATCGGCCAGCACGGTGGGCCGCATTGCGCTCGCCGCTGATTTGGCGCACATCAACAGCCTGGGAGAGAGAAGCCATGTCAGACCTGTGGAACAAAGTCAAAACAGCCGCTCACGACGCCGGTGAAGCGATTGCCGAAGCCAGCAAGCAAGTGGCCGAGAAGGCCGAGGTGCTGGGCGACAAGGCCTCGGCCGCCGCCAGCAGCGCCTGGGACGCCACCAAGGAAGCCACCCACGAGGCAGTGGCCAGCGCCAGCGAATTGGCGCACAAGGCCGGCGACAAGGCCGCCGAGGTAGCCGCTGAAGTGGCGGACAAGACGGCGGAAGCTGCCGGCCATGCGGCGGACAAGACCTCGGAATTGGCCAAGCAAGCGGCCGACAAGGCCACCGAACTAGCCAAACAGGCCGCAGACAAGAGCGCCGAGTTGAGCGCCCAGGCCGTGGCCGCGATCAAGTCAAGCTCTGATGCCGCAGCCCCCGGCAAAAAAGATCAGCCCTGAACCGCGCTCACCCAGACAAGAAAAAGCCGCCCGGCGCAAACCGGGCGGCTTTTTTCAGGGCGATCGCCGGCCCTCAGTGTGGCCAGCAGCTTTCATCGTGGCCATGTGAATCGCCAAACGCGCGCGCGCCGGGCATGGCCGCGGCGGCCGCGCTCGGGGCCGGCAGGCCGCGCGGGTCGAGGGCGCGGTTGGCCAGATCCAGCAACTCGTCGGCCTGGGCTTTCACCGTCTTGTCGCCCGCGCCCGCCTTGGCGGCGAACAGGGTCTTGAGCGCTTTCAGCTCGGCGCGGATGGCCGCCTTGGCGTCATCGGTGCCGGCGCTGCTGGCGGCCACCAGGCGCTCGCCCAACTGCTCGACATAAGCGCGTTGCAGATTGCGGCGTGGGGCCGTGATCTTGGCGCCAGCGCCTTGCAGCTCACTGAAGATGCCGGTGCGCAAATCAGCTAACAGCTCATCCACGCGGTAAGCCTGGCCATCGGCAGCGGCCGCTTCCTGTGCCTGCAAGCGCGCCAGGCGGCTGCGATCCAGCAGGCTGCGCAGGGCATTGCGCTGCTGGTTCAAGAGCAGATTGCCGGGCTCTTGCGGGCGCACCCGCTCGACGATGGCGGGCTCAAACAGCCAGCTCGGCGTTTTGAACAATTGCTCGTTCAAGAAGGCCACAGCCTGCGCTTGCTTGGCTTTGCTGGCTGGGGCGTAGACCGCGCCGGCTTGCTCGCCATGCTTGTTGTGGAAGTTGTAGCCACCGACGATGGCCGCCACATGGCCCAGCTCACGCCCCCACTGCGACCAAGTGGCGCGGTAGAGGTCCTCCAGCGTCTTGTCGTCCTGGCCAGCCTTGAGCGTCATGCCCGGCAGCATCTTGACGATGCGCTTCAGGTTCTTGATGCCCAGCGTGGTGGCGTAGACCGCGTCTGCGTCGCCCACGGCCTCTGTGGTGTCGCCATATTCACCCTCGCCTTTGGGGGAGGTGAAGCGCAGCCAGGGCTTGCTGTCTTGGGCGCGAATCCAGCTGTCCAGCACCGGCTTTTCGGCGGCAGCCGTCTTGGCTTCGGGGATGGGGGTGTAGCCCCACTGCGTGGCGAAGATGTCGTAGGGGCCGATCTTGGGGATCAACAGCGCCGGGTCGATCTTGTCTTCCGGCTGCACCAGATAGTTGAGGCGGCTGTAGTCCATCAAGGTGGGCACATGGCTCATTTCCTTGAGCCACTTGGCATCGCGCAGCTTGTCCACCGGGTAAAGCGAGCTGGCCTTCATATTGTGCGGAAAGCCGAGCGAATGGCCGACCTCATGCGTCACCACATAGCCGACCAGATCGCCCATCAAATCGTCCGGCAGGGGCAGCGATTGCGCGCGCTTGTCCACCGCACCCGCTTGGGTCACGTACCAGTCGCGCTGCAGCTGCATGATGTTGTGATACATCACGATATTGGCGTTGAGGATCTCGCCGCTGCGCGGATCGCTGAGGTGCGGGCCGTAGGCATTCGGGATCGGCGAGGGTACCCAGCGAATGATGCTGTAGCG
Source organism: uncultured Roseateles sp. (assembly GCF_945956965.1). Classification (GTDB taxonomy): domain Bacteria; phylum Pseudomonadota; class Gammaproteobacteria; order Burkholderiales; family Burkholderiaceae_C; genus Paucibacter_A. The sequence continues at coordinate 26,948 of NZ_CAMFJS010000040.1, forward strand.
CACATCGGCGGGGTCGAATTCGGGGTCTTCCTCCTTGCTCGGGAAGGGGCGCGCTTGCACGGCGTTCTTGAAACCAGCCGCCTCGAAGGCGACGTTCCAGGCCTCGATGCCACGCTTCACATAAGGCACCAGATTGGTGGGCGTGGTTTTGTCGATGTACCAGACGATGGGCTTGACCGGCTCGCTCAGCGCGGCCGTCGGGTCTTTCTTCTCCAGGCGCCAGCGGGTGATCAGGCGCTCGCGCTTGCTTTCATGCGCATCGCTGCCGTAGTCCACCTTGGCGATGCTGAAAAAGCCCACCCGGTCGTCCATCACCCGCGGCTGCATGGGCGTTTCGGGCAGTTGCACGATGTTGTAGGCCACGCTGACGCTGGCGCTCTTGGGCGGCACCGGCGGCAACACGAAACCCGGTGGCAAGCCGGGCGGCAGCACCGGCGGCGTGTTGATCAAGCCATAGGTCTGCACCGCATCCACACGCAAGCTGGTGGGGAAGGCGCGGCTGGTTTCGACATAGCTGCGCGAGGCATCCAGGCCCGAGCCTTTCAGAATGCCGCGTGCGGAGAAATCACCCACTTCGGAACTGAACAGGCGCGAGACCTCGATCACCGGCGCGCCGTTCTTGCCAAAGGCTTCGATGGGGAAGCTCATCAAGACCGTGTCGCGCTGTGCCGCTTCCACCGCGCTGGCGATGGGCCGGGACGGATCGGCCACCGCCGCATGCGAGACGGTCTGGAAGTACAGCTTGTTGCCCTGCTGAACAAAGCGCACCACGTCCTCATTCAGCGCCTTGCCGACATGGTCCACACCGGTAGGCACGGCGGTGGCCGTGGCCACCATCAGCAAAGGCTTGTCCAGCAAGGCCTTGGGAATTTCAAAGTACAGCTTGCCCTTGACGTTATGCACATTGAACAGGCCGGCCTGCGACTTGGCATCCGCCGTGATGACCTTGTCGAAGGGCTTGGGCTCCTGATCCGGCGCGGCGGCCGGGGGACGCGCACCGGGCGCGGCCGCGCTGGCGGCGGCGCCAGCGGGCGCGGGCGCTTCTTGGGCCTGGCTGCTCAGCGCGGCCAACATCAGCCCAGCCAAGGCAATGGCGCTCAGGGCCGGCGCTTGGCGCTTGGGGTGTGTCTTCAAAGTCATGGGGGTCCTCAGTTTCTCCGGTGCCCGAATTCTGAACCCACAGCGCTGCAATCACGAAAGTCATCTCGCTAGGGTTGACCCGAGGCCCAGTCGCCCGCCCCCCCCTAGAGCTTGGGTCAGCGTGGCCCAAATGGCCGCCTGCTTCTCGATCAGAATGCAAGCTCAATCAAGGGAGGGCCACCATGCCAACACAAGCAAAACACCGCTTTTCAACACTCAGCGCCACGGTTTTGGCCGGCTTGCTGCTCGGCGGCTCGGGCGCCAGCCTGGCCGCAGACACCGCCGATACCAGCGGCATTTATCTGGGCCTGTCCCTGGGCAGCGCCAATGGCTCGGCCGATTTGTACAAGCGCGATGGCAGCCACCCCTCCTTCGGCGCCGCGCTGGGCTATCGACTGAACAAGACTGTCTCCGTCGAGCTGTTTGCGCGCGGCCTGAACTTTTCCTTGTTCAACTTCAATCTGGAAAACAACCCGCCCTATTACCCCGACAGCCACATCGGCGCGGCCCTGCTGGCCGACCTGCCCCTGAGCGAGAGCTTCAGCCTCTACGGCCGGCTCGGCGCGGGCAGCACCAAGATGGTCAATGACCTCGTCAAGAATCCGTCCTATCGGATCACGGATTACTCCTTCGGCGCCGGCCTGAGCTATGCCTTCGGCCATGGCTGGAGCAGCAAGCTGGAGTTCCTGCGCCTGAACCGCAGCGAGGTGAATGTGGCTTCGCTGGGCCTGGAATACCGGTTCTGAGCCCGCCGGGCCGGCGCAGCAGCGCTCAGGGGCGCAGGTCCGGCGCCGGCGTTGTCGGCACGCCTTGCGCCAGCGCGGCCTCATGCTGGATGCGCAAAGCCCGCTGAAAAGCGGGCCGCGCTTGCAGCCGGGCCCAATAGGCCGCCACGGCCGGGCCGAATTGCTCCGCCAAGCCCAGATGCTGGGCCAGCAATAGGGCGTAGCCCACCGCCACATCGGCAGCGGTGAAACGGCCGGCACATAAGAACTCCTGCCCCTGCAGGCCGGCCTCCACAGCGCGCAAACGGGCAAGGAACCAGCGCTGATAGTCCTCCGCCACTTGGGGCTGGCGGCGCTCTGGCGCTTCGAAATAGCGGTAGCGCAGCAGCAAGGTTTGCGGGAAGGTCAGCGTGGCGTCGCTCATATGCAGCCAGTTGAGGTAACTGGCAAACGCAGCGTCATCCACCGCCACGTCCAAGCCGCCAGGGCTGTGGCGGGCGGCCAGGTATTGGCAGATGGCGGCGGACTCGCTCAGCCGCGCAGCGCCGTCCACCAGCAATGGCACCGTACCCAGCGGGTTGTGCTGCAAGAACTCACGCGCCAAGGCTCGCGGCGGGAAGGGCAGCATCTGCAGCTGGTAGGGCAGGCCCAGCTCTTCCAGCAGCCACAAAGGGCGCAGAGAGCGGGCGCTGACGCAGTGGTAGAGGGTGATCATGGCGCGATTGGCTGGCGGCAAAAGAGTTGCGAAGATCCGCCCGCGGACACGCCGTGGCGCGGCTGAGCCTGGCGGACCCGGGGCCCCGAGTATTGCTCAGGCCGCAGCCGCCAGCGGCGCTGCCCGCGCGCCTATGATCAAGGCCAATCTGGAGATCGCCGCACGTGTTTGGTACCCAAGACCTGAGCCTGTTCATCATTTCCGGCCTGCTGCTCAATATCGCGCCAGGGCCTGATTCGCTGCTGATCATGACGCGCAGCGCCACCCAGGGCTGGCGTGCCGGTTCGGCCGCCGCATTTGGCATTGGCGCGGGCACTTGCGTGCATGTGCTGGCGGCGGCGCTGGGCTTGTCGGCCTTGCTGGCGGCGTCGAGCTGGGCTTTCACGGCGGTCAAGGCAGCGGGCGCGGCCTATCTGTTGTACCTGGGCCTGAGCATGCTGCTGAGCCGCAACAAAACACCTGCGCAAGCAGCGCCAGCCACAGCCACAGCCAC
>NZ_CAMFJS010000041.1 GCF_945956965.1 uncultured Roseateles sp.
GGGGGCAAAACGGTTGTGTTGGTTTCGTATCAAGCTGAAACCAATTGTGAAGCCCAGAACTAGCTCCCAACATCGGCGCTTTTCCGTCACTGAAGTCCCCTTTCTTCCCCGGGGCTTGTCAGGTTTTTTCCTACAAGAGGCGAGATACGCCGGCCTCCCGGCCTTGTTCTGCGCCTGTCCCACCGCGGCGGGAATGCTCAAGCGGGATCGCTCAAACGGCGTAGGCCTGGCGCATCGCGGCAGCCTCTTCCGCCCGACCGGTGCCTTCCAGCACCAGCGCTAGATTGTGCGCAGCCAGGTGACTGCCGCGGCCGGCCACCGCGCCGCTTTGCTCGGGCCGCTCGCCGATTTCCAGGCAGCGGCGCCAAGCGTCTTCGATCATGGGCAAGAGGAATTCGGCCTGCTCGGGCGCGTCGGCCGCCCAGTCCAAGAGCAAGTCGCCCAAGGCAAAGAAGAAGTCTGGAGACTCGGCGCAAGCCTGCAACTGCGTTTCGGCAAACTGAATCGCCGCCTCATGCCGCTTGAGCTGCTTGAGCCCGAACAGGCGCCGCGCCACGAGGTCGCCCCACCAAGCCGGCTTGTCGCTCAACAAGCCCGCGCTGCGGGCGAAGAAGTGCTCAGCATCGGCATAGTCTTCGTACACCGAGCAGTCCTTGCCCATTTGGTAGCAAAGGTAGGCGTCATCCGGGCGTTGCGCCAGCGCCAGCGCCAGCAAGGCCTTGTTGCGGCCCTTCTTCGCTTGCAGGCGCTCGGGCAGATAGCCATCGTGGCCAATCTGCAGGGCCAGCGGCCGCAACGGCAAGTTGTGGACCACTTGCTCATGGATGCGGCCGGCATAGCGCAGGGCGCCAGGCAGCACGCGGGACAGGCGCGAGCGCGCCACTTGCTGTTGCCCGTTGTGAAACTGATCCAGCAGTTCGATGCTGCCGACAAAATCGGGCCGGGTATTGCGCAAGGCGGCCAAAGCCTCACCGCCGCTGATCAGCCATTCATCGGCGTCCAGCACCACATGCCAATCTGCATTGGCCAAGTCCAGGGCCGCGTTACGTGCAGCCGCGAAGTCATCACACCAAGCAAAGTGCGCCACGCGTGCACCGGCCGCGGCGGCCAGCGCCGGAGTGGCGTCGGTAGAGCCGGTGTCCAGCACCAGCATCTCATCCACCCAGGGCTTGATGCTTTGCAGCAGGCGCTCGATCTGGCCCGCCTCATTGCGGGCGATCAAGACCAGGGCAGTTCGGAACATGGGCTGATGGGTGGGCGTCAGCAAGACTCAGTGCATCTGGATCGCGCCCTGCGCACGGCCCTTGCCGGCACGGGCCGGTGGGTTGCACATGCCGCAGACATAGTGGCGCGCGATCTCATGCGGATGCGTCACGAATTGACCACCGCAGGTACTGCACTTGGTCATGGTCAACATGCCGTTGTCGATGAACTTCACCAGGCGCCAGGCGCGCGTCACCGACAGCATGGCTTCCAGGCCTTGGGCTTGCGTCTGCTCTTGGTAGAGCTGATAGGCCTTGATGACCGCATCAATCTCATCCAGCTCCGAGACCTTGTTCAGGTACTCATGCACATTCAAAAACAGCGAGGCGTGGATATTGGGCTGCCAGGTCATGAACCAGTCGGTCGAGAACGGCAGCTGGCCCTTGCTGGGGCTCTTGCCCGAGACTTCCTTGTACAAGCGCAGCAGGCGCTCGTAAGACAGATCGGTTTCCGACTCCAACACTTGCAGGCGCGCACCCAGATTGATCAAGGTGACCGCACGTTCGATCTGGCGGGCTTCGGTGAGGATGCTTTTGTTGCGCATGATGGTGTCTCGTCGTGTGTCTTAGGATCTGATTTGCGGGGCCAGCGCCGGGCCGCTCCCAAGCGGCCCCGCCTATCGAATCAACTGCGGGCCCAGCCCGCTGATGATTCGCCCCCCTCGGGGATGGCTGCGCGTACCCGCGCAGCCGGGGGTCAACAGTTCAGGCGGCTTCTTGATGGCGGCCGGCCATCAGGATGGAGGCGTGCAGGCGGCTGATGCCGTCGTTGGCGGCCGACTTGCCGTGGCTGGTCAGCAAGCCCCAGACCAGGTCGTCGTCCATGCGGAAGCGGCACAGCAAGGTGTTGCCCGAGGCAATCTTCATCAGCTGAGCGGGGCTCAGCGTGCCGATCAGGGTCGCGGTGTCTTCGGAGATGCCCAGGCGGTACAGCGCTTGTTCGGGGTCCTGGCGGATCAGGCTTTGCGCCAGCATCAGGTAGTTCAGATTGGCTTCACGGATCTCGGCGAGGATTTGGTCTGCGTTCATCATGATGCTGGGCTCCGAGGGGGCAAAACGGTTGTGTTGGTTTCGTATCAAGCTGAAACCAATTGTGAAGCCCAGAACTAGCTCCCAACATCGGCGCTTTTCCGTCACTGAAGTCCCCTTTCTTCCCTGGCGCTTGTCAGGCTTCTTCCTACAAGCGCACATCAAGCGCGCAGCAATCCGCCAGTTCCACCGATCAAAGAAATTCGCCGCTGTCATAGGAGAAACATGCAGCAAAAGCCTCTCCCGGCAGGCCTTTTGGTCTTGATCTTTGTTTGTAAGGCAAAGCCCACTCTTTTCGAGACTTGGCTGACTGGGCCGCAGTCCTACATTCAAGGACTACACCATCCAAAGGCAAGGCATGCCCATGATTCCCCGCACCATTCATGTGATCTGGGTTGGCGACGAAAGCAAACGCCCCGACAACTGCATCGACACCTGGCGCCAGCAAAACCCTGGCTGGCAGGTGCGCGTCTGGGGCAATGAAGAGCTGGGCAGCTACGGCTGGATCAACTCCAAACATATGCGCGACATGGCCAAGCGCGAACTCAATGGCGTGGCCGATTTGATGCGCTGGGAAATCCTCTATCACGAGGGTGGCTTTGTGGTGGATGCGGACAGCATCTGCCAACGCCCGCTTGAGCCCTGGTTGTTTGAAGGTGAGGCCTGCGCCTGCTGGGAGAACGAACTGGTGCGGCCTGGCCTGATTGCCGCCGGCTATGTGGCCTCCAAACCCGAGAACCCCTTCTTTGGCCAGATGATTCTGGACCTGCAGAACCAGCCGCGTGTGGACGACCGCATGGCCTGGCAAAGCGTGGGCCCGCTCTTTCTGACCGAATGCCACCGCATGCACCAGTACACCGACCTGACCATCTGGCCCAGCCACTTTTTCATTCCGCGCCACTTCACCGGCGCCGAATACAGCGGTGGCGGCCTGGTCTTCGCTGACCAAGCCTGGGGCAGCACCCTGAACAACTACAACGAGCTTTACAAGCGAAAGGTCGCCTGAGCATGAGCGCCCTGCCCCACACGCCCGGCTTGCCCGTCTCGACGCTGGAGTTGGCCCATGCGCCCTACTTCGTGCAAAAAGTAGCCGTCAGCGAAGAATTGCGCGGCCGCTCGAGACTGGACGTATTTCAGCCCATGTGCGCCGGCAAACGCGTGCTGCATGTGGGCTGCGTCGACTGGCCCATCACCAATCTGAAGCAGTCCTTGCATTTGCAACTCGAAGGCATTTGCGAACTGGACGGCTTCGACATCAATATCGAAGCATTCGCGCAAATGCAGCCTCATTTGAAGGGCCGCCTTTTCAGCAATTGGGACGATGTGCCCAAAGACCACTACGACTTGGTGCTGGTGCCCGAGGTGATGGAGCATGTGCCTGATGTGCAAGGCTTTCTGCAGCATCTGCAATCGCTGGGCGCGACGCAATACGTGATCACCGTGCCCGATGCCTTCAGCTGCTTCCGCCAGCACTTTGACTACAGCAGCGGCGCCCAGACTTTTGTCGAGGTGGTCCACCCTGATCACAACTGCTGGTACACGCCCTACACCCTGGCCAATGTGCTGCGCAAGTACACCAGTTGGGACTTGCAAGGCATGTGGTTCTTCAACCGCATGTCATTGCTGGCGATGGCGGGCCCCGCCACAACCCAGACTGAACCCAGCGCCTGAACATGAAAGTCAGCAAGGCCGCAAGGCCAGCCGCAAAGCCGGCCAGCAACAGCGCCCCGGACTTGGCGAGCAGCTTGCGCCTGGCCATGGCGGCCATGCAGCAGGAACGCTATGCCGAGTGCGCGCAGTTGCTGCACGCCTGCCGCGACCCGCAAGCCCTGCAGTCCAACCCCTTCCACCGACTTTTGGGCGAAGCCTTGCGGCGCAGCGGCCAGGCGCAAGAAGCCGTCGGCGCATTGATGCAGGCCCTGGCGCTGCGCGCCGACGATGAGCAAGCGTTCTTGCAACTCGCCTTTGCATTTCAAGACCTGCAAATGCCGCAAGAAGCCGCAGAATGCTTTCGCGCCGTGGCCGCGCTGCAACCCAATAGCGTGATGGCCCAGGCCTATCTGGCACACGGTGATCAGCAAGCCCTGCGTTGGCAAGACTTCGAGGCCAATCAACAAAGTCTGCTCCGCGCCATCCACGCCAAGCCAGCCGATGCGAGCGATGAATTCGGCGTGCCCTTTGCACTGATCGGCCTGCCGCATCAGCCTGCGGATCTGCTCAAGGTGGCACGGCTCAGCAGCCGGTATCTAAGCCGAGGCATCAGCACGCTGCCGCCGCGCCAAGCCAAGCCACTCGCTACGGGCCAGCGTTTGCGCATTGGCTATCTGTCAGCGGACTTTCACGACCATGCCACCGCCGCCCTCTTGGTCGAAGTGCTGGAAGCGCGTGACCGCCAGCGCTTTGAAGTCCTCTTGTTTTCTCACGGGCCTGACGATGGCTCAGCCATGCGACAGCGGCTGCGCAATGCCTGCGAGCGCTTCATCGACCTTGCTGGCCTGAGCCTGGCCGCAATCGCCCAGCGCATCCGCGCTGAAGACGTCGACATCATCATCGACCTGAAAGGCCATACCGCGCAAAGCCGTTTTACCGCCCTGGCCTATCGGCCCGCGCCGGTGCAAGCGTCATGGCTGGGTTTTCCGGGCAGCAGTGGTGCCGACTTCATCGACTACATCATTGGCGACCCGCATGTCACGCCGCTGGACCAGGCGAGCGCATACAGCGAAAAGATCGCACAACTGCCCCGCTGCTATCAGCCCAATGACAGCCAGCGACTCAAGGGCTGCGACGCCGCGGCACCAAGCCGCGCAGCACTGGGCTTGCCCGAGCAGGCCTTGGTGCTGCTCAGCGCCCACCCGATTTACAAAATCACCCCAGCCTTGTTCGATGCCTGGATGAGCATTCTTCAGCGCTTGCCGGCCGCGGTGCTGTGGCAGCTCAGCGGCGGAGATGCGCTCGATGCGCAGTTGCAGCGCGAAGCCATGAGACGGGGAATCGCTGCCGAGCGCCTGATCTTTGCGCCGCGCTTACCGATGCGCGAGCATCTGCAGCGCCTGTCCGCCGCCGACCTGGCGCTTGACAGCTGGCCCTGCAATGGCCACACCACCACCAGCGATGTCTTGGCCGCCGGCGTGCCGGTGCTGAGCTTGCAGGGAGAGACTTTCACGCAACGCGTGGCGGCCAGCATTTTGTATACAGCCGGCCTAGATGAGCTGGTGTGCCGTAGCGCGCAAGACTACATCGACAGAGCCTGTGCCCTGGGCGAGCAGCCCAAAAAGCTGCAGGAATTGCGTGCCCAAGTCCTGAAGGGCCGACAAGCCCTTTTCGACGCACCGCGTTTTGCACGTGAGTTGGAGGACTTGCTGCTGCGCATGTGGCAGCGTGCCAAAGCTGGGTTAGCACCGGCCGCCCTGCCGGCCAAGCAAACGGCAGAACAAACGCCCGAAGTCAGCTGACCCCGCGCGCAGCGAATCCAAAGCCTCAGTGCATCTGGATCGCGCCCTGCGCACGGCCCTTGCCAGCGCGGGCCGGTGGGTTGCACATGCCGCAGACATAGTGGCGGGCAATCTCATGCGGATGCGTCACGAATTGACCGCCGCAGGTGCTGCACTTGGTCATGGTCAACATGCCGTTGTCGATGAACTTCACCAGGCGCCAGGCGCGCGTCACCGACAGCATGGCTTCCAGGCCTTGGGCTTGCGTCTGCTCTTGGTAGAGCTGATAGGCCTTGATGACCGCATCAATCTCATCCAGCTCCGAGACCTTGTTCAGGTACTCATGCACATTCAAAAACAGCGAGGCGTGGATATTGGGCTGCCAGGTCATGAACCAGTCGGTCGAGAACGGCAGCTGGCCCTTGCTGGGGCTCTTGCCCGAGACTTCCTTGTACAAGCGCAGCAGGCGCTCGTAAGACAGATCGGTTTCCGACTCCAACACTTGCAGGCGCGCACCCAGATTGATCAAGGTGACCGCACGTTCGATCTGGCGGGCTTCGGTGAGGATGCTTTTGTTGCGCATGATGGTGTCTCGTCGTGTGTCTTAGGATCTGATTTGCGGGGCCAGCGCCGGGCCGCTCCCAAGCGGCCCCGCCTATCGAATCAACTGCGGGCCCAGCCCGCTGATGATTCGCCCCCCTCGGGGATGGCTGCGCGTACCCGCGCAGCCGGGGGTCAACAGTTCAGGCGGCTTCTTGATGGCGGCCGGCCATCAGGATGGAGGCGTGCAGGCGGCTGATGCCGTCGTTGGCGGCCGACTTGCCGTGGCTGGTCAGCAAGCCCCAGACCAGGTCGTCGTCCATGCGGAAGCGGCACAGCAAGGTGTTGCCCGAGGCAATCTTCATCAGCTGAGCGGGGCTCAGCGTGCCGATCAGGGTCGCGGTGTCTTCGGAGATGCCCAGGCGGTACAGCGCTTGTTCGGGGTCCTGGCGGATCAGGCTTTGCGCCAGCATCAGGTAGTTCAGATTGGCTTCACGGATCTCGGCGAGGATTTGGTCTGCGTTCATCATGATGCTGGGCTCCGAGGGGGCAAAACGGTTGTGTTGGTTTCGTATCAAGCTGAAACCAATTGTGAAGCCCGGAACAAACTCACAACATCGGTGCACTTCCGTTCCTGAAGTCCATTTTTCCCGCACCCGCTTGTCAGCAAACTTCCTACAGGCAAACGCCTAGACCCGCCACACGATCTCTCGGGGGCGGGTGCAGATGAGTCAGTGGAATTGCTGAGTTTGGCGACGGCGCCAAATCTCCTGGAGTCAGGCACGGTAGAGCCCAACCCTGCCGCCCTGAGGCGGAGCCGCGGACTAAGCCGCCGGATCAGCCTGCCTAGGCTGATCGGGGGCCATCAGTCGGCAGCGGTGGCCGCGCCAGCGGTCAACGCGCTCAGGCGCTTCATCTCTGTTTGCGCCACCGGCAGCAAATCAGGTGCTTCGGCCTGCAAATTGAGCAGGGCTTCGCCCGAGAGCAAACGCTGCAGCACTTCGCGCGCACGCAAGACCTGACCCTGGCCAGACAAGGCAAAGGCCAAGGAATACAAGCTGGCACCATGATTGGGCTGCAAGGCCAGCGCACGCTCAGCCGCAGCCTGGGCATGGACCAATTCACCAGCACTCAGCAGCAGTGCGGCCATATCGCTGAGCAAGTCATGCGCCATCGGCTCTTGCTCCAGGGCGATCTGCAACAAATTGAGACCTTCGCCCAGGCGGCCTTGAGCGGCTTCGGCAAAAGCCATATTGCGCGCCTGAGCCAGCAGCAATGCGGCTTCCACGCTGATCGCGGGTTCCGTCGAGTCAGTATGGATCGCCTGCAGCTGAGCAGGCAGCGTTGCGGTTTGCGACTTGGCTTGCGTCATGGCATGCATAGGGATCTCCAAGAGTTTCTACAGCTTTTGCTCTGCAAAGGCCCAGACCTATTGGGTGAGCTGAACAGATACGTCAGTGACTCTGAGGACCAGGCGGCAATGCAAGCAAGACGCACATACCGCTCGACTTCAGTGCAACGAACTTTAGTGCGCGGGCATCGGGTCATTCGTGAGAAAAGGCCGGACTAGCTGCCGCTTCTCAAAGCCTGCTCGCCGCGCCGCACACCGAAAACAAGTCAGGGCCTGCGGCTTGCGCCACTCCTGCAAACACAGGCTCCTTGTTTCAGCAACAAAGCAAGCTCCTCAATCTCTGATTGCGCCAACACGCCATCGCGTCACGCCGCATTCGTCAAGCAAAGGTCACGAGCAAGAACCAGCCACTCCTTTCAGCCACAAGCAAAGTGCAGCGCCCTGCCCGCTTCTTCGCCCCGTTTCGCGGCGGCCGCCGACCCCAAATCGGCCAATCGAAGAAACAAAGGCCGGCAACAAGCGCTTATCAACCGATCAAGCCTATTGACAAACAGCCCTAAAGTTTATTTAGCGGCTGTCCGATACCCATTTCAACGGGTTCGGAAACGGACACGTGGTCCGGTAAGAAGGCCGCAACGAGGTCCTCCCTTCACAGGGAGCCAAAGCTGCATCAGTTGACTAAGCCGGGCGAGGCGGGGGGCTTGTTCATGAGAACAAGACTCCGCGTAACGGATGCCCCGCAAAGGTGTTCGCAACACGTCGGCGCTCTGCCGGAAAAACTTTGTAGCTGAAACAGGAGTGAATCATGCCCGCAATCATTAACACCAATCAGTTGTCGCTCAACGCTCAGCGCAACACCGCGACCTCGCAAGGCACGCTGGCCACCGCCATGCAGCGCCTTTCTTCCGGCATGCGCGTCAATTCCGCCAAGGATGACGCCGCCGGCCTGGCCATTGCCGACCGCATGACCAGCCAAGTGCGCGGCATGAATGTGGCCATCCGCAATGCCAACGACGGCATCTCGCTGGCGCAAACCGCTGAAGGCGCGCTGAGCAAGGTCAGCGATTCCCTGCAGCGTATGCGTGAACTGGGCGTGCAAGCCCGTAACGCCACCAACACCACCACCGACCTGGACTCCATCGGCAAGGAATTCGGCCAACTGGGCGCTGAAATCACCCGCGTTCTGGGCGGCACGACCTTCAACGGCAAGGCCATCCTGGCCGGCGCTGCAGGCACACAAACCTTCCAGATCGGCGCCAACACGACGGACAACGACATCGTCGACGTGGGCACCACGGACCTGACGGCAGACGCCACTATCACGGCAGTGACGGGCGCCTCGATCAGCAATACTGACACCGCCGCCACGCTGAAGACGGTCATCGACAACATCGATACCGCCATCACCACCGTCAGCGGCCAGCGCGCCACTCTGGGTGCTTCGCAAAACCGCTTTGATGCCGTGACATCTAATTTGATGATCTCGGTGGAAAACCAAAGCGCCGCGCGCAGCCGGATTCTGGACGCGGACTACGCCTCGGAAACCGCCAACCTGAGCCGCTCGCAGATCCTGCAACAAGCCGGTAACGCGATGATCGCGCAGGCCAACCAGTTGCCGCAGCAAGTCCTGACCCTGTTGCGTTGATGATGGCCGGGAGTGAGTTGCAAATACCAACTCACTCCAGTCAGCAACACGAACAGCTCAGCGATATCGCACACTCCAACAGCTCATGAAAAAGACGCCGAGAGTCCCTTGACAAACGGCGTTTTCTAAAAAAAGGATTTAAGTCAATCACTGGTGTCGTCGATAAGCATTTCAACGGGTCCGAGGAATTAGATGGACTACGTGGTCCGGTCAGCCGGCTTTGAAAAGAGCAGGACGCGGACGGTGCAAAGGCCAGGCGCAAGCCCGACATTTGCTGGCAAAAGCCACCTGTTTAGGGCGGCCTTTTATCGACCGTGAAACCGGATTTCCGGCAAGTCTTAGTACACACCAAAGGATTGAACATGAGCCAAGTCATCAACACCAATCTGATGTCCCTGAATGCCCAGCGCAATCAGTCCACATCTCAAGGTTCCCTCGCCGTTTCCATGCAACGCCTGTCGTCCGGCATGCGCGTCAATTCCTCCAAGGACGACGCTGCCGGCCTGGCCATTGCCGACCGCATGACCAGCCAAGTGCGCGGCATGAATGTGGCCATTCGCAATGCCAATGACGGCATCTCTTTGGCGCAAACCGCTGAAGGCGCATTGAGCAAGGTCAGCGATGCGCTGCAGCGCATGCGTGAACTGGGCGTGCAAGCCCGCAATGCCACCAACACCACCACCGATCTGGACTCCATCGGCAAGGAATTCGCCGAGCTGGGCGCCGAAATCAACCGCGTGCTGGGCGGCACCACCTTCAACGGCAAGGCCATCCTGGCCGGCGCAGCGGGCACCCAGACCTTCCAGATTGGCGCCAACACGACGGACAACGACGTCGTCGATGTCGCCACCACCGACCTGACAGGTGACGCCACGATCACCGCCGTCACCGGCGCCACGATCAGCAACACCGACACCGCCGCCACACTGAAGACCGTCATCGACAATATCGATACGGCCATCACCACGGTCAGCGGCCAGCGCGCCACCTTGGGCGCCTCACAGAATCGCTTTGATGCGGTGATCTCGAATCTGCAGGTGTCGGTGGAGAACCAGACCGCATCGCGCAGTCGCATCTTGGATGCCGACTACGCCTCGGAAACCGCCAACCTGAGCCGCGCGCAGATCCTGCAGCAAGCCGGTAACGCCATGATCTCGCAGGCCAACCAGCTGCCACAGCAAGTGCTGTCCCTGCTGCGAGGCTAAGTCAAAGCGGCAAGCCCGCCGAGTCAGGCAAGACCTGACCCCAGCCGACCCACGCCACTCCGACCTCTGGTTCACCCCAGGGTCGGAGTTTTTTTATGGCCGTTGTTTTGGGCCCTTATTGGCCTTTTGAATCGCTCAAGCACTCAGAGAATTTGCTCATCGGGTTGAAAGTGATTGAAGCCTGAGGTCCGGACCGAGCGGGCTGCCCAAACAAAAAGGGCGATTGCTTGGATTGACCGGGCTGAGTTGCCTGCCACGTCTGTTCTGACCCAAGCAGGCAGATCACCCCGGCCCCGCCGGAAACACCGGATTTTGTAGGAGTGCTCAAATGCCGCAGACCATTAACACCAATATTGGCTCGCTGAATGCGCAGCGCAATCTGAATATGTCGCAAGGCTCGCTGGCCGTGTCCATGCAGCGCCTCTCGTCCGGCATGCGGGTGAATTCAGCCAAAGACGATGCTGCCGGCCTGGCCATCGCCGAACGCATGAACTCGCAAGTACGCGGCATGAATGTGGCAGTGCGCAATGCCAACGACGGCATTTCGCTGGCGCAAACGGCTGAAGGCGCCTTGTCCAAAGTGGGCGACACCTTGCAGCGTATGCGTGAGTTGGCGGTGCAAGCGCGTAACGCCACCAACACCACCTCCGATCTGGACTCGATCGGCAAGGAATACACCGAACTGGCTGCGGAAATCACCCGCGTGCTGGGCGGCACCACCTTCAACGGCAAGAAGATCTTGGGCGCTGATGCGGCCGTGCCTCAAGACTTTCAAGTCGGCCCCAATACCGGACCGGAAGACATCATCACGGTGACGACCTCCGATATGACACAAGATCCCACGGTGACGGCAGTCACGGCCTCGACAATTTCCAATACCGACACCACGGCAACCTTGAAGGTGTCGATCGACGCGATTGACGCGGCCATCAACACCATCAGCAGCCAGCGCGCGACCTTGGGCGCTTCGCAAAACCGCTTCGAAGCGGTGATCGCCAACCTGCAGGTGTCGGTGGAAAACCAGAGTGCCGCTCGCAGCCGCATCATGGATGCGGACTACGCCGCGGAAACCTCCAATCTGAGCCGCACGCAAATCCTGCAACAGGCGGGCAACGCCATGGTGGCCCAGGCCAATCAAATGCCGCAGCAAGTGCTGTCCCTGCTCAAGGGCTAATGGCGCTGCAGCTCATCAGCGTCAACGTGAGTTGACGCCCAGAGGCGGTTAGGCATCAAGCCTGAACCGCCTTTAGTTTTTTGCGCAATGGCCGATAGGCCATCAGCATGCAGTACCTGCTCGCCCAGCCTTGGGCTGCGGCGCGCAGGCAAAGGAGAGAATCATGGCCGCCATCACATCCACCGGCATTGGCAGCGGGCTTGACGTTGAAACCATCGTCACCAAGCTGATGTCCATTGAACGCCAGCCGGTCGTCAATCTGCAGACGCGTGCCACGGCACTGCAAGCCAAGCTCTCGTCCTACGGCAAATTGCAAAGCAATATCAGCGCCTTGAAGGACGCCGCGACCAAGCTCAACAACCCCGACATCTGGGGCGCCAATTTATCGACGTCCTCAGACGCCACCGCGGTCACTGCGGCCACCAGCCAAAGCTCGGTGGCCGGCAACTATGCCGTCAAGGTCACGCAACTGGCGAGTGCGCAAACCATCAGCAGCACGGCCTACCCGGCCAATGCCACCACGGTGGGACAAGGCTCGCTGACCATAGAACTCGGCGCCTGGAACGCCGACAACACCGGCTTCACGCCCACCGCAGGTAAATCGGCCGTCACCATCAATATTGGCGCGGGTGAAGACAGCCTCACCGCGGCGCGTGACAAGATCAATTCCTCCGGCGCCGGCGTGGTGGCTTCGGTGGTGACCGACAGCCAGGGCGCACGCCTGGTGCTGCGCTCGGCCAGCACTGGCGCCAGCAATGGCTTTCGCGTCACGGCCAATGAAACCGCCCCCGGCCCCAATGGCGGCGCGGGACTGTCCGCCCTCGCCTACGACCCCAGCAATGGCGTCAGCACCGCAACCCTGGCGCAAAGCGCCAAAAGCGCGACGGGCACGATCAACGGCATTGCCGTCGTTTCGGAAAGTAACTCCGTGGCCAATGTGATTGACGGCCTGACCGTCAACTTCTCCAAGGTCACCTTGGACGCCACGGGCGCAGCCAGCGAGGTCAATTTGACCGTGGGTCCGGACAAAGAGGCGATCAAGAAAGCCATCACCGACTTCACCACCGCCTACAACGCTCTGGCTAGCTTCATGAAGGAACAGACCAAGTTTGTCCCCAAATCGGGCACCACCGCAGCCAGCGCCGGACCACTGCAGGGTGACAGCACCGCCATTGGCCTGCAGGGGCAACTGCGCAGCCTGGTCAGCAGTTCCAGCACCCTGGGTGGCAGCTTGACCCGGTTCGCCGATATCGGCTTGGATCCTCAGGCCGATGGCACCATCAAGATCACCACCGCCAAGCTCGACAGCGCACTGGGCAAGATGGGTGATCTAAAAAAACTCTTCTCCGGCCTCGACAGCGCCGACGCCAGCAACAACGGCCTGACGCAAAAAATTCGCGACCTGACCGACAAGGTGCTCAGCTTCGACGGCTCACTCAATTCCAAGCAAACCGGCTTGCGCGAATCGATCAACCGCAATGGCAAAGACCAGGACGCCATCAATTTGCGCCTGAGCCTGGTGGAAGCACGCATGCGCGCCAGCTACTCCGCGCTGGACAAAAACATGGCCAGCCTGACCGGCTTGCAAAGCTACGTCACGCAACAGTTCGGCAGCAAATAGGTTCGCGTTCGGCCCGTCAAGAGCCACCCAACGCCCTGCGCAGCCCTCCGGCTCGCAGGGCGTTTTTCATTTGCGCAGCCAAGTGTGAACTTGAGCATGAATAAAGCCTAGTTCAGACTAAAAAAGATCAATTCGAGCAACTCAAGTTTGCCGGCGAGGGGTCGAAAACTACTCAACACAGCACAACTTGGGACGCAAATATGTACGGTAGCACCTCATCCCCTTTCGCATCGCGCACGCAAAGAGCGTCGATGTACAGCAAAGTGGGACTGGAGACTGACGTGCACGGTGCCAGCCCGCACCGACTCATCAGCATGCTTTTTGACGGCCTGTTCGATGCCATGACCCAGGCCCGAGGCGCGGTGCTGAGCGGCAATACCGAGCTCAAAAATCGTGCCCTGACCCGTGCGGTGCGCATTCTGGATGAAGGCCTGAAAGCCGGCCTGAATCTCGACTCCGGCCCCCTGGCCAAAGATTTGAACGACCTGTACGCCTATCTGTGCATGCGCCTGACCCGCGCTAATCTGCATAGCGACGCCGCAGCGATTGAGGAATGCCAGCGCATCCTCAGCCCCGTGCGCGAAGCCTGGACGGCTATCGGTAGCAATAACGACCTGCAGCGCGCAGCCTGATGATGAAGCAAACCAAGGCTGCACCCAACCCAAACCCAAAGTCTCTAGCGGATCTAGCGATGAATACCCAACTCCTGAGCTACTACGAAGCCATTGAACAAGCCAGCGCCGACATGTTGAGCGCCGCCCGCTGCGGCAATTGGGATGAGGTGGTCAAACTCGAAGGCGCTTGCGTGCTGCTGATCTCCCAGCTCAAGCATGCGGCCTCGGCCAAGCAACTGGCCCCCGATGAAGCCAAGCTGAAGACGCGCATCATGCAGCGCATCTTGGTCAACGACGCCGAGATCCGCCACCTGGCCGAACCCTGGCTGGATGATCTGGACCGCGTCATGACGGGAAAAAGCAAAACCTTGCATTGATCGGCCAGAATGCACTGCGGCCACCCACAAGGGCGCGGCCGCAGCGCCAAGTTGTAGATCCTTGATGACAAGCCAAACCACTTCCCCGCCATCGCTCGCCGCGCCCGATCCGGACGCCGCGGGCGATTTCCGCATTCAGACCCCGGGCGAGATCCTCCAACTACTGCAAGGACTGCAGCACGAGCAAACCCGCATCAGCCTGCACGGCGCCAATGGCGCCTGCGTACAAAGCTGCTTGAGCGCGGTGAATGCCAGCGAGGGTTCGCTGGGCTTTGATGCGCACCGACTCGACCCGCAGTTGCAGGCCGTGCTCGGCGCCGATGAGGTGACTGCCGTGGCCTATCTGGATCAGATCAAGCTGCAGTTCGAGCTCGACGGCCTGATGCTGCTGAACAGCCCGCAAATCAGCAATGGCGCCGTGCTGCGCGCACCGATTCCCAGCACGATGTATCGCTTCCAGCGCCGCCAAGCCTTCCGCGTGCGGCCCAATACCCGCACGCCGCAAGCCCGCCTGCCCGATCCACAAGCGCCCGATCAGCAGCTGCGCCTGCGCATCCTCGACCTCAGCCTGGGCGGCTTGGCCCTGCTGTGGCCCGAAGCCCAGCCGGCGCCGGCCATTGGCAGCGCCATTCCTTCAGCGCTGGTCGAACTCGACCGCGATACCCGCTTCGAGGCCAGCCTGCGAGTGCAGAACAGCCGCGTCGACCCCGACGGTGGCGTGCACCTCGGCTTGGGCTTCGAGCGCATTGATGCCGAGGCGCAGCGCAGCCTGCAGCGCTTTGTCGACCAGATGCAAAAGCTCGGTCGTCTTCTCAACAAAAGGCCAGCAGCCGCATGAACGCAAAAAGCCTCGGCCACCGCCGCCGTGGCTTCACGCTGCTGGAGGTGGTGACCGTGGTCGCCATCATGAGCATCTTGATGGCAGCAGCCATCCCCAGCTACCAACACATGCTGCAGCGCCGCCAGCTTCAGCAGGTGGCCGAGCTCTTGTCCCTGGATATGCGGCATGCGCGCGAGTTGAGCGTGAGCGAAAACCAGATCATTCACATCAGCTACCGCGTTGGCAAAAAATGGTGCTGGGGCGTCAGCCGAAACCAGCCCTGCGACTGCACGGGCAATAGCCCAGCGGCACGCTGCAATATCGCCCAGCTGGACAGCAAAGAGTTCCCGCACGTGCTGCTGGACATGGCGCAGGACGCCGCCTTCAACCCCGGCCTGGGCCAAGTGGCGCAAACCGGCGCAGCAGCGTTTCGCACCGAACGCGGTCAGAACTTGCGCGTGCAGCTCAACCCCTTGGGCCGGCCGCAGGTTTGCGGGCGTGACGCCCCCGGCAGCGTGGCCTGCCCCTGAGCCCAGCAATGGCCAAGGTGGCGCCAAGGGCTTAGGCCCTCAGCGCCAGACCAAACCCGCGCGCTTTGCCAAGTATTCACGCTTGGCCCCCATTCGCACCGCCACCTCAAGGACTTCGTCATCAAGCCTCAATGCCCGCTCGCCAGACTGCGGCGCCATGCAGCCTCAAGACCGCCCCCAGAAAACCGCCGCCGCGCGCATTTACCTGAATCAGCAGCCCGGCCAGCATGACGCTGCGGCGAAGCAGCCCACATTGACGCGTGCCCAGCGCATGCTGCTGATCACGGTCGACGGCCAGCGCAGCGTGGTGGAGTTGATGAGCTTGGCGCGCAGCCTCGGTTTGGACGAGGCGGTGTTGAGGCAGTTGGAATCGCAAGGCTTGATCTGCCGCCCGAATGCAGATCAGCTCGCCCAGCAGCGCGAGCGCGCCACCGAGCAAGATCGCCGAGCCCGCATGCTGGCGGCGGCCAAATTGTTCGCGCTGGAGTTGGCCAGCCGCATGTTGGTCGGACAAGACGAGAAACTGCGTGAACAGATGCGGGCGGTGCAGAGCGAGTCGGCCTTCTGGGACTGGCTGGCGCAGTGCGAAAGCAGCATCACGCTGGCGGCTGACGCCGACCGGGCGGCGCTGTTTCGCCACCGCGTGGCCGCCAATCTGCCTAGAGCCTAGCGGACGAGCGGCTGGCAAGCCTGAGGGCGACAGGCGCCGTCAGACCTGCATATTCATGATTTCGCTGTAGGCCGAAACCAGGCGGTTGCGCACCTGCAAGGTGGCTTGAAAGCCGATCTGCGCTTTTTGCATGGCGACCATGGTTTCTTCCAGGCTCACTGTCGGGTTGTCCAGCTGAACTTCGCGCTGCATCCGCGTGGCCTCGGTCTGCGCCTGGCTGACGCCCTTCATGGCCTGGGCCATCGCATCCCCGAAGCTGGCGCCACCGACGGCCTTGGGTTTGGCCAGGGGCTGACCGTTCACGGCCAAGCCTGCCCGGGAGGCGGCTTGCGCGAAATCGAACGGTTTGAGCTTCAGGTCCATGGTGACTCCGTCTCACCAGCAACTGCGGGACGCAGGTGTGGCGATGGGGAGAAGTCTAGGGCGCGAAGGCCTCGCCTGAAGAACGGAGATAAGCGCCCTTCCTCGGCTTGTTTCCAGCTTTCTTAAGGGTGCAAATCCGAATAATTCACTCATTCCTGCACTTTCCCGTGCGGCCGTGAATTAGCTCACATCCGACTCAAGCCACGGCACAAACCGCCGCCCTTCACCGCAAGCATCTCCGCTCAGCTCATGGACAACGCGATCAGCCCCAACGTCACTGCCCTGCCTCTTGCCGTCACCCCCGGCGAGCAGAGCTTTGGCGCCCGCCTGGTGGCCATGCCCACACGCAGCAAGGTGATGATGGGCGCCGGCCTTGCCGTGCTGGCCGGCGCGGTGCTGGCCATGACCTTGTGGAGCAACCAGGGCGACTTCCGCCCCGTGTTCACCGGTTTGTCTGATAAAGACGGCGGCGCGGTCATCGCGCAGCTGACTACCTTGGGCGTGCCTTACCGCAACGATCCCGGCGGCACGATTCTGGTGCCCGCCAGCCAGGTCTACGACGTGCGCATGAAGCTGGCATCGGCCGGCCTGCCCAAGGGCAGCACCGTCGGCTTTGAGCTGATGGACAAAAGCTCCATCGGCCAGACCCAGTTCAATGAACGCCTGAACTTTCAGCGCGGCCTGGAAGGCGAGCTGACCCGCACCATCACCGCCCTGGCCGATGTGGCCGATGCGCGGGTGCATCTGGCCATGCCGCAGCAAAACGGTTTTTTCCGCGAGCAGCAAAAGCCCAGCGCCTCGGTGATGCTGACCCTGCGCGGCGGCCGCACCCTGGATCGCGCCCAGATTGCCGGCATCGTGCATCTGGTGTCGGCCAGCGTGCCTGAGCTGGCACCGAAGGCCGTCAGCGTGCTGGACCAAACCGGCGCCCTGCTGTCCAACTCCAGCGACAACGGCAATGGCCTCGACAGCCAGCAGCTGCAATACAAGCAGCAGATCGAAGCCAATATCAACAAGCGCATCTACGAGTTGTTGGAGCCGGTGGTTGGCCGCGAGAACCTGCGCGCCACCGTCACCGCCGATGTGGACTTCTCGCAAGTGGAATCCACCGCCGAGGAGTTCAAGCCCAACCAAGGCCAGAACGCCAGCGCTGCGGTGCGCAGCTCGCAAACCAACGAATCCACCAACGGCACGCCCGCCCTGCCCACCGGCGTGCCGGGTGCGGCCACCAATCAGCCGCCTGTGCCGGCCACCGCGCCCATCACCGGCGCCTCGGCCCCGCTGCAAGTGGCCGGGGGCAATGCAACCAGCAGCTCGCGCCGCGAAGCGGTCACGAATTTCGAACTCGACAAGACCGTGCGCGTGGTGCGCAATGCCACCGGCCAGGTGCGTCGCCTGAACGCCGCCGTGGTGGTGAACCACCGCTCCAGCACCGACCCCAAGGGCAAGGTCAACAGCATTCCCGTGCCGCAGGAAGAGCTCGACAAGCTGACCGCCCTGGTCAAAGAAACCATGGGCTTCAGCCAGGAGCGCGGCGACTCGCTGAAGATCATCAGCGCCCCCTTCATGAGCGACAAGCAAGACGCCGCTGACCTGCCGCTGTGGAAGCAACCCATGGTGCTGGACATGGTGCGCGCCGCGGCCGTGCCGCTGGCCCTGGTCTTGGTGGCCCTGATTGCTGTGTTCGGCATGGTGCGCCCGGCCATCCGTGCGGCCTACCCACCACCGGTGGAGCCTGTCGCTGGTAAGGAAGGCGAAGGCCCGCAAGAACTCAACGCCATCGTCGACGACGAGAACCAATTGCCCGCCGTGCTGGGTGCCAATGGCTTGCCCGCCCTGGAGGCCCCGGTCTCCAACGACAAGCTGGAGCGTGCCCGTGCCTTGGCCCGCGAGAACCCGATTGCCGTGGCCAACATCATGCGCAGCTGGATGACCGGCGAAGCCGCCTGAGCACGCCCTCACTGAACGCACCAAGAGAGCCGCACCATCATGGACGAATCCGGAGTAGAAGACGCTGCCATCTTGCTGATGTCACTCGGCGAGGAAGAGGCTTCCGAGGTCTTCAAGCATTTGCAACCCAAGGAAGTGCAAGCCCTGGGCGAGACGATTGCCAAGCTCAAGGTGGTGGCACGCGAAAAGGTCGAGCAGGTGCTGACCCGCTTCGACGCCGTGGCCGCGACCCAAAGCACCCTGGTCAGCGACACCGATGAATACGTGCGCTCGGTGCTGCGCAAGGCTCTGGGCGACGACAAGGCCAATTTGCTTCTGGACCGCATTCTGCAAGGCAGCGATGTCTCCAGCATCGAGAGCCTGAAGTGGATGGACGCCACCTCGGTGGCCGAGTTGCTGCGCAACGAACACCCGCAAATCATCGCCGCCATCCTGGCCCACCTGGACTATGACCAGACCAGCTCGGTGCTGCGCGTCTTCACCGAGCGCCAGCGCAACGAAGTGCTGGTGCGCATCGCCACGCTGGACGGCATTCAGCCCCTGGCCTTGAAGGACCTCAACGAAGTGCTGAGCCAGGTGCTGGCCGGCGGCGAGCGCATGAAGAAGTCCAATTTGGGCGGCGTCAAGACTGCGGCCGAAATCATCAATATGTTGGGCTCCAGCGTGGAAGCCTCGGTGCTGGACTACATCCGCGAAGCCGATGCCGACTTGGCCCAGAAGATCATGGACAACATGTTCACTTTCGACGATCTGGAGAAGGTCGACGACAAGGGCATCCAGGCCGTGCTCAAGGAAGTGCAGAGCGAATCGCTCATCGTGGCCCTCAAAGGCGCCAGCGCCGAGCTGCGCGAGAAGGTGCTGCGCAATATGTCCTCCCGCGCTGCCGAAACGCTGCGCGAAGACCTGGAGTCGCGCGGCCCCGTGCGCCTCTCGGAAGTGGAGTCCGAGCAGAAGGAAATGCTCAAGATCGTGCGCCGCCTGGTGGACGAAGGCACCATCGTCTTGGCCGGTGGCGGCGACGATCAGTTCGTCTGATCAAGCGATCAAGTACCCAACGCTGAGCTCCCATGAGTGCCGCCCGAACACCCCCCCGCCAAGTGCCGCCACCGCAGCGCGAAGGCAATGCGCCGCGCAGCAGCAGCTACAGCCGCTTCATTCCGCGTGAGGAATTGCAAGGCTTTGCCGCCTGGAGCCCCGATGCCTTGCATGGCGCGATGAACGAAAAGCGCCCCTCGGTCAGCGCCCCGGCCCCCACCCCGAGCACGCCCCCCGAGCCGGCAGCGCCGCCCGAACCCGATGTGTCCGAGTTGCTGCACGAAGCCCGCCAAGCCGGCTACCAAGACGGCTACCGCGACGGCATGGCCGCGCTGGACGCCTTCAAGCAAAGCTTCGCCAAGCAGATGGCCGGCCAGATCGGTGCCTTGGTGAAAAACTTCGACGCTGACTTCCTGGCCCTGGAAGGCGAGATGGCGCAAGCCCTGGCGCGTTGCGCGGTGGAGCTGGCACGCCAAGTGGTGCGCAGCGAAATCACCCAGCGCCCCGAGCACATCGCCAAGGTCGCGCATGACGCGGTGGAGGCTTTGCAGCTCTCGGCCAAACATGTGCGGGTTCGCGTCAATCCGGCGGACTATCCTCTGGTGATCGACGGCGCCGGTGAAGAAATGCGCGCTCGCGAAGCACAAGTGCTGCCCGACCCCGATGTGGCTCGCGGCGGCTGCAAGGTGGATTCGGACATCAGCAGCGTTGACGCCACCCTGGCCACCCGCTGGCAACAAGCCGCCGCGGCCATGGGCCAGGCCTCGCTGTGGGAAGACCGCCGCGCCGGGGCTGCGCCCGCAGCGCCAGCGGATGATGCGGAGCTGGCGCCATGAGCGGCTTCCAAGATCTCGACCTCGCCGACCTCGGCGCCGGCCCCGTGAATGCCGAACCAGGCCCGGAGCGCTACAGCACCCGCCCAGGCCGCTGGCAGCAGTATCTACAGGACATGCAAGCCTTCGCCGGCAACCCGGTGCCGCTGGAGTCCCAAGGCAAGCTGGTGCGCGTGGCCGGCCTAGTGCTGGAAGCCACTGGCGTGAAAGTGCCGGTGGGCTCGGTATGCGAAATTCAAATGCCCAGCTCCGGCGCCAACCCGCAGCGCGGCTTGCGCCCTGTGAATGCCGAGGTGGTGGGCTTTTCGGGCGACCGCGCCTATCTGATGCCGACCGATGAGATTCAAGGCCTGTCCAGCGGCGCCATGGTGTTGCCACGCGCCCTGCCCCTGATCTCCCCTCAACTGGGCAAGCCTCTGCACCCCTGGCGCCGTGGCGAAGACCGTGGCCTGCATCTGCCCATGGGCGAAGGCCTGCTGGGCCGGGTGGTGGACTCGCACGGCCACCCCCTGGACCGCCGCGGCCCGCTGCACGATGTGCATGCCGAACCGATGGTGCGCCGCCCCATCAATGCGATGGACCGCGACCCGGTGCGCAGCCCCCTGGACACCGGCGTACGCGCCATCAACAGCATGCTCACCGTTGGCCGTGGCCAGCGCCTGGGCCTGTTTGCCGGCACCGGCGTCGGTAAATCGGTGCTGCTGGGCATGATGGCCCGCTACACACAAGCGGATGTGATCGTGGTTGGCCTGATCGGCGAGCGCGGCCGCGAAGTGAAGGAATTCATCGAAGACATCCTGGGCAATGAAGGCCTGCACCGCTCAGTCGTGGTGGCCGCGCCCGCCGACGCGCCACCGCTGGTGCGCATGCAAGGCGCTCACTACGCCACCGCCATTGCCGAAAACTTCCGCGACCGTGGCCAGCATGTCCTGCTGCTGATGGATTCGCTGACCCGCTACGCCATGGCGCAGCGCGAAATCGCCTTGGCCATTGGCGAGCCGCCGGCCACCAAGGGCTATCCGCCCAGCTGCTTTGCCAAGCTGCCCCAGCTGGTGGAACGCAGCGGCAACGGCCTGCCCGGCGAAGGCTCCATCACCGCCTTCTACACCGTGCTGAGCGAGGGCGACGACCAGCAAGACCCCATCGCCGATGCGGCGCGCGGCATTTTGGACGGCCACATCGTGCTGAGCCGCGAACTCGCCGAAGCCGGCCACTACCCCGCCATCGACATCGAACGCTCGATCAGCCGGGTGATGACCAATGTGGCCCCGCAATCGCATATCGAGGCAGCCCGCCGCTGCCGCCAACTGCTCGCTAAATACAACAAAGCGCGCGATCTGATCCAGCTGGGTGCTTATGTACCCGGCAATGACTTTGAACTGGATCTGGCCGTGCGCAGTCACCCCGATATCAACCGGCTGTTGCAGCAAGACATGCACAGCCCGGCCTCCTTGGCCGACAGCGTCCGACAACTCACAGGCGTAGTTAAGGACGCCTGAGATCTGTCGATAAACCCGAGAAGCAAGACTCAGCCGCCGCGGCCCCTTGCCTCTCTTTTGCGGAGTTAGCACCATGAGTTCAAGCAATCTGCAGGTCCTCACCATCTTGCTGGAGCGCGCCGAGAGCGAACGCGACGAAGCCCTGCGCATCTACCAAGAAGCAGAAAAGCGCGCCACCCAGGCCCGCAACCAGCATGGTGAACTGAGCCAGTACCGCAGCGACTATCAGCAGCGCTGGACCCAGCAGTTCGCCTCGCACGGCACCATGGACATCGTGGCCTGCTATCAAAGCTTTGGCGGCCGCTTGGATGAAGCCATCAGCAGCCAGGGCAATATCACCCAGTACGCCGACCAACGCCAAGCCGCCGCCCGCGAAAAGCTGCGCGAGACCGATATGCGCGTGGCCGCCATCACCAAGCTGATCGAGCGCCGCCAACAAGAAAAAATCCGCGCCGTGCAGCGCCAGGAGCAAAAAGCCTGCGATGAGCAAGCCGCCCGTACCCTGCAGTCGGCCTACAACCCTTTTGTGCGCCTGAGCGCTTGAAGGCCGCAGCATGAGCAGCCTGATCAACAACCTCTCCCGCAGTGACGCGGCGCGTGTCAGCAATGCCAGCGCCAAGCCCGGCATGCAGCCCGAAAGCACGAGCGGCAGCTTCTCGCTGCTGCTGAGCAAATTCGTGCCACCAACACCCCCGGCGCCGACGCCACCGCCGGTCACCACCACCCCGGTGATGGACAGTGCCCGCCGCGATCAAGAACGGCTGAACACAGCCAAACGCGAAAACAGCCAAGCACAAGAGCGCGACAGCCTGGAGCGCAGCGCGGCCCAGCAGCAGCAAGACAGCCGCAGCCAAGCCCTCAAACGCAGCAACAGCTCGGCTGATAAAGCCAGTCGCACCTCCGCCCAAGCTGGCGCCAAGCCAGAGGGCAAGACCACACCAGGCAAAGCCACGCTTCAGCCCGAGGCCGCTGTTGACAGTGCTCAGGAGGCTGCGGCGCAGGTCGGCAGCACCAAGGCCAAGAACGCTGCTGGCGAGAAGACCGACGACGCTAGCGGCCAAATGCCAGCCAATGCGCCCAGCACCGCGCAAGCCGACCCGACTGCGAACCCAGTCACAGCGGCTGACCCGCGGGCCGCCAAACTGCTTGGTGAGCTCAATGCCGCCAACAGCACCGGCAGCGAAATCAGCGATGACGCGGCAGCCGGCACCGATCTGGGCAAGGGCCAACCCATCGCCGGCCAAGGCGGCAAGCGCTCGGCGCACGCTGCGCTGGGTCGTCAAGAAGTCAGCGCGGAGGAAGCCAAGGGCCAGGCAGCAACTGCGGCCAGCACAAGCACCACCAATGCCGAGCCCAGCTTTGCCAGCCAAATGCAAGCCGCCAGCCAGGCAGTGAGCACCGGCCTGAGCGCAGCAACACCTACCAAGGCAGAAGCGGCCAGCGCAGACTTGCAAGCGGCACTGAGCCAAGCCGGCCCCGCCGCTGCCTCAGGCGCCAGTGCCGACCTGGCGCCGCTGAATCAGGGCGGTAGCGCCGCAAGTGCGAGCCAGATCAGCCTGCCCCAGCCCCTGCACAGCGCCGCCTTCGCGCCGGAGATGGCAGCACGCCTGAGCGTGTTGGCCTCGCAAGGCGTGCAAGAAGCGCATTTGCACCTGAACCCTGCCGAGATGGGCCCTGTCGCGGTACAGATCGTGGTGGACGGCCAGCAGGCTCAGGTGTCTTTCCATGCCGACAATGCGCAAACGCGTGAGGTACTGGAACGCGGCCTGCCCGACTTGGCTGCGGCTTTGCGCGAAAACGGCCTGACCCTCAGCGGTGGCGGCGTGTTCCAGCAACAGATGAACCAACAAGGCCAGGCCAATCCAGGTCAGAGCCAAGAAGGCACGAGCACCTCGCGTGGGGTGCGCATGGACAATCGCAGCCTGATTAACGTCGACAATGGCAGCAGCCTGAGCGCCGCAAGGCCAATGCCTCGCAGCACGCAAGGGGTGCTGGATCTGTACGCCTGATTTGAGGCCTGAGTTCGGGTTTGTATTCAGCCCTGGGGCCGGGCAGCACGAGCGGGCCAAGGGCCTGGGCCGATTAAGCGAGCCGAGGCCCTTCTTTTCACCGCTTGAGCCAAGCGCCAGGACTCAATAATCAGCAGCAAGCCCAATGCTGGGCCGCCACCGTCATCACAGGAGTTCGCATCCATGTCCGCACCCGCAGCACCCGCCGCAGACGCACCCAAGGGTGGGGGTAATAAAAAGCTGATCATCATCATCGCGGCCGTGCTGGTTTTGGTGTTGGTGGGGGGTGGCGCCGCCTTTATGCTCTTGAAGAAGAAGGCACCAGCAGAAGGCGAAGACGGCGCGGAAGAAGTGCATGAGCCCGCCCCGGTTCACGCCAAACCCAAGCCGGGCACGCCACCCACGTTT
Source organism: uncultured Roseateles sp. (assembly GCF_945956965.1). Taxonomy (GTDB): domain Bacteria; phylum Pseudomonadota; class Gammaproteobacteria; order Burkholderiales; family Burkholderiaceae_C; genus Paucibacter_A. The sequence goes on from NZ_CAMFJS010000041.1 coordinate 24,367, forward strand.
GTGCCGCTGGATCCGTTCACCGTCAATTTGTCGGACAAGGATGTGGACCGCTTTGCCCAAATCGGCATCACCCTCGAGGTGGCTGACGCCCACACCGCCGATCAAATCAAGGCCTATCTGCCCGCCATTCGTAGCAATGTGCTGATGCTCTTGTCACACAAGTCCTCGGTCGAATTGCTGACCATCGAGGGCAAGGAAAAACTGGCCCGCGAAATCAAGCGCGAATCGGTCCGACCTATGGGTATCGAACTGGACGACGAAGACGAAGAAGATCCGCCGCCAGAAACCGTCAAGAAGAAAAAGAAGAAAAAGCGCCAGCATGTCGAAAGCCCGGTGACCAATGTGCTGTTCTCTACTTTCATCGTCCAGTGAGCCTGAAGCCTTCGCGCATCGGTGATTCAGCATGAATCAACAAATACTTTCACAAGACGAAGTCGACGCCCTTCTGCAAGGCATCACCGGCGAGAGCCAAAAGCTCGACGCCGAGGAGGAGCAGGTTGGCGGCATACGCGACTACAACCTGGCCAGCCAGGAGCGCATTGTTCGTGGGCGCATGCCCACGATGGAAATCATCAACGAACGCTTCGCCCGCAATATCCGCGTGGGGCTGTTCAACTTCATCCGCAAGAGCCCGGAAGTCGCCATTGGCGGCATCAAGGTGCAGAAGTACAGCGCCTTCTTGCGCGAGATCGTGGTGCCCACCAACTTCAACATCGTCTCGGTCAAGCCGCTGCGCGGCTCCGGGCTGATCGTCTGCGACCCGACGCTGGTGTTCGCGGTGATTGATTCCCTGTTCGGCGGCATCGGCAAATTTCATGCGCGTATCGAAGGGCGTGATTTCTCCGCCACCGAGCAGCGCGTGATTCTGCGCTTGGTGGAAGTGATCACCGCCGAGTATCACAAGGCCTGGAAGGGCATCTACCCGCTGGAGCTTGAATTCCAGCGCTCGGAGATGCAGCCCCAGTTCGCCAATATTGCCACGCCCAGCGAGATCGTGGTGTCCACCTCCTTCACCCTGGAAATCGGTGAAGTCAGTGGCACGGTTTACTTCTGCATCCCCTACGCCACGCTGGAGCCGATTCGCGACGTGCTGTACTCCACCACCGTAGGTGACAGCACCGAGCCGGACCGCCGCTGGGTCAATCTGCTCAAGCACCAGATTCAAGATGCTAAGGTCGAGTTGGTGGCAGAGCTCGGCACTGCACCCGCCACGGTGGAGCAGTTGCTGGCCTTCAAACCCGGTGACTTCATCGAACTGGATCTCGAGTCGCTGATCAAAGCCAAGATCGACGGTGTGCCCGTGTATGACTGCCACTACGGCACCACCAACGGCAAGTACGCCATCAAAGTTGAACAAATGTTGACCGCCCCCGACCAGGGTTGGCTGGGAGCCCGCAATGTCACCTGATACCCCCTCCTCCGAAGAACAAGACGCAATGGCGGCCGAATGGGCTGCCGCCCTGGCCGAAGCCAAGCCCAACGATGTGGCCGAAGAGGTCAGCACCCCCACCGAACAGGTGGCGCCGGCCAGCTTCGCCAATTTCTCGCCCACGCCCAGCAATCTGCCCAGCGGCGACATCAATATGATCCTGGACATTCCCGTCCAGCTGACCGTTGAGTTGGGCCGCACCCGTATCCCCATCAAGAACATCCTGCAACTCGCGCAGGGCTCGGTGGTGGAATTGGACGCCCTCGCGGGCGAGCCCATGGACGTGCTGGTCAACGGCTACCTGATCGCCCAAGGCGAGGTGGTGGTGGTGAATGACAAGTTCGGTATTCGCTTGACCGACATCGTCACCCCCTCCGAGCGGATGCGACGTCTGTCCAAGGGCTAATTTCGTCGTCAGGCAAGACCTGACCCCCGATTGGAGTCAAGGCCGCTTTGCGGCCTTTATTGTGCGGTTTGATACAGCGCCCTGCTGGTGACAATCAAACCCATGAACTCGCCCTTCCTCCCTTTCCTGTGGTTTCTGGCCATTCTGTGCCTGATCCCTCTTGCCCTCTGGCTGCTCAAGCGCACGCCCATGGGCGGCAGCATGAACCCGCAAGGCGTGATGCGCGTTGTCGCACAGCTGCCCATCTCCCCCAGCCAAAAACTGTTGACGGTCGAGGTGGGCCAGGGCGATGAACGCCGCTGGCTGGTCCTGGGCGTCACCGCCCAACAAATCAGCACCCTGCACGAGATGGCCCCGCAGGCGGAGGTCGCAGAAAGCGCGGCACCCGCACCCTTTGCGCAGATCTTGGGGGCACGCCTGCGCGGCCAAGGCGCGACCAAGGCAGGGGATCACGATGCGTCTTGACCCTCGCTGGATGAAGCGGGCGCTGGCCTTCTCATTGCTTTCGGCGCTGTCCGCTGCGGCCTGGAGCCAAGCGGCAGGCAACCCACCGCCGGCCACGCTGCCACTGCTGATCGGGCAAGGATCGGGCGGCAGCAATTACTCGGTGCCGATCCAGACCCTGCTGTTCTTCACGGCCCTGGGCTTTTTGCCCGCCATGCTCTTGATGATGACCGGCTTCACCCGCATCGTCATCGTGCTGTCCCTGATGCGCCAGGCTTTGGGCACACAAGCGGCACCGCCGAATCAGGTCATCGTGGGACTGAGCTTGTTCCTGACCTTTTTCGTCATGAGCCCGACCCTGGACAAGGTCTACGCCGATGCTTGGCAGCCTTACAGCGCAGGGCAAATCGGCTTCGAAGACGCCATCAAGCGTGCCGAGCCACCGATGCGTAACTTCATGCTCAAGCAGACACGCCAAGCTGATGTCGCCTTGTTCACTCGCCTGGCCAAGCTGGACAGCAGCATCAAGGCCGAAGACGTGCCCTTCAAGGTGCTGGTGCCGGCCTTCGTCACCAGCGAGCTGAAAAGCGCTTTTCAGATCGCCTTCCTGATCTTCATCCCCTTTCTGGTCATCGACATGATCGTCAGCAGCGTGCTGATGAGCCTGGGCATGATGATGCTGTCGCCCGTGCTGGTGGCCCTGCCCTTCAAGCTGATGCTGTTTGTGCTGGCCGATGGTTGGAATCTACTCTTGGGATCACTTGCGGCCTCCTTCGTCACCTAGGCGTAGGCAAGACCTGACCCCATTGCGAACCACTCCAATCGAACAACAAGACGCCACAGGCAAAGAGAAGCACCATGGATGCACAACAAGTTTTCACCTTTGGCCAGCAAGGCCTCTACATCCTGCTGCTGGTGTCTGCGCCGATTCTGCTGACCGTGCTGCTGGTGGGCGTGCTGGTGAGCGTGTTCCAGGCTGCCACGCAGATCAATGAAGCGACGCTGAGCTTTGTGCCCAAGGTGATCGCCGCAGTGCTGGTTTTGGCCATCACCGGGCCGTGGATGGTGAACACCTTGGTGGAGTACATCCAGCGCACCTTGCAAGCCATTCCGCAAGCCGTCGGTTGAAATGATTTCCTTCACCGAAGCGCAGTTGCTGGCGTGGTTGAACCCACTGCTGTGGCCCTTCATCCGCACCATGGCCCTGTTCGCGGGCATGCCCATCTTCAGTCAGCGCAATGTGCCCATGCGCGCGCGCATCGGCTTGGCCATCTTTATCTCAATGGCAGCCCAGCCCTCGCTACCGCCCATGCCTTTGACACCGCTGGACTCGCTGCCAACGCTCTTGCTCCTGCTGGGGCAGCAATTGCTGATCGGACTGTCCATGGGCTTCGCCGTTCGGCTGGTGTTTGCCGCACTGGAGTTCGCGGGTGAGTTGATCGGCTTGCAAATGGGCCTGAACTACGCTGGCTTCTTTGACCCCGCCACCGGCAGCCAGGGCACGGGCACGGCACGCTTTTTCGGCAGCATGGTGGCTTTCCTATTCATTGCCATCAATGGCCACCTGCTCTTGATCAATTCCTTGATTCAAAGCTTCCACGTCTTTCCGATCGGCGACGAGCCTTTTCGATTTCTGCGCGTAACGCAACCGCAAACCTGGGGCGCCGAAATCTTTCGCATGGGGCTGTGGATCGCCCTGCCCCTGATCACCATGCTGATGTTCGTCAACTTGGTGCTGGGGGTGATTTCACGGGTGGCGCCGCAGATCGGCGTGTTCTCAGTCGGCTTCCCGCTGACCGTCAGCATTGGCTTGATTGGCATGGTCGCCACCTTGCCACTGATGCAAACGCCCTTCATGGTCGCCCTGGAGCGCATGCTCGCGGCATTCACCTAGGTCGCTGACGCCATCGCAGGGGCGCTACAAGCTAATGATGCGCCCTCAATGGCGCTGGAAGCGCTAGAGGCGCTTTGCATCGCCGGTCCCAAGGGGCTTTAGGGGCTAGCACCAGGCCTATCCTTGCAAGGGCCGGAGAGGCCCTTCACGCATTTATCCAAACATCAATGTGCTGGTGCCCAGGACGGGACTTGAACCCGTACGACGTTTAAGTCGGCGGATTTTAAGTCCGCTGCGTCTACCAATTTCACCACCCGGGCGGGCGTGCTTTGCGAGAGATTATCACCGCATCGCAAAGGTGATTTTCCAACTGAAAAAGGGAAGCCGTATGGCTTCCCTTTTCGTATTTGGAGCGGGAAACGAGACTCGAACTCGCGACCTCAACCTTGGCAAGGTTGCGCTCTACCAACTGAGCTATTC
>NZ_CAMFJS010000042.1 GCF_945956965.1 uncultured Roseateles sp.
TGACGATCGAAGCCGATGGGAAAGGCGGGTATCGCTGCGCCAACGCGCAAGCCCGTATCGAAGGTTGCGTCCCGGTCAACCCGTTTGGCACCACCGACAGCCTTGCCGGCAAGGCGGGGATCACCGGCATTTCACCGGAAGCGGCCAAATACCTGGGAATTTCCACCGGGCAGTCTGGCGAAATCAAGCAGCTCGTTGTCAATTCGGTGCTGTCCGGTCAACTGCCTTTCTCGATTGCTAGCAACGCCCCTGCCAGCTTTGCAGCAGGCTTAGAGTTCCGGCGTGAAGAGGCCGAAGAAATTCCCGATGCTTACCGCCAGAAAGGCCTGTCGCGGGATCTCCAGGTATCCGCGATTTCCGGCTCCTTCGATGTCAAAGAAGCATTTGGTGAAATCGAAGTGCCCATCTCGAAGCGCTTGGTCCTGAGTGCTGCGGGACGGTTCAGCGACTACTCCAGCGTCGGCAAAAACTTTACCCACCGCTACGGCTTCAATGCGCCGGTTCTGGACATCTTGCGCCTGCGCGGCAGCTTCTCACCGCGCTCGGTTCGTGCCCCCAATATCAATGATCTGTACTCCAACGGGGTCACCAATGTGGCGCCGACGAATACCGATGTTTGCAACGGGGTGACAGCCGCAAGTACCGGGAACATCGCCGTCAACTGCCGTTCGATCCCGGCCATCGCCAACCGCATTGCGAACAAGGGCTCGTTCACCCTGGTTTCTTCTGAGGCCAACAATACCCGCCTGTTGCTTGCCGGCTCGCCGACCCTCTCTGAGGAAACTGCAAGAACGGTGACTCTGGGTGGCGTATTGACCCCGCTGCCCGGTTTTTCGCTGTCGGCGGACTTCTACGATATCGACATCAAGAACGGCATTACCCGCATGACGCCGGATGCCTTGACGAAGAATTGCTATTCGTCTGCGTCGACGTCCTTCGACCCGACCTGCGGTGGCATTCTGGTTCGTGACGTGAATGATGGTCCGGTGCTGAGTCTGCGCTCCCCGCTGGTCAATGCGGCAAGCATCAAGACTCGAGGTATCGACCTTGAAGTCGGCTATGTTGGCCGTGGGTTCAATATTGGCGTGTACGCCAACTACTTGAATCACTACGACGTGGTGGATGCGACTGGTACGAGCACGCCGTTCGCGGAGCGTCCTCTGTACCCGAAATGGCGAATCACGACCAATGCGAGCTACAACGTCACGGATCGCCTCAATCTCTTCGGTCAGGCACGTTATCGCAGCGCAACCAAGAACTTCCTGACGAAAAACGACTTTTCGGACGACCTCAACCAAATGAAGTCGGTCACTTACGTCGATTTGCGCTTGAACTACAAGGCGACTGAATCCATGAGCTTCTATGTGGGTTCAAACAATGTCTTCAACGTCCAGCCTGATATCAACGTGCGTGATGCGGCGGTCGGAACGAATACTGAGCCCGGCGCCTACGATGTGATCGGTCGCCAGTATTTCCTCGGCATGAAGATGAAGTTCTAATCTTCTGACTTGGCTGCCCCGCTCTCGCGGGGCAGTTTTAGTTTGGGTTTGTCCGGCGCCTGCCTTGCCCGCTTGCCAGAGGGTGGGTATCAAGACCCCGGAGATTCTTAACCCGGTTGACGAGGTGTTCAGGGCGCTCGCCCGGCTAGTCTTTGGGTCGCTATCTGCAAGTTCCACTGATGCTTGCGATGAACGGCAAGAAAGTGGTCGGCGTGAAAGCCTGGGTCAAGCTCGACGCTTCCATGCTCAGCGCCAGCTGTGCCTACGGCAGCATCTATGACAGCAGCCAGAACAACTGCGTCATGTATGGACAAGGCCAATGGCTACGCTGAGCGTCCCGGCGCCAGCGCCACGCAGATCGACAAGCGCCAAGGCGAATGTATGCACGTTTTTGGCCAACTCGACCCCAACGATCCCGTGGAATCCTCAGCCAAGACCTATGTGAATGGCGTCCCGCGTGATCGCCAAACCGCCGTCAAACTCAACTCGACAATGCCGGCCTCCGCCTCCGCTTCGTGAGCAGCTTCCGCGAGGCTCAAGGCCTGGATGCACGTGGTGTCTTCCTGGACGGTCTGGTCGAGCGTGGCATCGATGGCGTGACCCTGGCCTACACCGATTTGCCTAACGACGGCGAGCCCTTCCGGGGCGGCCTGCTGGGCCTGCACGTGCGCCGCCGCCAGCAATGCTGTCATTGAGCTAAAGCCTCCAAGCGACGGAACTTTCGTGCTTTGAGCGCCATCTTCTGACCGAGGTTCCTTCTGCGGGCAGCCTAGCCTGCCCGACATAGCAGCGGACGCTTGGGTACGGTGTCGCAGCAAAAAGTTGTTTCGGCAAGGGAGATAGCCGCAGCTGGAACTTGTGGCCACCTGCTGGGCCTTCTGCTGAGCCACGTGCCCGGCGCGGTGGCCGAACCTGCGCGGCTTCAGTGCTTGAAGATCATGCTGACAGGCTTGCGCTCATCGGCGGCAGAGGGCTTGCCTACGCCCAGCCAATAGGCCATGGCCGGCAACATGAAGATGGCACCCAGCATATTGACGAGGAACATGAACGCCAGCAGCACGCCCATATCTGCCTGGAACTTGAGGGCTGAGAAGGCCCAGCTGCCTACGCCGATGGACATCGTCACTGCGGTGAACACGGCTGCCGTGCCGCGCTGTCGCATCGCCTGATAGAAGGCTTCGCGCAGCGAGGCACCTTCATGCTCGATTTCATGCTGCAAGCGTTCGAACAAATAGATGCCGTAGTCCACGCCTACGCCAACACCCAAGGCAATCACTGGCAGGGTGGCCACCTTGAGGCCAATGCCCAGCAAGGCCATCAAGGCATTGCACAGGATAGACACCAGGGCCAGCGGCACCACGATGCACAGCACGGCACGCCAGCTTCTGAAGGTCACCCAGCACAGCAAGGTGATCGCGCCGAAGATGGCCAGCAGCATCGTCACCTCAGCTTGTTCAACCGCCTCGTTGGTGGCTGCCGCAACGCCGGCGTTGCCGCCGCCAAGTCGGAATTTGAGGTTGGGCGTGTTCTCGGCGTCGATGAACTTCTGCACCTCGCGCACCACATGCTTGAGCGTGGCGCCCTCATGATCCTTCAGGAAGAGCAGCAGATTGATGGTCTTGCAGCCCTCGGAGTTCAGCCCAAGCTCAGGGTTGGCGGCCTTGGCGCCGGTGCGCAGTGCAGCCTCGGTGCGCTGCAGGGCGGCCCAGCGGGGATTGCCCTCGTTATTGCCGCTGGCCGCCAGTTTGGCCAGGCCCGCCACGGTGTTGATGGAGCGCACACCGTCCACGCCGCGCATGGCCAGATCGAAACGCTCGACGGCGTTCATCACCGGCCAGTTCAGGCAGGCTTCCTGGAGGTTCTCGGTCTCAACATACACCGACAGCACGTCCATGCCGATCGAATAGTTCTTGATGATCTCGGCGTTGTCGCGGTTGTAGCGAGAGTCGGCGCGCAACTCGGCAGCGCCGGAGCCAATGTCGCCGGTCTGTAGGAAGCGCGAGTAGTAGGTGCCCGCGGCCAGGAAGGCGACCGAGGCCAGCAATGCCACGATGGCGGGCCGAGGGGTGGCAAAGGCCGATACCGCCCACCAGTGCTTGTGCAGTGGCGTGACGCCGTCTTTGTGCGCCAGGGCGACGCCCTCAAGCTTCAGGTGCGAGAGGATCACCGGCAGCATGATCTTGTTGGTGATGATCATCAGCAGCACGCCCAAGCAGGCGGTGACGCCCAACTCGTGAACGATGGGAATATCGATCAACATGATGACCATGAAGCCCAGCGCATTTGTAAGCAGCGCCACGATGCCGGGTACCGCCAACTTGCGGAAGGCGTTGGCGGCCGCATCCTCGGAGCTCATGCCAGTCATCACGTCCTGCTTCCAAGCATTGGTCATCTGCACCGCATGAGAGACGCCAATCGAAAAGATCAAAAAAGGCACCAGGATGGACATCGGGTCGATGCCGTAGCCGATCATGGGCAGCACACCCAGCAGCCACACCACCGGCAACAGTGCCACCACCAGAGCCAGCACGGTGAGCTTGAGCGAGCGTGAGTACAGCCACAGCAGTAGGGCGGTGATGCTGAAGGCCACGGCAAAAAAGCTCACCACCGTGAACAACCCGTCCATCACATCGCCCATGACCTTGGCGAAGCCGACGATCTGGATGTCGATTTTTGCGTCGGCGAATTTGGACCGGATCTCCTCCAGGCGTTTGGCCACCTGGGCGTAGTCCAGCTTGGCGCCGGTCTGCGGGTCGATGTCGAGCAGGTCGGCGCGCACCATCGCTGACTTCAGGTCATTGGCTACCAACTGGCCAATCTGCCCTGACTTGGCAACGTTGGAGCGCACCCGCGCCAGTCCTTCCGCGTCCGCCATGAAGCGGGACGGGATGACCACTTCGCCGGTGAAACCTTCTTCTGTGATCTCCATATAGCGCACGTTCGGGGTGAACAGCGAGAACACCTGGCCGCGGTTGACGCCTGGAGTGAAGAAGACTTCGTCGGTGACGCCTCGCAATGCTTTCAGAAATTGCGCGTTGTAAATGTCCCCGTCTCCCTTCCAGTGCACGCTGACCAGGATGCGGTTGGCGCCCGAGAAGGTAGCGCCATGTTTGAGGAAGGCGGCCATATAGGGATGCTGCTGCGGGATCAGCTTGTTGAAACCTGCATCCAAGTGAGTGCGCAGTGCCGAAGCGCCCAGCAGCAAGGTGATCAAAAAGGTGACGATGCCGATGGGCTTGCGCCACTGCAGCAGTGCGCGCGCCATGGCGTCGATCAGCGGGTCCAGCAGCGCGGAGCGGTGGTTCTTAGGGTGGTGAGTGGCGCTCATTGCGAGGCTCCGGCGTTAGCGACTTTCACGGCGGCAGCCGGGGCGGGGGGAAGTGGGTGCAGTCCAGTGCTGCTGGCGATCCAGGCTTGCTCCTTGCCTTGGATGAGCAGGTCGGTGAGGTTGGCGCGCATGCCGGCGCGCCGCAGCGTGAAGCTCTGCCCCTCGTCGGTGCTCAGGGCCAACATGCCACCTTGGCCGGCCAGCGTGATGTGGCCTTGTGCGTCTTGGCTGTGGGCAAAGAAGGAGATTGGGGCCGGGATCTGTGCCTTGGTCCAACTGTTGCCGCCGTCGCTGCTGCGGAAGGCATTGCCGCGCATGCCGTAGACCAGCCAGCCGCCATTGACCAAGCTGGCGACGTTGTAAAAAGAGCCGTTGTAGAAGGGCGGCAAATCGCGCCAGCTTGCGCCGCTGTCATTCGAAATTAGCACCAGGCCGCGTTCGCCCACGATCATCCACTGTCGGCCATCTGCGCTGCCGGCGATGCGATTGAGGTGCTTGTCCTCCACAGAAGGCGGCAGCTCCAGTGCCTGCCAGTTCGATCCATCGGTATTGGACTTGATGGCGCGCCCAAAGGCGCCTACGGCGATCCACTCCCCGGAAGGCATGCGCGCGATGCTCATCAGGGGTTCACCATTGCGCTGCTGGAAGTTCACTTCCTTCCAGGCCAGGCCGCCATCGGTACTGCGCAGAATCCAGCCCTCATGGCCAACGGCCATGCCGGTCAACCCGTCAGCGGAAAAGCTGATCTGATTGATCGAGGCTTGGCGGTTTTGGTCAATGGACGCGGGAGTCCAGGTCTTGCCCGCGTCGCGAGAATAGGTCAGGTGACCCAGCTCGCCGCCGGCCAGCATGGCCGTTTTGCTTTGGGCCAGGGAATTGATCTGCATCCGCTGCACGATGGGCTTGGTGGCGGCCAATGGCGCCGTCTCTCGCGAGGCAAAGGCCTGCATAGCGGCCAAGGCCACGAGTGCAGACAGGGCCACACCGATGGGGGTTCTCACGTCAAGTCTCCTTATGCATCAGCCGAACGAACCGCGGCCTTCTATGTGGGCGCGATTCTTTGCGGTCTACAGATCGCTGCATCGTCCGAAAGGACGAATCGGCGGTCAGCGCATGAAGGGGGGTGAACTCCTCAAGCCCTGGCTAGTCTGCTCGGACGATGGCTCGAGGCTTCTGCTGGTGACAATCAAGTCATACAACACTACAAGGGCCCAAGGGGGCCCCAAGGGCGCTTATGGGACTCCAAGGCAAGGCGGCACTGGTCGGTGCGGCGCAGTACAAACCAGAAAAGTATCAAAGTGCGCCACGCATGTTCCATCTGGAGCAGGTGGCGGATCTGGCCACCCTGGCCTTGGCGGATGCCGGGCTCTCGCTGGCCGATGTCGATGGCCTGATCGTGCCGAGTGCGCAGTTCCATGAGGCCGGCATGTTCGTGCCGGCGATGGCGGGTGAGTACTTAGGCGTGCGACTGAACTTTGCCGAGGTGGTTGACTTAGGGGGCGCAAGCTCGGTGGCCATGGTCTGGCGCGCCGCGGCGGCCATTGAGATGGGTTTGTGCGATACCGTCGTCTGCGTCATTCCGGCACGTATGGCACCGGCCTCTGCGCATGATGACCATGTGGCCGAGGTGATGCGAGCCAGCCGTTTCGGCGGTCACAGCACGCGCTACGGTGCGCCCGAAGCGGAGATGGACCTGCCCTATGGGCATATGGCGCAGAACACCGGCTACGCCATGATCGCCCAGCGCTATGCGGCAACGCATGGCTACGACGCGGCTGCGTTGGCGCGCATCTGCGTGGACCAGCGCTTCAACGCCTGCCACAACCCGGATGCGATGTTTTTTGGCCAGCCCATCACCGTGGATGATGTGCTGAACTCACGCATGGTGGCCGAGCCGCTGCGCATGCTGGAGATCGTGATGCCCGTGGCCGGCGGCGGCGCGCTGGTAGTGACGCGTTCTGACAAGGCCCGTGGCTGCAAGCACCGCCCGGTGCACATCGTCGGTTGCGGCGAGCATGTGCACAGCAAATCGCCCACTTATGCCGCTGACATGCTGGCCACGCCAATTGGCCCGGCGTCCCGCAAAGCCTTCGAGATGTCCGGCTACCGGCCGAGCGATATGCATATGGCTCAGGTCTACGACTGCTACACCATCACCGTCATGCTGACGTTGGAGGACGCAGGCTTTTGCGCCAAGGGCGAAGGGCTGCGCTTCCTGCGCGAGAACGATTTCACCTTCAAGGGCAATTTCCCAATGAATACCCATGGCGGCCAACTCAGCTTTGGCCAGACCGGCAGTGCCGGCGGCATGACGCAGGTGATTGAGGCCCTACATCAAATCCAGGGCCGCGCTGGCGCGCGCCAGCTTGTTCGTCACGATCTCGCCTATGTCTCTGGCACAGGTGGGGTGATGAGCGAGCAGGGCGCCTTGGTGCTGAAGGGAGCTGAATGATGGCCGCCTGGAACAAGCCGCTGCCGCATCCAACGCCGATCTCCCAAGCCTATTGGGATGCCTTGAAATCGCACGAGGTGCAGATTCAGCAATGTGATCAAGGCCATTGGTTCTTCTTCCCGCGCCAGCATTGCCCGGTCTGCGGCTCGCGCCATGTGGCCTGGCGCAAGGTCAGTGGCGAAGGCCGGTTGTACGCCTTCACCGTCTCGCGGGTGCCGACCTTGCCTGAGTTCAGCGACGAGATGCCGCAAATGCTGGCCGTGGTGGAACTGGACGAAGGCCCGCACATCAACACCACCTTGGTCGGTGTCGATCCGGCGGCGGTGCAGATCGGCCAACGCCTGCGCCCGGTTTTTGACGACCGGCCGGGCGAGGTCACGCTGCTGCGCTACACGCCCGTCGATTCGGCCCACCCGGGCGTGATCAGCGCGGACGCGCCAGCGGAGCAAGCCCCAGCACCGGCCGGGGAGGAATTGCCAAAGCGCAAGATCAGCTGCAAGGACATCGCGGCGATGAAGTCGCTGATTTCCGAGGAATTCAGCGGCTGGTCCAACACCTTTGAGGTGAGCCAGGACGTCATCAACCAGTTCGCGGCGCTCAGCGGCGACGACTACTGGATCCACACCGATCCCGAGAAGGCCAAACGCGACAGTCCCTTCGGCACCACCATCGCCCACGGTGCGCTGGTGCAGGTGTTGGTGAGCCGGCTCAAGCTGCCGCTGGACTACGAGGTGGTGGACTTCAACAACATCGTCAACTACGGCTCTGACCGGCTGCGCTTCCCCGCCATCGTGCCCTCGGGCTGCCGTATCCACGCGCGCAGCCGAGTCACCAAGGTTGAGCAACTCAAGAGTGGCTTGCAAGTGACGCTGGAGATCAATGTCCACGTCGTTGGTCAGGATCGCCCCTCGGTCATCAACGACCTTGTGATGCTCTATATGTGAGGCCGGGCTGAGCATGGATGCCACCCAATCCCTCCCCTCAACGCGCCCTGCCGCAGCCGACCAGCGGCTGCTGGGCTTCATGCTGGCGGCCAGCCTGGCGTCCACCATTGGTGGGCTGCCTTTCAACTCCTTGCCGGTGATGCTCGGTAGCCTGGCTGACAGCTTCGGCCTCACGGCGCAAACGGTCGGCCTGCTGGGCTCGATTTGTTTTGCGGGCTATCTCTTGGGCACGCTGGGGGCGCCGTTCTGGATGAATCGGCTCGACTGGCGCGTGCTGACGGCCGTCAGCGCGCTCGGCACGGCCTCGGCCTTTGCGGCCAGCGCCTGGGTGTGGAGCTTGCCGGCGATGTATGTGGCCTGGGCCGCCATCGGCTTCTTCGCCTCCACCATGACCTGCTTGGGCATGCGCATCCTTTCTGATCTCCCCAACAAGGTGCGCGCCTTCGGTGTGCGCCAAGGTGTGGAGCTGTCAGTGACCGCCGCCGTCTTGTTTGCTTTGCCGCCTCTGGTGCTGGCGCATTTTGGTTATGCCGGCGGCGCCTTGGCCGTGGCGGCTGTGGTGCTCTTGCTTGGAACGTCTGCGTGGTGGGTTCCGGTGCGTCCGGCATCCGCGTCCGATGCTGCGCAGGGTCAGGTCTTGCGCACCGGCTTGCGCCTGCCGGGTGCAGCCTGGCTGGGCGTCTCGGTTTTCTTCTTTTTCTTGGTCGGCAATATCGGCCTGTGGGCCTTTCTGGAACGCATTGGTGCTGGCTTGAAGCTCGCGCCCACAGAGACCGGCCTGGTGTTTGCGGTGCTGAAATTGCTGGGCGGTGTGGCCGCCTTCAGCGTGGCGGCGTTTGGTGACCGCCTGGGCCGACGGGCGGCGTTTTCCCTGGTGCTGGGCGGGGTGGGCATTGGCCTGCTGCTGCTTGGTTCAGCGACCAGTTTTGTACCGTTTGCCTTGGGCGCCTGGGTCTGGGAGTTCGCTTTCACTTGTGGCTGCGTATTCCAGACCGCGGCGATTGCGCGCAGTGACGCCAGCGGCCGCGCGGTGCTGCTTGTTCCCGCTGCGTTTGCCTTGAGCTCGATGGTCGGGCCGGGCCTGGCCGGACAGCTGCTGGCGCAGCCAGGCAGTGGCTTCGGGCCTCTGCTGATGCTGGCTTTAGCGTCTAGCGTGATTCCTTTGCTGGCAACCTTGTTGCCAACGTCTCTGCCAGACGAAGGAAGTGGGCTCTAGCCTGCCGACTTGACCGGCCTTGCGCCGGTGCTTGAAGCGAGCTCGCCGGTATCAGGCGCGCTGCACGCTCTTGCGCAGCATCGTCAACAGCTTGTTGCTGAACGGTGGATTCAAGCCCAGGCTGTGGCGGGGGTCCCACCAGCCGGCGTGGTAGACGCCGCGCAAATGGCTGAACTCTGCGAAGCCTTCGGGGCCGTTGTAAACCCCCATGCCGGAGGCGCCGATGCCACCAAAAGGCACATCGCTGAGACCCACCTGCAGCATCGCGTCGTTGACGCAGGCGCCGCCCGACAAGGTGTGGCCGAGCACGTATTCCTGTTCGGCCTTGTCACGGCCAAAGTAGTACAGCGCCAAGGGACGGTGGCCGGCGTTGACTCGGGCGACGCATTCGCGGACGTCGTCATAGGCTTGTATGGCCATGGCCGGACCAAAGATTTCCTGGCGCGAGATCGCACAATCCGCCGGGGCGTTGATGACGAGGCGCAATGGTCGGCGTCGGTCCTGCGCGGCTGAATCGGTTGTACCCAGGCTTTCGATAGAGGCGCCAGCGGCGCGAGCCTCTTCGACCAAGGCCTCGATGCGCTCCAGATGGCGCTGGCTGGCCACGCTGGTGAGGTCGGTATTGCCGTTGATCTGCGGAAACATCTGGGCCCAGCGCTTGCGCAGGGCGGCGGTGAAAGTGTCAATGCTTTCTCGTGGCAAGTAGACGGTATCGGGCATGACGCAGATCTGGCCACCGTTCTGGGCTCGTGCCATGGCGATCTTGTCGGCGACTTGGGCAATGTCGGCGCTGCGGCCGACGATGGCTGGTGATTTTCCGCCGAGCTCTAGCGTGAGCGGCACCAGGTTGGCAGCGGCGTCGCGCATGATCTGGCGTGCCACGTCGGTGCTGCCGGTGAAGACCAAATGATCGAAGGCTTGGCGTGTGAAGGCCTGGGCTTGTGCGATGCCGCCCGTCACAACGCTCAGCTCCAGCGGGTCGAAGTATTCGGCCACGGCCTCGGCCAGCCATTCCGAGGTGAGCGGCGAGAGATCCGATGGTTTGAGCATGGCGCGATTGCCTGCCGCAAACACGCTGGCCAGAGGCGCGAAGAGCATGAAGAGCGGGCCGTTCCAGGTGCCGGCAATGCCGACAACCCCTTTGGGCTGGTAGCGCAATTCCGAGCGCGCGCCAAAGAGATTGAAGGGAAACAGGCCGGCGCGGCGCTGCGGCCGCATCCAGCCTGATACATGCCGGCTCGCGTACTTCAGTTGCGCGATGGGCGCCTGCACATCCATCATCAAGGTGCTGACGGGGTGGCGTCCGCCGAAGTCTGCGCTGATGAGCTCGCAGATGCGGTCGCTGTGTTTGCTCAGCAGTGCCACGCAGCGCTGCAGACGATCACGACGCAGGGCGGCGCTGACCGGCCCTTCGGCGCAGAACGCCGCCTTCTGGGCCTGCAGATGGGTGGTGATGCCGGCCTCGTCAGGGCAGGACGGAAGAGCGCGTGCGTGCATATCGCGTGAACCTTGATGAATGTGTTGACCGAGGCGCCGGTCACCGTCTGACCTCAGGCCGTGCGCAGGCGGCGCTCGCGCGCCATGGTGATGGCAGTGTCTTCGATCATGTCCTCCTGGCCGCCAACCATGCCGCGGCGTCCCAGTTCCAGCAGCAGCTCGCGCGCCGGCACGCCGTACTTGGCTTCGGCCCGTTTGGCGAACAGCAAGAAGCTGCCATACACGCCGGCATAGCCCAGCGTCAGGGCATCGCGGTCGATGCGGATCGGGAAATCCATCAATGGCACGACCAGATCCTCGGCCACGTCCTGAATCTTCCAAACATCCACGCCGGTCTGAATGCCCATGCGGTCGCACACGGCGACCAGCACCTCCATCGGTGTGTTGCCCGCACCTGCGCCCAGGCCTGCAGCGGCGGCGTCGATGCGGTTGGCTCCGACCTCGATCGCTGCAATCGAGTTGGCCACGCCCATGGCCATATTGTGGTGGCCGTGAAAGCCCAGTTCGGTCTCGGGCTTGAGGGCCTCGCGGACCGCGCCGAGCCGAGCTTTGACGTCCTCAGGCAGCATATAGCCGGCCGAATCGGTGATGTAGAGGCAGTTGGCGCCGTAGCTTTCCATCAGCTTGGCTTGCTTGGCCAGACCTTCGGGGCTGTTCATATGGGCCATCATCAGAAAGCCCACAGTGTCCATGTCCAGCTTGCGGGCGTAGGCAATGTGCTGCTCCGACACATCCGCCTCGGTGCAATGGGTGGCCACTCGAATCGTGTGCACACCCAGTTCATGCGCCATCTGCAAATGGTCGACGGTGCCGATGCCCGGCAGCAGCAGGGCCGAGACCTTGGCCTGCTTCATCAGCGGGATCACGGTGCTGAGGTACTCCTCATCCGTGTGTGCGGGAAAGCCGTAGTTCACCGAACTGCCGCCCAGGCCGTCACCGTGCGTGACTTCGATCAGCGGCACGCCCGCAGCATCCAGGCCGCAGGCCACCGACCGCATCTGGTCCAGCGTCATCTGGTGACGCTTGGGGTGCATGCCGTCGCGCAGCGTCATGTCGTGGACGGTGATCTTGCGGCCGTCGAGTGCGC
The DNA here is from genome assembly GCF_945956965.1 of uncultured Roseateles sp. Lineage (GTDB taxonomy): Bacteria > Pseudomonadota > Gammaproteobacteria > Burkholderiales > Burkholderiaceae_C > Paucibacter_A. The sequence continues at coordinate 12,024 of NZ_CAMFJS010000042.1, forward strand.
TTTTCTTGCTTGTCATTGTGTCTGCTCCTTCAGCCCGCGGTCGGGCTTAATGTCAGCTTGCCTGCCAGGATCTCCTGGGCAAACAGTTCGGCGGTGCGCGCTGCAGCGGCGGTCATGATGTCGAGGTTGCCTGCGTACTTGGGCAGGTAGTCGCCCAGGCCTTCCACCTCCATATAGATGGAGACGCGCTTGCCGTCGAAGACGGGGCCGTTGACCAGCTTGTAGCCCGGCACATAGGTTTGCACCTCTTTGATCATGGCCTGCACCGAGGCTTCGATTTCGGCTTGGCGCGGCTCATCGACCGTGAGGCAGTGAATGGTGTCGCGCATGATCAGGGGCGGCTCTGCCGGGTTGATCACGATGATGGCCTTGCCCTTGGCCGCGCCGCCGATCTTCTCGACGGCGCCAGCGGTGGTGCGAGTGAATTCGTCGATGTTCTTGCGGGTGCCCGGGCCCACCGAGCGGCTGGAGACGGTGGCCACAATCTCGCCGTAGCCCACCGCTTGCACGCGCGACACCGCCGCCACCATCGGGATGGTAGCCTGGCCGCCGCAGGTGACCATGTTCACATTCATTTCCTTGAGCAGCGCACTGCCCGACGAGGACTGGCCCGCCTGTGCGGCCAGATTGACGGCCGGCACGCAGAAGGGGCCAATGGCGGCGGGGGTCAGGTCAATCATCAGCACGCCAAGCTGGTTGAGCTTGCGACTGTTCTCTGCATGCACATAGGCGCTGGTGGCGTCGAAGGCGATCTGCACACCGTCGGCATTGACATGCGGCAGCAGGCCATCCACGCCCTCGGCGGTGGTCTTGAGCCCGAACTCGCGGGCGCGCTTGAGGCCGTCGGATTCGGGGTCAATGCCCACCATCCACACCGGCTCCAGCCATTCAGAGCGTTGCAACTTCATCAGCAGGTCGGTGCCGATATTGCCCGGCCCGATGAGGGCGCATTTGATTTTCTTGTGTGTCATGAGCTTTACTCGCTAAAGGCAATCGAACAGCCGCCCAGGCCCTCGATTTGCATGGTGAAGCGGTCGCCGGCGGCAGCAGGCACCAGCGGTGCAAGCGAGCCCGAGAGAATGATCTCGCCGGCCTTGAAGGGGATGCCGAAGGCGCCCAAGGTGTTGGCCAACCAGGCCACAGCCTCAGCAGGGTGGCCCTGCACGGCCGAGCCCAGGCCTGATCCGGCGGGCACGTCGTTGCGCCACATCTGCATGGCGGCAGCGGCCAGATCCAGCGCTCGCGGATCGCTGTGCTGGCTGCCGATGACGAAGACGCCGCAAGACGCGTTGTCGGCGACCGTGTCCTGGATCTTGATCTTCCAGTCGTGGATGCGCGAGTCGACGATCTCGAAGCAAGGCGCCACCCAGGCGGTGGCTGCCAGCACATCCTCGCGCGTCACGCCCGGGCCTTGCAGATCGGACTTGAGCATGAAGGCAATCTCGCCCTCAGCGCGGGGTTGGATCAGGCCGGCCCCGGCAAGAGAAACGGTGCTGCCGTCTGCCACCTGCATGGCATCGGTCAGGAAACCAAAGTCGGGCTGGAACACGCCCAGCATGTCTTGCACCGGCTTGGATGTAACGCCGATCTTCTTTCCGATCAGGCGCTCTCCCTGTGCCTCGCGGCAGCTCAGCAGACGCAGCGAGATGCGGTAAGCGTCTTCGATCTGGATGTCCGGATGGCGCTCGGTCAGCGGTGCCAAGGTTTTGCCTTGGCGCAGGGCGGCGAAAAGTTCTTCCCCCAATGCTTGGATCAATGCAGCTTCCATTTCAGCCATTCCTCAGAAAGTCGATACAAGCGCGGTTGAACATCTCGCGGTGCTCCACTTGCACCCAATGCCCGCAGCGGTTCACCAACACGATGCGCGCCTGTGGGCAGTTGTCCATCAATTTCATGGCGCCGCTGACCGGGTTGAACTGGTCATTGACCCCCCAGAAGCCGAACACCGGGCATTGCAGCTGGGCCAGCTCGGTGGTCATATTGGGCACGTAGAGGCGCTGGCGCGAAGCCGGCGTCTGGGTCAGTGCAATCGGGGCGCGTTCGTTGATGATCTCGTCGGTGAGCAGGCTCGAATCCCAGAGTTGGCGCTCCATCACCGAGCGCATGGCTTCGGCGCCTGTCTTGCCGGATTGGTAGACGGCGAACATATTGGCGATGCCGGGCATGGCCATATAGGTGTCGAACTCTTCAACGCCACCCGGCGCCATCAGGATCAGGCGCTTCACATCCTCGGGGTGCTTGAGCGCATAACCCAATGCGACCGCGCCGCCCAGGGAATTGCCCAGCAGGGTGACTTGCTTGAGGCCCAGCTGATCGACCAGGGCTTTGACGCCGGCGATGAAAAAGTCGAGGTGGTACTCGGTCGGCGTGGCGGTCTTGCTGGACAGGCCATAACCCAGCAGGTCCGGCACGATGCAGCGGTAGCCGGCCTCAGCAAACACGGGGAAGTTGCCCTTGAAGTTGCTGTAGCCGCTGGCTCCACCACCGGCGCCGTGCAGAAAGATCACTACCTCACCGTCGCCACTGTCGTGATAGTGAACACGCTGCGCTGCACCGGCGATCTCGCCAATGTCGAGGTAATGGCCTTCGGGAATGGGGGGGCTGTTGAGTGTGAGTGGCATGGCTAGGTTCATGTTCGGTTCGGCCGTTCTGCAGGGGGACCCGCGGGAGCGGCCATTGCCGCCCGGCGTGGGCGGCGACAAAGAATGATTTCCGGGGCGCGACGCGGCGGCATCGTCTGGAGGGACTAGCCAGAGCCTTGCGTCGGTTTCAGGCCGACCAGAGCTTGGGTAGACCGGGGTCGGTGGCGCCTATGGCCTGCTTGAGCAAATTGCGCAGCAAAGCCGCCTCAGCTTCACCCATGCGCCCGACCAAGTCGGCCTCGACCGCTTTGGCCGCCGCCAAGACATGCAAGACGAGGTCACGGCCGCTGGGGCTGAGCTGGTAGAGCCCGACGTCGGTCTGGTCGAGCAAGGCGCGCTCGCACAGCGAGCCCAGAGCCAAGGGCCCAATGTCGATGCCCGTGTAGCTGACATGCTCGGCCAGGGCGCTGGCCGAGAGCGGCGCTTGCACGGACAGCGTGGACAGCACAAAGAAGTCCGCGTCGCTCAAGGCCCGCTCTTTGAGCCGGTTGCGAAAGCCGCCCATGAATTGGTAGTGCGCGCGGCCCAGCAAATAGCCAATCAAATTCTCTGAGTACAAGGCTTGCGAGGTGTCGGCCGCCGGGTCGGTGGAGATAGGCGCCGCTTTGCGTGCGGCCAGCGCATAGTTGCCCGTCACATAGAGCAAGGGCGGCAGCCCGCTGCTGTCATAGGCCAGCACTTCGCCGACGAAGATGATGTGGTCGCCGCCCTCGTAGCGAAACGCGGTGCGGCACTGGAAGCGCGCGCTGCAGCCTGGCAAGAGCGGCATGCCGTTGTCGGCCTGATCCAGGGTCAGACCCGCGAACTTGTCTTCGCCCGCTCGCGCGAAGCGGTTGGACAAGGGCTCTTGCTCGTTGGAAAGAATGTGCACATTCCAGTACTCGGCCTCGCTAAATGCGGCCAGGCTGCGGGCGTTCTTGGCCAGGCTCCACAGCACCATGGGGGGCTGCAGCGAGACCGAGTTGAAGCTATTGGCCGTGATGCCAACCGGTGTGCCATCCGCAGCCTGGGTGGTGACGATGGTGACGCCGGTGGCAAACATGCCCAAGGCGCGCCGGAAGTCCTTAGGGTCGATTTGGGTGGGGTGTTGCGCCATGCCGGCTCTCCTGTGCGATGCGGCGTCAGCATGCCTGCGATGGGCGCGCCGGGTATCCCTCACTAGGACTAGGGCGACTGGTCTGGAGGAATAGACGCCGCCGTGCTGGGGCCGCGTTAGTCTGATCGGACGATGAATGCCAGGCCCGCGAATGGAACCATGGCGTGGCACGCAAGGTAGATGACCTTGACGCCTATTACCAACGCCCAGCCGACGCTGAGGCAAGCGGAGACTCAGCATGACTGCATTGAACGAGGACTACCTGACACCCGAGGCCATCGCCTTGATTGAGCGCGCCAGAGCGCTGGCTCCCAAGCTGGCGGAGCGCGCGTTTGCCGCGGACCGTGAGGGCCGTGTGTCCACGCAGACGATTTCCGAAATGGCCGAGGCTGGCCTGTTCCGCGTGCTGCAGCCCAAGCGTTGGGGCGGCTACGAGCTGGATCCGCGTGTGTTCTACACCGTCCAGATGGCCTTGGCTGAGGGCTGTATGTCCACCGCCTGGATGTATGGCGTCGTCGGTGTGCACCCCTGGCAGTTGGCCTTGTTCCCCGAGGCGGCGCAGCAAGATGTCTGGGCCAAGGACAGCAGCATCCGCATTGCCTCCACTTATATGCCTACCGGCAAGGCTGAGCGGGTTGAAGGCGGCTATCGCTTCAGCGGCCGTTGGGGCTTCTCCACCGGGGTCGAGCATTGCGACTGGATCTTCCTGGGGGGCCTCTTGCCCAAGAAGGACGGCTCGGGAACGCTGGAGCACGCCACCTTTTTGCTGCCCAAGTCTGACTACATGGTCGAGGAAAACTGGGATGTGCTGGGCCTGCGTGGCACCGGTAGCCACGACATCATCGTCAAAGACGTCTTCGTGCCCGAGCACCGCACGCAGCGCACGAACGATCACAGCGATGCAGGTTGCCCCGGCCGCGAAACCAACCCCGGCTGGCTCTACCGCATTCCCTTCACCCAGGTGTTTCAGCGTGCCGTCTCCAGCGCCTGCATCGGCGCGTTGGAAGGGGCGGTGGCGGACTTCCGTCAACGCTCGGCCTCGCACATTGGCAAGCATGGCAACAAGATGGCCGAAGACCCTAATGCACAAACCGCTGTGACCGAGGCCATGATGGCGGCTGACCAGCTCAAGCTGGTGTTGTTCCGCAACTATGCCCGCATCGTCCATTGCGCCAAGACGGGCGACAAGATGCCGGTGGAGGAGCGGTTGCTGCAGCGGGCCCAGGCCTCCTCGGTGCCCAAGGTCACGGGGCGGGCGATTGATGAGCTGATGCGTGCTTGCGCCGCATCGGGGACCTACAAGACCAATGCCATCGAGCGCGTGTTCCGCGACATCCATCAGGGCCGTACCCACATCGCCAACAATACCGACGCCTATGTGCGTGCCCACGGTGGCGTGATGCTGGGCCTGCCCAACGCCGACCCGTATATCTGAGGCTTTGCGGCACAGCCCGTTCAATGCGGGCGTGCCGGTGACTGGCTGGGCAAAGGCTGGATAAACCCTGGGTGAAGAGGCGGCCGACAAGAAGTCGCCAAGACGCTGATTTGAGGAGACAAGACGCATGCAAGAACAAGTGTTCGATCTGGTGGTCGTGGGTACCGGTGCTGGTGCCTTGCTGGCGGCAGTGCGTGCGGCCGATGAGGGTCTGAAGACCTTGGTGATCGAGAAAACCGACTTGGTCGGCGGCACCTCGGCCATCTCAGGCGGCGGCATCTGGATTCCCGACAACTACGACATGCCTAAGGCTGGCTTGCGCGACAGCATTGACGCGGCATTCAAGTACGTGAAGGCCTGTGCCAAAGGTCTGGCCAGCGATGACCGGGTGTTGGCCTATGTGGAGACGGCGCGCGTGATGGCGCAATACCTGCAGACCATCGGCATCCCTTACCGTTGCGTGCCCAAGTACAGCGACTATTACCCGGAGATGGACGGTGCCTTGCCGGGCGGACGCACCATGGATCCGGTGGACTACAACGCCGCTCAGCTAGGCCTGGGCGGCCTAGCCCAGCTGCGCCCGACCAGCCCCGGTCAGTTGATTCTGGGCCGCATGCACATCAATGCCTTCGAGGCCCATTCGATGTTGGCGCGCGAATTCAAGTCCAACTTCACTTTGGCCGGCATGATGCTGCGCTACTTTCTTGATTACCCTTGGCGCCGCAAGACGCGGCGCGACCGCCGGCTCACCGGGGGTCAGGCCTTGATGGGTGGATTGTTTGCGGCCTTGCGCAAGCGCAAGGTTGAGTTGTGGCTGAATAGCCCGCTGCAGGATTTGATTGTTGAGCAAGGCCGCGTCAGTGGCGTAACGGTGCAGCGCGGCGGCCAGACCGTGACGGTGCGTGCCCGGCGCGCGGTCTTGTTGGGCGCGGGCGGCTTTGAGCGCAATCAGCAGATGCGCGAGCAATACCTGCCCAAGCCGACCGACGCCGCCTGGCCGGCTACGCCGCCCAAAGCGAATACGGGTGACGCGATCCGCGCCGGTGCGGCGGTCGGCGGTGCCTTGCGTCTGATGGCCCATACCTGGGGCGCACCGACGCTGGAAGTGCCCAAGGAAGAGAAGTTCCGCGCCTTGTTTGTGGAGCGTTCCTTGCCCGGCTGCATGGTGGTCAATGCCCGTGGCGAGCGCTTCTTGAATGAATCTGGCCCTTACCCCGAGTTTCAACAGGCCATGTTTGCCAACCACGCGGCCACGGGTGGTGCGGTGCCGGCATGGATCGTCTTTGATGCCGACTTTCGCCAGCAGCAGCCCATCGGTCCCATGATGCCGGGCAAGGCCGTGCCTGACAGCAAGCTGCGCAAGAGCTGGTTGGGCACGGTGTATTGGAAGGGCGAGACGCTGGATGAGTTGGCGGCCCAGATCGGTGTGGACCCGGCCGGCCTCAAACGCAGCGCCGCCCGGATGACTGAATTCGCGCAGACCGGGGTGGACCTGGACTTTCGGCGCGGCGGCAATGCCTTTGATCGCTATTACGGCGACCCACGCCGTAAGAACCCGAATTTGGGCCCGATTGCCAAGGGACCGTTCTACGCGATGAAGCTGCTTCCTGGCGACATCGGCACCAAGGGCGGCTTGCTGACCGACCGTGAAGGCCGGGTGTTGGACGAGCAGGGCCAGGTCATCGAGGGCCTGTATTGCGTGGGCAATAACAGCGCTTCCGTGATGGGCCCGGCCTATCCCGGTGCGGGCTCCACCTTGGGGCCGGCCATGACCTTCGCCTACCGGGCCGTCGCTCACATGGTGGGCAAACCCATCGCGCTTCAACGCCTCGATCTCCTGGGGGCCTGAGGCGATGGCGCAGACGCAGCAGCAAGACGGCGGGAAGAAGAAGGTGCGCATCAGCACTGTCACGCCCATTGAGGCGCCCAGGGATATTGCCCATGTGGATGACTTGGCATGGAGCGACTCCGCCGATGTGCTGGTCGTCGGCTGGGGGGCAGCCGGGGCGAGTGCCGCCATTGAAGCGCGTGCCAGTGGCGCTGATGTGATCGTCATCGACCGCTTCAGCGGCGGTGGGGCCAGCACACTCTCGGGCGGTGTGGTCTATGCGGGTGGCGGCACCGCCTACCAGCAGCAAGCGGGCTTCACCGATACGCCGCAGGCCATGGCGGACTACTTGAAACACGAGGTCAATGGCGTGGTGTCCGAGGAGACCGTGCGCCGCTTCAGTGAGCAAAGTGTGGCCAATCTGCAGTGGCTGGAGGCGCAGGGTGCGCGTTTCGATGCCCGAATGCCGAGCTACAAAACCTCGTATCCCACCGACGGTTACTACCTCTACTACTCGGGCAATGAAGTAGTGCCGGCCTACCAAGGGCCCTTCGGCAAGCCGGCGCCGCGCGGGCACCGCGTTGTTGCGAAAGGTCAGTCCGGCGCCACTTTGTATGCGGCCTTGCAGGCCTCGACCCTGCGCAGCGGTGTGCGTCCTCTGACCCAAACCACCGTGCGTCGCTTGGTGCGTGAGCAGGCCACTGGCCGCATTGTTGGCGTCGAAGTGTGGCAACTGCCGGTGGGGCATGAGAAGACGCGTCGCCACCAGCAACTGGACGCGCTGATTGCGAAATGGCGCTTGTTCCAGCCCGGGCGCGCCGAGGCCGGGCGGCGCGAGCAGGCGCGTATCGAGCAGGAACTGGCTCAGCCGCGCCTGCTGCGGGCACGCCGTGCGGTGGTGCTGTCCACTGGCGGCTATGTCTACAACCCGGAGCTGCTGATGCAGCATGCCCCGAACTACAAAAAGGGCTGGGCCATCGGTGGCGCCGGCTGTGACGGCTCGGGACTGCGCCTGGGTCAAAGTGTCGGCGCGAGCACTCAGGATCTCAACAATATCTCTGCCTGGCGTTTCATCACGCCGCCTTCAGTCTGGCCCAAGGGCCTGGTCGTCAACACCCGGGGTGAGCGCTTTTGCAACGAGCAGGTCTATGGCGCCAAGCTGGGCTATGAGATGGTTGAGCATCAGAACGGCCGCGCCTGGCTGATCCTGGACAGCAGCCTGCGCTGGCAGGCCGTGCGCCAATGCCTGTTCGGCAAGCTCTGGGCCTTCCAGGCCTTGCCGGCCCTGGCCCTGATGTTCAAGGTCGCGCGCAAGGGGCGCACGCTGGAGGAATTGGCGCAGCGCATTGAGGTCGATGCCGCCACCTTGCGCGCACAGGTCGAACGGGCGAACGCGGCGGCGCGTGGCGATTGCGAGGACCCGCTCGGCAAGTCGGCCGATATGCGGCATGAGTTCCGCAAAGGCCCTTTCTTCGCCATCGATATCTCGATCACGCAAAAGATGTTCCCGCTGGCCACGTTGAGCTTGGGCGGCCTGCAGGTCAATGAGGCGGATGGCCATGTGCGCGATGCGAGCGGGCGCGATATCCCTGGGCTGTTCGCCGCTGGGCGCAGCGCCATTGGCCTGGCCTCCTCGCGTTACGTCAGCGGCTTATCGCTGGCTGATTGTGTGTTTTCCGGGCGGCGTGCTGGGCGCGCCGCCAGCCTTGAATGAATGGTTGCCAGAGGGTGAGCAGGATGAGCGGACGTGTGCAAGACAAGGTGGCCCTGGTCACCGGCGGGGCGAGCGGAGTTGGCCAAGAGGCCGTGAGGCTGCTGCTGGCTGAGGGCGCCAAGGTGGCCTTCAGCGACATCAATGCCGAAGCCGGAGCAGCCCTCGCGGCAGAGTTGGGCGAGCGTGCGCTATTCCTGCGCCATGACGTCGGCAGCGAGGAGGACTGGTCCACCGTGATCGCCGCAGTGCAAGCGCATTTCGGCCCTTTGCAGGTGCTGGTCAATAACGCTGGCATTCTGATTCCGGGCGATATGGAGCGCGGTCGCCTCGCAGACTTTCGTCGGCTGATGCAGGTCAACGCCGACTCGGTTTTCATCGGCTGTCAGCAAGGCATCGCGGCCATGAAGGAAGGTGGCGGCTCCATCATCAATATGGCCTCGGTCTCGTCCTGGCTGCCGGTGGAGCCCTATGCCGGCTATAGCGCCAGCAAGGCTGCGGTGGCCGCTTTGACCCGCGCCGCCGCATTGAATTGCCGCAAGCTGGGCTACCCAATTCGCGTCAATTCCATCCACCCGGACGGCATCTACACGCCGATGATGCAGGCCTCTTTGCCCAAGGGCGTGACGGCGGAGATGGTGTTGCATGACGCGAAGAAGAATCGCGGCGGGCGAGCTTATCTGCCCGAGCGCATCGCCCAGCTGATTCTGTTCTTGGCCTCGGATGACTCCAGCGTCATGAGCGGCTCAGAGCTGCACGCCGATAACGCCATCCTGGGTTTCGGGCTGTGAGCATGGCAGAAGCCAAAGCGGGGGGCTCGCGCTACCACGCCCTGCGCGTCAGCGCCGTGATTGACGAAACGCATGATGCCAAGTCGCTGGTCTTCGAGGTGCCGGCTGAGTTGGCCACCCAATTTCGCTATGCGCCGGGTCAGTTTTTGACCCTGCGCCTGCCGGTTGATGGGCGCCAGTTGCTGCGCTGCTATTCAATGTCCAGCGCGCCAGGGCTGGATGCCGCGCCGCGGGTGAGCATCAAGCGAGTGCAGGGCGGCTGTGGCTCCAACTACATCTGCGACAAGGTCAAGGCCGGCGACCGCATCGAGGTGATGGCGCCCGCAGGCGTTTTCACACCGCGCTCGCTGGATACTGACTTTTTGCTTTTGGCCGGCGGCTCGGGCATCACGCCGGTGTTCTCCATCCTGCGCTCGGCGCTGACGCAAGGGCAGGGCCGCATCACCTTGCTCTACGCCAATCGCGATGAGCGCTCCGTGATCTTTCGCGATGAGCTCAAGGCGCTGGCGGCCGCGCATCCGACCCGCTTGCAGGTGATTCATTGGTTGGACTCGGTGCAAGGCGTGCCCTCGGTGGCGCAGCTGGCCGAGTTGGCCAAAGCCTCCTGCACCAACGGGCGCCAAGCCTTTATCTGCGGCCCCGCCCCCTTCATGGATGCCGCCGTGGCGGCGCTGCAGGCGATCGAAATGCCCTCGGACTTGGTGCATGTCGAGCGGTTTGCGTCCTTGCCCGATGAACAGGCCGTCGCTGCCAATGCCGCTGCGGCTCAGGCCGAACTGCTGCCAGATGCCGTGCCGCAGGCCCGGCTGGGTTTGCGCCTGGACGGTGTCGACCATGAGCTGATCTGCCAGGGCAGCGAGACGATTCTTGATGCCGCACTAGCGGCCGGCTTGAACCCGCCCTATGCCTGCCAGGCTGGTATGTGCGCGTCCTGCATGTGCCAGGTGATTGAGGGCAGTGTGCATATGCGCCTGAATGAGTCTTTGGACAAGAAGGATCAGGCCAAAGGCTGGGTCTTGTCCTGCCAAGCCGTGCCCACCAGTGAGCGGCTGCGCGTGAAGTTTCCGGAGTGAATTGATCAATGACTGCTTCCCTGACCAGCCCTGCCTCCCTGCCGGCCACCTTGCCGGCGTTGATTCGACAGGCCGCCGCGCGCTTTCCCCAGCGCCCCGCCATCGTCGATGAATCGATTTCGATCAGCTACGAGGAGCTGCTGCGGCGCAGCGAACAGGTCGCGCGCGCATTGATCACCTCGGGCATTGGGCCGGGGGACAGGGTCGCTGTCTGGGCGCCCAATCTGCATGAGTGGATTCTGGCCGCCTGTGGCAGCCATGCCGCTGGCGCCGTGCTGGTGCCGCTGAACACGCGCATGAAGGGCGATGAGGCGGCGGACATCTTGTCGCGCAGCGGTGCCAAGCTGCTGTTTTGCGTCGGCAACTTTCTGGGGCAGTATTACCCAGCGTTGCTGGCTGATGTGCGGCCCGCAACGCTGAAGACCATCGTCGTGCTGCGCGATGGCTTCCAGCCGCAGGCCCATCCGCAGGATGATCTGCCCTGGAATGACTTCTTGGCGCGCGCCGCGATGACGGACGCCGCCGCCGTACTGGCCCGAGAGGCCCAGCTGAGCGCCAATAGCACGGCCGACCTGATGTTTACCTCTGGCACCACCGGCCGCCCCAAAGGCGTGATGGCAGCACATGGCCCGACGATCCGCGCCTTCAAGGCCTGGTCGGAAGTGGTGGGCCTGGGCGAGGGCGATCGCTATCTGATCGTGAACCCGTTTTTCCACACCTTTGGCTACAAGGCCGGCTGGGTGGCCGCCTTCATTCAGGGCGCGACGGTCTATCCGGAGCAGGTGTTTGATGGCGACAAGGTGCTGGCGCGTATCGAGCGTGACCGCATCAACTTCCTGCCCGGCCCGCCGACGCTGTTCCTCACCATGCTGGCCCACCCCGAACTCAAACGCTTCGATCTCAGTTCGCTGCGCGGTGCGGTGACGGGGGCGGCCACCGTGCCGCCGGTCTTGATTCAGCGCATGCGGGAAGAGTTGGGGATCGCCAAGGTCACGACTGCCTATGGTCTCACTGAATGCGGCGGCTGTGCCACCGTCTGCAGCCCCGAGGACAGCGTGGAAACAGTGTCCGGCACCTGCGGCCGTGCCCTACCTGGAACCGAAGTACGCTGTGTCGACGACGCCGGTTTGCCTGTCCCGCCCGGCGAGCCGGGCGAGGTGCAACTGCGTGGCTACCATGTGATGCAGGGCTATTTCGAAGACCCCAAGGCCACGGCCGAGACACTCGATGCTGAAGGCTGGTTGCACACTGGCGATGTTGGCGTGTTGGATGCGCAGGGCTATTTGCGCATCACCGACAGACTCAAAGACATGTTCATCGTCGGTGGCTTCAACTGCTATCCCGCTGAGATTGAACGCTTCCTTTCGGAGCACCCGGCCATCGCACAGGTTGCAGTCGTGGGTGTGCCTGATGAACGCATGGGTGAAGTGGGCTGCGCCTGCGTCATCCCGCGGCC
>NZ_CAMFJS010000043.1 GCF_945956965.1 uncultured Roseateles sp.
GGTGCCGGTGCCGGTGCCGGTGCAGGCGCAGGCGCAGGTGCAGGTGCAGGTGCAGGTGCAGGTGCTGGTGCTGGTGCCGGCGCGGCAGCGTCAGGCACGGACGGGCTCGGGGCCCCGCCGGGAGCGGGCGCCGGCGTCTGCCCGATCACAGGCGCAGAGCCATCCGGGATCACCGGATTAGGCGCGGGCGCTGGCGCCGGAATGCTGGGTTCGAGCTTGGGAGGGAGTGTTTCGACCCAGCTGTCCGGCGCGGGGGCTGGCGCGGGCTCTGGCGCCACCAAGGAGCCTGGATTGGGGTCGGCGCTGCCGCCGCAGCCTGACAGCGTCAGGCCAAGTGCCAGCGTCAGAGCCAGGGTCAGGGGGGAGGCGATGGAGGCCGTTGGAACCGGTGGGATCGTTGGGTCCGGTGAAACAGAGGAAAGTGGTACGCGAGAGGGCAGCGGATGCATGAAAAAGTGTTCTGGGTCAGGTCAACAAATCGACAAGGCCTGACCGCCTTCTTCAACATCGGCACGCCAGACCCCTCAAATAGGGGGGGGAGGCGAAAGTCTAAAAGTCCGCTTCGGCGACCGATATGGCCGAAGCGCTCACTCAACGCACATTTGCGCTCACATTGGCGCCGATTTGCTCGACAGGCGCACAACGGCGCCAAACCCGAAACACCTACTTACAAAGCACACAGATTGCTACAGGTGCAGCCTTCTCGCCGCAACAGGCGCCGCAACAGGCGCCGCAAACAAGCGGCGCCAACAAGTCGAACATCAATCCCGGCACGCATGGCCGGGACTGCGTTCAGTGCTGCAGGATCTTGTTGAGGAAGTCCTTGGCGCGCGGTGAGCGGCCTTCCGGATTGCCGAAGAACTCTTCGCGCTTGCAGTCTTCGATGATCTTGCCGGCGTCCATGAAGATGACGCGGCTGCTGACCTTTTTGGCAAAACCCATTTCGTGCGTCACGCACATCATGGTCATGCCTTCTTGGGCCAGATTGACCATCACGTCCAGCACCTCGCCCACCATTTCGGGGTCGAGCGCCGAGGTCGGTTCGTCAAACAGCATCACGATCGGATCCATGCTGAGCGCGCGGGCAATCGCCACACGCTGCTGTTGACCGCCGGAGAGTTGGCCGGGGAACTTGTCCTTGTGCGCCGACAGGCCGACACGGTCCAGCATCTTCAGGCCGCGCACCTTGGCATCTTCCGGCGTGCGGCCCAGGACCTTGATCTGCGCCAGCGTCAGGTTCTCGGTCACGCTGAGGTGCGGGAACAGCTCGAAATGCTGGAACACCATGCCCACGCGCGAGCGCAGGCGGGGCAAATTGGTCTTGGGGTCGGCCAGGGAAATGCCGTCCACCACGATGTCACCCTTTTGAAAGGGCTCCAGCGCGTTGACGGTCTTGATCAGCGTGGACTTGCCCGAGCCCGAGGGGCCGCAAACCACCACCACCTCACCTTTTTCGATATTGGTGGAGCAATCGGTCAGCACCTGGAAAGGGCCGTACCACTTGGAGATGTTCTTGATTTGAATCATGGCTTTGCTTTCTTCAATGATGCATTGCAGCACTAAACCTATGGCATTCGGGCCGAGCGCCGGGCCGCCCCAAGCCGGCCCGCCTTGGCGATGTTGGGCGGTCAATCTGCCTAACATCGCCGCCCCCTCGGGGGGCGGACCAGCGCGCTCGCTGGGCCGGGGGCAATATGCTTATCGGATGATGGCGATCTTCTTCTGCAGGCGACGCACCAGCATCGACAGACTGAAACAGATCACAAAGTAGACGACGGCCGCCACCAAATAGGTTTCCACCGGGCGGTTGAAGTTCTTGCCGGCCACCTCGAAGCCCTTGAGCAAGTCATAGGCGCCGATGGCATAGACCAGCGAGGTGTCCTGGAACAAGATGATGGTTTGCGCCATCAGCACCGGCAACATATTACGGAAAGCCTGCGGCAACACCACGGTCTGCATGGTCTGGCTATAGGTCATGCCCACGGCATAACCCGCACTGACCTGGCCGCGCGGCACCGACTGAATACCGGCACGCATGATCTCGGAGAAGTAAGCCGCCTCGAACACCGTGAAGGTGATCATGGCCGACATCTCCGCGCCCATGGGCCGCCCCACCAACAGCGGGATCAGCAGGAAGAACCACAGAATCACCATCACCAGCGGGATGGAGCGCAAGGTGTTGACGTAGAAGGCGGCCGGCCAGATCAGCCACTTCTTGCCGGACAAGCGCATCAGCGCCAGCAAGGTGCCCAAGACAATGCCGCCCAAGGTGGCGATCACGGTCAGCTGAATGCTGAAGATCAGGCCCTTGAGGATGAAGCTGGAGACAACGCCCCAGTTGAGGAATGCGAAATCGAGGTTCATCGTCCGGCTCCCAACATGCCAGGGACTTGGACGCGATGTTCAATGAACAAAGCCAGGCGGTTGACGAAGAAGGCAGAGACGAAATACAGGCCGGTCACCGCCAGATAGACCTCAACGCCGCGGGAGGTTTCTTCCGAGACTTGCAAGGCGTACATGGTCAGCTCGGCAATGCTCACGGCAAAAGCCACCGATGAGTTCTTGATGATGTTCATGCTCTCACTGGTCAGCGGCGGAATGACGATGCGAAAGGCCACCGGCAGCAAGACATAGCGGTAGGTCTGCGGCAAGGTCAGGCCCATGGCCAGGCCGGCATAGCGCTGGCCCTTGGGCAGGCTTTGAATGCCGGCGCGCACCTGCTCGGCAATCCGCGCCGAGGTGAAGAAGCCCAGGGCCAGCACCACCAGGATGAAGCTCGGCACCTGACGCAGCGGCGGAATCAGCGCGGGCAAGACGTGGTACCAGAGGAAGATCTGCACCAGCAGCGGGATGTTGCGGAAGGTCTCGGTCCAGGCATCGCCAATGAAGACCAGCCATTTGTTCGGCGTGGTGCGCAAGATGCCCATCAGCGAACCGACAGCCAAGGCCACCAGCAATGCCAGGGCCGAGACGCTCAGCGTCCAACCCCAGGCCGACATCAGCCAATTCAAATAGGTGATGTCACCGCCGCTGCCAAAGCAACTCGGTATCACCTCCCCGTCGATGGTGTTCTTGCAGAACACCTGCCAATCCCATGTCGCCACGGCCTACCTCCTGTCAATAAAACTCACGCGCAACTGCCGCAGCGACTTTCGAACACCTGGCCATCACGGGCGCTCGGTGTCTGGCATTCAGCCTTGCTGCAACTGATTCTCGTCAGTCCCATTCAAAAAACAAAGGCCGCGTTGCAGCGGCCTTCACAAGCACAAAGTGCTGGATTGACCCGCTTACTTCTTGGCGTAGTCTTCGGCCGGCTTGTCGTTCGGATTCGCCAGCGCTGCCTTGAGGTTGTCGCTCATCGGCAGGCCCACCTTGGTGTTCGAGGGCGGGATGGGCTGCAGCAACCACTTGTCATACAGCTTGGCCACTTCGCCAGACTTGATCATGGCCTTGATGCTGTCGTCCACGGCCTTCTTGAAGGCTGGGTCGTCCTTGCGGAACATGATGCCGATAGGCTCGACCGAGAACACATCGCCGACGATCTTGTAGTCAGCCGGGTTCTTGGAACGCGACACCAGGCCAGCCAGCAGCGAGCCGTCCATCACGAAGGCATCGGCGCGGCCGGATTCCAGCAGCAGGAAGCTGTCAGCATGGTCCTTACCGAAGACTTCCTTGAAGTCCACGCCGGTGGCGCGCTCATGCTTGCGCAGGGTCTGCACCGAGGTCGTGCCTGTGGTGGTGGCCACCGTGCGGCCAGCCAACTGGTTCACGGCGGTAATGCCGGAATTGGCCTTGACCACCATGCGCACTTCTTCCACAAAGGTGGTCACAGCGAAAGACACATCCTTCTGGCGGGTGGCGTTATTGGTGGTGGAACCGCACTCGATGTCCACGGTGCCGTTCTGCACCAGGGGAATACGGTTTTGCGAGGTGACCGGCTGATACTTCACGTCCAGCTTGGCCAGGCCCAGCTGCTTTTGCACATCGGCCAAGACCTTCTGGCAGATCTCAACGTGGTAGCCCACGTACTTGCCGTCACCCAGGGTGTAAGACAGCGCGCCGGACGACTCACGCACGCCCATCGTGACCGCGCCACTATCCTTGATCTTCTTCAGCGTATCGGCCTGCGCGGCACCGATTGCAGCGGCAGCCAGGGCAAGGACGAGCAGAGATTTTTTGTTCATGAACACTCCTGAGTTTGAAGTCGCGGTGAACCGCAAAGATAGGTTGCGCTAGTGGTTAGCGGTACAACCCGAAGCAGAACATGCCCAAGGGCAGGTTCGAATAAGTGATTACACGAATTTGGACGCGGCGCCGGCATCAAGCTGCGGTCAGGAACTGCCACAGCGCCAGCGCAGAGGCCTTGTTGCGCCGAGACAGCTCGGGCCGCTCGCGGTAGATGCGCAGCTCCATGGTCAACTCAAATTCACCCGCCGCCGAGGCCTGCACCAGGCGGCCATTGCGCAATTCCTGCTGCACCGAGCTGGCCGGCAAGAAGGTCAGGCCGTGCCCCTCCAAAGCCATCGCTTTGAGGCCTTCGGCCATATCGGTTTCATAAATCGCGTCGAGATTCAAGGGCACCGCCGAACCCTTGGCGATCAGCTCTACCAAGCGCCCCAGATAAGCGCCCGAGGCATAGCTCAAGAAAGGAATCTTCGGGCCGGCATGGCCGCCACTGGCCGCCAGCTTGCCCTTGGTTTGCCGGGGTAGCTGAAACATCGGCCGGCCCTTGGCGTCGGCCTTGGCATAAGCCGCCAAGGTCTCCTGCCCCAGCGAGGCCATCTCGTAGCGCTCGGGGTCCAGTTGCAAAGGCTGGCTGGCGTGGTGGTAGACGATCAGCAGATCGCAATTGCCTTCGCTGAGCTGCAGCATCGCATCATGCACATTGAGCGCGTTCAGCCGGCACTTGAGTGCGCCGAAACGCTGGCGCAGGCCCATCAACCAATGCGGGAAAAAGCTGAAGGCCAGCGAGTGCGGGACGGCGAACTCAATCATGTCCACGTCGGAGGACTGATGGCTGCGCATCATATTGCGCGTGGCTTGCAGATTGCCGAGGATCTCCACCGCCTGGGCCAGCAAGGTCTCGCCCGCGCCGGTCAAGCGGGTCGGGTAAGAGGAGCGGTCCACCAGGTCCGTGCCCGCCCAGGCTTCCAGCGCTTGAATGCGGCGCGAGAAGGCCGGCTGCGTGACATGCCTCAGCTGCGCCGAGCGCGAAAAGCTGCGCGTCTCGGCCAAGCTCACGAAATCTTCAAACCATTTGGTTTCCACGCTCGGGAGTGTAGCCGCGCCGCAGGTGCTGCTTGTTCGCCTGAGCGAATACCGGACCGGCTCTTGCACCGCCGCCCAA
This sequence comes from uncultured Roseateles sp., assembly GCF_945956965.1. Classification (GTDB taxonomy): domain Bacteria; phylum Pseudomonadota; class Gammaproteobacteria; order Burkholderiales; family Burkholderiaceae_C; genus Paucibacter_A. The sequence continues at coordinate 5,348 of NZ_CAMFJS010000043.1, forward strand.
GCACTCTTGCGGCCCTCTCGTTTACCAGCAGACCCAGCGCTGCCCCCCCCCTCAATTGCAGGGGCAAGCGGTGAACTTTTTCACGGATTGCCTGTATACAGTCAGGACAAGGCTTACCCTCCAACTCACCGGTATCCTGGAGTTCGCTCATGCTGACATCAAGACTCTTGCTAGCAGGCGCTTTCAGCGCGATTGGCGCCATCGCGGCCTTCACCTTGCCAGCCCAAGCCGCGCCCGTCTTCATTGACTTTGAAGCGGTGCCCAACGCGATCAACAACTTGGCCACGCAGGTCAACCCGTACAGCGCGGATGTGCAGTTCGTCAAAGGGGCCTTGAGCATGACCAGCGCCTGGCCGGGCTCGCCCAATGGCGGCACCGGTGACGGCCAGTTCTTCCGCGACCCCGCAAGCTATGGCTCGGGCACAAAAGGTGCCGTGTTCATGTCGGGCGAGCTTGATCAAAACAATTTGACCAGCTTGCTTTTCAATGTGGCGGCCGGCTTCGAAGAGTCTTTTTCGATGCTCTATGCCAATGACTTGGGTGACGCCACAGTGCGCGTCTACGACGGGCTGAACGGCCAAGGCCAGCAATTGGGCAAAGATGAAAGACTGTCCAGCACCGGCGCGTGCAAGGATCCTGTCTCCGGCGCAGCGCTGACCGACTTCGTCTGCAACTGGCGCACAGCGGCAGTGAATTTCTCCGGCACCGCCCGATCGGTGCAAATCACAGGCGTCAGCAATGCCTTCTGGCTGGACGACTTCCGCCTGGGCGCCACTGGCGGCACTGTCCCGGAACCCAGCGGCGTTGCATTGAGCCTAGCCGCGTTGGGCGCCTTGGCGCTGGGCCGTAAAAAGCAGGTAGCCAAGCTCTAAACGCGCCAGCAAGACACAAGGAAAAGGCCGCCGCACGGAATGCCGTGCGGCGGCCTATTGTTTTTATTCATTCCAGGGCTCTAGCCCAAGCCAGAGCACCGACCCATACGCTCGCAGGCGCTCGAAAGCCTCAGCCTGTCACTCAAGCCGGCGCCACTGTGCCGTCACCGCCGCTCTGCTGCATGCGCCACATCCGGGCATAGACGCCCTGCTGCGCCAGCAAGGCTTCGTGGTGGCCGCGCTCGACGATGCGGCCCGCCTCCAAGACCAGAATCTCATGCGCGTCCACCACGGTGGACAGGCGGTGGGCGACCACCAGCACGGTCTTGTTCTGGCCGGCGGCGTCCAACTCGGCCTGAATGGCGCGCTCATTGCTGGAATCCAGCGCCGAGGTGGCCTCGTCAAAAATCATCAGCGGCGGGTTTTTCAGCAAGGTGCGGGCAATCGCCACGCGCTGCTTCTCACCACCCGAGAGCTTGAGCCCACGCTCACCCACCATGGTGTCGTAGCCCTTGGGCGTGGCGGCAATGAAGTTGTGAATATGCGCGGCGCGGGCCGCTGCCTCCACCTGCGCTTGCGAGGCACCGGGCTGGCCATAGGCGATGTTGTAGGCCACCGTGTCGTTGAACAGCACCGTGTCCTGCGGCACGATGCCGATGGAACGGCGCAGGCTGGACTGGGTGACGCTGCGCAGCTCCTGGCCATCGATGCGAATGGCGCCAGCGTCGATGTCATAAAAGCGGAAGAGCAGGCGCGCCAAGGTGCTCTTGCCCGAGCCGCTGGGCCCGACCACCGCCACCTTTTTGCCAGCCGGGATCTCGAAGCTCACATCGTGCAGGATGGGCCGCGCCGGATCGTAGGCAAAGCTGACATGCTCAAAGCTCACCGCCGCGCCCTGCACCTGCAGGGTCTTGGCATCGGGCGCGTCAGCGATCTCACGCTCGCGCTCCAGCAGGCCGAACATCTTGTCCAGATCGGTCAGGCTTTGCTTGATCTCCCGGTAGATCACGCCCAGAAAATTGAGCGGGATGTAGAGCTGAATCATGAAGGCATTGACCATCACCAAGTCACCCAAGCTCATGCGCCCGGCCACCACACCTTCGGTGGCGCGCCACAGCATGAGCACCAAGGCGCTGGCGATGATGAGCTGCTGGCCGGTATTGAGCAGCGACAGCGTGGACTGCGACTTGAGCTGAGCGCGGCGCAGCTTCTCCAGGCTTTCGTCGTAACGGCGGGCTTCGAAGTCCTCGTTATTGAAGTACTTGACGGTTTCAAAGTTCAGCAGCGAGTCAATCGCCTTGCTGTGTGCCACCGAATCCAGCTCATTGAGCTGTTTGCGGAACTTGGTGCGCCACTCGGTCACGGTGATGGTGAAGCTGATGTAGAGCACCAAGGCGGCCAGGGTGATCCAGGCAAACCAGGCGTCGAATTTGATCGCCAGCAGGCCCAGCACCAGGCTCACCTCGATCAAGGTCGGAACGATGCTGTAGAGCGAATACGAGATCAGCGAATGCACCGCCCGCGTGCCGCGCTCGATGTCACGGGTCATGCCGCCGGTCTGGCGCTCCAGATGGAAGCGCAGGCTCAGATCGTGCAGATGGCGAAACACCTGCAAGGAAATCGAGCGCGCCGTGCCCTCGGTGGCCTTGGCGAAGATCAGCTCACGCAGCTCGGTGAACAGCGAGGTGGACAAGCGCAGCACACCATAGGCCACCAAAAGCCCCAGCGGCACCACGGCCATGCTTTGCACCGAGCCGGGCTTGATGGCCAGGCTGTCCACCAGGCTCTTGAGCAAGAGGGGCACGCCCACATTCGCCAGCTTGGCGCAGAGCATGAAGCCCAGCGCAATGCCGACGCGCCAGCGGTAGCGCCACAAATAGGGCAAGAGCTTTTGAACGGTGGCCCAGTCGCTGCGTGCGGGCTGAGGGCTTTGAGGCTTGCCGCTGGCAGTGTCAACAGGCAAGGCGAGAGCTGGACTTTTTCGCATGGACGCTTTGGAGTGTCTCGGACTGAGGGCGGCGTATTCACCGAGAATAGGCCTCGATTCTCTCAGGTGACCACGATGTCCGACGCCCACACGCCCAATCCCCCAAGCCAAGCCCCTGCCGCCCCCCTTGCCGACATGCCGCGCGAGCTGGTGCTGCGCGTCATGCCCCTGCCCGCCGATGCCAATGCCAATGGCGACATCTTCGGCGGCTGGATCATGGCCCAGGTGGACTTGGCCGGCTCGGTACTGCCCGCCAGAGTCTCGCGCGGTCGCGTCACCACCGTGGCGGTGAATCAGTTCATCTTCAAGCAGCCCGTCTCGGTGGGTGATCTGCTGTCTTTCTACGCCCAGGTCACCCGCATCGGGCGCACCTCCGTCACCGTGCATGTGGATGTGATGGCCGAGCGCAACCCGGCTGACCCACAAGTGGTCAAGGTCACCGAGGCCAATCTGACCTATGTGGCGATTGACAGCCAGGGCAAGCCACGCCCCATTGAACTGAAGTGATGTGAAGTCGCGCCTCCCTAGCTCAGCCCGATGCCACAGCAGCAACAGCGCGTTCTGATTCTGGGTGGCGGCGCCATCGGCAGCGCGGTGGCTGCCTTTCTGGCCGGTATGCCGGGCTGGCGGGGCCAACACATCACGGTGCTGGAGCGCGACCCCAGCTATGCCCGCGCTTCATCGGCCTTGTCGGCGGCCTCGATCCGCCAGCAGTTCAGCACGCCGCTGAACATCGCCCTCTCCCAGTTCGGCTTGCAGCAGCTACGCCAGCAGCCCGAAGCGGGCTGGCAAGAACAGGGCTATCTCTACCTGACCACCGAGGCCGGCCGCGCCCGCATGGAAGCACTGCACCAGCTTCAAACCCGCCATGGCGCCGCCACCGAGTTGATGGGGCCCGCCCAGCTACGCCAGCGCTGGCCCTGGCTGGCCACCGAGGACATTGCCCTGGGCAGCTGGGGCCGCGAAGGCGAAGGCTGGTTTGATGGCTGGGGCCTGCTGCAAGGCCTGCGCCGCCAGGCCATGCAACAAGGCGTTAGCTATTTGCAGGCCGAGGCGCTGAGCCTGCAGCGCGACGCCAGCGGCGCCCTCAGCGGCGTGCTGACGAATCAGGGCCTGCAACAGGCCAATGTCTATGTGTTGGCTTGCGGCGCTTGGTCCGGCCAATTGGCGGCCACAGCAGATTTGCAAGTGCCGGTCAGCGCCAAACGGCGCAGCGTCTACGCCTTTCGCAGCGCAGAAACAGCACCTGCCTGCCCGCTGGTGATCGACCCGAGCGGGCTGTGGTTTCGCCCCGAGGGTGAACAATTCATCTGCGGCGGCCCACCCTTGGGTGAAGACATAGCTGATCTGCCTCTGGACCCGGAACCGCAACTCTTCGAAGAGCGGCTCTGGCCCGCCCTGGCCCAGCGGGTGCCGGGCTTTGAGTCGCTGCGGCAAACGCGCGCCTGGGCCGGCTACTACGAGATGAATGACTTTGACCACAACGGCCTGGTCGGCGCGCTGGAGGCCTGCCCGAACTTGCTGCTGGCCTGCGGCTTTTCGGGCCATGGCCTGCAACATGCGCCGGGCGTCGGCCGTGGCCTGGCCGAGTGGATCAGCCAGGGCGCTTATCAAAGCCTGGATCTGTCGCCGCTCTCGCCCAGGCGGATGGCGGCAAAACGCCCGCTGCTGGAGCTCAATGTGATTTGAGCGCCAGCGCGGGCGTGAATGACCCGAGCAGCCAGAGCAGCCGCAGCTGCCAGAACTGCTAAAGCAAGCTCAGTCGAACTTAGAAAAGTCCGGCGCGCGCTTTTGGAAGAAGGCCTGGAAGGCTTCCATCGCCTCGGGCGAACGCAGGCGAGCGCCGAAGATTTCGGCCTCCACCTTGATGGTCTCTTGCACTTGCTCGGCGCTATGGCGGCGCATCAGGCGTTTGCTTTCGCGCACGGCGCTAGGCGCCAGGGTGTTGAAGCGCTCGGCCACGCGGCGCGCGTGGTTGGCCACTTCAGCAGCGGGCAGCACCGCATTGGCAATGCCGCACTCGGCCGCATCAGCACCGGTGAAGGGGTCGCCGAGCAGCAGCTTTTCCGCCGCCTTGGCGTGGCCCAGCAGGCGCGGCACGATCAGGCTGGAGGCGAACTCCGGCACCAGGCCCAGGCCCACAAAAGGCATGGCCAGACGGGCGTCGTCGGCCACATAAACCAGATCGCAATGCAGCAGCAGCGTCGTGCCGATGCCGATGGCGGCGCCGTTGACGGCGGCGATCACCGGCTTCTCGCAGCCCACCAGGGCGCGCATGAACTGGAACACCGGCGCTTCTTCATCGCGCGGCGGGCTGCTCATGAAGTCCTCGATGTCATTGCCCGAGGTGAAGATATTGGGCTGACCCTGGATCAGCACGGCGCGCACGGTCTTGTCGCTGTTGACTGCAACCAGGGTGTCGGCCATTTCCTGATACATGGCGCGGGTCAGCGCGTTCTTCTTTTCGGGGCGAGCGATTTCGATGCTGGCCACGCCATTCACGATGGCGGTCTTGATGCTCATGGCAAAAACTCCTCAAATTGGGTGGTGATCATGATGCCAGCCATTGCTGCATCCGATGCCACAGACTGAATTGAAAACGCTTGCGGAAAAAACCGAAATGGCCAATGCGGGGCTCGCCCAACTCGGCCGGATCGATGCGCCACATCTCGGCCTGGGTGCCGGTAAAGAACTCATGCAAAGTGGCAATGCTGCGCGCCGACATGAATTCATCGTCGGTGAATGAGAGCGACAACATGGGCTGATGCAGCGTGCCGTACTGGGCGCGCAGCGCGTCGCCACCCTCGACCATCATGTACTCTTTGCTGAGGCACCAGCGGCGCCACTGCGCCATCACCCCTTGCGGCAGATCGCCCACCATGCCCAGGCGCCGCCCCGGGAAATAGCCAAACAGCGGCAAGCACAGGGGCACCAGGAAGTACCACAGGAACCAGACCGAACGGCGCAAACTCGGCGCATTGTCCAGCCAGTAGCCATTGCCGCTGCCCACGGTGATCACGCGAGCGAGCTTGTCGCGATTGGGCAGCAGGCCCAGGATCTGCCCACCCAGGCTGTGGCCGATCCAGTGCACCGGGCGGGTGTCGGCCTGGCCGCCCAGGCGGCGGCATAACTCGTCCAGCGCGCCGGCGGCGTCTTGCTCGGCCCAGGTCTTGATGTCGGCCTGCAGGCCGCGCAGCGAGCGCCGCATGGCTTGCGGGCGTGAATGGCCCATGCCGCGGTAGTCAAAGCTCAGCACCAGATAGCCTTGCTCGGCCATCCAATGCGCAAAGTCCGCGTAGAAATGCTGCTCCACGCCCATGGCGGGGGCAATCACCAGGCCAGCCTTGGCCGTGGCCGGGTCGCCAAAGCATTTGCCCACCAGGGGAAATCCGTCGCGGGCAGAAAAGTGAATGCTCATGGCGGCCCTTGGGTGTGGAGGATGCAGCGGACTGGCGATTTGGCGAAAGGCAATGAAAAAAAAGCGCGGCCGGAGCCGCGCCTTCGGTCAGCGGATCAGAGCCGCTCGATGATGCCTGCAGCGCCCTGGCCGGCGCCCACGCACATGGTCACCATGCCGTACTTGCCACCGGTGCGGCGCAGGCCGTGGATGACGGACGCGGCGCGGATGGCGCCGGTCGCACCCAGGGGGTGACCCAGGGCGATCGCGCCGCCGTTGGGGTTGACCTTGCTGCGGTCCAGCACGATGCCCTTGCTGTCCAGATCGTTCAAGACGGCCAGGGATTGCGCGGCGAAGGCTTCGTTCAGCTCGACCCAATCCAGATCGGCGGCGGTGATGCCGGCCAGCTTCAGGGCTGCGGGGATGGCTTCGATCGGGCCGATGCCCATGATCTCAGGCGGCACGCCACGCACGGCGAAGCTCACGAAACGGGCCAGCGGAGTCAGGCCGAAGCGCTTGACGGCGGCTTCAGAAGCCACGATCAGGGCGCCGGAGCCGTCCGAAGTCTGCGAGCTGTTACCGGCGGTGACGCTGCCCTTGGCGGCGAACACCGGCTTCAGACGAGCCAGGCCTTCCATCGAGGTGTCGGCACGTGGGCCTTCGTCGATGTCAACAATGCGGCGACGCTCGCTGACCGAACCGTCCAGCAGATTGGGCAGGCGCTCGATCACTTCGAAAGGCGTCATTTCGGCCTTGAAGTGGCCGGCAGCGATGGCGGCCAGGGCACGGCGATGCGACTCAACGGCGAACTCGTCTTGCGCTTCGCGGCTGATCTTCCACTGGTTGGCGACCTTTTCGGCCGTCAGGCCCATGCCGTAGGCGATGCCGACGTTCTCGTCACGCTCAAAGATGGCGGGCGAGAAGGAAGGCTTGTTGCCGCCCATGGGCACCATGCTCATGGACTCGACGCCAGCGGCAATCATCACCTCGGCTTCGCCGACGCGGATGCGGTCGGCGGCCATTTGCAAAGCGGTGATGCCCGAAGCGCAGTAACGGTTGACCGTCACGCCGCCCACTGTATTGGGCAGGCCGGACAACACAGCCGCCACGCGGGCGATGTTCATGCCCTGCTCGCCTTCAGGGAAGGAGCAGCCGACGATGGCGTCTTCGATGGCCTTGGGGTCAAGACCTGGCACCTGGGCCAGCGCGGCCTGAATGGCGCGCGACAGCATTTCGTCCGGACGGGTGTTCTTGTAATAACCACGGCCCGACTTGCCGATAGGCAGGCGGGTGGCGGCGCAGATATAGGCTTCTTGAACTTGTTTGCTCATGATCCTGATCCTTTCATGACCAGTAAATTTCGTATTCAGTACCGCGGCCACTAGGCCGGGTCAGGGATTGAGGGAGCGTAGCGAGCGGACGACTGGCGAGGCGGACGGAGCACAGGAACCGGAACGACCTCCCTGGTCGTGAGGATTCCGAGCACCGCCCAACGACGCCAGGCGTTCGCGCAGTAGCTCCATCAGTTCCTGACAGGCTTGCCGGTTTGGAGCATGCCCATGATTCGCTCTTGCGTCTTCGGATGCTCCAGCAACGAGCAGAAATGCTTGCGCTCCAGGCTCATCAGGTATTCCTCGTCGACCAGGGAACCGGCTTCCACTTCACCGCCGCAGACCACGTCGGCGATCAGGCTGGCGAGGTGATAGTCGTGGGCGCTGATGAAGCCGCCGTCACGCATATTGACCAGCTGACCCTTGATGGTGGCGATGCCCGAACGGCCGGCCACAGCGAACTTGGCCTTGAGCGGCGCGCGGTAGCCGGAGTCGAACATGGCTTTGGCTTGGGCCGAGGCCACGAACAGCAGCTCGTCCTTGTTCGGGACGATGATGTCGCTGTCCAGCAAGAAGCCGTTCTTCTTGGCTTCCAGGGCCGAAGTCGCCACCTTGGCCATGGCCGCAGTGGTGAAGCCGTCCTTCAGGAACATGAAGATGTCGGCGTTGGCATTGCCAGCAGCAGCCATTTCGGCAGCACGGCGGGCGATATAGGTCAGGCCACCGCCGCCGGGGATCAGGCCCACGCCCACTTCCACCAGGCCGACATAGCTTTCCATGTGCGCAACGCGGCGAGCGCAATGCACGGCCAGCTCGGCACCACCGCCCAGGGCCAGGCCACGCATGGCGGCCACCACCGGCACATTGGCGTAGCGCAGGCGCAGCATCATGTCCTGCAGCTTCTTCTCTTCCGGGGCAATGCCCTTGGCGCCCTTGGTCATGAAGACGGGCATCAGGGCTTCCAGATTGGCACCGGCCGAGAACACTTCGTCCGGCGACCAGATCACCAAGCCCTTGTAGCCGGCTTCAGCGATTTCGACTGCCTTGAGCAGGCCGTCGGTGACGGTCGGGCTGATCAGGTGCAGCTTGGCGGTGATGGAGGCGATGACAACTTCGTTGTCCTGCGTCCAGACGCGCACTTCTTCGTTCTTGAACAGCTCGGTGCCGGCCTTCAATGGCTCAGCAGCGCCTTCGCCGAACAGCGCCTCAGGGAAAGCCTGGCGCTGGTAGACGGGCAGCTGGGCGCGCGGCTTGAACTTGCCTTCGGCAGCGCTCCAGGAACCGGCCGCGCTGTGCACGCCGCCGTTGTCGGCCACGGGGCCTTCAAACACCCAGGCGGGCAGTGCTGCGCTGGACAGGGTCTTGCCGGCAGCGATGTCTTCACGCACCCACTCGGCCACCTGCTTCCAGCCGGCTTGTTGCCACAGCTCGAAGGGACCTTGGCTGGAGCCGAAGCCCCAGCGCATGGCGAAGTCGATTTCGCGGGCGGTGTCGGCCACGGTGTCCAGATGCACGGCCACGTAGTGGAAGCTGTCGCGCAGGATGGACCACAGGAACTGGGCTTGCGGGTTGCTGGATTCGCGCAGCAGCTTGATGCGGTCAGCCGCAGGCTTCTTCAGCATACGAGCGACGATCTCGTCGGCCTTCTTGCCGCCGGCCACGTATTCGCCGGTGGCGAAATCCAGGCGCTGGATGTCCTTGCCAACCTTTTTGTAGAAGCCGCCGCCAGCCTTCTGGCCCAGGGCGCCCTTCTCGATCAGGCCTGCCAGCACCTTGGGCGTGGCATAGGTCGAGTAGAAGGGGTCGTCCTTCAGGTTGTCCTGCATGGTCTTGACGACGTGGGCCATGGTGTCCAGGCCCACCACGTCAGCGGTGCGGAAGGTGCCACTGGAGGCGCGGCCCAGCTTCTTGCCGGTCAGGTCGTCCACCAGGTCCACGCTCAGGCCGAACTTCTCGGCTTCGATCATGGTGGCCATCATGCCGGCGATGCCGACGCGGTTGGCCACGAAGTTGGGCGTGTCATTGGCGCGCACAACACCCTTGCCGACGGCGGTGGTGACGAAGCTTTCCAGCTGGTCGATCACTTCCGGACGGGTGGTGGGCGTGTTGATCAACTCCACCAAGTACATATAGCGCGGTGGGTTGAAGAAGTGGATGCCGCAGAAGCGCGGCTTGATTTCTTCGGGCAGCACTTCGGCCAGCTTGGTGATGCTCAGGCCCGAGGTGTTGGAGGCCACGATGGCGGTCGGCGAAACGAAGGGTGCGATCTTCTTGTAGAGATCCAGCTTCCAGTCCATGCGCTCGGCGATGGCCTCAATGATGAGGTCGCAGTCCTTGAGCAATTCCAGATGCTCTTCGTAATTCGCTTGCTGAATCAGCACGGCGTCGGCCGCATCGCCCAGGGGCGCGGGCTTGAGCTTCTTCAGGCCGTCGATAGCCTTGGACACGATGCCGTTCTTCGGGCCTTCCTTGGCCGGCAGGTCGAACAAAACGACGGGCACCTTGACGTTGACCAGATGCGCAGCAATCTGCGCACCCATCACGCCAGCGCCGAGCACGGCGACTTTACGAACTTGGAATCGACTCACGGACTTCTCCTAAAAATCATTGCAGCAGCGCGCTAAGGCGCCGCCAGAAACAGCTATCGGGGCCGACTTACTCCACGCGCAACCAGACTTGGGTGCGGTAGAAGAAGCCGATATAGCCGCGCATCTCCAGCTTCTTGCCGCCCTCGACGGGCCTGAGCCGGGTCTTATAAACCTTGCCGTTATTGGGATCGAGGATTTCACCCCCGACCCAATGCAGCTTGTCATCGCTATCTTGTTTGACACCACGGATGATCTGCATGCCAGTGACCGGCTTGTCCTTGCGGTCATCGCTGCACTTGTCGCACTTGGCATCCTGCTTGCCTGCCTCGAAGACTTTTTCGATCGTGCCGGTCAGCACACCGTCTTTCTCGGTGATGCGAACCAAGGACTTCTCGGTCTTGCCATCGTCGTCAATCGTCTTCCACAGCCCGACCGGACTGCCGTCGGCGTGAACGAGGCCGGCGACAAGGCTCAGAACTGCAGCAGCAAACAGCTTTTTCATGGTGTCTCCAAGGGTTGTGACCGATCCACCTCTAGCGGGCGGATCTGGACTTAGCGAAAAAGGGATCAGAACAAGGCTTCGTCCATCTCCATCAAGGACGGCAGGCCAGCGCGGGCGGTACGGATCAGCGATGCTGTTTCAGGCAGCAGCTTGGCGAAGTAGAAGCGTGCGGTGCACAGCTTGGCGGTGTAGAACTTGTCGCCGCTGGCTTGCTTCTCCAGCGCCACCTTGGCCATGCGGGCCCAGAAGTAGGCGAAGGTCATGTGGCCGACCACGCGCAGATAGTCCACAGCGGCAGCGCCGACTTCGTCGGGGTTCTGGAAGGCCTTCATGCCGATTTCGGTGGTCAGCTTGGTGACCTTGTCGCCGATGTCGGCCAGCGGGTTGATGAACTCCTGCATCGCCTCGTTGGTGCCCTCTTCTTCAACAAAGGCAGCGATCTTCTTGCCGAACTTCTTCAGCTTGGCGCCGTTGTCACCCAGGATCTTGCGGCCCAAGAGGTCCAGCGACTGGATGGTGTTGGTGCCTTCGTAGATCATGTTGATGCGGGCGTCACGTACGAATTGCTCCATGCCCCACTCATGGATGAAACCGTGGCCGCCGAAGACTTGCATGCAATGCGAGGTCGAGATCCAGGCGTTGTCGGTGATGAAGGCCTTGATGATGGGCGTCAGCAGCGCGACTTCGTCTTCGGCTTCCTTGCGCTCGTCGGCGTCATCCGAAGCCAGGGCGCGGTCCAGCGTCACGGCAACGTAAGTGGAGAAAGCTCGGCCGCCTTCGGCATAAGCACGTGCGGTCAGCAGCATCTTGCGCACATCGGGGTGCACGATGATGGAGTCGGCCGCCTTGTCGGGCGACTTCGGGCCGCTCAGGGCGCGCATCTGGATGCGGTCCTTGGCGTAAGCGGCAGCGTTTTGGTAAGCCACTTCGGTCAGGCCCAGGGACTGGTTGCCCACGCCCAGACGGGCGGCATTCATCATCACAAACATGGCAGCCAGGCCCTTATTGGGCTGACCAACCATGGTGCCGACGGCGTCTTCCAGAACCATCTGGCAGGTCGAGTTGGCGTGGATGCCCATCTTGTGCTCCAAGCCGGCGCAGAAGATGCCGTTGCGCTTGCCCAGGGTGCCATCGGCGTTGACCAGGAACTTGGGCACGACGAAGAGCGAGATGCCTTTGGAGCCTTCCGGCGCGTCGGGCAGGCGGGCCAGCACCAGGTGAACGATGTTGGACACCATATCGTGCTCACCGGCGGAGATGAAAATCTTGGCGCCGTTGATCTTGTAAGTGCCATCGGCCTGTGGCTCGGCCTTGCTGCGCAGCAGACCCAGGTCGGTGCCGCAGTGCGGTTCGGTCAGGCACATGGTGCCGGTCCACTCGCCGCTGGTCAGCTTGGGCAGGTAGGTGGCTTTTTGCTCGGGCGTGCCGTGGGCATGCAGGGCCTCGTAAGCGCCATGGCTCAGGCCGGGGTACATGGTCCAGGCCTGGTTGGCCGAGTTCATCATTTCGTAGAAAGCCTGGTTCAGCACCAGGGGCAGGCCCTGACCGCCGAACTCGGGGTCGCAACCCAGCGAGGGCCAGCCGCCTTCCACATACTTGGCGTAGGCTTCCTTGAAGCCCTTGGGCGGGCTGACTTCATGCGTGGTCTTGTCCAGCGAGCAGCCTTCAGCGTCGCCGCTGAGGTTCAGGGGCGCCAGCACCTCGGCCGCGAACTTGCCACCTTCTTCCAGCACGGCGTTGATGGTGTCGGCATCGATGTCAGCGTGCGCGGGCAGCGCCTTGAGCTGATCAACCACATTGAGCACTTCGTGCATCACAAACTGCATGTCGCGCAATGGTGGGTTGTATTGAGGCATGTCGAACTCCGGGGTGAAAAAAGAGACAGGAAGAAAGGGTGAAGGCTCAGCGCCGCGGCTTTTTTATTGCCGCTGTGCTGGCTGCGTGCTGTTTGGCCAGCGCGTCCGCAGCCAGCCCGGCGGGCGTGGCGTAGGACTGCACGGCCCGCTCGAAACCCATGCCGGCACGGGCCAGGGCTCCGGGGTTGCGCAAAAAGCGCGCGTCGTGATGCAAGGACAAAATCAGCCCGTGCAACTCGAACAAAATCTGTTCCACATCGGCATCGGCGTGCAGATGGCCGGCCTTTTGCGCCAGCACAATGGCTTTGTGCAGGGCGGCGTGCCAGTCACGCACCATGCTCACCAGCGCATCGCGCACCGGGCCGATGCGGTCATCGAATTCCACCGCGCCGCTGATGTAGATGCAGCCCGAATCCAGTTCCAGCGAGACACGGCGCACCCAGCGCTCGTACAGGGCACGCAGGCGCGGCAGGCCGCGGGGTTCGCGAATCGCGGCGAAGAAGACTTCTTCCTCGAACTTGGCGTGGTACTCGGTCACCACCGCGATCTGCAACTCCTCGCGCGAACCGAAATGGGCGAACACGCCCGACTTGCTCATCTTGGTCACATCGGCCAAGGCGCCGATCGACAAGCCCTCCAAACCCATGTGCGAGGCCAGACCCAGAGCCGCTTCCAGAATGACGGCGCGGGTGTGTTGGCCCTTGTGCAGCGTGCGCACCGTGCGCGCCGCCTTTGCCGCAGGGGCGGCAGGCGCTGCAGCTTTGGCGGTAGCGGTGGACTTGGTCGGCACGGTCATGGAGTTGGGCAGGTTGCGAGTGGATGCGAGCGGATGGTGGCGAGTTTGAGTGGCGCTTGGCACCGAATTCGATTGAATCGGGTCGAATAATAAAACGAACGGTCGTTCTATTTTGCAGAAAGTTTGTCGACTTTGCATGTCAGGCCCAGGTTTTTTTGGGGATTTTTTAGAGGCTCGCGCCTAGCAGCGCACAAAGCGCACACCCGGCGCGCGCCCAGCGCCCATCCAAGCCCGGACCGGCGCCGCCATCCGCGCAAAGCGCAGCAAAGCCAACGCATCCACCCCAGCACCTCCCGCTTGAACCCAACGAACATAGCGGCGAACACATCAGTCTCCCGGCCACTGATGACAGTGATTTGACGGTGGCCGCAGCCGCCCAGCGCCCCGGCCTAACTGTCGCCAAGCACGCACAGCGGCAGGGTCTGCCCCAGCAATACTTGAGCTTGCGGGCCCACATGCAGTACGCTCCGGCTTGGAGGTCTCACGCTGTGGATGTGCTTCAACTGGATGTTTCTGGTCGACCGCAAGCCTGGATCACGACCCGCGAAGCGGCCGTCATCTACGCCAGCGATGGCGTGGCTTGGACGCTGGGCGATCCCTGCCAAGTGATGCGCGGCGGCATGCAGCGCCGCACGGGGCAGCAGTCGCGCATCGAGGTTCACCCCATCATCGCCGTGCGCGGCTCCGTGCCCAGCCGGGCCTGGCGACAGGCCCCCGCGCTCTCCAACCCCAAGCTGTTTGCGCGCGATCGCTTTGTTTGCGCCTACTGCGGTCACCGCTTCCACGCCGATGACCTGACGCGCGAGCACATTCAACCCAGTTCCCGCGGCGGGCGCGACAGTTGGATGAATTGCATCACCGCCTGCCGAGGCTGCAACGGCCGCAAAGGCAGCCGAATGCCCGAAGAGGCCAATATGAGCTTGCTCTATCTGCCCTATGTGCCCAATCTGCACGAGGACATGATTCTGCGCGGCCGCCGCATCCTGGCCGATCAGATGGAGTTCTTGCTGGCCAGCGTGCCACGCTCCAGCCGGCTCTACGCTTAAGCCTGCGCCCGCTTGTTCCGGGCCAGCGCAGAGCGTCGCCAGCCCCCGCCCCTTGCCGCCCAGGCCTGCGTTGTCGATTGCTTGCCGGCAAGTTAAAAAACGTCAAGCCGTCAACCTCGGCACAATGGCTGGCGTTGGGTAGCTGTCTGCCCAAGGAGAAATCAACGTGATCCCCATGAAAAAACTCTTTCTCAGCACTTCGCTCGTCGCCCTGGCCGCCTTGAGCGCCTGCTCCACCACCAGCCCGGACGTGATTTCGCGTGACCAGGCGCAGCGCATGTCGCAGATCCAGGACGCCACCGTGTTGTCGGTGCGCCCGGTGACGGTGGACGGCTCGCAAAGCGGCATCGGCGCGGTGGCAGGCGGCGTGGTGGGCGGCGTGGCCGGCTCTTCGGTCGGCGGCAGCCGTGAAAGCGCCATCGTCGGCGTGCTGGGCGCCGTGGCCGGCGCGGTCGTCGGCAATGCGGTGGAGCGTGCAGGCACCCGCGAAGAAGCCGTGGAAGTGATCGTGCAACTGCGCAATGGCGAGCGTCGCTCCGTCGTGCAGGCCAAGGGCCAAGAGACTCTCGTCCCCGGCGAGGCGGTGATTCTGGTCACCACCGGTGGCAAGACACGCGTCAGCCGCGCGCCGGCCATCAGCGCGCCAGCCACCGGCAGCAACACCAAGTACTGATCCTGAGCGGATTCCGCTCACTCACAAAAGAGGTGCCGGCGCCACGCCCGCACCTCTTTTTCATGGCCCGCTGCGATGAGCCGCTCATGCCCGTCGGGCGCCCCTCCCGCCTCACACCATGCGGGGCCCAAGCCGCCACGGAACAGCCAGCGCAGTCATGCCAGCGCCACAGGCGAGGCCTGCTTTCACAAAGATTCCCCCCCATTTGGTCCGTTAGCTTGCTAAATTAGCCCCTTATCCAGGCATTGGCCAAATCGGCCGCTGGGGAAACTGTTGCACTCGACTCATCCGCACGCGCCGGCGTTCACATGTGAACAAGCCGCCAGGCTCCAGCATTGCGGGTGAATTGGAAACAGGGAGGAGCCAATGGGTTTTACAGTGCTTCCGCTCCAATGGATCAGCCTGATCCACCCGCTGGCGTGCCACAAAGCCGGGGCAACACGGCCATGAGCCGCAGCCATCAACAGGCCGCCCCGTCAGCGTCCGCCCCATCGGAAGCCGGCGTTATGTTGATGAGCGCCGCAGTCCTGCCAATCTGGAGCCGCCAGCTGCGCGCCATTCAAGACACCGTGCAAGGCGGTGCGGTGGATTTACTCAGCTGCTTTGCCAGCATCATGGGTTTGCAGGACTTGCTGGACATCGAACTCAAGTCCATGCCCGCGGACGCCGAACACACCCAAGCCTTGCTGCAACTCAGCCAGGAGTTGGCGCTGCAGTGCGAGCGCGCCCTGGTCGGGCTGCAATTTGGTGACCGCGCCAGCCAGATGCTCGACATCTTGCATGACGACACCCAGCGCTTCACCCAGGAATTGCCTGCAATGACGCAGGCCAGCGCCGCCGATGCGCAAGCCTGGCTGGACGCTCTGGAAGCCCGCTACACCACCGACGAGCAACGTGACTCCCACCACGGCGAAAGCACCGGCCCGCCTCACAACAACGTTGAATTCTTCTGAGCCCTGTTCCAGTCAGCATCCACACCACAAGAGGACGCCATGAGCAAGACAATTCTGGTCATCGATGACTCCGGCAGTTTCAGAACCGTCGTCAAGCTTGCGCTGCAGAAAGCCGGTTATGCCGTCATCGAGGCCGTGGACGGCCAAGACGCAGTCGGCAAACTGACCGGCGCCAAGATCAACCTGATCGTCTGCGACGTCAATATGCCGAATATGGACGGCCTGACTTTCCTGCGCCACGTCAAAACCCTGCCGGCCTACAAATTCACCCCGGTGATCATGCTGACCACCGAATCCCAAGAGTCCAAGAAGGCAGAAGGTCGCGCAGCCGGCGCCAAGGCCTGGATCACCAAACCCTTCCAGCCCTCTCAATTGGTGGACGCCGTCAATCGACTTTGCGTCTGACCCCATGTGGGCCGCCCACGGCCCCCATGTACCGGTCCCATCCACCGGCCCCGTGCTTGCTGTTCTAGCCCCGGAGGTTTTGCGATGTCAGAGTCCGATCTGTTCACCCTCTCGCTCGGCCCAGAGCTGACGATTGCCCAAGCCGCCGACGTGCACGGCTTGCTGCTGGAGACACTCGCTCGCTTGAACTCAGGCTTGCGCCTGGAACTCAGCGGCGTCAGTGATTTCGACAGCACCGCAGTTCAGCTCTTGCTGGCCACCCAGCGCAGCCTGCAAGAACGCGCGGCCGAGCTGGTATTGCACGAGCCCAGCGCGGTGGTGGCGGCGGCCTTGCAATGCTTTGGGCTCGACACCCAGTTGCAGCCCTTGCCCCACAGCTTGGCTGGCGCGGAGTGATGCCATGTCAATGAATGACGATGATGATGCAGAGATTCTGGCCGTTGCCCGCGCCGGCTTTCTGGACGAGGCGCAAGAGATGCTGCGCCAGTTCGAACAGGGCTTGTTGATTCTGGAGGGCGACCCCAGTGACTCGGAAAGCCTGAACTCGGCCTTCCGCGCTGCCCACACCATCAAGGGCACGGCCGGCATGTTCGGCTGCGAAGCGGTGGTGGCCTTTACCCACGAAGCCGAAACCCTGCTGGAGGCGCTGCGCTCCGGCCAGCGCCAGCTCGATGACGCCGTGGTCGCCGCCCTGCTGGAAAGCCGCGACCAGATCGAACTGCTGCTGGGCGAAGTGCAAAGCGGGGAAGCCGACCCCGCCGTGGCCGCCGCCAGCCGCGGCGCTGGCCAGCCGCTTGCGCGCGCTGCAAGGCCTGGAGCCGGTGGCCGCCGCAACAAGCAGTGCCGCTACGGACGAGGCGGGCGCTTCGGCGACGTCGGAGCAGGCCACAGGGACCGGCGCGGCCACCAATCCCTTTTGGCATTTGTCGCTGCGCTTCGGCCAGGACGCGCTGCGCAACGGCCTCGACCCGCTGGCCTTTTTGCGCTATCTAGCCACACTGGGCAAGGTTCAAGCCATCAGCACCTTGACCGACGCCGTCCCCAGCCTGGACGCGCTCGACGCCGAAGCCTGCTATCTCGGCTTTGAGTTGCGCTTTGACTCCAGCGCCACGCGCGAAGACATCGAGCGCGTATTCGAGTTCGCGGTCGAAGACAGCGATGTGCAAATCCTGGCACCAGGCAGCACGCCCGCCGCATTTGAAGACTTGGCAGCGCTGCGCTGCGGCGATGACGCCGATGCCCGCGCCGGCCTGTTCCAGTGCTGGCACGAGATGGGCATGCGCTTCGCCGTGCGCCTGGAGGTGATTGAGATCGAAGCCGGCGCGGCAGCCCCCGAGGCCGTGGCGCCAGTCGTCATCCCGCACATCGAACGTCGCAGCAGCGCCGACAGCCCGAGCAGCGCGGGTGGCGAGCGCCGCAACGACCGCCGCAGCGGCGAGGGCGAGCGCCGCGAAGGCGGGCGCGACCGCCGCGCCGGAGATGAAACCCGCTTCGTGCGCGTGCGCGCCGACAAGCTGGACAAGCTGATCGACCTGATCGGTGAGCTGGTCATCGCCGGCTCGGGCGCGCAGATGGTGGCGCATCTGGAGAACTCCGCCGTGCTGCTGGAAGCCACCCAGCGCGTCATGGATCT
>NZ_CAMFJS010000044.1 GCF_945956965.1 uncultured Roseateles sp.
CGGGCCATCAGGGACAGGTTTTGCTTGACAGGTAGGGAAGCCCTTGTAGTTTGAGTTAACCGGCCTGCGCCAGAGTGGCGAAGCCGGGCGAGAATGAAATGACGCCCGGCGAAGCGACGCCGGAGCAGGTTCGGTTGAACGATGGGTTGGACGTCACGAGACATGCGCTACTTTCCATAGACGCCGAAATAGCTCCAAACGCCCTGCCAAGCAATAGCAAGGGCAGCTAGAGGGAGCAAAACGAAGTGTGCCCACCGCGGGCCGGGATAGCGAAAGAGCGAGAGCGCTAGAAGGCCAAGTGGCACCACCCAAGCAACTGGATAGACCGCGGATAGATAGGCCTCTCTGAATGCCGCAGACGCAAATGCGACCATTAGGTAGATGACTGCTACGGCCGGCGCATACGCTGAAGCAAGCGCGCGCTGCCCTAATGGCGCTGCGGTGCTGCTACTGGCGAAATAGAGCACGCCGACAAGCGCACTCAGAAACGGTGCCCAAGCGAAGAAGGCGATTCCGATGAGGTCGTCGGCCATGACGTCTAACGTCGAAGTTGAGCCGCTAGCGGCGGCTGGGCACGGAAGGCCCAGAATGAAATGGGGTCCTGTAGTGACCAGCCGTTGCGAGTCGGCTCGAACGTAGGGTTATGCAGCATTTGTCATTCCAACTAGCGAGCCTGCTTAAAGAACTCCGCATAGCAGGAGTTCATATCTTGCCTCTCACAAAGGGAGAAACGTTGGCCACTCGGATGCACGATGACATAGTTGTCGGCTGTATGGCCCACAGCGGTGCGAGACCCCATACAGTCTGCCTTACCGTTGTTCTTAGTTATCTTGTCCACCCACTTGTACCAGTAAGTCCCGCGAGTGCCAGGCGAAATCATGAACTCTGATTCGTTGCGCTCTTCGCCAGACATAGAACTCTTTGTGCCGTCAGCTCTAAGTTCGTATTCCTCCGCACACTTTCCGCCTGCCAATTCAATCCGCCAAACTCCTACAAGTGGATGTGTACTTGGAATAGGTGTACCTACAAAATCCTGTGGTGGTAAATTTTTTTCCGGTGCACGAGCCCGAATTTCCTTCAATTGACTCGGACTTGGTGCGGGAAAGGCAGGAATGTTGTTCGCACAGCCACCAACAAGTACGGCTGAAATGACTAGCAATTGAAGACGAATGGACACGGTCACTTGCGTTGGCCCTTCATTGTTAGGTCGACCCGACCGGGGAATATGCTGCATAACGTTTTAGGTAACCGGCTTGCGACACAGTGGCGAAGCCGGGCAAGAATGAAATGATGCCCGGCGCAGCCACGCCGGAGCAAGTCCGGTTGACCGTGGGGTTAGCCCTGTGTTCGCAGCGCATGCCATTCGCCCCTCCCTTACAGCGTGTCCGCGACAAATACCTTGTGGGCGGCACCGCGATCATCCGTTGCTTCGACGATGACCTCTGGACCTTTCCGGGTAAGGCGATAGCGCAGTACGACCGAACCAAGACTTGCCGGACTGACCTTTTGGCTTTCCAGCAATTTCGGCAACCAAGCCTGCCAATAGTCAACTGACTTGTGCAATTGAGGCGGACTTGCCGGCGGAAGACTAGAGGATCCGACAGAGAAGTCGATCCGCAACTCGTTCTCTGGAAGATCCCACGCCATGGCCTGCATGAGATCGCAGACGTACAAGTCATCGACATAGTTCATGAGGCTAACGAACGAGTGCCCGAAGTTGTGCAGCGCTGAATCGATGTGCTTGTATTTCACAGGGCTAACTTGGATATATGGAGACACCAGTGCCGCATAACTTGGCGCCCTGTCTCCATAACATGGTCGATGTGATCAGGCTACAAGTGGCTTGCAGCTTGGCTTTGTACGGCATTTGATGTTCAAAACAACAGCATTAAATAACAGGCAAAAGCCTCACCTAGATTCTGAGCTGCCTTTCTAGCAGGATTACTCAGTAGCAACCCACATCGGGGCGGCTTTGTGCATTGGAGATGGACCTGCGGGACCCGTCCATCGCTCCATTGGGGGAGGGCAGAAGCAATGCAACTTCGCCGAGATATTGGTTCGCTGGAAGTACTTGCGATGAACTCTAAGTAACGAAGAGCTTCAGGACTAAAGGTGCTCAGTCAGGACGGCTGCATTGGGCACCAAGCTGCCGCAAGCGACTCCGCCTTGCATCGCTATGGGCAGTTCATTGCCCATCAGCGACATTCACACGCGATCGACATTGGCTGATTGATGATCCCAAGGCTGGCCTTTACGGCGCCTCATTCATAGGCCTTGCCGTGCAAGTGCCAAACCGCGATGAACATGGCGGCGATCACTGGTCCGAGCACAAAGCCGTTGATGCCGAACACCGACATGCCGCCCAGTGTGGTGATCATCACCACATAGTCAGGCATGCGGGTGTCTTTGCCGACCAGCACGGGCCGCAGCAGGTTGTCCACCAGACCGATCACGAGCACGCCATAGGCGCAAAGGGCCAGGCCTTGCCAGAGCGCGCCACTCATCAGCAGATACAAGGCCACAGGCAACCAGACGAGGCCCGCGCCAATCGCCGGTAGCAGCGACAAAAAGGCCATCAACACGGCCCACAAGAGCGCGGCGCCGATGTCGAGGAACCAGAACGCCAGGCCGCCTAAGGCCCCCTGGATAGCTGCCACAAGGAAGTTGCCTTTGACTGTGGCGCGCACGACGGTGACGAACTTGCTGAAAAGCTCCTGTTTGTGGGCTGGCGCCAAGGGGACCGCTTGGCCAATGGCGCGCATCAACTGCGCGCCGTCGCGGATCAGAAAAAAGGCCAGGTACAGGGTGATGGACAGGCTGACGAAAAACTCGAAGGTGATCTGGCCTGCACTGAAGACTTGAGTGGCGATGAATTCGCTGCCCTGTCGCAGCGCCTGGGTTAGACGTTGCTGCAGATTGGCAAACTCGCTCAATCCCAGCTGATCCAGCAGCTTGGCAGCCCAGGCCGGCAAGGTATCAAAGGCGCTGTGCAAGTAGCCGACCGGATTGAGCGCACCGGACTGCACCCGCTGATACAGCTGCGCCGCCTCGCGCGCCAAGGCCGCGGCAATCATCGCCATGGGCAAGATCACCATCACCAGCACAAACAGCAGGGTCAGCAGGGCGGCCAGATTGCGCCGCCCTGGTAGACGCAGCAGCAAGCGGCGGTTCAGCGGCATGAACAGCAGCGCGAGGATCACGGCCCACAGCATCGTGCCGAACAAGGGCTGCAATATCCAGCCCAACGCCAGCGAGACCATCAGCAAGAGCAGCAATAAGAACTTGCTTTCCAAATAGCTCACCGCCACGGTCTCGGGCATCTGCGGTCCGTCCGGTAGGTCATGCATCCAACACCTCCATGGCTTGTTGACCTGCCAGCAGGGCGCCGCAGGTTTCAGCAGCTATTGTGCGGTGGCGACACCGTGGCGCGACCCCGATTGCATGCCGCCTGACCTGGGCTCGAATTTGCAGGCCTCCGTGCGTGCATGCTCAGCTTGACGCGGCTGACGGTGGGGGCAAGCTGAGCTGCGCAGTCGTCGTGGGTCGCGGGTGATGAGTTCGTGCTCCTGAGTCAGAACCCCTTGAAGGTTGATCCCATGAAGATCAAAGACGCCGAGGTTCTAGGCGCGGTGTTTGGAAGCAAGCCTTATCCTCTGCCGCTTGTGTATGGGCCTGGCGCGTTAGGTGGCTGCCGCCTTGACGCGCCAAAACTCCGCATCAATCAGCTGTTCAGCCCCACTGCGCTCATTCACCAGCCAGAACTGCCGACTGTCTGCGCTCAGGCGGCTGACCTCGCCGGTGTGTCGGCCGGCTTGCACGCGCTGGCCCAGGGCGTTGGCGGGGAAGTTGGCTTGGCGTGCCAGTTGTAGCAAGGGAATGGCCTCGCGGCTGTCGCCCGCCAGACGTTGGCGGTGCAGGATGGGTGCGAGCAAGGGGTTGCTGGCGTCGGCCGCTGACAGGTAAACCAGCACCTTGGCCTGAGCTCGGCTCAGCGCCACATTGATCAGGCGGCGGGCTTCTTCGCTTTGCAAAAAGGGCTGGCTGCCGTCCACGGGGTCGAAGAAGAGCAGGGCCGCTTCGCTGCCTTGGGCGCGGTGCACCGTGCTGACTTTGACGGAGTCCGGCACGCCCTTCGCTTGCAGGCATTGGCGGAGCAGGGCGCGTTGGGCGCGGAATGGGGTCAGCACGATCAGCTCATGGGCTTGCCACTGCTCGCTGTTCAGTGCGGCGGCGATTTCCTTGGCAATCGCCTCGGCCGATTCACGGCGCAGCGGGCCGCGGGCGGCGGCGCTCCAGGCGCCATTGCTGGCGATCTGTTGCACCTGTACATGCGTCTCAGCGCTGATGCCACCCAGCGGGCGCTGGCGCGCGGCCAGCCAGGCGGGTGAGGCTTGCGCATCGGCGGCAACTTGCAGGGCGCCGTCGTAAAACATCTCGCTGACCAAATCGCAAATCGGCCCGGCCATGCGCGACTGCTCGTTCAACAGTGCCACGGCGGGGCCGCGCATGGGGCTCTCGGCAAAGGCCGAGCGTCCCAGCCAGCGCCGCGCGCCGCGCTCGGGGCTGCGTTGCACGGGGGAGAGTTGCTGCGGGTCACCGGCGAACAAGCGGCAGCGGCCGAGCGGCATCAGGGCCAAGGCATGGGCCAGGCTGACCTGGCTGGCTTCATCGAACACCAGCAGATCGAATGGCGGCGCATCGTCGGGTGCCAACTCGCGCAGGGTTTTGAGCGTGAAGGCGGCGCGGGTGGTGGTCATGCTGGCCAGGCGGCAGCGGCGCAGCACTTGCAGCGAGGCGCTGCGCAGGGCTTCGCGCAGGGCGGCCACGCGGTCGGCCCAGGCTTTGAGCTGCTGGGCGTCGCGGCTGGCGGGGCGGGCGGCTTCGGCGCGGGCGAGCTGGCTGATCAAGTCTTGGTCGGTGGTGGGAATCAGATGCTCGCGGCCGGCATAGGCGGCGGCGTCGAAGCGGGTGCCCAGGCGCTGCACGCTGCTGCGCAGGGCTTCGCGGCGGCCTTTTTGCAAGGCTTTGTCCACCGCCAAGGTGGCCAGGTCCACGGCCTGGTTGGTGGTGGACAGTAGCAGCACGCGGGCCTCGGGGCGGCGTTCGAGGTATTCGGCCAGCAGCACGCCCAGGGTGGTGGTTTTGCCGGTGCCCGGCGGGCCCCACAGAAAAGCGCTGCTGTAGTCCACCAGCGGCAGGGCCTGGCGCTGCGCTGGACGCAACCAGCGAAAGGGCGCGCCGGTCAGGGCGGGGCCTTCGTCCACGCGCTGCGGCTGAGCCAAGTCGGGCAGGCAGGCCAGGGCGCGCTCGGCCCAGGGCGTGTCCCACCAGGCGTCGGCCACGGCGCTGAGAAAGCGGCTGGGGTAGAGGCGGATCAGGCAGTCTGGCCCCGGCGGCGGACAGCTGGCGTTTTGCAGCAGCAGCTGATCGTCCTCGGCCAAGACCGCCAGCACGGTGGCGCCGCCTTTGACCGGCGCGCCCCACCAGGCGGAGGCGCCGTCTAGGCTGGCGTCCAACAGAGCTTGGGCTGAGGCATGGCCAGGGCGCTGGCCTTCGGCGTAGACATAACCGGCTTCCAGCGTGACGCGCCAGAGCTGGCCTTCGCGCTCGCAGCGCAGCACCTTGAAGTCGTAATACTCGGGCGTGGCTGCCAGCTCGGCGTCCAGCGCCGCACGCAGATCGGCAAGGCTCATGACTTGGGGGCGAAGGGCTTAGGAAGACAAGGGATTGAGATTGGGATTGGGCTACCGCAGATAGCGGCCATCGGAATGCGGTGACGCGGGGAGGGCGGGACTATAGCCGGGCCACCCCGCCCGTTTGTCTGCTTGCTGAGCAATCCGCAAGGCCGACTACCTGCAGAAAAACCGCCGCCAAAGAAAATTTGCTGCACCGCAGCAAATTTCGCTTGCATTGCTGGATTTCGCCCTTACTATTGATTCATGCTGCACCGCAACAAATCTTGTTCTCCGGATTGCAGCTCAAACCCTTTGGAGCTCGCATGAACAGCAACCCATCCGCAGAACAATTCCTGAACGCCGCCAAGACCGCCATGGCCGATATGAGCAGCATGGCCGCCACCAGCCTGGCTGGCTTTGAAAAGCTGGTTGAGCTGAACCTGTCGGTGGCCAAGTCGGCCATGGCCGAATCGGCCGAACAAATGCAAGCCGTGATGGCCGCCAAAGCCCCGCAAGATTTGAGCGCCGTCGCCGGCCAGGTGCAGCCTTTGACCGAGAAGGCTGCCGCCTACGGTCGTGCCGTTGCCGAAATCGTCACCGAAACCGGCACCGCCTTGAGCAAGGCCGCCGAAGGCAAGTTCGCCGAAGTGCAAAGCCAGGCCGCGGCCAGCATTGAAGCTGCGCTCAAGCAAGCCCCTGCCGGCAGCGAGACCGCAGTGACGGCCTTCAAGACGGCCATGAGCGCCGGTCAATCGGCTCTGGAAACGGCGCAAGCCCAAACCAAGCAAGCCGTGGAAACCGCCAGCAAGAGCTTTGCCGCCGCCACCGAGATGGCTGTCAAGGCCTCGCATTCGGCCAGCAAGGGCAAGTAAGCCTGTTGCGATCCAGCGCTAGCCGGCTAGCCTGGACTTGAATAGAAGACGCCCCGCTTGCGGGGCGTTTCTCATTGCGGCGGGCACTTCTTGGGCAGCCGCGAGGCGCGCTGCCTGGCCTGCCTGAAGGCCGCCTCTACAATTGCTTTGTGAACACCCTCATCCGCATCGTCCTGGCTTGGCTGCTGGCGCTGGCAATTCCCGTTCAGGGCATTGCGGCGACGGCCATGCTGATGTGCGCGCCTAGCCATGCTGGGGCGGGGGTGATGGTCGAGTCGCACATGGACTCAGCCCCTGCGGCGCAACACGCCGCGATGCTGGCTGATTGCCAGGATGAGCAAGACGCCGACATGGCTGCTGCGGCAAACGCCGCTGCGCTGTTCGACCATTGCGGCCAGTCCTCCGATCAAGCCGACCAGGCGGACCCCCACAGCCAAGGCCATGAGGGCCATCAAAAATCGCAAGGCCATTGCAGCGCTTGCGCGGCCTGCTGCGGTGTGGCCGCGATTGGCCAAACACTGATGAGCTTGCCTGTGATGCTGAGCACCGGGACGGTGCAGATCAGCCCCCTGCCGCAAAGCCATGACCGCGAACTCTGCGGTGGCATCGAGCGCCCGCCGCGATCCGCGCAAGCCTGATTTCCGCGTAGGCCGGCCCAGGGTGTCATCCTGGCCCGGCAGAATCTTTCGACTCTTTCGACTCTTTCGACTCTTTCGACTCTTTCGCATGGTTTGCTGCGGCGTTTTGCCGCACTGACAGCCGCATTCGCAATGCAATGCATGGGCATGCGCGGCTGTCTCGGCAAGCGCACGATGCCGGTCTGGCGCGGAGGCGCTGACCCCCGGCGCTTGCCCTTGCGCAGGCCCATGCGACGAAGAACTCGTATGAAAGGACATCTTGGTGTCTCAGAACATGCCCCCTCATTTGAAGCCGCGTGGCGGGCCGGACTCGGCCTTGCACCTGCTGCTTGTGGCTGGCCTGCCGATCTTGCTGGGCGCTTGCGCCAGTTTTAGCCAAGACGGTGGCATCGGCCCCGTGCAAGACGCGGCCCGACAGCATCTCGGCCAGGAACTGCAAGTCGCCAAAAGCCCGGAGGCGCAAAGCCGCTTGCAGCAGCGCGTGGCCGAACTGCTGGCTAAAGAACTCACGGCGGACAGCGCGGTGCAGATTGCGCTCTTCAACAACCCCGGCTTGCAGGGCGCTTTCCATGATTTGGGATTGGCTGAAGCGGACCTGGTGCAAGCCGGGCGCTGGCCCAATCCGCGCTTCAGTTTTGGCAAGTCGCGCCAGGGTGATGAGCGCGAGATTGATCGTGGCGTCTCCTTCGACCTGGCCCGCCTGATCGCCATGCCTTTGAGCGTGCAGCTGGAACAGCGCCGTTTTGCGGCCGTGCAAACCGGCTTGACGCAGCAGATGCTGGCGCTGGCGGCGGAGACGAAAAAGGCTTTCTATACGGCGGTCGCCGCCGAGCAGACGTTGCGCTACCAGCGCGATGTGAAAGCCGCCGCAGATGCCGGCGGGGAGCTGGCGCAACGCCTGGCGCAGGTCGGCAACTTCAGCAAGCTGGAGAAGATGCGCGAGCAAAACCTGGCCCTTGAAGCCAAGCTGGGCTTGGTGCGGGCCGAACGAGCGCAGCTGGCGGCGCGTGAGCGGCTGACGCGTTTGCTGGGGCTCACTGGGCCGATCGTCCAGGTCGCCTCAGCGGCGTCCTCCGCGCCGGCCTTTACCTTGCCATCTCGCCTGCCCGACTTGCCTCCGCAACTGCGCCAGCCGCAGGGCGTGGAGAGCCAGGCTTTTGCCCAGCGCCTGGACGTGCAAGCCGCGCGCTTGCAGGCCGAAGCGACGGCTAAGAACCTGGGCCTGAGCCAGGTCACCCGCTTCGTCAATGTGCTGGAGTTCGGCCTCAGCAATGCCACGTCGAACGAGGCGCCCCGCAAGACCGGCTGGGAAGTCAGCCTGGAGTTGCCGCTGTTCGACTGGAGCGGCGCGCGGGTCGCCAAGGCCGAGGCCTTGTATATGCAAAGCCTGCAACGGGCGGCGCAAACCGGGGTGGAGGCGCGCTCCGAACTGCGTGAAGCTTTTGAGGCCTATCGCAGCAGCTACGAGATCGCCCGCCACTATCGCGATGAGATGGTGCCCCTGGCCAAACAGGTGTCCGAGGAAAACCTGCTGCGCTACAACGGCATGTTCATCAGCGTGTTCGAGTTGTTGGCAGATGCGCGGGTGCAGATCGGCACGGTCAAGGCCGCTATCGAGGCGCAGCGTGATTTCTGGCTGGCTCAGGCCGACCTCGACATGGCCTTGATTGGCAAGCCCAGCCTGGCGCAGGCCAGCCCCGCGGCCACAGCCGCCGCCGCTGGCGCCCCCCCGGCCCACTGAATCTGGAGTTATCCCAATGTTCAATCGACGCAATTTTGTTTTGGGTGCGGGGGCTGTATCGGCGGTCTCAGCCGCTGCGGTCAGCAAGGTCGCCATGGCCGCGCTGCCCGAGCCGGTGCTGCAAACCCGGCCCGACACCATGCCGCCCTTGGTGCCCAGCACCGGCCGGCCCTACAACCCGGTGGTCACGCTCAATGGCTGGACCTTGCCCTGGCGCATGAACCAGGGCGTGAAGGAGTTTCATCTGGTGGCCGAGCCTGTGGTGCGCGAGTTGGCGCCCGGCATGAAGGCGCATTTGTGGGGCTATAACGGCCAGTCGCCGGGCCCGACGATCGAGGTGGTGGAGGGCGACCGGGTGCGCATCTTCGTCACCAACAAGCTGCCCGAGCACACCAGCGTGCACTGGCATGGCCAGCGCCTGCCCAACGGCATGGACGGGGTGTCGGGCCTGACCCAGCCTGCCATCCAGCCCGGCAAGACCTTTGTGTATGAGTTCGTGGCGCGCCGCCCCGGCACCTTTATGTACCACCCGCATGCCGACGAGATGGTGCAGATGGCCATGGGCATGATGGGTTTTTGGGTCACGCACCCCAAGAGCGCGAATCCGCTCATCAGCCCGGTGGACCGTGACTTCTGCTTCTTGCTCAGCGCCTATGACGTAGAACCCGGTGCGGCCACGCCCAAGATCATGACCATGACGGATTTCAATCTGTGGACTTGGAACAGCCGCGTCTTCCCGGGCATCGATTCGCTCAATGTGCGCTTGAATGATCGGGTACGTATCCGGGTGGGCAACCTGACCATGACCAATCACCCCATCCATTTGCACGGGCATGAGTTCATGGTTACCGGCACCGACGGCGGCCCGGTGCCCAAGAGCGCGCGCTGGCCCGAGGTGACCACCGATGTGGCCGTGGGGCAGATGCGGCAGATCGATTTCGTGGCCGATGAGCCGGGTGACTGGGCCTTCCACTGCCACAAGAGTCACCACACCATGAATGCCATGGGCCATGGCCTGCCCACCATGATTGGTGTGGACTCCCGCGGGGTGAGCGAGAAGATCAGCAAGCTGATCCCCGACTACATGAGCATGGGCGAGCGCGGCATGGCCGAGATGGGGGAGATGGAAATGCCACTGCCCGCCAACACCTTGCCGATGATGACCGGCCAGGGCCCCTTCGGCGGAGTGGAGATGGGCGGCATGTTCTCGGTGCTGAAGGTGCGCAAGGAGCAAAAGCCCGGCGACTACAGCGACCCCGGTTGGTACGCCCACCCCAAGGGTGAGGTGGCCTTTGAGTGGGATGGTGTCATGCCTGCGGCCAAGCGTGCGGCAGCCGGGGCCGAGAGCCGGGGCCAGTCCATGCCCGCCAGCGCTGCGCCTGCACCTACCGAAATCAAGGTGCGCAAGCCCAATGCGCACGCCGGCCACTGATGCGTGGCTGTTGAGCGGCAATGTCCATCGCCAAACCAAGTTTTAAGAAAGTGAGCAAACAAGATGAATCGCACCAGCATTGAAAGACACCCCCAACGCCGTAGCCTGTTGCGCCTGGCAGCGCTGAGCCTGGTGGCGCCCTTGGCACCGCTTGTGCAAGCGGCCAGCCCGAGCAAGCCGGTGGTGCAAATCTGGATCGGCCCGAGCTGCGGCTGTTGCAAGGACTGGATTGCCTACCTGCAGGCCAATGGTTTCCAGACCCAGGTGGATGACCGCGGCAATACCGATGCGCGTGAGCGTTTGGGCATCAAGCTGGAATACGGCTCCTGCCACACCGCGCTGGTGGGTGGTTATGCCTTGGAGGGCCATGTGCCGGCGCGCGAGATTTGGCGCTTGCTCAAAGAGCGCCCCAAGGCCATCGGCCTGGCCGTGCCCGCCATGCCGCTGGGTTCGCCCGGCATGGACGGCCCCGAGTACCGCGGCCGCAAAGATCCTTATGACGTGTTGCTGCTTGCCAAAGATGGCAGCAGCCGTGTTTATCAGTCCTACCCTTGAGACCCAAGACCATGAAAAAGACTTCCACTCAGTTTCTCCTGGCCGCCTTCATCGCGCTGAGCGCGAGCAGCTTGAGCGCGCAGGCGCAGGCGCAGGCGCAGACCTCGGCCGGGATGCCGCCGGAAAGCGGCGCGAGTAGCAACAGTGGCGCCACTGCGAACGAGGCGTTGACCGAGGGCGAGATCCGCAAGGTCGATCTGGAGCAGGCCAAGCTGACCATCAAACACGGCGAGATCAAGAACCTGGCCATGCCGGGCATGACCATGGTGTTCCGCGTCAAGGACGCGGCGCAGCTGGCAACGCTCAAGGCCGGCGACAAGATCCGCTTCCGGGCCGAGCGCGGCAATCCGGGCTATGTGGTGACCGACTTGCAAGTGGTCGCGCCCTGAGTGAGGGGCTCAGGCGGCATTTGGCGGCTTCACCTTGAATGCGGCCAATGCCGGCCTCACCGCGCCTGAAGCGTTGATTGCGCGCCGCGTGCGCATGGCGGCGGCCAAATGGGGCCAAATGCGGGAAAATCGCGGCTTATTCCGTGTGTGGCATTTCACACTGTGTGGAAGATAAAACCGCGTCTTCGTCCCCATGGCCGCGTTGCAAATCCTCGCCATAGCTACGGCTATGTCTGCGGTTTGCGCCTTGCCACGGGGCCAAATCCATCGGTTTTCTTGACTTCCACACAGCATGAAACACCACACTAGTCCCTAGCTGAAAAACATAGCCGCCATGACCGAAGTCAAAAAAGAACTGCCCCCCATGCCCGACCGCCTGAGCGTCGACCCGAGCAGCCCGCATCACGACGCCGCCGTGTTCGAGCATGAGATCGGCATCCGCCTGAACGACAAGGAGCGTTTTGACGTCGAGGAATACTGCATCAGCGAAGGCTGGGTGATGGTGGCCTCGCCCAAGACGCGCGACCGCAAGGGCCGCCCGCTGATGATGAAGATCAAGGGCCGCGTCGAGGCTTTCTACCGCTGACCCTGAGGGCCAAATGCTTTGGCCCTCATCCAGCGCACCGGCTGGGCCTGATGATGGCCATGCCGGCCGGTGCTCTTTTCGCGGCGGGCTTGCCAACGGCCACGCCCTTCGGCCGCCACTGCAGTGCGACACCGCTGCACTACCGCGCGGCCCTGCAGTGCAAGCGCGCACCTCGGCCCAAGATTGCAGCCATCAGCGCTGCTAAAGCTGCCAACGCAGCCAAGCAAGGCGCGGCCGCGCTTTCAAATTAGGTGCTTATGCCCAAGCTTTCGCCTTCCACGCCTTTCTCCACCTCAAACTCCCGCCAGCCCATGGCCTGGGCCTTGACGGCCTTGCTGCTGATGGCGCTTTTTGCCTGGCTGAGCATTGAACTCAGCGAACGCAGCGCCAGCGGTGGGGCTTCGGCCTTGGAACAGAGGGCGCTGCTGGCGGCGCACGCTTGGCGTGTCGCGCATCCCGGCTTGGCCGAGGTGATGCGCGATCTGACCGCCTTGGGCAGCACAGCGGTGCTGGGCTTGCTGTGCGGTTTGACCGTGCTGTTCTTGGCGCTCACCCGGCATATCGGCCGCGCCTTGCTGGTGGCGGTGGCGGCTTTGTCCGGTGTGAGCTTGCTGAGTCTGATGAAGGGCTTGTTCGCCCGCGCAAGACCTGACCCCGCGTTTGCCGATGCCGCCTGGGCGGGCTGGAGTTTCCCCAGCGGCCACGCCAGCATGTCGGCCCTGGTCTATCTGACCCTGGCGGTTTTGTTGGCCAGCATGCGGGTGCGGCCGAGCGAGCGACTGTTCTTGCTGGGCACCGCGCTGCTGCTGAGCTTTCTGGTCGGTTTGAGCCGGGTCATGCTGGGCGCCCATTGGCTGGGCGATGTGCTGGGCGGCTGGGCTTTCGGCGCGGCCTGGGCCTTGCTGTGCCTGGCGCTGGCGCGGGTCCTGCAGCGCCGCCAACTGGCTTTGTGAGGACCGGCTGCCGGGGGAGGGCTTCAGCGCCGGGTCAGGGTGAACACGCGCAGCGCGGCCGTCACCTCTTCCACTTGCGCCATCAGCTGCTGGGCCGAGCCTGAGAGGTCCTGCACCATGTCCGCGTTCTGGATCGTGATCTGTTCCATGTGATTGATGGCCTGATTGACCTGCGTGATGCCGGTCAGCTGCTCTTGCGCGCTCAAGTGAACTTGCCCCATCAAGGCGCCAAAGTCTTGCATCGATTGCATGGTGGCATCAATGCTTTCACGTGCGGTGCTGGTGTGGCGCTCGCCCTCGCTGACCTTGTCGGCGGAATCATGAATCAGCTGGGCGATCTCACGCGCGGCCGCCGAGCTGCGCTGGGCCAAGGCCCGCACCTCGCTGGCCACCACCGCGAAACCGCGGCCATGCTCGCCGGCGCGGGCGGATTCCACCGCCGCATTGAGCGCCAGGATATTGGTTTGGAAGGCGATGCTGTCGATCACCGCAATGATTTCGCCGATGCGTTTGGATGAGTTGGCGATGGCGGCCATGCTGTGGCTGGCATGGTGAACCACCTCGGCGCTGCGCTGGCTCATATCGCTCAGGCGCTTGACCACGTTGCTGGCCTGGTCGGCCGTGTCGGTGCTGCTGCGCACGGTGCCGGTGATTTCCTCCATGGCGGCGGCCGTCTGCTCCAGGCTGGCAGCTTGGGATTCCGTGCGCTGCGCCAAGTCTTTATTGCCCGTGGCGATCAGGCGGGTGCTGGCGCTCATGGCTTCGAGTTCGCTGCGGGTGTCGGACACCAGGGCGCGAATGTTTACGGCCAGTTGATTCAGCGCGATTTCCAGCGCGCGGTTCTCGGGGGCGCCACTGCTGGCGAGTGCTTGGCTGAGATCGCCTGCGGCCAATTGGTTGGCGTAGGCCAAGGGGGCTTGCTGACTCTTTTGTACATGGCGGTGCGCCACCGTGGCCAAGAGGATGCTCAGGCTCAGCAGTGCCGCGAGCTCAAGCGCCATCGGTAGCTCCAGGACCTTGGCGAGCAGCCCGGCCCCCAGCATCAGGGCATAGCCGCTCCAGCGCCGCAGCCAGGGCAAATGGCGCTGCTGCTGTGCCAAGCGGCCCAGCCAGTCTTGGCGCTGCAGCTGGCCTTGGCGCAGCACATGGATCAAGCGGCCGGCCTGTTTTTCGGCCCGCATCGTGGCGTAAAGCCGCTCGGCCGCTTCGATCTGCGCGCGCGCAGGCTCGGTGCGGACCGACATATAGGCCACCGGCTGGTGGTTTTCCATCAGCGGCGTGACGTTGGCCAAGACCCAGTAGTGGTCGCCATTCTTGCGCCGGTTCTTCACCACGCCCGACCAAGGCTGGCCGGACTTGATGGTGTCCCACATATCGCGGAATGCCTCTTCCGGCATATCGGGGTGGCGAATCAGGTTGTGGGGCTGGCCCAGCAACTCATTGCCGGCATAGCCGCTGACTTCAATGAAGGCCGCGTTGCAATGCTTGATGCGCCCCTTCAGATCGGTGGTGGAAACCAGCGTTTTGCCCTTAGGAAAGGAGAATTCTTGCTGACTGACTGGCTGGTTGTTTCTCATGCCGGCACGCTCCTTGCCCTTAGGCCACCGTCTTGTTTATAGGCTCAATCCCATGAGGCTCAATCCAACGGGGCTTGACCCGTCTCGCTAAGGTAGTAGTCGGGTTGACTATGCAACGCATTCGACAGGCCCGCAACAGGGTGCACAGCTAGGGACACCGCTTAAAAGTTCGTCCCAAATAGCCAGCGATACCCGCGCCGCCGAGGGAAGACTCCGTGGTCCTTCAGGACCTGGGGCGGCTCTACACTGCCTTTGCGCCTACTTTCTCGACGATTTGACGCTTGCCACGATGACAGCCCGACACTCTGATTTCCATGACCATGACCATGACCATGACCATGACCATGACCATGACCATGACCATGACCACCGCGCTCACGCGCACGGCTCAAGCGCGGGGCATGGGCATCACCATCATGGCGACCCCCACACGCAGGGCCGTGCCTTTGTCATCGCCATCGTCCTCAACAGTCTGTTTGTGGCGCTTGAGTTCGGCTATGGCTTTGCTGCCAACTCCACCGCGCTGATGGCCGATGCCGGCCACAATCTTTCCGATGTGCTGGGCTTGCTGCTGGCCTGGGGCGCGACCTTGCTGGCGCGCAAGGCGCCCGATCAGCGCTACACCTATGGCCTGCGCAGCAGCTCCATCCTGGCAGCACTGGGCAATGCGGTGCTTTTGTTTGTGGCCTGCGGCGCGATTGCCTGGGAGGCGATCCAGCGCTTCAGCGCGCCGCCACCGGTGGCCAGCCTGACGGTGATGCTGGTGGCGGGCGCGGGCATTGTGGTCAACGGCATTTCGGCCTGGCTCTTCATGCGCGGCGCCAAGAAGGACTTGAATGTGCGAGGCGCCTATCTGCACATGGCCGCCGATGCTGCCGTGTCTTTGGTGGTGGTGCTGGCGGGCCTGGGCATGCTGCTGACGGGCTGGTATTGGCTGGACCCGCTGCTGAGCTTGCTCATCGTGGCGGTGATTTTGGTTGGCACCTGGGGCTTGCTGCGCGAGGCCACCGGCCTGGCGTTGAATGCAGTGCCGGCGCATATCGACGTCGCGGCGGTGCAGGCCTATCTGCTGCAGCAGCCCGGCGTTAGCGCCGTGCATGACCTGCACATCTGGGGCATGAGCACGACCGAGAGTGCCTTGACCGTCCATTTGGTGATGCCTGCTGGCCACCCCGGTGACGCCGCCCTGGACACAATGACCGACACGCTGGCTGCGCGCTTCTCCATCCATCACAGCACCTTGCAGGTGGTGCTGGGCCAGAGCCCGCATTCCGTCTGCGCGCTGCTGAAGGCCGCGCCCCCTGCGCCAACGGCCCACTCGAATGCGCACTGAAACGGCACAAGGCAGCCTGCTGCGCCTCTTGCAGGCGCGGCCGCGCTTATTCATCGCCACCGGCATGGCTTTGCTGGTGGCCTGGCTCTTGCCGGCGGCCATCTCGACGCATGCTCTGACGCGCAGCCTGATTGCCTGGAACACCGGCACCACGCTTTATGTGCTGCTGGCGGTGGTGATGATGTGGCGCTCCAGCCATAGCAGTATTCGGCGCCGCGCCAAGCTGCAGGACAACTCGCAGATCTTCATCCTGGCCATGGTCTTTGTGAGCGCCGTGGCCAGCTTGGCGGCCATCGCCTTTGAACTCGCCATCGTCAAAGACATGCACGGCAGCCTGAAAGCGGCGCATGTGCTGCTCGGCGGCTACACGGTGATGGCCTCCTGGGGCTTTATCCAGATGATGTTTGCCCTGCACTACGCGCATGAGTACTACGCCGAGCTGGAGCGCGGACGCCCGGCGCCGCTGCAGTTTCCCGGTGATGAGGCGCCGGACTATGGCGACTTCTTCTATTTTTCCGCCGTCATCGGCACCTCAGGCCAAACCGCTGATGTGGCCTTTGTGGGCAAGCATCTGCGCCGTGTGGGCAGCTTGCACTGCATCCTGGCGTATCTATTCAACACCACGGTGCTGGCGCTGTTGATCAATATTGGCGCGGGATTGATCTAAGGCTTGCCAAGAGACAAGCCGTAAAGCATTAAGCCGCTCGCCCCAGCAAGGCCGACATCCGCTTCAGCTTTGGCGTTACCACCGGGATGGTCAGCATGGTGCTGGCCACGGCCATCAGGAGCAGGGCGGTGAAGCTGGCGCTGGTGATGATTTGTTTGTCCAGCAAGATGTTGGCGAAGATGATCATGATCAGCGCCTTGGTCTGCAAGAACCAGCCGATCAGCGAGGCCTCGCCCGGGCGCCAGCCCAGGATGCGCCCGGCCAGATGCACGCCCGCCAGCTTGCCCGCCACGGAGGCGAATAGCAGCAAACCGGCCACCAGGAAGACCATACTGCCGCCTAACTCCCAGCTCGTGCGCAAGCCTGTGCTGAGGAAGAACACCGGCATGATGACCAAGAGCACATGGTGGCGCAGGCTGTCCAGCTGCGTCTGGTCGAACCATTCGGCGTCCAGCACAGCGCCGGCCAGGAAGGCGCCCACCATGAAATGCAGGCCAGACCAATCGGCGCCGAAAGCGCAGGCGGCTAGCCAAATCAGGCCGACGTACCAACGGTCACTGGCGGGCAAACGCTTCATCAGCCAGCGGCAGGCCGCGCTCAACACCGCGAATGCGAGGATGAAGATGACCTGCCGGCCGACCCGCTGCCAGTCCATCAGGATCACGGCCAGCACGGCCCAGATGGCGATGTCGTCCACGCTGGCATAGCGCAAGATGCGTTGTCCCAGGGCTTGCCGCAGCAGCGACAGTTTCTCCAGAAACAAGATCAGGATGGGCAAGGCCGTGACGGCGCAAGACATGCCCAAGCCCAGCACAAATTGCCAGCTCAAGGCCTTGGGGCCCATCCAACCGGGCAGGGCCAGCAGAATCAAGGCCGCCGCGCTGCCCAGCAGCAGCGGCCCGCCCAAGGCCAGGCCGGCGGTGATGCTGCTTTCGCGGCGATGCTGCCAGGCGGCTTTGAGATCCAACTCAATGCCGGCGATCCAGATGAACAACATCACCGCCCACCAGGCAATGCCGTTGAGCGACTGCACCACGGCCGGGTTGAAGACAAAGCGGTAGTAGTCCGGAAAGGCCGCGCCCAGCACGCCTGGGCCGAGCAAAATGCCGGTGATGATCTGCACCACCACCAGTGGCGCGAAATAGTCGGTACGCAGCAACCGCCAAGCCAGGTAGGGAGCGCTGAGGATGATCAGCATCGCGATCAGGAAAATTTCAGCGGTGGACAGGTGCATTTTTTAGTCGGCCTTGTGCATACTGGGATGCGATTGTGCGGTAGTCGCCTGCGCCCCTGGCGGGCGAGGCCAATTGCCGCCATCTAAGCCGATCGCTTCTTTCCATCCAAACCACGTCGAGGATGAATCAAATGCTGATGTTGAAAAAGATCCTGATCATGTTGCTGGCCTTGTTTGCCGCTGCCACGGCCTTCGCGGCGGTGGATGCCAACAGGGCCACGCAGGCCGAGTTGGAAACCATCAAGGGCATTGGCCCCTCCATTTCCAGCAAGATCCTGGCGGAGCGCCAAAAGGGCGCCTTCAAGGATTGGCCGGACTTGGTGGAGCGGGTCAAGGGCGTCGGTGAGGGCAATGCCGCCAAGTTCTCGACCGAGGGCCTGACGGTCAACGGCGCCGCCTTTGCCGGTGCGCCGGCCAAGGCTAGTGCAGCAGCGCCCAAGGCCGCGTCGACAGCCAAGCCGGCAGCCAAGCCGGCGGCCGCGCCCGCGCCTGCCGCAGCTTCCGCGCCCATGACGGCGGAGGAGAAGAAGGCGGCCGCCAAACAGGCCAAGGAAGACAAGAAGGCCGCCAAGGCCGCTGCCGCCGAAGAAGCGAAGCGGGCCAAAGCTGCGAAGGCAGAGGCCGAGAAGGCTGACAAAGCGGCCAAGGCGCAGGCCAAGGCCGATAAGGCAGACAAGGCCGCTAAATCCGCGGCAGCTGCCGCCCCGGCTGCAAGCGCAGCAGCGAAGAAATAACGCGAGCAGCGCCTCGAGCGCTCAGCCACAAGGCGCCCTGCGGGGCGCTTTTTTAATGTGCGCAGCATCAGCGCATCTGGCATGCGCCGAATAGCATGTGGCGCCCAGGCGTGTGATTGTGAAAGGCACCGCATGGCTTGGCGACCAGCCATGTGAGTCAAGGCGCAGTGAAGTGCCTCGTGATGCCGCCGGGCCTCAACAGTCGCTGCGGCCTGTGTTTTTTGGGGGAAGGCGGGGGCAGCGCTCGCGCGCAAATCGCTCTGTCTGCCGCACCGCCACGGCGCAAAAAGATACCGCCAATGGGTTGCGCTAGGGTTTTCCGCAGTGAGTCGGAATCACCCCCCGATCTAGAGGGGCTCCAGGGAAAGCCCGAGCTTCTTGACACACGCCCGTCACCGAGTGCTCGCTATGCTGCAGTGCAGAAAAAGCAGCAGAAGTCAGTCTGGTTTGGGCGTTTCTCTTGCGCTGGTGTTGGGCCTGGAGCGCGCGTTAGATCAGGAATGGATGACCAGCGCTGCTGATTCTGAAACGGTGCGTCGCCGCTATTTTTTTCAGCGCTTCGCAAACGTTTGCGAGTTCTGTCATTTCTATGCCAAGCGGCCTGTTTCAGGGCCCCATTCATTGCTTTTCTTTTTGCCTTTTGGAGATCTCACGATGTCGTTCAAACCCCTGGCTTCTTTGTCCCTCATCACTCTGGCCGCGCTGGCTGCCGCCGCGCCTGCACAGGCAGCGATTGCGGTGGCTGATGCCACGTTCGCTTACAGCCAAACGTTTGACACACTGGCCGCCTCCGGCACCTCGGTGGCTTGGGCCAACGACAGCACCCTCGCCGGTTGGAGCTTGTTCAACAAGGACAAGGCGGCCATCACCAGCATCACCGTTGACAACGGCGGCTCCAACGCCGGCGCGTTTCGCAGCTACGGCTCGACCGGCAGCACTGACCGCGCTCTGGGTGGCGCCGCTTCGGGCAATGCCTATTTTGGCAACCCGGCCTCAGGTGCTATTGCCGGCTGGATCGCGGTCGCCTTCACCAACACCAGTGCTAAAGCGTTCTCTGGCTTCAATATCGCTTTCGAAGGCGAGCAATGGCGCGATGGTGGTGCTGCATCGCCCGTGGCACAGAAGATGAGCTTGGAATATGGCTTCGGCGCGAGCTTCGCGACCGTGAGCAACTGGACCGCCCCTGGCGCTTCCTTTGACTGGGCCTCACCCGTCAAAAGCAACACAGGATCTGGCGCCGCAGTGAACGGCAATACCGCCGGCAAAGTCACCGGCCTGGGCGGCACCGTCACAACTCCTTGGGCCGCCAATGACACCCTGTGGGTGCGTTGGGTCGAGAAGAACGACGCCGGCAATGACCACGGTCTGGCCATCGACAACGTCAACCTGACCGTGGTGGCGGCGGCTGTTCCCGAGCCCAGCTCCTACGCCATGTTGCTGGCGGGCCTGTGCGCCATGGGCTTTGTGGCCAAGCGCCGCAAGGCCTGAGCGGCTGCAGACCTGCGGTCTGCTCAAGACAGCTGACGCGCCCGCGGCGCGTCGGCCTTTTCCCGGCCTGAATTTTCAGGACTTCAAAGGCTGGGCGCATATCTTGCGCCCCGGCCAAGCATCCCCATTGCTCCTTCTATGCATATGCACACCCTTCAACGCGCCATCGCTCTGCTGCTGAGCGCATCGTCCAGCGGCTTGGTTTTGGCCGCCGGCATCAGCCCCGATCACCAGGAATTCGAAGCCACACTTCATGTGCCCTTCCGGGCCGAGGCCGGCGCCACGGCGGAAGCGCGCCGCTTCACTTTGAAGTTTGAGTATCCCCAGGTCGAGCAGACCCAGACCGTGTCCTGGCGCCTCGAGTTGTTGGATCCCGCTGGTGCCCCGGTGCAACGTTGGTATGGGGTGGAAACCTTGGTCAAGGGTGAGTTGGCCGTCTATGTGGACTGGGCCGGTCGTCAGTACGGCATGGCTGCAGCCGATGGCATTTACCAAGTCCGCCTGACTGCCAGCTCTGCCCTGGCCGCCGCCGAGCTGCCTTCGGTGGGTGTGATGGCCGACTTTGTGGAAGCGCAGCTCGCCACACCCGACGCCGAACTCGTGGAGCAAAGCTGGGACATGCAAGTCGGCCCAATCGCCGCACCGGCCATGCCCGCCTTCAAACCCCTGGCGACAGCACGCACGGCGGTTGCGACACCAAGCGCGCGCGCCTTGCGCAGCGCGCCCGCGCTGAACGCGATGACCGCCACCGCGGTGCCGGGCCTGCCCTACACCGTCTACCTCGGCAATCTGCACAGCCAGACCGGCCACAGCGACGGTGGCGGCACGCTGGGCAGCTGCACCGGTGAAAACCAGCCACAGTCGAATATGGGCCAGGGCCCGGCTCAGGCCTACCAGTACGCCATGGACCGCGGCCTGGACATCTTGGTGACCTCCGAACACAACCATATGTTCGACGGCGACACCGGCACCAACACCGCGCAGACACCGGCCTATGCCAAGAATCTGTATCAATCCGGCCTGGCTGCAGCCGCCAACTTCAATGCCGCCCACCCCAAGTTCCTGGGCGTCTACGGCATGGAGTGGGGCACCATCAGCGGCGGCGGCCACCTCAATATCTTCAACTCGAATGAGTTGCTGGGCTGGGAATACAACGGCAAGGGCGAGCTGCTGGCCGATACCTTCACCGAGAAGAACAACGCCGCCAAGCTCTACGCCTTGATGGCGCAAAAGGGCTGGGTGGGCCAGTTCAACCATCCGTCCAGCAGCGGCCAATACCTGGTCAACGGCGTGGCCCTGGGCTATACCGAAGACGGCGAAAAGGCGATGGCGCTGTGCGAGGTGATGAACACCCCGGCCTTCTCCAACACCACCAATGAGTCCGACAACGGCAATAGCGGCTACGAAGGCGCTTGCAAAAAGGCGCTGGAAGCCGGCTTCAAGATTGCCTTCTCGACCAACCAAGACAACCACTGCGCCAACTGGGGCGCCTCGGGCACCAACCGCACCGGCATCCTGATCCCCACCGGCACGCCGCTGAGCAAGGACGCTTTCATTGAAGCGATCAAAGCCCGCCGTGTGTTCGCCACCATGGACAAGACGTCGCAGCTGATCCTCACCGCCAATGGCCGAGTGATGGGTGAGAGCTTCCGCAATGCCGGCCCCTTGAACCTGGTGGCCAACTACGCGCCGGGTGCGGGCAAGGCAGCGGCCACGGTGCAAATCTTTGAGGGCGTGCCCAAGCGCAATGGCACCATCACGCTGCTCTCCAGCCAAGCGGTCAACAAGTTCACGCCCAGCCTTGGTGAGCATTTCTACTACGCCAAGATCACGCAGACGGACGGCAAGATTCTGTGGTCGGCCCCCATTTGGGTCAGCCAGGTGGCCGACACTGAGGCGCCCACGGTCACAGCCAGCGTCAGCGGCAGCAGCGGCCAAATCACCTTGAACGCCAGCGCCAACGACAACGTCGGCGTGACCCGCGTGGACTTCCAGGTGGACGGCCAACTCAAGGGCAGCAGCAATGCCGCGCCCTTCGCGCTCAAGCTGGACTCCACCCAACTGGCCAACGGTAGCCACAACGTCAATGCCACTGCTTATGACGCGGCCAATAATGCGGGCAGCTCGGGCAATGTGAGCTTCACCGTTGCCAATGTCAGCGACGTCAGCGCCGCCCTCAGCGTGAGCCGCTCGGGCCTGCTCTTCAACCGCGCCACCCAGCGCTTCACCGGCACGCTCACCCTGACAGCCCTGCAAGCCATTCAAGGCCCGCTGCAGTTGCAATTCAATGGCTTGACCAGCGGCGTGACGCTGGATGGCGCCAGCGGCAGCCATGCGGGCTCGCCTTACATCAGCTTGGGTGCGGCGGGCCTCGCTGCCGGGGCCAGCGTGACGGTGCCGCTCAGCTTCATCAATCCGAACAAGCTGAGCATCAGCTACAGCACACAGATCTTCTCTGGCTCGTTCTAAGCCGATTCACAAGGACAAACTGATATGTTCATCCACAACATCCCCGCCACTTTGCCGCGCAGCCTGAGCGCCCTGGTCCTGCTCTGCGCCGCACTGCAAGCCCAAGCGGCCGGCTACCACGCGGTCATCAACACCAGCGGCATGAGCGGCAGCGCCGCCCTGGACTTGCAATTCAACCCCGGCCCACTGCCCGCCGTTGGTGCTAGCTGTAGTTTCTCAGGACGTTGTTCCCGGCAAAGCCGAGTCTAGAGGCGGG
>NZ_CAMFJS010000045.1 GCF_945956965.1 uncultured Roseateles sp.
GCTAGGCACAAAAAAGGCGACCCATGGGTCGCCTTTTTCATTGCAGCCAACAGACTCAGAACAAGCCCAGGCTGACCCAGTAGAACAAGCCCGCCACCAGGGCCGAGGCCGGGATGGTGAAGATCCAGGCCCAGACGATATTGCCCGCCACGCCCCAGCGAACGCCCGACGCACGCTGCACCGAACCCACGCCGACGATGGCGCCGGTGATGGTGTGAGTCGTCGACACCGGAATGCCCAGGCCCGTGGCCAGGAACAAGGTGATGGCCCCACCCGTTTCGGCGCAAAAGCCGCCCACCGGTTTGAGCTTGGTGATCTTCTGGCCCATGGTGCGCACAATGCGCCATCCGCCGAACATGGTGCCCATGCCGATGGCCAGGTAGCAGATCACGATCACCCAGTCAGGCGGCGCAATGGCTTGGGCGGACATAAAGCCCGAAGCCACCAGCAGCATCCAGATCAGGCCGATGGTTTTCTGCGCGTCGTTACCGCCGTGACCCAGGCTGTAGAGGCCAGCCGAGACCAGTTGCATGCGCCTGAACCAGCCGTCCACCCGGATCGGTGAACTGCGCCGGAACAGCCAAGCCACCACCACCATCATGGCCGAACCGAGCAAAAAGCCCAGCAAAGGCGAGACGAAGATGAAGGCCACCGTCTTCAGAATGCCGGCCATCTGCAAGGCGCCAAAGCCGGCCTTGGCCAGCACCGCGCCACAAATGCCGCCAATCAAGGCATGCGAAGAGCTCGACGGAATGCCGTACCACCAGGCGATCACGTTCCAAGCGATCGCGCCGATCAGGGCACCAAAAATCACATGGTGGTCAACAACGCCGGGGTCCACAATGCCCTTGCCGATGGTCTTGGCCACCTGCAGGTGAAAAATGGAAATTGCCAGCACATTGAAGAAGGCGGCGAACAAAACCGCCTGCTGAGGCTTCAAAACCCCGGTCGACACCACCGTGGCAATCGAGTTGGCCGCATCGTGGAAGCCGTTCATGAAATCGAACAGCACCGCCAACACGACCAGCAAGACCACAACCCAAAAAGAAACTTGCACTGCATCCATGCGACGGACTCAGGCGTTTTCGAGGACGATGCCCTCGATCAAGTTCGCCACATCCTCGCAGCGGTCGGAGACGGACTCCAGCTGCTCGTAAATGGTCTTGAGCTTGATCAGTTCACGCACATCTTCTTGCTCGCGGAACAGGCGCGACATGGCCGTGCGCATCACCCGGTCAGCATCCGACTCCAGTCGGTCGATTTCTTCGCAGACCTTGATGGCCGCCTCGCCGGCCTCGGGCTCGCGCAACTTGGGCAGCAGCGACACCGCATGCTGCACCCGCTCGCAGCAGCGCGCGCTCAGCTCGCCCAGACGCAGCACTTCCTCGGGGATGCTGCGCACATCGTAGAGCGACAGGGTCTCGGTGACGTCCTGCAGCAGATCCAGGATGTCGTCCATCGAATTGATCAAGCCATGGATCTGCTCGCGATCGATCGGCGTGATGAAGGTGCGATGCAGCATGCGATTGACTTCAGCCGTCACCCGGTCGGCATGGTGCTCGGCCTTGTTGACCTCTTCGGCGTACTTCTCGCGCTGCACCGGGTCGCTGTAGTTCTGGATCATCAACATGAAGACGCGCGCGCCTTCAGTGATTTGAGCCGCATGCTCGTTGAAAAGCTCGAAAAA
Organism: uncultured Roseateles sp.; assembly: GCF_945956965.1. Taxonomy (GTDB): domain Bacteria; phylum Pseudomonadota; class Gammaproteobacteria; order Burkholderiales; family Burkholderiaceae_C; genus Paucibacter_A. Next base: position 1,688 of record NZ_CAMFJS010000045.1, read on the forward strand.
ATTGCCCTCACGGGGCAGTAATTTTGAAAAGAAAGACACGCCGACTCCGATCTCGCCAAACCACCTAAAAAGATAGAAATTGGCACAAAACTCATAAAAAATTCATCGCCATGTCACACATGGCAGGCGCGCAGTGTAGTTGGAGCAGGCGTATTTCGTAAGCCACAGCCGCCAAATTCACTTGAACACAATCCCTATCCATGCGCTTTTGCAGGCAATTGGGCGGTACGCAAGGCCCATGTTCCGAGGGGGCGCAGGGGCAATTCCAGTCCTGAAAGCCGAAGCAAGGGGCACGTCAAGCGCCACCCACGACGCCCAGGACAAGCAAGCAGTCAGCTCGGCTGCAGCGACAAATCCAGCCGCTCAATGGCTTGCGAGGCCACGCCGGGCAGGTAGTCCGGCAGGTCCGCCAAGCCCGGCAATTGCAAATTGGACTGCAACTCCAGCAAGGGCAGCAAGGTGAAGGCGCGCTGATGCAAGCGCGGGTGCGGCAGGCTCAGGCGCGGCGACGAGCTGCGCACATCGCCGTAGGCCAACACATCCAGATCCAGGGTGCGCGGTGCATTCAGATAGGGCCGCTCGCGCCCATGCGCCAGCTCAATCGCTTGCAAAGCATCCAGCAAGTCCAAGGCCGGCAAGCGGGTCTCCAGTTGGGCCACCGCATTGAGAAAGTCCGGCCCGCCGGCCTCCACCGGCGCGCTGCGATAAGCCCCAGACACCGCCAGCACACGCGTGCCCGGCAAGGCAGCCATGGCCGCCAAGGCCTCGCGCAAAGTGCGGGGCAGATCACCCAGATTGGCACCCAAGCCGATATAGGCAATCACGGGGGGATTCAACTCAGCAGGCGCCACGAGACTTGGCGCCGGACATGACCCCGCATCAGCAACCGGCTCAGGACGCTGACTCATCCCGGGGTTCGCTGCTTGCCGGCGCCGCGGCGCCTGCGCCCTGCGCAGCCGCGTTGGCAGACTTGGCGCCGGGCTTGCGGCGGCGGCGGCGCTTCTTCGCAGGCGCAGCCTCTTCGCGGACAGTCTCAGGCTCAAACGCCTGCGGGCCACCTTCGGCGGCTGGTTTGCGCGGCAGCTGATGCACCTTGCCACTGCGGCGCGTGTTTTTCTCGGCTTCGCGCACTTCTTCGATCAAGGCGGCGCGCTCATCGTCGCTGCCCAGCGCAAAGTCTTCCCACCAATCGGCCAGGGCGGGCTCAATCTCACCCGCATCCGCACGCAGGCGCAGGAAGTCAAAGCCTGCGCGGTAGCGCGGCTGTTCCACCAGGGTGTAGACCCCGCTGCCGCTGCGACGCTCAAAGCGCGGCTGCATCATCCAGATCTCGCGCATATCGGTGGCCAGCTTGCCGCGGCCCGAGATATCGCCGATGCGGGCATCGAACACCGCATCCACCGCCTGCGCCAGGGCCGGCACAGCGCCCTCACCGCTCTCGCGGATGCGATTCCAGCGCTCCAGCACCTCAAACCACAGCATGCAAGCCAGCATAAAGCTGGGCGAAACACCGCGGCCTTCGGCCACTCGCAGATCGGTGTCCTCAAAAGCCATGCGCACAAACTTGCCACGCACGCCGTCAGCCAGTTCGCCCTGCTCATTGAGCATGGCATCCAGAATGGGGAACACGCCGCGGCCCAGGCCCTGCTTGCGCAGCTCTTCCAGGCTGGCCAAGGAATGGCCGGTCTGCAGGAGCTTGATCATCTCGTCAAACAAGCGCGAGCTCGGCACATTGGCCAAGAGCTGGGCGCAGGCCTTGATCGGCGCACGCGTTTTGGCTTCCAGTTCGAAACCCAGCTTGGCGGCAAAGCGCACCGCGCGCACGATGCGCACCGGGTCTTCCTTGTAGCGGGTCTCGGGGTCGCCAATCATGCGCAGCACGCGCTTCTTGGCATCGGCCAGGCCACCGTGATAGTCCACCACCAGTTCGCGTTGGGGGTCGTAATAGAGGGCATTGACGGTGAAGTCGCGGCGGGCCGCGTCTTCGATCTGCGGGCCCCAGACGTTGTCGCGCAAGACCCGACCCTCGGCGTCGACCACATGGCTTTTGCCAGCCAGTTCGGCCTTGGAGGTTTTCTCGTTACCGGCCACCTGATCGGCATCGTCATTGACCAGCAAGGCGCGGAAGGTGGAAACCTCGATCACCTCATGCTCGCGGCCACGGCCATACACAACGTGGACGATGCGAAAGCGCCGGCCGATGATGAAGGCGCGGCGGAACAAGCCCTTGACCTGCTCGGGCGTGGCATTCGTCGCCACATCAAAGTCCTTGGGCCGCATGCCCAGCAACAGGTCGCGCACCGCGCCGCCGACGATGTAGGCCTCAAAGCCGGCATCGGTCAAGGTCTGCACCACACGCACCGCGCGCTCGTCCAACAAGTTGGGGTCGATGCGATGCTCGCTGACGGGCACCTCGACCCGCTTGCCCAAATTGCTATTGGCGCCGGACGAAGGCTTGCCGCCTTTGGGCGCCTTATCCGCTTTTGCGGCATGGCCAGCGGCTGCCGCTGGTTTGGCAATTTTTGCTGCCGAGGGCTTGCCCAGCAGCTTGTCTAAGAATTTTTTGATCATGCGAACAATTTCAAGGTAGTCCATGCGCGGGCCGAGGCAAGCTCGGCCAAGGCTGGCGTGGGATTGGTGGCCACCGGATGGCTGACCAAGTCCAGCAAGGGCAGATCATTCATCGAGTCACTGTAAAACGTCACGCGCTCGAAATCCGACCATTGTCGCCCCAAGCCGGCCAGCCAGTCGCGAACCCGGCTGATCTTGCCGGCTTGGAAGGATGGCACACCCTGGATGGCGCCGGTGTAGCGGCCCTGCTCGTCGCGCTGCAACTGCACCGCGATCAGGTGTTCGACGCCGAATGCCGCAGCGATCGGCGTCGTGACGAATTCATTGGTGGCGGTGACGATGGCCACCAGATCACCGGCCTGCTGATGCTGGCGCACCAGCGCCAGCGCCTGCGGCTGAATTTCCGGCAGCATCACCTCAGTCATGAAGCGCTCACGCGCGGCGTGGGCCTCGGCCAAGGGCCGGCTGCGCCAGACCGAGGTGGCAAAGTCGATATAGGCCGGCAAGTCCAACTGCCCGGCTTGATATTGCGCGTAGAACTCATCGTTGCGGCGGCGCCATTCGCCGCCATCGGCCCAGCCGATGTCCACCATGAAGCCGCCAAATGCATGGTCGGAGTCGGTCGGAATCAGCGTGCCGTCGAGATCAAACAGGGTCAAATTCTTCGCATTCACAAGCGTATTCATCCTTAACCGTTCATGCCTTCGTCGGCCAGCATCTGGCGCAGCAGAGGCACGGTGACCGCCCGCTTGGTCGACATGGCGAATTCGTCCAAACGCGTCAGCAGGCGCATCAGCTGCTTGAGGTCGCGCGCAAAGCGGGTCAGCAAATAATCAATCACATCGTCAGCCACCTGGATGCCACGGCGCCCGGCCTCCAGATGCAGGGCGGCGCGCATTTCCTCTTCGGAAAGGGGCAGCAACTCATAGATCGGCCCCCAGCCCAGGCGGGTGCGCAGGTCTTCACGCAAGTCCAGATCAACCGGCGGCGCGCTGCCGGTGGCCACCAGGGTCAGGCCGTGACTGGCGGCCTCGACAAACAGGGCAAAAGCCGCGTGCTGCTGGCCGGCGTCAAAACGCTCACAGTCATCGAGCAGCAGCAGGCTGGGCTGGCTGGGCAGCTCCCAGGGCAAGGGCGTATCGGCGTCGTACCAGCCGACCTGCAGGCCAGCAGCCTGCCAACTCTCGGCCAGGGCCTTGAGCACATGGGTCTTCCCGCAACCCGGGCGGCCCCAGACAAACACGGGCGGCACGCCCGCCCCCACCACCATGCCGGGTCGAAGTGCCTCCAACTGCGCCAAAGCCACCGCATTGGCGCCGGGCAAGAAGTTGTCAAAGGTGAAGACCGGCTCAGGGCCGATGGCTAGCGGTATCTGCTTCAATCAAAAAAATCCTCAAAGGCCGCGCCACAAAGTCCACATGGTCAGGGTGCAGCGGCGGCGATTCTAGTGGGCGAATGCCCGGTCTTCAGTGCAAGGGCGGCGCCCCGCTCGCCCCCGGCGCTTGCAAGCGCTGCAAATTCTGCAAGCGCAGCGCCATGGCCGGCCTGTCTTGGGCCAGGGGTTCTTGCTGCAGATAGTCCTGCAAATCTTGCGCTGCCGCCTGCCAGTGGCCCAAGGCCTCCAGCACCAAGCCGCGGTCACGCCGCTCAGCCGCCACGTCAGGCAAGAGCACCACCAAGCGCTGCTGCACAGCCAGCAGCCGTGGCCAGTCTTCTGCGGCGCGGTGGATTTCTTTCAAATTGCGCAACATGCGGGCCAAGATTTCGCGTGGCGTCGCCGCCTGCATGAAAAGCTCGACCGGCAAGTCCACCTCGCCCTCCATGCCGGCGGCCTGGCGAAAGGTCTGCAAAAACTCATCAAGCTTGTTGCGCGACAAGGTGTTGCCGGTGAAGGGGTCCAGCACCACTTCACCATTGCCCAGCAATACCTTGACCAGAAAGTGTCCTGGAAACGCCAAGCCCTGCGCCCGCAGCCCCAGCTGCAAAGCGATCTCGATGAAGATCACCGCCAGGCTGATCGGAATGCCACGCCGGCTCGCCAGCACCCGGTGGATATAGCTATTGCCGCATTCGTAGTAATTGTTGACGTTGCCAGCGAAGCCCAGTTCCTGATGGAAATACAGGCACAAAAGCTGCAACTTGTGCCGGGCCGAGGCATCGGGTGGCAGGCGTTCACGCAAGCGCCTGGCCAGTTCATCCACCTCGGCCAAGACCGCTTGCACATCCAGGCCCGGCTCATCGTCTTGGGCAATCGAAGCCGCGGCTTCGAGCAGGTTCAGCCCCGCATCCTCGGCCACCAGGCTGCGGAAGTAGTCCAGAGGTGAAGGCGCATCCAGGCGCAAACGATGGGGCATGGTGTGCTCAGTCTAGGCTCAAGCCCGCCGAATGAATTGGCGCAGGCGCAGGCCAAGAAGCGCCAGCACCGCAAAATAGACCAGGGCCGAAGCAGCCAGGCTCGCTGCCATCCAAAGAGCACGCAAGATTTCCGTCTGACCCAAAGCAATCCAATCCAGACGCCACGCCAGGTAGTACTGCAAACCACCCATGGCGCCGCAGGCCAGCAGCACCTTGGCCGTCAGCACCAGCCAGCCCGCCTCGGGCGAGTAGCTGCCCAGCTTGCGCAAGCCATGCATCAGCCACAGCGCATTGACGATGGCCCCCAGGCCAATCGACAAGGCCAGGCCAGCCACGCCCACCCAGGGCACGAGCACGAGGTTGAATAACTGCGTCAAGATCAAGACACCCACGGCAATGCGCACCGGCGTGCGCATGTCTTGGCGCGCATAAAAGCCGGGTGCCAGCACCTTGACGGCCAGCAAGCCCATCAGACCCACGCCCCAGCCCATGACGGCGCGCGCGGTTTGGGCTACATCAGCCGCCAAAAATGCCTTGCGGTGATAAAGCACCGCCACCAGCGGATCCGCAAACACCAACAAGGCCACCGCACAAGGCAGGCCGAACACCAGCACCAGGCGCAGGCCCCAATCCATCATGCCGGAGTACTTGGCATGGTCGCCCACCGCCTGCGCTGCTGAGAGCTGCGGCGTCAGCAAGGCGCCCAGAGCCACGCCCAGCAAGGCCATGGGGAACTCCATCAAGCGGTCGGCATAGTTCAGCCAGGATGTGGCGCCCACACCAATATGGCTGGAAATCTGCGTATTGATCACCAAGGACAACTGGGCCACCCCCACGCCCAGCAGGGCCGGCCCCATCTTGCGCAGCACCTCACCAACACCCGGGTGCGCCGCCGCATCACGCAGCTTGCGCACTGACAAACCAAAGCGCGGCACCACACCGATGCGCTTGAGCGCCGGCAACTGCACCGCCATTTGCAAGACACCGCCCAGCACCACACCCAGCGCCATCGAGTAAATGGCCGGGAAACCATGCTCACGCATCACCGGCGCCAGCCAGTAGCCCATGCCGATCATCGACAGATTCAGCAGCACCGGCGTGGCCGCCGGCACCAGATAGCGCCCCCAGGTATTGAGAATGCCGGCCGACAAGGCCACCAAGGACATGCAGCCGATATAAGGGAACATCCAGCGCGTCATCACCACCGCCGCTGCTTCACCATCGGCCGGCATGCCCGAACCCAGGAGCCACACCAGCACCGGCGCCCCCAGCACGCCCAGCACGCAAGTCGCCAGCAAGGCCCACAAGAGCACGGTGGCCACCGCATCGATCAGGGCATGGGTGACGCCCTCACCATCCTTGGCGCGTGTGGCGGCCAGCAGCGGGACGAAGGCTTGAGAGAACGCGCCCTCGGCGAACAAGCGCCGCAACATATTGGGGATGCGAAAGGCCACCAAAAAAGCATCCGAATAAACCGAGGCGCCAAACAAGGCCGCCGTCATCTGTTCACGGATCAAACCGGTTATGCGCGAAGCCAGCGTCAACAAAGAAATCAGAGAAGCGGTGCGCAGCAGATTCATGGATGAAATAGTGTTGCCTTAGCCCCGAGGCCGCCAGCTCAAAAGAAAATAGACGTAGCCAGACCAAAACTCTGTACAGCGGCAACGCGGCGGATTCTTCAGCCGCAGGTTTGGCGCTAGACGGGTGATTTACGGGCCACCAAGCGACGCATTATCATGGCGGCTTGCACCCCGAGTCCGGAGGCCGCGCGCCAATTCAGCGCGGCAATTCTTGATAAGCATTGATTTCAGTGCTACACTCGCGGTCTTTGCACCAACTGGGTAGAATCACAGCATGGCAACTAGCTCCAAAGTCAAGAAGACTGTCCGTTCGGCATCGGGCCTCAAGCGCGCCCGCCAGGACATCAAGCTCAACGCAGCCAACACGGCCCTGCGTTCCAAATTCCGCACGGTCATCAAGAACGTGCAAAAAGCCGTCGTCACTGGCGACAAGGCCAAAGCAGCTGAGCTGTTCGTGATCGCTCAAAGCGTGATCGACTCGGTCGCTGACAAGGGCATCTTCCACAAGAACAAGGCTGCTCGTCACAAGAGCCGTCTGTCGGCGAAGATCAAGGCCTTGGCCGCCTAAGAACCAGTTCTGGTGCAAAGGAATAAAGGCTCGCTGGATGCGAATCCAGCGGGCTTTTTTCATGCATTGCCCAGACCTGCACCCTGCTTCGGCAAGCCCGCGGCCTGGGCTGGCCCCTTGCCCACCAGGTTAATGCCAGCTGCCGTCGGCCACGCCATTCAGGCGCCGCCACTCCAGCCAATCCCGCACCGCCTGCGCCACCCACGGCCCATCGTCCAGCGGTAAATCATGGCCCGCCTGGGCATGCAGACGCAAAGGCGCACCCCAAGCCCGGCTGATGGCTTGTGAGCAGCGCCAGTCCACCAGGCCATCGGCCTTGCTGCACAGCAGCAACATGGGCGGCACGGGCTGCAAACCACTGGCTTCAAATTGCATCGCCGCCCACAGCTGGCGCGCCGTATTGCGCAAACCCACCGGGCGCTGATTGCGCAAAGCCACCCACTGATCCAGCACCGCCTCGGGCTCACGTTGCAGACGCGTGGTCATGCCCAACACCTTGGCCTCACGCTGACGATTGCTCAGGCGGCTCAAGCTGAGCAGAAAAAAACTCAGATAGTTCAGCGGCCGCAAGCGCCGATAAAACGGGCTGAAGGGCCTGAAGCTGGTATTGATCAGCACGCCGGCGCGAATCTCTTCCGGGTAGCGCCGCGCCCATTCGCTGGCCACCATCGCGCCGAGCGACATGGCCAACACATGCACGGGTCCCAGCACGCCACGCGCGCGCAAATCCTGGCGGCAAAACTCCACCATATCCGATACCCGCAAAGGGCTGGCCACCTGGTTCAGCACCCCGTTACCAGGCAGATCTAGCATCACCAAGCGAGCGCCCGGCTGCTGCGACTGCAGCGCAGGCTCCAGCACCCGTGGAAACGCGCCCCAATGCCCGCTCTCGCGGGCCAAACCACGCAGCAAGACCCAGACCGGTGCGGACTCTTCTGCATTCATGCTCATCAGGCTTTCACTCCAGCTTGGTCTCCACGTTGATACCAGCGCAACAAAGCGCGCCGCTCCTGCTCGGCGCGCTGCGCCGGCTGCGGCAACCAACGCGGCATGCCCGCAGCAGCACGCAAAAGAAAGTCTAACCAAGCCAGATGACGCCGCAAAACCCGGCGGTGTCTATGGCCGATCTGCGGATTGAACATGCCGTGCTTGGTGAATAGTTGGCGCGGATTTTTTTTGACCCACAACCAGGAGCCCATCTCCAGCGTGAGCGGCAGAAAAACCTGCTCGGCGCGTGCACTGGATTCCGTGTAGAGATAGTCCCAGAGGTCGCCATGCGTGAGGTATTGGCGGCTCTGCGGCTCGAAGACATAAGCATGTTGAGCGTGCGTCTGATCGAGGATCTCACACAAGGCATGCATCTCAGCCAGATGCGCAATGGGCTGGGCCGTGTGCGCGAAAGGAAACCAGATCCGGTCCGCCAAGCCGAAGCCGGAATGGCAGTCCACGGTCAGCACATGCGCATGCGGCAGCAACTCGCGCCGCACACAGTCACACAAGGCCTGACTCTCCTGCTCCATCGCAGCCCCAGCCGGGCCGCGATACCAGGGCAGCTTGGCGCTCAAACGCTGGCCGCCAACAAACAAGGGCACTTGAGCCGCCGATTCAAGCGGCGCATTGCGCATCAAATCCACACCCGCCGGATTGGCCCGCGTGCCGCGCCACAAACCGCCCGGATTGACCATCGGCATGAAGACGATGCGCACCGAGCCGAGCAGCTGATGCAAGCTGCTATCCCAACGCAGGCGCGACACCAAGCTGGCCAGAAAAGCCATCACCAACTCCGCGCCAATGCGCTCCAAGCCATGGACGCCGCCAAAGAAGCCAATGGCAGGCACTTGCGGGCTGGGGTTGCCCAGACACAGGGCCAGCAAAGGAAAACTCCGCTCACCCACCCGCACATCACCCAGATGCAGGCGCTGCACATGCGCAGCACCCTGCTCACACAAGCGTTCCAAGAGTTGCAGTTCTGGCAATGGGGTGGCAACTGGGCTCACACAGGAATGCCGCGTAAGGGCATGAATTGGAGTGAGGCGCCGTGCCGGCGGCAAGGCGGCTTGCAGCATAGCGCGCGCAAGAGAAGCGCCATAGCGCACTTTTCCAACGCCCTGACATGAAACCGTCATCGATGGCGCCTAGCCTGCGGGACAAAGCCACCAGCACCGAGCCCGCCACGTCATGCACCAGACACCCATCAATCAACCCCGCCAGCCTTCGCAGCTCTGGGCCTTGACGCGTGAAATGCTCAGCGGCTTGTTGGAAGCACTGGCGCTGCTGCGAGCGCGCTGGAATTCATCGCGCTAGGGCAGCTTTGCGGAGAAGAGAAAAAGGGATAGGCGGCTTGAACGATGCGAGAGGCAGCATCGCCACCCCATATGTGACGCAGTGAGTATGCTCAGCGCAATTGGCGCAACTAACGCGAATCTGGCCGGCTCAGTGCGTTATCAGGCAGAAGACAAGCCTCGGCGACTTGCAGATTGTTGTCGCGGGCGAAGTTCATGACGAAATCCCAGGCCATGGGCTCCAGGCCCCGAAGTTCTTCGTTCACGATCACGCATTTCACGCCATTGATAACGCGCGGCACGCACAGCGGCGAATAACCGATGTAGTCACCAATGCCGCCACGCACGCCGCCGGGGCGAAAGCAAGACATGGCCCCCGCCAGACGCTCAGCCCAATCGCTGGGGCGAAAGGTCTTGCCATCCGCGGTCAGGCCTTGGATGAAGACTTCTCTCGGCTTTTCAATCGGCTTCAGGGGCTGGCTCATGGATTTGGCGGCGGGGCTGCCAGCTTCGGTAGGAGCTGGCCGGCGCGGATACAACGGATGGATGACGGCCCGTATTGTGCCTTGGATGTGCTGCGTTGCAGCACGCGCCGCGCCCAAAGTGACCCGACAAAGTCACACCGACGCATCAAAAGCTGGCCGAGTAAGCGGCATGAAAGGGGCTCATGTGCCGGCGCCGGCGCAGCGCGTTCAGCACTGCACCTTAGAATCAGGTCGGCCTGCAAAGCTTGGCTGAACTTGAGCCCGCTTGAGCCCGCAAGCCCCAGCCATAAGACCTGACCCCAGGTCCTATTGCCAACCCTTTTGTTTTTCCTTTTGGAGAGTTGATGAACGCGCCTGTCGCCGCACCGTCCGTACCGTCTGAGCCTCATGTCATGCAAACCTATGGCCGCCTAGCCCTTGCCCTGTCGCATGGCCAAGGCTGCTGGGTCTGGGACGTGAATGGCCGACGATACCTGGACGGGCTGGGCGGCATCGCCGTCAACACCCTGGGCCACGGCCACCCGCGCCTGGTACCCGCGCTGCAAGAGCAGATCGCCAAGATGATGCACTGCAGCAACTACTACCATGTGCCGCTGCAAGAGCAACTGGCTGCTAAGCTGTGCGAATACTCAGGCCTGGACGTGGCCTTTTTCTGCAATAGCGGCCTGGAAGCCAACGAAGCCGCGCTGAAGATCGCGCGCAAGTTCGGCCATGACCGCGGCAACCACCAACCCGAACTGCTGGTGTTTGACGGCGCCTTCCACGGCCGCTCCATCGCCACCTTGTCGGCCACCGCCAATCCCAAGATCCACGCCGGCTTCGGCCCGCTGGTGGAAGGCTTTGTGCGCGTGCCCTTGAACGATATCGCGGCGGTGGAAGCCGCCCTCAAGGCACACCCCAACATCACCGGCATCTTCCTGGAAACCATCCAGGGCGAAGGCGGCGTGAACCCGGCCCGCATCGAGTTCTTGCAAGCCCTGCGCCGCGTTTGCGACGAGCACGACATCTTGCTGATGCTGGACGAAGTGCAATGCGGCATCGGCCGCACCGGCAAATGGTTTGCCCACCAATGGGCCGGCATCAAACCGGACGTGATGCCGCTGGCCAAGGGCCTGGGCTCGGGCGTGCCGGTGGGCGCCGTGGTCTGCGGACCGCGCGCGGCCAAGGTGATGCAGCCGGGCAATCACGGCACGACGTTTGGCGGCAACCCGCTGGCCATGCGAGCCGGGGTCGAGACGCTGAAGATCATGGTCGAAGACGATTTGCTGGCCAATGCCGCCAAGGTCGGCGCCGAGCTGAAGGCCGCACTGAGCGCAGGCTTGGCCGGCGTGGACGGCGTGGTGGAAGTGCGCGGCCAGGGCCTGATGCTGGGCATTGAGTTGGCCCGCCCCTGCGGCGCCCTGCTCGCCCGCGCGGCCGAAGCCGGCCTGATGATCAGCGTCACCGCCGACCGCGTCGTGCGCCTGGTGCCGGCCCTGATTCTGAGCAGCGATGAAGCCGCGCAGATCGCCGCCATCCTGGTGCCTTTGATCAAAACCTTCCTCGCGGAGCCGCAAGCATGAAGCCCGGATCCACACTGATTCGCCACTATCTGCAGTTCAAGGATTTGCGTGCTGAGGAGTACGCGCATCTGTTCGAGCGTGTCGCCATCATCAAGCGCCGCTTCAAGAACTACGAGCGCTATCAGCCTCTGGCCGACCGCACGCTGGCGATGATTTTTGAAAAGGCCAGCACCCGCACGCGCGTTAGCTTCGAAGCCGGCATGTACCAGATGGGCGGCTCGGTGGTGCACCTGACCACCGGCGACAGCCAGCTGGGCCGCGCCGAGCCGATCGAAGACAGTGCGCGGGTGATCAGCCGCATGGTGGACATCGTCATGATCCGCACCTTCGAGCAGACCAAGATCGAACGCTTCGCGGCGCACTCGCGCGTGCCCGTGATCAACGGCCTGACCAACGAGTTCCACCCCTGCCAGATCCTGGCCGACTTGTTCACCTTCATCGAAGCCCACGGCATGAACCGCCGCGGCATCGTGGATGTGGACTGCCTCAAGGGCCGCGTGGTGGCCTGGGTGGGCGACGGCAACAATATGGCCAACACCTGGCTGCAGGCGGCAGAGATTCTGGGCTTCACCGTCCACGTCAGCACGCCCAGTGGCTATGAGGTTGACGCCAAGGTGGCTGGCATCCAGAACAGCGACTGCTACAAGGTCTTCAAGAACCCGCTGGACGCCTGCCGCGGCGCCGATCTGGTCACCACCGATGTGTGGACAAGCATGGGCTATGAGGCCGAGAACGACGCCCGCCGCGCCGCTTTTGCCGACTGGTGTGTGGATGCCGAAATGATGGGCGTGGCCAAGCCCGACGCCCTCTTCATGCACTGCCTGCCGGCCCACCGCGGCGAGGAGGTGTCTGCCGAGGTCATCGACGGACCCCAGTCCGTTGTGTGGGACGAGGCCGAGAACCGCATGCATGTGCAAAAGGCACTGATGGAGTACCTTTTGCTCGGCCGTATCGGCTGAGGCATAGACTGACTCAGGGGCGGCTCTGTCGCCCCGCCTCAGACCTAGGGCGGCCCCTGCAAAGGCAAAAATAGCCGCCCCCAACTCGGGTGATCCATCAGGCGGGTGTCAGCGTTTCATGGCAAGCTCTGCCCATGAAAATTGCGCTGATCTCCGACCTCCATGCCAACCGTGAAGCTTTCAGCGCCGTGCTGGATCATGCCCAAGCCCAGGGCGTGAGCGACTATGCCCTGCTGGGCGATTTTGTGGGCTATGGCGGCGACCCCGCCTGGGTCGTGGACCGCGTCCGCGAGCTGGTCGCCAAGGGCGCCGTCGCCGTACTAGGCAATCACGATCAGGGTGCCGTGCAAGGCGTGGCCCCCACGATGAACGAAGAGGCCCGCGCTGCCGTAGCCTGGACCCATGATCAGCTGAGCGACGAGCAACTGGCCTTTCTGGCCCAGCTGCCGCTGAGCGTGACGCAGCAAGACCGGCTCTATGTGCACGCCAATGCCTATGCCCCTGCCGGCTGGGCCTATATCCAGGGCCGCATGGAAGCCATGCAAAGCCTGCAAGCCACCAGTTGCCGCTACACCTTTTGCGGCCATATGCATGAGCCCATGCTCTACCACCTCTCGGGCACCGGCAAGGCGGGCGAGTTCACGCCGGCGCCGGGCACCGGTATCCCACTGCTGCCCAATCGCCAATGGCTGGTGATTCCCGGCTCCTGCGGCCAACCGCGCGATGGCAATCCGGCGGCTTGCTACGCCATCTTCGACAGCGTGAGCGGCGAGTTGAACTTCCAACGCGTGCCCTACGACTTTGAAACAGCGGCGCAGCGCATCCTCAAAGCCGGCCTTCCCGAGCGCCTGGCTCATCGCCTGAGCCAGGGCCAATAACTCCGTCTCCAGCTTGCCCAACAACCATGCCCAACAGCCCTAGCGGACCCGTCAGCCAACTCCCGCCCATCGGGACACTAGAGCCCGGCCTGGTGCTGGACGGTTTCCGGCTTGAGGAACGCCTGCACCAGGGCGGCATGGCCAATCTCTGGAGCGTGACCCGGCTCAGCCCGGTTGCCGGCGAAGACTTCCCGCTGATGATGAAGGTGCCGCGCATCAAGGGCGGCGAAGATCCAGCCACCATCGTCGGCTTCGAGGTCGAGCAGATGTTGATGCCGGCCCTCAAGGGCCGCCATGTGCCACGCTTTGTGGCGCGGGGGGATTGGACCCGCCAAGCCTATATCGTGATGGAGCGCATCGAGGGCGAATCCCTGCGGCCACGCCTGGACGAAGCGCCGCTGCCGCTGGAAGAAGTCATCACCATCGGCGTTCAGGTGGCCACCGCTTTGCAAGACTTGCACCGCCAGCATGTGGTGCATCTGGACATCAAGCCCAGCAATATTCTCATCAAGGCCAATGGCGATGCGGTGCTGGTGGACTTCGGCCTTTCGCGCCATGAGCATCTGCCCGACCTGCTCGAAGAAGAGTTCGCCCTGCCCATGGGCACCGGGCCCTATATGTCGCCCGAGCAAGTGCAGTTTGTGCGCAACGACCCGCGCAGCGACCTGTTCGCGCTGGGCGTGATGCTCTATCACCTGGCCACCGGCGAGCGCCCCTTCGGCCAGCCCAATTCGGTGCGCGGCCTGCGCCGCCGGCTTTATGTGGAGCCGGTGCCGCCGCGCGCCATCAACCCCGATTTGCCGGCCTGGTTTCAGGAGTTGGTGCTGCACTGTCTGGAGGTCAAGGCCGAGCGGCGCTACCAAAGTGCTGCGCAACTGGCGCTGGACCTGCAGCACCCGGAAGGCATTGTGCTGACCAAGCGCGCCGAGCGGGTGAACACCAGCAGCAGCATCAAGACACTCAAGCGTTGGTTCTTTGCCCTGGGCGCCGAGCCCAGTGTGCAGATCAGCACCAGCGCGCAGGTCTCACGCAGCCCCATCATCATGGCGGCGGTGGACATTGAAAACGCCACCTCGGCCCTGCTGGAGCAGTTGCGCGAAACGGTGCGCCGCATCGTGCAGACCGAGCCCGGCGCGCGCCTGGCCTGCGTCAGCGTGATGAAGGTCGCCCGCATCGGCATGGATGAGCTGACCGACAAAGAGGGCAAAAGCGTGCACGTCAAGCAGCTGATTGCCCTCAAGCATTGGGCCCGGCCGATCAGCAAGGCGCTCAATCTGGAAGACGGGCGCCTGACTTTTCATGTGCTGGAAGCCCCCGACGCAGCCACCGCCATCATCGACTTTGCGGCCAAGAATGGCGCCGACCACATCGTCATGGGTGCCCGCGGGGCCTCGGCCTTGCGGCGCTATCTGGGCAGCGTCTCGGCCCAGGTGGTGACGCAGTCAGACTGCAGCGTGACCGTGGTGCGCGAGGCCGCGCCGGCTGGGCGTTAGGCAAGCTCAGCGGGCCAAGCACGCTAAGCTGTCGGCATGAGCACCGACAACCCCTGCATCAGCTGCGGCGCCTGCTGCGCCAGCTTCACCGTGGACTTTGCCCAGCAAGAGCTGCAAAGCGAAGGCGGCTGTGTGCCGGATGGCCTGACCGTCACAGTCAACGACAGCCTCGCGCGCATGCGCGGCACCGATCATGTGCGCCCACGCTGCGCCGCGCTGGTGGGCACGGTGGGCGTTAAGGCCAGCTGCGGCATTTACGAATGGCGCCCGGCGCCCTGCCGCGAGTTCGGCCTGTGCGCCCCCATGGGCCGCGGCGATGATGCCTGCGCCAGGGCACGCACCCGCCACGGCTTGGCGCCGCTGGGCTGAGGCGGGCCGCCCTGCCCCAGGGCTTTTCCCAAGGACTCAATCACCGCAAGATGCGCGTGCGCTGCTCCGCGCTCTGGCGCTGCGTATTGAGCCACTCCAGCTTGGCGCTGTAGCTGGCCCTGTCCTTGGGCGTATTGCTATTGGCCACGGCCTGACCCAGTTGCTGGCGGGCCAAGGCCAGATCGCCCAAGCCATAGCTGGCCAGGGCGGCCCAGAAATGAAACTCGGCCACAAAGGCGGAGCGCGCAATCTCCTTGTCGAAATAGTCTCTGGCGGCCTTGAAGTCCGCCCCGTGCATGGCCAGCACGCCCAGGTCGAAATAGCGATAAGGCGGATAGGGCTGCAAGGCCTTGAGCTGCAAAGCCAGGGCTTCGCTTTCCTGCACCTTGCCAAGATCGTTCAAGACCAGGACCAGATTGGACATGGCTTGCGAATTGCCCGGCTCCTGGGCCAAGACATAACGCAGCGGCGCCTCGGCTTGAGCCGACTTGCCGGCGCGCCGGTAAATCACCGACAAGGTGTTGTAGGCCGCCATCAGCTTGGGGTCTTGCACCATGGCTTCGCGCGCCCACCAGTAGGCCTCGTCAATCTGATTGGCAATCAGCGCCTCGGCCGCACGGTTATTCATATACATGGCGACGATGGTGTTCTCATCAATCGCCCGGCTGCGCTGAAAGCGGCGCTGCTCGGCCGGCAAAAAGTCCACTGTCAACAAGTCTGCATCGCCATGTGTGCGGTGCTGCTCGCCCAAGCGCTTGCCCAGGCTCAGATTGACATGGCCGCTGAGCACAAAAATGCCCTCGCTGCGGGTCCAGAACTCATCCACAAACACGCTGTGGTAGCTCAAGGGCAGATCCAGCTGCTTGGCCAGCGCCGCCGTCATGATCACCAAAGACAAGCAGTTGCCACGCTTGGCCTCAAAGGCCTCGGCCGCATTCCGGGTGAAGCTGGAGTCGTATTCCAGCATCAGCTCTGACTTTTGGTAGAGCGCATCCAGCAAGCCCTGGCGTGGGCCCTTGCTGCGCAACTGCGCCGCGATTTCATCGCTGAGATAGTGCTGCATCGCCGGGCTGAGCGCGAAGACCTGCTCAGGCTGTATGGGCGAGGCCAGCGGCTTGAACAGCGCGTCGTGAAAGAGTTGCGGCTGCACCGGCGCAGGCGGCGCACTGGCGCAGCCCAGCAAGCTCAAACTCGCCACGAACAACAGGCACTGGCGCAGACGTTGCCAGCAGGACAAGAGCGCAGACCTCGGCGTCATGATGGACCTCGCAAACCGGGAGAAGCCTGCAACGATATTAGTCCAAGCCCCGCCTTGCTGCTGGAAGTCAGGCCCGCAGTCAACCTTGGATCCAAGGCTGCGCGACAGGCCTACTCCACAAACACCAGCGCCGTCCTGGCCGGCAGCATGAACCGGCCGCTGGCGCGCTCATAGCGGGCTTGCTCGGCCGGGCGCGCGTCGGCCGCTCCGGGCGCCAGATGCACCGGATGCAGGCGATAAGTGCGGCCGGCCAATTCAGGCAGGCTCAGGGTCTGAGCCTGATCGGCGGCGTTGATGAAATACAGCAGGCCTTTGAAGCCGGCGCCAGGCCAAGCCTGACCGTCGAGGCTGGCGGCCAGCACCAGCGGGTTCTGCGCCGAGCCGGTGTTGTGAAAGACCAGGCGCTGCTGCACTGCCGCGGCCGTAGGCAGGCGGAATAGGCTGGAGCTGGCGCGGATCTTCAGCAAATCACGAAAGGCATCGCGGGTCCAGGCGATATCTTGCGGGCGCGGCTTGATGGCGGGGTCGGCGAGCAAGGGCTTCATCCATTCGACCATGGCGCCGTTGTCGGCTTGGGGTGGCAAGCCAGCGCCAAAGCCGTTGTCGCGATAGGTCCAGTCCAGGCGATTAAACCAATCGCCGGAGTCATAGCTATTGCGGTCCAACGATTTGGAGCGCAAAACATCGATGCCGGCATGGAAGTAGGCAATGCCTTGGCTGAAGGCCGTCAGCGCCGCGCCCAGCACTTGCACGCGGGCACGATCGGCGCTGCGGGTGGCTTGGGGCAGCTTGAGCACATTGATGTCAAAGAGGGTTTGGTTGTCGTGGTTCTCCACATAGTTCACCACCTCGCCGGGCTGGGACACATAACCGGCAGGCTGGCCGGCATAGTCGATCTCGGCCAGGCGCAAGGTTTGGTCCTGCCAGGTCTGCAGGCGGTAGTCCCGCAGCGAGCCGGCCAAGCCGACGCGCAGCAGATCGGCCGCCTTGAGCAGATCGCTGGCCGGGCGGGCTGGCGCTTTCGCAGCTTGCGCATTGGGCGAAGTGACTAGGCCGTTGAGCCAGCCCTGGTTCTGCAGCACAGCCACGCCGCCATCACCTGCGCTGCCGCCGCGCGCCGCATCCCGGGCCCGATCGCTGAAGGTGGCAATGCCGCTGCCATTGAGCGAGAGCTGCGAGGCCTGCACAAAGCGCGCGCCATCAGCCACTTCGCCAAAGTTCCAGCCCTCACCCATCAGCTGCACCGGCCGCCCGGCAGCGGCGTTGACCCGCGCTTGCAGCGCCTCCATCACCGCACGCGGCTGATGCGCCATCAGATCAAAGCGGAAGGAATCGATGCGGTACTCACGCGCCCACAGCGCCACCGAGTCCAGCATCAGCTTGGCCATCATGCGGTGCTCGGTGGCGGTGTTGGCACAGCAGGTCGATTGCTCCACCTCGCCGCTGGCGTTCAGGCGCTGGTAGTAGCCGGGCACGATGCGGTCCAGCACCGAACGCGCATTTTGGCCGGACGCAGCGGTGTGGTTGTAGACCACATCCATGCCCACCCGCAGGCCAATTTTGTGCAGAGCCTGCACCATTTGCCGGAACTCGATGATGCGCCGCTCGCCCTGCCTCGCATTGCTGGCATAGCTGCCCTCGGGCGCGCTGTAGTGCCAGGGGTCATAGCCCCAGTTGAAGCAGTCCTGGCCGGCCAGGGCCATCACCGCCGCTTGCTGGGCCGGGCTGTCGGCGGCGGCTTTGGGCACCTGGGGCGTCTTGCAGCCGGCTTCGGGGATGGTGGCAATGTCGAACACCGGCAGCAGATGCACATCCGTCAAGCCTGCGTCGGCCAACGCACGCAGGTGGCGCATGCCATTCGATGCGCCCTCGGTGAAGGCGAGGTACTTGCCCCGTTTGGGCTGCGGCACCGTGCGGTCATTGATGGAGAAGTCACGCACATGCAACTCGTACACCACCATATCGGTGGCGTGTTTGACCCGCATGCTGGCTTGCGTTGGCGCGTCCCATCCCGCGGGCTTGAGCCGAGGCGACTGCAGATCAGCCACCAGGCTGCGCGCGGAATCCTGGCTGAGGCTCAGCGAATAAGGGTCGGTCACCAAATTGCGCACCAGGCCTACACCGGGCACCCAGACTTGCACGGCATAGCGGTAGTACTGTCCGCTCAAATCGGCGGGCAGGCTCAACGACCAAGTTCCCGTGCCGGCCTCCCAGCGCATGGCCTGCACCGCCATGGCTTTGGCGCTGCCATTGGCGTAGCGGCACAGACTGACCGCCTGCGCCGTGGGCGCCCAGAGTTTGAACTGGGTCTGCGCTGCGCCCACGCTCAGGCCCAAATCGGGCAGATCGGCAGCGCTGGCATACAGATCGTCCAGAGCTCCCGGGGTCTGCAAGGCGGTGTAGGCCAGCACGCGGCCCGCCGCGTCTTCTTGCACCAGCAAGACTTGCGCTTGCAGCAAGGCCGACAGCCTTGCCGAAGCCGACGGGGTATCCCGGCCCTGCGCGTCCACAGTCAAGCGCGGGCCGGCCGCGATGAACTTGAAGCGTTCGGCCAGGTCCTGGGCCAAAGGCGCTTCGCTGCGCTGCAGGGGCACGACGTCGTCAGCCCCCTGCACCGGCTCGCCCACGCGCACTTGCAAGGCGCCCACGGCCGAGCGATAGAGTTTGAAGCGACTGCCGGCAGGCTCGCCCTGCCCTGGCCATTGCAGCTGGCTGCGATCCAACCAATAGGCGCGGGCGGGAATAGGTTCAGCAAAGCCTGACCGAGTTTGCAGTTGCGGCTGCAGCAACTGCGTCAGCGGGCCATCGCACATGGCCTCCGCTTTGTCTTGAGCCTGCGCCAGGCCCGTCTGCAACATGAGGGTCAAGCTCAGGCCAGAGCCGATGAGCGACAACGATCGAGTCAGATGTGGAGACAAAGCAGAGGCCATCATTGCAAGTACCATAAAAGTAGCAAAACTACATACACTCTAGAAAGATTGGATTCTGCATGGCAATCCGCTTCAGAGGCAGAATCCATTTGAAAGTAATTTACCTACTTACACAAGAAGGAATGTCATGCCTGTTCGCAGCCCGTCCAAAGCCCCCTGCCCCATGCCGCACTGGCGGGCTGCTGCCTTGGCCGCTGGCCTTCTGCTGAGCCTGAGCGGGCTGGCCACACAGGCACAGGCAGACACGAACAAGGGCACTGCGCATGCTCACGGCAGGAGCAGCACAGCGGCAGCCAAGCCCACCGGCCTCATCCAGGCCAAGCGCGATTGGCGCCAAGGCAGCTTCATGGAAATCTTCGTGCGTGGCTATCAAGATAGCGACGGCGACGGCATCGGCG
>NZ_CAMFJS010000046.1 GCF_945956965.1 uncultured Roseateles sp.
CCCAGGCCGGATTGCTTGACGCCGCCGAAAGGCACTTCCGCCGTGGCGATCAGGCCGGTATTGACGCCCACCATGCCGTACTCCAGCGCCTCACCAACCCGGAAGATGCGGCCGATGTCGCGACTGTAGAAATAGCTGGCCAGGCCGAACTCGGTGTTGTTGGCCAGGGCAATGGCCTCGGCCTCGGTCTGGAACTTGAAAACCGGGGCCAAGGGGCCAAAGGTTTCTTCACGTGAGCACAACATGGCCGGCGTCACATCGGCCAGCAAGGTGGGCTCGAAATACTGGGCCCCCAGCTCGGTGGCTGCCTTGCCGCCCACCAACAGGCGTGCGCCCAGGGCCAGGGCATCGTCCACATGGCTTTGCACCTTGGCCATGGCCTGGGCATCGATCAGCGGGCCCACATTGACGCCCGACTCAAAACCATTGCCCAGCTTGAGTGCGCTGACCTTGGCCGTCAGCTTTTCCAAGAAGGCTTCGTACACACCGGCCTGCACATAGAGGCGGTTGGCGCACACACAGGTCTGGCCGGCATTGCGGTATTTGCTGGCAATGGCGCCATCCACGGCGCTATCCAGATCGGCATCGTCAAAGACGATAAAGGGTGCATTGCCGCCCAGCTCCAGCGAGAGTTTCTTCACCGTGCCGGCGCACTGGCGCATCAGAATGCGGCCCACTTCGGTGGAGCCGGTGAAGGACAGATGGCGCACCACATCGCTGTCGCACAGCACATGGCCAATGGCCACCGAGTTGTCAGCATCCGCCGTCAACACATTCAGCACGCCTGCGGGCATGCCCGCGCGTTGCGCCAATTCGGCCACGGCCAAGGCGCTCAGCGGTGTGGCCTCGGCCGGCTTGATCACCACGGTGCAGCCCGCGGCCAGGGCCGGCGCCACCTTGCGGGTGATCATGGCGATGGGGAAGTTCCAGGGCGTGATGGCCGCGCAAACGCCCATGGGTTGCTTGATGACCAGGTAGCGCTTGTTGTTGTCGGTGGTGGGGATGGTTTCACCGTAGACCCGCTTGCCTTCTTCGGCAAACCAGTCGATGAAGCTGGCGCCGTAGGCCACCTCGCCGCGCGCTTCGGCCAGGGGCTTGCCCTGCTCGGCCGTCATGATGCGGGCCAGGTCATCGGCATGCTTGTTCAGCAGCTGCGACCAGCGCATCAGAATGGCGGCGCGTTCCTTGGCCGTCTTGCTGCGCCAGGGGCCCCAAGCATGATTGGCAGCGGCAATGGCCGCTTGCGCTTCGGTCGGCCCCAGATTGGCCACTTCAGCCAGGGGGGCGCCGGTGGCGGGGTCGGTCACGGCAAAGCTGCTGGTGCCGCTGACCCATTCACCATTGATCAGCGCCTGGGTGCGCAAAAGGCTGGCGTCATCCAAACTGGCCAAAGGGGAAGTTGTTTGATTCATAGGCGGTTCTCCAACATGCTTGTGGCAGCACTCTAACCGAGGCGCCTCAGCGCCGCTGTCACCAGGGCATCCCCATATAATCGGCCCCCAGTGAATCCTGACCAAGCAACGCGGGCCCGAGCCCGCGTTTTTTGCGCCAAGCCAGACTCCATCGTGCGCCGCCAAGGCGCAGCCGACCCGAAAGTAGAGCCCGCATGAAAGCAGCAGAAATCCGCCAGACCTTCTTGAAGTTCTTCGAGTCCAAGGGTCACCAAATCGTCGCCTCCAGCCCGGTGGTGCCCGGCGATGACCCGACGCTGCTGTTCACCAACGCGGGCATGAACCAGTTCAAGGACGTGTTCCTGGGCTTTGACAAGCGCCCCTACAACCGCGCCACCACCAGCCAGAAGTGCATCCGCGCCGGCGGCAAGCACAACGACCTGGACAACGTCGGCTACACCGCCCGTCACCACACCTTCTTCGAGATGCTGGGCAACTTCAGCTTCGGGGACTATTTCAAGCACGACGCCATCTCCTTCGCCTGGGAGCTGCTGACCACCAAGTTCATGCTGCCGGCCGAAAAGCTGTGGGTCACGGTCTACGCCGAGGACGACGAGGCTTACGAGATCTGGAACAAGGTGGTGGGCGTGCCTGCTGAGCGCATCGTGCGCATCGGCGACAACAAGGGCGGCCGCTACCAGAGCGACAACTTCTGGATGATGGGCGACACCGGCCCTTGCGGCCCTTGCACCGAAATCTTCTACGACCACGGCCCCGACGTGGCCGGCGGCCCTCCGGGCAGCCCCAATGAAGACGGCGACCGCTACATCGAAATCTGGAACAACGTCTTCATGCAGTTCAACCGCACCGAAGACGGTGTGATGCACAAGCTGCCCAAGCCTTCGGTGGACACCGGCATGGGCCTGGAGCGCTTGGCCGCCGTGCTGCAGCATGTGCACTCGAATTACGAGATCGACACTTTTGTCGGCCTGCTGGCTGCCGCCAAGGCCGCGGTGGACGGTGCCGCCCCTGCCGGCAATGACTGCGACGCCAGCAGCCCGAGTCTGAAGGTCATCGCCGACCACATCCGCGCCTGCAGCTTCACCATCGTGGACGGCATCATCCCCGGCAACGAAGGCCGCGGCTATGTGCTGCGCCGCATTGCCCGCCGCGCCATCCGCCACGGCTACAAGCTGGGCGCCCGCACCCCCTTCTTCCACAAGATCGTGGCCGAGCTGGTGAACCAGATGGGCGATGCCTACCCCGAGTTGCGCGAGAAGCAGACCCGCGTCACCGAAGTGCTCAAGCAAGAAGAAGAGCGCTTCTTCCAGACCATTGCCAACGGCATGGAAATCCTGGAAGCCGCCCTGGCCAAGGGCGAGAAACAAGTCGACGGCGAAACCGCCTTCAAGCTGCATGACACCTATGGCTTCCCGGTCGACCTGACCGCCGACGTCTGCCGCGAACGCGGCGTGACCGTGGACCAGGCCGGCTTCGACGCCGCCATGGCCCGCCAGCGCGAGCAAGCCCGCGCCGCCGGCAAGTTCAAGATGGCCCAGGGCCTGGCCTACACCGGCGCGCCCACCACCTTCCACGGCTACGAGCATCTGGTGTGCGAGACCGCCAAGGTCAGCGCCATCTACATCGACGGCCAGAGCGTGGACCAGGCTAACTCGGGTGACGACGCCGTCATCGTGCTGGACCACACGCCCTTCTATGCCGAAAGCGGTGGCCAGGCCGGCGACAGCGGCGAGCTGCGCAATGCAAGCAGCCGCTTCGCCGTGGAAGACACGCTGAAGATCCAGGCCGATGTGTTCGGCCACCACGGCCGCGTGCTGGAAGGCGCCATCAAGATTGGCGACCAGTTCAGCGCCAAGGTTGACGCCGAGACGCGCGCCAAGACCATCCGCAACCACAGCGCCACCCACCTGATGCACAAGGCCTTGCGCGAAGTGCTGGGCGCCCATGTGCAGCAAAAGGGCTCGCAAGTCACGGCGGATCGCACCCGCTTCGACTTTGCCCACAACGCCCCTGTCACGGCCGAGCAAATCGCGCAAGTGGAAGCCTTGGTGAACGCCGAGATCCTGGCCAATGCCGCCGCGCAAGCCCAGGTGATGAATCTGGAAGACGCGCAAAAGAGCGGCGCCATGATGCTGTTCGGCGAGAAGTACGGTGAGACCGTGCGCGTGCTGTCCATCGGCTCCTCCAAGGAACTCTGCGGCGGCACCCACGTCAAGGCCACCGGCGATATCGGCCTGTTCAAGATCGTGGCTGAAGGCGGCGTGGCCGCTGGCATCCGCCGCGTTGAGGCCGTCACCGGCGCCGGCGCCCTGGCCTATGTGCAGGGCCTGGAGAACACCGTGGCCGCCGTGGCCGGCACGCTCAAGGCCGCACCGGCCGAGTTGGAGCAGCGAGTCAACGCCGTGCTGGACCAGGTCAAGGCCCTGGAAAAAGAACTGGCCAGCGCCAAGAGCCGCCTGGCCGCCGCGCAAAGCAATGACTTGATGACGCAAGCCGTCGAGGTCAAGGGCGCCAAAGTCCTGACCGCCACGCTGGACGGCGCCGACGCCAAGACCTTGCGCGAAACCATCGACAAGCTGCGCGACAAGATGCACTCGGCCATCATCGTGCTGGCCTCGGTCGATGGCGAGAAGGTCAACCTCTCGGCCGGCGTCACCGCCGACTACATCGCCCGCGGCATCAAGGCCGGCGAGCTGGTCAGCTTTGTGGCCCAGCAATGCGGCGGCAAGGGCGGCGGCAAGCCCGATCTGGCCATGGCCGGTGGCACCCAGCCCGCAAGCTTGCCAGCGGCGCTGGCGGGCGTGCAAGCCTGGGTGAGCGAGCGGCTCTAACTTCTTTTTTTCACTGACAACCCCAAGACAAGGGCTCTCGAAAAATCCTCGAGAGCCCTTGTTATTTTTCAAGGACGAACGCCATGAGTAACTCGACCCCACACGATATCGACCACGCCAATGCAGAGCGCCTGGCCGCCCTGCTGCAAATCCTGGTGGCGGCCACGCCCGAGGGCGAGCAGGCCGTGCCCATCGACACGCTGGACGGCTATATGACCGCACTGATCTGCGGCCCGGTGGTGCTGAGCCCCATCGCCGCCATGGACGCCTTGTTCGGCGAAGACTGGGCAGCGCCACTGGACGAGCAAGACGCCACCGAAGAGTTCATGAGCGTGCTGATGACGCGCTGGAACGAAATCACGGAAAGCCTGGACCCCGAGGCCCTGTCGGCCGACCCGGAAGCCATGCTGCTGACGCCGCTGATCACCGAGTTCGACGAAGCCACCAAGGCCGATCTGCTCAAGCAAGGCGTGCTGAGCGAAGACCAACTCAGCGAACTGCCGCCCCCCGGCCTGATGTGGGTGGAAGGCTTTATGCAAGCCGTGGAAGACAACGAGCAAGCCTGGTATGTGCACGACAGCGAGAGCGAAGCCGGCCAGATGCTGGACGCCATGCTGATGTCGGTGGCCGCCGTGGCCATGCCGCCCGGTGAGCAGCGCGAGGCCTATATCGCCGAGCAGTACGAGCCTGAAGATGAGATCGACCAGGACGTGCTGCTGGACGACGCCCTGTTCTCGGCCCAAGACCTGCGCCTGTTCTGGCTGCAACCGCAAGACGGACAAGCCCTGTCCTGATGGCTTGAGCCGCTCAGTCCTTGCCAGCCGGCAGCGCCGGCTCGGCGAGGCTGTGCTGGATCTGGTGTCTTGCCGCTACTCCGCAGTGTTTAGCGGCATTTTTTTTGCCACGCCGGCCCGCCTCAGAGCCGGCCCGCGCAATTCGGCGCGCCGCAGCGGCAGCTCAGCCGCCCTTCGTGGTGGCTGACGCCGTAGTCGCAACTCAGCTCCTCGCCCGGCTCAATATCGCGCAGGGCATAGAACTCCACCCGGCCCTGGCTGATGCGCAGCTTGGCATTGGCCGCGCAGCTGTGGTTGATGTGGCGCAGCGCGTCTTTGGATTCGGTGGCATCCACGGCGCGGGTTTCCGACACTTCAACAATGTGAATGCGCGCCCGGCCCCTGGCCCGCTTGCGCGCCTCGCGCACCGAGATCGCCTCGCCGCGCAGCTCACCAATCTTGCGCCGGGCGGGAATCGCCTCGGCGGCGAAAACGCCTAAGCCGTCGATGACGCTAGGACCCACCCGCAAGGCAAATCGTTCAGCAGGCAAGACCTGACCCTTGGGCGGCGGCAAAGCCTCAGCAGCAGGCGCGGTGGAGGGAGTTGCGGCGGGGATGGCAGTCAGGCGAGGCATGTGCTGGATTGTCGCAGCCACGCCGCACTCCGTCATTCAAACCCCATGCTGGCTTGACCGAGGCCCCGCCTCCTGACCATACTGGGCTCATGACTGCCCGGATCCCCAACCCAACGCTAGGCCTGAGCCAGCTACACATGCATGCGCAGCTGCATCTGATGCAGGCCGGCCATGCCTGGGTGATCCGTTAGCAGCGAACGACGCTCACCGCCGAAACTTCCCTCCTCCAAATCCCCCTCAAGCCCGCTGCCCCAGCGGGCTTTTTTGTTTCCAAAAGGTCCACCGCCCCAAACCCAGCCACAGCCACAGGAGAAACTCACATGGACATTCGCATCCGCCGCCGCCAAAGTTCAGACGCCGCTGCCATCGCCCACTTGGTGGCCGAGCCCGCCGTTTTCGGCGGCCTGCTGCAAATGCCCTATGCCAGTGAAGAGCAATGGCAGCATCGCCTACAAGAATGCGCCAAGGCGGGACACGCGCTGCCAGATGTGCATCTGGTGGCGGAGCACGGGGATGAGTTGCTGGGCTGCGTCGGCCTGCACCCGGTCACCGGGCAAACGCGGCGCCGCCATGTGGCCTCGATGGGCATCATGGTGGCCAGCCATGCGCAGGGTCAGGGCGTGGGGACGGCGTTGATGGCTGCGGTGCTGGACTATGCCGACAACTGGGCGCAGGTGCTGCGCATCGAGCTCACCGTCTACGCCGACAACGCCCGGGCGATTCGCCTCTACAAGCGCTTTGGCTTTGTGGAAGAAGGCCGCATGCCCGCCTATGCCATGCGCGACGGTGCTTATGTGACGACTTTGGCGATGGGCCGCCTGCATCCATCGCCGCCCATGATTCGCTGAAAAATCGCTTGTGGCCGATGCCAGCCATCCCGGCCGGCCAGGCAACGAAAGCCCTTCGGCCCACCCGTCCGCTGCGAGGCGGGTGGCGTCATGGGGCCAGATCAAGCCATCAAATGGGGCGGAAGGCGCTGCGCTGGGCTTCGGCGACACGCGCCTCCGTCTCATCCGCGCGCTGCGGTACCTGCGCCTTCTTGACCGGCTTGACCGGCGCGTTGCTGATGCGTTTGCCGGTAATCACCAGGCGCACCAGCTTGACCACCTCGCTGGCCTCGGCCGGGGCGGCAGGCACGAGCAGGCTTGAGGCCAGCAGCAATATGCCGGCCAACGGAATGCCATTTCGTTTTTTTGTCATGCCTTGGCGCTTGAACATCAAATACTCCCTTGCCCTCTTGGGGCTGGACCCCAGGATCTCAGGCCGCCAGTATCCCGACTCCCCTCGCCCGGCTCCATCCCAAAGCGACGAACTGCGTTACGGGCCGATAAGTGGCGTTGCGCAGGCATGAAGTTCGCGCGCGCCAGTGCGGCAAGTCGATGGGGCGCGGCCAATGCACCTCACTGCGGGGCAATAATCAGCGCCAATTCAACTTCACTGCCGCCTCCACCATGACATCCGTGCGCATCGATTACGCAGATTTCGCCAAGCTCGCCCCCGGCGTGATGGAAGGCCTGGGCGCCATCGGCAAAGCCGTGGGCAGCTCGGGCTTGGGCAAAGACCTGATCGAACTGGTCAAGCTGCGCGCCTCGCAACTCAATGGCTGCGCGTTTTGCCTGCAGTACCACCTCAATCTGGCGCGCAGCCTGCATGTGCCGATCGACAAACTCGATTTGTTGCCCACCTGGCATGAGGCGCCCGTCTTCAGCCCGCGCGAGCGCCTGGCCCTGGCTTATGCCGAGCAACTGAGCCTGGCCGCGCAAGGTTCGGTAAGTGATGAGCTCTTCGCCCAGCTGCTGGCGGAATTCGGCGCTGGCGATCTGAGCTTTTTGACGGCCTCTATCGCCCACATCAATGCCTGGAACCGCATCGGCAAAGCCCTGCGCTTTGCCCCGCCTGCGCCGCGCCCGGCACATCAACAGCCGCCCGCCGCCAAGCCATGACCGTGGTGCGCCCGGCGCTCACGGACTTGCGCAGCGCCCGCCTGCTGCTGCGCGCCCCGTCGCCTGAACTCACCGAGGCCGTCTACGCCTTCCAGCTGCGCAACCTCGCCCATTTCTCGCCCTGGGATCCCAGCTACCCGCCCAGCTATTTCGAAGCAGCAAGCATCCAACAGGCCTTGAGCCAAAGCGCCCAGGCCTGGGCGGATGACCAAGGCTATAACTATTGGCTGAGCCTGCTGGACGAGCCGGAAAAAATCATCGGCAAGGTGCAACTCTCGCAGGTCTCGCGCGGGCCATTTCAGAACGCAGCCTTGGGCTACAAACTCGACGCCGCGGCGCAGGGCCAAGGCTTGATGCGCGAGGCCTTGCAAAGCGTCATCCAGCAAGCGTTCGCGCCGGACGGCATTCACTTGCATCGCCTGCAAGCTGCCGTGCGCCCGGAAAACCTGCGCAGCCTCGGCCTGCTGCGGCGCCTGGGCTTTGAAGACGCCGGGCTACAGCGGCGCTACCTGTTCATCGATGGCGCATGGCGCGACCATCAGGTCTTCGCGCTGATCAACCCCGCCTGGCCTGACCGGCAGGCGCCGGGCTAAAGCCGCGGCCCCGCCAAAAGCAGGCCGGCCAGCAGCAAGCCCAGCAGGGTCAAGGCAAAACCGGCATAAGGTGCGAGTCGTCTCATGGGGAAAAAAGCCTCAGGCCTTCCATTCGTATGAGGACTTTACATTGATAAATTATTGTTTTACAGTAAATTTTTATCAATGAACAATGAAGAACTCAATATGAGCCGACCGGGCCAAGCCCTTCCCAGCGCCAGCTTTCGCGACGCCCAAGCCGCCAAGTCGATGAGCCGCCTGGCCCAAGGGGTCAAGCTGTTTTGCCTGCTGGGCGCTTTGGTGATTCTGCTGGGGCCCATCGCTTTTTGGACCAATCCGGAATGGGTCGAGTCCTCCGCCCGGCAGCAATTGCACCAGGCCGACGCTTTGCTGCAACTCGACACGGGCGCACGCTTTTTGGGCTGGTTGAGCAGCTGGCTCTTGGGCGGCGTGCGCCTGTTTGCGCTGTGGCAGGTCTGGGTGCTGTTCAGCTGTTTTCAACGCGGCGAGGTCTTTGCAACCGAGCCTGCGCTGCGCTTGCGACGTTTCGCCTTTGCCCTGGTGGCGCATACCTTGGCCTCACCGCTGGGCGACACCTTGTCGGTGCTGGCCCTGACCATAAGCAACCCACCGGGCCAGCGCTTGCTCAACCTCGGTCTGGGCTTTGAGCATGGCTTCAGCCTGTTTTTCGGCCTGATCTTCTGGGCCATCGCCCGGGTGATGTTTGAAGCCACCCGCGTGGCGCAAGAAAACGCCGAGTTCGTCTGATGCCGGTGATCGTGACCCTGGATGTGATGCTGGCGCGGCGCAAGATGCGCTCGCGCGAGTTGGCCGAAGCGGTGGGCATCACCGAGGCGAATTTGTCGCTGCTGAAGTCCGGCAAGGTGCGCGGCGTGCGCTTCGACACCCTGGCAGCGATCTGCCGGACGCTGGATTGCCAACCCGGTGATTTGCTGAGTTATGTCGACGGGCCCGAGCCTGCCAGCGATGGTCAAAACGATGGCGGGAGCGATGGCGGGAGCGATGCCAAATAAGGCCATGGCGCTGCGCCGCCCCCTGCTGCTGGGCCTGCTGGCCCTGCTGCACCTGGGCCTGGCTTGGCTGATGGTTCAGCAGCTACGGGCCAAGCCAAGCACAAAGCCCGGCCACCAAACTCGGCAGACCGTGCTGGTGCCCTTGTGGTTGAACTCCGGCAAGGCCAAAGCACCATCCAAGGAACGCAGCCCAATGCAGGCCAAGACAGCGCCGGCCAACAAGGTGGACCCAGTTGTGCGGCAGCCTCCAAGGCCAAGCCAGCCAGAAGAGCGCGTCACAACAAGCATCACCTTGATCACGCCCAGCGCAGCCCCTTCAGTGGCCAGTGCCGCCTCGGCACCCGCGCCAGCGCCAACGCCAATACCGCTCAATCTGCAACTGCCCGGCACCGCCCAGGAGCGAGCTCGGGCAATGCAAGACCCCCATCGCCCCGCATTGGCCGCCACCCAAGACCCACGCAGCAATAGCCAGCGCCCGGACCTCGGTGAACGCATGGCCGCCGCCCTGGACAGCGACCCCAGCAGGGTCGAAACCATCACCGGCGATGGCAAGCGGCGGGTGCGCCAAGGCTCGCTGTGCATCGACATGGCCCAGCCCCGCATGGCCCAACTCGACCCCTTCAATCAAAGCATCAATCCCATGCCGGCCTTGAACAAACCCTGCGGCAAATAGGCTTTGATTTCCTCGCACCCCTTCTCCGGTCTCTCTCCCTCTCTCGCTCGCTCTTCCCTCTCTTTTGCGCATCCTGGTCCGCCTCCATTCACCTTTGCAAATGGCTCATCCGCACACCATGAAAAATTCTCCGCGCGACTCCTTCACACCTTTTCCGACCCTGCGCCCGCTGGCGCTCACCCTTGGCAGCATGGTCTTGTGGAGTGCACAAGCCACGGCGCAAGAGGCCGCGCCAAGCCCCGCAGCGTCGGCACCAGCCCAGCTGGAGACCGTCACCGTCCAGATGCAAAAAGACCCGGCCGTGCTGCCCTACGCCATGCTGAACCGCGTGCTCACCCAGCTGCAAACCGTGGGCGAAGGGCTGGTGCGCCTGGACTTCAAATTGCTGCCCAAGGACGATCAAAAGCCGCTGATCAACCCCAAGCTGGCCTTGAGCACCGAGGACCGCTACATCCCCATTCCCGTGGCAGCCGACGGCGCTTTTGTACTGCCACTGCTGCCGCAAGCCCAGGCCAAGGACGCCGAAGTCGCCAGCAACCAGGCCAAGGGCACGATGCGGATTCAAGGGCTGCTGGAGATCAATGCCAAGCCCGAGGAAGTGGACATGAAGCTGGTGCGCCGCATCATGCGCGTGGGCCATAGCTTGCGCACCGAAATGCTGCCCTTCTACCTGCGCTGGCTGATGCCGCAGATCGAGGGCCTGAAGATTTGCAGCCCCCAAGCCGGCTGGCAGCTGGAATGGCCGGAGGGCGGCCAAACCTTGACGCTGCCGCTGGAGGCCCTGCCGCCCAGCAAGGCTCCGGCGGTCAAGAAGAACGGCAAGAACGAACCCGATCCGCGCCCCTTCTGCACCGTGCTGAGCGGCCAGGAGCGCTGGCCCGATGCGGCCAAGCTGGTGGCGCCGGCGAATAGCAAACTCTCGGTGCAGCTGAGCCGCTGAAGCGGCTTGGCGAGCAGCGACGGGCTTGCCGCCTCAGTTGCGGAACTTCTCCAGCGCCTCGCCGCTGATGCGGCAAATGCGCCAGTCGGGCAGCAAGGTGGCGCCCATGCGCTCGTAAAAGCGGATGGCGGTTTCGTTCCAGTCCAGCACGCTCCACTCGAAGCGGCCGTAGTCACGCTCCAGCGCAATCTGAGCCAGACGGGTCAAGATGCCCTTGCCCAGGCCCGAGCCGCGATGGGCGGGGCGCACATACAGGTCTTCCAGGTAGAGACCAGGCTTGGCCAGGAAGGTGCTGAAGTTGGTGAAGAAGAGCGCAAAGCCCACCGTCTCGCCATCAATCTCACCGATCAAGGCCTCCACCACCGGCTTGTCGCCGAAGAGATGCGGGTGGAGCTTGTCGGCGCTCAGCGCCAACATATGCGTGAGGTTCTCGAACTCGGCCAGCTCTTCGATCAAGCTGACCAATTGCGGGACATCGGCTGGCGTGGCCGGGCGAATGGCGTAGGGGGGCGTTGAAGTCATGCGGGCATTCTGCCTGCCGCTGAGCCATGGCCTGCACAAGACCGTCCACCCTGTCGCCTGCCCGACATCAGTGCCCCCTCGCCTCCCCTATATTCGCTCGCATGACAGCAGCTACCTCTCACTCAAGCGCCAGCGCCAACGCCGCCGCCAGCTACATCCCGCGCCGCCGCCACCAAAGCCAGTTCCTGACGCTGCGCGGCCTGCGCCACCATGTGCTGAGCTGGGGCGACGCCAGCCTAGTCACGCCCGACCGCCCGCCGCTGGTGCTGCTGCATGGTTGGATGGATGTGGGCGCCTCCTTCCAGTTCGTGGTCGATGCCCTCGCCGAAGACCGGCTGGTGATGGCCATGGACTGGCGCGGCTTTGGTCTGAGTGATTGCAGCGGCGCGGACAGTTACTGGTTCCCCGACTATCTGGGCGATCTGGACGCCTTGCTCAAGGCCATCAGCCCCGATCAAGCGGTGGATCTGCTGGGCCACAGCATGGGCGGCAATGTGGTGATGGCCTATGCCGGCCTGCGCCCACAGCGCATCCGCCGCCTGATCAATCTGGAAGGTTTTGGCCTGCCCGATGCCGCGCCCGAACTCGCGCCCGAGCGCTTGATTCAGTGGCTGGACGAATTGCAAGCGCCGCCCCAACTCAAGCCCTATGCCAGCCTGGCCGACGTGGCTGCCCGCCTGATGAAAACCAACCCGCGCCTGGCCGCGGACAAGGCCGCTTGGCTGGCGCCGCATTGGGCGCGTGAAGTCAGCACGACCCAAGGCAATGCCAGCGGCAGCGAATGGCAGATTCTGGGTGACCCGGCCCACAAGCTCACCAATCCGACGCTTTATCGCCGCGCCGAAGTCGTGGCCTGCTGGCAGCGCATCACCGCACCCACACTGTGGGTGGAGGGCAAGAACACCCAGGTGCTGCGCTGGTTCGGTGATCGTTACCCGCGTGCCGACTTTGAAGAGCGCATTGCGCATGTCAAAGACCTGCGCCGCGTGGTCTTGGACCAAGCCGGCCATATGCTGCACCACGACCAACCCGCCGCGCTGGCGCAGGCCCTGGAAGACTTTCTGCGCTGAGCGCTTACTCCGGCGCGGCGCCCTCGGACTGCAGCAGTGCGGCTGTCTGCGCATCCAAGCGCCCCATCGCCCAGGCGTAGAAGGCCACGATCAGGCAGAACACCATCAAGGCGCCTTGCGAGGCGACCCAAAAGCCAAAAGGCCAGCCGAAGAAGTTGAAGGACAGGTCGCGGGCAAAGTAAATCAGCCCGAAGCTGGCCAGCGCCCACAGCAGCAAAAGCACCGCGGTCAGCCGGCAAGTGCGGCGCCAATAGGCCTGCAGCAGCCGAGCGCGGGGCTGCGTGCGGCGGCTCAGATCCTCGTAATCGGGCATTTCCATGGGCCTGCAGTGTGCCGCAGTTTGCAGCCACTTTGCCAAGCCGCCGCCTGAACCAGGCCGCTCATGTAAAAATGCTGAATTGTTCGCGCGCGCGGCAGCCCTGCATCGGGGCCCCAAGCCAGTCGAAAAAGACCGCCGCGAAACTAGCTCTGACAGGATCCCTCATGGACATCGAACGCATCAACACCATCGGCACCACCTTGGCCGACCTGACAGCGCGTACTGACGCGCTAAGGGGGTATCTTTGACTACGATCGCAAAGCACTGCGACTGAACGAAGTCAATGCCGCGCTGGAGAACCCCAGCGTCTGGAACGAGCCCAAGCGCGCCCAGGAACTGGGCAAGGAAAAGCGCACGCTCGAAAACGTGGTCAGCACCATCGACCACCTGACCAGCAACCTCGCTGACAGCACCGAGCTGTTCGAGATGGTCAAGGAAGAGCAAGACTTTGACGGCCTGGAAGCCATCGAGGGCGACGCCGCCAAGCTCAACGAAATCGTTGAACAGCTGGAATTCCGCCGCATGTTCAACAACCCGGCCGACCCCAGCAACTGCTTCATCGACATCCAGGCCGGCGCCGGTGGCACCGAAGCCTGCGACTGGGCCAGCATGCTGCTGCGTCAGTACCTGAAGTACTGCGAGCGCAAGGGCTTCACTGCCACGCTGGAAGACGAAACCGCGGGCGATGTGGCCGGCATCAAGAGCGCCACCATCAAGGTGGAAGGCGAGTACGCCTTCGGCCTGCTGCGTACCGAAACCGGCGTGCACCGCCTGGTGCGCAAGAGCCCCTTCGACAGCTCGGGCGGCCGCCATACCAGCTTTGCCTCGCTCTTCGTCTACCCGGAAATTGATGACTCGATCGAGATCGACATCAACCCGGCCGACGTGCGCACCGACACCTTCCGCGCCTCCGGCGCCGGCGGTCAGCACATCAACAAGACCGACTCGGCCGTGCGCCTCACGCACATCCCGACCGGCATCGTCGTGCAGTGCCAAGACGGCCGTAGCCAGCACAGCAACCGTGATGTGGCCTGGAAGCGCCTGCGTTCGCGCCTGTACGACCACGAAATGCGCAAGCGCGCCGAAGAACAGCAAAAGCTCGAAGACACCAAGACCGATGTGGGCTGGGGTCACCAAATTCGCAGCTATGTGCTGGACCAAAGCCGCATCAAGGACTTGCGCACCAACTACGAAACTTCGGCCACGCAGAAGGTGCTGGACGGAGATTTGGATGCGTTCATTTCTGCCAGCCTGAAGCAAGGCGTCTGAGGCCACAAGCCGCACTCGCCTGCCAACACCAGCAACGCGGCGCTCACTGGCGCCGCCTTTTTTTCACACCCCGAGGATGCCCGCCATGCGTGAAGGCAATGCCACCCTGATTCGCCGCGAAGACTATCAAGCCCCCGCGTTCTGGATTCGCACCGTTGACCTGAGCTTTGATCTGGACCCGGCCAAGACCCTGGTCACCGCCAAGATGCAGATCGAGCGCAACCAGGCCGTCGCTCACGGCGCCCTGCGCCTGCACGGCGAAGAGCTGAACCTGCTGCGCTGCCTGATCAACGGCGAGAGCGTGTCCTTCCGCCAGGAAGGCCATGAGCTGATCATCGACAACGCGCCCGACGCTGACTTCCTGCTTGAGCTGCGCAACACCTGCGCGCCCGAGAAGAACACCACGCTCAACGGCCTCTACACCTCGGGTGGCAGCTTCTTCACGCAGTGCGAGGCCGAGGGCTTCCGCCGCATCACCTATTTCCTGGACCGCCCCGATGTGATGGCCGTCTACACCGTGACGCTGCGCGCCGACAAGGCTAAGTATCCGGTACTGCTGAGCAATGGCAATTTGCTGGAGTCGGGTGATCTGGACGCCACGCGCCACTTCGCCAAATGGCATGACCCCTTCCCCAAGCCCAGCTATTTGTTCGCCCTGGTGGCGGGCGATCTGGTGGCACGCGAGCAGCGCATCCGCACCCGCGCCGGCAAGGACCACCTGCTGCAGGTGTTTGTGCGCCGCGGCGACCTGGAGAAGACCGAGCACGCGATGAACTCGCTGATTGCCTCCATCGTCTGGGACGAAGCGCGCTTCAAGCTGCCGCTGGATCTGGAGCGCTTCATGGTCGTCGGCGTGTCCGACTTCAATATGGGCGCGATGGAGAACAAGGGTCTCAACATCTTCAACACCTCGGCCCTGCTGGCTTCTGCCGCCACGGCCACCGACACCGATTTCAACCGCATCGAGTCCATCGTTGCGCACGAGTATTTCCATAACTGGACCGGCAACCGCGTCACCTGCCGCGACTGGTTCCAGCTCTCGCTCAAAGAAGGCCTCACCGTCTTCCGCGACCAAGAGTTCAGCATGGACATGGCCGGCAGCCCCAGCGCCCGCGCCGTCTGCCGCATTGCCGATGTGCGCCAGCTGCGTGCCGCCCAGTTCCCCGAGGATTCGGGCGCGATGGCTCACCCGGTGCGCCCGGACAGCTATTCCGAAATCAACAACTTCTACACCGCCACCGTCTACGACAAGGGCTCGGAAGTCGTGCGCATGTACCAGACCCTGGTCGGCCGCGCCGGCTTCGAGAAGGGCATGAGCTTGTACTTCGAGCGTCATGACGGCCAGGCTGTGACCTGCGACGACTTCGCCCAAGCGATTGCCGACGCCAACCCCGGCTCGGCCCTGAGCACCCGCCTGGACGCCTTCAAGCGCTGGTACTCGCAAGCCGGCACGCCGCGCCTGCAAGCCCGTGGCGTGTATGACGCCGCCGCGCAGACCTACACCCTGACGCTGACCCAACACAACCCCGCCACCCCAGGCCAAGAGCACAAGCTGCCCCAGGTGATCCCGGTGGCACTGGGCCTGCTGAGCCAAGAGGGTCAGGTCTTGCCCCTGCAACTGCAAGGCTCGGCCGAGGTGCTGAACGAGCAAGTGCTGGTGCTGGAAGAAGCGCAGCAGACCTTCGTTTTCGTCAATGTGGCCAGCGCCCCTGTGCCCTCACTGCTGCGCGGTTTCTCCGCCCCGGTGGTGCTGGACGATGGCCTGAGCGACGCCGAACTGCTGGTGCTGCTGCAGCACGATGTGGACGCCTTCAACCGCTGGGAAGCCGGCCAACGCCTGGCGCTGAACCGCATCCTGGCGGCAGTGCGCAGCGGCACGCCGCTGCAGCTGGACAGCGCCTACCTCGACGCCGTGCGCGCCGTGCTGCGCCACCCCGAGCTGGACGCCGCCTTCAAGGAAATCACCCTCACGCTGCCGGGCGAAGCCTATGTGGCCGAGCAACTGGACGTGGTGGACCCGCAAGCCATCCACGCCGCTGTGGATGCCGCCCAGGTGCAACTGGCCGCCGCCCTGCGCGAAGACTGGGTGGCCGCGTTTGAAGCCAACCAGATCAAGGGCGGCTACACGCCGGACCCCGTGTCCAGCGGCAAGCGCGCCCTGGCCAACTTGGCCCTGAGCATGCTGGTGCTGGACGCGCAAAGCACGGGCGACACCGTCTGGCCCGGCCGCGCCTACCAGCGCTTCAAGGACGCCGGCAATATGACCGACCGCCTGGGCGCCCTGTCGGCCCTGGTCGGCGCCCATGCCGAGTTGGCCGAGCCTGCACTGGCCCGCTTCCACGAGCTGTTCAGCAAAGACGCTCTGGTGATCGACAAGTGGTTCGCCCTGCAAGGCCGCACCCCGGAGCGCGATGGCCGCACCTTCGCCCGCGTGCGCCAGCTGCTGCAGCACCCCGACTTCACGCTGAAGAACCCCAACCGCGCACGCAGCCTGATCTTCTCGCTCTGCATGTTCAACCCGGCCGCCTTCCACCGCGCTGATGCAGCGGGTTATGTGTTCTGGGCCGAACAGGTTTTGGCGCTGGATGCCATCAACCCGCAAATCGCCAGCCGCCTGGCCCGCGTGATGGACCGCTGGAATGTGCTGGCCGAGCCTTATCGCAGCGCCGCCCTGCTGGCCATCCAGCGCGTGGCCGCCAAGGCCGACCTGTCGGTCAATGTGCGCGAAGTCATTACCCGCGCCCTGGCTTCGGCTCCCGATCAAACTCAAACGGCCTAACATCATGACCCGACGCATCAGCCTGACCCAATACCTGATCGAACAGCAGCGCCAGCATGGCCACATCCCGCAAGAACTGCGCTTGTTGATTGAAGTGGTGGCCCGCGCCTGCAAGCGCATCGCCATCAGCGTCAACAAGGGCGCTCTGGGCGAGGTGCTGGGCACTGCCGGCAGCGAGAACGTGCAGGGTGAAGTTCAGAAAAAGCTCGACATCATCGCCAACGAGGTGCTGATCGAAGCCAATGAATGGGGCGGCCACCTGGCGGCCATGGCCTCCGAGGAAATGGAAGGCATCTATGTGGTGCCCAACCGCTTCCCGCAGGGCGAGTACCTCTTGATGTTCGACCCGCTGGACGGCTCGTCAAATATCGACGTCAACGTCAGCATCGGCACCATCTTCTCGGTGCTGAAAAAGCCCGAGGGCTCGGCCGGCGTTTGCGAGGCCGACTTCCTGCAGCCCGGCCATCAACAAGCCGCTGCCGGCTACTGCGTCTACGGCCCGCAAACCACCCTGGTGCTGACTGTGGGCGACGGCGTAGTGATGTTCACCCTGGACCGCGAGCAAGGCTCTTTTGTCTTGACCGAGGACGAGGTCAAGATCCCCGAGGACACCAAAGAGTTCGCCATCAATATGTCGAATATGCGCCACTGGGATGCCCCGATGAAGCGCTATATCGACGAATGCCTGGAAGGCAGCACCGGCGTGCGCGGCAAGGACTTCAATATGCGCTGGATCGCCTCCATGGTGGCCGATGTGCATCGCATCCTGACCCGCGGCGGCGTCTTCATGTACCCCTGGGACAAGCGCGAGCCCAATAAGGCCGGCAAGCTGCGCCTGATGTACGAAGCCAACCCCATGGCCTTCTTGGTCGAGCAAGCCGGTGGCGCCGCCACCAACACCCGCCAACGCATTCTGGACCTGCAACCCAGCCAGCTGCATGAGCGCGTGTCGGTCGTGCTGGGCTCCAAGAATGAAGTCGAGCAGATCACCCGCTACCACCTGGAAGCCGGCAAATAAGCCAGTGCCCAAACGAAAGCCCAATATTTCTCTGCTAGAATTTTGGGCTTGATGCCGGTGTAGCTCAGTCGGTAGAGCAGCTCATTCGTAATGAGAAGGTCGGGTGTTCGATTCATCTCTCCGGCACCAATACAAAAAACGCAAAGCCCAGTTCGCAAGAACTGGGCTTTGTCGTTTCTGGCGCGCTTGTAGGCAATCTGTAGGCACTTTGACGCCAAAGGCCCCACAAGCAGCCGCGTGCAAGTGCCTGTAACCGGGCCGGGCGGCGTGCCGCTGGACCTTCAGCTCAACTAAGGCCGTTGGCCAGGCTTGCGGCAACAAGCTGCCGTACTATGGCTTTGCTGCTGCCGCGACCATGACGCTCGCGATCAGACCGTAGACAGCAGTCCAGGCCTGCTTCGTTGCCGGTGTAAAGGCAGAACCCAAGCCCTGCTCAAGCGTCTTCAGCAGTGCCGCGCCAACGATGTCGTAATGCGCCGGCAGCACGCCGTAAGTCGCGTGGCGCTGACCCTGTTGCCGAAGCACGGGCACAAGGGCATCAAGATCGTCTAGTTTGGCAACGGCAGCATCGATCATCTGCATCAACTTGCTCGCCTGCTGAGTCATGTCACCCTTGAAGAGGGCTTTCAAGCTCGGGTCGGCTTCAAACAGGTTCGCGTAGAACAACGCACCAGCGGCCGGTGCGATAGGGAGAACTTTCGCCCATGAGTCCTGAACGAGGGTGATCGTTTGTTGGTCCATATTGGCATCCTGGTAGTGGCGACAACGCGAAAAAACTTTCCGCTATGCAGAGACAGGGCTTGTGCGATTCAAAAGGTCTTCATTGGACCCCACCCTGAGGCGAAGGCGAAGGCGAGTATGAATGGTCAGGCTGTAAAGAGGAAACTTCAACCGCCTGACAAGTGAAGCTCCCCTGCAAGCCATAGCAAGCATCAAGGATCACGCGAACAGGGCTGCCTTGAGATAGCCGAAGGGAATCAATGACGTTCTCCGACAGCAGATCAGTCAGTGCAATTTCAGAAACACCTGAAAACTTGAGTTCAATCGTGGCTGCACAGCCTCTATCAACATCAATATAGGCAATGCGCATCACTATGCTGGATTGCGGCTCGAAGGAAATCAAGACGATCTTCGCGTCACAGAATTCCGGCCAATAGCCGAAGTACGACACAAGCTGATCTGCGTTACCAATCATCTCTTGGTCGCCTGACGTTTGAGCAAATCAGCACCCGGCGATTGAATGCCTGTGGGCAGGAATGAGATGCTGTCTGCAAGCGACATGTTGTTGCGAAGACGCTTGAGTGACAAGTTATGCCTCTGCGCGAATGCGATGGCGAGAACGTCGAAGGACAGCCGGGAAAGGCAAGCCGGCTAAGGTCATGGCAGCGAGAAGGCCGGCGACAAGGGCTGGAAAGACCCAAGCTGAGTAGCTACTGAACCAGCCCAAATAGCCCGCCCAAAAACGCATAGACGAATACACGGCGACCATCGGAAAGGCCTGGTCGTGAGCTGGGTTCTGATTCGAAGTGAAGACTGGTCTTCGACATAGTTGATCCGATTCTCAGCTTAAAGAGGGCCGGCGCCGCACGGCGCCCGGATGGATCGACCTGTTAGCCCTCAGCACGTCTTCGAAGAGCGATGGCCGATATGCAAGCGAACCCGCTCACAACGTGACCAAGTTAGGCGCCGATGACTGTGTCACTCAACTCCACCTTGCTGGACAGGGCGACGTCACGCACATTCTTCTGCACCGCTACGGCTGCGAACAAACTCAACACGAATGACATTGCATAAAAGCCCTTCTCGCTGGCTGAAAGGTTGGCATTCCACAGACCAACGGCCAAAAGCGCAAGTGCAATTCCAAGTGAAAGCCAGCAGAGGCTGAAGTAGATGCCAGTCACTTTGATGCCTTCCAGCTTGTCCCGCACCGATTTCTGCAAGGAAACCGCAGCGAATAGGCCGTACATCAGGAGGGTGAAGTAGTAGCCCTTCTCATTCAGTTGCATCTGCGCGTTCCACAGCCCCACCAGGTAGGTCACCGCACCGACGAGTAGTGCAGCCCAAGATGCACCGATGAACGCGCTGGTGGGGCGCTGCGATTGAGCTATTGGCATTTAATCTCCCTTGAATTTGAATGAATGATGTATCAACACCGCCAACTTTTGATGTCAGCGAAGAGGCCTCAAATCGGATGCTAACGTTGAATCCAAGCAGTCTACGGCGGTGTAACACCTGCTGACCGAAGAAGAGCGTAAGGCCAACGGGGGCGTACCGTTGCACTTCCGGCTGGATCACTCGATAGCAAGCCACACTGGGGCATCTGGCTGGATTGGAAATGCCGGGAGGCAACCCGTCTATCGCACCAACGGGGGAGATGTCCTAAGCCAAGCACGTCAACCTCGAGTTGCTTTGGTGCACCTGCCTGCTCACCTTGAAGGCCTAGCGGCTGCTCGAACAACTTCGTGACCTCTTCAGATAACCGCATTGCGGCCCCAGCACGGAGGCCGCCTTCGACGCAACCGGGGAGCGAGCCGCCATTCGGCATCACAGCTGGCCCAATCCTCGAGCCTTTGACGATGCCTTTCGATTCACATCGGGTCGACACCCAAACTGCAGAAGCAGCGATAGCGCTTTGAAAGCGTGCCGTGGGCGCGTGCACAGATGATGGCGGAGCAAGGGCAAGCGGACATTTTGATCGGCCCCTATCGCACGCCTGAACGAGAGGCGCGCTTCCTTTTTTCCAAGCGCGGTTTTTATGAAGACGCACTGGTGTTCTATGCATTACCCAGCAATGCCGGACTGTGGCGTGGCGACCCGAACGAACTGAGCGGCCATGCGGTTGGGGCTGGCCGTGGGCTGGGCCTACGGCCAGGCCATTGAGCACGCCCGCAGCAGGCTCAAGCTCAGCCACCCAGGCGATGTGGCCACCGGATTGCGGATGCTTCAACGCGGTCGCATCGAACTGCTGGCCAGCAATGAGCACAATACCGAACCGGTGCTGCAGGCGATGGGCCTAGCTGTCGTTTCCCAAGAGGTTGTTCACCCGAAGTAGTCAGGGAAGATGGAGG
>NZ_CAMFJS010000047.1 GCF_945956965.1 uncultured Roseateles sp.
CGGCATCGGCGTGATCGTCGATTACGTCATCAACCACAGCGCCGCCGAGCACCCCTTCTTCCAGCAGGCCGCGGCCGACCGCAACAGCCCCTACCGCGACTGGTTTGTGTGGCAAGACCCGGCACCCAGCGGCTGGGACATCTGGGGCAAGAACCCCTGGTATGCCTCCGGGACTCCCGCCGGCGGCCACTACTTCGCCACCTTTGGCGCCCCAATGCCGGACTTCAATCTGCGCAACCCGGCCGTGGTGGACTATCACCGCGCCAGCATGCGCTTTTGGCTGGACAAGGGCCTGGACGGCTTCCGCCTCGACGCCGTGCCGCACATGATCGAGAACGACGCCGTGCGCTGGAACGACCAGCCCGAGAGCCGCCAACTCACCCTGGAATTCCATAAGCTGATCAAGTCAGCCCCCCAGCGCTTCAGCGTTTGCGAAGCCACCGCCAATCCGCAAGCCTATGCCGACCCCCAGGTCTGCGGCAGCGCCTTTGCCTTCGGCCTGCAATACGAGGTGATCAAGGCGGCCAAGGGTGAGCCCAAGGCGATTCAGGCCGTGGCCGACTATTTCAAGACCGCACCGCTGAGCATGGCCACCATGCTCAGCAACCACGACATCTTTGCCGGCCAGCGCCTCTGGGACCAAATGCAGGGGCAAACCGAGCCCAGCAAGCGCTACAAGTTAGCGGCGGCCACCTATCTGCTGCAACCCGGCATTCCCTTCATCTACTACGGCGAAGAGATCGGCATGGCCGGCGTGCCAGGCCTGGACGGTGACGAGCCCCTGCGCGCCCCGATGAGTTGGGCGGCGGATGCCAAGGGCGGCTTCAGCCCAGCGGATAGCAGCAAGCCACCCTTCCGCCCGCTGGCCCCCAACCGCCTCAGCCACAATGCCCAAAGCCAGGCGCAAGACCCCGACTCCATCCTCAACTTCTACAAGGCCATGCTGCGCCTGCGCAATCAACACCCCGCGCTGACCCAGGGCAGCTATGTCCAGCCGCAAGTTGAGGGTCAGGTCTTGCGCTTTGAGCGAAAGCACGGCGCCGAGCGGGTGCTGGTGGCCATCAACTATGGTGAGCAAGAAGCCACTCTCAGCGTGCAAGACCTGAAGCCGGGCAGCCGGCTGGTGCCGCTCTATCCTTCAGCGGGTTCGGCACAACAGCGTGCCCAGCCCCTGACGCTCGCCCCTTTGTCGCTGCAGGTCTATCGCCTTCACACCCCCAAGCCCTGATCCGCCATGCCAGCTCTACTTGCTTTAATCCTTCGCCGCTTGCGCAGCGCTGTGCTGCCGGCGCTGCTGCTGAGCCTTGGCGCCAGCGCTGTTGCTCAGGGCCAGGCAGCCACTGCACCGCGTGCCGATCGCATCGAGCCCCCGTCCTGGTGGGTGGGCATGGCCGAACCGCGCCTGCAATTGATGATCCACGGCCCCGGCGTCGGCGCCCTGCGCCCTGCGCTGGACTACCCTGGCGTGCGCATCAGCGCCGTGCAAACGGTGGCCAGCCCGAACTATCTGTTTGTGGACTTAGAGATCTCGCCACAAGCCCGGCCGGGTGAATTGCCCCTGCTGCTGCAAGCCGCGCAAGGCAACAAAGCACCTGTGCGAATCAGCTATCCGCTGCGCCCTCGCGCCCAAGGCTCGGCCCAACGCCAGGGCTTCGGCCCCAAAGATGCCGTTTACCTGCTGGTGCCGGACCGCTTTGCCAAAGCAGGCGCTAGCACCGCCCCGACCGGCATGCGCGAGGCCGAGCAGCGCAGCGATCCGAACGGGCGCCACGGCGGCAATCTGGCCGGCCTGCGCCAACATCTGGACTACATCGCCGGCCTGGGCTTCACGCAGATCTGGCCCACGCCACTGATCGAAAACAATGCGCCCAAGGCCAGCTACCACGGCTATGGCGCGACTGACTTCTACCGCATCGACCCGCGCTTCGGCAGCCAAGCCGAGTACCTGGCGCTGGTGAGCGAAGCCCGCGCGCGCGGCCTGGGTGTGATCCAGGACATCGTGCTCAATCACATCGGCAGCCATCACTGGTGGATGGCCGACCTGCCCGCGCCCGACTGGCTCAATCAATGGCCGGCCTACACCCAGACCCAACATGCCCGCAGCACCCTGCTGGACCGCCATGCCGCGCCGAGTGATCGCCGTTTGTTCACCGAGGGCTGGTTCGTGCCCGAGATGCCCGACCTCAACCAGCGCCACCCCCTGCTGGCCAATTACCTGATGCAGATGAGCGTGTGGTGGGTGGAGCAGGCGGGGCTGTCCGGGCTGCGCGTCGACACCTTCTCCTACTCCGACAAGCAATTCCTGGCGCGCTGGTCTGCGCGGCTGATGCAGGAGTATCCGAACTTCAACTTGGTGGGTGAGGAGTGGAGCCCCTCGCCCGCCATCGTGGCCTACTGGCAGCGCGGCAAGCACAACCACGACGGCTATCAGACCGCCATGCCCAGCATGATGGACTTCCCCCTGCATGGCGCCCTGCTGGCCGGGCTGACGCAAGACGAATCCTGGGAAGGCGGCCTCAACAAGCTCTACGACGCGCTGGCCCACGACTTCCTCTACCCCGACCCAGCCCAGCTGATGCTGTTCACAGGCAATCACGACACGCCGCGCCTGTTCACCGCACTCAAGTCAGACCCAGCGCTGTTCAAGATGGCGATGCTGTATCTGGCCACGGTACAGCGCATTCCGCAGTTCTTCGCCGGTGACGAGTTGCTGCAGACCAGCCCGGCCCAGCGCGATGACGGCGCCGTGCGGGCCGACTTCCCCGGCGGCTGGGCGGGTGATGCGGTCAATGCCTTCACCGGCCAAGGCCTGAGCCCTGCCCAACGCGAGGCGCAAGAGCTGGTGCGCCGACTGATGAACTGGCGCAAGCAATCCACGCTGGTGCAGCGCGGCGATTTGATGCACTACACGCCCAAGGACGGCAGCTATGTGCTCTTCCGCCACCTGCCCGGCCAGAGCCGCAAGCTGATGCTGGTGTTCAACAAGAACACGGCCCCCATCAGCCTGAACACCCGCCGCTTTGCCGAAATGCTGACGCCCCAATCCAGCGGCATCGATGTGCTCAGCGGCGCGCGCCATGACCTGGGTCAGACCTTGCAAGTGCCCGCGCGCAGCGGCCTGCTGCTGGAAGTAGAAAACTAAATAAAAAGTCCGGGCCTGAAACAGGCCTGGCCCGGTTGGATTCAGCCCAACTGAAATCAGCCCGGCAAGTTCAGCAAAGCCAACGGTGCACGTCCGCTGGCCGCGCTGATCAAGCCCAGCACGCGAGCCGACTCGCTGCTGACCATCTCCCAGGTGAAGCGCCAGCCCCAGTTGCCGCCCAGCACGCCGGGCACATTCATGCGGTGCGCGCTGTCCAGGCCCAGCACATCCTGCATCGGGAACACCGCCATATTGGCCACCGAATTGCAGCAGGCGCGGATCATCGCCCAGTGCACATCATGGGCACCGCAAGCCAGGTAGGCGCCGGCGAAAGCACGCTCACGCGGGCTGGCCTTGTCCCACCAGCCGCGCACTGTGTCGTTGTCATGCGTGCCGGTGTAGGCCACACATTCGCGCGGCCACATCTGCGGCAAGAACTCGTGTTGGCCGTCGCCACCAAAACCGAACTGCAAAATCTTCATGCCTGGGAAGCCGCAGCCCAGGCGCAGGGCATGCACATCCTCGGTGATGAAGCCCAGGTCTTCGGCCACGATGGGCAAAGTGCCCAAGGCCTTCTCAATCGCTTCGAATAGCGCGCGGCCTGGCCCTGGCAACCAGCGGCCCTGCTTGGCATCTGGGCTGCTGGCGGGGATTTCGTAATAGCCGGCAAAGCCACGGAAGTGATCGATGCGGAAGACATCGGCCTGGCTCAGCGCCCGGCGCACCCGCGCCGTCCACCAGGCGTAATCCTCGGCGGCCATGCGATCCCAGCGGTACAGCGGGTTGCCCCAGCGCTGACCCTGCGGGCCCAGATCATCGGGCGGCACGCCGGCCACCACCGTGGTCTGGAAATTCTCATCCAGCCAATAAAGATCGGGGCGTGACCAGCAGTCCGCGCTGTCGTGCGCCACAAAGATGGGCAAGTCGCCCATGATGGACACGCCCTTGCTATTGGCATAACGCTTCAATTCAGCGCTCTGCAGATCGAACTGCCATTGCACAAAGCACCAGAAGGCCAGCTCGGCCGCGTAGTCCTGGCGCGCTTGCGCCATGGCCGCGGGCTCGCGCCGGGCCAGCTCAGGCTTCCATTCCCACCAGGGCTGGCCGCCCAGCGGCGCGCGGATGGCCATGAAAAGCGCATAGTCATCCAGCCAGCTTTGCTGCTCCGCACACCACTGCGTGAAAGCCAGCCGGTCTTCCGCGCTGG
The DNA here is from genome assembly GCF_945956965.1 of uncultured Roseateles sp. GTDB lineage: Bacteria > Pseudomonadota > Gammaproteobacteria > Burkholderiales > Burkholderiaceae_C > Paucibacter_A. The sequence continues at coordinate 4,350 of NZ_CAMFJS010000047.1, forward strand.
CATGGGCCGCAAAGCCGGCCGCCGCCGCACGCAGTTGCTGTTCGCGCCAGGGCAGCACATCGCCGTAGTGCACATGCAGCGGGTCAAAGCCCGCCGCGGGCAGGCTCGGCTGGGCCAGCCAACCCTTGGCCACCAGCGGCTCCAAAGCCACCATCCACTGGCTGCCGGCGAAGGCCGAGACGCCTTGGTATGGGCTGTCGCCGGGGCCGATGGGCGTGGTCGGCAGCAGTTGCCAAATCTTCTGGCCGGCCGAGGCCAGCCAGTCCACGAAATGAAAGGCCGCCGGGCCGAAGTCACCCATGCCGTGCGGGCCGGGCAGCGAGGTGATGTGCAGCAGCACACCGGCGGAGCGTTGATTGAGGTTCATGGTCTCAGGGCTTTCTTCTCAAACATGGCGCAGCACCAAGAGGCTGCGCGCGGGAACATTCAGGTGGGTGATGGGCTGAGCTGTGGACTGAGGGCTGGTCTGATCATCCGATATTGGCATGGCCGCCTCTGGCAACGGCAACTCGTCGCTGCTGTCCAGAACCAGGCGCCAAGCCCCCAGGCCAAAGGCAAAAGCCTGCGGCTCAGGCTCGGGGTTGAACAAGACCATCAGTCGCGGAGCGGCCACTGCCTCTGCCGGCTTGCGCGCTTCAAAAAACAGCGCAGCAAAGGCAGACTGCGAGGCATCGAACCAATCATGCTGCTGCATCTCCGCGCCGCGCGGCGAGAACCAGCGCAGGCTGGGAGCTGCAGCCTGAGCCGCATCTGTCGAGGCGGAAGCAAACCACTGCTCATGCCGTAGCAAGGGTTCGGCGCGGCGCAGGGCCAGCAGCGCGGCGACAAAGGCTTGCGTATCGGCTTCAGCCTGCGCCCAGTCCAGCCAGGTGATGGCATTGTCTTGGCAGTAGGCATTGTTATTGCCGCCCTGGCTGTTGCCGATCTCATCCCCCGCGCACAGCATGGGCGTGCCCTGGGCCAGCAACAAGGTGGCCAGCATGGCGCGGCGCACCCGTAGGCGCGTGGCGCGGATGGCCGCGTCGTCACTGGGGCCCTCATGGCCGAAATTGGCGCAGAGTTCGCCGTCGCGGCCATCGCGGTTGTTCTCGCCATTGGCATGGTTGTGTTTGCGCGAATAGCTCACCACATCGGCCAGCACATAGCCGTCATGCACAGAGACAAAATTCACTGAAGCCGTGGGCCGGCGGGCGCCATGGTGGAACAGATCGCTGGAGGCCATGAAGCGCCGCGCCAACTCACCCCGGCCGACGCTGGGATGCTGCGCGCGCAGCCAATAGCCCCGCACCGCATCGCGGAACTTGTCGTTCCAGTCCAGAAAGCGGCCCGGAAAGCGCCCGACTTGATAGCCTTCATGCCCGGCATCCCAGGGCTCAGAAATCAAATGCACCTGAGCCAAGACTGGGTCCTGGCGCAAGGCGGTGAAGAAGGCCGCTTGCGGATCGAAACCATGATGCGTGCGCCCCAGCACCGGCGCCAGATCGAAGCGGAAGCCATCCACGCCCATCTCGGTCACCCAGTAGCGCAGCGAGTCCAGCACCAGCTGGGCCACGCGCGGGTGGGCGCAGTTGAGGGTGTTGCCGCAGGCGCTGACGTTTTCATAACGGCTCTTGTCGTCAGACACCAAGCGGTAGTAGCTGCGGTTGTCCAGGCCTCTGAAGCTCAGCGTGGGCCCGAACTCATTGCCCTCGGGCGTGTGGTTGTAGACCACATCCAGCACCACCTCCAGGCCTTGCGCATGCAGCTCGCGCACCATGGCGCGGAACTCCTCGCGCACGGCGGCCGGATCATCGCAATGGGCGCGCTGGGCCAGGCGTGGGTCGGGGCTGAAAAAACCCAAGGTGTTGTAGCCCCAGTAATTGGGCTTGCCCAGATCGGCCAGATGCGGCTCGTCGATATGAAAGTGCACCGGCAGCAAGGACAAGGTGGTGACACCCAGGGCTTTTAGATGCGCTACCGAGGCGGGGTGAGCCAGGCCGGCGTAGCTGCCGCGCAGGGCCTCAGGCACGGCCGCCAGCTGCTGCGAGAAGCCCTTCACATGCACCTCGTAAAGGACCAGGTCGGCAGTGGCATGGCGCGGCGCATTCAGGCGTGGGCTGCTCTCAGCCGGCAAGGCCTGCGCCACCCGCGCCTTCAGCGCTTGCAAGGCGTTGTCGCGGGCGTCGAAGGAACGCGGCCCATCGGGATGCCCCAGCTCATAGCCATGCTGCTCGGGCGCCCAGGCGAAGTGGCCGACGATCTCGCGCGCATAGGGGTCGAGCAAGAGCTTGTGCGCATTGAAGCGATGGCCCTGCTCGGGGCAGTAAGGCCCATGGGCGCGCAGGCCGTAAACGAGGCCAGCGCCCAAACCTGGCAAAAAGCCGTGAAACACGCCGTCATCAGGCCCTTGCAAGGCAAAGCGGCGCAGCTCGCGCTGGCCGGCGCCATCAAAAATGCACAGCTCAATGGCCGTGGCCGATTCCGAGAAAACGGCGAAGTTGACGCCACCGTCGCGCGGCGTGGCGCCCAGCGGCTCATGGCGGCCGGCTTGCAGGTATTCGGGCAAATGGCGGCTCATGCGCGAAGCTCCAACAAAAAACCTAGTGGCTGCGCCAGACGGGCGGACCAGGCGCGCTCGTTGTGGCCCTGCCCTTCAAACACCTGGCTCAAGACCAAAGGCGGCTTGTGCCCCAACTCCCGCATCAGCGCGTCCACCTGGGCCTGGGCCTCGTCGTAGAGCGCGTCCAGCTCCACCGTGCCGCGATCCATATACAGCCGGCATTGGCCGGGCGGCGGCAGCTTGTGCCGCAGATAGGCCAGCGCCGCAGCCGGGATCTCGGCATTGCGCTGATGCACACCGATCCAATGGGTACTCAGGGCCGCGGCGGCAGCAAAGACCTGCGGGTACTCGCACAGGCCGTAAACACTGATCATGCCGCCCATGCTGGCGCCCATCAAAAAGGTGGACTCGCGACCGCGCTCGGTGGCATAACGCGCATCTACAGCGGGCTTGAGTTCTTCCACGATGAAGCGCAGATAGGCGTCGGACAGGACTTCCGGCTGCAGCCGCTCGGCCCGGTAGCGCTGCGCAAGGGCCGAGTCCGGCAAAGCGTCGGCATAGGCCTTGGGAAAGTACTCCGTATGGCGCTGCTCGGGGCGGTTCCAGATGCCCACGACGATGAAGTCGCGCAACTGGCCCGCCGCGATCATGGGCGCGGCGATTTGGTCCAGGCCCCAAGCCTGGCCATTCCATGTCGTGCGGGGGTCGAAGAGCATTTGGCCGTCATGCATATAAAGCACGGCATGTGGGCGGCGCCCGTCATAGCCCGGCGGCAACCAGACTTCGACCGGACGCGCCGGCAGGAAGCGAGAGGGGAATGAGGCCCAGCGCTCCAGGCGGCCGAACTTCACCTGCTGCGCGCTGGCCCCGGGCTGGTCCACAGCCACCGCGGACGCTCCCAATGCCAGGCCGCTCGCCAGCGCCGAAGCCGCCAGCACACAGCAATCACGTCGATTGATCATGGGGACGCGAGCCCTTCAACAACTGACGGGTTCTTGGGCACCGCCGCCAAAAACAGCGTCGCCAGCGGCGGCAAGGTCAGCTCAAGATAGCCCTCATGTGCAAGCAACTGGGCATCGAGATTGCCCAGATTGCTGCCGCCGTAATGCGCGGAATCGGTGTTGAGCAACTCCCGCCAGGCCAGTGCCGGATCACAGCCTTTGGGCAATGGCAGGCGGTAGCCTGGGCGCGGCAGCGGCGTGAAATTACTGACAACCAGCACCGTCGTGCCAGCCCCGCCGCCTGCTTCCGCCGCAGCGTCCTCATGGCGGGCCCAGGCCAGCACCGACTGCTCGCGGTCCTCGGCCTGCAGCCACTCAAAACCCGCCGCCTCGCAGTCCAGACGGTGCAGCGCAGGCGTCTTGCGGTAGAGCTGATTCAAGTCGCGGATCAGGCGCTGCACGCCGGCGTGGCGCGGGTCATCCAACAACTCCCAGGGCAAGGACCGGGCCTCGTTCCACTCGCTGCTTTGGGCGAACTCTTGGCCCATGAACAAGAGCTTCTTGCCGGGGTGGCCCCACATAAAGCCGTAATAGGCGCGCAGATTGGCGAACTTCTGCCAGGCGCTGGGGTCGCTCACGTCACCCGGCATCTTGCCCAGCATGCTGCCCTTGCCATGCACCACTTCGTCGTGCGAGATGGGCAGCACAAAGTTTTCACTGAAGGCATAGACCAGGCCGAAGCTCATCTTCTCGTGATGCCAGCGCCGATGAATCGGGTCTTCCTGCATATAGCGCAGGGTGTCATTCATCCAGCCCATATTCCACTTGTAGTGAAAGCCCAGGCCACCGGCATAGGTGGGCGCCGACACGCCGGGAAAGCTGGTGCTTTCCTCGGCCACGGTGATGGCGCCCGGGGTCTCACTGCCGAGCACCTCGTTCATTTTTTTCAGCAGCGCAATGGCTTCCAAGTTCTCGCGGCCGCCCAGGGCATTGGGAATCCACTCACCGGGCTGGCGGGAGTAGTCGCGGTAGAGCATGGAGGCCACGGCATCCACCCGCAAGCCGTCCACGCCCCAACGCTCAATCCAGTACAAGGCATTGCCGACCAGAAACTGGCGCACCTCGGCACGGCCAAAGTTGTGGATCAGGGTGTTCCAGTCCTGGTGGAAGCCTTCCTTGGGGTCGGCGTACTCGTACAGATGCGTGCCGTCGAATTGGGCCAGGCCATGCGCGTCGATCGGGAAATGCGCCGGCACCCAATCCAGCAGCAGCCCCAAACCGCGCGCGTGGCAGGCCGCCACAAAGCGCGCAAAACCCTCGGGCGGGCCGAAGCGAGCCGTGGGGGCGTAAAGCCCCAGGGTTTGATAGCCCCAGGAGCCATCGAAAGGATGCTCGCTGATGGGCATCAGCTGCACATGGGTGAAGCCCAAGTCCGCCGCATAAGCTGGCAACTGCTCGGCCAGCTCACCCCAGCTGGGGAAGCGGGGGCCGCCCTCGGCCGCCCTGCCCTGGCGCCAGGAGGCGGCGTGCACCTCGTAAATGCTGACGGGGGCTTGGCGCGCGTTGGCGGCGGCGCGTCCTGCCGGCAAGGCAGTGGGCGCAGGCAGCGTGCCGACCACACTGGCATTGTCCGGCCGCAGCTGGGCCGCAAAAGCGAAAGGGTCGGCCTTGAGCGGCAGCAGGCCGCCCTGGGCATCCAGCAACTCGAATTTGTAGAAGTCACCGGGCGCCGCATGGGGCACGAAGATCTCCCACACGCCGGCGGTGTGGCGCAAGCGCATGGCGTGACGGCGGCCGTCCCAATTATTGAAGGAACCCACCACGCTGACCCGCCGCGCATTGGGCGCCCACACGGCAAAGCGCACGCCGCTGACCGGGCCAAGCGTCAAGACATGCGCGCCCAGCACGGTGTAGGGCCGCGGATGCTCGCCACGCGCCAGCAGAGCCAAATCCTCATCGCTGAGCTGGGGGCCGAAGCTATAAGCATCGGCGTAGACCTCGCTATGCCCGTCCGCCCACTGCACTTGCAGCCGGTAGTCAAAGCGCAGCTTGCGGCGCAAGGCCTGGCCCTCGAAGAAGCCGCCCGCATCACGCTGCGTCAATGTCGCGACGCGGCGGCCCGTCTTCGCATCCAGCACCGTGACTGCCTGCGCGCCGGGCAGCAAGGCGCGCAGCCACAGCCGCCCCTGCGCATCGGCATGCAGACCCAGCACGCTGAAGGGATCAGCATGCAGGCCGTTCAGCAAGGCGTCGAGATCGGTGGAGGCAAGCATGGCGCGGTCTGTCCCTTCTCTTTGGCTTCTTGTCGCCCTAATTGCGGCGCTATCATCTTCACTGCAAGGCGGCCAGCCGAGCAAGCGCCGGCTGGCCCTGCATCAGACCATCATCAAGCCAGGCTCTGGCGCGACCACACCCGTTCCACATACTCCTCAATCGTGCGATCCGAGGAGAAAGCGCCCATGCCGGCCACATTAAGGATGGCGCGCTGGCTCCAGGCGGCAGGCTGCTTGAACAAAGCGTCCACCTCGGCCTGCTTGGCCAGGTAGTCGGCAAAGTCGGCCATCAGCATATAGACATCCTGGCCCAGCAGCTTGTCGACCAGCGCGCGGTAGCGATCACGATTACCAAAGGAGAAAGTGCCGCCGGCGATGGCCTCAATGACAGCCTTGAGCTGCGCATTGCTCTCCACATAGTTGCGTGGCTCGTAGCCCTGCTGCTTGAGCTGGGCCACCGCCTCGGTGCGCAGGCCGAAGACGAACATATTCTCCACGCCCATGGCCTGGGCCATCTCGATATTGGCGCCGTCCCAGGTGCCGATGGTCAGCGCGCCGTTGAGGGCGAACTTCATATTGCCGGTGCCCGAGGCTTCGGTGCCGGCGGTGGAAATCTGCTCCGACAAATCGGCCGCCGGGATGATGATCTCGGCCAGGCTCACGCCGTAATTGGGCAGGAAGACCAGCTTGAGCTTGTCGCCCACGCGCGGGTCGCTGTTGATGACGCGGCCCACATCGTGCGCAAGCTGGATGATGGACTTGGCCATGTGATAGGCCGAGGCCGCCTTGCCGGCGATGACCACGGTGCGCGGCGTCCAGTCGGCTTGCGGGTTAGCGATGATGGCTTGGTAGCGCGCGATCACATGCAAGATATTGAGCAGTTGGCGCTTGTACTCGTGGATGCGCTTGATCTGCACATCGAACAAGCTGTCCGGGTTCAGCGCCACACCCAGCTGGCTGCGCACCAGATCAGCCAGGCGCTGCTTGTTGCCGCGTTTGACGGCCAGGAACTGCGCGCCAAAACCCATATCGGCGGCCAGGGGCTTGAGCTGCTGCAAGGCCATCAGGTCTTGGCGCCAGCTGCTGCCGATGCGGCCGTCGATCAGGGCCGACAAACTGGGGTTGCATTGCTGCAGCCAGCGGCGCGGCGTCACACCATTGGTGACGTTATGGAAGCGATCAGGGAAGAGGCGATGGAAGTCGGCAAAAATGGTTTGCACCATCAGATCCGAATGCAGAGCCGCCACGCCGTTGACACGGTGCGAGGCCACGATGGACAGCGCCGCCATGCGCACGCGACGCTGGCCGCCCGAGCCAGCGCCATGGCCTTCATCGATCAGCGAGACGCGCTGCAGCAAGCCGGTGTCGCCCGGGAAGCGCTGCGCCACCTCGGTCAGGAAGCGTTGATTGATCTCGTAAATGATTTCCAGATGGCGCGGCAACAGCTGCTCGAACATCTGCACCGGCCAGGTCTCCAGCGCCTCTGGCATCAAGGTGTGATTGGTGTAGGACACAGCCTGGCGGGTGATGGCCCAGGCCTGATCCCAGCCCAGGGCATGCTCGTCCACCAGCAAGCGCATCAGCTCGGCCGGGGCCAGGGCCGGATGGGTGTCGTTCAAATGAACGGCATTGCGCAGGCCCAGCTCCTGCAGAGGAGCGCCCTCGCGCAGATGGCGGGCAATCAGGTCTTGCAGGGAGGCGCTGGTCAAGAAGGCCTCTTGCTTGAGGCGCAGCTCGCGCCCGGCCTCGGTGCTGTCGTCCGGGTAGAGCACCCAGTTCAGCGCGTCGGCGGCGACGCGGTGGCGGGCGGCGCCCATGAAGTCACCCTCGCAGAAGGTGGCGAAGTTGATCGGCGCGGCCGCGCTGGCATGCCACTGGCGCAGGGTCGAAACCCGCTCGCTGTGGTGGGCCGGCACGATGAAGTCATAGGCTTGCGCTTCCAGCACCTCGGCCGGCTGCCAGCGGCGTGCGCCGCCGTCTTCCACCACCACCCGGCCGCCGAAGCCCACGTGGTAGCGCAACTCAGGGCGCGGCACTTCCCAGGGCTGGCCCAGGCGCATCCAGTCGTCGGGCATTTCAATCTGGCGGCCATCTTGAATGCCTTGAGCAAACATGCCGTACTGGTAGCGCAGGCCATAGCCGAATGAGGGCAAGCCCAGCTCGGCGAAAGAATCCAGGAAGCAAGCCGCCAGGCGACCCAGGCCACCGTTGCCCAGCGCCATATCGGGCTCACGCTCCAGCACATCGCTGTATTGCAGGCCTTGGGCGGCCAGCAGCTCGCGCAGATCGCCGTCCAAGCCCAGCGCGGCCAGGGCGTTGGAGAGCGCACGGCCCATCAGGAATTCCATCGACAGGTAATGCACCCGGCGCACCGGCGCATCGGCGCCACGCTTGGCGTCGGCCAGTTGCGTCTGCGCCCAGCGCTGGGCCAGCACATCACGGGTGGCCGTGGCCGCGGCGCGCAAAGCGGTCTGCGCGCTGGCGGCGCCACCGGACAGACTCATTTCGCGCTCAAAAGCACTGGCAAAGGCGGCGCGTAAGGCCGCGCGCGCTTGGGTCTGTTGGGCTGGTGTTGCTGAAGTCATGGCGTCCATCGTGGTCAAAACCCTGGTCTTGAGAATCATGCTTAATCCCGGCCCTCGCCGCCTGGCGAGGCAAGGCCTCACAGCCTCCGGCTGGAAGCTTTGTAGCCAGTATCGCTGAGAGCGGAAGATTTGTGTAGTTTCACTACATGCAAAACAACAAATCCCAGCAACAGTCCCTTGATCTTATCTATGTACACTCCAAACTTGCCGGGTATTTGCTGTTGTTCAACTACAAAGCAAACGTTATATTCGAGCCAAAGAGAACAATGACTGGAGACAGCAGCGTGGCAGATGTTCAGCTTCAAGGCGTGGCCAAGGCCTTTGGCGATGTGACGATTTTTCAGGGCATCGACCTGCATATCCGGGACGGCGAGTTCATGGTCTTTGTCGGCCCCTCGGGCTGCGGCAAATCCACCTTGCTGCGCTCCATCGCGGGCCTGGAAGAAATCACCGGCGGTGAGCTGCGCATCGGCGGGCGCCTGGTCAACGATGTGCCGCCGGCCGAGCGCGGCATTGCCATGGTGTTCCAGTCCTATGCGCTCTACCCGCATATGAACTTGTTTGACAACATGGCCTTCGGACTCAAGCTGGCGAAAGTGCCCAAGCCAGAGATCGAAAGCGCTGTGCGCAATGCCGCCAAGATCCTGCACATCGAGCATTTGCTGGACCGCAAGCCCAAGGACTTGTCCGGCGGCCAGCGCCAACGCGTGGCCATCGGCCGCGCCATCGTGCAAAAGCCCGATGTGTTCTTGTTTGACGAGCCGCTCTCCAACCTTGACGCCGCCCTGCGCGTGCGCATGCGTTACGAGTTCGCCAAGCTGCATGAAGACTTGAAGACCACCATGGTCTACGTCACCCACGACCAGGTGGAAGCGATGACGCTGGCGGACCGCATCGTGGTGCTGTCGGCCGGGCGCATTGAGCAAGTCGGCACGCCACTGGAGCTCTACGAGCACCCCGACAACCTCTTCGTGGCCGGCTTCATCGGCTCGCCCAAGATGAATTTCATCGAGGCCGAGGTTGTGCAAGGCCAGGCCGACGAAGTACTGCTGCGCCTGGCGGGCGGTGCATCCATCCGCGCCCTGGTGGACGGCAGCGCCGCCAAGCCGGGCGACAAGGTCAGCTTGGGCATCCGCCCCGAACACTTTGTGGTGGGCGCCAGCGAGAACGTGATCCAGGCCACAGTCACTTTTGTCGAGTCCCTGGGCAGCGCCACCCATGCCTACTGCGCCTTCCCCGGCGTGGAGGATGCACTGACCTGCGAATTCGACGGCCGCACCAAGATCCGCACCGGCGACACGCTGAGCCTGAGCCTGCCGGCCGAGGCCTGCTATGTCTTCAATGCCCAGGGTCAGGCCTTGCGCCGCCAGGGCTGGTCCGCCAAGGCGACGGCATGATGAGGACTAAGCACGTAAGCGCGCGGGCGACTACTCTGGTGCCAGCACTGACATCGGCGCTGATGCTGTCATTGGGGCTGGCAGGCCAAGTGGCCGCGGCACCCGCCCAGCCCGAACTCAAGCTGGTGGTCTGGATCAATAGCGATAAGGGCTACACCGGGCTGCAAAAAGTGGGCGACGCTTTTGCCGAGAAGTCCGGCGTCAAGGTCACGGTGGAGCACCCGGTCGACGCGCCCGACAAATTCAGCCAAGCCGCAGGGGCAGGCAAGGGACCAGACATTTTTTGCTGGCCACATGACCGCGTGGGCGAATGGGCCAAGAGCGGCTTGATCGCACCGGTGCGCCCGAACCAGCGCATCAGCAGCGAGGTGGAAGCCTCAGCCTGGCAAGCCTTCGCCTATCGCGGCAAGACCTGGGGCTACCCCATCGCCATCGAAGCCATCGGCCTGATCTACAACAAAGCCCTGGTGAAGACACCGCCCAGCACTTTTGACGAGGTGATCGCCCTGGACCAGCGCTTGGTCAAGCAAGGCAAGAAGGCGATTTTGTGGGACTACAACAAGAGCTTCTTCAGCTGGCCCTTGTTCGCCGGTGCTGGCGGGCAGATCTTCCCCAAAGATGCGCAAGGTGAATACGACACCGCCAAAGTAGGCGTCAACAACGCTGGCGCGGTACGCGCGGGCCAGATGCTGGATCAACTCATCCGCAGCGGCGTGATGCCCAAGGGCGCCCGCTACGCCGAGATGGAAGGCGGCTTTGCGCGCGGCGATGTGGCCATGATGATCTCCGGCCCCTTCGCCTGGGACAACGCGCGCCGCGCCAAGATTGATTTCGGCGTGGCGCCCATTCCCGCCGTCATCCCCGGCCAGCCCAGCCGGCCCTTTGTGGGCGTGCTGGGCTGCATGATTGCCGCCCCCAGCAAGGTCAAGGACGTGGCACGTGAGTTCATCGAGAACCATTTGATGCGGGTCGACAGCCTGAAGACCATCAATGCCGATGTGCCCCTGGGCGTGCCAGCCAACAAGGCCTTCTACGCCGAGCTGGCGGCAGACCCGAATATTCGCGCCTCGATGGAGAACGCCCGCCTGGGCCAGGCCATTCCCAATATCCCCGAAGTGGGCCGCTTCTGGACCGCCCTGGACGCCGCGATGGAAGCCATCAGCAACGGCCTGCAATCCCCCAAGGACGCCCTGGACGGCGCGGCCGCACGCATGACGGTGGGCAAGTGATATGACGAGGACAAGCATTCGCAATTCAAGCCAGGCCGTTGACAGCGCGGGCAGCCACAGCATCAGCAAGCTGCTGAAGTGGCCGCTGGTGTCGCTCCTGGCCTTGGCCGGGCTCTACCTGGTCTTCAATATCTATGCCGCCGGCCAGCTCTGGTGGGCGCTGGGGCTACTCGTGCTCTTGGGCAGCGCCTTCTTCGTCTATTTGGCCAAGATCTCTTTTGCCTACCGCTACCTCTATCCAGGCTTGGCGGGCATGGCGATTTTTGTGGCCTTCCCGCTGCTCTACACGGTGCAGATTGGCTTCACCAATTACTCCTCCAGCAATCTGCTCAGCCAGGAGCGGGCACGCAGCTATTTGCTGGAGCAGACGGCGCCGGATGACGCTCACCTGATGAGTTACTCCCTGCACGCCGACGGGCCGCAATACCTGCTGGCGCTGCGCCCGCTGAGCCCCATGGGCGAATTGGGCGAAGTGGCGTTTGTGTCCGGCCCGCTGGCCTTGATGAACACCCAGGCGCCTGTGCGGGTGAGCATGAGCGCGCCCACCGCCTCCACCCATCTAGAGCCTGCCCTGCCGCTGAAAGAGGTGCTCAAGCATCGTGATGTGCTGATGAACTTGGTGCTGAGCCTGCCCGAGGGCGCCGCCTCTCATGGCACCGACTTGCATTACTTGGGCGTGAGCGAATTCGGCCCGCTGAACCGGCTCTGGCAGGCCAACCCGGACGGCTCGCTCACGCAAGCTTCTGACGGCGCCATCTACCGGCCCAACAGCGACACAGGCTTTTTCGAAAACGCCGCCACGGGCGAGCGCCTGCAGCCGGGCTTCAAGGTGTTTGCCGGCCTCAAGCATTACCAGCGCATGGTGATGGACCCGGATTTCCGCGGGCCCTTCTTTTCGATCTTCATGTGGACGGTGAGCTTCTCGGCGCTGACCGTGCTCTTCACCCTGCTGATCGGCATGGCCTTGGCGGTGCTGCTGAACTGGGAAGCGCTGCGTTTTCGCACCACCTACCGCACGCTTTTATTCTTGCCCTATGCGGTGCCGGGCTTCATTTCTATTCTGGTGTTCAAGGGTTTGTTCAACCAGAACTTCGGTGAGATCAACGCCATTCTGGACAGCTTGTTCGGCGTCAAACCCGCCTGGTTTGCCGACCCGGTGTTGGCCCGCAGCATGCTGCTGATCGTCAACACCTGGCTGGGCTACCCCTACATCATGGTGCTGTGCACCGGCTTGCTGAAGGCCATCCCCGCGGATCTGTACGAAGCTTCGGCGATTGCCGGCGCCGGGCCCCTGACCAACTTCTTCAAGATCACCGCGCCATTGATCGCCAAGCCGCTGACGCCTTTGTTGATCGGCATCTTCGCCTTCAATTTCAATAACTTCGTGCTGATCGCCTTGCTGACCGATGGCCGGCCGGACTACCTCAACACCAAGGTTCCCGCTGGGCAGACCGACATTCTGGTCAGCTACACCTACCGCATCGCCTTCCAGGATTCCGGTCAGGACTTCGGGCTTGCAGCGGCCGTATCGACCGTGATCTTCCTGATGGTGGCGGCGATGTCGCTGATCAATCTGCGCTTGATGCGCGCGAACTCCAGATGAGGATATTGCGTGACAGACCGCCCGAGTGAGCGAAGCGATCGAGAAGCTCTGTCACCAACTGATTAGTCCTTGCGTGACAGATCGATCGAACGAGCACAGCGAGCGAGTGAGTCGACCTGTCAGCAACCCAGTAGAAAGCAAGCATGGCCATCGTCACCAGTAAAACCCAGAAGTGGCGCGTTCTCGGCGCCCACGCCCTGCTGTGGGCGCTGATCGGCATCACCATCTTCCCGCTGCTGGCGGTGATCTCGATCTCGCTGCGGCCAGGCAACTTCTCCACCGGCAGCTTGATCCCCTCGGAGATCAGCCTGGAGCATTGGAAACTCGCCCTCGGCATTCCCTACCAAAGCGCCGATGGCAGCCTGATTCAGCCGCCCTTCCCTGTGCTGCGCTGGCTCTGGAATTCAATCAAGATTGCCACCATCTCCGCCCTGCTAATCGTGGCCATTTCCACCACCGCTGCCTATGCGTTTGCGCGCCTGAAGTTCCGTTTCAAGACGCCCATCCTCAACAGCATGCTGCTGCTGCAAATGTTCCCGGCCGTGCTGGCCCTGGTGGCGATTTATGCCATCTTCGAAACCATTGGCCAGTACCTGCCGGGCCTGGGCATCGAAACCCATGCCGGCCTGGTGCTGAGTTATATGGGCGGCGTGGCCATGCATATCTGGACCATACGCGGCTACTTCGAAACCATCCCCGTGGAGATTGAGGAATGCGCCAAGGTGGACGGCGCCACCCATTGGCAGGCTTTCCGCCATGTGCTGCTGCCCATGGCCGTGCCCATTCTGATGGTGGTCTTCGTGCTGGCTTTCATCGGCACCATCATCGAGTACCCGGTGGCCTCGGTGCTGCTGCGTGAAGAAGCCAATCTGACCCTGGCCGTGGGCGTCAAGTACTACCTCAACACCCAGCGCTTTCTGTGGGGCGACTTCGCCGCCGCCGCCGTGCTCTCGGGCCTGCCGATCACGCTGGTGTTTCTGGCCGCGCAGCGCTGGATCGTCTCAGGCCTGACGGCCGGTGGCGTGAAGGGCTAGTGACTGCCGATTCAAAAGCCAATGGCGCGGCGACTGATTGAGCCGCCAATGTAAGAAGGCGCGCGAAACTCGCGCGCCTTCTTGGCTGAGCGTCCCGGACCTGGCATCAGATGCGCAAGGCCCGGTAGCTGGAGTCAAACCGACAACAAGGCGAGATCAAGGCGTGATCAAAGACGCCGAGTCATTGCGGGTATCGGCGTCGCCAAGAGCTTCCACCTTGCCCGCAAAGATAATGCCAGCCGTCTCGCCCGGATTGAAGGTGTAGGGCAAGGTGAACACCAAGGAGCCGTCCTTGGGCAGCAGGAGCACGCCCATGGCTTTGTCATTGAGCGAGCTCGGGCACTCGGCGCCGCCTGCGGCCACGCAAGTCATCGCCCCCAGCACCGGCGTCTTGGAGGAGATCTGGTTCAAGGTCAGGGACACTCTCTTGGCGGCGTCAGGACCGCTATTGGCCACGGTCACCACATATTGAAAGCTGCCGCCAGCCGGCACAGAGGCAGTCGGCCCGTCGAGCTTGATGCTCACGTCATTGGTATAGGCCTTGAAACCCACCGACTGCTTGCTGCTCGACAAATTGGTGCCGGTATTGGTGCTGGCTTCGGCACTCACATTCACCGGGCCGCTGGTGCCGAGCTTGACCGTCCCAGAGACATCAAAAGTCAAGGCCGCGCCGGGCGCCAGATTGCTGATGGTCATGCGCGTCCCCAGGCTCGGGCATGTGGTCGCGGTGCTATCGGACTTGCAAGCCGAGACCTGGAAGCGCTCCAGCAGCGCATCGGCGCTGATGCTCACGTCGGTGGACGTCGCTGCGGCCTTGCCGACGTTGGAGACCTTGACCGTGGCCACGGTTTGCGAATAGCCCGAAGGCACGTCCGGGCCGGGCAAGCCCATGGTGACCATCAACTCAGGCGTATCCACCGGCGGCGGCGGAGGTGGGGGCGTGGTGTCACCACCACCGCCACCGCAGGCACTCAATACGAGCGCAGCACCCAGGCCTGCCAACAATGAGATGGGGCGTGTGAGGGTGTTTTTCTGAGACGCGAAGCTGCGTGTGGCGCGCTGGACCATGTTCTTCTCCCTTTATTGCACTCCAGCAGCCGCCAAATGTGTTCGGCCGCTGGTGGCACTTGAATGTGAGCGCGAATTCTATGGGCGCCCCTTTTCAAGACCCGTGCGGCTTGAGTAGTCACATTGTGCGCATTTCGTACAGCAGCTTGCAATGGCCGAACAAAGTGTTCCAGGCAAGCTGCTTGAACCAGCTCGCTTTGCCGTGTAAAGCGCTCAAATCAGCACGCTCACTAGCCGGCATCGGCC
>NZ_CAMFJS010000048.1 GCF_945956965.1 uncultured Roseateles sp.
ATTGTGGAAGACCGCCTGTTTGCCGTGACGCTTGGAGCCGCCTTGTGGCCATGAATGAGCGTGCTCAAGGGGCCGCGCCACGCCTCGTGTGGGGGGTGGCGTCTTTGCTGGCTGCAGTGTCCGACAGCCTGGCCACCCGCTTTGCGGTTTGCGTGGTGGCAGGCGAGATCTCCGGCTTCACCCGCGCCGCCAGCGGCCACTGCTATTTCAGCCTGAAAGATGCCGACGGCCAGACGGCCACGCTGCGCTGCGCGATGTTCCGCCGCGCGGCGGGCTTGCTGGACTTCAGCCCCAGCGAAGGCGCCCTGGTGGAGATGCGTGGCCGGGTCACGCTGTACGAGCCCCGGGGTGAGTTGCAGTTCGTGGTGGAGGGCATGCGCCGCGCCGGCGCCGGCGCCTTGTACGAGCAGTTCTTGCGCCTCAAAGCCAAGCTGGAGGCACAGGGCTTGTTTGATGCGCAGTACAAACGGGCCTTGCCGGTGTTTCCGCGCTGCCTGGGCGTCATCACCTCCACGGCGGGCGCGGCTCTGCACGATGTGCTGACAGCCTTGGCGCGCCGCGCGCCGCATGTGCGGGTGGTGATCTACCCCAGCCTGGTGCAGGGTGAGCAAGCGCCGGCCGCACTGGTGCAGGCATTGACGACGGCCAATGTCCGCGCCGCCGAGGACGGGCTCGACGCCTTGCTGCTGGTGCGTGGTGGCGGTTCGCTGGAAGACCTGTGGGCCTTCAACGATGAGCGGGTGGTGCGGGCCGTGGCGGCCTCCGGCTTGCCGGTGATCTGCGGCGTGGGCCACGAAACCGATGTGACCCTGGCCGACCTGGCCGCTGATTTGCGTGCCCCCACGCCCACTGCCGCTGCTGAACTGGCCGCGCCCTCGCGCCAGGCCAGCCTGGACGCCCTGAGCGTAGTGGAAACGGCCCTGCGCCGGCGCCTGGAGCAAAGGCTGGACGCCCTGGGCCAGCGCCTGGACCGGGTGGCGTTGCGCTTGGCGCGGCCCAGCGAGCTGCTGAGTCGGCAGCGCCGCCAGCTAGATTTGCTTCGCCAGCGTTGGGGTCAGGTCTTGCCGCGAACCCAAGCCCTGCAGCAGCAGCGCTTAGAGAATCTGGCCCAGCGCCGACTGCGCGCCGCGCCCGCAGTCCTGCATGAACAAGCCATGCGTCTGCAGGGCCTGGAGGCCCGCCTGGCCGCCCTGGACCCCAAGCAAGTACTGGCGCGTGGCTACGCCTGGCTGGACGATGGCCAGGGCCGCGCGCTCAGTTCGGTAGCCCAACTCAGTGCCGGCCAGCAAGTGCATGCGGTGCTGGCTGACGGGGAGGCGCAGATGCAAGTTGTCAGTACTCGCGCAGGGGCTTAGTGCCGGTTTTAGCGCGGGTCTGGGGTGAAGCTGCCTACAATCCGCGTGATCCTGTAGGTTCAGATTTTTTACGCAACGAGGAGTTGATTCATGGAACATCTTTTGCCCGCCTTGCCCTATGCCAAGGACGCCCTGGCCCCGCACTACAGCGCCGAGACGCTGGAGTTCCACCACGGCAAGCACCACAACGCCTATGTGGTCAACCTGAACAATCTGCAAAAGGGCACCGAGTTCGAAGCGCTGTCGCTGGAAGAGATCGTCAAGAAGGCCTCTGGCCCGATCTACAACAACGCCGCTCAGATCTGGAACCACACCTTCTTCTGGAACTGCATGAAGCCCAATGGCGGCGGCGCTCCGACCGGCGCGCTGGCTGATGCCATCAACGCCAAGTTCGGCAGCTTCGAAGCCTTCAAGGAAGCCTTCACCAAGAGCGCGGTTGGCAACTTTGGTTCCGGCTGGACCTGGCTGGTCAAGAAGGCTGACGGCACGGTTGACATCGTCAACACCGGTGCTGCCGGCACGCCGCTGACCACGGCCGACAAGGCCTTGCTGACCATCGACGTGTGGGAGCATGCTTACTACATCGACTACCGCAATCTGCGCCCCAAGTTCGTGGAAACCTTCCTGAATAGCCTGGCTAACTGGGAATTCGCACAGGCTAATTTCGCCTGAGTACGTGTCTCCAATGGCCTGAGCTGATTGGGTCAAACGAAAAACCGGCTGAGGCCGGTTTTTTCTTGGCCAGCACTTGCTGGCCCTGTACTCGCCTTGTGCTCGCCATGTACTCGCAGCTGGCGTAGGGCGGGTGAGCACGGCGTGCTCGCCTGGCTTGCGCTACTCGCATCAAGCCTTTGCTCGGTGTTCGGGTCGGCGCGCTCTGTGCTTTTGTCTGCTCACCGGAATTCGGTGTTTCGATGCGGCTTTCGACTGGTTCAAACGAGCTGCTTGTCGTGCCGCTTCAAAACCGTCTTGGGCTTGGCCGAGCGCCCGAACGGGTGAGCGCCTGCTGGCCTATGGCTGCAGCAAGGGCTAGGGCGCTGCGGTGCGGCGCAGTGCACTGAGCCAGCCGCCCGTGAGAACAAAGCGAGGAAAGGTGATCCACTGCTCGAGCAAGATGCGCGACACCGCATTGGATTTGCTTGTGAAGGGCTCTGGCGGAACCCGCTCCTTCGCATGCCCACGACCCTGCGCGGCAATCGACACCACCATGGCGGACAGCGCAATCATCGCCATGAGCCAAAGCCCTTGAGCAAGGGCGATGAGCAGCACGGTGTTGCCGATCAAAAAGAGCGGCACCATCACCATGTGTAATAGCAAGTTGCCTCGCGACTGGTGATAGCGCGAATAGCCCTCCCACTGCCAACGACGCAGCTCTGAAGCGTTCATACGGGTCTCTTTTCTTGACTTGGTTTCACGCGGGTCTGCGGACAGTGCCTAGCCATATCGCGGGGAGCATGTACGCCGCCACAGGGGCAATGCGAAGGCTTGAAAACGGCAGGCTCAGATGAGCGCTTGCCCCGCGTTGGCCAATGGCGTTCGCAACGGTGCGAGGCACTCCTCGCGGCAGCTCGTATTCGGCCCTTGGTGCCTCAGGACTTCCAGGGCCCGCCGCGCAATTTAAATCCGGCCTTGATGCCGCGCTTGGCAAACCAGCCCAGATTCATTTCCAGCGCATAACGAACAGGTTTTGCGGAGCAGTGCGACACCTCGGACATGGCTTGCATATCGGCCACATTGACCACCGTGCCGTCATCGGCCACGAAGGCGATGGACAGGGGGATCAGGGTGTTCTTCATCCAGAAGCACTGCTGGCCGGCTTCCTCAAAAACGAACAACATGCCATCGCCCACCGGCATGCTGGGGCGATTCATCAGGCCGATTTGGCGCTCTTCGAAGCTGCGGGCCACCTCGGCATTGATCAGATGCATGCCTGCGCTGAGTTGCGTGGTGGGCAGGCGTTGGGCGCGATCCTGGGCCGAGGCGGCTGTGCTCAAGAGGCTACAGACGCTCAGCAGCAGGGCGAGTAAAAACTTGTTTGGCATGTGAGTCTTGATCTATATCATGTGGACAGATTGCGGGTGCGCCTAGATTATGGTGCCTGAGGCGTCTTCTAGCCTTGCGCCTCCTGCTAGCCTGACGATGACCACAGCCTCAACACTCTCCGCTTCCCTGGCCGCGCAGCCGTCTTCGGACGATCCGCTGCTGCTGAGTTCGTTTACGCGCTGGATTGGGCCGGGTGGGGAGTTGCAAATGGAGCCCGGCAGCGATTCGCTGGCCGAATCTCAGTTCCAACTCTCGGGACTGCATTGCGCGGCTTGCGCGGGCATCATTGAGCGGGCCTTGATGGCGCTGCCTGGTGTGCAGTCGGCGGCGGTAAATGCCGCCAGCGCGCGCCTGAAGCTGCGCTGGTCGCCTCAGCGCAATAGCTTGGCCGAGGTGTTGGCTTGCATTGAGCGAGCCGGCTATGGCGCTGCACCTGATGCGGCCGCGCCGGCCCGGGCCCTGCGTGAGAAAGAACATCGTCAAGCGCTTTGGCGGCTTTTCGTCGCAGCGTTTTTGATGATGCAGGTGATGATGATGGCCGCGCCGGCCTACTTTGCCGAGCCGGGTGACCTGAGCCCCGACCTCGCTCGCCTGCTGCAATGGGCCAGCTGGGTGATGAGTTTGCCGGTGCTGCTGTTTTCGGCCGGACCCTTCTTCGCCGGCGCCTGGCAGCAGTTGCGCCAGCGCCGCCTGGGCATGGATGTTCCGGTGGCCTTGGGCATGGCCGTGACTTTTGTGGCCAGCAGCGGCGCGCTGTTTGACCCGCAAGGGCATTTCGGCTCGGAGGTCTATTTCGACTCTCTGACCATGTTCGTCACCTTTCTCTTGGCGGGGCGTTTTCTTGAGCTGCGTGCCCGCCACCGTGCGGCCGATACGCTGGAAAAAGCTAGTGCGGCTTTGCCTGAGATGGTGGAGCGCCTGGAGCCGGATGGCCGTAGCAGCCAAGTGGCGCCGGCGCGTTTGCGCGTAGGGGACCGGGTGCGGGTGTGCGCCGGCCAGGCTTTCCCGGCCGACGGCGTGGTGGAAAGCGGCAGCAGCTCGGCCAATGAGGCTTTGCTCAGCGGCGAGTCCGAGCCGGTGCTGAAGTCTGTGGGGGATGAGGTGGTGGCGGCCAGTATGAATTTGCAGGCGCCGCTGGTGATGCGGGTTGTTCGGGTGGGCGTAGATACCCGGCATGAGGCCATCGTGCGCCTGATGCGCGACGCGGCCACGCAGCGGCCGGCCTCGACGCTGTTGGCGGATCGCTTTGCCGGCTTCTTCTTGTGGGCCGTGCTCTTGCTGGCAGCCTCGGGGGCTGCGGTTTGGAGCTTCATCGATCCTTCGCGAGCCGTCTGGGTGGCAGTCTCGGTGCTGATCGTGACCTGTCCCTGTGCCTTGTCTTTGGCTACGCCGGCGTCTTGGTTGGCGGCTACCTCGGCCTTGGCGCGTCGTGGGCTGCTTCTGGTGCGGCTGGATGTGCTCGATACCTTGTGCCGGGTGGATACCGTGGTGCTGGATAAAACCGGGACCTTGACCGAGGACCGCATGGAACTCCTGCAGCATTGGGTGCCGGGAGATATGGCTAAGTCGGCTGAGCGTCACGGGAGCGGCAATGCCGTGGCCGATGAGTTGCTGGCGGCGGCGCGGAGTTTGGCCGCGCATTCGCAGCACCCCTTCTCGCGGGCTTTGGCGCCACTTGCTGGGGAGGCGGCAGAGGTGGCAAGCGTCGACGCGGGCTGGACCGAGGTGCAGGAGTTTGCCGGCTTGGGGCTGCAAGCTCGTGATGCGCGGGGTCAGGTCTTGCGCTTAGGCCGACCGGACTGGGTGGCCCAGGATGAACATGTCAAGCCATCGCTCGGCGCTCAACTCAGTTTTGGCGCCCCGGGGCGTTTGCTGCATTTGCGTTTCGGCGAGGTCTTGCGCAGCGATGCGCGCACAGCCTTGCAGCGCTTGCACGCTTTGGGCATGCGCACCCTGCTGCTGTCCGGCGATGCCGGCGACCGGGTGGCGCGTCTGGCGCAGGAGGCGGGCGTGCAGTCCAGCCAAGGCAATGCCAACCCGGATGCCAAGCTCGCCGCCGTGGCGGCCCTGCAGGCCCAGGGGCATTGCGTGCTGATGGTGGGCGACGGCATCAATGATGCGCCGGTCCTGGCGCGTGCCGATGCCAGCTTTGTGATGGGGCAGGGCGCCATGCTGGCGCGGGCCTCGGCCGATGCCTTGCTGCTGTCTGGCCGGCTGACTGATCTGGCGGATGCCTGCGAGATGGCGCTGCGCACCCGGCGTGTGATCCGGCAGAACCTGGCCTGGTCAGCGCTCTACAACCTGGCTTGCATCCCCATGGCCTTGGCGGGCTGGTTGCCCCCCTGGGCAGCGGGCTTGGGCATGGCCGCCAGTTCCGTTTTTGTGGTGTTGAATGCGCAAAGGTTAGCCCTGCCGTCCAAGGCAGGGGCTTGAGTATGGATATCTTGTATTTGCTGATCCCTATCTCGGTGCTGCTCGTGCTCTTGATCGTTGGTGTCTTTGGTTGGGCAATAAACAACGGTCAGCTGGACGATTTGGAGCGTGAAGGGGGGCGAATTTTTGAAGAAGTGCAGGGGGTTGATGAAGGTCAATCTCCTACGCCGGGCGCCGTCCAAGAATCGCCCACGTCTAGATAGTCGTTTAGAACTTTTATAAGCCGCAAGGAGCCAAACAAATGGCAAAGTCTGCTGCACCGGGTCTACCAACCGGAAGCGTGTACGAGGATGGAGTGGTGCGGGCCTTTGCGCTCGCCGCCGTTCTTTGGGGAGTTGTGGGCATGTTGGTGGGGGTGATCATCGCCGCCCAGCTGACATGGCCAGAACTTAATCTGGGTATCCCATGGTTGAGCTACGGTCGTTTGCGACCCTTGCACACCAATGCGGTGATCTTCGCCTTTGGCGGCTGCTCGCTGTTCGCGACGGCCTACCATGTGGTGCAGCGCACCGGCCAGACGCGTTTGTTCGCGCCCGGCCTGGCTTGGTTCACCTTCTGGGGTTGGCAGCTGGTTATCTTGGCCGCCGCCATCACGCTGCCTTTGGGCATCACCAGCGGCAAGGAATACGCTGAGCTGGAGTGGCCCATCGACATCCTGATCACCCTGGTGTGGGTTTCCTACGCTGTGGTGTTCTTCGGTACCGTCGGCACCCGCAAGGTCAAGCACATCTATGTGGCCAACTGGTTCTTCGGCGCCTTCATCATCGCCGTGGCCCTGCTGCACTTGGTCAATAGCGCGGCGATTCCCGTCTCGCTGTTCAAGAGCTACTCGGCCTACGCCGGCGTGCAAGACGCCATGGTGCAATGGTGGTACGGCCACAATGCCGTGGGCTTCTTCCTGACCGCCGGTTTCCTGGGCATGATGTACTACTACATCCCCAAGCAAGCAGGCCGCCCGGTCTACAGCTACCGCCTGTCCATCGTCCACTTCTGGGCGCTGATCTTCACTTATATGTGGGCGGGCCCGCACCATCTGCACTACACCGCGCTGCCTGACTGGGCGCAATCGGTGGGCATGGTGTTCTCGCTGGTGCTACTGGCGCCGAGCTGGGGCGGCATGATCAACGGCATCATGACCCTGTCGGGCGCATGGCACAAACTGCGTGACGACCCGATCCTGAAGTTCCTGATCGTGTCCCTGTCCTTCTACGGCATGTCGACCTTCGAAGGTCCGATGATGTCCATCAAGACCGTCAACGCGCTGAGCCACTACACCGACTGGACCATTGGCCACGTGCACTCGGGTGCCTTGGGCTGGGTGGGTCTGATCTCTATGGGTTCGCTCTATCACCTGATCCCGCGCATGTTCGGCCGCACCGAGATGTTCTCGAAGAAGGCGATTGAGTTGCACTTCTGGGTCGCAACGCTGGGCATCGTGCTCTATATCGCCGCGATGTGGATTGCTGGTGTGATGCAAGGTCTGATGTGGCGTGCGGTCAACCCTGACGGCAGCTTGGTCTACACCTTCGTGGAAGGCGTCAAGGCAACCTATCCCTTCTACGTTGTGCGTCTGTTGGGTGGTGTGTTGTATCTGGGCGGCATGTTGATCATGGCCTGGAACGTGGTGAAGACGGTGCAAGTTGGCCGTGCAGAGCCGGTGCGTATTCCTGCCGTGCTGGCACACGCTTGAACGTTTAGGAGAACAAGAAAATGGCAAGCACAGAACATAAGGTCAGTGGCCACGAGAAGATCGAGACCAGCAATTTCCTGATGATTGCGCTGGTGTTGGCAACCGTCATCGTTGGCGGTGCCATCGAGATCGTGCCTCTGTTCTTCCAGCGCTCCACCACCGAAGCGACACCGGGCCTCAAGCCCTACACGCCGCTGCAACTGGCTGGGCGCGATGTCTACATCCGCGAGGGCTGCTACAACTGCCACTCGCAGATGATTCGCCCCTTCCGTTCGGAAACGCTGCGTTATGGTCACTACTCGATGGCCGGTGAGTTCGTTTACGACCACCCCTTCCAGTGGGGCAGCAAGCGCACCGGTCCTGACTTGCACCGCGTTGGCGGCAAGTACAGCGATGAGTGGCATCGCATCCACATGACCAACCCGCGCGATCTGGTGCCTGAGTCCAATATGCCTGCCTACCCCTGGTTGGCCAAGGCCATGCTGGATCCGGCTGAGTTGGCCCCCAAGATGCGCGCCCTGCGCACCGTTGGCGTGCCTTACCAAGACGCCGACATCGCCGGCGCTGCGGAAGCCGTCAAGGGTTCCAGCGAGCTGGATGCCGTGATCGCCTATCTGCAAGTGCTGGGCACCACGGTGAAGTGATGGAAGGGCATCAAGTCATGGACATCAATATCTTGCGCAGCATCGTGACTCTGGTCTCGATGGTTGTGTTTCTCTTGATCGTCGGCTGGGCCTATTCCAGCCGCAACAAGGATCGTTTCGACGAGTTGGCCCAGTTGCCGCTCGACGATGAAGTTAGCGGGAGGTCTCAATGAGCGACTTTTTCTCGAATGGTTGGTCACTTTTCGTCGCCATCGGCACCGTTGCCGGTTTGGTTTTCTGCCTGGTCTTGCTGGGTGTTGCGGCTCGTCACCGCGTCATGGCCAATGACAACAGCACAGGCCATGTGTGGGACGAAGATCTGCGTGAGATGAACAATCCCCTGCCGCGCTGGTGGGCGATTCTGTTCGTGCTGACGGTGGTCTTTGCTGGCATCTACCTGGCCATGTACCCCGGCCTGGGCACCCACAAGGGCAGCCTGGGTTGGAGCAGCGCCGGCGCCTATGAAAAGGAGCAGGCAGATGCTCGCGAAGCCATGGGTGCCGTCTACGCCAAGTTCACCGGCAAGCCGGTTGAGCAACTGGCCCAGGACCATGAGGCCATGGCCATCGGCGAGCGTTTGTTTGCCAATAACTGCGCGGGCTGCCATGGCTCCGACGGCAAGGGCAGCAAGGGCTTCCCGAACCTGACCGACAGCGACTGGCTCTACGGCGGCAGCCACGAGACCATCGTGCAAACCATCACCAATGGCCGTAACGGCATCATGCCCCCGATGGCTGCTGCTGTGGGTTCCGCAGCCGATGTGCGCAATGTGGCTAACTATGTGCTGAGCCTGTCGGGCAGCGCGCACAATGCCATCGCCGCACAACTGGGCAAGGAAAAGTTCGGTGCTTGCGCGGCCTGCCACGGTGCAGACGGCAAGGGCAACCAGGCGCTGGGTGCTCCCAACCTGACCGACAAGATCTGGCTGCATGGCTGGGGTGAAGATGCTGTGATCGCCATGATCAACAACGGCAAAAACAACCTGATGCCCGCGCAAGCCAGCCGCTTGAGCCCCGAGCAGATCAATGTGCTGGGTGCTTATGTCTGGAGTTTGTCGAACAACTCGGCCCTTGCGGCCAAGTGATGCAAGGCTGAGAGAAGTAGGTTGAGATGAGCGCAGAGGTGGGCCAGACGGCCACGGGTAAGTCTTCGGCAGGCAAGGAGACGGTCATTGAGATCGTTAACCTCTACGAAGCACAAAAGAAGATCTACCCGCGTTCGGTGACGGGCGTGTTCGCTCGTTGGCGTTGGGGTTTGGTCTGGTTCACCCAGTTGCTCTTCTACGGCCTACCTTGGCTGCAGTGGAACGACCGGCAGGCGGTGTTGTTTGAGCTTGCTAGCCGGCGTTTCTATATTTTTGGCCTGGTGCTTTACCCGCAGGATTTCATCTACCTGACGGGTCTGCTGCTGATCTCGGCCTATGCCCTGTTTCTGTTCACCGCGGTGGCAGGGCGTTTGTGGTGCGGCTACGCCTGCCCGCAAACGGTGTACACCGAGATCTTCATGTGGATCGAGAAGCAGTTCGAGGGTGACCGCCAAGCGCGGATGAAACTCGACGCTTCGCCCTGGAATTTCAACAAGCTGTGGCGTAAGAGCGGCAAGCAACTGACCTGGATCGCGGTCGGTTTGTGGACCGGCTTCAGCTTTGTGGGCTACTTCACCCCCATCAAGGAACTGTGGGCTTCGGCCTTTACCCTGGGCTTTGGTCCCTGGGAATGGTTCTGGGTGCTGTTTTACGGTTTTGCCACCTACGGCAACGCAGGCTATATGCGCGAGCAGGTCTGCAAATACATGTGTCCCTATGCGCGCTTCCAAAGCGCCATGTTCGACAAAGACACCCTGATCATCAGCTACGACCAAGAGCGTGGCGAGCCGCGCGGATCGCGTGGCAAGAAGGTGGATGCCAAGGCCGCGGGCCTGGGCTCATGCATCGACTGCACTTTGTGTGTGCAGGTTTGCCCCACCGGCATCGATATCCGCAAGGGCTTGCAGTACGAATGCATTGGCTGCGCGGCCTGCGTGGATGTCTGCGATCAGGTGATGGACAAGATGAACTACCCGCGCGGTCTGGTTCGTTATGACACTCAAAACGGCCTGGCTCAGCACTTGAGCCCGGCGCAAAAGCTACGCCGCATGTTCCGCCCGCGCGTCATCATTTACAGCGTGGTGCTGGTGACTTTGAGTACGGCCTTGTTGGCCAGCCTTCTGTTCTTGCGCAGCCCCGTCAAGCTGGATGTGGTGCGTGACCGTGGCGTGCTGTCCCGCTTGGTGGAAGACGGCTATATCGAGAATCTCTACCGCTTGCAGATCATGAACGCGACCGAGGGCGCACAGCAGTTCAGCCTCAGCGTCAAGGGTATGGAAGGCATTGCTCTGGGCAAGCCCGTGAGTTTGGTCTTGGCGCCGGCTGAGGCGCGCTGGGTGTCGGTGGCGGTGCGCATTCCGCCAGAGTCGGCGGCGCAAGCAGGTGTTGGCGCGCATCCCATCTCTTTTGCCCTGATGGGGCAAAAGGTGGATAAAGCAGGCGTGGCCAGCGGCCAGATTGAGATCAAGGAAAAATCGACCTTTGTCGTGCCGCGTTGAGCGCGGACGAATCATCTGAACAAGAAGTCCTTGCAAAGCAGGAGTTGACGCAATGAGTCAAGAAAACAAGCGCAAGACCGAGTCCTCAAGCCCCTGGTGGCGCGAGAAATTCATGTGGCTGGTGTGGGGCGGCCCGGGTGTCGTGGTGATCGCCAGTTTCGTGACCCTCTACCTGGCTCTGCATTTCCCTGAGACGGTGCTCGATGAGTCCAAGGTGCAGACCACTTATGTGGGCAAGGCGTCCAAGGACGCTGACCCCGCCTCTTTGGCGCCGGCCATGAAGGGCCGCAACCACGCAGCCACCGGCGCGCGCTGAGATGCAGATCGATCCCCGCAATCGTGTTGAGTCGGATGACGCCACCTTTGCGGTGGATGTGGCGCCACCTGCGTCGAGGCTGGCGCGTTGGGCGATGGCCGTTGCTTGGCCTGCTTTTGTGATGGCGGGCGTGACCGAGGGTTTGGTGTTCTCGGTGGTTGATCCCAGCGATCTGACCTGGTTTGGCGGCGAGCATATGGAGCTCTCCCGGCAGGCCGTTTACACGCTCAGCTTCATGATTTTTTGGGGCGTCATCAGCTTGGCCTCCAGCATCAGCCTGATGCTGGCCACGCTGCCTGAGGCGCCCGAGGCGCCGGCCTCGGTTCACCCGCGTCGCTGGCCGCAGTAGTCAGTCGCAGGCCGCTCGGCCGTGTCGTGCTGAATGGCAGAAAAAAGAAAGGGCTGAGTCGCACTCAGCCCTTTTTGCATCTTGCTGCACCTGCGGCGCAGCTGCCACGTGCTTAGCTTCAGCAGGCGCCGTTATTGACCAGCTTTTGCAAGCCGGCTTGGTCGAGGATGCGCAAGTGGCGCTGTTTCACTTCCAGCAGACCTTCTTCTTGGAATTTCGAGAAGGTGCGGCTGACCGTCTCCAGCTTCAGGCCCAGATAGCTGCCGATCTCTTCGCGCGTCATGCGCAGCACCAGGGCGGCGGCGGAGAAGCCACGCGCTTGCAGGCGCTGGGTCAGGTTCAGCAAAAAGGCGGCCAAGCGTTCTTCCGCCCGCATGCTGCCCAGCAGCAGCATCACACCGTGATCGCGCACGATCTCGCGGCTCATGATTTTGTGAAACTGGCGCTGCAAATCGGTGAATTCACGCGACAACTCTTCCAGTTGCTCGAAGGGAATCACGCAGACCTGAGAGTCCTCCAGCGCCACGGCGTCGCAGCTGTGGCGGTCGGTGCTGATGCCGTCCAGGCCCAGCAATTCGCCGGCCATTTGAAAACCGGTGACCTGGTCGCGACCATCTTCCGAAGAAACACAGGTCTTGAAAAAGCCGGTGCGCACCGCATAGAGCGACTGAAACTGGTCTCCGCTACGGAACAAGGTGTCGCCGCGCGAGACCTGGCGGCGCGTAGCGACCAGTTCGTCCAGCTGGTCGAGGTCACCCGAGGACAAGCCCACGGGTAGGCATAGCTCGCGCAAATTGCAGCTAGAGCAGGCGACCTTGAGCGGTTCAATCTTGATGGGTACGGTGACGTTCATAGAGTGCATTATGGATGACGCATATCGCAGTGGGCGCGCGCCTGTGCGGGTGTCTGTTCGGAGCGAGACGGTGGATGGAAAGTCTTGTCGCTGCGGATCGGAGTCGCCAAACATGATTTAGCTCAAGCCCAGTACGTAATGCTTGCGATTGTTAGGGCAAAGAATGCGGCCAAACTTGATCTCGGTCAATCGCTTGTGTGGCGGGCTTGGCAATATGCGAGCCATGGTTTCTATCACCCAGCCCCAAGCCCTGTCAGGCAAAGACTCCGCCGTGAGCATCATCAATGAAGACCTGCTGCGTCGCTTCGACGTGTCCGGCCCACGCTACACCTCCTACCCGACCGCGGATCGCTTTGTTGAGGCCTTCACTGCCGACAATTACGCGCAGGCTTTGGTGCAAAGGGCCACAGGCTCGCAGATTGGCGGCGCTGCGCCCTTGTCGATCTATGTGCACATTCCGTTTTGCGAATCGGTGTGCTACTACTGCGCCTGCAACAAGGTCATCACCAAGCACCACGACAAGGCTGCCGAATACTTGCAGGCCTTGATCACCGAGATGGATCTGACGCTGGCGCACCTGGGGCGCGGGGCCGGCGTGTCTCAGCTACATCTGGGCGGTGGTTCGCCGACCTTCTTCAGCGATGAGGAACTCACAGGTCTGGTGCAGGCCTTGCGTGAGCGCTTTCGCATCGTCGCCGGCGCGGAAATGGCCATCGAGGTGGATCCGCGTACCGTCAATATTGAGCGGCTCCAGCATTTGCGCAAGCTGGGCTTCAACCGTTTGAGCTTTGGCGTGCAGGACTTTGATCCGCATGTTCAAAAAGCGGTGCATCGCCAGCAAAGCTTCGCCAGCGTTGAAGCCTTGATGACGGCGGCGCGGGAGCTGGGGTTTGAGTCGACCAATGTGGACTTGATCTATGGCCTGCCGCTGCAAACGCCGGAGTCTTTTGCGCGCACCATCGAGCAAGTGGGGGCATTGAAGCCCGATCGCATCGCGCTTTATGGCTACGCCCATCTGCCGCAACGCTTCAAGCCACAGCGCCGTATCGACGAGACGCAGTTGCCGACGGGTGCGGCCAAGGTGGCGATGCTGCATGGCGCCATTGAGGGCTTCATGACGCATGGTTACAGCTACATCGGCATGGACCATTTCGCCTTGGCCAACGATTCTTTGGCCGTGGCCAAGCGCCAGGGCCGCTTGCATCGCAATTTCCAGGGCTATAGCACCCAGCCGGACTGCGACCTGATCGCCCTGGGCGTGTCGGCGATTGGCCGCGTTGGCGCCAATTACAGCCAAAACGTCAAGACGTTGGAGGCCTATTACGACATGCTGCGCCAAGGCCAACTGCCGATTGAGCGTGGCTTGGCCCTGACCCGCGATGACATCGTCCGCCGCGCCGTCATCATGGCCTTGATGTGCCAGGGGCGGCTGGAGTTTGAGTCCATCGCCCTAGCGCATCTTGTCGATGTGGCCGAGTATTTCAAGCCCGAGCTTGAGCGCATGCGCGAGCTGGCCGAGCAGGGTTTGGTCACGGTGGATGCCGATGCTATTCAAGTGACGCCGCTGGGCTGGTTCTTTGTGCGCGCCGTGGCCATGGTGTTTGACCGTTACCTGCAAGCCGATCGCAGCCGCGCCAAGTTCTCTAAAATCATTTGATGCTTGATGTCGCCCTAGCCGGCTCGGCCCTGTTGATGGGCCTGGCCGGCGTTCCCCATTGCCTGGCCATGTGTGGCGCGACCTGCGCTGCGGCCGGGGGGCGTGCCCCCGTCACCTTTCAGCTCGGGCGATTGCTGGGGTATGCGGCCGCGGGAGCGGTGGCGGCGGCCAGCGTGCAATTGCTGGGCCAGATGGGCCAGGCCTCGGCCCTGCTGCGCCCGCTGTGGGTGATGTTGCATGTGGCGGCCTTGATGCTGGGCTTGACCCTGCTTTGGCGCGGTCAACCGCCAGCATGGCTGGCGCGTCTTGGGCAGGATGTTGGGCATCAGCTTGAAGTACCGCTTGATGGCTTGCGCCAAGGTGGCGTGGCCTTTGCCGGCCCGGCGCAAATGAAAGTTCGGGCCCGCGCGGGTTTGGCGGGTTTGGCTTGGGTGGCCTGGCCTTGCGGCTTGCTGCAATCGGCCTTGCTGCTGGCCGCGCTGGCGTCCGGGCCGCTGCAGGGCGGGGCGGTCATGGCCTGCTTTGCCATCAGTTCCGGGGCTGGGTTGGCGCTGGGGCCCTGGTTGCTGAGTCGCCTGCGATCGACCCAGGACGGTGGCGCGGGCGCGCTGCGCCTGTCGGTGCGTTTGGGCGGGCTGGGGCTGGTCGCAGCGTCGGGCTGGGCCTTGGGCCACGGCCTTTGGGCGCAGGTGGCGGCATTCTGTAGCTCGGTGGTTTGACGCCATGCTGACGCCCAGCAGAACTCTTATAGAAGACTGGGCTGCGCAGCGCGGCGCGACTGACTTAGAATTCACGCTCTAATCGATCTACCCCCTTGGGCCTGCACATGGGCCGATCTGGATACCAAATGACCGCTTCGAAATCGACCATCATCTACACCTTGACCGACGAAGCGCCACTGCTGGCGACGGCGTCGTTCTTGCCTATCGTCCGCGCCTTCACTGCGCCCGCGGGCGTGCATATTGAAACCAGCGACATCTCGGTCGCTGGCCGCATCCTGGCGCAATTCCCGGAATTGCTGCGCGAAGACCAGCGCGAGCCCGATCAACTGGCCGCACTGGGCAAGCTGACCCTGAAGGCGGAAGCCAACATCATCAAGCTGCCCAATATCAGCGCCTCGGTGTCGCAGCTGAAGTCGGCAATCAAGGAGTTGCAGGGCAAGGGCTACGCCATTCCCGACTACCCGGAAAGCCCCAAGACCGACGAAGAGAAAGACATCCGCGCCCGCTACGGCAAGTGCATCGGCAGCGCGGTGAACCCGGTGCTGCGTGAAGGTAACTCGGACCGCCGCGCGCCCAAGGCCGTCAAGGAATACGCCCGCAAGAACCCGCACAGCATGGCCGACTGGAGTCAGGCTTCGCGCTCGCATGTCTCGCACATGCACAGCGGCGACTTCTACCATGGCGAAAAGTCCATGACGCTGGACCGCGCCCGTAACGTCAAGATGGAGCTGATCACCAAGAGTGGCAAGGCCATCGTGCTCAAGCCCAAGGTGGCTTTGCTGGACCGCGAGGTCATTGACAGCATGTTCATGAGCAAGAAGGCGCTGCTGGATTTCTATGAAAAGGAAATCGAAGACGCGCGCCAAACCGGCGTGATGTTCTCGCTGCACGTGAAGGCCACGATGATGAAGGTGTCGCACCCCATCGTCTTCGGTCACTGCGTGAAGATCTTCTATCGCGAGGCGTTTGAGAAGCACAGCAAGCTGTTTGAAGAGCTGGGCATCAACGTCAACAACGGCATGGTCGATCTCTACAACAAGATCGCCACCCTGCCGCAGAGCAAGCAAGACGAGATCAAGCGCGATCTGCATGCCTGCCATGAGCACCGCCCCGAACTGGCCATGGTCGATTCGGCCAAGGGCATCACCAACTTCCATTCGCCCAACGACATCATCGTTGACGCTTCCATGCCGGCCATGATCCGCAATGGCGGCAAGATGTGGGGCGCCGATGGCCGCCTGAAGGACGTCAAGGCTGTGATGCCGGAATCGACCTTCGCTCGCATCTATCAGGAGATGATCAACTTCTGCAAGTGGCACGGCGCTTTCGATCCCAAGACCATGGGTACCGTGCCCAATGTGGGCTTGATGGCTCAGCAGGCCGAAGAGTACGGCTCGCACGACAAGACCTTCGAGATCCCTGAAGACGGCGTGGCCAACATCACCGATCTGGACACCGGCGAAGTGCTGATGAGCCAGGACGTGGAGCAGGGCGACATCTGGCGCATGTGCCAGTGCAAGGACGCCGCCATCCGTGACTGGGTCAAGCTGGCCGTTACCCGCGCCCGCAACTCCGGCATGCCCGTGGTGTTCTGGCTGGACCAGTACCGCCCGCATGAGGCGCAGCTGATTACCAAGGTCAAGATGTATCTGCACGAGCACAACACAGCCGGTCTGGACATCCAGATCATGAGCCAGGTTCGCGCCATGCGTTACACCCTGGAGCGCGTGATCCGCGGCCTGGACACCATCAGCGCCACCGGCAACATCCTGCGCGACTACCTGACCGACCTGTTCCCCATCATGGAACTGGGCAC
>NZ_CAMFJS010000049.1 GCF_945956965.1 uncultured Roseateles sp.
TGCCGTTTGCCGCAACGCGGCTAGCTCGGGACGGGGAAGTCCCTTTCATTCGTTATGCCGCACGCAAGCATTGAGTTATGGCACGACTTGACGCTCTTGATTCGAGGGGGTAAGCATGTTTGAAGTGCATCTATTGGTCACCGCAATTCTTCTGCTGTGTGCGCTTGCATTCCGTTTTGCTGGGGCTAGGCCGCTGCTCAATACGATTGACTATCGAACCATCGGCGATGCAGCGAAGTTCAATCGCTACGTTGGAACGCGGATGTTTGTCCCTGCAGCATTAGCGGCTTGCTGCGCTGCAGTCACCAACTGGAACCGGGTGCTTGGGGTGCCGCTGATCTTCGCAATTCCGCTGTCTGTCCTGTGCGTCGTCGTCTGGATTGGCATTGGCAGCAAGCGGTTCTCCGCTCGCCTTAGCGGTCAGAGCAAAGGCAACGATTGACAGCTTTAGCGTTATCAGCGTCTTGGTGAAGGCAAGGCGCGAATGTTGGTGATGGGCACCAAACTTCCGGCGCCTCTCAACCGCGGCGCAAGCAGCGACAATCTACCCATGGCACAAGGCAAACGAGTTTCTCTGGACATTGGCGCTGAGGCACTGCAATCCATCAAGGATTTGGGGGCTGCCGCCAAACAGGCACGACTGCAGGCAGGCGAAGGTCAGGCGGCAGCGGCCGCCAAGCTGGGCGTGCATGTGCAGACCATAGGCCGCATCGAAGCGGGCGAGCCCGGCGTGGCCGTCGGCCATGTGATGGGCATGTTGGCGCTGTATGGCATTGCGGTGCAGCCGCATGCAGCGGCAGCGGCTGCGGGCTCGGCAACAGAGCAAGAGCAAACGCCAGTACGCGCGGACTGAGCGGCGCCGGCGCTGGCTCGGCTTCAGCGAGCAAGCAAGCGAGCGAGCCCAAAAAAAGCAATCCAGCAAGTTCTTGCAGCCCCAGACCGGCGCGCGGGGCTCAGTAGAGCCGAATGGCCATATCGAAATGCCAGGTGCGGCGGATTTCGATCACGTCGAATTCGCGGGCCAGATTGGGCTGGAAGGCGGGGTAAGGCGCCTGGCTTTGCACAACCCGGCGAATGGCCTCATCCAAGTCGGCCGAGCCGCTGGAGGTGACAAAAGTGACCGCCTCCACCGAACCGTCACGGCGGATCGCCACGGTGACCAAGGGCTTGCTGTGCGGCTGTTTGAGCGCGTCTCGCACCAAATCAAAGCTCATGTTCAGCTCGATCTTGCGGGTCCATGCCTCGGCATACAGCAGCATTTCAGCATTCGCGTCACTGCGGCCAAACAAGCGGCCGCGCCGCTGGCTGCTGGCGGAGGGCAAGAGCGGCGGGTTCGTTGATGAAGCCCCTGCGGCGCGTGCGCCAGGCGGGTTGGCTTCGGCCCGGGCGGCGTCACGCCGGGCTGCTTCTTCATCCAGTTGCCGGCCCATGGCCCGGCGCACGGCTTCGCGCCGGGCGTCTTGCTCGGCACGCTCCGCCTGCTTGGCAGCGGCCAGGCGAGCGGCTTCCTGGCTGGCCGCGGCCTGACGCTCGGCGGCTTGGCGTTCGGCGGCTTGTTGGGCCGCTTGCTGGGCCGCCAATTGCTGGGCGGCCAGTTCCTGTGCCGCTTGCTGCGCGGCCAACTTCTGGGCGGCCAATTGGCGGGCCGCCTCTTGCGCCAGCGCGGCCTGCCGTTCTGCGGCTTGCGCTTCGGCGGCGCGGCGTTCTGCCGCAAGACGCTCTGCAGCTAAACGTTCAGCGGCTAAACGCTCTGCGGCTGCACGCTCTGCGGCGATTCGTTCTGCAGCCAAGCGCTCTGCGGCCATACGCTGCTCTGCCGCTAGCCGGGCTGCGGCCGCCTGCCGCGCGGCCTCTTGCTGTGCTGCGGAAGCGGCGGCTGCAGTTGCTGCAGCAGCGTGAGAGGCAGCCTGCTGACGTTCAGCCAGTTGACGTTCTGCCCGCAGACGCTCGGCCTCCTGCTTGGCCGCAGCCTGCTTGGCCGCTTCTTGTTGAGCAGCCGCTTGCCGGGCCAACTCTTGCTGCTGGGCCGCCTGCCGCGCCAACTCGCTGCGCTCAAGCGCCAGCTTGGCGGCGGCTTGCTGTTTGGCGACGGCCTCACGCGCGGCTTCCTGGCGTGCCAGTTCGAGCGCTTGGCGTTGGGCCTCTTCTTGCGCTGCTTTGCGGGCTTCTTGTCGCGCCGCTTCCGCGCTTTGCTCGGCCATGGCCCGCTGTGCCTCCTGCTGTTGCTGCAGTTGCTGCTGTTGCTCCAACTGCTTGGCCTTTTCTGCCGCCAATGCAGCCAGTTCCACAGCGCGCGCCTTGGCTGCGACCGCCTCCGCCGCCGCGCGAACTTGATCGGCACGCACCGCCTCACGCAGTGCGGCCATCTCGGTCACGGCAGCCGATGCGGCGGGGGATGCCGGCAGCATTGCCACCGGTGCCACCCGAGGCAGTGGTACGACTTGGGTGGCCACTTCTGATTTGCTCAAGGCGATGAGCGGCGGCGCAGGCACAGGCTGCGGCTCGGGATCAGCCAGCGGGACAGCCACTGTTGGCGATAGCGCAGCGGTGCTTGCGATTGGCTTTGCCGCACTGGGGCTTGGTTTTGACGGCACGCTGGGCAGGACTGAGGGCAAGGCCGCCGTGCCAGCATCAGCGCTTGGCGCAGTCGCCAAGACCACGGTGGCAAGGCCGGGCTCGGCCTGGGTCAGCGGAGGAGCGCCATCAATCGACGCGGGCGGTTCAGCAGATGGCAAAGGCGGCGGTGCTTGCGGCGGCAACGGCGCGGCGGCGGCTCTTGGCCCGGGCGGTGTCGCCAGCACCACGCGCAGATCCACCGGCTCCTGCCCCCGGCGATCCTGCCAAGGCAGCACCAGGCCCGGTAGGCCAAAGCCCTGGCCGCCGACAAACAGACTCAGGAGCAAGCCGTGAATCAGCAGCGAGGCCAGCAGGGCCGCATTGACGCGGCGGCCATCGGCGTCAGCGATTGGCGAACCCAGGCCAAAGCTCAGGCCACGCCAAGCGATTCCAGCGCGGCGTTCCGAGAGCGAAAAGCCGGGCGAGCCTCGGGACGACTCGCTTGGCGAATCCTGGGACAGACGGCGGGGGGAGTGATCTGGCGTGGCGCTCAAGCAGGCACCATCCAAATCGCAGCGGGCGCCAAACAGGCCATGGGCACTCGCACACAGCCAAGGCTGCGCCCGGGCCACAGGCCGTGGCGGGGCGGGGTCAGCTGGCTAAGCAGGGTATGCACCGCAAATCGCATGCGGCGCATTCTCTCTCATGCAGGCGGGTTGGCCTGCCGGCGGAACAGCGCGTGCCGGGCCCCGCATGCAGGGGGTGTGGACGCGCGCTGATGCACGCTCAGAACGAGCTCCAATCGCCGTCATCAACAGGTGCTGCGGCCTTGGCGGGCGCCGCGGCGGGTCTTGCGGCCGATTGAGCCGCGGGCTTGGGCGATGGGCTTGCCGGCGCGCGCAGCGCGGGCCTGGCCGGTGATTTGTAGGCCGCAGGACGGGTCGCCGTGCTGCTGCCGCTGCTGGGTCGCGCCACAGCAGCGGGCTGCGAGGCACGTGCATGGGCATCCAGCTTGAAGCTGGCCACCGCACCCACAAGCGTTTGGGCTTGATTGCGCAGGCTCTCGCTGGCGGCGGCGCTCTCTTCCACCAAGGCCGCGTTTTGCTGAGTGGCACGGTCGAGTTGGCTGATGGCCTCACCGACCTGGCTGATGCCCAGCGATTGTTCGCGGCTGGCACTGCTGATCTCGCCCACGATGTCGGCCAGCTTTTGCACCGAGCTGACGATGTCTTGAATGGTCTGGCCGGCCTTGTCGACCAGCTGCGTGCCGCTTTGCACTTGCTCGACCGAATGGGTGATCAAGCCCTTGATCTCCTTCGAGGCCGCCGCCGAGCGTTGCGCCAGCGTGCGCACCTCGGCCGCCACCACCGCGAAGCCGCGGCCCTGCTCACCGGCGCGGGCTGCTTCAACGGCAGCGTTCAAGGCCAGGATATTGGTCTGGAAGGCAATGCCATCGATCACGCTGATGATGTCGGAAATGCGGGTGGAGCTGGTCTCGATGCCGCGCATGGTGCTCACCACCTCGCCCACCACCTGGCCGCCATCACGCGCCACTTGCGAGGCGCTTTGAGCCAGCTGATTGGCCTGCGCGGCGCTCTCGGAGTTCTGCCGCACAGTGGCCTGCAATTGCTCCATCGTGGCCGAGGTCTCCTCCAGCGAAGACGCCTGCTCTTCGGTGCGAGAGGACAAATCGGCATTGCCCTGGGCGATCTCGGCACTGGCCGTGGCCACCGAATCGGCGCCTTGGCGCACACTGCCCACGGTGCTGATCAAGCTCTGCTGCATGCGTTGCATGCCTTGCAGCAGCTGGGCGATTTCGTCATTGCCGCTGAAGCTGATGGGCTGGCTCAAGTCGCCTGCGGCCACCCGCTCGGTGGCCTCTTGGGCCTGGGTGAGCGGCCGGGTGATGGCGCGAATCAAGCTCACCGACAAGAGGGCGCCAGCGGCCAGCGAAGCCAGGCCGATCAGGGCCAGCCAGACCAGGGCGGCGTGGTAAACCTCCTCGCCATGCTTCTTGGACTCAGCGGCGCCGTCCTCGTTGAAGGCCACCAGCTTGTCGATCATGTCGTCAGCCGTGGTGAAGACGCTGCGTGCTTCAACAATGGTTTGCTGCGCCTCGTCGCCTTTGCCACCGCGCTGCAAGCTGATCGCGCGTTCCGCCAGGTCCACATAGCGGCCCCAGGTCGCGACGAAGGACTCATAAGTCTTGCGTTCGGCGTCAATCGAAATCAACTGGGCGTAACGCTCGCGCGCCTTGTTGAAGGCCACCAGCTTGTTGGCCTTTTCGCTGCGTGCGGCATCCACTTCTTTGGCGTTGGCCGAATAGAACTCCAGCAAAACACCGCTGTGAAATTCCATCGCATGGGTGTTCATCTGCTTGACGGCGCTCACCGAAGGCAGCCAATTGGTGCTGACCTCATGCAACTCCGCTTGCACACGCTCCAGGCGGGTATAGGCAAACAAGGCCTGGCCGATCAGCAACACCAGCAGCAGCGCGAAAGCTGCGCGCAGCTTCCCGGCAATGGTCAAATTCTTCAGCATGGGGCGGGTACTCCGGGGAAAAACGAGGG
This sequence comes from uncultured Roseateles sp., assembly GCF_945956965.1. Taxonomy (GTDB): domain Bacteria; phylum Pseudomonadota; class Gammaproteobacteria; order Burkholderiales; family Burkholderiaceae_C; genus Paucibacter_A. Next base: position 5,127 of record NZ_CAMFJS010000049.1, read on the forward strand.
ACAGCATGCAGCGGGCTGAGCCGCCAACAATGTTCCATCATCCAAGATCAACCTGGCGAGCAAGCCCCGAGATGCCGCGTGTTTACCTTGCAGTTGACGCCCTTACCCAGCCAGGGCTGGCCTTAAGCCCGCCCTGACCCGGAGGCGCTTGGCCGCCCCAATACGCCGCGCTAGTCCGCCTCGGTGATCTTGCCCGCCAGCAAGGGCTCGGGCAGTTCGGTACGGTGAATGCGCAGCTTTTCCTTGGGCGCCATCACCTCGGCTTCGCCCTCGATGACCACCTCGCCGTGTTGGTTGAGGCAGCGGGTGTCCAGGGTCAGGCGGCGCCTGAGTTCATCGCGCGCCTTGACCGTGACGGTCACCGTCAAGGTGTCACCGATATGCACAGGCTTGAGGAACTTCAGGTTCTGGCCCAGGTAGATGGTGCCGGGGCCAGGGAAGCGCGTGCCCAGCACCGTGGAGATCAGCGAGGCGCCCAGCATGCCGTGCGCGATGATCTCGTGGAAGTGGCTGCTCTTGGCATAGAGCGCGTCCACATGGGCCGGGTTCACATCGCCCGACACGGCGGCGAAGAGTTGAATATCGCGCATGCTGACACTACGCACCAGGCTGCCGCTGTCGCCCACGCGGATCTCGGAGAACGGGCGGTTCTCCAGGAACTCGGAGGCGGGTTCGAATTGAATGATTTCTGCGTCCATGGCTTAACCCATCACGTGGTAACCGGCGTCGACAAACACGACGTTGCCGGTCATGGCGCGTGCAGCATCGCTGCACAGCAAGGCAGTCACGGCGCCCACATCGGCGATCGTGACGAGTTGGTGTTCGGGCGCGCGGGCGGCGGTGTCGTCGAGCAGCTTCTCGAACTCACCGATGCCCGAAGCCGCGCGGGTCTTGATCGGGCCGGCTGACACCGCGTGAACGCGTATGCCCGCGGGGCCAAGCTCGGCCGCCATATAGCGCACGGTGGCCTCCAGCGCGGCTTTGACCGGGCCCATGATGCCGTAGTTGGGCACCACCTTCTGCGCGCCGTAATAGCTCATGGTCACCAAGGCGCCGCCCTGGCTCATCAAGGGTTCGGCCAGACGCGCCATGCGGGCGAAGGAGTGGCAGGAGATATCCATCGCGCGGGCAAAGCCGGCCGCGCTGCTGTCCACCACGCGGCCGTGCAGGTCGGCGGCCGGGGCGAAGGCAATCGCATGCAGCACAAAATCAAGCCGCCCCCATTGCTGTTCGATCTGGGCGAACACGGCCTCCATCTGCCCGGGCTGCTCCACGTCCAGCGGGGCAATGATTTCGGCGCCCAGCTGCTCGGCCAGCGGCCGCACATGCGGTTCGGCCTTGGCGTTCATGAAGGTCACGGCGATGTCGCCGCCGAGTTGGCGAATCACCTGGGCGCAGCCGTAGGCAATGCTTTGATCATTGGCGATGCCAACGATCAGGCCCTTCTTACCGGCCAGGCTGGGCAGCGCGCTGGCCGGGCCTGGCTTGATTGGGTTTGTCATGCAGTTCCCTCTTCCTGATTTATCAATTGATCGTCAAGGCATCAGCACATAGCGGCCGGGCGCGTCGTCCAGCGGCGCATAGCCCGCGGCCTCATTGCCCATGGTCGGTGGCGCCACGCGAGCGCCGGAATGCTGCTGCAGCCAGTTGGCCCAGGCCGGCCACCAAGAGCCCTCAAAGGCCGGGGCGCTGGCGACCCAGCTGTCGGGGTCGATGTAGTTCGCCTCAGGCGAGTGCGTCGCCAGCTGGTAGCTGCGAGCCACGCCCGGCCCCGGTGGGCTGACGACGCCGACGTTGTGGCCGCCGCTGCTGAGGCAGAAGGTGATCTCACCGCGCGTCAGCAAGTGAATCTTGAAGACCGAGCGCCAGGGCGCCACGGTGTCGCGCAGCGTGCCCAGGGAAAAGATCGGCAGGCGGATATCAGGCAGCGCCACGGGCTTGCCGTCGACTTGGTAGCGGCCCTGTGCCAAATCGTTGTCGCGGTAGAGCCCGCGCAGATACTCGCTGTGCTGGCGATAAGGCATGCGGGTGGCATCGGCATTCCAGGCGCCAAGATCGCTGGGCGCCGGGCGCTTGCCCATCAGGTAGGCATTGACTAGGCGCGACCACAGCAGATCGCGGGCATTCATCATCGTGAAGGCACCGGCCATCTGCCCGCCCTCGAGATAGCCCTTGTCGGCCATCATGTCTTCCAGCAGATGCAGCTGGCTTTCATCGATGAAGAGTGAGAGCTCGCCCGGCTCGGTGAAGTCCATCTCCGAGGTCAGCAGGGTCAGCGAGTTCAGGCGCTTGTCACCGCTGCGGGCCAGATAGGCCGCAGCAATCGACAGCAAGGTGCCGCCCAGGCAATAGCCCAGGGCCTGCACTTGACGCTCCGGCACGATGGCGCTGATGGCATCGAGTGCGGCCAACACGCCGGACTTCAGATAGTCATCCATGCCCAGGTCTCTGTCCTCCGCGCCGGGATTGCGCCAGGAGATGATGAAGACGCTATGGCCCTGCGCCACCATATAGCGCACCAGCGAATCGGCCGGCGAGAGATCAAGGATGTAGAACTTCATGATCCAGGGCGGCACGATCAGCAGGGGCTCGGCAAACACCGTCTCGGTCTGCGGTGCGTACTGAATCAGCTCGATCAGGTGGTTACGAAACACCACCTTGCCGGGCGTGATGGCCACGTCCTTGCCGGGCTGGAAGGGCGCGGCGCCATCGGCCTGCTTGCCAGTCAGCAGCTGCAGCGTGTCCTGCCACTGGTGCTTGGCGCCTTGCAGCAGATTGGCGCCGCCACTCTTCACCGTGGTGGCCAGCACTTCCGGATTGGTCCACAGAAAGTTGGAGGGCGAGAGCATGTCCAGCCACTGCCGCGCCAGAAACGCGGCCTGCTGCTCGTGATGGGGGCTGACGCCGTGCACACCCGTGGTGGCCGCCTGCCACCAGCGCTCCTGGCGCAGGAAGTTCTGGGCCAGGCGATTGAAAGGCCAGCGCTGCCATTCCGGCGCAGCGAAGCGGCGGTCATGCACGGGCGGCTCGTTGCCGGCACCTTCGGCCAGGCTGGCCAAAGCCTGCCGCGCCAGGGCTTGCTGCTTGCCCGGCGACAGCGCCAGGTGGCCCAGCCAGTCCAGCATCGCCGCGCCCATCGAGGCGGGTGAGAGGCCCATGGTGAGCCGCGCCAGCTGCGCGTGCACAGTGCGATCGATGTCATCCACCGCCGGACGGTCCGGCTGCGGGCTTGAGGATTTCAGCGCTTCGGTCATGGCGTTATCTCGTTAGGAATTTGGCGAATGAATGGGCTTGGGACTGGGCTCGCGCTGGGCAGTATCGCCAAAGCCGGTGGGCAGCCTGCCGCTCGGGGATCGCGACTCATGCGGCCGCGTCCGCTGCAAGCTCGGCCAGGTTGGCCGGCTGGCCAGCCTCTGCGCCCGCACGCAGGCGGGTGAGTCGCTGCTGCAAGTCGGCCAGCGGCAGCACCTGGGTATGCACGGCGCCGGCGTAGATGGCGCCGTCATTGCCGTCCAGGGTCAGCAAATCGCCCTCGCGCAGGGTCAGCTCGCCGATGCTCAGGGTGCGAGCTTCTTCGTCCAGCGCCATCTCGGCGCAGCCCACCAAGCAGACCTTGCCGAGTTGCCGCGCCACCACCGCCGCATGCGAGGTGCGCGCGCCGCGCTGGGTCAGCAAGCCGGTGGCCAACTCCAGGGCGGCGATGTCGCCTGTTTCGGCATCCCGGCGCACCAGCAGCACCGGCGCGCCGGCGGCATGGCGCGCCCGCGCGGCCGCTTCATCAAAAGCAATTTCGCCCACCGCCACGCCGCTGCTGGCACTGGCCGCATGCGCCAGGGGCTGCAGGGGCTGGCCATCGGCGGCGGTGGTGCCGGTGCTGACCAGCTCACTCAGGCTCAACGCAGCGGTGCGCTCGCGCGCCTGCTCGGGCGTGATCACGCCCGCGTCGCAGAGGTCCAGCGCGATGCGCGCCAAGGCCTGGGCGGAGCATTTGCCATTGCGGGTTTGCAGCAGATAGAGGCGGCCGTCTTGCACGGTGAACTCAAAGTCCTGCATATCGCCGAAGGCCTGCTCCAGCGTCGCGGCGGTCTCGCCCAAGGCTTGCCAAACGGCCGGCATCACGGCGGCCAGTTCATCGTGGCCGAAGGCGCTGCGCCGGCCCGACACCACATCCTCGCCCTGGGCATTGAAGAGAAAGTCGATCCACAGCTTGGGCTCGCCACTGACCGGGTCGCGGGTGAAGCCCACGCCTGAGCCCGAGCGCCCGCCGGCATTGCCGTAGACCATGGTCTGCACCGTCACTGCCGTGCCGATGGCATCGGGGATGTTGCGTTGCCGGCGGTACTCGCAGGCCTTGGCCGATTGCCAGCTGGCGAACACCGCGCCGATGGCGCCACGCAGCTGCGCCTCGGGCTGCTGCGGAAATGGCGCGCCGGCGGCGGCCGCGTAGGCATCGAGGTAGCGTCGGGTCAAGGTGCGCAGCTCGGCAAAGTCCAACTCACGCTCATCACTCACACCTCGCTCTTCCAGCAGCGCGCCGCTCTGTGCCTCGAAGACGGCGGCCGGCACGCCGGCCACGACCTCGCCGTAGCTGGCCACCAGGCGGCGATAGGTGTCCCAGACCAAGCGCGGGTTGCCGGTCTGGCGCAAAAAGCCCGGCAGCGTGGCTTCGCACAGGCCGATATTCAGCAGGGTCTCCATCATGCCCGGCATGGACACCGGCGCGCCCGAGCGCACCGACAGCAGCAAGGGCGCCCGCGCACAGCCAAAGCGCAGGCCGGTGGCCCGCTCCAGCGCGTCCAGGCCCGGCCGCCAGACCGCCTGCTCAGCGGCGGCAGCGCTGGCCGCCGCATCACGGCAATAGGCGGTGCCGATCGCAAACGCCGGCGGCACCGGCAAGCCCAGTGCGGCCATGCGCAGCAGGTTGTAGGCTTTGAAGCCCATGCTTTGGGCACTCGCGGCCAAGCCGCCTGTTTGCTCGGCCTCGGGCGCCGTGCACCCAATCAGGTAGAGCGCCTGCGGCCAAGCCTGCGCCTGTTCAAGCCGCGTGCTCATGCCTGCGCCCCGACTTGCTCAAACGCCACATCGCGCAGCGCATAGCCCGCGACCAGCAAGCGATCCGAAGCCAGCTCCAGCGCCATCGCCAGATCATTGGCCAGCATCAGCGAGGCGGCATCCTTGATGGCCCCCAGCATGACGCGGCGCGCGGCGCGCAGCAGTTCATCGCACTCGCGCTCGGAGCGCAGCACATGCCAGGAGGCGGCGAGGAAGGCGTCGCTGTCGGCGCCGTCTTGGTCCATTGCACTGCCAGCATCACTGCCCTCACCACGCGAGGCCAAGCGGCGCGCGATGGCCAGGGCCTTGATGTGTTCTTGGGTGGCCGACAGCACGGCTTGCGCCAGCTTGCCCAGCAACTGATGCAGCTCGGCGCTCCAGCCCTGGCGGTGGTCTTCGGCGATCAGGCTGATCAGAAAAGCTGCCTCTTCCAGCGCATCGGCAATATCGTCCGACAGCTCCAGCAAGCGGGCGATGGGCTGCCAGCGGCGTTGGCGCTGCGCCTGATCGCGGGCGCGCATGACCAGATGATCGGCCTGGCGCTCCCACACCTTGGCGCGTTCGGCTAGACCCCGGGCGGCATGGCTTGCTGCTTTGTGATCGCCTTTGTGTCCCCCGGTGACATCGTGGGCCAGGCCATCGCTGACCGCCTGGGCCAGCGCATGGCAGTAGGCGGCATGTTCTTCGATCAGGTCAAACTCGCTGCTGCGTTGGCGCATGCGGCGGGCCAGCAGCATGCGGGTTTCGTCGGCCACCAGGGCGGCAGGTTGGCCGGCCAGCAGCGCCTTGCTGGCCTGGCCCAACACCTCCAGCATGAAGGCTTGCGCATCGGCTTGGCCGAGCACGCTGTCCAGCCGGTCACCGATGCGGAAGGCGCCCTCACCAGCAGCCTGCATGGCCGCAAAAATGATCTGCTCGCCGCCCGCTTTGAGCCAGGCCATATGACCCACATCCTGCGCTGCGGCCGCGCGCAGCACCTCGATGGCGCCCTGCTTGCCGACAAAAGGCAGCAGGCGTTTGCGGGCGCGGTTCCAGTCGATCAGAAAAACGATGCGCGAGCCTATGCCTTCAAGCGCGGCAGCCAGGGCCGCCTCGTCCGCGCAGTCAAAACGCGCGCTGCCGAAGGTGTAGGCCTGACCATCATTGAGGCCGGCGGCGACCTTGGACTGCGTGTCGGCCCACTGGGCACCGAAGGGATTGAGCAGCTCCTGAAAAAACTCGAAGCGCGGGCGATGCAGGTCGGAGTAATTCAGCGTGATGCTCAGTCCCTCCACCTGCAGCACCAGCACATGGGCGTCGTTGGTGCCGATATCGTTTTGCAGCAGCAGGCGTTCGCCGTCACGGGTGGCGGCGGTGTCCAGGCCGGGGTGGTCGAACTTCAGCCGCGCGGTGCGATTGAGGCCGCGCATAAAGGCTTGCACCCGGGCGTGATCCCCTTCCAGCAATTGCCAGACATGGGCGCCATCAATGGTTTCGCTGGACAAGGTGCTGGCGAGTTGATTGAGCTGCTTGTGCAGATCCATCACCAGCAGATGCAGGCTGTCGGCCTCGGCTGCATCTCCAACTTTGACGCTGCCGTGCGCGTGTTTGCCCTCGGCTTTGGCGCCCGGTTTGCCATGACTCTTTTCGGCACGCTTGCCGCTGGTCAGCAAGCGCAGCTGCTCGGCGCTGAGCGCTTCAGCGCCGCTGTGCTGCTCACCAAACGCGTCCAGCCATTGCAGCCAATGCGCCAGGCGCTCGCGGGTCGCATCAACGGCGGCGGCGCTGTCCAGCAAGGGGCGCGCCATCACGCTCAAGTCCTCGGCCAAGCGAGCGGCCATGCGCGGCAGGTCAGGCACCAGTAGCGCGCCGTCCACCTGCGAGGCCGCGCCCGGCAGTTCGCGCAACCAGCGGCCCTCGATACCGGCCGCGGCCACCTCGCGGCCGAGGTCCAGCGCTTCGGCCTCGGGGTGGGCCGCATGCGCGGCGGCAGCCTGCAGCACGCTCAGGTAGAGCTTCAAGCGATCATTGGCGGCCAGGGCGGCCTTGATCCACGCCGGCAGCAAAAGGCTGCTCTTCCCCATCGCGGCGACTGCGTCTGACTTCTGCATGCGAACCCCGTTGTGAACTGGTACGCGTCGCAGTCTAGGCAGGGCAAATGACTGTTTTGCGGCAATCGGGGCTGGCAGTACCTTCTTTTGAGCTAGATCAAGTCAGCGCGGCGCTGCGGGGCGATTTGCAACGAATTAGACGCACATATCAGCATGCAGGCTGACGATCGTGCGAAAAGCCATGCCGCTCAAATCAAGAATTAGAGCCCCGCCATCGCAACGTACTTGGTCACCACATAGTCCTCGATGCCCTGGTGCGCGCCCTCGCGGCCCAGGCCGCTTTGCTTGACGCCGCCAAAGGGGGCCACCTCGTTGGAGATCAGGCCGGTGTTGACGCCCACCATGCCGTACTCCAGCGCCTCGGCCACGCGCCAGACGCGGCCGATGTCGCGGCTGTAGAAATAGCTGGCCAGGCCGAACTCGGTGTCATTGGCCAGGGCGATCACCTCGGCGTCGCTGCTGAACTTGAACAGCGGCGCCAGCGGGCCGAAGGTCTCTTCACGCGCCACCGCCATATCGGCCCGCACATCGGCCAACACGGTTGGTGCGAAGAAGCTGCCACCCAGGGCATGGCGCTGGCCGCCCAGCAGCACCCGCGCGCCCTTGGCCACGGCGTCCGCAATGTGGGCCTCCACCTTGGCCACGGCGGCGGCGTCGATCAGTGGGCCTTGCTGCACGCCGTCCTCCAGGCCATTGCCGACCTTGAGGCGGGCCACGGCGGCGCAGAGCTTGTCGGCGAATGCCTCGTAAACCTGCTCATGCACATAGATGCGGTTGGCGCAGACGCAAGTCTGGCCGGCATTGCGGAACTTGGAAATCATCGCGCCCTCGACCGCGGCGTCCAGGTCGGCGTCTTCAAACACGATGAAGGGGGCATTGCCACCCAGCTCCAGCGAGAGCTTCTTGATGGTGTGCGCCGATTGCGCGTACAGCAGGCGCCCGACCTCGGTGGAGCCGGTGAAGCTGAGCTTGCGCACCACCGGGCTGCGCGTTAGCTCACCGCCGATGGCGCGCGGGTCACCGGTGATGACTTGCAGCACGCCGCCAGGCACACCCGCCTCTTCCGCCAAGGCAGCAAGCGCCAGGGCCGAGAAGGGCGTGCCTTCGGCCGGCTTGACGATGATGGGGCAGCCGGCAGCCAGCGCCGGCGCAACCTTGCGCGTGATCATGGCCAGCGGGAAGTTCCAGGGCGTGATGGCCGCGCACACGCCGATGGGCTCGCGCAACACCAGCAGGCGGCGGTCGCTCAAGGGGCTGGGAATGGTCTCGCCGTAAATGCGTTTGCCCTCTTCGGCAAACCACTCGATGAAGGAGGCCGCGTAAGCCACCTCGCCGCGCGCCTCGGTCAAGGGCTTGCCCTGCTCACGGGTCATCAGCTGGGCCAGGGCCTCGCTGTGCGTCAACATCAGCTCAAACCAGCGGCGCAGCACGGCCGCGCGCTCCTTGGCGCTGCGGCGGCGCCAGGGGCCCCAGGCTTGATCGGCCGCGGCGATGGCGCGGCGCGTTTCCGCCTCGCCCATCAGCGGGACCTGGCCCAGGCGCTCGCCGGTGGCGGGGTTGTGAACGTCAAAGCAGCGGCCATCACCGGCGCCGACCCAGCGGCCATCCAGATACGCCTGCTCGCGCAGCAAAGAAGTGCTTGTTGTCATGGTCTCAACCTTCTTGCTTGGCTTGTTGCAGCGCGCGGCTGAGGATGGTGAGGGCTTCGTCAAAGACCGCGTCCGGCGTGGTCAGCGGATGCAGGAAGCGGATCACATTGCCGTAGCTACCGCAGGTCAGCAGGATCAGGCCTTGCGCCAGGGCCAGGGTCTGCACGCGTTTGGCGAAGTCGGCATCGGGCGCGCCGCTGACGGGGTCACAGAACTCGGCGGCCAACATGCTGCCCACACCGCGCACCTCGGCGATTTGCGGCACCGTGGCGCGCAGCTCATTGAGGCAGTGGCGCAGGCGTCCGCCCAGGGCTTCGGCACGCTCGCACAGGCCTTCGTCGGCAATCACGTCCAGCACCGCATGCGCAGCCGCCACGGCCAGCGGGTTGCCGGCATAAGTGCCGCCCAGGCCGCCGGGTGCAGGTGCGTCCATCAACTCGGCGCGGCCACACACGCCCGACAAAGGCATGCCGCCGGCCAGGCTCTTGGCGAAGGTGATCAGGTCCAGCGGCACATTGTGGTGTTGCGAGGCAAACAGGCGGCCAGTGCGCGCAAAGCCGGTCTGGATTTCATCGGCAATCAGCACAATGCCGTGTTCATCGGCAATGCGGCGCAGGCCGGCGACAAAGGCCTCGGGCGCGGGGTTGAAGCCGCCCTCGCCTTGCACCGGCTCGAAGATGAAAGCCGCCACGCGCTTGGGGTCGATGGAGGACTTGAACAGGCGCTGCACACCAGCCAAGGCCTCATCCACGCTGATGCCGTGCAGCTCGCTGGGGAATGGGGCGTGGAAGACTTCGCCCGGGAAAGGGCCGAAGCCAGCCTTGTAGGGCTGAACCTTGCCGGTCAGCGACATGCCCATCATGGTGCGGCCATGAAAAGCGCCGTCAAAAGCAATCACGCCGCTGCGGCCGGTGGCGGCGCGGGCGATCTTGATGGCGTTCTCCACTGCCTCAACGCCGGTGGTGAAGAAGGCCGTCTTCTTGGCCCAATGGCCCGGCATGGCGGCGCTGATGCGCTCAGCCAGGTGCACATAGCTGGCATAGGGCACCACTTGGTAGGCCGTGTGGTGGAAGGCCTCCAGCTGCGCGGCAATGGCGGCCTGCACGCGCGGATGGCGGTGGCCGGTATTGAGCACGTCGATGCCACTGGCGAAGTCGATATAGCGCTTGCCCTCCACATCCCAGAGTTCGGCATTCAGCGCACGCGCCGCGAAGAAGTTCTCCAGCACGGCCACGCCGCGTGGGGTGGCTGCCAGGCGGCGGGCGTGCCAGTCGCTGTTGAGGCTGTGCTTGTCGGTTTGGGGCATGGGATCTCCTCTGTATGGGTGTGCTAGGT
>NZ_CAMFJS010000050.1 GCF_945956965.1 uncultured Roseateles sp.
CTGGCTCCATTACGCCGAACATCGGTGGCTCCATTACGGCGGTCGGTGACACCAGAGTCAGTTTGCCAAAATTGGTACTGGAACTCAGCCCAGGTAGAAAATTGTGGGTCTGATATGCCGTAGTTGAAATTGGCGTACCCCATACCGCTGCCCCAGCTTCGAACCGCGTGACCATCAACAAATTCGCCAGTTGCTTGAGCATCGGTTAGCCCTGACGCCCACACATAGTCCAGCCAATTGAAACCCCATTGCGAGGACATTACAGCGTCAGAGTTGGCAAATTCATAGCCCTGGCCGCGAATAATGCTGGCAAAACTATTGCCTTCAGCGACGCCACTGGGGTATGTCATGCCGTATTGCGCTGGAATAAACTGAGCCTCGATTTGAGAGGGAGTCCAGGTGGTACCGTTCGCGAGCGTAATATTCATACTCAACCCTGAGTACCAGTTCTTCAGCACAACTCCGCCTCCGCCCGCTCCCATGGCGTTCAATATCAAGTCCTGACCGTTTCTGGTCGCCGTCAATTTTGTTACCCCTGTCGTGCTGTCAATTAGCAACGTATCATCCGAAGTTCCATAGATGGTATCGGTGCCGTCACCAGCGCCCCAGTGAAACGTGTCGCTTCCGACGCCACCGAAAAGCGTATCGTCGCCGGTTCCGCCAGAAATCGATTCGTTTCCGGCTCCACCGTAGATGGTGTCGTTGTCGGCATCGCCAAATAATGAGCTGTTAGAGTTGCCGCCCCAAATCACATCGTTGCCCGCCCCGCCGTGGACGGTATCAGCGGCTTTGAACTCGCTCACTTGCGAAACATCGATTTGGTCATTGCCCCCGTTGCCGTTGATGACATCGGCATATCCGGCGACGCCGGAAAGATAGTCAACCTGGTCAGTTCCTTCGACTTCAAGGGCCATGGCAGAAATAGCGAATTGCGTGTAATTCAGCCCGTTTGCATTGACCAACCAAAGCTGATTTTCCGCAGTTCCTGCGGTAAACCAGTCTTTCACCGTTACGGCATCTGCGGTACCACTGACAGGCCCGACAGAAACCACTAAATCTAGGCCATTGCGTTTGAAGGAGGTGTAGCCTCCGCTCGTAATGAGCTTGTCGTCGCCGCCTCCAGTGGCCAGTTCGTCAGTTCCGTCGCCAGCGTTGAAGTAGTACGTATCTGCTCCCGCCCCACCGAGCAATTGGTCATTGCCTTTTCCGCCAATGAGCTCGTCATTGCCGCCTCCTCCACGCAAAGTGTCATTGCCACCACCTCCATTGAGGTGGTCTGCTCCAACTCCTGCTTCGAGTACGTCTATTCCCTTCGAGCCATACAGCCGGTCGCCTAAGTCGCTGCCTTCCAGATTGCCGCCTTGGTCCGTGCCGAAAACTACTCTGGCGTTCTGAGAATTTCCCAGAGTGGTTCCTGATGACTTATCTTCGATGTAAAAGTCGGGTACTGAGTACTGGTTACCTGTGGCCCCTAAAGCCACCGACCCTTCAGCGGCTTTCAAAAATGCATGCAGATATGCAGCTCGGTCGGAGCAAAATTTCTCATCGCTCCAATCAAAGGTTGTACTTCCCTCTGAGATGGAGCTTAGTGAACCATCGGGGTTCTTTTGGTATGCAACAAAAGGAGATAAGGTAGCCAGGGCTAAGCGGACGGACTCATTGCCGTTTAGGGCAGCCTGTGCCAATGCTTGTACCGACAAGTCTGCTACCGGGATAATCTTTGCTGCATCAACCTGCTGCGGCAGCCCTGCGATGGCTCCGTTGAATCTGTTTAGCCATGTGATGTCATCAGAATTGGCTGGATTAAGCCCAAAGCCAGCAATTATCTTTGCAGCCTGTTCTGGGCTTAAGGAGTCATCAGCAGCCAATAGCCTTGCCAATGCTTTAACGCCGCCATCACCCCCACCAGTAAGCGGATATATCGGGTTTACGGTGTTGAGCAAACGTTCAACAGCTGTTCCCCGCTGGGCAAGGTCAACATGAACCGATGCCAGCTTATGCGCCTGAATGAAAGGGCTGCCCAATTGGGAGCCTTCGAGAGCTTTTATTCCGCCAGCTTCGAGAACAGCGAGAGCAAACTCAGCGCAGTTATAGGATTGGTCATTGAAGTCAACCCCCGCTGCCACATTCCACTTGTAATTCCCGTCCTGAACATTTTGTGCAAAGGAATTGCAATACGTGAGCATGGCGTCATACTGAGCCTTGCTCAATTCAAAGGTGGTCGCGCTATCGAATGCAAATCCAATATTTTTCTTTAGCTGGCCTGGAACATTGCCAACCACGTAATCGCCTGGAAGGCTTTCCGGATAGAACCCAATTCCGAGTACAGAACTTCGAGGGACGGCAAAATTCGCGCCGCCTACCGGTTCAATCGCGAAATTAAGTAGTGGCGTTTCAGGATGTGTAGTTCCTTCAGGCTCATCCAAAGCTACCAAATTAATAAAGGAATGCCCGTACCATTCGACGGAGGTGTGTTGATAGACGGTAATCAGATACATTAGCAATGCTCCATTGATTTTTTGTCGCCAGTTCCTGGCTTGATTGCAATTACCTCGCAAGCCCCTCCGTTCGGAGGATGCATGAAGACTCTTGCGTTTAGATTCTTCATAAAAACACCGCTTCTAAGCTCTCTAAGCACGGCGTTAGAGTTGCTAGGGGTCATGCCGACTACGTGCAACTCAAGACACTTGGAATCGCTGCTGCAAACCTTGTGGACTACGACCAAGCCCCCGTTTTGGTTAAATTTGCTCGAAGTCGCCTGAGCTATCTCGCCGCCAGCTATGTACGTCGTAATGCTTTCGTTTCTTAGCCTGAAGTAGTCTTTTGCGATAAGAACAAGTCCGAGAATGCTTATTAGAACTGCAGCGACTTTTATTGAGGTGAATTGTGTTTTTTTGTTTGAAGCTGGTGCCATGAGCGGCGCCCCAGTAGTTAATATTCTGCTTGTGTAGAAACTTCAGATAATTAGAAGATGCTGCCTAGGGCGGATGGGTATGGCGGCCCAGGAAATCATTGACGACAATGGTCCGGCACAACTCGAGGGAGATGCAATGACGACCGTAGCCAGCGGCATGCCGGGCGCTGCTCAGCACCAGTTCACCAACCCAGACGGAGGCGCTGCTAGCTGGGTCGAAGTCATCCCACTTGCAGTCCGCAAGCAGGCGTTCGCTGTCCGTTTTCTATCGGGGCTAGCCCTGGCCTCGCTGCTCTGGATTACTCAGTACGCCAACGGTGTGCTCGGCCAGGATTACTTCCTCGTCGGATTAATTCCGCTGGCGATTGGTGGCTTCTCCGCCAAAAATGCTTACGACCGCGCAGAGGTCCGCCGCTACTCGGTAGGGCGGGTCCAGTTTTCCGTGAAGCAGCGCTTGCTGCGAGCCTGGAAATACTGGGCTTTCGGCGCGGCCCTGCTCGCACTCGTCTGGGGGCTTCAGATGTCGGCCGGGCAGTTTCAGGCCTACTGGTGGTACGCATGGCCCGCGTTGTTCCCGTTGTTCGTTGGAACGGGGCTTTACCTGCTCCGAGGCGAAGTAGTCCTGACACCCGACGCGGCAAAGGCAAAGAGCCACTACGACGCAGTGGCTCAGCAAGCGCGCCAAGCAGGGCAGAACCCGACGGCCTTTGACAGGTTCGTGGAAATCCCGTTGGTCCGCTATGCAGCTGCGATATTGCTACTCGTCGCTGCGTATTCCTTTGGCACTGACACGGGCAAAAACTCTGGTTGGGCCGCTTTCGCTTGCGTATTCTTGGCGGGCCTGTGTGCTCGAGAGGTGTCCAAATGGCTTTTGATACTCGCCGTCGGCGGCGCCATTGCCTGGGGCCTATTCGCCGGCATCGCTGCGCTGCCCGTTAGCGTGGCTGTCATCATCGGCGCGCTCATCATCGCCAGTACCCTGAAGAAGTGAATCCAGCGGCCATACCAGGCAGGGTCACTCCGTTCTTCGCACTCTGCCGGCGATTGACCGAAGCCCTAAAGAGCATGCTCGCCCGCTCGTCACGGGCATCCGAAGCAACACCAACGAGACCAAGAATGCCCCACGACTTCCTTGCCGAGTTCCCTGTGCCCTCGCACCTTCTCCCCACCAGGCTTCGAGAGCTGCTGACACCCGTCGGGCTATCTGCCGCCGAAATGGTGGAGGCTAGTGCCCGTTTCGATGCTGACGAAGCCGCACCGGAAACGGAACATGCGTACATGGTGATGGCCGTAGTCCCGGAGGAAAAGGCCTTGGACCAATTGAGCGCGCTGCGCGGCACGATGCTGGTCGCAGAATCCACTCCGGTCATCCGCGACAAGGGCAATTGCGAGAGCTTCAATCCGACCATTGCGGGCAACGACTACGTTGTGGCGTCCTGGGGCAGCGGCTCGTCGTACACGTACAACCTGGCAGAGAAGGTTTGGATGGCGCTGGGGCTTACTCCGAGATGCCTCGGGAATCAGGAGCAGCGGCTGGTCTATGACGACCTGAGCGTTCCCAATTTCGACATCGCGGATGGCGAAGTGTCAGCTGAATTTCACTGGAACTCTTCTCGAAATATCCGCTGGCGCATCCGCAACGACTACCTGCGAGACTACCTTTGGTTGCGTGGAGCCGTCGGCGTCAGAACCTTCTACTACCAGCGCCCCTTGGCGGACTGTGCTGAGCTTCGAGGGTTGATGGCAGGGTCTGCGCACACCTGCATCGGCAGCAAGGACGACTGGTTCGAAGTCGACATTCGTGAGCACGACGGCAAGCTGTTGCTACAAGTGTGGGCTGCTGTCATAGCCGTCAGCTGCGACCGATGCATCGCACCCAGTGCTGACGGTTTGACGTGGCCTGGGATAGCTGGCCCAGTGACTCATGCGAGTGCGGACGCATGGCTTGCAAGCCCGACCGTGTACCTTGACGACCGATTTTTGGAGCGGTATGAGCAGAACATGCACTACAACTCACTGCCTCACGAATATTTCGGGCAATGGCTTTGCAATCCGTCATACAAGGGCCAGTGGGCGTTCTCGGAATGCCGCCGCGTCGGACGGAACCTAATCGCGGTGCCGCTGAGAGAGCTCTACAAGCCCAAGCCTGATGCCGAAATTTTGCATGCCTACTCCTGGGCGATTTCGCCCGCAGATGCCCAGGCGCGAGGACTCGCTGGCGAACACGTTCCAAGTAAGACCCAGAGGCTTCTGACCCAACTGCTGAACCTCGGCGACAACCTGGCCAAGCTTGGGCAGGTCGCCGGTATTGCTAAAACGCCTGCGGAGTGGGTGGGATTCGAACGCGCAAAGCTGGACTACTCTGGCTGGGCTGCATACGGTCAGCTGGGTCGCTTGGCCCAAGTTGCTCCATTGGACATGACCCAGCAGGCGTTCCTGTCGCGATGCAAGAGCTTGCACGAGATTTGGCAGCGAATCCCTGACGGGCTCCTTCGGCAACTTGTACGGGCAGCCGGGGCGCCGAAGGACAAGACACAGAGTCTCAAAAGCCTGAAATTGCTGGAAGTCTTGTTAAACATCACACAACGCCTGGACGCGAAGCACGAACAAGCCAGCGCGCTGCTATCGGACACGGAGCCCGAAGGCTGGAATGAACGAAACACTAGCTTGGCGCTGCTCTTCTTGAACAATGACTTGCGCATATCTGATGCTCACGAGTCGGTTGCCCAGGCAATCGCAACGCTTGAAAAAATGGGTTTCGAGGTGGCCAGTTTGAACTCCGGCTACGGCCTAGCTTTGGACTTCGTTTTTGACGGCGTGATTCGTTCCTTCGAATCGGTCAATCAAGCCATTGGCGGCTTACTCGCACGGTAGGGGCAACCAGTGCAACCTGACTTGATGACGGAAAGCGGACGCAACAACTTATTGAGAATTGCAGCATCAGCGCGGCTTGCCCTCGAAAAGCGAGCCGACGGCAGCGACAGCATGTTTTGCAAGTTCCCACTCGGGGCCTGTGGGCCTGCTGCCGAACTGGTGGGGCGGGTGCTAGCTGAACAGCTTGGGCTGGAAAGCGTCTATGTCTGCGGCGCGGACCATCCGCAGCTCGATACAAATCAAACCCACGCATGGACTGAAACGGGACCATTCATCATTGACCTGACCCACGACCAATTCCCTAACACCGGCGTCACGGGATGGGTGCTGCCCGCGTCCAGTGGCTGGCATGCGCAATTTCGCGAAAAGGACCGCCGGAAGGGCTATTGCATGCCATCAGGCTGGCCGATGTACCCGCATGGCGCCTACCGCGCAATCCTGGAGCATCTGGAGGCATAGGCTAGCGGTACAGCGTGACGGCCAGCCGTTACGGAGCATTACGGAGATTTCCGTAATTGCCGGCAGGCCAGGCGGTGTTGCGGTACGACCCGGCCATCTTTGGTCGGATTGACCGCAAACGGCCGAGAAGCGTCGTGTCGGAGCGACGGGGTGCTAATTTCGTCCGGCACGGAGTTCGAGAGCAACCTAAGTCATTGATTTACAAGACTATTGGCCATCTGCTCGATAACACCCCCGGAAAAAAGAAAAAGGCCCCTCGGGGCCTTTTGTGTTTGCGATCAAACCACAAGCATCAACCCGCGGTCGCAGGCTCGGCTTTGGGTTTGTTGTCACGCACCTTGCTCAGGGGCTGAATGTCCAGCAAGACCTGACCCTCGGCGTCCACATCCACACCCAGGCGACCACCGTCGACCAAGCGGCCGAACAGCAACTCATCGGCCAAAGCGCGGCGAATGGTGTCCTGGATCAAGCGCTGCATCGGGCGGGCACCCATCAAGGGGTCAAAGCCCTTCTTGGCCAGATGCTTGCGCAAACCGTCGCTGAAGGTGACCTCGACCTTCTTCTCCTGCAACTGGCTTTCCAGTTGCAGCAGGAACTTGTCGACCACGCGCATGATGATTTCTTCATCCAGCGCACGGAAGGACACGATGGCGTCCAGGCGGTTGCGGAACTCGGGCGTGAACAGGCGCTTGATATCGCCCATTTCATCGCCCTGCTGGCGCGAGTTGGTGAAGCCAATGGTGGACTTGTTCATCGTCTCGGCGCCCGCATTGGTCGTCATGATGATGATGATGTTGCGGAAGTCCGCCTTGCGGCCGTTGTTGTCAGTCAGCGAGCCGTGGTCCATCACCTGCAGCAGCACGTTGAAGACGTCCGGATGGGCTTTCTCGATCTCGTCGAGCAGCAACACCGCATGCGGCTTCTTGGTGACCGCCTCGGTCAGCAAACCACCCTGGTCAAAGCCCACGTAGCCCGGAGGCGCGCCGATCAAGCGACTGACCGCGTGACGCTCCATGTACTCCGACATATCGAAGCGAATCAGCTCAATGCCCAGGATGTAGGCCAATTGCTTGGCCACCTCGGTCTTGCCCACGCCTGTGGGGCCGCTGAACAAGAAGGAGCCAATCGGCTTGTCCGGCTTACCCAAGCCTGAACGGGCCATCTTGATGGCGGCCGCCAGCGCATCAATGGCCGGCTCTTGGCCAAACACCACGCTATTGAGGTCACGGTCCAGGCTCTTGAGCTTGCTGCGGTCGTCGCTGGACACCGAGGCAGGCGGAATGCGGGCGATCTTGGCGACGATGTCTTCGACTTCGGCGCGGGTGATCGTCTTCTTCTGCTTGCTCTTGGGCAGGATGCGCTGCGCGGCACCGGCCTCGTCGATGACGTCAATGGCCTTGTCCGGCAGATGGCGGTCATTGATGTACTTGGCCGACAACTCCGCCGCAGCCTGCAAAGCACCCAGGGCGTACTTGACGCTGTGATGCTCTTCAAAGCGCGACTTCAAGCCCTTCAAGATCTCAACCGTCTGCTCCACCGAGGGCTCGGCCACATCCACCTTCTGGAAGCGACGGCTCAGCGCCGCGTCTTTTTCGAAGATGCCGCGGTACTCGTTGAAAGTGGTGGCGCCAATGCACTTCATCGCACCGGAGCTCAGCGCCGGCTTGAGCAAATTGCTTGCGTCCAGCGTGCCGCCGGAGGCAGCACCGGCACCGATCAGGGTGTGGATTTCGTCGATGAACAAAATCGCGTTGGGCTGATCCTTCAGCTGTTTGAGCACGGCCTTCAAGCGCTGCTCAAAGTCGCCGCGATATTTGGTACCCGCCAACAGCGAACCCATATCCAGTGAATAGACCACGGCTTCGCTCAGCACATCGGGCACATCGCCTTCGGTGATGCGCCAAGCCAGGCCCTCGGCAATAGCCGTCTTGCCAACACCGGCCTCGCCCACCAAGAGCGGGTTGTTCTTGCGGCGGCGGCACAGGACCTGCACCACGCGCTCGACCTCCAACTCACGGCCGATCAGCGGATCGATCTTGCCGTCTTTGGCGAGTTGATTGAGGTTCTGGGTGAATTGCTCCAGCGGCGAGCCCTTGCCCTGCCCTTCGGCCTCTTCGCGCTCAGATTCCTGGCCATTGCCGGCGCCCTCCTGGCCCTTGGCGGGTTCGGGCGGATCACTCTTCTTGATGCCGTGGGCGATGAAATTCACCACATCCAGGCGCGTCACGCCCTGCTGGTGCAGGTAGTACACCGCGTGGGAATCCTTCTCGCCGAAGATCGCCACCAGCACATTGGCGCCGGTAACTTCCTTCTTGCCGCTGCCGGTGCTTTGCACATGCATGATGGCACGCTGAATCACACGCTGGAAACCCAGCGTGGGCTGCGTGTCCACCTCGTCCACACCACCCACGGTGGGCGTGTTTTCCTTGATGAACTGCGCCAGACTCTTGCGCAAATCATCCAGATTGGCGGAACAGGCGCGCAGCACTTCGGCTGCGGAGGGGTTGTCCAACAGGGCCATCAGCAAGTGCTCGACGGTGATGAACTCGTGGCGCTGCTGGCGCGCTTCCACAAACGCCATGTGCAGGCTGACTTCAAGCTCTTGCGCAATCATGCGGCCTCCATAATGCACTGCAAAGGATGGCCAGCGCGCCTTGCGGCGGCCAGCACCAACTCCACCTTGGTAGCCGCAACGTCTTTGGTGAAGACACCGCAAACCCCGCGCCCATCATGGTGGATTTTCAGCATGATCTGGGTAGCAGTATCCAGGTCATGACGGAAATATTCCTGCAAAACCATCACGACGAATTCCATCGGCGTGAAATCGTCATTCAAGAGCAGGACTTGGTAGAGCCGTGGCGGCTCGGTTTTCTGCGGAACACGCTCGACCGTGGTCGTGCCGTCACCATCCTCGCGGCCTGGAAGATGGCCCGGTGTCTGGCCCGGTGGCACTGGTGGTTGACTGGGGAAATCTGGCATGTCCTGATTCTATCGACAGCGGGAAAGCCCCGCCGGCACTCAAGCCATCTTGTGACTAAGCCGTCAATTGCAAGCCTCGAATTAAAGGCTTCGAAGGCAGTATTCCCGAGTAAAACTGCACACCATTGGGATTGACCCCGGGGAGCCCCTAAATTGACAGGCGAAGCCATGGCTACAAAAATCGATACCGATGCATCAGACATCAACGATTTTTGGGATGGAGGAGTTTGGAAATGGCACTAGGAACTGTGAAATGGTTCAACGACGCCAAAGGTTTTGGCTTTATTGAACCCGAAGCCGGTGGCGAAGATGTTTTCGCGCACTTTTCAGCAATTCAAATGGAAGGGTTCAGAACCCTGCAGCAAGGCAGCGCAGTCAGCTATGAGCTGGTCCAAGGTCCTAAGGGCCAATTGGCACAGAACATCATGCAACTGAACAAGGTTGCGCCACAAAACCAAGCTGAGCTGAGCCACGCGGCCTGAACCTTGAAACGAACGCGTCAGGCAACGCGAAGAGAAAGAAAAAAAGGGCCCGCTGCACAGCGGGCCCTTTTTCGTGTGCGGCTCAGCTCACGCTATAGGTTTTTAGGTCTTTAGGCCTTAGGCCTCGCTGCCGCTATCCGCGCCACGAATGGTCTCACGGCCATGCGCATCGCGCAGCTTGCCCAGGGTCGAATCCACGGCACGCAGAAGCTTCTCGGCGGCACCATGCACGGCGTCTGCCACATTGGCAGCGTCATGACTCACCAGCACGGGCTGGCGGCCTGCCAGGCGGGCCTCCAGCTTGCAGCGCTTGTCGTGATCACCGACGCGGGTGGCGCTGGCATCGCTGAGGTGGACTTCGATGCGAGTGATGTGATCCCGAAAGCGGGCCAGCTTGGCCTTCAGTTCGGTCTGGATCCATGCCGACAGGGATTCATTGCCTTCGATGTTCTCGTCGGTGTTGATTTGAAATTGCATGCCATTCCTCCTGTGTACTGCAAAGGTGCCGGTCCAGTATAGGGCGAGCGTGGCGCCCCTCTGGCGCACAAGGCAAACGCTTTTGAGCAAGGTCAAGACCGGTCGCCAAACAAGAAAAAAGCCCCGAGGCCGCAACGCTCCGGGGCTTGAAATTCGGCAGCCCGCAAGGGCTTGGCCAAGCTGAATCACATATGGCTGATCATGACCTGGCCAAAGCCCGAGCAGGACACTTGAGTGGCGCCGTCCATCAAACGGGCGAAGTCATAGGTGACGCGCTTGCTCAGGATGGCATTACCCATCGAGGCAATGATCAGGTCAGCCGCCGCCGTCCAGCCCATATGGCGCAGCATCATTTCGGCCGACAGGATCTCCGAACCAGGATTCACATAATCTTTGCCGGCGTACTTGGGCGCGGTGCCGTGGGTGGCCTCGAACATGGCGATCGAATCGCTCAAATTGGCGCCAGGCGCAATACCAATGCCGCCGACCTGCGCGGCCAAGGCGTCAGAGATGTAGTCGCCATTCAAATTCAGCGTCGCGATCACCGAGTACTCGGCGGGGCGCAAGAGGATTTGCTGCAAGAAGGCGTCGGCAATCGAATCCTTGATGGTGATGCTCTTACCGGTCTTGGGGCTCACCAGCTTGCACCAGGGGCCGCCGTCGATCAACTCGGCACCGAACTCCTTCTGCGCCAAGGCATAGGCCCAGTCACGGAAGCCACCTTCCGTGTACTTCATGATGTTGCCCTTGTGCACGATGGTGACGCTGGGCTTTTCATTGTCGATCGCGTACTGAATGGCCTTGCGCACCAGGCGTTCGGTACCCTCGCGCGACACCGGCTTGATGCCAATGCCCGAGGTATTGGGGAAACGGATCTTGGTCGCACCCATTTCCTCTTGCAAGAACTTGATCAGCTTCTTGGCCTTCTCGCTCTCGGCCTCATATTCGATGCCGGCGTAGATGTCTTCCGAGTTCTCACGGAAGATCACCATATCGGTCTTGTGAGGCTCTTTCACCGGCGAAGGCACGCCGGGGAAGTAACGCACCGGACGCAGGCACACATACAGGTCCAACTCCTGGCGCAAAGCCACATTCAAGGAACGAATGCCACCACCCACCGGCGTGGTCAGCGGTCCCTTGATGGACACCACATACTCCTTCAGGACCTCCAGGGTCTCGGCCGGCAGCCAAACATCCGGACCATACACCTGAGTCGCCTTCTCGCCGGCGTAGATCTCCATCCAGTGGATCTTCTTCTTGCCACCATAGGCCTTGGCCACGGCGGCATCGACCACTTTGAGCATCACGGGCGTGATGTCCAGGCCCGTGCCGTCACCCTCGATATAGGGAATGATGGGCTCATCCGGCACATTGAGCGACATGTCGGCATTGACGGTGATCTTGGCTCCCTGATCAGGGATCTTGATGTGCTGGTACATGTAGGAGGGTCTCCAGATGGAACTCGGGGGCAATCAGATAAAAAATTCTAAGGGCGGGAAATGACGGCGCCGGAATGTAAAAAAGCCAGTGCGCGGCACCGGCTTTGTCTGTCGCGCCGCTAGACCCAAAAACCTAGCGGCGCCTGTGCGCAAGCGCTGGTCGCTCAGCCAGCCAAGGAAGCCAAAGCCGCATTGAAGCTGGCGCTTGGGCGCATCACTTCGGCAAGCTTCGTCATATCGGGCTTGTAGTAGCCACCGATATCCACCGGCTTGCCCTGCACTGCGGCCAACTCGGCCACGATGGCGCTTTCCTGCTCGGCCAGCACCTTGGCCAGAGGCGCAAACTTGGCCGCCAGTTCAGCGTCCTCGGTCTGCGCCGCCAAAGCCTGTGCCCAGAACAGCGACAGATAGAACTGACTGCCGCGGTTGTCGAGCTGACCCGTCTTGGGGCTGGGGTTCTTGTTCTTGTCCAGCAGGGTCCCGGTTGCCGCATCCAAGGTCTTGGCCAACAAGGTGGCACGCGCATTGCCGGTCTTGAGGCCCATGTCCTCCAGACTCACGGCCAGGGCCAGGAATTCACCCAGGGAATCCCAACGCAGATGGTTCTCTTCCACCAACTGCTGCACATGCTTAGGCGCCGAGCCGCCGGCGCCCGTCTCGTACATGCCACCACCGGCCATCAAAGGCACGATAGACAGCATCTTCGCCGAAGTGCCCAGTTCCATGATGGGGAACAGGTCGGTCAGGTAGTCGCGCAGGATGTTGC
>NZ_CAMFJS010000051.1 GCF_945956965.1 uncultured Roseateles sp.
ATGAGAGTTTGAAAGATGGCGATGTGGTTTATGTCAAAGAGAGTTTGTTCTAAGGATCGAAAATGAATTTGGGTCAATTTTTCTCGATTCTTCGTGCGCGCTGGTTGGTTGCTGTCTTGGTGCTTTTTGCTACCGTCTTTACGACAGTTGCAATTAGCCTGCTGCTGCCTAAGCAGTACACGGCAGTCGCCTCAGTAGTTATCGATGCAAAGCCGGATCCAGTTTCCGCCATGATGTATCCTGGGATGGCGTCCCCCGGGTATATGGCCACTCAAGTGGACGTTATTCAAAGTGACCGCGTAGCGCTTAGAGTTGTCCGTAACTTGAAATTGACTGAAAGCCCGCAAATTCGCGAGCAATGGCTGGCCGAGACAAAAGGTCAGGGTTCAATCGATGTTTGGCTTTCGGATACCTTCCAAAAGAGTCTTGAAGTCAGGCCTGCGCGTGAATCGAGCGTTTTGCAGGTCTCTTATCGAGCGCCTGATCCTCGTTTCGCCGCCGCTTTGGCGAATGCATTCGTGCAAGCCTACATTGAAACAAGCTTGGAATTGCGGGTCGATCCAGCCCGCCAGTACAGCAGTTTTTTCGATGTTCAGGTTAAAGATGCGCGCGATCGTCTTGAGGCCGCGCAAGCCAAGCTGTCCAAGTTCCAAAGCGAAAATGGCATTATTGCTTCGGACGAGCGCTTGGATATTGAGACCACACGCCTGAACGAACTTTCGACGCAGTTGGTCATGATTCAGTCCGCCACATCGGACTCTAGTAGCCGCCAATCGCAAGCCAATAGTGGCTCAGCTGAGCGGATGCAGGAAGTTCTCAGCAACTCCGTCATTTCCAGTTTGAAGACCGATATCTCGCGGGCCGAGGCGCGTTTGCAAGAGCTGAATTCCAGATTGGGTGAAAACCACCCACAGGTCTTGGAAGCCAAGGCCAGCATTGCTGATATGCGGATCAAGATGGACGCCGAAATCAAACGCGTCACTGGTGGTGTCAGCGTCAGCAATAGCATTAATCGTCAGCGCGAAGCAGATATCCGCTCTGCACTTGACCAGCAGCGTGCCAAGGTTGTGAAGATGAAGGCATTGCGTGACGAAGGTGCCGTCCTGATTCGTGACTTTGAGAATACTCAGCGTGCCTACGACGCCATCGAAGGGCGCCGTAACCAAACCAATTTAGAGAGCCAGACAACTCAAAGCAATGTGTCGGTTTTGACGCAAGCAACGGCCCCCATTGTCCCCTCATCTCCCAAGGTCCTCTTGAATACTCTGCTGGCGGTGTTTCTTGGCCTGATGTTGGCGATCGGTTGCGTCTTCATGCTTGAAATGATGGACCGTCGCGTCCGCGCTGCTGAAGATTTGGTCCAGGCACTTGGCTTGCCCTTGATTGGTGTATTGCCAGGTCCAGCCAAGCAGAAACGCCAGTTGGGCAAGAAGCGTCTCTCCATGGCATCGACGAATCGCCTTTTGGCTGATGCGAGTGTGGCGACTGGAAAAGGGGCTAAGTAATGAATGCTCCTCAATTTGGAAACCATGAGGGTAAGAACAATATGGGTGAGTCAGGAGCAGCGACGGACTTGAGCGACCGTTCAATCGGCGACATCATTCGAGATACACGAAATCTGTCGGCTGAGCAGGTTGAGAAAATTCTGGCGCATCAGCGCGAAAAGGGAACACGATTTGGCGAGGCAGCAGTTGCCCTAGGTTTTGTAAGCCCAGACGATGTAATGTTCGCTTTGGCGCAGCAGTTTCACTACCCCTATGCGCCAGAAGGAACACACGCCGCCAGCCCGGAACTGATCGCCCTGAATCAACCCTTCTCCCAACAGGCAGAAGCGTTTCGAGCAATCCGCAGCCAACTCATCATGCGCTTGTACGGGGAGGGTGTGCCCCGCTCGGCAGTCGCGGTGGTCAGTCCTGATACGGGCGACGGTAAAACTTACTTTGCGGCCAATTTGGCTGTGGCCTTGGCGCAATTGGGCGGGCGCACGCTTTTGGTTGATTGCGATATGCGTGGCCCGCGCCAGCATGAAGTGTTTGCGATCGACAACGCCACCGGGCTGTCGTCAATATTGCTCGGCCGTGGCGATGCGCAGGTTATCCGCCAAGTGCAAGGCGTCCCGAGCCTGTTTGTATTGCCGGTGGGGGTCACGCCGCCCAATCCGCTGGAACTGGTGGAGCGGCCGGCTTTTGGTCTCTTGATGCGGGAGTTGAGCAGCAAGTTCGATCATGTGATTGTGGATACACCCGCTGCATCACTGGGAAGTGATTGCGGTGTGATTGCCGCAAGATGTGGGGCAACTCTTGTAGTCGCGCGGAAGAACGAATCCCGCCTGGGGGCATTGCAAGATTTGGTGGCTTCTTTATCGACCAGCCCAACGCGAATTGCTGGTGTGATTCTGAACGAGTATTGACCCTAATTCTTGGCAGCGATCCAAAACATGCAATCTGCTCGAACGTACGCCGACAAACTGGTCGGTAAGGGCGGCGACATCATTGTCCTCGTCGCGATTTTTTTGGGATTCGCTGCCCTTTACCTCCCAACCTACTGGGATTTGTCGCACACCATTTGGGCAAGTGACGAGCAGGGGCACGGCCCTATCATTCTTGCCGTCAGCATTTGGCTGCTGTATCAACGCAAGGATGCACTGATAAATCTGCCCAAAGCCTGCGCGCCGGCGCCTGGTTTCTTCTTGCTTGGTTTGGGTCTGTTGAGTTATTTGGTGGGGCGCACCCAGGGTATTTGGATACTAGAGGTGGGATCCCAAATTCTCGTGCTTGCCGCCTTGCTATTGCTGTTTAAGGGCTATGCGGGCGTGAAGTGTGCGTTTTTCGTGCTGTTCTTCATGCTATTTATGGTGCCTTTGCCCGGCGCCTTGGTGGCTGCGCTCACCTCACCCTTGAAATCGATGGTTTCTGCAGTGGCAAGCCAAATCTTGTATACGGTTGGGTATCCGGTGGGCCGCAGTGGTGTCTTGCTCACGGTCGGGCCCTATCAGTTACTGGTAGCTGATGCTTGTGCGGGCTTGAACTCCATGTTTACGCTGGAAGCACTGGGTATGCTTTACATGAATATCATGGGCTATACCTCATTCCGAAGAAATTTGGCCTTGGCGATTTTGATTATTCCAATTTCATTTGCCGCCAACGTGGTGCGTGTCATGATTTTGGTCTTGGTTACGTACCATTTCGGGGATGAGGCTGGCCAAGGTTTTGTGCATGGCGCGGCGGGTATGGTCCTGTTTGCCGTCGCCCTAACTTTCATGCTGCTGACGGATAGAGCTTTAAGTATCTTCATTCCTGATCGTGCCCGGAAGGCAAAGGTGGCCACATGAACAGGAGAACTCTCGGAATTGGCGTCTTTCTCGCCATGGTAGGCACGTCCGCCGCAACCGGCGTGCTGCGGCCTGAAGTGATGCTTGCCGATGAGCTGGGTAAGCTCGAGCTTGAGAAAGTTGTACCCAAAAGCTTCGCAGGCTGGACGCTGTTGCCTGAAGCTGCCATGGTGATCAATCCGCAAGCGCAGGCGGCGGTGGAAAAAATTTACAACCAAACCATCAGCCGGACCTATGTGAATGCGCAGGGTTATCGAATCATGCTGTCGGTTGCCTACGGCTTGGATCAGCGTGATGCCATGCAAGTGCATTACCCCGAGGTGTGTTATCCGGCACAGGGCTTTTCGGTGATGGCGAATACGGCTGATTTGCTGCGTACGCCGCTTGGAGAAATTCCGGTGCAAAGGCTAAGCACGAGCCTGAATGGACAGCGATTTGAGCCGCTGACTTACTGGACCACGGTGGGTGAATATATTGCTAAAAGCAGTTCGACCAAGAAATTTGCCGAATTGAAATATGGGCTGCGCGGGCATATCCCTGACGGATTGCTGTTCCGCGTTTCCTCAATTGACCGCGATACAGCTGCGGCATTTGTTGCCCAAGACAAGTTTGTTGTGGACCTTTTGGCCGCAGTGGATGCCAAGAACTTGGCCAGATTGTCCGGCTTGGGGCCTAAGCATCAGATTCCCAATCGCACCTTGCCATGGCTCAATTGACATTGAAGCGGGCTAGCCGATCACAAAAGGCTGGCCGGTTGACATCTGTGGCTGTTGGCGTAGTCTTTTTGGCCATTGCGATGCTGGGTGGTTTGGCGACCGCTTTGTTTGGAAAAGTGGCTACGCTGTTTTTCAGTGTGCTGATCGTCGGTTTTTTTGGGCTGGTCGTGCCGGTGCGGATGATGGTGCCGGCCCTGGTGGTGATGTCATTTTTGGTGGCTGGCCAACTGACATATTTTGCCCGCATCGACAAAGCCTTGTGGTTGCCGTTTTTGATTGGATTGTTGCTGCTGATCCGGTTCCCGTTTGATTTGATGCAGCGTGCACCGGGTAATAACCATCAGTATGACTTTGATCCAAAACTTGGTTTTGCCATCAAGGCTTCGCTGTTTGTGTATTTCGCAACTTTGGCCGCCTCAACCGCGATTAATACGGTAGGGCCGTTGCAAATATTGGTCAGCGCCAAAGAGTATTTTTTCCTTTGGGTCCTGCTCCTGATCTTTTCGTTCGGCTTGGTGCGGCCTGAACTGATTGAAAAAATCTGGCATTGGCTGCCGTGGTTGATGGTCTTTCAAATCCCGCTGATTCTTTATCAGCGCTTTGTGATCGCGCCGTCGCGGGCCGTCCGGCATATGGGCGCAGAGTGGGATGCTGTTGTTGGTGCATTTGGCGGCAATCCTGAAGGCGGTGGCGCCAGCGGTGCGATGGGCATGTTTTGTGTGGTCGCGATGGCCTATACGGTGGCGCGCTGGCGACGTGGTTTGATTGGTGGGTTCCCGGCAGGTGTGTTAGTGCTGTGTGGTTTTGCCAGCATTGCGCTGGCTGAGGTGAAGTTCGCCGTGTTGCTTTTGCCACTGGGTTTCGCGGTGATATATATCAGGCAGTTCTTGAAAAAGCCGGTTGAGACGGCCTTCGCGATGTTGGCGGTCTTTGTGATTTCTTTCTCGGTCTTGGTTTTGTATAAAACTCAGTTTTCGAATGATGGTGAATCTCAGTCGGTCGGGGAGTACATTGAGAGTACTTTTAAAAGCCGCTCGAATGACGATGATTTTGTGAATTACCGGACGGGTGAGCTTGGTCGCAAGGCTGCGCTGGTCTTTTGGAAACAGCAGCATGATGTTTATGCCCTGGACAAATTGCTGATAGGTCATGGCGCCGGTGCGAGTCGCGTGGGCGATATGGTGGTTGGCGAGGCCGCCAAACGCTGGCCATTCAATATTGCCCGATCCTCCTTGGCGATCTTGTTGTGGGAGACGGGAGTGATCGGCTCCGTCGCTGTGATTGCCATGCTGTCATTTTGTTTCGTCGGACTTTTCCGTTATGTCAGTGACGAGCGACTTAGCCAAGAGCAGCAATCCTTGGCGGCGGGCATGTCTGTTGCAGTGATGACGGTCGCGGCCAGCTTGCCCTACAACACCGACTTTTTGTTTGCGCATCAAACGCAGATCTTGTTGCTTTTGAGTTTGGGCTATTTGGCGCAACTCAATGGCAAATTTTCTGGGCGGCCTGAAGAGGCTTCGCCTTCGCCTGCTCAGCTGTCCCCGGGGATGGGGTCGAAGCTGGCATGAGCGCGGCTGTGAAGTCCGGCGGTACTTGGCAGACGCCAGCGGGAGTCACACCCGAATTGTCTGTCGTGGTCAAGGCATTGAATGAAGAGGCCAAGATCGCCCAATGCCTGCAGTCGGTGGTCGATGAGTTGCAAAAGCTGGCGGTGCCGGCGGAAGTGATCTTGAGTGACTCGATCTCTACCGACAGAACGGTTGAGATTGCCGCCTCATTTCCTGTCAAGGTGGTGCAGTTCGAGCAGCTTGCGGATCGCGGTTGTGGCGCCGGAGTTCAATTGGGCTACCAACACGCCAAAGGCCGATTCGTGTTTTTTCTTGATGGCGATATGGTGCTTCAGGCAGGTTTCCTTGCTGCCGGTCTGGCGGCATTGAAAGCGGAAGCAGGGCTTGGCGGTGTTGCCGGGCTGATGGTGGATGCGGAAGTTCGAAATGCCTTTGATGCCCATCGGGTCAATGCGGCCGTGTCTTCGGTGGCTAGGGAGGAGTCTGTCCTCAATGGCGGTGGACTTTATCGGCGAGAAGCCATCGAGCAGGCAGGCGCTTACGCTGCCAATCGCAACCTCAAGGGTTGGGAGGAAGCCGACTTGGGCATGCGTGTTCGGGCGGCAGGCTGGCGCTTGCGTCGCCTGGCTGTGCCGGCTGTGATTCATGATGGCCACCAGCGCAGCACATGGGCTTTGCTGGCGGGCATGTGGCGCAGTGGCCGGGCCTTTTCCTCAGGTGTCTTGATCCGGCAAGCCTTGGGCCAGCCATGGTTGGGTGCTGTTTTGCACCATTTGGCCCATCCCTTGGCCACCTTATGTTGGTATCTACTGGGTGGGCTGTGCGCGACCTTCGCTTTGTTGAGTGCGCCCGGGGCTTGGACCATGATGGGCCTAGGGCCCGTGGAGCTTTGGGTGATGGCCAGTGCGCTTGGCTTTGCCGGGCTCTGTTTGCTCAAGCGCGGCCTGCGGCCTGCGCTGCTCTCCTTGGTCCTGTGGCATTACTGGCTTTTGGCGATATTGCGTGGTTTGTTTGAGCCCTTGCGCTCACCCCTGGAGCCCATTGCCAGTCGGCGGTTGTACGGATTCGACCAGGAGCTTGGCGCGATGGGTTCGGCGCAGAGTGCGAATCCCGTTCAGGCGGGCCGAGCCGATGTGGCCCAACCCGGTGCGGCGCTGAGGCGGTAAGCGGTGAGTTCGGATCCAAATCCTGACCAGGGCCAAGCCAAAGCCACCGGCTTTTATTCAGTCAGCGCGGCGCGGCGCGGCTTGAATCATTTCGTCTTGGGCAAATTATTGTCGGCCGCTTTGGGCCTGGCCTTTTTGTTCTTGTCGGTGCGGGCCATGGTGCCGGCGCAGTACGGGGTCTACATCACCTTGCTGGCGGCGGCCGACTTGTTTTATCTGGTCACGGGCTGCGGCCTTTCCACCATTGCGCAGCGCTATGTTGCTGAATACCGTTTGCGCGCAACGGCGGGCGACTTCGTCAAATTCTTGCGGCGGCAATTCCTGCTCCGGGGGCTTTATTCACTGCTCGCCTTGCTGCTGCTGGTTCTGCTGTGGGAACCTGCCATGCGCTTGAGCGGGCTGCAACTCTCTCGTGCCTGGCTGCTGGTGGTTTGCTTGCTGTTGTTTGCCAGTGCGGGCATGTCCTTTCTTGAAGAAGTGTTGGGGGCTTGCCTTTTGCAAGGCTACGCCCAGGGCCTGGCCGTTGGGCGCAATCTTTTCCGGGTTGCGGCGGTGCTCTGGGGCGCGCGCATGCCTGGCGGCTTGAGCTTGGAGTGGCTGGTGTGGGCCGAGGCCCTGGCGGCACTTGGCTCCTGGCTCGCGGCTGAAGGCTTGGTGCGCAGTTGGGCCCGCAACACCGCATCGCCCGCCCAAGCGCAGGCCGGCTACCACGCGCCGGCGATGGCGTCGGTGGCTCGCCGGTTTTTTGTGGTGCAGTTGGCCGGCCAAGCCTATGGCAGCAATATCACCAAAATGATCGTGATGCGCCTGCTGGGTGCCGTTCAGGCGGCGAGTTATGGGGTGGCCCAGTCCATGGCCGATATGGTGCGCAACTATATGCCGGCACATTTGTTGGCGGGCTGGGTTCGGCCGCTGATGGTGGCGCGCTATGTGCAGCACCGCGATCTGGATGAACTGTCCACCATTGTCAATTTGGTCCTGAAGATCAATCTGCTGGGCTTGCTGCCTTTGGCAGCCTTGTCTTTGGTGGGCGGTGACGACTTGATTGCCTGGATTTCCAAGGGCAAATATCCGGGCATGGGGGGCTTGCTCGCGGTGCTGTTGCTGGGCTTGGTGTTTCAAACCGCCCATCTCTTGCTCTCCATGGTGACGCTGACACTTGAGGCGCCGGCAGCCAATTTGCGGGCCACGTTTGCAGCCTGCTTGGCCCTGCCGGTGCTCTGGCTCTTGGTGAAGTATCTGGGTGTGATGGGGGCCGCGCTGTCGGTGCTTGTGACCGAAGGGCTTTGGATTGGTGTGGCTTGGTGGTGTTTACGCCAGCGTGGTTTCCATCTCAAGCTCGACCTCATTGGCAGCGGCAAGATTGCCGTGGCCGCGCTGTTGGCGGCTTTTTTCGGCAGTTGGGCCGGCCCCAGTTCGCTGGTGATGGCGCTTGTCACAGTCTTGGTGTTTACTGTCGTCGCAGTGTTGCTCAAGCCGGCCAGTCCGCGAGAGTTGCAGTTGGTGCGGCAATTATTGCCAGCACGCTTTCGTGCCAGTTCATAGGTAGATCGGTAAATGAGTTTGAAGTCTGCGGCCAAAGGCCTGTTGCAGTGCCTGCCAAAGGGGGCCCGCTTGGCCTTGCTGGAAGGGCTGTATCGGTGGCGCGATCGGCGCGATTTGCGCCGCGCTTATGTCTATGATCAAGGCGTCTTTTTGCGTGGCTCGGGCCTGTTGCGTCAGTATTCGCACCAAGCGAGCATCGAGGCGCAGATCATCAAGACCTACCACCGCTTGGAAAAAGGGCTGGCTTTGGCTGCCCCGAGGCCGGGTTTTGGTCGCGATGCCGTGGACTTGCTTTTGACTGAATGCGAGACGCACCTGCGCTTGTTTGGGGCCAATGCGTCATTGCGCCGCGCGCTTGAGACGCTGGATGCCTATATCGAGTTCAATCGCGGCCAAGGCGCTGATGTTCAGTGGCTCTTGCCTCGGCTTGAGTCATTGCGGGCCAGGCTCGTTGAGGCAGGCTTTGGCCCGGTCGGGCCGGCTGAGGCCGGCACGCTGGCTGTCAGCCGGGAGAGCATTCACCGGGCTTCGCGCCTGGATCTGAGTGAGTTCTTCGCGCAGCGCTACAGCGTGCGGCAGTTCAGCGGCGAGCCAATAGCACCTGCACTCTTTGAGCAAGCGGCCCGAATGGCCCAGAAGACGCCCTCTGTCTGCAACCGGGAGTCGGGTACGGCCTATGTCATTCAAGACAAGGCCAAGATGGCCAAGCTCTTGTCCTTGCAGAACGGTAACCGCGGGTTTGGAGATCAGGCCGGTGCCTTGCTGGTTTTCACCTCGCGCCTGGACACTTTTTTGAGCGTGGGTGAGCGCTATCAGGGCTGGATCGATGGCGGGCTTTTTGCCATGAGTTGGATCTATGCGGTGCACAGCTTGGGCCTGGGCTCTTGTTGCCTGAACTGGAGCGTAGAACCACAGGAGGATCTGGCCTTGAAGCAAGCCGCTGGCATTCCTGAGGATGAGTTGGTCATCATGATGTTGGTGGTGGGGCATCTGCCCGAAGCGTTCAAGGTGGCGAGTAGTCCGCGCCGCCCCTTGGATCAAGTCCTGAAGTTTTTGTGAGCTGAGCATGATTAAAACGGTCTATCTGACGGGGCAGAATAATTTTGGCAATCGGGGTTGCGAAGCGCTGGTCCGTTCCACCATCACCGTGCTGACTGAGGTGTTTGGCCCGATCAAGGCGCTTGTGCCTTCTTTGGATCCGGCCCGCGATCAGGCCCAATGGCCCGACAGCGCGGCGGCTGGCGTGGAGTTCGTCAAGGCCTTCCCCATGCACGCTGTTTTCAGCAAATGGGCGGGGGCCAGCCAGAAGTGGCCTTGGTTGCATGCTTTGGCCCAGCCCAAGCCGCGCTTGCAGCCGGAGTTGGTGGCGGATCTAAAGCGCGCCGACCTCTTGCTGTCTATTGGCGGAGACAACTATTCGCTCGACTATGGGCTGGCCTCGCTGTATTACTTTGCGGCGGTGGCGGAAACCGCCATGGCCATGGGCAAGCCCGCCGTGCTTTGGGGGGCATCGGTCGGGCCTTTTGATAAGCAGCCTTTGGCGGAGCAACGCATGGCCGAGCATTTGTGCCGGCTCAGCCTGGTGACGGTGCGAGAAAGCCGCAGCGTTGACTACTTGCGCGGTATCGGCGTGCAGGCCAATGTCGTGCCTGTCATCGACTCGGCCTTTGCCATGACGCCGCAGCCTCTGGATACCTCCGCCTGGTGGCCTCAAGAAGTTGGCGATGGAGTGCTGGGTTTGAATATCGGCGCCTTGATCGACAGCTTGCGGCGCGATCGGGGCCACGCCGATGGCGCCATTGGGGCGGGCAAGGTTTTTGTTGAGCGCCTGTTGAAGGAGACCGGCCTGAGCGTTCTGCTGGTGCCGCATGTCTCGCCGCTGGCCGGCGGAACTTGGAATAACGACGAGCTCTTCAATCAGCAGTTGTTGGCGGCCTTGGGCGGCCCATCGTCGCGGCTGGCTGCTGTGCCGGCGGGCTTGAACGCGGCTCAGCTCAAGCATGTGGTGTCGCAGCTGCGCTATCTGATCGCAGGACGTACCCATGCCACGGTGGCGGCATTCTCGACTGGTGTGCCCACGATTTCGATTGCTTACAGCGTCAAGGCCAAGGGCATCAACCGGGATCTTTTTGGCCATGAACGCTATGTGCTGGAGACCCCGCGGCTCAGTGGTGAAACCCTGTGGACCGCGTATCAAACTTTGGCCGCTGATGAGCCGAGCTTGTTAGCGCATTACGAGCGGCACTTGCCCGCTTGGCGTGAAAAGGCGCGTGCCGGGGCGCGGGCCTTGAAGCAACTCTTATCGGCTTGAGTGTTGGCACTGACCGCCTCAATTTCAGGACGCTTGTATGTTGCTCGAACTTCATCGGCTCGCCCATTGGGCTTGCCAGCACCGCATCCCGGTCTTGCCCAAACTGATTTATGTATTCAATCGCATCGTGTTTTCAGCGGCAATTCAGCCTGAAGCGACCATAGGGTGAAATGGATTCTGGGCTACCGCGGCTTGGGTATCGTGATTCATGGCGGCGCGGTGATTGAGGATGATGTCAATGTGGGCGCCGGTGTGGTGATAGGCGGGCGCTCAGGCTTGCAACAAGTGCCGCTCATCAAGCGGGGTGCTTTGTTGGGCGCCGGCTGCAAGGTGCTTGGGCCGGTGGTGGTTGGGCGGTATGCGCAGATAGGCGCGAACGCCGTGGTGCTGAAAGATGTGCCTGACGGCGGCGTTGCGGTGGGTGTGCCGGCCCGAGTCATCAGGGTCGACCCTGCGCCTGACGAACTTTGAATTTTCCTGAGGTGTCTTTGATTTAGTGCCGCTGGCATAACCCTCTATTTGAGTGGTGTGTCGAGTAAATCTGCACAAACTCGAGGGTTTTGTAAATCTTTGTTAACCATTCGCGGTTAGCGTGTTGGCTTGCGTCATTCGATGCTGTCCTGCTCGCTAAATCCCCATGTTTTTTACATCTCCCGTTTACCTGAAGAGCCCTGTCTGGGCACAAGAGTTGATGCTCAGCACGCGTGGATGGGTGCGCGCTGCGCTGCGAGAGGGTTCGTCTTTCCGCGCTGAATTGGCCGATGTCGAAAAAACGCAATGGTTGGGGCCTGAAGACTTGGCCGCGCTGCAATTGGCGCGATTGCAGAAGACGGTGAGCTCGGCCTATGCCCACGTGCCTTTCTACCAGCAGCTTTTTAAGTCTGTAGGTTTTGAGCCCGGGGATTTGAAGACTTTGGCTGACCTTGGCCAATTGCCCATCATTTCCAAGCGAGACGTCCTTGACGCCGGTGATGCCCTATTGAATCGACAGCACCGCGGGCTGAAGATTCAGGCGCGTACCAGTGGCACCACGGGCATGGCCATGGTCAACTGGCGGGATCTGCATTCGATCAATCGGGAGAATGCTTTCGTCTGGCGTCAGGTCATGTGGGCGGGCATGAAGCTAGGCGACCGCCGTGCCTGGATTCGCGGCGACAAAGTGGTACCGGCAGATCAAAAGAACGCACCGTTCTGGCGTCACAACAGAGGCGAGAAGCTGCTGATGATGTCGTCGTTCCATTTGTCTGAGGCTTCCGCCGATGGCTATCTTTTGGCTTTGGAGGCTTTTGATCCAGTGGTGATCATGGCCTACCCCTCAGCCTTGATCTTGCTGGCGCGCCATTTGATTGCGACCGGTCGGCGCTACAAAGGCAAGAGTTTGACTGGCATGATGACCTCGTCAGAGACGATCTCTGATGAGCAGCGGCGCATCGTGTTCGAGGCGTTCGGTGTGCGCATGTTCGACTGGTATGGTGCCAGCGAACGGATGACGGCGATAGGCACTTGCGAGCAGGGGCAGTACCACGTCATCTCTGACTACAGTTACACCGAATTGATTCCGCAACCGGGGGTGACCTGCCCCCTCCCGCCGTACCAGCCATGCGGAAGTCCGGGTTGAAGGTT
>NZ_CAMFJS010000052.1 GCF_945956965.1 uncultured Roseateles sp.
CCTAGCGAGCTGATCAGGATGGACGAGAACAAGCGGCGATACACCATATCGCGCAGCAAATCATTGGGTGGCAGGGTCAGGGCAGCGGCCAAGCGACGCCATAAGCCAAACCAGGGCAGACGCCGAGCTTGTCGGGTTTGCATAAAAAAATCTCCAGAATTCTTTGATGGGCCAGACCGGTGTGCGGCCTGGCTCGCTAGCTGCGGCGCGAGAAGCTGCGCGTCAATGCGGCGCGGACGAGCCGGCTCGTGTCACATGACCGCGAGCGCAAACGCCAGCGGCACGGGGTGCGCTGCGTCGGTTGCGGTCGAGGAGTTTGGTCATGGTCGGCTTGACATCAAATAAGCCTTGATCCTAACAGGCGAGCTGGAGCTTTAGTCGCTCAAACCTTGGTCAAGATCGCTCGACCGGTCTGACCCCAAAGCCTTAATAGCCCACCGCCGCACCATCCCGCCGCGGGTCGCTGGCTGCCACATAGCCCAGGGCATCGGCATCCGGGCTGGCGGCGCCGCCGTCGAGGCGCCAGATGAACTGGCCGGCGCCGAAGTCTTGGTAGCTGTCGTGAATATCCCCGATCACATGGCCCAGCGCCCGCAAGCCCTCGATGGTGGCCGGCTTCATATGCGGCTCCACATTGATGGACAAGCCTTCGTTGAAACGCCAGCGCGGTGCGTCGCATGCGGCTTGCGGGTTCTGGCCGTAGTCCAGCATGCGCACCAGGGTTTGCATATGCCCTTGCGGCTGCATATTGCCGCCCATCACGCCAAAGCTCATCACCGGCCGGCCTTCCCGGGTCAAGAAGGCCGGGATGATGGTGTGGAAAGGCCGCTTGCCCGGCGCCACCACATTCGGATGCCCCGCCTCCAGCGTGAAGCAGTGGCCCCGGTTTTGCAGCGACACGCCATAGCCCGGCAGCACCAGCCCGGAGCCAAAGCCCATGTAATTGCTTTGGATGAAGCTGACCATCATGCCGCTCTCGTCCGCCGCAGTCAGATAGATGGTGCCGCCCTTGACCGGATTGCCGCACTGGAAATCTTGCGCGCGCTGCGGCTGGATCAGCCGGGCGCGCTGGGCCAGATAGGCCGGGTCCAGCAGTTCCGCGCTGCTGAGTACCATGCTGCGCGGGTCGGCCACATAACGGTAGATGTCGGCGAATGCCAGCTTCATCGCCTCGATCTGCAAATGCTGGGCGGCCACGCTGTCAACGCTGTGGGCGCGCAAATCCAGATGCTTCAAGATCCCCAAGGCCATCAGCGCCGCAATGCCCTGACCATTGGGCGGAATCTCATGCAGGCTGTGGCCGGCATAGTCTTGCGAGATGGGCTTGACCCACTCGGGCTGGTAGGCCGCAAAGTCGGCCGCGGTGATGGCGCCACCGGTGGCCCGCGCAAAGCGCTCCACTGCGGCGGCCACCTCGCCACGATAAAAGGCCTCGCCACGGGTTTCGGCAATCAGGCGCAAGGTGCGCGCCGCATCGGCAAACCTGAAGTTCTCACCCACGGCTGGGGCGCGGCCCTTGGGCAGAAAGGCCTCGGCAAAACCGGGCTGGGCGGTCAGATCCGCCACCTCGGCCGCCATCGCCCATTTGCGCTGCACGATCACCGGCACGGCGTAGCCGCGCTCGGCAATCTCAATCGCGGGCTGCATCAAGGCGGGAAATTCGAGCTTGCCAAAGCGCTCGCTCAAGGCCACCCAGCCGGCCACGGCGCCGGGCACGGTCACGCCGCCCCAGCCGCGTTTGGGCGGAGTCTTGACCTCACGCCCATAGGTTTTGAAGAAGTACTCCGGCGTCCAGGCCGCAGGCGCGGTGCCCGAGGCATTCAGGCCGTGCAACTCTTTCCCGTCCCAAAGAATGCAAAAAGCATCCGAGCCCAAGCCATTGCTGCAGGGTTCCAGCAAGGTCATGCAGGCGGCTGTGGCGATGGCGGCGTCCACCGCATTGCCACCCTGCGCCATGATGCGCAAGCCCGCCTGCGCGGCCAGCGGGTGCGAGGTGGACACGATATTGCGGGCGAAGAGCGGGCTGCGCACGCTGGGGTAGGCCTGATGCCAGTCGAAACTTGGGTTCTTGCTGCTCGTACTGCTGCTGCCGCTACTCGTCATGACGCACAACTCCTTGAGGGTTGCGCCCATTGTGGCCGCAGCGCAGCCTCATCACCGAAGTCATGGCAGGGGAAGGCTTTGGGGCAAACCCCGCCCTGCCCCGCCTAGCGCCTGCCGTCCCCTCCCATCCGTTTACTGTGCGGCGGCAGCTTGCAAGCGCTGCGCGTCAATGCGCGCGCGCATGGTCTCGGCCGTGTCCAGCATCTGCACGCGCGCCAGACCCAGCAGCGGCTCTTGCTGCAAGGTGGCTTCGGCCACGGTTTTGTTGACCCAGCGATCCAGGGCTTGCAGGGCCAGGGCGTGCAGCTCGCGGTTGCTGGCCTGGGCTTGGGTCAGGGACTGGTTGCTGCGCGTCAGCAGGGCCGTCAGGCTTTGATTGCCTTGGCGCAGTTCGGCGTTGTCGCGGCGGGCTTGGGCCAGTTGCTGGTTCAGCTGTAGCGCGGTTTGTTCCTGAGCCAGGGCGGCGTCCTTTTGCTTGGCCTGCACCTCATCCAGTTCCCTGCGCAGGGCAGCGGCCTCGGCCAAGGCCTTGTCGCGCTGCTGCTGCAGGGCGCGTGTGGCGCTTTGCGCCTGCGCTTTGGCTTGCTGGACTTGCTGGTCTTTCTCGCTCAACAGGGCAGCCTTCTCGGCCTCCAGGCCTTGGCGCTTGGACTGCTCGGCCTGCAAGGCCGCTTGCACCCGGCGCAGTTGCTCGCGCTCCCGGCCGGCCTTGCCCTCGCCTTCCGCCGCATGGGCTGTGCCCAGGCTCAGGCACAGCAGCAAGAAGGCAATGCCGAGCTTGTTTTCAATTCGTGCTGACATGATGGCTTGGCTCCGGCTCAGAAGCGGGTGTTCAGGTCGATCTGGAACACATCAATCTTCAGCGTCGCGCTGGAGAGATTGCCGGTCACGATGCTCGGGTTGCTGGGATCCAGGGGCACACGCACGCCGTCGTCCAGATTGCGGGTGCTGGTCAGGCGCGCGCCGATGGTGCTGCGGCGGTCGAAGGCGTATTGGCCGCCGATTTGCCAGCCCTGGTAATTGGTTCCGCCCATATGCCAGGTGGTGTCGGTGAAGGCGTCCAGCCAGGCATCGCGCTCAAAGCGGCGCAGCGCCACAAAAGTGGTCCAGTCACCCGCATTGGCCAGCTTGGGCGTGCCCAGGTTGAAGCGCAGCTGGGCGCCGGTGCTGCGCTCGGCCAAGTTGTCCACGGTGCTGCTGCCAGCGCGCTTGCGGATGTCGGCCAGATCAAAGCCGCTATTGCGCACCCAATCCAGGCTAACGCCAATTTCCACCGGGTCAAACTGTTTGAAGGTCAGGCCAGCGCTGAGGTTGATGGGCAGGAATTTGGAGGCCAAGCCCCAGACCGGGCCGCCATTGGTACAGGGTGCCGGCACGGTGGCATTGTTCTCGCTGCTGACCGGGCAGAGGTTGATCAGGGTATTGCCCTTCTGGCGCGCCGAGATGGCGTATTGCGAGCTGAGATAGCTCTGCGTCGCACTGCGCGGGTTGCTGCTGGCCAATGGCAGCTCGGTGGCGCGCACGCCCTCGATGTTCTGGAAGCGGTAGGAACCCAGGGCGGCACGGGCGATGGTGTTATTGCCCATGGCCATTTCCAGGCCGGCCTGGAAGCCGTAGAGCCATTTGTCGCGCTTATCGGTATTGAACTCTTCCAGCGCGAAAGCGCCGGCGGTGGCGAAGCCGAACATGCCGCTGGCCAAGGTCAGGTCGCCTTGCGCGGCCAGGCCGTCGAAGCCGATGTCATCGGGCCACAGCAGGTCACCGCCGTAGAAGGGATTGGCCATGCGGCCGGCCAGCATGCGCAGGTTGTAGCGCGGCTCCCAGCGGATGAAGGCGCGGTCCAGCACCACGCTGGACTTGTTGAAATAGTTGCCCAGGGTCTGCGAGGCGGAGCTGGGGCCCGAGGTGGTGCCGGTGGAGATGCGCAAGCCGGTCGAGACTTCATCCGACACCTTCACCGCCACGCCCAGGCGGGCGCGCAGCGTCAGGCGGTCGCGGTTATTGGTGGTGTTGACCAAATCAGGCGCCCAGGCCGGTGAGTCTTTTTGCGTGCGGTAGCACTCCGCCGGCAAATTGCCGCTCACATTCAGGCAAGGCACACCAATCTGCTGGCCCGTGATCGGGTCCACCGCATAGCTGGGCTGGGCATAGCGCTCGCTCTGCCAGCGCACCCGCACATCGCCTTCCACCGTGGTGCCGCGTACCCATTCGGGCAGGCTGCGCGGGTCGGCCCAGCGCTCTTCGCGCGCGGTGGCCAAGACCTCGTTCTTGATTTCTTCGCGCATCTGCGCACGCAGGGTTTCGCTGACATAGGGCACGCGGATGACGCCATTGCCGCCCGCACCTGAAGCAACTGCCCCGGCGGCGGCACCGGCCACTGCAGCACCTGTCAGCGGTGTGCCCCAAGTCGCCGGCGCTGGCGCGGGCGCAGCGGCCGGTGTTTGGGCTTGCTTGAGCAAGGCGTCGGCGCGCTCGCGCGAGAGCAAGCCTTGGCCGACCAAGGCGTCAATCAGCGCCAGCGTGGTGGCGCGCAGCTGTTCAAGTTCACGCTTCTCATCGGCGTGAGCCGTGGGGACGCAAAGGGCTGAAGCCAAGGCCAGGGCCAGGCAGCGTTGGCGGGAGTTGGGAAGGCGCATGAGAGATTTCGCGTTAAGACATGAAAGGGTTGAGCCAACGGAGTGCGGCAGGTAAAGGCCGGGAGAAGGCGCGGGATATGGCGAGAACACAGCCCGCCCTAGCCCAGCGGCCGCACATTGAGGCGGAATTTCATCGGCTGTGCCGCGGCCACGGGTGGCGGCAGCAGCTTGAGGCTGCGTGCCGTTTCATCCAGGGCGGCGTTGAGCTCGGCATCCAGACGCACATCGCCGCTGGGGCGCAATTCAAAGCGGGTGATGGCGCCGTCTTTGGCGATCCACACATTGAATTCGGCCGTGGCTTGCGTGGCCTCGCTCTTGAGGTGGCGTTCGATGGCGTCGCGCAGCATTTGCTTGGCGCTGTTGGCGAAGAAGCGCTCCTGCGCCCGGTCGCTGGCCGTGCCCTGTTGCGCCGCACCACCGGCCACCGCGCCGCCGCTGTATTCCTTGCTGACGCCGCCGGCGGCAAAAGCACTCGGGCCATCGCCCGCGGCGCCTTCCATCTTGATCGGCTCATTGGCCGGCTTGGGCGCCTCAGCCTGCTTGATTTGCTCGGCGCGCATGACTTGCTTGGCTTCGTCCTTGGGCGGCTCGGGCTTTTTCTCGTCCTTGGGCGGCGGGGGCGGTGGCGGCGGGGTGTCCGGCAAGATGGTGATCTTGGCCGTCTGCTGCTTGGGCGCCGCCGAGGGCTTCATGTGCTTGACGGTCCAGGCCACCAGCAGCACGGCGGCCACAAAGCCCAGCGCCACCGCGCCGCGTAGCAGCCAGGTGCGGCGCGGCGAGTCGTTCAAATGATCTTCAGCCAATCCACTACTCATCGCATCAACCTCAGGTGCCGATCTTGGCCGTCACCAGGCCCATATTCAGCTGCAGCTTGTTGCACAGGTCCACCACGGCCACCACGTACTGGTACTGGCTGCGCCCATCGCCCTTGATGGCCACCGACATCTGCGCATCGGCCGCCTTGGCGCGCAGCAGCTGCTGCTCCAGTTCTTCCAGATTCACACCCACGCCATTGAGCAAGATGCCGCCATCGGGCATCACCTGCACGATGCGCAAGTCATGCTTCTCGGTGGCGGGCTTGTTGCTGGGCTTGGGCATGCTGATGGACAAACCTTGCACCGAGGCGGTGGTCATCAAGATGAAGACCACCAGCAGCACATAGGCCAGATCCAGCATCGGCGTGACATTGATGGTGTCGTAGGGTTTGGCTTCGGTGGAAATCTGCATGGCTTGCTCTTATTCCGGCACGGCGCGTTTGGTGACCAGGCCGATCTCGGTGATGTCCAGCTTCTTGGCCACCTCCAGCACCTGCATGACCTTGTCGTACTGGGCGGTGGCATCGGCCTTGAGCACCACCGGCAGCGCCGGATTGGCGGCCTTGTACTGGGCCAGGCTGCTGCTGAGTTGCTCCAGGCTGACCGGGTAGGCATCCAGGTAGACGGCACCGTCCGCTGTGATCGTGATCGCCCGCGTTTGCGGCTTGGCCAAATTGTTGGCGGCTTGTGTGACAGGAGACCGCACCTTCACCCCTTGCACCGAGGCTGTGGTCAGAATGATGAAGACCACCAACAACACATAAGCCAGATCCAACATCGGCGTGACGTTGATGTCATCAAACGGGGTCAGCTCGGTTTTGACGTCAGCAGACATAGCGGCTCCTAGTCACCATCACTGCGCGCCGTGGGTTTCGGCCACGCGGGTGATGAACTCGTCGATGAAGATCTGCATGTCCGAGGCCACGTTCTTGATCTTGGCGGCAAGGTAGTTGTAGGCAAACAGCGCCGGAATCGCCACCGCCAGGCCTGCCACCGTGGCCAGCAAGGCCGAGGCAATACCGGGCGCGATGGCATTGACGTTGACGTCGCCCGCCTGCGCAATCGCCGCGAAGGTGATCATCACGCCCACCACCGTACCCAGCAGGCCCAGGAAGGGGCCGCCCGAGATGGCGATGGTCAGCAAGACCATATTCGAGTTGAGCTGAGCGTTCTCACGCACAAAGTCGGCATCCACCGAGGCCTTCACCGCATTCATGGCCGAGGCACTCAGCACCGGGCCGCCAGCCTGGCCGATCTTGCGTTTGCCCAGCTCATGCACGCCGGCCTTGTAGAGGCGGAACAGGGGCGAAGCGCCATGCTGCTTGTCCTCGCCCAGCTTGAGCAGATCGCCCTCGGCATCGCGGAAGCGCTTGAGGAAGCTGCGATTGCCTCGGTCGGCGCGCGAGACCAGCAAGGCCTTGGACACAGTGACCCAGAGTGCGATGACGAACATCACCGCCAGGATGATGATGACCACCCAGGCATCGGTCGTCAGGTTCTTGACCAGAATGGCCATATGGCCTTGGGATTCGCCGCCCTCGGCCGAGCCCGTGTCTTCACGCTGCGAGGCCAGCAAACGGCTCTCCGCGCCCTGCGCGCCGGCCGACACGGCCAGCCAGTCGGCGCTGCGCAGGGTGCTGGCAATTTGCAATTCGTCGAGCAAGCCTTGCGCGCCCTCCCCCAGCTTCAGGCTATTGCCCAGATTGGGCGTGGCCATATCGCCCTGGGCGACTTGCACGCCGCCCACGAACAAGGTGGCCTTGCCCAAACCCAGGCGCAGGGCCAGATGCGTCCAGCGCTCGGGCGCCACCTCACCGCCGCTGAGTTCAGCCTTGCCCTCGCCCTTGGCCAGCAGCTTGCCCTCCTTCAAGGCCAGCTTCAGCCCGCCCCATTGCAGCAAATCGGCCGCGCCCACTTGCTTGAGCTTGACCCACAAGCTCAGCGTCAGCTGGTTGCCGGCGTCGGCCACCGCCTTGTCGCTTAGCGCATAGCTGATGGGCTTGCCATCGAGCTTGGCGCTGGCCGCCAGCAAGCCATTGGGCTCGATGCTGACCGGGCTGCCGGGCTTGATGGGGCCCAGCTGATCGGCGCCGGACGGTGCCAGGTCGCTGTAATGAAAGGCCGCCAGCGTGGCCGCATCAAAGCCCATCAAGGGATCAGCCGCCTCCGCGCTGGCCTTGCTATTGCCGGCGTAGATGTAGAACTGGTTCTTATCGCTGCCCGGCAGCACGCTGGGCACTTGCACCCACAGCACGGCCAGTTCATTGACGCTGTCAAAGCGCTCGATGCTGAACTTCAGCGGCGTCTTGTCATCGGCCGCCAGCACGCGCAAGTCGGAGCCGTCTTGCTTGGCGGCGGCGAAGTCAAAGTTGCCCGAATGCAGGCGCACGGCCACGGCCACATTGCTGGCCGCTTCCTTGGTTTCCAGGCCCTGGGCCGAGGTATTGAGGGTGATGCGGGTGCGCCCGGTCCAGTCGGCATGCCACCAGGCATGGGCGGCCGGTGACAGCAAGGCGATGGACAGAACGGCGAGAAGTTTGCGCATGATGATGGGGAGCTTGAGATGAATTTGAAAAGGAAGTTTTGGCGCGTCATTCGCCCTGGCTGAAGCCAAGGAAGTCCAGGAAGATGTTGCGGCGCGGGCGGCGCTTGCGGCGCTGTTCTTCGTCGTCCTCGGCCACTTTCTGATCCTTCAGCCCGGCCGAGGTCGCAGCCGGCGCCTGAGGAATGGCGCTGACGGCTGCGCTGGCATCGACTTGCACCGCCAGGCCGCTGCTCTTGCCCGCCGCCGCGAAGTTGTCGGCGCCGACCAAGCGGGTGGCGCCCAGGAAGGCATTGCCCAGGGTCTTGATGCCGGCATCACCCGCATTGATTTCGCCCAGCGGCGCGTACAGGTCCAAATTGCTGCCGCTGCCCAACACGGCGATACCGCTGCCGCTGAAGGAGCCCGAGGTATCGACCACGAACTGGCCTTGCGCATTGATGGTGTAGACCGGCGGCGGCGCGCCGACCACGGTCTTGGCGCCACGCCCGGCATCGAGATTGCCCAGGCTGGCCCACAGCAGCACATCGCCACGGCCGAGCGTGAAGATGCGCGACTGATTGACTTCCACGCTCATGCGCACGGCAGCATTGATGTCGCCACCGGCCACCGTGACCACGCCCAGATTGGCGGCCGAGCGCGCATCCGCGCCACCCGCCAGGTCACCCACGTTCAAGGTGCCGCCGGGCGCAATGAAGCCGATATTGCCGCCTTGGCTGGTCTTGATCTGGCTGTTGGACAGCAAGATATTGCCGTCGGCATGGGCTGCACTGGCCGCCGCAGCGGATGCCGCGGGGAACAAACTGTCCAAGGCCTGATAGCCGCGCAGATAGGCCAGATGCGAGCCCGTCAAGGCGGCACGGCCAGCCGTTCGCAGCTCGGTGGCTAGCACCTGGCTGAGGAACAGGGTTTGCTGCGCCGGGTCCATGCGCTTGAAGGCCTCGGCCGCTGCGGCGCCGTCGAGCTTGGCGGCTCGGCCTTGATTGACAAAGTCGGTCAGCGCCGTGGTGTAGGGCGAAACAGCCAGGGTCAGCGCTTGCTGCTGGGCCGGGCTCAGGCTTTGCACCTTGGCCGCCAGCGCGGCGCCCAGGGCGGCGGCTTGCAGCCCGTCGCGCAAGCGCAGGCGCGAAGCTTCGGTGGCGGCCGCCAAATCTTCCGCCGTCGCCTTCGCGGAGAGCACTTGCGGCGCGCCGTTCCACAGCTCGGAGCCCGGCACGAGCTTGGCATCGGCGGCCAGGCCGGCGCTGCCAATGCGCCCCGCCGCCAGCGCCTGGGCCGAGGCCAGGCTGTTCGCTTCGGCTTGCGCCACGCTGCGCTGCAAAAACGCTTCGGTGCTGCTGCTCAACAAAGCATCACCCACCAGGGCGCGCACTTGCTCGCGTTGCTCCGCCAACGGCAAGGCTGCAAAGGCCTTGGCCGCGGCAGCTGCCGCAGCGGGAGGCAAGACCTGGCCCCCGTCGGCCAGGGCCTTGAGTTGAACGGCCAGCTCAGCAGGATAGAACTCCAGGCCGGCACCGACCAGCTGGAATTGCTTGGCCACCGCCTGGCGGCTGTCTGGCAACTGCACGCCGGCCAGCACGGTGATATTGGCGCCACCCTTGGCCAACAAGAGGCCGTTGTCCAGATTGCCCACCGTGTTGAT
The DNA here is from genome assembly GCF_945956965.1 of uncultured Roseateles sp. GTDB lineage: Bacteria > Pseudomonadota > Gammaproteobacteria > Burkholderiales > Burkholderiaceae_C > Paucibacter_A. Next base: position 9,739 of record NZ_CAMFJS010000052.1, read on the forward strand.
GCCGGTGCCGCGGTTCATGTCCACATCGCGGCCGGCGATCAAGAGCAAATCGCCGGGCCCGCCCTGGCGGATGCCTTCTTGCTGGCCCAGCTTGATGTCGCGGCCGGCCTGCAGCAGGCTCATCTCAGCCGCGCTGTTGTGCTGCAGCTGAATCGGGCCGGCCGTATTCAGATCGCCACCGGCCAGCAGCCGCAGTGGTCGGGCGCTGAAGGAGGCCAGGCTGCCCAGCGTCAGATCACCCGTGTCCGCCACGATGTGCACGGGGCTGCGGCTGCTGGCATCCAGGCCCGCCTCGGTGCGCAGCCATTGGCCGGCGTAAACGTCAAACAACTCGTTCAGCGTGGCCTGGGCCTGCGGCTTGGGCCATGGGGACTCGCTCGCGGCGGCCGTCACCTTGAAGGAGTCCAGCGTCACACTCTTGCCGGCCACGACGGCCAGGCTGGTGGCGCCAATGGCTTGCTGCATCAGCGCGGCGGATTTAACGCTGCCGCCCGGTGCCGCCAGCAGCAATTCGTCAGGCACCACATCGGCGGCCGCGCCCGGGCTGCTGCCGGACTGCGCATTGCTTGGGCGTGAATTGCTCAAGCCCACATCGCCCGCGGCGCTGATGACCTGGGCGCTGGACTTGCTGGACAAGCCAAAAATGGCATCCACCCGGGCCGACTGCTCACCACCTTGCTTGGCGCCAGACATGCTGGCTGGATTGAGCAGGCTGCCGAGTTGCACGCCATTGCTGGCGGAAACCGTCCAAGCGGTGTCTTGGTAGAAAAGCTGCGGGCCGGGGTAGCTGAAGGGCTGGGCCGTGGCCTCATCCTTAGTGGCGGCGCGGATCTGATCGCCGGCGCTCAAGAAGGCCTGAGCGCCCCCCGCATTGAACAAGCCCCCGACCACATCGCGCCCGGCCTGCACCGCCAGGCTGCCGCCACTGAACCAGCGCTGCTGCGCCGGCTTGTAGGCGGCGGTTCCCGGCGTGCCCGTGGCCTGCACGGCATAGCCGCTGCTGGGCGTTGAGACATCGAGGTCAATCACATCGCGGCCAGCGCGCACCGAAATATCACCGCCGCCGAAGGAGGCAATGCCTTGGGCGAACAAGTCGTAGCGCGACCACAGGGCCACCCCTTGGTCGGCCTTGGTGGTATTGGTCTGGCGGTACCACCAGTCGCTCACGTACTGCACTTTTTCGGCTTTGGCGCTTGTGGTGTAGATGGCTGCGGGCAGGCCGCGCACGTCTACACCGGCGCTGAGCGAGATATTGCCGGCATCCTCGAAGAAGGGACCTAGCGTGCCGCTGCTGCCGCGGATGAGTTGGGTGTCGGTGCGGATGCCCAGGCTCTCAAACCCAGGCGTGTCGGCGGCGGCCACGGCTGTGCCGGTGGTGTAGATGCGCACCTGGCTCTTGCGCCCGTTGGCGTCGATGGCAGTGCCCAGATTGATATCGCCCGCGGCGGCCAGGTCGATATTGCCCGTGCTGCTGCGAATGAAGACCACCGGCGGCACCGCGGTATTGCTGCTGGCAGCGCGGCCCACGGTAATGCCCGCATTGTTGGTGCCGGCAGCGAGCACGCTCAGCGGATCAGCGCCCGCCAGATCGGCCCCGCCGATGAGTCGGAACGAAGCCGCACTGCCGGGCAAGACCAAGCTGCCGGCGGTGATGGCACGTTTGTCTGCAGCGCCCACAGCGGGGCCGAAGCCATCGCTCAAGCTATTGCTGAGGGTCAGCTGACCGGCGGCCCGCAAGGTGATGACCGGCGCAGCACCGACGCGGGTGGCGGTGGTCGGCGCCAAGTTCCAGTCACTGGCCAGGGTCAAGCTCTTGTTGGCGCGGATCTCAACCCCGGGCGCCACGCTCAGTTTTTTGAGCAATGCGCTATCGCCATTGGCCAGGTTCAGCGCCAGTTGCGAGGTATTGGCCGCCGCAGCACCCACAAAGGCCTTGTTGTCAGCATCCACCACGGAGGGCTTGAGTATGGGCGCACGCGAGACCGGCGCAGGTGTGGGCACCGGCGAAGGACTAGGTGTTGGCGTTGGCGTCGGCGTGGGATTTGGTGTGGGTATCGGCGTGGGTGTCGGCGTCGGCGTGGGGACTCCACCGATTGGTCCAATAGGCGGGCTGGGCGGAGTGACGCCAATGCTGGTACCCGGCGCACCCGGACTAGGCTTCGGTGCCGGTGTGGGCGTTGGCGTTGGCGTCGGTGTCGGTGTCGGTGTGGGCGTTGGCGTTGGCGTTGGCGTTGGCGTTGGCGTTGGCGTTGGCGTTGGCGTTGGCGT
>NZ_CAMFJS010000053.1 GCF_945956965.1 uncultured Roseateles sp.
ACCCGGTTGTCGGTGATCATCTTCTCGGCCTTGTCGAACTGGCCCGAGCCGCGCTGCGGATAGCCGCAGCACAGATAACCCGGTGGCAGCACGGTCTGCACCCCGGCGTGCCACAGCATGGCTTGCGTCGCCAGGCCCACCTGGCTGAACAAACGCTCGGAGCCGCAGCCGGGGAAGTAGAACACCGCCTCGGTTTCGGCATTGGTGGCGGCCGGGTTGCGGATCACCGGCACATAGTCTTTGTCCTCGATGTCCAGCAGCGCGCGCGCCGTCTTCTTGGGCAGGCCGCCAGGGAGCTTTTTGTTGATGAAGTGAATCACCTGCTCCTTGATCGGTGCCGGGCCGACGCTGGCGCGGGGCGCCGCCGTCTGTGCCTTGGCGAAGCGCTTGAGCACATCGTGCGCCAGGCGCTGCGCCTTGAAGCCCACGCCCACCATGGCCGCGCGTGCCACCTTGATGGTCTCGGGGTTGCTGGCATTGAGCATGAACATGGCGGCGGCATTGCCGGGGCGCCAGCTCTTCTGACCCATCTTGCGCAAGAGATTGCGCATATTCATGGTCACATCGCCGAAGTCGATCTTGACAGGGCAGGGGTTGGCGCATTTATGGCAGACCGTGCAGTGGTCGGCCACATCCTCGAACTCTTCCCAATGCTTGATCGAGATGCCGCGGCGGGTTTGCTCTTCGTAGAGGAAGGCTTCGACCAGCAGCGAGGTGGCCAGGATCTTGTTACGCGGCGAGTAAAGCAGATTGGCGCGCGGCACATGGGTGGCGCAGACCGGCTTGCATTTGCCGCAGCGCAGGCAGTCCTTGATCGAATCGCTGATGGCGCCGATATCGCTCTGCTGCATGATCAGCGACTCATGCCCCATCAGCCCGAAGCTGGGCGTGTAGGCATTGGTCAGATCGGCGAAGGTGGTCATGGACTCCGGCCCGCCCAGGCGCAAGAGCTTGCCTTTGTTGAAGCGGCCTTCCGGGTCCACCTTGGCTTTGTAGCCGGCAAAGGGTGCCAGTTCAGCGTCACTCAAGAACTCCAGCTTGGTGATGCCGATGCCATGCTCGCCGGAGATCACACCGTCCAGGCTGCGCGCTAGCTTCATGATGCGGGCCACGGCGCCATGCGCCGTCTGCAGCATCTCGTAGTTATCTGAGTTGACGGGGATATTGGTGTGCACATTGCCGTCGCCGGCATGCATATGCAGGGCCACCCAAACGCGGCCGCGCAAGATCTCGCCGTGGATGCGTTTGCACTCCGCCAGGATGGGCTCAAACGCCGCGCCATTGAAGATGGCTTGCAGAGGCTTGAGGATCTGCGTCTTCCAGGAGGCGCGCAGGGAATGGTCTTGCAATTGGTCGAAGAAGCTGGGCTCGTCAGCGCGGGCCAGGTCCAGCTCATCCTTCCACTGCTGCCACTGCCCGCCGACCTGGGCCAGCAGGCTGCGGGCTTGCTGAACCCGGTCGCCCAGCAGCTCGGCGCTGGGGATCTCGCCGGCGTCGTCGCTCTTGCCCAGCGGCAGCTTGGTTTGCTCGAACAGCGCTTGCAGGGCATCCACCAAGGCCAGCTTGTTCAGCAGGCTCAGCTCGATATTGATGCGCTCAATCCCCAGGGTGTACTCGCCCATGCGGGGCAAGGGGATCACCACGTCTTCATTCACCTTGAAGGCATTGGTGTGCTTGCTGATGGCGGCCGTGCGCTTGCGGTCCAGCCAGAACTTCTTGCGGGCGTCGGCGGACACGGCCACAAAGCCTTCGCCATTGCGGCCATTGGCCAGGCGCACCACTTCGCTGGTGGCGCGGGCCACGGCATCGGCGTCTTCGCCGACGATATCGCCCACCAAGACCATCTTGGGCAGGCCGCCGCGCTTGCTCTTGGTGGAGTAGCCGACGGCCTTGAGGTAGCGGTCGTCCAAATGCTCAAGACCAGCCAACACCGCGCCGCCCGGACGCTTGGCTTCCTCGAACATGAAGTCTTTGATATCGACAATGCTGGGCACGCATTCGCGCGGGTTGCCAAAGAACTCCAGGCATACGGTGCGCACATGGGCCGGCATTTTGTGGACGATCCAGCGGCAGCTGGTGATCAGGCCGTCGCAGCCTTCCTTCTGGATGCCGGGCAGGCCGGCCAGGAATTTGTCGGTGACGTCTTTGCCCAGGCCTTCCTTGCGGAACACACGGCCGGGGATGTCGAGGCGCTCGCTGCGCTCGAGCTTTTTGCCGGTGGCGTCGTAGTAGTTCAGCTCAAAGCTGGCCATCTCCACATCATGGATCTTGCCCAGGTTGTGATTCAGGCGGACCACCTCCAGCCACTTGGCTTCGGGTGTCACCATGCGCCAGGAGGCCAGGTTGTCCAGCGCCGTGCCCCAGAGCACGGCCTTTTTGCCGCCCGCATTCATGGCCACATTGCCGCCCACGCAGGAGGCCTCGGCCGAGGTCGGGTCCACCGCAAAGACAAAGCCATGCTTTTCAGCCAGATCAGCCACGCGCTGGGTCACCACGCCGGCTTCGCTGAAGATGGTGGCCACTTCGCGGTCCAGGCCGGGCAGGCGCAGCATCTCGACGCCGCGCAAGGCCTCGAGCTTTTCGGTATTGATGACGGCGCTATTCCACACCAGAGGCACGGCGCCCCCGGTGTAGCCGGTGCCGCCGCCACGCGGGATGATGGTCAGGCCGAGCTCGACGCAGCTCTTGACCATCTGCGCCATCTCGGCCTCGGTGTCGGGGGTGAGCACCACAAAGGGGTACTCAACGCGCCAGTCGGTGGCGTCGGTCACATGGCTGACGCGCGAGAGCCCGTCGAACTTGATATTGTCTTTGGCGGTCGATTTGCCCAGCAGCTTGGTGGCACGGCGGCGCAACTCGGCCACTTCCACAAACTGGCGCGCAAACTGCTGCACCGCGCCACGGGCGGCGCTCAGCAATTCACCCACATGGGCGTCGCGTTGGGCGTCGGTGCTGGGGTCGCGGCGGCGCTCCACCTCGTGCAGGCGGTGCTCCAGGGCCTCGATCAGCAAAGCCCGGCGCTTGGGGTTATCCAGCAAATCGTCTTGCAAATAGGGGTTGCGCTGCACCACCCAGATGTCACCCAGCACCTCGTACAGCATGCGGGCGCTGCGGCCGGTGCGGCGCTCCTGGCGCAGCTGATTGAGCAATTCCCAGGCACGGTTGCCGAGCAGGCGAATGACGATTTCGCGGTCGGAGAAGGATGTGTAGTTGTAGGGAATCTCGCGCAGGCGGGGCGAAGCATGTGAATCAGCCACGCCAGCGTCAGCAGGATTGGCGGGCGGGGTCACTACGGGCATCAGGGGATGCGGAGCATTCATGAATGGCGGCCGAGCGCCGCAAAGCGCTCTGATTGGGCTGCTCGGCCGCGGCAAGCGGCCTGGCAGCGGAACTGGAAATTCGCGGCAAGACGTCGAGTGTGCGGGTATTCGCGCGGCTTTTGGCTGCTTGATTAGAACTACCCCTCAAGAAACCGGAGGATTCTCCCGGCCCGCAAGCGCCTATGGAAACAATGCAGCCGGTCGCCGCCCTGCCCTCCTGCTTGGGGGGTGAATCCTACCGCAGCGCAGCAAATTACCCGGCTAAAGCGGAATTGACCCTGGCTAGGGACGGCGAATTTTCCAGCGACGCCGCTAGGGCAAAGCGCGCCGCCAGCAATGTCACAATCCGCAACGAAAAAGTCCCCGCCCATCCCCGCTGGAGCCTCAAAGACCATGCTGAAACTCAAATACCTTGCCCCCGCCCTGCTGATCGCCGGCCTGAGCACCCAAGCCAGCGCACAAACAGAAATCCAGTGGTGGCATTCCATGGGCGGCGCCCTCGGCGACTGGGTCACCGACCTGGCCAAGGACTTCAATGCCAGCCAGAAGGACTACAAGATCGTGCCCGCCTACAAGGGCAGCTACGACGAGTCCATGACCAGCGCCATCGCCGCCTTCCGCGCCGGCAATGCACCCCACATCCTGCAGGTGTTCGAAGTCGGCACCGCCACCATGATGGCCAGCAAGGGCGCCATCGTGCCCGTGGGCGAGGTGATGAAGCAAGGTGGTGCCAAGTTCGACCCCAGCATCTATGTGCCCGCCGTGGCCGGTTACTACACGGCCGCCAATGGCCAGATGCTGAGCTTCCCCTTCAACAGCTCCACCACCGTGCTGTTCTACAACAAGGACGCCTTCAAGGCCGCCGGGCTGGACCCCAACAAGGCGCCCAGCACCTGGCCCGAGGTGGCCCTGGCCGCCGCCAAGCTCAAGGCCAGCGGTGTGAAGTGCCCCTACACCACCAGCTGGGTCAGCTGGACGCAGCTGGAAAGCTTCTCGGCCTGGCACAACGTCGAGTACGCCACCAAGAACAACGGCTTCGGCGGCCTGGACACGCGCCTGGCCTTCAACACCCCGCTGCATCTGCGCCATATCGAAAACCTGGCGAACATGTCCAAGCAGGGCCTGTTTGTTTACAAGGGCCGCGGCAATGCGGCGGATGCCACTTTTGTGTCGGGTGAATGCGCGATGCAAACCGCGTCTTCCAGTCTCTACGCCAATGTGAAGAAGAACGCCAAGTTCGCCTACGGCATGGCCCCGCTGCCCTTCTACCCCGACGTGCCCGGCGCGCCGCAGAACACCGTCATCGGTGGCGCCAGCCTGTGGGTGATGGCTGGAAAAAAGGCGCCTGAGTACAAGGGCGTGGCGGCTTTCTTCAACTATCTGTCGCGCCCCGAAGTGGCGATGGAAAGCCATAAGCGCACCGGCTATTTGCCTGTCACCAAGGCGGCTTACGAACTGACCGAGAAGAGCGGCTTCTACAAGGCCAACCCCGGCACCGATGTGGCCGTGACCCAGATGATCCGCAAGACCACCGACAAATCCCGCGGCGTGCGCCTGGGCAATTTCGTGCAGATCCGCACCATCATCGACGAAGAGATGGAAGGCGTGTGGAGCGGCAAGAAGACGCCCAAGGAAGGCATTGACGCGGCCATCCAGCGCGGCAACGAGCAGCTGGAGAAGTTCCAGAAGGCCAATAGCAAAGGCTGATCGCCCCGACCATGGCTCTCGAAAAACGCGTTCAATTCAAATCCGGCTGGCTGCCCTGGGCCTTGCTGGCGCCGCAGGTGCTGATCATCTCGGTGTTCTTCTTTTGGCCGGCGGGTCAGGCAGTGCTGCAGTCCCTGCAGCAGCAAGATGCTTTTGGCATGAGCACCGAATGGGTGGGGCTGGATAACTTCCGCACCCTGTTCAGCGATGCCGGCTACCTGGCCTCCTTCAAGACCACCGCCCTCTTCTCGGTGCTGGTGGCGGGCCTGGGCATCAGCATCTCGCTGCTGCTGGCGGTGATGGCTGACCGCGTGGTGCGCGGCGCCCTGGCCTACAAGACCTTGCTGATCTGGCCTTATGCGGTGGCGCCGGCGATTGCCGGCGTGCTGTGGATGTTCATGTTCGCGCCCTCCATCGGCATCGTGGCCTATGCCCTGAATGCCATGGGTTTTGACTGGAACCACTTGCTCAACTCGGGCCAGGCCATGGCCTTGGTGGTGATGGCGGCGGTGTGGAAGCAGATTTCCTACAACTTCCTGTTCTTCTTGGCGGGCCTGCAGTCCATTCCCAAATCGCTGCTGGAAGCGGCGGCCATTGACGGCGCCAAACCCTGGCGGCGCTTCTGGACCATCGTCTTTCCCCTGCTCTCGCCCACCACCTTTTTCCTGCTGGTGATCAATATCGTCTACGCCTTCTTCGACACCTTCGGCATCATCGACGCCGCCACCCACGGTGGCCCCGGCAAAGACACGGCCATCCTGGTCTACAAGGTCTATTACGACGGCTTCAAGGCCATGGACCTGGGCGGCTCGGCCGCGCAATCGGTGGTCTTGATGATCATCGTGGTGGCCCTGACCGTCTTGCAGTTCCGTTATGTCGAGAAGCGGGTGAGCTACTGATATGGTTGAGAAAAACAAGGGCCTGACCGTGCTCTCCCATCTGGTCCTGCTGCTGGGCGTGCTGATCGTTGCCTTCCCGCTCTACATCGCTTTTGTGGCCAGCACGCACACGGCCGAGGCCATCGTGCAAGCCCCCATGCCGCTGCTGCCGGGCAGCCATTTCGCCGACAACTACGGCGCCGCCCTGTTCGGCCATGCCGGCGGGGCGGGTTCCAAAGCGCCGGTGGCGCAGATGATGTGGGTCAGCCTGGTGACGGCGCTGGTGATTGCGCTGGGCAAGATCGCGATTTCGCTGCTCTCGGCCTTCGCCATCGTCTACTTCCGCTTTCCCTTCAAGAGCTTTTTCTTCTGGGCCATCTTCGTCACGCTGATGCTGCCGGTGGAGGTGCGCATCCTGCCCACCTACCAGGTCATCTCCGACTTAGGGCTGCTCAATAGCTACGCCGGCCTGACCGTGCCCTTGATCGCCTCAGCCACCGCCACCTTTTTGTTCCGCCAGTTCTTCATGACCGTGCCGGACGAGTTGGTGGAAGCCGCCCGCATGGACGGCGCCGGCCCGATGCGCTTTTTCAAGGACGTGCTGCTGCCACTGTCCAGCACCAGCATCGCCGCCTTGTTCGTGATCCAGTTCATCTACGGTTGGAACCAATACCTCTGGCCCTTGTTGGTGACCACCGAAGAAAGCATGTACCCGGTGGTGATCGGCATCAAACGCATGATCAGCGGCGGCGACGCCGCCAACGACTGGAACATCATCATGGCCACCGCCTTGCTGGCCATGATCCCGCCGGCCCTGGTGGTGATCTTGATGCAGCGCTGGTTCGTCAAAGGCTTGGTGGATACGGAAAAATAATGCTCTTGGGGACAGACCTGCCCCTGTACTCAGGGGCAGCTCTGTCCTCAACTGACTAGAGATCGACCCCCAACTGATTGAGCAGGTTCTCCGCGCAGAACCACTCGTTTAGATCAGCAAAGAAACAAACAAATATGGCCAGCATCTCCCTTCGCAACATCATCAAACGCTACGGTCACGGCCCCAAAGCCAATCAGGTGATCCACGGCGTCAACGCCGAGATCAAGGATGGCGAGTTCGTCGTCATCGTCGGCCCCTCGGGCTGCGGCAAGTCCACGCTCTTACGCATGGTGGCGGGCCTAGAGGAAATCAGCGACGGTGAAATCGCCATCGGCCCGCGCGTGGTCAATCAGATCGAACCGGCCGAGCGCGACATCGCCATGGTGTTCCAGAACTATGCGCTCTACCCGCATATGACGGTGTTCGCCAATATGGCTTATGGCCTGAAGATTCAGAAAGTGCCCGAGGCCGAGATCAAGACCCGCGTTGACAAGGCGGCCAAGATTCTGGAGCTGGGCGCCTTGCTGGAACGCAAGCCGCGCGAGCTGTCAGGCGGCCAGCGCCAGCGTGTTGCCATGGGCCGCGCCATCGTGCGCAACCCGCAGGTGTTTTTGTTCGACGAGCCGCTCTCCAACCTCGACGCCAAGCTGCGCGCACAGACCCGGCTGGAAATTCAAAAACTGCACCGCGAACTGGGCGTGACCTCGCTCTTCGTCACCCACGATCAGGTCGAGGCCATGACGCTGGCGCAGCGCATGATCGTCATGAACGGCGGCCGTATGGAACAGTTCGGCACACCCGAAGAGGTCTACGGCAGCCCGGCCTCCACCTTTGTGGCCGGCTTTATGGGCTCGCCGCCGATGAATCTGCTCAAGGGACAGGTGGAGGGCGAGAGTTTCAAACTGAAAGGGATCGCCCTGCCCTTGCCGGCCGCAGCCCCCCGCAGCGGCGCCCTGACCCTGGGCCTGCGCCCCGAGCATGTGGACGGCTGGAGCACGTCGCAAACCCAGCCCAGCGCCTGGCCGCTGCGCATCGAGATGATCGAGATGCTGGGCGCCGAACGCCTGGTTTACGGCCGCCTGGGCGAAGAAGCCTTCACCCTGCGCATCGACGGCACGGTGACGCCACCCGCCATCGGCGACACGCTTTACTTGGAAGTTAGCGCGCGCCATCTGCACTGGTTCGATCGTGAAACCACCCTGCGCGTGAACCCATGAGCGCCCAAGCCTGGCCCCTGCCCTTCTGGATCGCCCACCGCGGTGCCGGCAAGCTGGCGCCCGAGAACACCTTGGCCGCCTTCCGGCTCGGTGCCCAGCATGGTTACCGCGCTTTTGAATGCGATGTGAAGCTGTCCAGCGACGGCATTCCCTTTTTGCTGCATGACGCCAGGCTGGAACGCACCAGCAATGGCCAAGGCGTGGCGGGCGACTTGCCCTGGGCCACACTCTCGCGCCTGGACGCCGGCAGCTGGCACAGCCGCGCTTTTGCCGGCGAGCCGCTGCCCAGCCTGGAGGCGCTGGCCCGCTTCATCATCGGCAATCGCTACGCCTTCAATATCGAAATCAAACCCACGCCCGGCCAAGCCCTGCTGACCGGTCAGCTTGTCGGCCGGGAGGTTTTGCGTTTGTGGGCGGGCTCGGGTCAGGCCCCGCTGTTCAGCTCCTTCGAGCCCGAGGCCCTGCAAGGCGCCCGCGAGACCGCGCCTGAGATCTTGCGCGGCCTGCTGCTCGACAGCTTGCGCGAGGGCTGGCTGGCCGAGGCCCAAGCCTTGGGCTGCGCCGCCGTCATCAGCAATTACCGGCTGATGGACCAACCAACCGTTGAGGCCATTCACGCCGCAGGCATGAAGGCCCTGGTCTACACGGTGAACGACGCTGAGGCCGCCCAAGCCCTGATCGCTCGCGGCGTGGACGGCATCATCACTGATGCGGTGGACAAATTCCTCCCGGTTTGAGCGGCGCATTCCCACCGCACTCGCTAATCTCCATCACACAAACCCTGGGCATGATGACGATCCAATTACTATCCCGCCTGGCCTTGGCTGTCGCTTTGTGCAGCGCCCTGAGCGCCTGTTCCATGTTCTATGACATTGGCCAGAAGTCGGCCCTGGAGCGCTGCGAAAGCATGGTCAGAATCGAAGACCGCAATGCCTGCCGACGCGCTAACAGCCAGTCTTACGAAAAATACGAGGAGAGCCGGGAGAAGCTGCGCCAGGGCAAGAATGAATAAGAACTTATCAGTCCATAGCGGGCCTGAGGCCAGCGAAGCGCTTGGCCTGCTGGACAAGGCGCAAGGCGAAAACCGCAAAGGCACCCGGAGGTGTTGCACAGACTTCTAATGCAGCCTTGCGTACCAAGCGTCCACCAGCCGACCCGAGCTATTGACGGCTAAGTTCTAGGTTCCTCTGAGGTCACTGATCCGGGCATACACCCGCGTGTCCCGCGGCTCGCCGTCCACGCCCAAGCTATCGCGGCGCAGCAGGCCTTCAAACTCAAAGCCGCAGGCCTCGGCCACTGCGCGGCTGGCGAGGTTGCGGTCATCCATGCGGATCTCCACCCGCCGCGCCTGCAATTGCTTGAATGCCATCGCCGTGAGCAAGCGCACCGCCGCGCTGGCGTGCCCCTGGCCTACAGCGCTGCTGCGAAGCCAGTAGCCGATCTCGAAGCGCCGCACATCCCAGTCCAGCCTATGCAAGCCGGTGCCGCCCAGCAGCTGGGTGCATTGGCCACTGGCGTCCTTGGCATAGATTTGGTAGACCAGATCACGGCGCGCGATGAAGTCAGCCTGCATGCGGCGCATCACCGCCTCGGAGGCCTCCATGCTGGGCGCCTCCTGGGCCCAGATCATCCAAGGCCGCAAGTGATCGATGGACTCGGCAATGGCCGCCGCCATCAAAGGCCCCAGGCCGGCCACCGGCGCGGCCAGCACGATGGACTCACCCTCCAGCCTTTCGGGCACCTGAATCAGAATGGGGTCAAGTCTTGCCATGTTCCGGCTCCTGGGTTTGGCTCGCTGCGGCACTGGCGCTACTCGTGAAACTTGCGCGGGGGTCACCGCCGATTTCGCCCTCGCCCAAGGCGCCGGGCATGGCCTCGGCGCCCAGCACGGCATCGTCCTCTTCCGCGCTGCTGGGCAGTTCCAGCACATGGCGCAAGCTGCTCAAGCGCCAGGCCAGCAGGCTGACCAGCAAGGCGCCGATGCCGGCGAACAGCAGGGTCGAGCGCAGGCTGACATGCTCGCCCAACCAGCCGCCAATCAAGGCACCCGGACCGGCCGGCACAATCGTCAACCAGCGCATGGTGCTGGTCATGCGGCCCAACATGGGCGTGGGTGTGACGGCCTGGCGCAAGGCCAGAAAGGTGATGAAGATCAGCACGGCGCCCACACCGAACATGAAGAGCATCAAGGCAAACATCGGCGCGCCGACCAAGCTGGCCGAGGCCAGCGCCAGAATCAACCAGCCCAGGCCGCTGACCGCCAGGCCCAGCACCAGGCTGGGCCCCGGGCCAATGCGCGCGCTCAGGCGCGAACCGAAAATACTGGCCAGCACGGTGCCGGCTCCCAGCGCCACATAGCTCAGGCCGATCTCCTGGGCCGACAGGCCCAGGGTGCGCGAGGCATACAGAATCTGCACCACCTGCGCGGCATTGTTGAAGAACTGCCAGCCGCCCACCGCCAAAGCCAGGCTGACCAGCAAGCTGTGCTCGCGCACAAAGCGCAGGCCGCCCTTGAGCTGCTCCCAGAAGCGCTGATCCTGGTTAGGTTTGAGCACCTCGTTCACCTGAATGCCACGCAGAATCAAGGCCGAAAACAGCACCAGCATCGCATCCACCGCCAGCGCCATGGGCGCGCCCATCAGCTTGATCAGCACGCCGGCGATACCTGGCCCCACCACTTCAGCGCCCGAGCTAGCCAGGGCGTTCTTGGCATGCGCTTCCACCAGGCGGTCACGCTCCACCACCTGGGTCAGCACGATTTGCGCCGCGCTGCCGGCCGTGGTGTAGACCGTGCCCAGCACAAAGCCCACCACATAGAGCCAGCCCATGCTCAACCAGCCCATCCAGGCGGCCAGGGGAACAGTAGCCACGGTCAGGGCCAGCATGCTCTCGCCAATGATGTAGACGGGCAGCTTGCGCACCCGGTCCAGCCAGACGCCCGAGGGCAAAGAGAAAAGCACAAAGGGCGCGATCTCCATCGCCGTCAGCAAGCCCATTTGCGTGGGCGAGGCGTTGAGCAACAGAGCCGCCGTCAGCGGCAGCGCCAGCATGGTGATCTGCCCGCCTAGC
>NZ_CAMFJS010000054.1 GCF_945956965.1 uncultured Roseateles sp.
CATTTTTTGGTGGCGCTTCAGGGATTCGAACCCCGGACCTGCGGATTATGATTCCGTCGCTCTAACCGGCTGAGCTAAAGCGCCTCAAGCCCTCTACTATAGCACCGTTATTTTTGGCTCTGCAAGAGTTTTTCAAAAAAACTTTCAAATAGTTGAATTGCCGGGGGCTGCGCTCATGGCAACCCGCACGGCGGCCAGGTCCCAGGCGGCGTGGCCGACGGTTTTCAGCAGCATGGGGCTGCGGCGTAGCGTGGGGGTGAGCAGGGCGTCGCTGAGGGGGTGGACGCGCGACCAATCCAGGCCGGCTTGCAGCAAGTCGCCGGCCTCGTGGCGGGCGCCCTCCAAATCATCGACCCAGACCTGACGTGCGCGAACCTGGGCGGCGGGCAGCTCCGCCATCTCGGGGGTGAAGCTGCCGAGGCCGACGATCAGCGTGGCGGCGTCTAAGTCCTGCGGCAACACGGCTGTTAGCGAGGTGGTGGCGGCGACAGCCACGCTGGCGCCAAGCAGGGCTTGCTCTAAGGAGAGAGATTTGATGTTGATTTGCACTTGGTCAGCCAGGCTGGCGGCAAACAACTTGCTTTGCGACGCCGTGCGGCCCACGCTGCGCAACTCCACCCCGGGCCAGCGTTCGGCCATGGCCAGCGCATGCATGCGGGCCTGGCCACCGGTGCCAACCAGGGCCACGCTGCTCGGGGCGCCGCCGAGCAGTGTTTCGATGCCCAGCAAGGTGACGGCGGCCGTGCGTCGGGCCGTCACGACCGAACCGTCCAAGACCATCAGCGGCGTACCTGTGCAGGCTTGGCTGACGATGACCCGGCCTTGAATGGTGGGCTGTCCCGCGAGCCGGTTGGCAGGGGTCACGGCCACCAGCTTGGTGATGGCGAACTGCGCGTCGGTGCAGGGCATGGCGAGATAGCTGCCGCCTTCAGGCAGGGGCAGCACGGTGCGCTGGCTGGCGTGGATGTGGCCGGCGCGCAGGTCCAGCATGGCTTGGGCCACCGCGGGAATCAGACGATCAAAGGGCAGCAGGGCGGCGGTGACTTGCTCGTCGTGGATGTGCATGGGGTGTGGGCCGGGAGTGGGCAAGTCGGCCGATTATGATTCGGGCCTTCGGGTCGGGGTGCATGCCCAGGCCTCGCGCCGGGTGCTCAATCATTGGGGTGTTCCTTGTGATGGGCCGAGCCCGGGCATTTCAGGTTCTCAGATGTTTAGTTTCCTCAAGAAAAAATTGTTTGGCGAAGCGCCGGTGCCGGCACCTGCCCCGGCAGCCGAGGTGCCGCCTGCGGCCGCTAGCCTGCCCGAGCTGGTTCAGGCCGACGCGGCAGCATTTGTGCCTGCCGTGCCCGCAGCGCTCGCATCGCCCGATGTGAGCCCTGCGCCCGTCGTGGACGCCGGGCCAGCAGTGGCCGCCCAGCCCGTGCCTGCCGTTGAGCCGCAGCCTGCGCCAGCGGCCGAGCCGCCCGCGGCGCCAATGGAATCGCCTGTGCAGGTTCCCGCAGTTGCAGTTGCGACGCCAGAATCAAGTCCTGCACCTGCACCTGCACCTGCACCTGCACCTGCACCTGCACCTGCACCCGTTCCAGCTCCAGCTCCAGCTCCTGCGGAACCACGCCGCAGCTGGATGGAGAAGCTGCGCCAAGGCCTGCGCAAGACCGGCTCCAGCATTGCCCAGGTCTTCACCGGCACACAGATTGATGACGCGCTGTACGAAGAGTTGGAGGCGGCACTGCTGATGGCCGATGCGGGCGTCAAGGCCACCGAGTTCTTGTTGGCTGACTTGAAGCGCCGCGTCAAAGAGTCGAAGGCAACGGACCCGCAGGCCGTGCGTGGACTGTTGGTGGAGGCGCTGGCCGAACTGCTCAAGCCCCTGGAAAAATCCTTGGCGGTGGGCTTGCATACGCCGACGGTGATGATGGTGGTGGGCGTCAACGGTGCGGGCAAGACGACCAGCATTGGCAAGCTCACCCGACATCTGGCCGAAGCCGATCAGAAAGTCTTGCTGGCAGCGGCCGATACCTTCCGCGCGGCGGCGCGCGAGCAGCTGTCGGTCTGGGCGGACCGCACCCAGGTGCAGATCATCAGCCAAGAGGGCGGTGACCCGGCTTCGGTGACCTTTGATGCCGTCAACGCCGGTCGTGCGCGCAACTGCGATGTGGTGATTGCGGACACGGCCGGTCGCCTGCCGACTCAGCTGCATTTGATGGAAGAGCTGAAGAAGATCAAGCGCGTCATCACCAAGGCGCAGGCCGACGCGCCGCACGAAGTCTTGCTGGTGGTGGATGGCAATACCGGCCAGAACGCACTCAGCCAGGTCAAGTCATTCGACGATGCGCTGGGCCTCACCGGCCTGATCGTCACCAAGCTCGACGGCACGGCCAAGGGTGGCGTGCTGGCCGCCATCGCGCGCGAGCGGGCGATCCCGGTCTACTTCATCGGTGTGGGTGAGAAGCTGGAAGACTTGCAGACCTTCAATGCGCGGGAGTTCGCGCAAGCGCTGCTGGAGTAAGGCTTGCGCCCGGCGCCGGGCCGTCCCAAGCCGGGCGCCATCAAAAGCAAAAAGGGGCCTAGGCCCCTTTTTGCTTTTACCCCCTAGGGGGGTGGCCTGCGTACCCGCAGGCCGGGGGCTTTACATGCCGGGCATCATGCCCTTCAGCCCCTTCATGCCGCCCATCTTCTTCATCATCTTCATCATGCCGCCGCCGCTCATCTTCTTCATCATGCCCTGCATCTGATCGAACTGAGTCAGCAGGCGGTTCACATCCTGGATCTGCACGCCGGCGCCGATGGCGATGCGGCGCTTGCGGCTGGCCTTGCTCTTGCCGTCCATCAGCAGGCTGGGCTGGCGGCGCTCCTTGGCGGTCATCGCATTCAAGATGCCTTCCATGCGCTTCATATCGCGCTCGGCGCGGTCCATGTCTTGCGGGCCGGCTTTGGCGGTCATTTGCGTGGGTAGCTTGTCCATCAGGCCGGCCAGGCCGCCCATCTTCTTCATCTGCGAAATCTGCGCGAGGAAGTCGTTCAGGTCAAAGCCACTGCCGCTCTTGAGCTTCTCGGCCAGCTTATGCGCCGCGGCCACGTCAACGCCCTTGGTCACTTCCTCGACCAGGGCCACGATGTCGCCCATGCCCAGCACGCGGCCGGCGTGGCGCTCGGCGTCGAAGACTTCCAGGCCGTCGATCTTCTCGGACACACCGGCGAACTTGATCGGCGCACCGGTGATCTGGCGCACCGACAGCGCCGCACCGCCGCGTGAGTCGCCGTCCAGCTTGGTCAGCACGATGCCGGTCAGCGGCAGCGCTTCCTTGAAGGCTTTGGCGGTGTTGACCGCGTCCTGACCCTGCATGGCGTCGACCACGAACAGGGTTTCGATCGGGTTCAGGATGGCGTGCAGATCGCGGATCTCGGCCATCAGCGCTTCGTCAATCGCCAGGCGGCCGGCCGTGTCCACCAGCAGCACATCGAAGTAGTGCTTCTTGGCGTAGTCGATGGCGGCCAGTGCAATCTCGCGCGGCTTTTGATCCGGCGCCGAAGGGAACCATTCGGCACCGGCCTGAGCCGTGACGGTTTTCAACTGTTCGATAGCGGCGGGGCGGTAGACGTCGGCCGAGACCGTCAGCACCTTCTTTTTGCGCTTTTCAATCAGGTGCTTGGCCAGCTTGGCTGTGGTGGTGGTCTTACCCGCACCCTGCAAGCCGGCCATCAGGATGACGGCGGGCGGCTGGGCCGCGAGGTTGAGATCGGCCACACCCTCGCCCATGGTGGCGGCGAGTTCCTTCTGCACGATGGACACCAGCACCTGGCCGGGGTTGAGCGAACCCACCACTTCGGCGCCCAGGGCTTTTTCTTTGACGCGATTGATGAAGTCGCGCACCACGGGCAGGGCCACGTCGGCCTCCAGCAGGGCCATGCGCACTTCGCGCAGCATCTCCTGGACATTGCTCTCGGTGATGCGGGCTTGGCCGCGCATCGTTTTCACGAGGCGACTGAGGCGGTCGGTCAAATTGGAAGCCATTGGGGGTGGCGCCCTCCTGTAGAGAGAGGCGCGCAAAAGTACACTGTGACCATGATTTTATCCATCGCATCTTCGGGGGCCGCCAATCTGCTGCTGGCGGGCGCCAGTTTGTTGGCGGTTGTGGCTTATGGCGTGGTGGCGGGCCATGGTGTCAAGGCGGTGTTGTCGCAGGCGCCGGAGCAAATGCCGGCGGGCCTGGCGCAACGCCTGCCCGGGCTGTTGTTGCTGGCCTGGGGTTTGCATCTGCTGGCCTTGTTGCTGGATTTTTCGGGCCTGGGCCAGGCCGTGCCCGGCACTCGCTTCGGCTTCGGCCCGGCGATCTCGGCCACGGTCTGGCTGGTGCTGGCGGTCTATATGCTGGAGAGCCGCTTTCTGCCCTTGCCGAGCGTGCGGCGCATCTTGGCCTTGATCGCAGCCGCCGCGGTCTTGTTGGCCTGGGTGTTTCCGGGTGAAAGCCGGCCGCATGCCGGTTCGCCCTGGGCGCCCTTGCATTGGTTGCTGGGCCTGGCGTCCTACGGCTTGTTTGGCGTGGCGGTTTTGCATGCCGCCATGCTGAACCGGGCCGAGCGCATGATGCGCACCCTCCACAAGCCCGGCCTGGGCGCGGCCAGCGAGCCGGCTGCGCAGCCGGTGATGCCTTTGTTGCGGCTGGAGCGGCTGACCTTTCAGTTTGTGACTGCCGGTGTGGCGGCCTTGTCGGCCGCGATATTGCTGGGCTGGTGGTTCACGCCGCACTGGCGTTGGGATCACAAGAATTTGCTGGCCGTGCTGGGTTGGCTGGTGCTGACCGGCTTGTTGACCGGCCGGCGCGTGTTTGGTTGGCGCGGGCGGCGCGCCACTCGCTGGCTTTATTTCGGCGCCATGCTCTTGCTGCTGTCCTATGTGGGCTCGCGCTTTGTGCTGGAAGTGCTGGTGCAAAAGCCGGTCGCCTACTGATGGGCGCCACGCCCCCAAACCTTGTGACTAGGCCTGTGAGATGAAATTTTTTCTGCTGCTATTGCTGCTGGGCCTGGTGGTCTTTTTGCTGGGCATGAAACATGCGCGCCCCGCGCAGACCAAGGCGCCAAAGCCAAGCGCGCCCTCAGGGCCCGATGCGGCGCCGCAAACCATGCTCCGCTGTGCCCACTGCGGCCTGCATTTGCCGCGCGAGGACGCCTTGCCGGGCAAGGGCGGCGTGTTCTGCTCGGCTGCGCACCGCGCGGCTTTTGAGGCGCAGCAGACCTCGGCGGGCGCATAAGCATGGCGGGTTCCCGGTCGAATTGGTTTGGTTTGGCGCCGAACGCGCACGCAGGCCAGGAGGAGGGCGGGGGCGTCTCGCAATTCGACGACAGAGACAGCAGCATCGAGCGCGATGAGGTTGGGCCGCCTGCAGCCCATGAGCTCCATGGGCCAGGCGAAGATGCCGCCGCGGTGGCCGCGGGTGCTGGCGTGGCCGGGCCGGAGTCGCAATTCTTTTTCCAGCAGGCGCGGCGCTTGGTCAATACCGGCGGCAGCGCGTTTGCGCGGCTCTATCGCACCTTTTTGGGCGCGCGCGCGGCGCTGGGCGTGGTGCTGGTGGCGGTGCAGCTCATTGCTGTCTTGCTGGGTAGCGCGGCCGCGCCCTGGACCTTGGCCTTGTGCCTGCTCTATGCCGTGCAGGCCCTGAGTTTGTGGTTGTGGCCGCAGCTGGTGCGCGGCGCTTCGGCGCAAACCATGGCGCGAGTCAGCAGCCCGCAGTGGTGGGGCAGCATCGGCCTGGACTTGCTGGTCTTCGGTGGCCTGCATGCGTTCGAGCGCGCCGCCAATGTCAATTACGGCGCCTTGCTGGTGATGCCGGTGCTGATGGCGGGCGTGCTCACCCCCCGGGTCTTGGCCCTGGCCACTGCCGCCGCGGCCACCTTGTGGATGTTGGGTGTGGCGGCCTGGTCGGTGCTGGAGGGCGGTGATGTGGGCCTGCGCCTGACCCAGGCGGGCTTGCTGGGCGGCGGCTTTTTCGTCTTCAGCTTGATGGCCAGTGAATTGGCCAGCCGCCTGGCCAAGGAAGAGCGCAGCGCGCGCGGCAGCATGGAGTTCGCGCGCCAGCAAGCGCAGCTCAATCGCTTGGTGATCGATGAGATGCAAGAAGGCGTGATGGTGGTGGACCGGCGCGGCCGGGTGCGCGCCGCCAACCCGGCCGCGCGGGCCTTGCTGGCCGACGGCACGGTGGTTCGCCCCGCCCCTTTTCAGCTGCGTGGTGTGCCGGCCTGGGTGCCGCTGGTGCAGGCGGTGGAGCAGGCTTTTGCCGAAGGCGCTTGGCCCGAGGCAGGGCGTGATGTGGACTTGAGCTTCGACGAGCAAGGCCTGGCACAGCGCGGCCTGCGCCTGCGCATGCGCTTCACCCGCCGGCGCGAGTCCGACACCAGCGAGGACCTGTGTGTGCTGTTCGTGGAAGACCGGCGCTTGTTGCAAGCGCGCTTGCAGCAGGACAAGCTGGCGGCGATGGGCCGGGTCTCGGCCGGCATTGCGCATGAGATCCGCAACCCGTTGGCGGCCATCGATCAGGCCAATGCCTTGCTGGCCGAGGACGCACAAGAAGCGCAGGAGCCCCGCGCCCAGCAGCTCACCCGCATGGTGGCGGCCAATGTGCAGCGGCTCAAACGCATTGTGGATGATGTGCTGGAGGTGGCGCCGGGCGCCCAGTCGGTGGCTGTGCCGGTGGACGCCGCTACGCTGGTGAGCGAGACCTGCCTGGACTGGGCGCGCACCAATCAACTGCCGCCGGGGCCCTCTGATCCGCTGAGCTGCACCGTGCCCTTGCAGCCCTTGATCATCGCCTTTGACCCCGAGCATCTGCGTCGCGTCTTGGTCAATCTGCTGGACAACGCCTGGCGCCATGCCGAGCCCGGGCCGGCTTGTGTGCAGGTCGAGCTGGCGCTGGAGCCTGAGGTGGACGAGAGCCGGGACGGGCCCAGAGAGGTGCCCCGGGACGGCCCGCGCTGGGCCCGGCTGCGGGTCTTTAACCGCGGCGCGGCGATTCCGCCGGAGGTGGAGCGGCATCTCTTCGAGCCTTTCTTTTCCACCCGCAGCCGTGGCTCGGGCCTGGGCTTGTACATTTGCCGGGAGCTGTGTGAGCGTTACGGCGCCAGCATTGATTACCAGTGGCGCCCCGCTGGCGCGCAAGCGGGCAATGAGTTCAGCCTGCGCCTACGCCTGATGCCGCCTGCGCGGCACTGACTTGATTTGATGAACGAATAAACGTGTGAAGAACAACGCGCATGAGCACAGCGACCCCGACCTTTAGCCTGCTGGTGGTGGATGACGAACCCGATCTGCGCACGCTCTACGAGCTGACCCTGCTGCGCGAAGGCTATGAGATGGAGACGGCCGGCACCGTCACCGATGCCTTGCGGCATTTGCAGGCGCGCAGCTTCAGCGCCGTCATCACCGATATGCGCTTGCCTGATGGCAGTGGGCTGGACATCTTGCAGTGGCTGGAAGCCCAGGGGCGGCAGGAAAAAGCCCTGGTGATCACCGCCTTTGGCTCGGCCGAAAACGCGGTGGAGGCGCTCAAGGCCGGGGCCTATGACTACCTCACCAAGCCGGTGGACCTGCGCCAGTTCCGCCTGGTGGTGGCTTCGGCCCTGGGCCGCATGCCGGCCGCGGCCGCGACGGTGCAGACCTCGCAACTGCCCAGCCAGCAGGCTTTGAATGCCAGCGAGGCCGCCGCCATTGCTGCCAAGGCCGCCGCACCCAACAAGTCCGCCGCGCCAGCGCCAACAGCTGCGTCAGTGGCGGCATCAAGCCGGCCGCAAGCCATGCCCGCGCAGACAGCCGCAGCGGCGGCTTTGTCGCGCCTGGCCGGCCAGTCCGCCGCCATGCAAGAGGTGCGGGCCTTGATCGACAAGGTGGCGCGCAGCATGGCGCCGGTGCTGGTGCAGGGTGAGTCCGGCACTGGCAAGGAATTGGTGGCGCGTGCCATTCACGACAGCGGCCCGCGCGCGCGCCAGCGTTTTGTGGCCGTCAATTGCGGCGCCATTCCTGAGCAACTGCTGGAAGCCGAGTTCTTCGGCTACCGCAAGGGCGCATTCACCGGCGCCAACGAAGACCGCGAAGGTTTCTTCCAGACGGCCGATGGCGGCACCTTGTTCCTGGATGAAATCGGCGATCTGCCCCTGGCCATGCAGAGCAAGCTGCTGCGCTGCATTCAAGAACGCTCGGTGCGCCCGGTGGGGGCGGTGGTGGAGGCGCCGGTGAATGTGCGAATCCTCAGCGCCACCCACAAAGACCTGGGCAGCGAGGTGACGGCCGGGCGCTTCCGCCAGGATTTGTATTACCGGCTCAACGTCATCCAACTGCGCGTGCCGCCGCTGCGAGAGCGCATCGAAGACATTCCGCTGATCGCTGACAAGGTCTTGAGCCGCATCGCGGCCGATGCCGGCGTGTCACCCACGCCGCGCCTGACTCCGGCGGCGTTGGCCCAGCTGACCCGCTATGCCTTCCCAGGCAATGTGCGCGAGCTGGAAAACCTTTTGCATCGCGCCTTGGCCATGGCGGGCGGCGAGTGGATTGATGCGCCCGATCTGGGCCTGCCTGAATCCATGCTGGACGACTTGGAGCCGCTGGATGCGAGCGACGCGCTGTCGCCGGTAAACACCTCGCGCGATGTGGCCGGCCTGCCCAGCTTGGCGCCTGGTGACATCCCGGCGGATTTGGCGGTTTATCTGGACGAGGTGGAGCGCGAAATCTTGCTGCGCGCGCTGGAACGCCACCGCTTCAATCGCACCGCCGCGGGCGCCAGCTTAGGCCTGTCTTTGCGGCAAATCCGCTACCGCATGGCGCGGCTGGGCATCACCGAGGGCGAGGGCGGCTGAGTTCGGCTCAAGCCCTCACCCGGCTCGCGGGATTGATGGGAATTTTGGCCTGGGACTTACCCTTTGCGCCGCGCGGGTCGCGCACTGGTTGCGCCCCTCAATGAGGCGGATTGCAGCGGCTCGGCAAGCTCAACCAGCGCTTTGCAAAGCCAGCATTGGCGCGGCTTTGCGGGCCGTTTTCGGCGCCAAGCTAGGCCTGATGCGGGTTGGCGCGCGCGCGCTGCGATGCCATCGGGCTTGGCGTGCTGTGCGAGCTGCGCGTAAACCGAAAAATTCTTGCCAATTCAAGCTCGGCTAGCCGTTCAAACCGGTGGCGTCAAGCGGATTGGTACGCTATCCGTAGTGCTTGATGGGGTACTTGGCCCCAGATATAGTGCGCTTCATGTTATCCTTCAGCCCTGAGTTCAGCACCTTGTCCGACTGCTTTTCGAGCCGGCAAGGGCGCAGGGTTCGTGTGGAGTTTGAGTGTGATTTCGCGCCGCGAAGCGCACTTGCAAGCCCCCGCCGAGTACCCCAGGAACGCGCTGCCGTCTCTGGTCAGGCCTTGATGCCTGACCGTCGGGGCGGCACTCCAGGCGCGAGCAATTCAGCACATCAGAAATTCCAATCGCAGGCACGAGATCGCGCCGCCGTGAGCTTCGAAGCTCGGTAGCGGCGTTATCGACTGCCTGTTTTTGCCCCCGACAAAACCACAGAAGAAAGGACTTCATCCATGCAAACTCATGTTGATCAAGCAGTGTCAGACGGCGAACGCCACACCGCCGCAGTGAGTCATGGCCCAGGCCAGGCCTCGGCCTATCTGGCGTATCACATCCTGCGCCGTAACGGCGCTGTGGTGTCGTTTGAGCCCAGCAAGATCGCCGTGGCCTTGATGAAGGCCTTCCTGGCTGTGCATGGCACGACCGGCGCGGCCTCGGCCAGCGTGCGCGAGACGGTGGACGGCCTGACTGAAGCCGTCGTGCGCGCCCTGGTGCGTTCGCGCCCCAGCGGAGGCACCTTCCACATCGAAGACGTGCAAGACCAGGTTGAACTGGGCTTGATGCGTGGTGGCCACCACGAAGTGGCGCGTGCCTACGTTTTGTACCGTGAGCGCCGCTTCCAAGAGCGTGCCCGCCAAGTGGAGCAAATGGCCCCCGTGGCGGCCGCGGCGCTGACCGTGATCGACCGTGGCCAACGCGTGCCGCTGGATCTGGCGCATCTGCAAAGCCTGATCGTGTCGGCCTGTGCTGACCTGGGCGCCGATGTGAAGCCCGAGCCCATCCTGGCTGAAACCAAGCGCAATTTGTACGACGGCGTGCCGATCGACGAGGTCTACAAGGCCTCCATCCTGGCCGCCCGCACCTTGATCGAGAAAGACCCTGCCTATAGCCGCGCCACCGCTCGCTTGCTGCTGCACACCATCCGCCGTGAGGTGATTGGTGGTGAGATCACGCAAGAGCAGATGCACACCCGCTATGCCGAGTATTTCCCAACC
Organism: uncultured Roseateles sp.; assembly: GCF_945956965.1. Classification (GTDB taxonomy): domain Bacteria; phylum Pseudomonadota; class Gammaproteobacteria; order Burkholderiales; family Burkholderiaceae_C; genus Paucibacter_A. The sequence continues at coordinate 10,319 of NZ_CAMFJS010000054.1, forward strand.
TACATCAAGAAGGGCATCAAGGCCGAGCTGCTGGATGAGAAGCTGGGTCAGTACGACTTGGCCCGCCTGGGCGCCGCGCTGAAGGCGGACCGTGACCTGCAGTTCGACTACCTGGGTCTGCAGACTCTGTATGACCGCTACTTCCAGCACATCGATGACCAGCGCATCGAAATGCCGCAGGCCTTCTTCATGCGCGTGGCCATGGGCCTGGCGCTGAACGAAATCGACCGCGAAACCCGCGCCATCGAGTTCTACGAAGTGCTGTCGAGCTTTGACTTCATGTCGAGCACGCCGACGCTGTTCAACTCCGGCACGCGTCGTTCGCAGCTGTCGAGCTGCTACCTGACCACCGTGGCCGATGATCTGGACGGCATCTACGAGGCGCTGAAAGAGAACGCCTTGCTGAGCAAGTTCGCCGGCGGCCTGGGCAATGACTGGACCCCCGTGCGCGCCCTGGGCTCGCACATCAAGGGCACCAACGGCAAGTCGCAAGGCGTTGTGCCTTTCCTGAAGGTGGTGAACGACACGGCTGTGGCGGTGAATCAGGGTGGCAAGCGCAAGGGCGCTGTCTGCGCGTACCTGGAATCTTGGCACCTGGACATCGAAGAATTCCTGGAGCTGCGCAAGAACACCGGCGACGACCGCCGCCGCACCCACGACATGAACACCGC
>NZ_CAMFJS010000055.1 GCF_945956965.1 uncultured Roseateles sp.
CGGCCGCCAACAGGGCCGACAACATGGCCACCAACTTCAAGAACTTGGTCGCCCGATCCAGCGTCTGGCGCATCTCGGGTCGGCCCGTCTCCAGCGAATCCAAACGCATGCCGCGCCAGCCGGATTGCTCGATCAGAGCGGTGGCCTGCTGCACAAAGTGCGACAAGACTTTCGCGTCGGCATTCACACTGGCCACGGCCAGGCGATAGGAAACCCGGCTCGCCGGCTGAATCAGCCCGGTAGCGGGCAAATCTTGATCGGCCAGCATCAAGCGCGGTGCGAAATTCAAAAAGCCCGCCCCGCGATCTGGTTCATTGGCGATCACACCCGCGATGCGCAAGCTGCTGTCGCCCACCAAGACCTGGCCACCCACGACGAGGCCCAGGGAGTCCAGCACCTGCGCATCGACCCAAACCTCACCCGCTTGAGGCGCCCCCACCTGCCGACCATCGGCCAGCAGCAGCTTGCCGCGCAAGGGGTAGGCCGAGCCAACGGCCTTGACGGCCACCAGGCGGCTGCCACCACCCTGAGCATCGGGCGCACGCGCCATGCTGGGGAAGTTGATCAGCGTAGTGTGCTGCAGCCCCAGGCTGCGGGCCAACTCAGACAAAGGTGCTGGCGTAGCCTGATCGCTCACCAGTACCGCGTCACCCCCCAGCAATTGCGCGGCATCGCGGCGCAAGCCGCCGTCCATGCGCTCGGACAAAAAGGCCACCGCACACAGCGCCGCCACGGCCAAAAACACGGCCACCATCAAGAGCCGCAACTCCCCGGCCCGCCAGTCCCGCCACAACTGCCGCCAAGCCAAGACCAACACACTAGGTGGCTTGGCCGGCACCGCGTGACGAAGCGTTGGGGTTAAGGGCAACAAGGCAGCGTCGGATTTACTCATACGCAGCACTGTAGCGACTCTGCGCAACAGCCTGCGACCAGGCGCACCATGACCATACAAATGCGCTGAATGGCGTGTTCAGCGCTTTGCTCACCACGCGTACCGAAGTGAGCGTCCAATACACGCACCATGCCAAACACCAGCCACTTTCCTCCCCTCTTCATCTCGCACGGCTCACCCATGACGGCCTTGGAGCCCCGCGAGGCCGGCGCCTTCATGCAGGCCCTGGGGCGCACGCTAGACGCCGAGTTCGGCCGTCCGCGTGCGGTGCTGGCGATCTCTGCCCATAGCCCGGCCCGCCAACCAGTTTTGCTGGCCGGCGCCAGCCATCATGCGGTGTATGACTTTGGTGGCTTCGACCCCAAACTAAACACCTTACGATACGACGCCCGCGGTGCCACTGAACTCGCCGCCGAAGTTCAGGCCTTGGCGGCAAAAGCCGGCCTGCCTCTGCACAGCGTGCCCGAGGGCGGGCTGGACCACGGCATCTGGACACCCTTGCGCTACATCTACCCCGCGGCCGATGTGCCGGTGCTGCCCCTGGCCTTTGTGCCTTCGCAAAGCCCCGCGCAACAGTTCGCGCTGGGTGAAATGCTGGCGCCTTTGGCTGAACAAGGCGTGCTGATCATGGGCAGCGGCAGCATCACCCACAATCTGCGCCTGGTCTTCGGCCAAGGGCGGCCGCCCACCATCGATGCGCCCGAAATCCAAGCTTCGGCCGATTTCCGCGCCTGGCTGCAAGCTCGCGCAGCGGCGGCCGACTGGCCAGCCTTGCTGGACTATCGCCGCCAAGCCCCGCATGCAGTCGCCATGCACCCCACGGACGAGCATCTGCTGCCTTTGTTTGTGGCGGCCGGCGCGGGCGGGCGCAAGAACCCGGCCTTGCGCATCCACGACAGCCTCACCTTCGGCAGCCTGGCCATGGACGCCTACGCCTTCGGCACGGCCGCACCGCGCCTGGCGCAGGCCCTGCAAGAGTCCAGCGCCGCCACCCTATAATCCTCGCCACACGCGGGTGTAGTTCAATGGTAGAACTCCTGCTTCCCAAGCAGATCACGTGGGTTCGATTCCCATCACCCGCTCCAAATATTGAATAAGGCCCCATCGGGCCTTATTTTTTTGCCCCACGGAAGTACGCTCACGCTGCGGCAGGATTCGGCGCATGCGCCAATTCCCCAGTTCATCGGGCCCGGCCGGCTAAATCGCCAACGTGGTGGGGTGCATATTCCCCACCGCCAAAGCAACAACACCCCCATCAGTTGGATAGCCCCGCGGCGTCTTGTCGTCGATGCTTCAGCCCAGAACGAAACGGGAGGACTGAACGCAATGAATGAGCGCAAGGGTTCGCGCAAGCAACGCATCCTGGCCTGGGCCGCAGCCATGGGTCTGGGGAAGAAGGAAGCAACACCGAACGATCAGGCCAGCGAGGCCATTGCCTCGCTAGACGGGTTGGAGGTTTCTGACTCCAGCTTCGATGAATGGGCGGCGGCCTGCGCAAGGCGCACAGTCGGGCAAACCGGCGATGTGGCGGTGTATCAGCGCCTCAAAAAGAAAGAAACAATCGACGTCATTTAGTGGCGAATTGCCTTTCCGTGCGGCCCGTGTGAGAAGCGGGATAGCCGGGTGGCAGGATGATTTCCAAGGCCAAAAAGAAAATCGCCCCCTAGCCGCGAGGCCAGGGGGCGATGTCTTTGCAAGGTCCATCTATTGCGGGCAGCAAGGGCGCCAACTCAAGCCGCGCCTACCCAACAAGCCGACACATCAGCCGGACTCACTCCTTGACGATGCGCCCCACCTTGGCCTGCTGCACGGCCTTCGGGTTCTCGCTCAACCATTCCACCAAGGCGTCCACGTCGGGACCCACCACGGTGCGGTCGCGGCCTTTGCTCAGCACTTCGCTGCCGTCGCCACCGTCGGCCATGAAGTTATTGACCACCACACGGTAGTCGCGCGCCGGATCCAGGGCTTTGCCGTTCACCGTCACCTCGCTCAACTGGGCCACGCCGTTGGCGCCTTGCTGCCAGCGGTAGCTCAAGCTGCTGGAGATTTGCAAAAAGCGCGGGGCGGCATCGGCCTTGGGCAGTTGGCGCTGCAGCAGTTCGCGCAGTTGCGCGCCTGTGATGGTCACGGCCACCAGCTCATTGCCGAAGGGCTGAATCGCCATCACATCGCTCATGGTGACGGGGCGATCCGGCTCCAAAGTCAGGTCGGCGCGGATGCCGCCCTGGTTCATCATGGCGATGTCCGCGTCGGTGCCGCGCCTCTGCGCATAAGCCAGCTGCGCGTCAGCGATCAGATTGCCCAGGGGCGAATCACCATAGGGCGCCTTGCTGAAGCGCACCGCGCCTTCACTCAGCTTGGCCACGGGCTTGTTGCGTGCGGCAGCCGTCAGCTCAGCGGCACGCTGCACCAGGGCCACAAAGGCCGGGTTGGGGGCATAGCTAGCTTGCAGGACGGGGTGGTTGACCGCTTCAGCGGCCAGCACCTTGCCACTCATATCCAGCGTCAGCTTGCTTTCTGTCACCCAGCCGCCGTAGCTGCCGGCTTGCACCAGCAGGCGGCCATCCACCTTGCAGGTATAGGCCTGATGGGTGTGGCCGCTGATGATCATGGCGTAAGCCGGATCCAGGCGCTTGGCAATATCCACGCCGCGGCCTTGCAAACCCGGGCATTCATAGCTGGGGTCATTGGCAGCGCCCTTGTGCTCTGCCCCTTCGTGCATCACGGCGATCAACACTTGCGCCCCTTCGGCGCGCAGCTGCGGAATCAGGGCATTGAGGGTGTTGGCCTCATCGCTGAAGCGCAGTCCGACGATGGCACGCGGCACCACCACCGAGGGCGTATCGCGCGTCACAGCGCCCACAAAGGCCACCTTGAAGTCGCCCACCTGCTTGATCACATGGGTGGGCAGCACGGGCTTGCCGGTGTTGGCATCCAGCAGATTGGCCGCCAGATAGGGGAAGCCGGGGCCCTTGAAACCTGGCCAAACGCAGCCTTCGGCCTGGCAAGTGCCGCGCACCTTGCGCAGGAACTCCTGCAGACCGGCATCCAGCTCATGATTCCCCAGAGCGCTGGCAGCCAGATCCAAGTCACCCAATGCTGCCAAGCTGGGCTCATCTTTCAAGAGCGCAGACATCTGCGGCGAGGCGCCGATCAAATCACCAGCCGCCACAAAGACCGAATTGGGCTTGCCGGCACGCAGCTGCTGCATGGCGCTGGCCAGATAAGCCACCCCACCGGCAGCTTGCGCTTTGATCTCGCCCGTCTTGGCGTCGGGCAGGCGCGGCAACAAGGGCACCGGCGATTTGGGCTGGATATTGCCGTGGAAGTCGTTGATGGAAAAAACGCTCAACTCACGCGTCGGTGCCGGCTGCACTGCAGCGGGATTGACCGGCGCTTTGCTGGCACAAGCCGCCAAAAAGGCAGTTGCAAGAACAGCCAGCAGCGCGCCGGCGGCGGGTGAACGCCCGGAGCCGAGAGGTTTGGAATGGGGGGGCGTGGGCAACATGGGGTAGCTCCAGCGAAGCAAAGAAAGGCCCGAACGGACCAGGGGCTCAGCCATCAACCCGAGGGCAGACGGCCGTGAAAGCGGCGCATGTTAACGCCGCCCGGCCCAACAGACGCGCCGCCAAGTGCGGGCGGGACGCCGCCAGCGGCGCCAAGCTGTCGCAGCAAAACGACAAGTCATGGGCCGAACGGAAGATGTCACCGATTTGGAATATTCACATATGAAAATCGCGCTTGCGTGCAGCTTGTGCGGCCCTCGCTCGGGTGAAGCACGGGGGTAAAAAAGGTGGCGCAGCCCATAAAGTGGCGCACTGCTGACAAAGAGACAAATGGCTGAACGCAGAAGTTCGGAGGCAGATGGGCAACGCGAACGTTCCCGGCAAATAGATAGCCGCAAACGTTTTCGACCTGCTGCGTTCGGCGCAATGGTGGCGGCAAGTCAGTGCTGACGAGCCGCCGCGCACAGGATATCGAGTGGCAAAAGCATTGATTGGCAAACGTTTGCCAATTGAGACGAGAGCAGCTTGCAGGGTTTCATTTTTCTTATTTTTTGATTTCGATCACAGGAGCTTTTGAGATGAACAGACACGGTTCGAGCTTTGCGGCTTTTTCCAGGACGGCGCTATGTGCGGCCGTTGCCATCGTGGCAGCCGCCCCGGCCATGGCGCAGAACACCACCGCCGCCATCGGCGGCCGCGTGCTGACCGTTGAAGGCAAGCCCTTGGCGGGCGCGACGGTGACCATCGTTCACCGCGAGTCCGGCTCCGTGAACACGCTGGTGACGGATAACGACGGCCGTTATTCCACCCGCGGCCTGCGCGTCGGCGGCCCCTACACCGTGACCGTGACCAAGGGCAGCGACAAGGAAGTTCGCGACGACATCTACCTGCAGTTGGCCGAAACCCTGAGCCTGGACGTCAAGCTCGGCACCAGCGTGCTGTCGACCGTGGTGGTGACCGGCAGCGGCGCCAGCAGCAAGTTCAATAGCGACAATATGGGTGCCGGCACGGCCATCAGCCGCAAGGAACTGGACGCCTACGCCTCCATCTCCCGCAATCTGCAAGACTACGCTCGCATGGATCCGCGCCTGGCGCAGACCGACAAAGAGCGTGGCGAAATCTCGGCCCTGGGCCAGAACTCGCGCTTCAACACCGTCACCATCGACGGCGTTCGCACCAATGACACCTTCGGCCTGGAAGGCAATAACCTGCCCACGGCCAAGCAGCCCATCTCGATCGACGCGATCGAGGCGGTGCAGGTCAATTTGTCCAACTTCGATGTGACGCAGCAGGGTTACACCGGCGCCAACATCAATGCGGTGACCAAGTCGGGCACCAACGAGTTGAAGGGCAGCCTGTACTACGTCTACCGTGACGACAAGCTCTCCGGCAAGCGCTACAACCGCACCACCGACAGCTACTACGACGCGTCCGCCTTCAAGGAAGACACCAAGGGCTTCACCCTGGGCGGCCCCATCATCAAGGACAAGCTCTTCTTCTTCGGCTCCTACGAAGACTTCAAGAGCTCGCGCGCCGCGCCCTCGTTCGGCCCGGTCGGCAGCAATATGACCAATGTGGGCATCACGCCCGAGCAGATCGCCAAGGCCCAGACCGTCGCCAAGGCCTACGGCCTGGACATCGGCAACTCGGACACCACGGGCACCTTCCTGACCGTCAAGGACTATTTGCTCAAGCTGGACTGGAACATCAACAGCCAGCACCGCGCCAATCTGCGCTACGCCAAGACCGAGCAAGCAGAGCCGACCTACGCTGGCCTGAGCGCCACCTCGCTGTCGCTCAGCTCCTACTGGTGGACCCAGAAGAAGACGATCGAGACCGTCGTTGGCCAATGGTTCGCTGACTGGACACCGGATCTGTCCACCGAGTTCAAGCTGTCCAAGCGCGACTACGACAGCGTGCCCAAGAACAACGCCAACCTGCCGCAGATCCAGCTGGTCTATCCGGCTGATGCCACCTTCAAGAGCGACCGCACCCTGTTCTTCGGTACCGAAAACAGCCGTCAGTTCAACATCCTGCGCACCAAGACCTGGGACGGTTACTTTGCCGCCAACTGGTTCATTGACGACCACCAGCTGAAGTTCGGTGGCGACTACAGCAGCAACGACACCTACAACGCCTTCCTGCAAAACACCAGCGGCAACTACTCCTTCAAGGGCGCCGATCCGGCCGCACTGTGGGCAGCCGGCATTCCTTCCACTTACGCGGTGCAATTGCCGCTGAGCGGCAAGGCTCTGGAAGACGGCGTTGCACAGTGGAAGCTGAACAATCTGGGCCTGTTCGTGCAGGACACCTGGACCGTCAACAAAGACCTGAACCTGACCTTCGGCCTGCGCCTGGACCGCGCCAGCACGTCTGACGCCCCCATCCACAACGCTGCAGCTCAAACCGCCTTTGGCTACGACAACAGCCAGACCATCGACGGTCAGACCCTGGTGCAGCCGCGCGTCGGCTTCAACTACGCGTTTGAAGGTCTGGAGAAGAAGAAGGCCCAGCTGCGCGGCGGCTTCGGTCTGTTCCAGGGCTCGGCAGCCAATGTCTGGTTGTCCAACCCCTACTCCAACACTGGCGCGGCAACGGCTACGTTCAACTGCGGCCCCACCTCCACACCTTGCGCGTCCACCAAGTTCACTGCGGACACTGCCAACCAGCCCGTCGTGGCTGGCCAGCCGCCCGCATTGGCCGTGGACATCCTCTCGCCTGATCTGAAGCAGCCTTCGGTCTGGAAGCTCAACCTGGGCTTGGATACCGAACTGCCTTGGGCCGGCCTGGTCGCTGGCGTGGACTACCTCTACACCAAGACCAAGGATGGCATTTACTACCGCCACCTCAACCTGGGCGCGCCCGTTGCGACCGGTCCTGACGGCCGTGAGATCTATTACAACGCTGCCGGCCAAGACGTGAAGTGCTGGACCGACGGTGGCTCCACCGCCACCGCCAACTGCGGCGCACAAGCCAAGGCTGGCCGCAACACCAAGTTCGGCAATGTGCTGCTGGCTGAGCACACCTCCCAAGGTGGTGGCAATGCCGTGACCCTGCAGCTCTCGCAGCAGAACCAAGGCTGGGGCTGGAACACGGCCTACACCCGCACGGCGGCCAAGGAAGTCAGCCCCCTGACGTCCTCGACCTCCAGCTCCAACTACGCCAACCGCGCGACCTTCAACCCCAATGAAGAGGTCAACGCCACCTCGGCCACCCTGATCCAGGACCGAGTCACCGCAGCGGTCAACTGGTCCAAGGCCTTCATCGGCAAGTACAAGACCACCGTCGGCATGGTTTACGAAGGCCGCACCGGCAAGCCCTACAGCTGGACCTTCAAGAACGATATGAACGGCGACGGCTACTCGGGCAATGACCTGATGTATATCCCGACGGCCCCCGGCTCGGGCGAGGTCATCTTCCGCGGCACCAAGGCCAACGGCCTGTCGGCACAAGCGGCTGAAGACCTGTTCTGGAGCGTCGTCAACGAGAACTCGGACCTGAGCAAGGCCCGTGGTTCGGTGGTTGGCCGCAACAGCGCCAAGAGCAAGTTCGCCAACACCTTCGATCTGCGTTTGAGCCAGGAAGTTCCCGGCTTCGGCGCCAATCACAAGGGCGTGGTCACCTTGGACGTGCTGAACTTCGGCAATCTGCTGAACAAGAAGTGGGGCCATATCGACGAAATCCCCTTCACCGCCGGTGGCGGAAACGGTGGCAACCGTCGTGGCTTCGTGAACTTCGCCGGCATCCAAAACGGCAAGTACGTTTACAGCGTCGTGGGCGCTGACGACTACGAAACTCGCCAGAACAAGGGCGAGTCGCAGTGGGCCATCCAAGTCACCGCTCGCTACGAGTTCTGATGACTTTGATGTGATCTAGCAAGGCAAACCAAGGGCAGCGCAAGCTGCCCTTTTTCATTGCTCAAATGAATCTGGCGCGCTCGCATGCCGCTCGCCCCAACCTGTGCCGGAGATCGCACTTCTCGCGCGTCGCAGCAGGCGCGTCTTGATCTAGCTCATGCCGCCGCAACAGGGCGGCCCCTACTCTCCCCCGCTTTCCCCATCTACCGAACAAGAGCGAGAGTGAATTCCCGATGAGCTTCAACGCGATGAAGATCTCCACCCGGCTGTGCCTGGGTTTTGCTGCGATGCTGCTGCTGATCGTGCTGCTGGTCAGCCTGGCCTGGGCCAAGATGAGCGAGGTCGACCAGCAATTCCACCTGACCATGGACGAGCGCTATCCCACGGTCAAGATGCTGCTGTCGATCAAGGACGCCAACGGCCAGGTGGCCCGCGCCATGCGCGACGCCATCATCCTCAACGACAAGGCCGAGATCGCCCAGCAGTTCGCCCAAATCGCCGAGATCTCCAAAACCACTGCGGCCACGCTGGAAAAGCTCAGCAAAGTGCTGAGCACGCCCGAGGGCCAGCGCGGCCTGGCCGAGCTGAACCGAGCGCGTGGCGAATACCGCATCGAACGCGAACGCGTGACCAAGGCGGTCGAGGCCGGCGAGATGGCATTGGCCAAGACCGTGCTGCTCAAAGACATGCGCCCCAAGCACCTGGCCTATATGGCGGCGGTGGACAAATTGGTCGAGCAAAGCGAAACCCAGATGCACCAAGACGCGCAGCTGGCCAGCACCGAGATTGATGACACCCAGCTGCAACTGCTGGGCTTGGGCCTGCTGGCCCTGATGCTGGCCGTGGCCTGCAGCTGGTGGCTGATCCGCTCCATCACCCTGCCACTGGAAGCCGCCGTGCGCGTTGCCAGCGGCGTGGCCGCCGGCGACTTGGCCATGCCCATTGACGGCAGCGGCAGCAACGAAACCGCCCGCCTGCTGGCCGCCATGCAGCAGATGCAGTCCCGCCTGGCTGACATCGTCAAAGGCGTGCGCGCCAATGCCGAAGGCGTGGCCACCGCGTCTGCCCAGATTTCTTCCGGCAATAGCGATCTGTCGCTGCGCACCGAACAGCAGGCCTCGGCACTGCAAGAAACCGCGGCGTCGATGGAACAGTTGGGCAGCACCGTGCGCGGCAATGCCGACAACGCGCAGTCCGCCAATCAGCTGGCGCAAGCCGCGTCGCAAGTCGCACTCAAGGGCGGCCAGGCTGTGGGCCAGGTGGTGGGCACCATGCGCGCCATCAGCGACAGCTCGCGCAAGATCGCCGACATCATCGGCGTCATCGACGGCATTGCCTTCCAGACCAATATCCTGGCGCTGAACGCCGCCGTTGAAGCCGCCCGCGCTGCTGAGCAAGGGCGCGGCTTTGCCGTGGTGGCCAACGAGGTGCGCACGCTGGCCGGCCGCTCGGCCGAAGCGGCCCGCGAAATCAAGAGTTTGATCAATGCCAGCGTGGAACGCGTGGAGCTGGGCTGCACCCAGGTCGACAGCGCCGGCGCCACCATCGAGGAAGTGGTGGCCGCCATCCGCAGCGTCACCGCCATCATGGGTGAAATCAGCGCCGCCAGCCGCGAGCAAAGCACGGGCGTCAGCCAGGTCGGCGAAGCCGTCGCCCATATGGACCGCGCCACGCAGGAAAACGCCGCGCTGGTGGAGCAGTCGGCCGCCGCGGCCGAAAGCCTCAAGCTGCAAGCCCAGCAGCTGGTGGGCTCAGTCGCGGTGTTCAAGCTCGCCTCCTGAGCGCTGCGCTCAGCTTGAGCGTGCAGCAAAAAGGGCACCCATCTGGGTGCCCTTTTTTCATGGGTAGATACAGCAGAAGCCCGACGCTTGCGGGGCTTGCAGGGCTTACTCAAGCGCTTCTCGCGAGATCCTTACTTTTGGATATCGCCCAGGCAGAGGTATTTGATCTCCACATAGTCATCCATGCCCTGATGCGCGCCCTCGCGCCCCAGGCCGGATTGCTTGACGCCGCCGAAAGGCACTTCCGCCGTGGCGATCAGGC
>NZ_CAMFJS010000056.1 GCF_945956965.1 uncultured Roseateles sp.
AATTTGGTAGGCGCGATTGGACTCGAACCAACGACCCCCACCATGTCAAGGTGGTGCTCTAACCAGCTGAGCTACGCGCCTTCATCTTTCTCACACTCTTTTGGCCTTGCCTACCGCTTCACTTGCAACCAACCGATGTCAGTTCAAGCAATTTGGTAGGCGCGATTGGACTCGAACCAACGACCCCCACCATGTCAAGGTGGTGCTCTAACCAGCTGAGCTACGCGCCTAAAAGAGCTTTGCAGTATAGCCCGGTTTTATGGACTTCAGCAAGTCTTGCGGCAAATTTTCTGCAATTACTTTCTTCGCGCCGCCCGCACACCCGGTACTTGGGCCACGCTGCGCAAGACCTGAGCCAGGCGACCTGAGTCCGCCACTTCCACGGTGAAGTTCATCCAAGCCGTCTCGCCATGTGTTTGCTTATTGCTGGACTTGACCGACTGCGTGTTGACCGCGGTGACGTTCATCTTCTCTTTGGCCAGCACCTCCAGCACATCGCGCAGCAGGCCTTGGCGGTCGCTGGATTCAACAATCACATCCACCGGGTACAGGGCTGAGCCCTTGCCGGCTTTGCCCGCGAGGTCCTCACCGCCCCAGGCCACCTCGATCACCCGCTCACCGGCGCGCTGCGCCATCTGGCGGAAGTTGATGCAGTCCACCCGGTGAATCGCCACGCCCTTGCCGCGCGTGACATAACCGCCGATTTGATCGGGCGGCGCCGGCCGGCAGCAACGCGCCAGATTGGTCAGCAGCGAATCCACGCCCACCACCAGCACCCCGCCACGCGGCGCTTTGCTGGCGCCACGGCTCATGCGCTGAGCCAGGGCTTCGTCAGACAAAGGCTCTTGCACCGTCGGGCGCAGCAGCAGCTCGATATTGCGCAGCGAGTATTCGTCCTTGCCGACCACCTCGAACAAGGCGTCAGCCCCCTTGAAGCCCAGGCGGGCCGCCAAGTCTTCCAGCTTGATGGCCGTCTTACCCTCGCGCTGCAAGAACTTTTCCACCGCCTCGCGGCCGCGTGCAATCGTCTGCGCCTGCGCCTGGGCATTGAACCAGGCGCGCACCTTGGCGCGAGAGCGCGGGCTGCGCAGATAGCCGCTGTCGGCATGCAGCCAGTCCAGCGAGGGGCCGCCCTCCTTGGCGGCGGTGATCTCTACCGTTTGGCCGCTTTGCAAGGCGGTGCTCAGCGGCACCATTTGGCCGTCCACCTTGGCGCCGCGGCAGCGGTGACCCAGGTCGGTATGCACCGCGTAGGCGAAATCGATGGGCGTGGCGCCAGCCGTCAACTCAACAATGGTGGACTGGGGCGTGAAGACGTAAATGCGCTCGTCGAACACCGCTTCCGCGCTGCCGTCGGTTGGCGCTGGCTCCGCCGCCTGCTGGCCCTGGGTGAAGTCGCGCTCCCAGGCCAGCAACTGGCGCAGCACGGCTTTGCGCGCCTGCGCCACCTGATCTTCAAATTCACCTGCCGCGCTGACGCCGGCATAGCCACGCGTGCCCGCCTCCTTGTAAGCCCAGTGTGCGGCCACGCCATGCTCGGCATGGTCATGCATGGCCTGGGTTCGGATCTGCACTTCCATGGCACGCCCATCCGCGCCCCGCACCACGGTGTGCAGGGACTGGTAGCCATTCGGCTTGGGGCGGGCGATGTAGTCATCGAACTCCCCGGCCACCGGGGTGTAGGCCTCGTGCAGCCAGCTCAGCGCCGCATAACAGTCCGCCAGATCGGGCACGATGACCCGCAACGCGCGCAGGTCAAACACCTGGGACAAGGCCAGGCTCTTGCCTTGCATCTTCTTTTGAATGCTGTAGAGATGCTTGGGGCGCCCCTGCACTTGGGCGGCAATGCCTTGCGCGGCCAGGCTGGCTTGCAGCTCTGCCCTCGCCGACTCGATGCTTTGCTCACGCGCCACCCGGGTTTCATCCAGGGCTTTGGCGAGGTTGCGGTAGGCCTCGGGCTGTAAGAAGCGGAAGGACAGATCTTCGATCTCCCACTTGATCTGCCAGATGCCCAGGCGATTGGCCAGCGGCGCGAACACCTGCTGCGACTCTTGCGCCAGGCTGCTCGGGCAGGCCGTTTTGCTGAGCGCGAAATAGCGCAGGGTCTGCAAACGTGAAGCCAGGCGCAGAAGCACCACCCGCAGATCGCGCGAAAAAGCCAGCAGCATCTTGCGCACGCGCTCGGTCTGCTCGCCGCGCCGCTCGGCATCGACCTTGGCCTCGCGCGCGGCGCGCTGAATCTGCACCAGGCGGCGGGTATGGGTGACCAGGCTGGCGTAGGACTCGCCAAAGGCCTTGGCCACCACTTCCTCGGGCTTGGCGAGAAAGTCGCCGGCGTAGACCAGATAGGCCGCGGCCTGCATCGAGGGCGCCGCGCCGATGGCGGCCAGAATCCCGGCCACCCCATCGGCATGGACTTGTGCATCCTCGCCGGTGTCCAGGATCTGCCCCATCAACAAGGGTTCGGCAAAAGCGCGCGCACGTTGCACCGGCGCCAGCGACTGCGGGGGCTCACCCGCCCGCGCGCCTTCGGCCGCCAACAAATCAACATCCACCAAGGCCACGATGGGCGCGGCGTCTGTCGCCGAGGCAGCGGCTGTGGCGCCGCTCATAGTCAAACCGGTCTTCATTTATTCTTTTTTCGATGGTCGCGCCAACAAGGCGGCAGCACTTTGAATCAGGCCGCCATCATGCCTCGTTCAGTAAAAACTCCGCCACGGCGGCGATTTGATCTGGCGCAAGCAATGTGGGTGCATGGCCCACGCCAGCGAACTCGCGCAGCGCCACGCGCGGGCCGCGCTGGGTCATGGCTTGGGCAGTTTGCGGCGACAGCAAGTCAGAATCTGCGCCGCGCAGCAAGAGTGTGGGGCAGGCAATCGCATCAAAAGCACGCCACATCGCCGCCGAGCCCATGGCCGCCAACTCCGCCGTGAAGGCGGCAAAAGGTTGGGCGATGGCGGGGTCGTAATGCAGCTTGAAGCCCTCGCCGTCGGGCTTGAACATGGGCGCAGACAAGGCCGCCCATTGTGCCGGACTGTGCGGGCCGAAGCTCTTGGAGATGCCCCACAAATAGTCAGCCCCTTCAGCTTGCGAAGCGAAATGCTTGGGCAGGCCCAAATAGCCGCCAATGCGCTGCAAAGCCTCAAACTCAATCGTTGGCCCCACATCATTGAGCACCAGGCGGCGAATCGGGTTGCCGGGCAGACTCGCCAAGCCGATGCCGATCAGCCCGCCCATCGAGGTGCCCAGCCAATTCACCGCCGGCGCATCCAAGCGTGCCAGCAGCGTGACCATATCGGCCACATAGCTAGGCAGCTGATAGCCAGCAGGCTGGGCCAGCCAATCCGATTGGCCGCGGCCCACCACGTCGGGGCAGATCACCCGGTAACGCGACTGCAGCGCACGCGCCAAGGTATCGAAGTCGCGCCCTTGGCGGGACAAGCCATGAACGCAGATGAGCACCGGCGGCTCAGTATCCTTTTCTGGGCCGGTATAGGCCCATTCCCAGAAGGCCATGCGGTGCAGACCGGACGCACTCAAGCATTGCACAAACTTCAGCTGCGGCTCGGTCATGGCGGGCATCCTTTCATCATCAACATCTGTTCCAACAGGGTTCAGGCCCTCAGGTCCGTATAGTGTGCATGAGGCATCCACTAGCTTTGAAAGGACTCACCCCCATGTTGAATGGAAAAGTTGCTCTCGTCACCGGATCAACCAGCGGCATCGGACTGGGCATTGCGCTGAGTCTGGCGCGCCAAGGCGCCACCATCGTCTTGAACGGCTTCGGTGATGTGGAAGGCCCCAAGGCAGCGGTTACCGCATTGGGCGTCAAGGTCGGCTACCACGGCGCGGACATGAGCAAGCCGGCCGAAATCGAAGCCATGATGGCCTACGTGACGGCCGAGTTCGGCGCCTGCGACATTCTGGTCAACAACGCCGGCATTCAGCATGTGGCCGCGGTGGAAGACTTCCCGCCCGAGCGCTGGGACGCCATCATCGCCATCAACCTCAGCTCCGCCTTCCACACTACCCGCCTGGCCCTGCCCGGCATGAAGCAGCGCGGCTGGGGCCGGATTCTGAATCTGGCCTCGGTGCATGGCCTGGTGGCCTCGGCGCACAAGTCGGCCTATGTGGCGGCCAAGCATGGCCTGATCGGTTTCACCAAGGCGGTGGCGCTTGAGGCGGCCACCTCGGGCGTGACGGTCAACGCCATCTGCCCCGGCTGGGTGCTGACCCCCCTGGTGCAAAAGCAAGTGGACGCCCGCGCGGCGGCCGATGGTGTTGATATGGAAGAAGGCAAGCGCCGCCTGCTGGCTGAAAAGCAGCCCTCTTTGCGCTTCACCACGCCGGAGCAATTGGGCGAGTTGGCGGTATTCTTGTGCAGCGATGCCGCCAGCAATGTCTGCGGCCAGGCCTGGAGCCTGGACGGCGGCTGGACGGCACAGTAAGCCTCAGCGCAAGGCCAGGGCAGCCGGTCACCGGCACGCCCTAGCCCGCTCGCCAGTTCAGCGCAGCGTCATCACCACCGTGCCACCCACGGTCACGCTGACCGTGGCCTTACCCGCTTCGACCGGCAACGCTTCGTCGGCCGAGGCGGCCATGGCCTTGAAGCGCAGCTGCGGCGCGGCCATGGGCATGGGCGAGTTGTCCATGCTGTTCACATTCACTTCACCGATGCTGTAGCCGCCGTAGCCGAATTGCTGGGCGTAATCAGCCGCGCGCGCCTTGAAGTTGGCAATGGCCTGTTTGACCACATCGCCCTCCACCTTCTGGCGTTGTTCCTTGGACAAGCTATAGCCCACCCGCGCGATCGTCATGCTGTTGACGCGGCCCGTCAGTTGGGCGATGGCGGCGATGTCCTTGCCTTCCACCAGCAGCTCGGCTGTGCCCTGCCAGCCATTGATGCCGCCCTTGGGCGCGTAGCGTGGGTAGAGCGAGAAGTTGCCGGTCTGCACCTCCACCTGGCCGGGCTTGGCCAGCTTGCGGGCTTCGGCCAATGCGGTGTCCAGGGCTTGCTTCAGGGCGGCTTGCACGGCGGCGGCATCGCTGCCCTCCTTGGTGGCGGTGAAAGTGACACCCAAGACATCGCGCGTCACTTCCATGCTGGCCGTGGCCTGCAGATTGAGGCGATCCCGCGGCAAGCTGTCCACCCCCGGCTGACCCGCAGCGGCATGGGCGGCGCCCCCCGCCCCCATCAAAACCAACAGGCTCAACAGCGCCTTCTTCGACAGTTTGGACATCTTGGCTTGCGACATGGCACTTCCCTTTTGTTGTGACGACACTGAGCTTAATGCGCCGGATGCCGAATCGTTGACCAACCGGACAAGCCCGCAGCGCAAGCCACACAGACGGCAAACAATTGTTAACAAGCTGTAACGGCGGCCACCACGGCCCAAAAATGGCGCCAAAGCCCCGCACAATGGCGTTGTTACAAATTCAGTTTGACCCGGTAAAGCCATGAACAGCCCCAGCAACACAAGAGCAGATCGCATTCTGGTGGTCGATGATGACGCCCGCATCCGCGACCTGTTGCGCCGTTATCTGACCCAAGAAGGCTTCGAGGTGCTGCTGGCCGAAGACGCCCGCGCCCTCAATCGCCAGCTCAGCCGCGAAACCGTGGATTTGATCGTCCTGGACCTGATGCTGCCCGGCGAAGATGGCCTGACCATCTGCCGCCGCCTGCGCGCCGGCAACGACAACACACCCATCATCATGCTCACCGCCAAGGTCGAGGATGTGGACCGCATCGTCGGCCTGGAAGTGGGCGCCGACGATTACCTCTCCAAGCCCTTCAATCCGCGCGAATTGCTGGCCCGCATCAATGCCGTGCTGCGCCGCCGCCCGGCGACCGAGGCGCCCGGTGCGCCGTCCTTGGAAGCCCTGACAGTCAGCTTCGGCGACTTCGAGTTCGATCTAGCGCAGCGCCGCCTGTCGAAAAACGGCGAAGTGCTGCCGCTGACCACCGGCGAGTTCTCCATGCTCAAGGCCTTGGTGCGCCACCCGCGCCAACCCCTGTCGCGCGACAAGCTGGCGCAGCTGGCGCGCGGGCGCGACTTCGAGCCCTTTGACCGCAGCCTGGATGTGCAGGTCTCGCGCCTGCGCAAGCTGCTGGAAACCGACCCGGCCCAGCCGCGCTATATCCAGACCGTCTGGGGCGTGGGTTATGTGTTTGTGCCGGACGAAGCGCCGCAAGCCTAAGCCACCCCGCGCGTGTACACCGACCCTGCCAAGCCGTGGCTGGCGCTTAACCTCTTCTGGCGCACATTCGCCCTGCTGGCCTTGCTGCTATCGGGCGGGGTGCTGGCCTGGCAGCAAACCTTCAAGGTGCTGGAAGCCGAGCCACGCGCGCTGGAGTCGGCCCAGCAACTCGCCGGCCTGGTCAATCTCAGCCGCGTCGCCCTGGCTGACACCGACAGCATCAACCGCGTCGCCGTGCTGTCCTCGCTGGAGCGCAGCGAGGCGGTGCGGGTGCGTGTGGCCGAGGCAGCCGACCGCTGGCAGGCCTACGACACCAATGCCTTCGCCAAGCGCTTGGCGGCGGAGTTGCGCGGCCGCTTAGGGCCCAACACCGTGGTCGCGCGCAGCGTCAATGCCGAGCCGGGCCTGTGGGTGCGTTTCACCATCGGCGAGGACAGCTATTGGCTGCGCACCAGCGCCGCGCCGCTGAGTGTGAGCCTGTCCAGCAATGCCTGGTGGCTGCTGCTGGCCCTGATCGTCACGGTGCTGGGTTCGGCCCTGATCACCCGGCTGATCAACCAGCCGCTGCGCGAACTCAGCTTCGCCGCCCATCGCATCCGCGAAGGCGAATACGACTCCTGCCTGGACGAGAGCACCCGCACCAGCGAGATCCGCGAAGTCAATATGGGCTTCAACCGCATGGCGCGTGAGTTGGCCAAGATGGAAGACGACCGCACCGTGATGCTGGCCGGCATTTCGCACGATCTGCGCACGCCGCTGGCGCGCCTGCGCCTGGAAGCCGAGATGAGCGTGCCCGACGAGCAAGCCCGCCAGTTCATGGCCCAGGACATCGACCAGCTCGACGCCATCATCTGCAAATTCATGGACTACGCCCGCCCCTCCGAGCTGCAATTGCAGCCGGTGCCGCTGGCCGAGGTGGTGGAGCGCGAGGCGCAGGGCTTCCGCGACCCGGAGCAGATCCGCATCCGCGTGCTGATTCCGCTCGATTTGCGCGTTTGGGCCGATGACACCGAACTCGGCCGCGTACTCCTCAACCTGTTTGAGAACGCCCGCCGCTATGGCCATGCGCCGGGTCTGCCCACCTTGGTGGAGGTCAGCCACAGCCTGCAAGGCAGCTGGGTGGCCCTGCAGGTGCGCGACTTCGGGCCCGGCGTGCCGCCCGACAAGCTCAGCCGCCTGACCACACCCTTCTTCCGCGGCGACGCCGCCCGCACCGCCGCCACCGGCGCCGGCCTAGGGCTAGCCATCGTGGAAAAGTCAGTGCAACGCCTGGGTGGCCAGCTCGAGATCAGCAATGCGCCGGACGGCGGGCTGCTGACCGTGATTCGGTTCCAAAAAGCCAGCTGAGCGAAGCCGCCGCGCCTGAGTCAACAGCACAACGGCCCAGGCACCCAAGAAGCCGCCGGTAGCGCGCCATGCCCTCGGCCGGAGCGCTTTCCGATACCCCCACGTTTGCGGCCCATGCTGCGCACAAAGCTGCCCAACAATAGCGCCGTCGCAGCGCTCATCTGGAACGCCGGCACCTCAGCCGGCCTCAAAAAGGCCATCCTGCCCGCCCTTTGAAGATCACCATCGAGAAAGCCAGAGCATGAGCAGCAGTTGCAAACCTTCGATTCACAGCTTGACCCTGACCCTGTGTGTTGCCGTCACCAGTTTCGCGCTGAGTGCTTGCGGCGGCGGTGGCGGTGGCAACGAGCCTCCAAGCCCCACACCCGAGGCCTTCATCAACAGCAGCAACTACGAAGCCACCGCGGGCATTGCCGCCGCGGGCACCCAGCACAGCGCCGAGATGCTGCTGGCCGGCGTGCTTCCCATCAATGCCATCGCTGCCGACGCGCCGGCCGGCAACTACCCCTGCATCGCCGGTGGCAGCATGACGCTGAGCGTGGTGGACAAGGTACGCAACTACAGCGCCCAGAGCTGCCAGACCGGTGAAGCCTTTCTGGCCTCGGGCAGCATCAGCGACACGGTCGGCCAGGGAAATGGTGGCCACAGCCTTTTGATCAAAGACTTGGTCTTCCGCGTCGGCGACAGCGCCGCGCCCCTGCAAACCCTCAATGGCAGCGTGGCCGCCAGCTTGAATGCCCAAGGCCTGCCGAGCGCTGTGATCGCTGACCTCAGCCTCAGCCAGGGCACGCGCACACAGACCTACGCCCTGACCATGGATGCCAGCGGCAAATTGCTCATCGTGCTGCAAACCCCCAGCTTGGCGCAAAAGCTGGTCTACACCATCGACCCTCAATCAAGCAGCGTGAAGGTCAGCAGCCGGGGCGACGGCTCATCGGTGACGATTGTGGAAAGCGCTGACGGCAAGAGCTACACCCTGGAGCTGCGCCCCGACAGCAGCGCCAGCAGCCCCACAGCCAGCAAGACCCTCAGCGCGGCCGAATTCGAGGCCTTGCTGAAGAAGTCTTTGTAAGTGATTGACTGGCGATCAAAGCGCGGCCAGCAAGCAGCTGGCCTGCGCTTCGATGGCCAGGCCTTCGCCCACGGGGCCCATCTTCTCGGCCGTCTTGGCTTTCACATTGATCTGGCCCACATCCACACCCAAGACTTGCGCCAAGCGGCTGCGCATGGCGGCGATATGCGGCGCCATCTTGGGCGCTTGGGCCTTGATGGTGCTGTCGATATTGACGATCTGCCAGCCAGCCTCACGCACCCGCCGATAGGCTTCAGCCAGTAAGACCATGGAGTCGGCGCCCTTGAACTCGGCCGCCGTGTCGGGGAAGAGCTTGCCGATATCACCCAGAGCCGCCGCACCCAGCAAGGCATCGGTAATGGCATGGGCCAGGGCATCAGCGTCGGAATGGCCCAGCAGACCGTGGCTGTGCGGAATCGTGACGCCACCCAGAATCAGGGGCCGGCCTTGGACCAGGGCATGGGTATCCCAGCCCTCGCCAATCCGAAGGGCCGGCAAGGCTGGCCGTGCGGGGGGATTGGCGCCGAGTTGTGTCGCTTGTACAGAGTTGCTCATGGGCTTGAATGGGCTCGGCATGAACCGAGCGCGAGGTAAATGTCGTCGCGGATAGGGATAGGGGCTTTGCCTGGCGTTGGCGGCGAAACCGCGCCCAAGGGGCGCGCAGCTTAGCGCATGCTTGGCGCAGCACAGCCATATTTGTGCGCTATCGTGGCGCCCTCTCATCATGCCACCGCCATGCCCACCCTCGCCCGCTCCAGCCCGCCATCCACCATGCGCACTCGACTGATCACGCCCTTGTTGTTGCTGTGCTTTGCCCTCGGCACAGCGCAGGCGACATCAGCGGCAGACAGCCCCGCGCTAGGTCAAGCGCAGGCTCCGGCAGCGCCGCAAGGGCGGCCCAAGATCGCCCTGGTGCTGTCCGGCGGCGGCGCGCGTGGCCTAGC
>NZ_CAMFJS010000057.1 GCF_945956965.1 uncultured Roseateles sp.
TGGTTGATGGACTTCCTCTCCATTACGCTGGTACGGCTGGGAGGGTGCAGGTCATGGGGAACGACCTTTGTGACGGATTCGGTGATTGCCCGAGCCGTCATGAAGGCGCGGCGCATCATTCAGGATGCACAGGGCTCACCGGACGTCATCGCGACGGTACGTGGTGTCGGTTATCGCTTTGATGCGGCCGTCATTCTTCTCCAGGATGACGCTGTCGCTGAGCGCGCTGAGGAACTGCAGAAGCCTGCTGTCCTGGCCCCTGCGCCGAGGGCGACTCCCTCAGGATCTCCGGTGGCCACTCCGCTTACTCAGCCTACTTTGGCCATCCTGCCTTTCGCCAATGAGAGCGAGGACCCGCAACTGGCCTGGGCCGAGCGGGGCTTGGCTGGTTTGGTGCATCACCAGTTGGAGACCAAAGGCCGCATATCGGTGGCGAGTATCAACGCGACCGGTGACTGGCGTAGCCACCTGACTTGGGGTGGCGAGGCCCTGGCGCTGGCCTGTCAGCAACTGGGCACGGGCAAAGCGCTGTTGTGTCGGTTCTCCCGCGCTGCTTCGGGCTTGTATCGATTGGAAGCGCTTCTGGGGAGCTCAGACGGCGACCTGGAGGGGCGGAATTTCGAGGGGCCGGATCTTATGGAGCTGGCGGCGAAAGTGGTTCTGTACCTGGATGCGCAATTGGATCCCGGCCACGAGTCAACCCCGCTGTTTTGGGAGGAGCAACTGGCCAAGGCCTTCGATTTCGAGCTGCGCGGGGAGCTGGGCTCGGCCTTGCCCCTGCTTGAGTCCTGCATGCAAAGGCTGGCCGTCACGCCGCGTATGCATCTGGTCCACGCGCGTTTGCTGAGGGAGCAGTCCGCGGCCATGGCGCATGCGCGCTCGGCGGCTCTCATCGCGTTGAAGGGGGCGATGGCGGACAACAGCTTTGACCTTCAGGTCGATGTTTACGCGGAGCTGTGCCGCATCGAGGTCAATTCGGGCGATATGGCGGCCGCCGCAGGCTACGGCGAGCAGGGGCTGGCTTTGGTGTTCACGGGCCAAGCCAGCCATGCCGTGCTGGCCAATATGCTCATTGCCAAAGCCGATATGGAGCGCTTCCAAGGGCAGTTTGAGTCAGCAGCCAAAACGGCTTTGCGCGCCGCCGAGGCGGCGAAGGCCGTGGGCGACGTCTATTCCGAACTCTTGGCGCATTGCCTGTATGGCCATGTTTTGATGTCCATCCCGCTCCTCAGCAAGGCCATCCAGGCCTTGAGAGAAGTGGTGCGTGAAACCCGGCTTCGTGGGCTCATGCGCATTGAGTTGCAGGCCTATCAGTCCCTGGGTTTGGGGCTGGGCGCATTGCGGCAATACGCCGAGGCCGTCGACGCGACCCGCAGGGCCTCGGTATTGGCCACTCATCTGGGGTTCAGAGGCAAGTACCTGGGCTCTCGCATTCAGGAAACCTTTGTCCTGATCGATGCCGGGCGCCTAGGGGAAGCGGCATTCACCCTTCAGGAGTGCGACAACTTGATGGGTGGCGCAGGGCCGATCTATCTGTCGTCGGCGCATGGCCGGGCCCGGGCTCATTGGCTCTGGCGCAGTGGGCGGCACGAGGAGGCCCTGCTGCAAATGCAGGAAATGCTGGCGTTGGCATGCCAGTGGGCTTGGTACACGCGCTGGCTTTGCGCCGGGCTGCTTTGCAGCTGGTATCTCGCGCTCGGCCGCGAGCCAGAAGCGGCCAAGATGCTGGCGGTCTTGAGTGATGACGGCAATGTGGCGCGCCGGGGCCGCTGCGAAGCCGCGCTGCTCTTGCATCAAGGCAAGCGGGAAGAAGCCAAAGCCCGTCTGCGCACGGCATGGGCCACCGGCCCCAGCGAAGGCGCCAACGGGCAAGATTTGGCGGTGGACCTGGGTTGGCTCTTGTTGGAGGACAAGAACAGCGCTGAACTGGATTTCTTGATGCGCGCCGTCAATGCCATGAGCGCGGAACATCGGCCGACCGCCTTGCTGCAAACGGTCTACGCATGGCGCGCGGAGTTTGCCGGAGATGTGCCAGCCCATTGGCGCCAAGCTTGGCGAGAACTGTTGAGCGAGATGCCGGCGCTGCGCCGCCATGCCCCGGCACTTGGCAATGAGGGCGCTTTGGATTTGCTGCTGGGCGGCCAGCTCCCGCCGATGGCTTTGCTTTTGAACAATGCCTGCGATTAGCGCTGCGGGCAGTGGCGGCTTTGCTCAGGGCGCTTGAATCGCCAGACCGGAGTCGGGCAGTCGGCGAACCTGAGCCAGGCGCAAGCCAAATGTGGGCGCATCAAGCGGCCGATCCAGCAGATAGCCTTGCAGGGCATCGCAGCCCACCTGGCGCAGTGCTTCCAGTTCGCCTGGCGTTTCCACCCCTTCCGCGACGGTCTGCATTTGAAACGCGTGGGCCACTTCAACGATCGCCTTGACCAACTGCTGGGCGCTGGGGTTTTGTTCCATTCGCCGAACAAAGCTTCGGTCAATCTTGAGCTTGTCGCAGCTGAGTCGATGGAGATAGCTCAGCGAGCTGTAGCCGGTGCCAAAGTCGTCCAAGGAGATGGTGTAGCCCCTGGCCTTGAGCTGTTGAACGATGGAGTCCTGCTCCTCCAGGTCCTCAAAGGCCGCGCGCTCGGTCAACTCAATCTCAAGCTCGCCGGGGCCAAGTCCCAGCAGGTCCAGTTGCTGAAGAAATCGTGCTTTCGATAGCTCGCCGGGGAACTGCATGGCGCTCAGGTTCACAGCGATTGGCGGCACCTTGAGGCCCGCGCCAAGCCATTGCTGGCGGTCTTCTTTGAGCAAGCTGATCACCTTCAGCCCGATCTCTTCAATGAGGCCGGCGCTCTCGGCCAGCGGAACAAAGCGCTCCGGTGAGATGGCGCCACGAATGGGGTGTTGCCAGCGCAAGAGCGCTTCGGCGCCGCACAAGGACTGATCGTTCGCCTTGTAGATGGGTTGGTACTGAAGATAGAACTCGGTCTTGCCCAGCGCTTGCCGCAAGGCCTCGATCAAGTCGGCGCGCTCCCGCAATTCACGGTTATGCGCTTCCTCATATTTGCAAACGCTGCCTTTGCCTGCGCTGCGTGCCATGCCCAAGGCGGCGCTTGCCGCACGAATGGCGCTGTCTTCGTCTTTGCCGTCCACTGGCAGCACCGCCATGCCGATGCAAACCGTGGGCTTCAGCGCAATATCCCCGACGAAGATGGGCTCCCGCAACGCGGCTTGAATGCGTCTGGCGAAGCTTGAGAAGCTCGATTCGTCCCCCTGAGTCAGGGTGATGCCGAACTCGTCCGCGCTCAATCGCGCCAGGCAGTCTCCAGCGCCCAGCAAGGTCTGCAGGCGCTGGGCGACCACGCGCAGGATCACGTCACCTTGGTGTGCGCCGTAAGCGGCGTTGATGATGCCAAAGCCATCCAGGTCGACCAGATACAGGGCAGACAAGGCCTGGGGGTCCGCGCTGGGGCGGCGAAGGTGGGCTCTCAATTCGTCTCGATTGGCGCAGCCGGTCAGGGGGTCATGACGAGAGACCCAGGCGAGACGCTGTTGCGCCTTTCTGGCGGCCTTGGCCGCGCGCGCCGCGGACAGCCATGAGGCCAGCCATGCGCCGCCAATAGCCAGGCTGCCCACGCCAAAAAATACCAAGGTCCAGCTCACAAGCTTCTGGGACGAGGCTGACAAGACCAGCGTGCCAACCGCTTGGCCATAGGCGATCACCGGGCGCGAGACCTTGAGCGCCACCAAGTTGTGGCTCCAATTTGTGGGCTCGCCCTCGTACAGCGCCAGGAGCCGCCCATCCGTGCTTTCAAGTCGGGCTTGCAGAATATTGCGGGAGCTGGCCAAGGCGGCCAACAAGGCTTGGGCCTCGTTATCGTCTTCGATCACGATGGCGTGGCTGGCGTTTTGCGCGATGAGTTCCGCCGATGAGCCCAGATCAGACAGTATGCTGATTCTGAGCCCGTGAAACTGCACGAAGGCGAGCAAGACCAGCATGCCGGACAAGGCCACGACGAGGCCTGCCAGCTCCTGCTTCGGGCTTGTTTGGGAACTCGGGCTTGGGCTGGCTTGGAGGGCGGTTGTCTGGCTCATGGCGGGGCGGAAAGCGCGACCGCATCGCGGCGGGTCGCTGGGGATCAATGCGGATTCAGGGGAAGACTTGCTTGAGCGCGGGGTCCATGTCGTGGCGCCGTAGATAGGCAATGGCGTGGGGGTCCTCATGCAAGCGCGTCCGAAGCAGGTCGATGGTGGCGCACTTCGCGGGAGGCCGGGCCTTGCCGGTAAAGACCATGGCGGCCCAGTGCGCCCGTAACTTGTGCTCATTCATGCCCGTGATGGCGGCATGGAACATCAGCCGCAGTTCCTCGTCATCTTTTGGTTCAATCGGTCTGACGGTGCCGCTGCCGGGCAACCATTCGACGCGGCCAAGGAAGACATTGCTGATGTCGTGTTGGCTCAGGTGCTTGAGCGGACTTCGGTTGCCCACGACGACCACGTAGTCCGTGCTTTGCGCCTGCGCTGAAAGTGCCAAAGCGCTGAGCGTGAGGGCGAGGAGGTGACCGCGATTCATGATCAAAAAGCGAAGTCCACACTGAGGTTGTAAATGTGAATGGCGGGCCCATCCGCCAAGTTTTTTCCGACCAGTCCGACGCGGTTCAGGTCGCTCACCCCATTGCCCAGGGCGCGGGGATTCATCCGGTCAATCTGCATCTTCAAAGCCAGCCCCGGCTGCGCATCCCAGCGCAGGCCCAAGCTCTGCCCACTCTGCGCCGGCCCGGCAGAACCCGCCGGCCTGTAGCTTTGCAGATTGGGTTTGACGAGCCGCGCATACGCCGGCTTCACCGCAACTTCAAATGTCTTGGTTTGCGCCTGATGCCAGGCGAGTGTGAGATAGGGCGTGAAGGCGCCAAAGCTGCGCGCCATCGTGAGGTAAGCCGCTCGGCTATTGGCAATGCGTGAGTGGTGTTGCAGTGAGACGGCCTCGGCAATCCAGCGCCAAGGCCCGGCCTCGTAGTTCAGCCCCAAGCTGCTGAAGCGAAAGATGGCGTCGTTGACATCAAAGCTCTGCTCAAGGCTTGAAAAGCCTTGGTAAAGATCGCGGCAAAGCAAGGCCGTCTTGGCGACGTTTTCCTTGGGCATGCATGCACTCTGGCTGTTGCCGAAGGTGCTGAGCCCGCTTTCAGGCCGGCCGCGGGTGGTGATGAAGGTCTGGCGCGCGCGCATCTGCGCGAAGCGCAGCCCGAGACCGCCGCGTTGAAGGCTGAGGTTGAGGCCCAGCATCTGCTCGTATTCAACGGCTTGATTGGTCAGCAGGCCGCCCACGCCATTGCGAGGAAAACGTTGCCGAGTTTTGCCGCCCCAAACCTGCGCCAAAAAGGCGGTGGAGGACACTGCGTGTCGCCAAATGAGGTCGGCGCCGTCAACGCCGTTGATACCCAGGGTGTAGACCTCAAGCGGCGGCCTGAGCCACAAATTGGCGTAGCCGACCATGCGCGTGTCAGAGGCGGCAAACAGAGGCGCTACAAAGCGACCCACGCGAAGATCCACGCCCGGGCTGGCCTGCATGCTGAGGTAAGCCCAGTCGAGGTCCGGGACATAGGCGTTGTCGGCATCCCGACGCGCAGTCAATTGCACGGTGAGTGATGCCCTCGGCAGGGCGCAGTAGCTGGCTTGCACCGCCAGCATGGAGTCCAGCCCCGCGACCCAAGCGCTTTGGGCGCCATTGGCTTGGTTGCCGTAGGGCAGGAAGATGGCATCGCTCCCATCGGTTCTGACCATGGAAACCGTACCAAAGCCCGCGACAGTCCATGCGCCGCTCCCATCTTCAATCTCCGCCATGGCTGAGTTGCCACTCAGCCCGGCAGATAGCGCGAGCATGAACAATGCGTCGCTTGCCTTCCTTGCTTTCATGTGCGCTGCTTGTGCTCTGGATCAATCCGCTGAGTCCCCGAGTTAGCCCCGTAAGAGGCTAAGGTCGGGCTTTGTCTCTTTCCCTTTTGCAGATCACCCTCAGGGTGTCAAGATCACCTTCACCGTGGCGTCAACTGCCGATTTCTCGATGTAGCCGATGGCCGAAGGATTGCCGCTGAGTGCCTTCTTCACGGCGGCTGCGCCATCAACCATGCGCGGAGGCTGTCCCTTGCCCGTGAAGATCATGCGAGACCAGTAGGCCTTCAGCGCGCTGGCGTCCTTCTTGGTGGCATCGAGGTAGAAGCTGTCCCTGATGGCATTGCCTTCGGGCAAATCCAGCAGCGCCACCGCGCCAACGCCCGGCAGCTCGCTTGTCTTGCCGAGGTAGAGATTGCTGGCCGCGTCCGTGTCAAGTTTGCTGATGCTGCTCTTGGCATTGGTGACGAGCACCCAGTCCGCTGCAGGAGCAGGCGAGGAGGCGAGGGCGATGAGAACGACCGAGCTGGCCGCCATGATTTTTTTTGTTGTGAACATACGGTGTTGATCCTCAGAAAACAAAGTCCAAAGCCACGGTCGCGAGCTTGATGGCGCCGACGGAGTTGGACATCGGGCTGTTCAGCACACCGTTGACGCGCGTCATGGTCTGTGCGTCAGTGGCGCCGAATTCGTTGGTGTGAGGGGAGTAGCGGTCGAGCTGGAACTTCAGCGCCACCGACGATGCGAGGTCAACGCGCAAGCCCAGGGACACCGTGTTGTTGTCGGTGTTCGATGTCTGCACATAGGGCGCGCCATTGGGGTATTTGCTGGCGATGTCGGCGGCGTACTTGGCGGCCGGCGTCAGGCCGAGCCGGCGGGTATCCGTCTTGCTGCCGGAATAGGTGATGTAAGGCAGCACCTTGCCAAAGCGGTAGCCCGCGGTCAGGTAGTAGGCGCTGGAGTCCGAGAGCACCGAGTCGGACTTGCGCATCATGTACTCCGCCTGGAAGACGATCTTGCCGTCGTCAAAGGCCAGGCCCAGATCACTGATGTTGAAGGGCTTGTGATCGCGCTGAACGGCGGTGAACACCTCGTCGAAGTTGCTGAACAAGTTGCCGCAAGTCACATTGGCCTTGAGGTTGGTGTTGCAGCTGGCGGCGCCGGGGTTGAGTCGGAAGCCCGAGCCGGTGGCGGGATTGCTCACGCCGATGATGGTGGAGGGCGAGATCTGGCCATCGGCCTGGTAGTTGGTATGCCGCGCATCCATATGGCTGGCCCGGAAGGTCCAGCTGCCCAACTCGGCCGTCAAATTCAGCCCGCCCATGCGGTTGAACTTGATGCCGGAGCCGCCGGCGAACTTCAAGTCGTAGGTGCCGAAGTAGGCTTGCGCGCTGTAAGAGAAAGGGCCGAATTCGCCGCGGTAGATCGCGTCAATACCGTCGACGTTGTTGATGGTTGCGGAGTTGTAGACATCGGTGGGCGGGCGCACCCAGACATTGGAGTAGCCCACATTGCGGTAGTCAGAACCCATCAGCACCGGCGCCACAAAGCGGCCGGCCCGCAGGGACAGTGCGCTCGTGGGCTTGTAGGCAAGGTAGGCCCAGTCAATCGATGGGCGGAAGCTGTTCTCCTCATTGCGCTTGGAGAGCAGTTGAACGACGGCCTGAATCTTGTCTGTCGGGCGATAGCTGAGTTGCACGCCGAGCTTGCTGTCGTTGTCGAACTCGTGGCTGTTTCGCGTGCCACTGGGCAGCCGGTTGTCGGAGCGGAATTCGACATTGGCGTTGTCGGTTTGAACCGCGGCGAGGGTGCCAAAGCCCGACAGCACCAGGGTCTTGCTGTCGTTGGCAATTTCGGCTTGGGCTGCTGTGGCGCACAAGAGCGCTGCACCCAGAGCGGTCAGGGTGTGACGGGGGAGAAGTTTCATGGAGAGTCTTTCAAGGCGGGAAAAATTCGAGGTCACCGGGCTGCACCGCCTTGCAAATCGGCAACGGCTCGCCCCACCGCGTCCATCGTGGAGCACGGTTGAGCGAAATGAGTTGGGGGGGGAACTGGCGATCAGCAGATCGCCCATCGGACCGGGCGGGGCGCTGAACTAGG
>NZ_CAMFJS010000058.1 GCF_945956965.1 uncultured Roseateles sp.
GGTTGATGGACTTCCTCTCCATTACGCTGGTACGGCTGGGAGGGTGCAGGTCAGGGGGCGGCTGTGAGGTTGTCGGCACGACCTTCGACAACCACTTGATGCCTTTGATTCGCTATCGTCTTGGCGACGAAGTTGTCCCAGCGCCTGAAGGTGCAAGTTGCGCTTGCGGCAGGAACTTTCCATTGGTGTCGCATTTGGTGGGACGTGTTGATGACTACGTAATGACCTCGGATGGGCGGCAACTCAGTATGCTGTCAGAAGTGCTGGACTACATTCCTAACTTGCTTGAAGGTCAGATTCGCCAGGAGCAACCGGGCGAGCTGATCTTGGTGTTGGCGATGGTTCCGGGTGCGAGATTGAACCGGACTGAGGTGATCAAGACGGTGCATTCATTTGTTGGTAGCGGCATGAAGGTAAAGATTGATTGCGTGGACCGCGTACCGCGTACTGCGAACGGGAAATTGAGGATGGTTGTACGTACCATATCGCCCTAGTTTCGCCCTGGCGATCTCCGCTGCAAGCCGAATGAAATCGGATTGGGTGGTGTTTGGGATAGGCCAGTAGTTTTGGTCGGTGTAAAAGGAAAAGGGGCGTTGTCATGCTTCAGACGGGGGTCTACCGAAATAGTCCTGTAATGGTTCAAGAGCTTCTCTTGAGTACGCGAGGCTGGATTCGAAGTAGCTTGCGTGAGCGTGGGCCTTTCAAGCGGGAATTGCAGGAGGTACTGGAGACGCAGTGGTTTGATGAGGATCGCTTAAAAAATTTGCAACTGCAGCGTTTGCGGCGCACCCTTGAGCTTGCAGATATGCATGTGCCTTTCTATCGGGAACGATTCAAGGCCGCTGGCTTTGCTCCTTCTGATCTGAAGTGCTTGAGTGATTTGACGCGCATTCCTTCGATGCGCAAGCAAGACGTATTTGACTCGGGCAAACGTATGGTGTCTGACGTCCATCGTGGGCCGAAATTTGAAGCGCGGACCAGTGGCACGACTGGATTGCAGGTGGCAACGCTGAGGGACTTGCACTCCATCAATCGAGAGAACGCTTTTGTCTGGCGGCAGATGATGTGGGCAGGCATGAAGCTCGGTGATCGTCGGGCCTGGATTCGGGGTGACAAGATCGTGCCCCAAGAGCAAACGAAGGGGCCGTTTTGGCGCCACAACCGTGGTGAGAAGCTGCTGATGATGTCGGCCTTCCATTTGTCGGAGTCCCGTGCTGAGTCATACCTTCAGGCACTCGAGGAGTTCGACCCGGTCGTTTTCATGGCCTACCCTTCCGCTGTCTTGTTGCTGGCTCACTATCTCGTAGAGCACGGCCGGCGCTACAAGGGTCGGAGCCTCAGGGGAATGGTGACCTCCTCA
This sequence comes from uncultured Roseateles sp., assembly GCF_945956965.1. Lineage (GTDB taxonomy): Bacteria > Pseudomonadota > Gammaproteobacteria > Burkholderiales > Burkholderiaceae_C > Paucibacter_A. The sequence continues at coordinate 1,361 of NZ_CAMFJS010000058.1, forward strand.
GAGACTATTTCTGACGAACAGCGTCGCTTGGTCCGGCAGGCTTTCGGTGTTGAGATGTATGACTGGTATGGCGCCAGCGAACGCGTGTCAGCCATTGGTACTTGCGATCACGGTCAATATCACGTCATGTCCGATTACAGCTACACGGAATTGCTTGCAATGCCGGGGGGTGGCTGTGAAGTGATTGGCACCACTTTTGATAACGATTTGATGCCGCTGATTCGCTATCAATTGGGTGATGAGGTGCGTCCTGCAGATGCAGGTCAGCGTTGCACGTGCGGACGCAGTTTTCCTCTGATCACAAGCCTGGTTGGACGTGTGGATGACTATGTTCAGTTGCCTGACGGGCGCAAGCTAAGCATGTTGTCCGGCATCTTGGATTACATCCCACATTTGCTTGAGGGTCAGGTGAGGCAAGACAGCCCGGGTGAACTGACCCTGGTGCTTGCGATGGCGCCGGGCGCGCCTTGCGACCAAGATGCGGTGAGGAAGACGGTTCGCACCTTTGTTGGCGATGCTTTGGCCGTGAAGTTCCAGTTCGTCGACAGCGTGCCGCGCACAAGCAATGGAAAGCTGAGGTTGGTGGTACGGACGATATGAGGGCTCAGGTTAGGCAGGGGGAGCATTTGGCGGCGGTGGTGATGGTGGGGCCTCCGGTAGATGGGCGAGGCGGGATGTCTTCAGTCGCTGCGGCCTATCGCGATCAAGGGCTGTTTCAGCGGATGAATGTGCGCTACGTCAATACGATGGGAGGGCGCACACCCCTGGGAAAGCTATGGGCTGCGGCTTTGGCTTTGCGGGCATTCGAGAAGCTGCTTCGCACAGGCCCGGTGCGCTTGGTGCATATCCATATTTCATCGGGGCCGAGCTTTTGGCGCAAGGCGGTGTTTGTGTGTGTGGCCCAACTCCGTCAAGTGCCGCTTGTTTTGCATATTCATGGCGGGAACTTTCCTGAGTTCTATGCGGAATCAGCGGCGCTGAGTCGTTGGTGCATTCGTAAGACTTTTGCCGCGGCGCGCAAGGTCATTGTGCTGTCCGCGAACTGGATTCCTAAGGTCGCTTCGTTTGTTGAAGAAGACCGCTGTGTCGCAGTGGGAAACCCCGTCTTGGCCTGGGATTCGGGGGCGCGAAAGGGTCGTGCGATCCGTCGGTTCTTGTTCTTGGGGCGTTTTGAGCGGGACAAGGGCATCTACGAGCTATTGGAGGCCTTCGCTTCGGTTCTGCAGCGCTTTCCGGATGCCGAACTGCTCTTGGGTGGCGAGGGCGATCTTGAGGCGGTCAATGCCAGCATTTCTCACAAGGGCTTGAGCAAATCGGTGCATTTGCTGGGCTGGGTCGTCGGCGAGGAAAAGCGGCGGGTATTCGAGCGGGCAGACGCGTTTGTGCTGCCCTCTTATATCGAAGGCTTGCCTGTGGCCATGCTCGAAGCCATGCAGTGCGCGATGCCCGCGATTGTGACCAGCGTCGGCTCAATTCCAGAAGTAGTGAGCCATCAGGTCAATGCGCTGCTGATCCCCCCGAGAGATGCTACTCAACTCGCTGACGCGATGCTGCAGTTGGCCGCTGACCCGAATGCTGCGGCACGCATCGGGGAGGCAGGTCGAGAGTTGTTCGCTTCGAACTACTGTGCGGAACTGGTGTGCAAAAAAATTGAGGGCCTGTATCAGGCATTGACGGTCAATCAGAAGGGCCGCACCTCGTCTGATTGACGATGCGGAATTTGCTCGGCGAACGCCTCAAGGGGGCGATCGATGCGGAGTCGCCGACTCGTCATGGACGCGCGCATTGCTGGACTCAAAGTCAAGCGGCTGCCAATTGCGACGATGGCTGATTGCTAGTGAAAGTCGCGTCTGCGGTATTGCCTAGAAACACAAATTCGAAGCCGCCGTAGGCCAGTCGGGATGTCTCTTTGACAGGCAACTCCTCTAACACCACATCGATGCAGTCAGCGTCGGCATAGATGAGCCAGATGGGTCGAGGATCCGTCTTCAAGGACTTGGCCACTTGTTGGCAAAAGCCCCGCATTACATCCGTTCCAAAGGGGTTGAACAAAAAGAACACCGCATCTTTGGCTTCAAATTCATAGCTGGTGGCATCTGCACAAATGACGTCGGCTTTAGCATCTGGGGGAAGATGCGAAGCGATTAGCCCGAGATTGGCTTGGGCTGCTTTGACCAAATCTGGCGCGAATTCGATACCGAGCACATCCTTGTAGCCGAACAGGATTGCCGTTATGAGTGCTTTGCCTTTGCCGCAACCGATGTCTAGAAACCGTTGATCAAGCGGAATATGTGCGTGTTCAAATGCGCGCCTGAGTGCTCTCGCCCGGGTCATAAAGTACGGCCTGGCTTGGGCCTGATTGTTCGGGGCAATCACTTTGAGTTTTGCCTGTGGCACCCGAGTCGTCGTGTCGGTGCCAAGCCGCCAGTCAAACAAGGTGTCTTCGGCCACGCTCAGAACTGTCTGGAGAGTGCGCTTCACGCCAAGTCGGGTGATGCTGTTATAGGCGCGCACGGCTAAATTTGACATTGCAAGGCCCCGAGTTCGTGCAGCTTTTCTTTGCTGCAACAGAATCATTCAGCCAGACGCGATAGCTTGGCCCTGAATCGGATAGAAAAGGGTAGGTCTGACGTAGAGATGGCCTACCTACTATCGCTTTCCCTGGGCACTCTGTCCTGTGCACTTGAGTCCGCCCTGCCAGTGCCCGTGTCCACATCACAAGGCCCGGGGGCTGCACCCTAGAGTTTGGGCACGGTGACTGACTTGCGGTCGAACTCGAAGTTTTGGCCCTCAACGCTTACCTTGGCGACGCTGCCATTGACATTGACGCTGATTGCCAAAGTCGGTTGGCAATCCTCACGAATGACGGTCACCATGGCGGCTTGCTTACTAGGTGCGTCTGCCGTGTAGCGCCCATGATATTGGGTTGGCTTTGCAACACTAGGTGCAACATCCCAAGCGCTAGTTTGGGAAAACTTGCCATTCACCCCATAGTGATCGATGCAAGCAAGCGCTGGCGCGTTATTGACGACGATGCTGCCGGCCTTGTCTGTGAACGCGGCCAGCGCGTGGTAATTCCATTCCCAGCGTTTGGCCGTTTCGCTGCTGAGCCAGTCATAAATCACAAACACGCCTTTGCTCTTCACATGGACAAAAGAGCGATAGGCTTCCGTGAGCAAAGGCGTGTAGGTGTAGTTGCTGAGGTCGAGGTTTCGATAGGCGAGGGTCGCATCGCCGGTGCTGGCGACAAAGTCCTTGCCTTCCTGGTAATTCAGCAATTGCCCGCGGGTTTGCATGGTTTGCACGGGAATGGTGAAGCCGCTCAGGCGTGAATCTGATCCTGCTTGCCCGACCCCGCCATCAAACGTGACGGCATTCTTGTAACGCGTGCTGCGCGTCACATTGTTGTGATGAGGGCTGTTGTAGTAGTCGTAATAGCCGGCACTGATGAGCAGGTTCCGCCCCTTCGAAATCAAGCTGAAGCTGTTTTGGTCGGCATGCTCATGGTTGTAGCTGCCGAAGGTGCCTGATTTGAAAAAGAAGCTGCTTCTGTTTTTATCAGCCGTCTTGGAGTGGGAGGCAACGATCCCGACATCGCCGAAGGCCCATGCATTCTTGTCGGGTGCGGCTGGTGCAACAGGCTTGCCCGGTAGGCCTAGCATCATGAAGTGCAGGGGGGATAGATAAACGCCTGCGAATTGGATGTTCTCAGCTCGTGCGCGCCAATACCACTGATGCTCTGGCTGCCCGCTCACCGCTGCGTACAGGCGAATCGAATCGAAGGCATAGTTTTTGTAGAGTGTTTGAGTTTCGACGCTGTCTCCGAATGCATTGAACTGGTCGACGTCGGGAGCGGTCATGGCCAGCAAGTACGTGCCAAAATTCTTGCCAAATGCGCGTTGTGTCAGATCAACTCCTGCAACCGCCTTGACCATGGCAAATGTTCTGGCGTGGTCATACATATCCCACCACGCATAGGCGACGCTGCCACCTGCGCTGCCATCTTGATCGCCTTTGTCTTGGATGATGGTGCTGTAGGCGTCCCACGCTTCTTGCAACCATGCCGCGCCGCTCGGAAAGCCGGGTGTGCCGACCATCAACATGAGCGACCGAAGCCCGAAGTACACCGATGTGTTTTCAAACGATAGGTAGGGGCTCTCGTTGATCTTGCGAATAGAGTCCATGACAGAACTCAGGCGGGCTTGCAGGTGCGTGGCGATCGTATTTCGCTGTGCATCGGTGAGCTTGTCCCAGAGCAAATCCAAGCCCGTCGACAAAGCCAAATGGATGTCTCGACTGGCGAGAGGCTGCTTGGCTTCACTGACTTCCCCCAATGGATCCCATGCTGCCAAGGCCAACATATGCTGAATTGCTGCAGAGGCATAACGTTGGTTATTCGTCATGCGGTAGGCGAAAGCCAGTGCTTCGATGCGTCGCTGCTCGGCTGTGCACAGTTCTCGGACACCTGCGACCCAGGCGTTGTAGTCGGTTGGGCTAGCGAAAGAGCTCCTGCTGCGAAGTACCGGTTCTGTGGGGGCCGCCTCCTTCAGGCTGAGATCGGCCTCTTTGATCAGCGCCGCATAGGCGGCTTTGTACTCGCCTGACTGGGCTGCCGAGGCAATGTCAGCGAAATTGCTGCCACTGGGCAGCAGCCTTGGCCTTGACTTGGCGGCGACTGTATTGGCAAAGGCAAGGCCGTTGGGTAGCTTGACATTGGCGAGACCGGCTGGGACCGTGAAGCGACGTGCGTCTGAAGTAACCGTGGCACCTGTTGCAGTCTTATAGCTGACGGTCCAGTTGTAGTCGCCGGCCGCAAGTGTTTGGTCTAGGAGCAGCCGTGGTGGCGTCACTGCTTTGCTGGCGACTGTTGAGCCGTCGGCTCTCTTTAGGGTGAAGGCCCAGGTGGTCGCTGGGCTTTTGTCTGCAGGTTGTGCCCATGAAAACAAAGCTTGGCTGTCGCTGAGAATCCTGCAGTCGACAGGGCGCACCCGCTTGAGTTCAGGTTTGACGCGCTCGATGAAGTCGCTGAAGGTTTTCTTAGCGCAAGTGGTGGAGAGGTAGCCCGGCAGGCCATCGCCATTGAGGCGGAGGCCCAGTGCTGAGATGGTTGCGGTGCCGGCCTCTTTGGTTGCCATAGCTACTTGGCTAGGTGAAACAAGCGAGGCAGCTGGTGAGGTATTGGCTTGTACTGCGGTGCCACCTTGCTGCTCAATCGCAAGGACAGAGACGCCAGGACTCACTAGCACCGGAGTACTTGCGTTGAGTTTCTGGTTCGCGTCGATTGCGGTGCTTGAACTCGGCTGGTTGAGCGGGTTTGTCTTGCCCGCGTCCACCTTGGCAGATGATGACGGTTTAAGGGCAAGGGCCTGTGCTGTTGGTGGGTTGGGACTCAAAGCGCCGGGCAAGGCCGTGGACGGCGACTGCTTTGGCGCCCCACTTAGGTCGGTGCCTTTGGTCGACGCGAGAATGTGTGCCGAAGCGCCGCTGCCTGTCTCTGATAGCTGAGAGGCGGCCAGTTCCGGGGCCGATGCCATTGATTCCGGATTGCTTGCGTCAAGGATGTTTGCCGAGGCTGGGTCAGACGGCGAAATGGCCGCGGCCGACAGATCTGGCCCGCCGCTCCCTCCCCCTCCGCATGCCACTAACAACACACTACTCGCAATCAAACTCAGCATGGGGGCTTTCAGAAGTTGAGGTGAACGCT
>NZ_CAMFJS010000059.1 GCF_945956965.1 uncultured Roseateles sp.
GGCCAGTTGCAGGTCGAGATCATGGGCCGCGGCTATGCCTGGCTAGACACCGGCACCCATGACAGCTTGCTCGAAGCCGGCCAATTCATCGCCACGCTGGAACGCCGACAGGGCCTCAAGGTGGCCTGTCCCGAAGAAATCGCCTTCCGCTCGGGCTGGATCACGGCTGATCAGCTGGCCGCCCTGGCCAAGCCGCTGGCCAAGAACGGCTACGGCCAATATTTGCAAAAACTCCTGAGCGAGAAAGCGTTTTAAGCCTCACCATGAATGTCATCCCCACCGCCTTACCCGAAGTCCTGATCCTCGAACCCCGCGTGTTCGGCGATGCCCGCGGCTTCTTCACTGAAAGCTGGAACGAGCAAACGTTCAACAAAGCGGTGGGTCACGAAGTTCGCTTCGTGCAAGACAACCACTCGCGCTCAGCGCGCGGTGTGCTGCGCGGCCTGCACTTCCAACTGCCCCCGCACACCCAGGGCAAGCTGGTGCGGGTGGTCAGCGGCGCGGTGTTCGATGTGGCCGTGGACATGCGCCGCAGCAGCGCCAACTTCGGCCGCTGGGTGGGTGTGGAGCTGAGCGCTGACAACCACCGCCAACTCTGGGTGCCCCCGGGCTTCGCGCACGGCTTCTTGGTGCTGAGCGAGACGGCCGACTTCCTTTACAAGACCACCGACTTCTATGCGCCCCAAGCCGAAGGCTGCGTGCGCTGGGATGACCCGACGATTGGCGTTCAGTGGCCTGAGACGGGCGTGGCGCCGATGCTGGCGGAGAAGGACGCCAAAGCGCCGCTGCTTGCTGAGGCAAAGGCCTTCGATTGAGCACCTAGACTCACAGCAGAATTGACAAAGGGCCTCTCGGCCCTTTTCTTTTTTGTACAAAGTCACGCAGCCTCAATGCTGAGTCTGGCCGCGCCCAATGCCCCAATGCTCAATGCCCAGCGCCTTCATCAAGGCGGGCTCGTATTGGTTGCGGCCATCGAACACCACGGGCTGCTTCAAGCTGGACTTAATGGCATCGAAGTCGGGGCTCTTGAACTCCTTCCACTCGGTGACCAGCAGCAAGGCATCAGCCCCAGCTAGTGCTTGCTCCGCGCGCTCGCAAAACTCCAGCCCGTCAGCGCCTGCCAGCAAGCGGCGGGCTTCCGGCATAGCCACCGGGTCGTAGGCTGATACGGTTGCCCCCCGACGCAACAACTCTTGCACGATGACCAAGGCAGGTGCCTCGCGCATATCGTCGGTATTGGGTTTGAAAGCCAGGCCCCAGACTGCGAAATGGCGGCCCGCCAAGTCGGGCCCGAATCGGGCCACCACCTTGTCCACCAACAGCATCTTCTGCCGCTCATTGGCCTCCTCCACCGCGCTGAGCACACGCAGCGGAATGCCCTCTTCCTGAGCCGAGCGAATCAAGGCCTTCACATCCTTGGGGAAGCATGAGCCCCCATAGCCCGCGCCGGCGTACAAAAAGCTATAGCCGATGCGAGTGTCGGAACCGATGCCGCGCCGAACCAGTTCAATGTCGGCGCCCACCTTCTCGGACAGCAAGGCCAGCTCATTCATGAAGCTGATGCGAGTTGCCAGCATGGCGTTGGCAGCGTATTTGGTGAACTCGGCGCTGCGCAGGTCCATGATGATCATGCGGTCATGGTTGCGGGTGAAGGGCGAGTACAGCGCTCGCATGAAGAGCGTGGCTTGCTCGTCGTCAGAGCCGACGATGATGCGATCAGGCTTCATGAAGTCCTCGACCGCGGCGCCCTCTTTCAAGAATTCGGGGTTGGAAACCACGGAGAAGTTCAGGGTCGAGCCGCGTTTGGCCAGCTCTTCCGCCACCGCTGCTCGCACACGGTCGGCCGTGCCCACTGGCACCGTGCTTTTGTCGACGATGACCTTGTAGTCGGTCATGCGCTGGCCGATGGAGCGCGCCGCCGTCAACACATATTGCAAATCGGCTGAGCCATCTTCATCAGGCGGAGTGCCCACACCAATGAACATGATGGTGCCGTGGTTGACCGCCTGGTCCACATTGGTGGTGAACTGCAAGCGGCCGGCCGCCACATTGCGGCGCACGATCTCCAGCAGCCCCGGCTCGTGGATGGGAATCTGCCCCTCATTGAGGATGCGAATTTTCTCCGCATTGAGATCGAGGCAGACCACATGGTTGCCCATCTCGGCCAGGCAGGCGCCCGTGACCAGACCCACATAACCGGTGCCGATGGCGGTAACTTTCATTCCGTGGCTTTCTTGTGCAGTAAGTGCAAGACAAGGCGCCGCATGCAGGGCGCAGCGGCTGGGCCAGGTTTTAACCGCCGAATATGAAGGTCTGATGAGCCCTTTGGCGAGGCGCAAAAAAAAGCCCGCCGGCATCTGCGCGGGCGGGCTTCTTTTATTTTTCGGCGCGGCGCTCAGGCCGCAAGATCCACGACTCAGGCCTTGAAATAGTCTCGGTACCACGCAACGAACTTGCGCACGCCGTCCGGCACCGGCATAGCCGGGCGGAACTGGGTCCAGGCGGCGAGCTCCTCCACATCCGCATGGGTAGCCGGCACATCGCCGTCTTGCAGGGGCATAAAGTTCTTGACCGCCTCACGCCCGACCGCTTGCTCAATGGCCTGGATGAAGTCCATCAGCTGGATCGGCGCATGGTTGCCGATATTGAAGATGCGGTAGGGGGCATTGGAATGCGCCGGGTCGCTCTTGTCGGCGTCATAGCCGGGCTCGGGCGTGGCCACACGGTCCAGCACACGCACCACGCCTTCGGCGATGTCGTCCACATAGGTGAAGTCGCGCACCATCTTGCCGTGGTTGAACACATTGATGGGCTTGCCTTCGATGATGGCCTTGGTGAACAAGAACAGTGCCATGTCCGGCCGGCCCCAGGGACCATACACCGTGAAGAAGCGCAAGCCCGTAGTGGGCAGGCGGAACAAATGGCTGTATGTGTGCGCCATCAGCTCATTGGCCTTCTTGGTCGCCGCGTACAGGCTCACCGGATGATCCACGCTGTGATGCTCAGAGAAAGGCATCAAGGTGTTGCCACCGTAAACGCTGGAGCTCGAGGCATAAGCCAGATGCTCGACGCCGTTGTGCCGGCAGCCTTCCAGGATGTTGGTGAAGCCAACGATATTGCTGTCGATATAGGCGTGCGGATTCTCGATGGAGTAGCGCACCCCGGCCTGCGCAGCCAGATGCACGACCCGGTCAAACTTCTCGCGTGAAAACAAGGCTTCCATGCCGGCCCGGTCGGCCACATCCAGCTTCACAAAGCTGAAACCCGGCAGCGGCGTCAAACGCGCCAGACGGTCCAGCTTGAGCTGGGGGTCGTAATAATCGTTCAGATTGTCCAGGCCCACCACGTGGTCGCCGCGTGCCAGCAAGAGCTGGCTGACATGCATGCCAATGAAGCCGGCCGCGCCGGTGACAAGTACTTTCACGCAATCTCCCTGATTCGATGCTGATCGGCGCCGCATCTGGCCTGACCTGGCATCGCCGCCCTACCGCAAGACTTGCGGCTGGCGCATTCTCGCCGAGTCTCTCAAGCTCTCGACCACCCTCCAGGCAATCTTCACCCCCCGGAATATGTGGTTTGCTTCTCGCGCTCGCTCAGCGCCGGCATATACCGGCTTTGCGGCCCTCGGCTAAGCGAATTTCGCCACCGGTTCAGCCCCATGAATAGGGCCCCTGACTGCGGGCCTGGCGCCACAGAACCTTCACCTGCCCCCCATAGAATCATCTGTTTGCAAAGCACCCGCCGCTTGGCCGAGCAGGCAAGCCGCGTCTTTCGCACCACTGCCGAGTACTCACTGATGACCAAACCCTGCATTCACCTCATCGCCGGCGCCCGACCGAATTTCATGAAGATCGCGCCCATCGTGCGAGCCCTGCAGGCGGATGGCCGACTGGCTTTCAAGATCATCCACACCGGTCAGCACTACGACCGCGACATGAACGATGTGTTCTTCGAGGAGCTGGGCATTCCCGCGCCCGATGTGCGCCTGGGCTGCGGCGGCGGCAGCCATGCCGAGCAAACCGGCAAGATCATGCAGGCCTACGAGGCTTTGTGCGCCAGCGAGAAACCAGCAGCCTGCTTGGTGGTGGGCGATGTCAACTCCACTCTGGCCTGCGCCATCGTGGCCAAAAAGGCCAATGTGCCGGTGGCCCATGTGGAAGCCGGCCTGCGCAGCGGCGACATGACCATGCCCGAGGAAATCAATCGCCTCGTCACCGACGCCATCACCGACTGGTTCTTCGTCACCGAACCCAGCGCCAGCCAGCATCTGGCCCGTGAAGGCAAAGACCCCGCCGTGGTCTGGGATGTGGGCCATGTGATGGCCGATAACGTCCTCTACCAGGCCGACAAGCTCAAGGCCACCGCCGACACCAGCGGCCTGGAAAGCGACGCCTACAAGCGCCGCCACGCCCGCTACGGCGTGGTCACCCTGCACCGCCCCAGCAATGTGGACAGCGCCGAGGCGCTGGAGCGCATTGCCACCGTGCTGCGCACCGTCTCGGCCGAGCTGCCGCTGGTCTTCCCGGTGCACCCACGCACCCGCGCCAATATCGAAAAGTTCGGCATCAATCTAGGCAGCAATGTCGAGCTGATGGGCCCGCAGGCCTATATGTCCTTCCTGCACTTGTGGAAAGACGCGGTGCTCATCCTCACCGACAGCGGCGGCCTGCAGGAAGAAAGCACCGCCCTGGGCGTGCCCTGCATCACCATGCGTGAGAACACCGAGCGCCCCATCACCGTCGACGAAGGCAGCAATGTGCTGGCCGGCACCGACCCTGCCGTCATCATCCCCTTGGCACTTGACGCCATCCGCAACGGCGGCAAGCGTGGCCTGCGCCCGGCGCTGTGGGACGGCAAATCAGCCGAGCGCATCGTCGCCATCCTGGCGGAGAAGCTGGCATGAGCGGCGCCAACCTAGTCTCGAGCCTCGGCGCTCAGCGCCCGCGCATTCAAATGATGGGCTGCACCGTCGACAACCTGTCGATGGAAGAAACCCTGCAGACCATCGAAGGCTTCATCGCCAGCGGCAAACCACACCAGCATGTGGTGGTCAATGTCGACAAGCTGGTCAAGGCACAGAAGGATCCCGAACTGCGCCAAATCATCAACGACTGCGCCCTGATCAATGCCGACGGCATGCCCGTCGTCTGGGCCTCGCGCCTGCTCGGCAAGCCACTCAAGGAGCGCGTGGCGGGCGTGGACTTGTTTGAGTCCCTGATGAAGCGCTCGGCCGAAAAAGGCTGGCGCGTCTTTCTGCTGGGCGCCAAGGAAGAAATTGTGTCCAAGGTGCGCGACATCTACGCGCAGAAGTACCCGAATCTGGTGTTTGCCGGCTACCGCAACGGCTACTGGAAGCCCGAGGAAGAAGGCGCCATCGTTCAGCAGATCGCCGACGCACGCGCCGACCTGCTCTTCGTTGCAATCAGCTCGCCCAAGAAAGAACAATTCCTGGGCGCCTACCAAGCCACCATGAAGATCCCTTTCGCCATGGGCGTCGGCGGCACCTTCGACGTCGCAGCCGGCAAAGTCAAACGCGCGCCGGTGTGGATGCAAAAGACCGGGCTGGAGTGGTTCTACCGCTTCTTGCAAGAGCCGCGCCGCATGTTCCGGCGCTACTTCATTGAGGACATGGCCTTCTTTGGCTTGTTGATCAAGGAATGGCGCCAGCGCTCCGACACGCAGGCCCGGGCCAGCGGAAAGTAAAGCTGCGTGAAGTGCCGCCGAATTCGCCATGTTTGCACTCAAGCATCAACATGATCGGCCGAAGTCCCTGCGACAGCATCCCTCAAGATCCTGTGGCAACGCCTGCGCCTCGCAGCGCGCCATCAGCTTGAGTGGCTAGCATCCACAGCAGTAGGCAACGAGTACCCGGCACCATGAAAAAGCGTTCACCTCAACTTCTGAAAGCCCCCATGCTGAGTTTGATTGCGAGTAGTGT
>NZ_CAMFJS010000060.1 GCF_945956965.1 uncultured Roseateles sp.
TAACCTTCAACCCGGACTTCCGCATGGCTGGTACGGCGGGAGGGGGCAGGTCACCGATGGTCTTGCTTACCGAGTTCTTTGATTGGCAGCTTGAGTAGGTGGAGCAGACATCCACCCTGCGAAGTACTCAACGATTGGTATCGGCTGCGGCTGTTGCTGGTTTGCCAAATTCGAACGACTGCAGCCAGCCTTCCGGCGGAGGGCGATCTCGCGCGATGGGCGACAGCAATGGGCACATAGCTGAAACTCACCGCTCGGGAACTCCTTGAAGCCTCGTCTACAGAGTTCTGCGGCGGTGTGAAAGTTGTTTACGACTTTCAACTGCAGCTGTATCAAAGCGGGGGTCTGGAGTGCCGCACAAAGCCTCGCCCCTTGTTTACGACTTTAATTGCCAAGAACAAGACCCAGCTGCGGCGCGGTGGGCGTTTGCTGGGCGGCATCGCGTGATTGCGCATTAATAGCGGTGTTCGATGGGCCCGAATCGGAAGGGTTCTGGCGGTGCGAATGTGAGGTGAAGGAAATTGTGTTGAATTGGATGCGGGCGTTGAATTTACCTCGAAGGTCGTGAGTCGCGTGAGCAGGAGTGGGTTTGCTGTGGGCGCGTCGCGCATGAGTGCAGAAGTCGATTTGGTGACTGTCGGGATTTTTTACACTTTTGCTTTGAGTCGACCATTCCTTTGCTTGCATTTCGATCGCAAGCTGTTGAATGGAAATAGGTCTTTTGAAGCGGCCCATTTCTTGCTTGATTGTTGCAATTCCATTCGTTTTCTGTTCATACGTGCAATGAATCCAATCAAAATTTTCCTGGCCTCTGTGCTTGCTATGGCTGCTTCTTCGGCCATGTCCGGCCCCACGACCATCAACTTCGATGGCACTGGCGCGTCCTGCTACTTCTCAGGTAGCTCGCAACTCACTTCTAAATATGCCGCCAGTGGAGTTACCTTCTCAAACAATACTGGCGGGGCGGAAGGCGGGGCCATCCTGAATCAATGCGGCGGCTTCGGCTTCAATGCCCACAGCGGCACTGACTTCTTGGCCTACAACACATCCTCGAAAGGGGTCGACGACGTTCTCACCATGACCTTCGGCTCTGCCATGGGTTCGGTTTCGATTTGGGTGGCAGACACGGTCGGTGAAGGGGCATCGCTGCGCATGCAGGCATTCGATGCCACTCATGCGCTGGTGAGCAGTGCCAAGGTTTCAGGTAGTCGTGTGTGGCAGCAGATGACAGTTTCCGGCGCAGGCATTACTTCGGTGGTGCTTAGCGGTGGTCGCATCGGTGCGTTCGATGATCTGAGCTTCAATACCGCGTTTACCGTATCAGAGCCGGGCGTCCTGGCTTTGGTTGGGCTGGGTCTGCTGGGTGTTGGCTTCAGTCGCCGCCGCGCAGTTTGATCTGATGGTTGCGGTGTGCCGGCCTGACTAAGCTGGCGTGCCAGCATCGATGAAGGACGGTGTGGTTGTGGTTTGCGACTGAACGTTCGCGCCCGAATGTTCACTGAATTGCTGGCCCACCGCCCGTGCATTTGGCTGGCCGTCCCAGGAGCCGCCTTGCGCCTGGCCTTGGCCAATGCGGAAGATAGCCTGCAGGGCGATCGCCGATGGCGGTGTATCTGGGCAGCATGGCCATGCCTGCGGTGGAGCTGCCGAGCAGGAAGGCGCCAGGGTCATCTAGGTGCTGCGGCCGAAGTGTTTTTGTACCTGCATGCAAAGCACGGTGCCCAGCGGCCGCACCACAATGGCGAGTGCGAGCAGGGCGACTACTCCAGCATCTTGTAGGTCAGCTGCGCCTTGCGGGTGCCTAGCTCATAGGTCCAGATGTACGTCACGGTGGCATTGCGTACGTTCACCACCGCCACCGTGCCCCCTGACGCAGCAACGGTGAGTCCTTCTAAGCGGCCGTTGCCACGGTCATAAGTGCTGCCAAGGTCCGGCAGCAGCTCTGCCAAGGGGCGCACTTCTTCCAACTCTCCTTGCTCGCTGAAGATCAGCAGTTCAGCGTTGGCAGAGATAGAAACGTAGCCGCCGGTTTCTGAGTTCAACGCCAGGGTGTGCAAATCCCGGTTCTGCAAAGACCGCGCGCTTAACCACTGCTGTTTGCGGGTGTCATAACGGTAGAAGTAGCCCTCACCGCCAAAGGAGACGATGGCAAGCACGCCCTTGCGTGAATCCCATGCCATCCCGGATCCCCAAGACAATTCGGGCAGGCTTTTAGGCAGCGCCACTGGTTTGGACGGCCCACCTAACCCTTGAGGCATCCAAACCAAGGTGCCGCCATTGCCCTCCAACTTATAGGCCTCGCTGCCGCTCTCGCTGACTGCAAAAGACACGCCACTCAGCGTGCCGCCGCTGACGATGCCGGCGTAGCGTTTGCTCTCTTTTGGCCCCGTATTGGTCCAAGGCAGGCGCCGCCCATCGGTGCTCATCAGATCGAAATTCATGCGAACTCGAGGCACCTCCGGGCGTATGCCGTCAAGGGACAAATTCGGGTCCGGCGTGAAGGGGCCACTCACCGGCACCAGTTCCGGCAATCTGTAGCCGCCACGGAAACCTGTCACCTTGTTGACGCCATAGCGCGCATTTAGCTTGCTGATCAGTTGACGAAATTTCACATTGGCTGTCTCCACGGCGTAGGGGAGCTCATCATGGAGCACAGGCACCTCCGGCGGCGCGAGCACGGTAGACATGCGATCGTTTGAGGCCAACACAATGGCTTTGATCCGGGTGCCCGGTGAAGGCAAGACCTTCCACTGTGTGTCGCCGTAAGAAGTCAGCACCAGCAAGACCGGGGCATTGGGGTGATTCACATGGAGCTTGGTGACGCTGGCGGAAAACTCATAGGCGGAGACGACGATCACGTCGGCGCCCGCCCCCCATTGCGCCGTCCCTTGCGGGGTGGCGACGGGCGCTAACACGCGCTGCTGGGAAGCTCCCGCCGGCGTCGGCATCGACGGCGTTTGATTTTGCGCGCCGCGTGTAGGCGCCGCTGGCGCCGGCATCGTGCGCGCGGTCGGCTGCATCGCCTCACCCGTTGAAAGCGGCAAATTCCACCCCTCTGAATTCCTGCGTGTGCTTGAGGCCTCAGGCTTGATCGTGGGCGTCGACGTTTCGCTTCCTCCTTTGACCTCCATACGCTTACCCGCCTGGCTAATTGGGCAAGCTTGGGCTTGGTAGGACACCTTGTCATTTGCGTCTACACATCTGTAGACACTCGCCTGCGCATACACCGCGCCCGAACTGCCGCCCAATAAAGTAAAGACCAGCACCCAAGCGCTGCCCTTTTGGCTGCGGTTCATAAAAGTCGTCAACATAGTTTATTCAGCTCCCCGGCACGAAAGTAGCCTGGGCATTGGAGGTGCACATGGGTCATCCGTCCATCGCTCCATTGGGGGACAGTAGACGCAGGGCAACTGGTCCCCCTCTGCCGAAAACCAAGACGCGGCGGCGAATCGTGATCTGACCCAGCAGGGGCATGGGGTGCAGGATCGCGCGGGGAGTGCCGCTGGGCGCGGATTAGGCGGGGCCTGATGGCTATGCGAACAACTGCGCCCTGAGGTAGGAAAACGTGGCGGCCAGCGCCTCAGGGCCGTGAAAGCCGTGCAGCATGCCTGCGTTGAAGCGGTGGGTCACGGCGACGCCAGCATCGCGCAGACGCGCGGCGTAGGCCTCGCCCTCGTCGCGCAAAGGATCGAATTCGCTCGTCGTGATGAAGGCCGGGGGCAGACCTTCAAGGCTGGTGGCCCGCAGCGGCGATGCGAGCGGATTTTCCGCATCGTCAGGCGTTCGCAGATAGTGCTGCCAGCACCAGGCCATGCCGCGGCGGGTCAGCACATGGCCCTCGGCCAGGCGCAGATAGGAGGGTGTGTCGAGATTGCAGTCGGTGACCGGCACGATCAGTACCTGGCAGGTCAGCGGCGGCCCCTCGCGGTCTCGCGCCATCAGTGTGACCGCTGCCACCACATTGGCCCCGGCGCTGACGCCCATCAGGGCCAGGCGGCCGGCATCGACATTGAGCGCAGTGGCGTTGGCCACCACCCATTGGGCGGCCGCCAGCCCGTCCTCGGGCGCAGCTGGGAATTTGTGTTCGGGCGCATGGCGGTAGTTGACCGAGACGACCATGCAGCCGACTTCGTTGGCCATCATGCGGCAGCTGGCATCGCCCGCATCAAGGTCGCCCACCACCCAGCCGCCGCCATGGAAGAACAGGCACACGGGAAACGGCCCTGTGCCAGCCGGCGTGTAGACCCGGATCGGGATCTCCCCGCCGGGCCCTGGGATGAAGCGATCATTGACCGCAGCGCAGTCCGGTCCCGCTGGCAGGCCCTGGATGAAGGCGCGCGATTGCGCCCTCGCAACTTCGGGTGAGAGTGACTCGGTCGGATCCATTCCAGCCTTGGATCGGCGCTGGATGTAGTCGGCGGCAAGGGGATGCAGGGGCATGGTTTGTCCTGAATGAATGTGAGCTCGTGAACTGGGAAGGTGGCGCGTTAGCTGGGATTGAAGCCGCGCGCCGCAGCCAGCGCATCGGTCATCGGTTGAAAGGTCTGAAGCGCTGCGCTGGGCGTTTCATCGCGGGCGCGACCCTGTTGTAAGGGCCGGGCCACGACTTCAGGCCCTTGCTGCTTCTGGGCATGCAGCGTGGATGTCAATCTCTTCTCCTTCAACCAAAACCCGCCGCAAGCGCAGATCGCGATCGAACACCACCACATCAGCTTCGGCACCCGGCTGCAAGCGGCCAATTTGCGTCATGCCCAGATAGTCGGCGGCATAGGTCGAGACGCGCCGCGCGGCGTCGTCGAGCGAAAGGCCGATGGCGACCAGGTTGCGCAGGGCCTGGTCCATCGTCAGCGCGCTGCCGGCCAAGGTGTTGTCGGCCAAGCGCACACCGCCCAGGCATTTGAAGACCCGGTAGCGGCCGAGTTGGTACTCGCCATCGGGCATGCCGGCGGCCGAGGTCGAGTCGGTCACGCAATAGGCGCAGGGGATGGCCCGCAGCGCGGCACGAATGGCGCCCGGATGCAGGTGTAGCAGGTCGGGGATCAGCTCAGCGTGCTGCGCATGGGCCAGCGCCGCACCGACCATGCCGGGCTCGCGATGATGCAGGCCCGTCATCGCATTGAACAAGTGGGTGAAGCCGCGCGCGCCTTGCTCGAGCGCGGCCACGCCGTCGTCGTAGCTGCCTGCGCTGTGGCCGATTTGCACGATGAAGCCGGCCCGGTTCAGCTCGGCGATGCGCAACTGATGGTCGTTGACCTCGGGGGCCAGCGTCAGCACCCGGATGGGTGCTAGTCGGCTCAAGGCCTGAAGTTGTTCGAGGTCCAGCGAGATCGCGAAATCAGGCTGGGCACCGAGCTTGCCCGGGCTGATGTAAGGCCCCTCCAGGTGAACGCCCAAGACGCGCGCACCGCCGACTGGGCGACGAACGCAGTGCGGGCTCAGGGCCCGCAGCGCGGCTTCGATCTCGTCGAAGGGCGCAGTCATGGTGGTGGCCAGCAGGGACGTCGTGCCATGGCGGGCATGGCAGCGGGCCACCTGCGCGGCCGCGTCGCCGCCTTGCATGATGTCGTGGCCGTCACCGCCATGGACATGGCAATCGACAAAGCCTGGCAGCACGATCGCATCCGCTT
>NZ_CAMFJS010000061.1 GCF_945956965.1 uncultured Roseateles sp.
CGAAGAAAAGCGCGCCGCCCGGAATATGCGCCGGGCCATTGCGCACCGCGATGGATTCGCGGATGCCGTCCTTATTGGTATCGATGAAGTTCAACTCGTTGGCCGAAAATGGCCGATCGGGCGAGCGCAAGGCCTCCTGCTTGGAATGTCCAACCGAAACCCAGGCATTCCCCGCATCAAAATTGCGGCCATAGGTGAGGTCAAAGCTCTTTTTTCCGGCACCGCCGTCGGCTGAATCAGAGGCGAGCACATTCATTTCAAGACCGTTGAAGTTGGTCTTGGTAATGATGTTGATCACGCCAGCGATGGCATCCGAGCCATAGATCGCCGACTGCCCGCCGGTCAGAACGTCGACGCGCGCGATCATGGCGGTGGGGATGCTGTTCAAATCAACACCGTAACCGGTGTTGGCCGAAACGCCGGAGACCCAGCGGCGGCCGTTGACCAGCACAAGCGTGCGTGCCGTGCCCAGATTGCGCAGGGAAATTGATGACACCCCCACATTGGCTGCATCGCCACCGACCGCCGTGTTGTTGCTCGACGCTGACAAGCCCGCAGAAATAGACGGTATCCGGCTCAGGGCATCCCCGACGGAAATAGAGCCGATCCCTTCAAGGCTCTCTCTGCCCACCTGGGTAATCGGAGCCGACGAGAGAACATTCGCGTTGCGGATATGCGAGCCGGTGACGACCACCTTGTCGAGTGCCTGTGCCTCGCCCGGCTTGGCGGTGCCCGCCGCGTCCATCGCTAAACTCCGCTCGCTATCCGTCTTCGCTGCGCCGTCCGGCACCGCCTGCTGCGCCATGGCTGACGGAGTTCCGCCCAGCAGCACGAGGGTGGCGACCGCACTCGCCAGTCGATTCAATTGAAACTGTTCCCAGTTCGAGATGCGTCTCATAGATTCTCCAGATGTCAGATGTCGGAGCTCTAATCTGATAACAAATCAGTTGGATGGTCAATAGGGGAAGTGCGAGTTCGAGCGTTCCCTTACAACTTGCTGGGCTGCCGGGACCACAAAATTCAGTGGCCCTCTTCAAGAGTCCGCACCTCACATCCAGGCCTCCGCCGCCAGCAAAGAGCTCCAGACCGGTGCAGATATCAGGCGTTGGCGTCACGCGACAGCTTGCTGGCTCCGAAAAGCGAGAGAAGCTCTTCCCGCCCTGCATGTGATGCTCGCGACCACCGGTTGGTGGAGCAATCGCGCAAGGGCCGGAACATCAGGTGGACCATGATCGCGAACGCCCATTTGGACTGAGTTGCGATTGAATCGGCAGGCTCGGGCGAGTTGGCAGCAAAAGCACGATGGAAACGGCAGTAAGCTGCGCACTCGAGCTTGATCCCGCGCAAGATGGTCAAAGCATCACCGACGGCAGGCTAGTTCGATCACGAATGTTGGCGATACAGTTCAGCACATGTCAGACCTCGGCAGTCTGATGTTTGCTCGCCTTCAATCACACACTCACAAAGGACTCGAGATGGCCACCCGCATACCGGCTTACCGGCAAGCTCAAATGGAAATCAAACGCTATATCGAGGCGCAAAAACTGGGTCTCGGTGACCCCTTGCCGCCCGAGTCCGTGCTAGCTGAAAAGCTGGGGATTAGCCGCCCCTCACTCCGAGAGGGCGTCAAGGCGCTTGAATCTTTGGGCATCGTCGAGGCGCGCCATGGCGAGGGGGTGTTTGTGAGTGCCTTCTCTTTTGACACCATCATCGAGAACCTGCCCTATTCCATCGTTGCCGACGGAAAAAAACTCGTCGACTTGCTGCAAGTGCGCGCAGCACTAGAAATTGGTGTTCTGGACCAGGTTGCCGATCAAATTGGCGAAGAAGACAAGAAGCGCTTGCGCGATATCGCCACTCGTATGCTTGAGGCGGCCCAACGCAATGAGCAGTTCGACCAAGAGGATGGCGAATTTCACTCCACCTTGTTTCGCTGCCTGAATAACGCCTTTCTCTCGCGACTTGTCGACTTGTTCTGGCAGGTGTTCCGTCGGATGAATAAGGCGAGCGACTTCGACTCCGAGCAATGGTCACTCGAGAGCACAGCCAAAGACCACCTGCACATTGTTGAAATGATTGAGCGCGGCGACAAAGCTGGCTTAATCAAAGCGCATCAGAAGCACTTCCACGGCATCTTCACGCGCATGAAACAAGCCCAGGGCCGGGCAGGCGGCTCAGCGTCACCTGCGCCTCAAGTGCAGATTGCGCCAATTTCGACAATGAATCTCTCTGGACGTTTGGATGGGCTGGGAAAAGCCTGACGCGAGGCCGTGAACCCCAACGCGCGACGACAGTCGCAGGTCGCGCATCTGGAGAAATGGCTCGCGAGATCACAAGAGCATCGGGGCCCTTGGGCGTGGCCTCGCTCTGGCACTCGCGTTCAGCGGATGATTTCCAGCGCCTTTCCATTCCAACGCAGTTCGATCACTTCCTTGCTGGCGCCACCGCCTTGCAATTCGCCCCCAATGATGAGCAGGCCATCATTGCTCTGCACATGTGCGCCATTGCTCAGCGCTTGCGGAAGCTTGCCAACAACACGCCAGCGGCCATCAATGCGGCCATAGATCTCGTCACGCCAAGTCTTCTTCAGACCCTTGTGGGCGTAATTGTGACCGGCAGAAAACTGCTGCCAAGCGCCAGGAAAGTTGCTGCCGCCAGCCACAAGCAGCGCATTTGCGCTGTACCCGGCAAACGCCCCTGCCACACCCTCCTGGGGTTCCGCCGAGTTGGGCGCAGCCAGTTTCTCGACCTGCCATGTCAGTTTGCCTCCAGCATCAACAGTAACCTGCTTGACATCAGGTGAGCGCAGGCCCGGCTTGACTTCGCCATTGACGAGCGTGATTTGCGAACCCTTGACCGCAAGGCCCGCCCCCACTGTTGGCCCGAAAGGGTCCATGTTGACATATCGCCATTTGTTGCTGCTCGGCTCATAACTTAATACCTGTGCGGTAAAAAGATAGTCCTGTGGCCGTTGATCAAAGTAGGCATTCGCAACAGCTTCCTGCTGGGCTGCATCGCCGCTGGCGCCCACAAAGTAGTCTTGAAAGTAGCCGTCAAAAATTGCCTTGTTGACGCCACCGAAAACCAGAATGCGCTGCTCATCCAGGCTCACTGCAGCGCTGGCCAAGCCACCCAGCGGCATGCGGGTCGGCAGCTTGCTCCAACTGTCTTTGACAGGGTCATAGCGATACACCGTGTCGAACATCTGCAGAGCTTTATCCTCAGGGTGACCCTTGCCTTGGCCAGCCAAAATAAGTATCTGCCCCCCAAGGGTCACAGCCGTGGCGCTGTCGCGCGGCGCATCTGGAAATTCAGCCAATGAACGCCACGAGGCGCCAGGCTTTGTGAGATCGAGTCCGAACCATGCTTTGCCCGCCGTGCCCAGCCCGGCATAGACCATATCGCCAACGCGTGCGCCGGCGGTCAACTTGGCTGCAACGGGGAAGTCTGGCCAGCGCGTACCTGCTTGCCCAGCGCATGCCAAAGCCAAGAGCAAGGTCCCGAACCCCAGTTTCACAAGTCTTGTTTTCATCTTGATATTGCTCGTGCGTCGGTGAACTTCGATGCCGACCGTCCTGACCAAGCATCAGCCAAAAAATGTTCCCAAAGTCAGGCGTCCACGGGCAGTTCGCAAAGATCCCCGACCGATAACTGGGCGCGTCAGAAGTAGGCGTCTGGCGGACGAGGTGCTCAGCCCAAAGGCAGTCATGGTGCCCATCGTCCACGCCTTGCTCAGGTCTCGCAGCAGTTCGCAATTGCCCGTGCCGGGTGATCCAGGCGCACCAAATGCAAGGGCCCTCGCCTTGAGCCGCTGACGCCGGCCGGATCCTAGCGCATCAAACAGATCAGCCACTTGGCCTTATAGGCCACTCCTTTGATCCATTTGGTGAGTTCCATGTGGGCCAGCGTCATCGCACGCAGTGCCCTCCTCCCCGGGGCCATTTGAGCCTATTTGTGCCTCATCGAAATGGCAACTTGACGCTGGCCTCAAACCGCACCCGCGGCGACCTGCGGAATGAGTCCAGCGACATGAAACAAGCGCTGCAGCCCGAACACCCAGCCCAAGATTCCCGGGTTTACACCCAGATCGGCGGCTTGCACATAGCCTGCGCTTCCCTTAGACTAGCCGCAAGACATCTGACAACTGACCTCATACTCGATACCGTCCTACCGACGACCTTCAGTGCCATCATGCTGACCTCGGCCCCTTCTGTTTCCGGTTCACGTACCGCCAAACCTTGGTTCGGCCCGGGGTCCTTGCCTCAGGCTCTCAAGCAGGGTGTGGGTGCCCTGCATGACGGGAGCTTCTACTTTGGGCTCGGCTCGGCGGGTTGTGCCTGGTGGCAAGTTAAGGCCAGTTCTCGCCTGGCCGAAGCCAGGCGCATGGCGGACTTCCCGGGGCCACTGCGCGAGCAAGCCATTGCTGCGGCAGTCGGTCCGTATATCTATGTGTTCGGTGGCGCCGGAATCGCCAAGACGGGACGTGCGACCAGTGCACTGACGGACATCTATCGCTACGACGTGTGCAACAACACTTGGTCGGAGCTACCCTCGGGCAGTCCTCAGGCCCTGCTGGGTGCTTCAGCCCTGGTGAACGGTGACCGGGTCGTCTTTGTTGGCGGCGTATGCAAAGCGATATTCGATGGCTTTTGCGCAGAGCAGGCGCTCGCTGCCGACGAGGCGCAGCGACAACACCTGACACAGGCTTATCTGAGCGAAGACCCTGCGGCTTACGCCTTCAGTCCCGAAGTTTTCGCCTTCAAGCCGACCGACAACACCTGGCGCGAGCTTGGCCGCGTGCCGGGCGCCCCCGTGGTGGGCGCAGCATTGGCCACCACAAGCAACGCGCTTGTTCTGCTGGGCGGCGAGCTCAAGCCCGGCCTACGCAGTCGCGCCAATTGGCGGGCTCATCTCGGTGATGAAGCCTTGACTTGGCAAGCCATGCCGGAGCTGCCGCCGGGGCCGAGTGAAGCGCTGCAAGAAGGCCTGGCCGGTGCATTCGCCGGCTACAGCCACGGCGTGTTGCTGCTGGCGGGTGGAACAAATTTCCCGGGCGCGCAAGCGCGATTTGCTAGGGGCCATCGCTATGCCCACCAAGGCATGAGCAAGACCTGGCGTGATGACATCTGGGCCTACGTCAATGGCGCTTGGCAATGGGC
>NZ_CAMFJS010000062.1 GCF_945956965.1 uncultured Roseateles sp.
AGGCCCAGATGTCATCACGCCAGGTCTTGCACAGCCCTTCGTGGGCATAGTGATGCCCCGCCGCAAATCGCGTTTGCGCACCCGGAAAATTGCTGCCACCCGCCAGCAGCAAGACGCCATGGCTGTAGCCGGCGAAGGCACCGGCCAGGCCTTCTTGCAGCGCTTCACTCGGGCCTGGTGGCAGCTCCGGCATGGCTTGCCAAGTCAAGGCTTCCTCACCGAGATGAGCCTGCCAATTGGTGCGACTGCGCAGGCCGGGCTTGAGCTCTCCGCCTATCAGAGCAAGCGTGTTGCCGCAACTTGCCAGCGCAGCGCCCACGACCGGAGCACCCGGCACCCGGCCTAGCTCGCGCCAGGTGTTCTCGGTCGGGCTGAAGGCGCAGACCTCGGAACTGAATTTGTAGGATGCAATGTCTGCGCCTAGATAGGCATGCGTCAGGCGCTGTCGCTGTGCCTCGTCGGCTGCGAGCGCCTGCTCAGCGAAAAAGCCATCGAACACCGCCTTGCAGATGCCGCCAACAAAGACGACCCGGTCACCGGCCACCAGGGCTGCGGCACCCAGCAGGGCCCGAGGGCTGTCAACGGGCAATTTGGACCAGGTGTCGCCGTCACCGTCGTAGCGATAAATGTCCGTCAGTGCGCTGGTCGGGCTTCCTGCTTTCGCGATACCGGTGCCACCGAAGACATAGATGTGCGGGCCGACTGTCGCAGCGATGGCTTGCTCACGCAGTGGCCCCGGGAAATCGGCCATTCGCCTCGCGCCGTCCTGGCCCGAACCAGACTCGACTCGCCACCAGGCACGCCCTGCCGAGCCCAGGCCAAAGTACAAGCTCTCACCGTGCAGGGCGCCCACACCATGCTTGAGCGCCTGAGGCAGGGTTTCCAGGCGAAACCCAGGCTTAGAGGCGCTTGAACCAGAAAATGAATGAGCCGAGGTCAGCATGATGGCACTGAAGGTCGTCGCTAGAGCAGTTGGGAGTCTGAAGTCAGTTGTCAGATGTCTTGCGGCAAGTCTAAGGGATGCACAGGCGGTGTGCAAGTCGTCGACCTGGGTGTTAACCCGGGAATCTTGGGCGGGGTGCTCGGGCAGCAGAGCTCGTTTCATGGCGCTGGACTCATTCCGCAGCTAGCTGCGGGTGGGGTTGCGCTTTGAGTCCAGCGTCAAGTTGGCAGGTCGATAAGGGGCGAATAGGCACAAATAGTCCCGGGGGGAGTGGCGCCACAGCGTGCGATGACGCTGGCCCACAAGGAATTCAAGGGAGTGGCCCACAAGGCCAAGTGGCTGATCTGCTTGATGCGCTAGGATCCCGGCGGCGTTAGCGGCTCATGGCGAGGGCCCTTGCACCTGGTGCCCCTGGATCACTAGGACCGGGCAATTGCGAATCGCCGTAAGACCTGACCAAGGCGTTGACTGCGTGCGCCAAGCGCTCCTTGGTCTGAGCCGCCCATCCGCCGCTGGCGCCTGCTTCTGAGGCGCCCGGCTGTCGGTCACGGATCTTTGCGAACTGCCCGTGGCCGCTTGACTCTGGGGACTTTTTGAGCTGATGCTCGGTCCGGCCGGTCGGCATCGACATTCACCGACGCACTCGCAATATCAAGATGAAATCAAGACTTGTGAAACTGGGGGGCGGGACCTTGCTCTTGGCTCTGGCATGCGCTGGGCACGCAGGTTCTCGCTGGCCTGACTTCCCCGTCGCAGCCAAGCTGACCGCCGGCGCACGCGTTGGCGATATGGTCTATGCCGGGCTTGGTACGGCGGGCAAATCATGGTTCGGGCTCAATCTCACAAAGCCTGGTGCCTCGTGGCGTGCACTCGCCGATTTTCCAGATGCGCCGCGCGATGGGGCCACTGCCGTGACTGTTGCGGGGCAGATTTTCATCTTGGCAGGTCAGGGCAAGATTCACCCGCAGGACAAAGCTCTGCAGATGTTCGACACGGTCTATCGCTATGACCCTGTCAAAGACAGCTGGAGCAAGCTGCCGACCCGTATGCCGCTGGGTGGCTTGGCCAGCGCCGCGGTGAGCCTGGATGAGCAGCGCATTCTGGTTTTCGGTGGGGTCAACAAGGCAATCTTTGATGGCTACTTCCAAGACTACGTTGTGGGTGCCGGCGGGGATGCGGCTCAACAGGAGGCGGTTGCGAATGCCTACTTTGATCAAAGGCCGCAAGATTACCTATTTACCGCACAGGTATTGAGTTATGAGCCGAGCAGCAATAAGTGGCGATATGTCGGCATGGATCCTGCCCGGCCAACAGTCGGGGCGGGCCTTGCGGTCAAGGGCTCGCAAATCACGCTGGTCAATGGCGAAATCAAGCCAGGCCTGCGCTCACCTGAGGTCAAGCAGGTCACAGTTGATGCTGAGGGCAAACTGACTTGGCTGGTCGAGAAACTGGCTGCACCCAATTCAGCAGAACCCCAGGAAGGTGTGGCAGGGGCTTTTGCCGGCTACAGCGCAAATGCGCTGCTTGTTGCGGGTGGTAGCAACTTCCCTGGCGCATGGAAGCAGTTTTCTGCCGGTCAAAACTACGCCCACAAGGGCCTGATGAAAACTTGGCGTGATGAGGTCTATGCCTGCATCGATGGCCGCTGGCGTGTTGTGGGCAAGCTGCCTCAAGCACTGAGCAATGGCGCACATGTGCAGAGCAATGGTGGCCTGCTCATCATTGGGGGCGAATTGCAAGGCGGGGGCGCCAGCAAGGAAGTGATCGAACTGCGTTGGAATGGGACGGCGCTTGAAATCATCCGCTGAACGCGAGTGACTGAGCCGGGCCATGCCGACCAGCCCAATGCTCTTGGGGTTTCGAGAGCTCTTGCAGCAGATGCGCGAGTTGCGCCTGCCGCCGCGTGTCGAGGTTTACGGCCTCGCGTCAGGCTTTTCCCAGCCCATCCAAACGTCCAGTGAGATTCATGGTCGAAATTGGCGCAATCTGCACTTGAGGCGCAGGTGACGCGGAGACGTCAGTTCGGCCCTGGGCTTGTTTCATGCGCGTGAAGATGCCGTGAAAGTGCTTCTGATGCGCTTTGATCAAGCCGGCTTTGTCGCCGCGCTCAATCATTTCAACAATGTGCAGGTGGTCTTTGGCTGTGCTCTCGAGTGACCATTGCTCGGAGTCGAAGTCGCTCGCCTTATTCATCCGACGGAACACCTGCCAGAACAAGTCGACAAGTCGCGAGAGAAAGGCGTTATTCAGGCAGCGAAACAAGGTGGAGTGAAATTCGCCATCTTCTTGGTCGAACTGCTCGTTGCGTTGGGCCGCTTCAAGCATACGCGTGGCGATATCGCGCAAGCGCTTCTTGTCCTCATCACCAATTTGATCGGCAACCTGATCCAGGACGCCAATCTCTAGTGCTGCTCGTACCTGCAGCAAGTCGACGAGTTTCTTTCCGTCCGCAACGATGGAATAGGGCAGGTTCTCGATGATGGTGTCAAAAGAGAAGGCGCTCACAAACACGCCCTCACCATGGCGAGCCTCGACGATGCCTAAAGACTCAAGCGCCTTGACACCTTCGCGGAGCGAGGGGCGGCTAATTCCCAGCTTTTCAGCCAAGACGGACTCGGGCGGCAATGGGTCACCGAGACCCAGTTTTTGCGCCTCGATATAGCGTTTGATTTCCATTTGAGCTTGCCGGTAAGCCGGTATGCGGGTGGCCATCTCGAGTCCTTTGTGAGTGTGTGATTGAAGGCGAGCAAACATCAGACTGCCGAGGTCTGACATGTGCTGAACTGTATCGCCAACATTCGTGATCGAACTAGCCTGCCGTCGGTGATGCTTTGACCATCTTGCGCGGGATCAAGCTCGAGTGCGCAGCTTACTGCCGTTTCCATCGTGCTTTTGCTGCCAACTCACCCGAGCTTGCCGATTCAATCGCAGCTCAGTCCATCTGGTCGTTCGCGATCATGGTCCGCCCAATGTTCCGGCCCTTGCGCGATTGCTTCACCAACCGGGGGCGCGAGCATCACATGCAGGGCGGGAAGAGCTTCTCCCGTTTTTCGGTGCCAACAAGCTGTCGCGTGACGCCAACGCCTGATATCTGCACCGGTCTGGGGCTCTTTGCTGGCGGCTGAGGCCTGGATGTGAGGTGCGGACTCTTGAAGAGGGCCACTGAAATTTGCGGCCCGGGCAAGCCAACGATTTGTAAGGGAACGCTCGAACTCGCACTTCCCCTATTGACCATCCAACTGATTTGTTATCAGATTAGAGCTCCGACATCTGACATCTGGAGAATCTATGAGACGCATCTCGAACTGGGAACAGTTTCAATTGAATCGACTGGCGAGTGCGGTCGCCACCCTCGTGCTGCTGGGCGGAACTCCGTCAGCGATGGCCCAGCAAGCGGTGCCGGACGGCGCAGCGAAGACCGATAGCGAGCGGAGTTTAGCGACGGACGCGGCGACTACCGCCAAGCAGGCGGATGCACTTGCGCTCGACAAGGTGGTCATCACTGGCTCGCACATCCGCAACGCCAATGTCCACTCTTCAGCTCCGATCACCCAGTTGGGACGAGAGAGCCTCGAGGGGATTGGCTCAATTTCGGTCGGGGACGCCCTGAGCCGGATACCGTCTATTTCTGCGGGCTTGTCAGCGTCAAGCAACAACACCTCGGTCGGTGGCGATGCAGCCAACGTGGGTGTGTCATCAATTTCCCTGCGCAATCTGGGCACGGCACGCACGCTCGTGCTGGTCAACGGCCGCCGCTGGGTATCCGGCGTTTCTGCCAACACCGGCTACGGTGTCGATTTGAACAGCATCCCCGCCGCCATGATTGCGCGCGTCGACGTTCTTACTGGCGGGCAGTCGGCGATTTATGGCTCGGACGCGATCGCTGGCGTGATCAACATCATTACCAAGACCAACTTCAACGGTCTTGAGTTGAATGCGCTCGCCTCTGACTCGGCCAACGGCGGTGCCGGCAAAAAGAGCTTCGATCTCACCTATGGCCGCAATTTTGATGCCGGGAATGCCTGGGTTTCGGTCGGTCATTCCAAGCAGGAGGCCTTGCGCTCGCCCGATCGGCCATTCTCGGCCAACGAATTGAACTTCATCGATACCAATAAGGACGGCATCCGCGAGTCCATCGCGGTGCGCAATGGCCCGGCGCATATTCCGGGCGGCGCGCTTTTCTTCG
>NZ_CAMFJS010000063.1 GCF_945956965.1 uncultured Roseateles sp.
TACAGCAGCGACCCCCAATGCCTGGCCGAGGCCGATGTCATCATCGTGGCCGTGCCCACACCGGTGGATGATGCGCATATTCCTGATTTCCGCCCCTTGATCGGCGCCAGCACCAGCGTAGGCCGCAACCTCAAGAAGGGCGCCATCGTGGTGTACGAATCCACCGTCTACCCCGGCGCCACCGAAGAGGTTTGCATCCCGGTGTTGGAACGCGAGTCGGGCCTGAAGTGGAAGCAGGACTTCTTTGTGGGTTACTCGCCCGAGCGCATCAACCCGGGTGACAAAGAGCACACGCTGACCAAGATCCTCAAGATCGTCTCCGGCGACACCCCCGAGACCCTGGACACGGTCGCCAAGGTCTACGAACAAATCATCATTCCTGGCGTCCACCGCGCCGCCAGCATCAAGGTGGCCGAAGCGGCCAAGGTGATCGAGAACACCCAGCGCGACTTGAACATCGCCCTGATGAACGAGCTGTCCATCATCTTCGACAAGATCGGCATCGACACCTCAGAAGTGCTGGAAGCTGCCGGCACCAAATGGAACTTCCTCAAGTTCAAGCCGGGCCTGGTGGGCGGGCACTGCATTGGCGTCGACCCCTACTACCTGACCCACAAGGCCGATATGCTGGGCTACCACCCGCAGGTCATTCTGGCCGGGCGCCGCATCAATGACGGCATGGGCAAGTTCATTGCCGAGCAAACCATCAAGCAGATGATTGCGGCGGGCTCCCCCATCAAGGGCGCCAAGGTCAATGTGCTGGGCCTGACCTTCAAGGAAGACTGTGCCGATCTGCGCAACTCCAAGGTGATCGACATCATCAACGAGTTGAAGACCTATGGCGTCGAAGTCATCGTCACCGACCCCGATGCTGATGTTGAAGAAGCCCAGCATGAGTACGGCGTGCGCCCGGTCACTTGGGCCGAACTGCCGCGCGCCGATGCCATCGTCGCGGCCGTGGCGCACAAGAGCTACAAGGCCTTGAGCGCGGCGGATCTGGCGAGCAAGGTCGTGGCAGGTGGCGCCTTCATTGATGTGAAAGCGGCCTTCGATCAAAAGGCGCTGGAAGCCGCAGGCCTGCGCGTCTGGCGTTTGTAATCTTCTGGGGCGCAGACTCTCATGACCATCCTCGTCACCGGCGGTGCCGGCTTCATCGGCAGCAACTTCGTCCTCGACTGGCTCAAAGGCTCTGATGAGTCGGTGGTGACGCTGGACGCCCTGACCTATGCCGGCAATCTGGAGAACCTGGCCGCGCTGCAAGGCGATGCCCGGCACACCTTCGTCAAAGGCGATATCTGCGATCGCGCCTTGGTCGATCAATTGCTGAGCCAGCACCGTCCCCGCGCCCTGATTCACTTCGCTGCAGAAAGCCATGTGGACCGCTCCATCAGCGGCCCCGGCGCCTTCATGCGCACGAATATCGAGGGCACTTACACCTTGCTGGAAGCCGCACGCGCTTACTGGAGCGGCTTGAACGATGCCGACAAGGCCGCTTGGCGCTTCCATCACGTCTCGACCGACGAGGTCTATGGCTCTTTGAGCGCCGAAGACCCGCCCTTCGCCGAGACCAAGACCTATGAGCCCAACAGCCCTTATTCGGCCAGCAAGGCTGCCAGCGACCACCTGGTGCGCGCCTGGCACCACACCTACGGTCTGCCGGTGCTCACTACCAATTGCAGCAATAACTATGGCCCCTATCACTTCCCCGAGAAGCTGATCCCGCTGATGATCGTCAACGCCTTGGCGGGCAAGGCCTTGCCCATCTATGGTGACGGTAAGAATGTGCGCGACTGGCTCTTCGTGACCGACCACGCCAGCGCCATCCGCGCCGTGCTTCAGGGCGGCCGCGTCGGTGAAACCTACAACATCGGCGGCTGGAACGAGATGACCAATCTGGAGATTGTGCATACCGTGTGTGAGCTGCTGGACGAGTTGCGCCCCGATGCGGCGGGCAGCTACAAGCGCCTGATCACCTACGTCAAAGACCGCCCCGGTCACGACCGCCGCTATGCCATCGACGCCCGCAAGATCGAGCGCGAACTGGGCTGGCGCCCGGCCGAGACCTTCACGACGGGCATCCGCAAGACCGTGCAGTGGTACCTGGACAACCCCGAGTGGGTGGCCCGCGTGCAAAGCGGCGCCTACCGCGACTGGGTGGCCCAGCAATACCAAGCCTGAGCGGCCGATTCATGAAAATCCTTTTGCTAGGCAAGAACGGCCAAGTCGGCTGGGAGTTGCAACGCGCGCTGGCGCCTTTGGGTGAACTGGTCGCGCTGGATCGAAGCGAAGGCGCCGACCTCGCCAATCCTGAGGTCTTGCGCGCCACGGTCCGCGCGGTGGCGCCTCAAGTCATCGTCAATGCTGCCGCCTACACGGCGGTCGACAAAGCCGAGACCGAGCAAGACCTGGCCCTGCAGATCAACGCCCATGCACCCGGCCTGCTGGCCGAAGAAGCCAAGTCACTTGGCGCCGTGCTGGTTCACTACAGCAGCGACTATGTGTTTGACGGCAGCGGCGACACGCCTCGTGATGAAGCGGCCGCCACGGGCCCCTTGAGTGTCTACGGCCGCAGCAAGCTGCAAGGCGAAGAGGCCATCCGCGCCAGCGGCTGCCAGCACCTGATTCTGCGCACCAGCTGGGTCTACGCCGCACGCGGCGGCAACTTCGCCAAGACCATGTTGCGTCTGGCGGCTGAGCGCGAGCAGCTCAAGGTCATTGCCGACCAGATCGGTGCGCCCACCGGGGCCGATCTCTTGGCGGATCTGACAGCACACATGCTGCCCGCAGTGCTGGCCAAACCCGAAATCAGCGGCACCTATCACGCGGTGGCCAGCGGTGAAACCAGCTGGCACGCCTATGCGCAGTATGTGATCGAGTTTGCCCGAGCATATGCCGGAGGGGGTCAGGCCTTGCGCGTGGCCCCCGACCAGGTGCAGGACATCCCGACCCGGGACTACCCCACACCGGCTCAGCGCCCCCTCAACTCCCGCCTGTCCACCGCCAAGCTGCAAGCCGCCTTCGGCCTGCACTTGCCGCATTGGCAGCAAGGGGTGGCGCGCATGTTGATGGAAATTCTCTGAGCCCGAGGCTTGGCTGACGCGAGCGTCGCACCCCAGCCTCCTCGCGCGCATCACCTAATCAAGGAGAGACCCATGACGACTAAAAGCCGCAAAGGCATCATCCTCGCCGGAGGCTCGGGTACACGCCTGCACCCCGCCACCCTGGCCATGAGCAAGCAATTGCTGCCGGTTTACGACAAGCCCATGGTGTACTACCCGCTGGCCACGCTGATGCTGGCCGGCATCCGCGACATCTTGCTGATCAGCACCCCGCAAGACATCCCGCGCTTTGAAGCCTTGCTGGGTGACGGCAAGCGCTGGGGTCTCAACATCAGCTACTGCGTGCAGCCCAGCCCCGATGGGCTGGCCCAGGCCTTTATTCTCGGCAAAGACTTCATCGACGGCGCCCCCAGCGCCTTGGTGCTGGGCGACAACATCTTCTACGGCCACGACTTCCAGGG
>NZ_CAMFJS010000064.1 GCF_945956965.1 uncultured Roseateles sp.
AGCTGCGCAAGAACACCGGCGACGACCGCCGCCGCACCCACGACATGAACACCGCGAACTGGATCCCCGATCTGTTCATGCGCCGTGTCATGGACGGTGGCGACTGGACCCTGTTCAGCCCCTCCAACACGCCTGATCTGCACGACCTGTTCGGCGCCGCCTTCGAGAAGGCTTATGTCGAGTACGAGGCCAAGGCTGACCGTGGCGAGATCAAGCTGTTCAAGCGCCTGCCGGCCAAGGACCTGTGGCGCAAGATGCTGTCGATGCTGTTCGAAACCGGCCATCCCTGGATCACGTTCAAGGACGCTTGCAATGTGCGCTCGCCTCAGCAGCACGTGGGCGTTGTCCACTCCAGCAATCTGTGCACCGAGATCACGCTGAACACCAATGACAGCGAGATCGCCGTCTGCAATCTGGGTTCGGTCAATCTGGTCCAGCATTTGAAGGACGGTGGCGTTGACCACGACAAGCTGCGCAAGACGATCTCGACCGCCATGCGCATGTTGGACAACGTGATCGACATCAACTACTACGCCGTCAAGAAGGCGCGTGATTCGAATCTGCGTCACCGCCCGGTGGGCCTGGGCCTGATGGGCTTCCAGGACGCGCTGTATGCGCTGCGCACGCCTTACGCCTCGGAAGCTGCGGTGGAGTTTGCTGACCGCTCGATGGAAGCCATCTGCTACTACGCCTATGAAGCGTCGACCGAGCTGGCAGCCGAGCGTGGCCGTTACTCCAGCTACCAGGGCTCGCTGTGGGATCAGGGCATCTTGCCGATCGACTCGCTGGACCTGCTGGCCAAGGCCCGTGGCGGCTATGTGGAAGTGGACCGCAGCACCAGCATGGACTGGGACGCGCTGCGCGCCAAGATCAAAGCGCACGGCATGCGTAACAGCAACTGCGTGGCGATTGCGCCGACCGCGACCATCTCCAACATCATCGGCGTGGATGCTTCGATCGAGCCTTGCTTCGGCAACCTCTCGGTCAAGTCCAATCTGTCCGGCGAGTTCACCATCATCAATGAATCGCTGGTGCGTGATCTGAAGAAGCTGGGCCTGTGGGACGACGTGATGGTCATGGACCTGAAGCACTTCGACGGTTCGCTGCGTCGCATCGACCGCGTGCCGGAAGAGCTCAAGGCCTTGTACGCCACCGCCTTCGAAGTGGAAACGCAGTGGTTGGTGGAAGCCGCCGCACGCCGCCAGAAGTGGATCGACCAGGCTCAGTCTTTGAACATCTATATGGCTGGTGCGTCGGGCAAGAAGCTCGATGAAACCTACAAGCTGGCTTGGTTGCGTGGTCTGAAGACGACCTACTACCTCCGCACCATGAGCGCTTCGTCGGCCGAGAAGAGCACCGTCACCAAGTCGGGTCAACTCAACGCCGTTTCGTCCGGCGCAGCGGCCCCGATGGTGTCGGCCCCCGTGCCTGCCGCACCGGTGGAAGAAGAGCTGCCCGCCACCGACATGAAGTTCTGCTCGATTGACAACCCGGACTGCGAGGCTTGCCAGTAAGCAAGCCACCGGCAAGCGGGTTGCGGCGAAGGTTCAACATCGCGCAGCGATGTGAGCAGCAGCCACAACCCGGACTGCGAGGCTTGCCAGTAAGCAAGCGGCCAGCAAGCGGGTTGCGGCGAAGGCTCAGCATGGCGCAGCGATGTGAGCAGCAGCCACAACCTGCACCGTAAGCAAGGGTTCTGCAGGACGGGTGGTGTGAAAACACAGCATCGCGCAGCGATGTGTGCGATAGCCACCACCCGGACTGCTCAGCTCTTGAGTGAATGAGGGTGGCGCGCGTACTCGGGCCAGGCCTGATGCGCGCGATGCCTTGGATGCCGCTATCCATCGGCTCAAAGTCGGTTCTCGTTTTGACGCGCCGACTTCTGTGCCTGGTGGGGTCTGCGTAAATTGAGAGTTAGGACGATGCTCGCGAGCAACGCAATTCGTTGCGCGATGTCAAGAAGTTCTTGGTGTTTGAACACAACACTCTGATAATTCGTTTCGATAGGAAGGCCACTATGTTGGTTTGGGAAGAAGACCTGAAGCCTGCTGATAAAGCACATGCAAATACCGCGTCCGGCACTGCTGCGAACGCGGGTGCAACCGTCACCGCCGTGACGACCGCCAACTCCCCAATTCGCAGTGCCGCCGCGCCGGCCCCGGTGTCTTCAGCTGCGGCTGTGGCACCGACCTTGAGCGCTGCCGAGCGCCGCGTCAAAGCCGCCGACAAGCGCATCATCAACGGCCAGACCGACGTCAACCAGCTGGTGCCCTTCAAGTACAAATGGGCCTGGGAGAAGTACCTCGCCACTTGCGCCAATCACTGGATGCCGCAAGAAGTGAATATGTCGCGCGACATCGCCTTGTGGAAAGACCCGAACGGTCTGAGCGAGGACGAGCGCCGCATCATCAAGCGCAATCTCGGCTTCTTCGTGACCGCCGACTCGCTGGCCGCCAACAACATCGTGCTGGGCACCTATCGCCACATCACGGCGCCCGAGTGCCGCCAGTTCTTGCTGCGCCAAGCCTTTGAAGAGGCGATCCACACCCACGCCTATCAGTACATCGTGGAGTCGCTGGGTCTGGATGAGTCCGAGATCTTCAACGCCTACAACGAAGTCAAGTCCATCCGCGACAAGGACGAGTTCCTGATCCCCTTCATCGAAGCGATCATGGACCCGCACTTCCACACCGGTACGCCCGAGACTGACCAGACGCTGCTGAAGAGCCTGATCGTGTTCGCCTGCCTGATGGAAGGCCTGTTCTTCTACGTGGGCTTCACACAGATTCTGGCCATGGGTCGGCAGAACAAGATGACCGGTGCCGCCGAGCAGTACCAGTACATCTTGCGTGACGAGTCCATGCACTGCAATTTCGGCATCGACCTGATCAACCAGCTGAAGATGGAGAACCCGCATTTGTGGACGGCCGAGTTCAAGGCTGAAATCAAGGCGCTGTTCATGAAGGCTGTGGATCTGGAATATGCCTACGCCGAAGACACCATGCCGCGCGGCGTCTTGGGCCTGAATGCCTCGATGTTCAAGGGCTATCTGCGCTACATCGCCAATCGGCGTGCGACTCAGATCGGCTTGGAGGAGTTGTTCCCTAACGAGGAAAACCCCTTCCCTTGGATGAGCGAAATGATTGACCTGAAGAAGGAACGTAACTTTTTTGAAACTCGCGTCATCGAATACCAATCCGGTGGCGCCTTGAGCTGGGACTGAGCCCGGACGCAAGACAAACCCTGCGGCTTGTCTTGTGACTCGTTCAAGCCAAATGGCCTGCGTGCCAAATGATTGAACTCCGACCTGGGTGCGTTCTGCGCATCCATCTCAGTTCCCCGCTCAAGAAGAAATTGAATTTGTCGAGGACCAAGGGCTCGTGCTGACAACGCGGGCTCGGGTTTTCGAAACCAAAATTCACCGTACTGGGGCGCTCCTCCTGGGCGACATCTGGGCGATGAATAACTGCGAGGCAGC